>NZ_JBBGYV010000004.1:0-605433 GCF_037479535.1 Sphingobacterium sp. MYb388 | reverse complement strand
ACTAAGTGATATTGATGTTTCATTTGGTTTTATTTTCCAGAGTAACAATAACAAATTATGTGTTATCAGTGTTGATAAAGATGAATTGTGGTTTCCTCATATTTTATATCAATCATTACCTCAAAACGAATATGATGGTGGAGATTATAATCAAAGAATAAAGATGTGGATGAAAGGAGAAGATGATAATTTTATAATTGATAAAGAATATTATAATGTAACAAAATGTGAAATGTTTGAGAATATTATTGGTTCTGAAATTATTGATATAGAATTACTTTTCATCGAGCATAATGTAGAACCTTTTGGAATAAAACTGATCTTTAATAATGATTATATTATTTCTATGCCAAATTCGGACGGTAATACAGTAGAAACAAAGGTATTCAATAAAAATAATGGAGTTGAAACTTTTAAACACTTAGGAAATGTAATTTATTCAAAATTGGATTAATAACGTTTGGAAATTGAACAAAAGGTTAATGAAAGACTATTTTTTGCATGTAAAGTTGCTTTCTGATTATTAGTGTTGTTTACAGAATGTCGGAAATAGAGATAAGGAAGTGTTATATTAGAAGTGAGCGCTTAATAATGTAAAGGAGAAACCTCCTCCCAAAAAACTGAACATTTTAAAAGTAGAAAATTGATAAAAATACGAGCGATCAAGATTTATTTAATGGCTAGGAGTGTAACTCGAACTGTGCCATTTGATTAAAAACTTAAAAACCTCGTTTCAGTTTGAGCCTATCTCCAAATTTCATATAAAGTTGGGATATAGTCAAGCCCCAGTTGTGCACTGGCATTGTCTACTTTTTAGAGTCAATAATGAAGCTACCGATTATGATTGGAATTCGGGAGGTGGTAAAGTTCGAAATACTTTAATCCAAGTCGAGCGAGCCAGAACGGGATTGGCAGATGGAATGGGCTTTAGGACATATTATTATGGTACAGGGACATTAAACGAGAAACGAATTTTTAGACCACAGTATCCTAAAGTAGGTGAATCAAAATTTTGATAAGATGAAGATATTTATAACAACTCTTATTTTTATGACATTGTTCTCGTGTACAAATAGTGAGAAGAATAATTTAGGCAATGGATTTCACATCATGAAAGGCGATAGAGAAGAAGATGACGTGGTGGTTTATTGTAAGGAGAAGGATAATAGTGGTTGCTTTGCAGGTATATATATTGTGCCAAGTTACGATCTACATTATGACTCGACAGGTAAGTATCATGTACATGTCCTAGGTGCTGCTGTAAATAACAACGTAATAGCTGTAGAAACTTTTAATAAATTTACCGCAGATACAAATTATTGGTTCATAAATAAATCTTTAAGTTTTCATTTGGATACGTGCGTTGTTGATTGTGAAAAGAGCATTAATAAATATTGTGAAGGCCCTTTTAACAAAGAAAGAGCTCTTGAGTATTTAGGCGCGAAAAAAATCAAATTGAAAAAAATGTATGGACATTCAAAAATATTTTCCGATTATATGAAAGGTATGTAATTTAATGAAAAAGCACGACAATACGATTACGGAGCTAGATCCTATGATGCAGAGATCGGCAGGTGGAATGGGATTGATCCATTAGCAGAGCAGTATAGACGCTGGTCTCCCTACAATTATAAATATGAATATATAATTTTAAAGGCGGCTAGAAAAGAGGTCGATTTGTTAAATGTTAGTTGCAAAGAAGAAGCAGAATGGAGGCAAAAGGTGGATCTTAGTGATAAATTACGAATTCTCAATATGAGGTGACATCCTCCCCAAAAAATTATATTTTAAAAGTATAGCATTCTGAGATGAATTACTAATTTTAAATGTTATGATAAGACTTTTGAAAGAAATTGATAGATACATTTTTAATACATTAATTAGTGTATTATATGAAAAATTGCCCGAATATAAAAGTGTTTTAGACTCGCAAGGAGGCTCAGTTTACGCTAAAAACTATACATCAGAAAATAGCTCAGATTTTAGTACTTATTTGTTTATGAACGAGTTTTCAATCTTTCTAGGCGGTAAAATAATAGAAGACAAGAACAGTGTTTTTGTGAAAAAATCATTTGAATGCATTAATTTTTTAGGTCAAAGTGATAATTGTGAAATATTAAATATAGTACATGTTGGAATTCTTGAAATTCTCTATACTGAGGAGGGTGTTAAGAGAGAATTTGTAAAAATGAATTTAAGTGAGAAATTACAACCATATTTCGAGTCTTGGTCAAAATATTATAGATAATGATTGTTTCCACTAGCAACTATAAGTTTGAAACGACTCTCTCCGATAAAAAGAGGTTTAGTTTTTGAAAATTAGAATAACAGCAATTATTGTTTATAGACATGAGAATGATAAATATGAAAATAGCATCTCTTTTTATAGCCTGCAGTATATTTAGTATTATTTACCTACAGAGCTGTATAAATAATAGCGAATCTAACACTGAAGAAAGATCACCTTTAGTATTCTCAAATTTTGATTCATTAGAGCATTATTCGATTGCAATTGATCTTTATAAAATAAGCGAATTGGAGGATAAGCCAAATAAAATTGAGAAAGATAACCTTTTGCTGTCTGTACTGCAAGATAGTCAAGTTGATATTTCTTTGCTACCTAGATTGAAAGAAATAGGATATTCAAGTCGCTCAATCGATAAGTCACTTTATAGACCTATAGATTCTTTATTTTTTTCAAAAGTTCGAAAGCATTATCTCGATACCTCATGCATACAAGAGTTTCGTGATATCCTAGTTTTTTATAAAGACAAAAAGTGTATCGGAATCGCTAAAATCTGTTTTGAATGTAGAGCCATGGTTTCGTGGAGTCAAAATCTGAAATTTAAAGGTTTTGGTGATTGGCCAGATTATGATGTGTTGAACCCAATATTACAAAAAATCTAGCTATTGATGATAGTTTAGTTTTATATTAGATTACCATAATAACATATATAACAATATGGGAGCATTTGCAAAATTTGGTGGATATATCGCGGTGAAATGGGTAATTTTTTATATCTATCTTTTTTTAGATGGTAATTCCAAATGGGATTTTGGAAGGGTTAACGTTGAAGGGTTTTTCTTGGCGGTATTTATGTTGCTTTCTCTTCCTATACTTGAAGTAGGGTTATTGTTTCTTCCTGTAAGATTGTCTTTTCGACAAAGTAAGTGGACTAGACTACTGATCTTATTTTGTGTTTTTAGTTTAGAGTTTGCTTTAGGATGGTATGCAACTAACCAAGACTTGGAAACTTGGATGCTCGTTAAAATAGGCTTGAGTATATTGTTATTTCTACTATTTTACAGGAAGCAATTCATCAGCTAAGAAAGTTGGAAATCTCAAATTAAGCAGTTTTGGCACATTTTGCTAGCCATACTCCTTTTAAGGATACTTAATTTATTTTCTCGAATCTAATAAATATGATTAAATTCCAAGTTTATTAATAGATTTAATAGAAAGCCTAATTTGTAATCAATGAACAAAATTAATAGTGCACAAAAGATATTCGAAAAATTCTCTGATGATTTTAATTTGAAACATATTAACGCGTCAGGAACACAAATAATTCAGGGGACATATAGGAATGCAAATAATCTTGTAACATTTTATTTAAATCCACAAACCGGATTGAATGTTATGGCATCTCCATCAGGGCATTTTATTAGCGGAGCCGCTTTAAGTCCCGCGCAAATTCAAGGGATTTTAACAAAAGGATTTTTATGGTAAATTATATAAAATTATTAGATAAAATAAATTTACAAAAATATATTTATCTTATTGATGTGTTTTTATGTAATGAAATTACAGTTTCATGTTTTTTGGAGTATTTTCTTCAAACTAGAAGAGAAGATAACTATTGGTTGACCTCATCTTTCGATGATGAAGTCAACAGTATTATGGATTCAATTTTTCTTGATATTGACGAATATAATCCAGAAGAATTGTATGACCCTAATGATGGCTTTAATATTAGCGAAGAAGAGTTACGGATAAGGTTAGACAACAAAGTGTCTTTATTAAAAAAGTTTAAATATTTGTTTTAATAATTGTTATAGGATCTATAATTATATGGTATGATCAGCAGGCGTTTATTTCTTACAACCTTGTGTTAAAGCCTCTGTATATTCCTTTGTTATTGGTTTGCCGCCAAGTTTTTTACATTCATTGTAATACTTCCAAGCATTCTCACAGTCCTTTTTTACAAAGTAGCATACTGACATTTTAAAAAGGGTATTTTGGTTTTTGGGATCAATAGAATAAGATTTTTTAAAGTTATTTATAGCCAGATTGAAATCTTTATCACCATGATTTTCCATAAACCTTGTCATATAAACAGTTGCCTTGTCGGTCAGAATGTTAGAACTGTTAGCATTTAATTTCAAACCTTCGTCGTACTGCTGCATTGCACTTTCAAAATCCTCGAATGAAAAATAAATAGCACCGAATCCCCAGAACACATCTGCATTTGTCGAGTCGAGAAGCCAGGCTTGATTAAACCTATACATAGCTGTTTTTAAGTCCTGCTTATATAAATAATCAAAGCCCTGTTTAACCAAAAGATCAGAAGCTTTGCGATTCGTTCCAGCTTTTTCTAAATATGCCTTTATAAGTTCCTGGTCGGATGTTTTTTGCTCTTTAGTCTTGACAGCATTTCCATATTTAGGTAGAAGACGTATTTCAGTTTTTGCTTCTTTTTTCCAATTTGAATACGTTATTTGTTGTCCAAATATTAGAGTTGTAATAAGTAGAAGAATGCATGTGATGGTGTATTTCATAGTCGATAATGTAAGTTTTTGTTTTGCTCTATTGTTCAGTTATGATTTGCATCAATTGCTCATCGGTGTAGTTTCCTATTATCCCGCGCTTATTTTTTAAGTAATCTGAGATTGTAAAATCATCAAATCCATGCGTTTGTTTTATACCCTGGCATATAGTCTTTAGATAGTCAGCACTAGGTTTAGTTTCCATCTGGTTATCACTTTCATTTGTTAAGGTGAATATTGGATAATTGTTCTGTTGTCCTATATATAACAGATAACCATACCAAGACTTTTCTTTAAATATATAAGAACCGTCCTGGATAGCCTTATTAAAATCCATTTTAAGACCAGATACCGTGTTCGTTTCCTGCTTAGCTATATCAATCAATTGACCCTTTGTTATCAGATAGATCCTTCCCATTGTTTTTATAGTAGGACTAAAAGTCGTTCTGATAAAAGCAACACCACCATTATCCCAATTCTTAGAAGCTCTAGCAAAATAAAGCTCAGAGTTAATATACATGTCTTCACTTTCAGAGGGTATTGTTTTATCAAGATATCCACCATATACCGTTTTTGTACCTGCCGGTTGTCCACCTGTTATGTAGCAAAGAAAACGCTCTTCCAAAAGGTTAGAACCATAGCACGCATACCAAACTTTGTCCTGTAAATCATCCATTTCTTTAAATTGGTTATAATCTTCCTTTTAAAGATATAAATAATATCAGGTTTTCTTTTCTTCTTCAAGCAGGCCTTTTCAGCATTGGTAAAGTAATTATAGAGATTCCATTTATTCAAACTGTTTCTGAATCTTTTCTCTGTCATTATCAAGTATCCAGTCATTATATTTTTCATAGATAGACCTTAATGATTCTTTATCAGCTGATATCAGGTCAAGGCCTCTGTCGTCATACATATGAAAGATTAGTTTTTTGTCAATGTTGATAAAATAAACCTCTTTGTTTGTGAGAATTGAGTTGTTGTCTAGTCTTGGTTTTCTTGGAGGAAAATCGGTGTTTCCAATTGCTGTTAGTATATTTTGATGATGTATTCGGTCGGCAGTCAGTTTAACAATAGCTATGTTTCTTACCTCAAATTTGTCACTTGGTTCATAGAGCCGTTTCTCTTTTGTATAACTAATCTCAGTCTGCTGCAGATTCTCGATTTGCTTAAATGTAAAGTTTAATAATCTTATTTTCTGTCGTTTATATTTATAGTCCATATAAACTAAAAATACTTTATCAGAACTGGCAAATACAGAATGAAAAATTGTTGAAGCACGTTTTGTTACCTCTTGAAAGTATTCGTTTGTACCTGTTTCCTCAGTTTGCAGGTCAAAGCGAAGTCCGAAATCCCACCTATAGAACAAAGGTGTTCTAAGCCTAAGCTCTTTGAAATTGGTTCTTAAAAATTGCTCATATTCTTTTAATATTGTTGACACATAATTGTTTTTAGTAGCTGAATGCATTCTTTAATTTAATATTGCTTGATTATAAAATAGAACTTTCCATTTATCAAAGTTATTTGGTTCCTTCTATTATTTTACCATCAAAATCGATTTTATATTTTCTATTAGAGAAGTCCATCAATAGTATACTGTCGTTTTCAATCCTAAATGATTCATCATCAAGGGAAACAAATATATCAGCACCTTCAAATTGCCAAATTATCTTTCCGTTTTTATTAAGCTTTGTTACTTGAGTTTCACCATCAACGAGATAGAAGTCATTTTGTTTGAAAATTTGAAAACAAGTGATTGGGTCAGCCTGCATTTTCCACATCAAGTCGAGATTAGGTAATGATAAACAAAATATTGTATCACTGCAGCATATTACGAGTTGATCTTCGTCTATGATATAAGAATTTTCATTAACACCAGTAGCACCTTGTGAACCTTTAATTATGCAACTGTAGATAGCTTGATCCTCATGATAAACTTTGATACCATGTCTTGATGTTATATGGTAAGTGGAGTCATTCCCTGAGTAAATTTTACAATATCTAAATATATTATCTGATGAATCATCTTCATAATCCGATTCATTGATGACTTCAATGATAAATTGTTTATATACTTTAGTCATCGTTATTATTTCTTAGTCAGTATTAATGAAAGGTCTTCTTTTGCTTTGTACTGGCCTTCTTCAATTATTTTAAGAGTTAAGTATATGAAAATACTTTTCGATTCAACTAAGTGTCCGATGGTCAATTTTATCAGTTTAGCATCAAATGGTTTATTCATATCCAAATTTTCCAGACCCGACACAGGCACTTCCTCAAACAGCCAAGAGAAACCATGCCAGGCTTCGGGAAGATTACTATCATTTTTATCCCTTAATATATGTGAATTATATTTTAATTCCATGTCATTAAAATAAATCTTTTTTTTTATCAAATCTATTTTTATACCATCAACAAAGGAAAATTTTTCTAACGAATTAACTGTAATATTTTCTTTAGTATTTATGATATCAATTGCTGTTGAATCTGTTTTGATAAGTTTTACGTCATCTAATGATGTTAACATCTTACTATATTCATCCTTTGTGATACCGAGATTTTCATGATAAGGCATTGGATCTCCAGGTTTCAGATTTTGCAATACCTCCTTTACCCAATCCTTATGCATCGCTAAGCTTGCCTGCATTTTAATCATAATTGCCATTTGCTCTTCGTTAGGGTCTGGCACATTATATCGATACGCTATATACTCACCATGTGTCAATATTTCAGAAGCAAAATTAAAAGCTTTTTGTGTTGTATCATTGGTCTGGCCATAACCCATATTGACTACAGCTATCAACATGATAAATTGTGTAAATAGATATTTTAGTTTCATATTCGCTTATGATTGTCTTGCCAAATTTTTCTAATTATTGGAGTTATTTTCCACCATTCTTCTATGTCTGCTATATCAAAGCAAGCCCATTGATAAATTGTGTATGCATGAATGTGAAAATCCTTTTCCAAAAGCAATTTTACTTTATCACAATTTTTAATAAATAACGTTTCTGTAGGTTGGTATTCTGTTGCATCTATTATTCCTTCCATTAACAAAAACTTCTTGTCATCATCAGTTAATGTCTTATAGTGATCAAGATATCTATCAATATCGGAGGGGTTGGTGACTTCAATAGGCCAATCCTGCATCCATTCCTCATTTGGTAGGTTGAGCTCTTGTGCTAGCTCGTCAATTGCTTTTTCAGTTGCACACCTAAATATTGGTTCCATTTATTGTTTTTTTTAATCTATTCTTTCACCAGGCGTATTCTTCCTTATATGGCATATTTCTAAGATTTTCAAAATCGCTTATTTTATAGGGTATCCTATCTTTTAGGTTCAATTGCCAGACTGATGCCTGGTTGGACCAAGGGTCAATTAAAAACTCGATCATATCATCATTCTTAATGCGCATCTGAACAATATCACTTACCATGTCCAATTTAGTTATTTGATGATTATCCCAAATTAAAAGATGATCACCTCCAATTATACATACTTTGTTTACGATCAATCCACAATATGGGTTTCCATACATATCTCCAATGCATATAGCTGTCTTTTCTCCTTTATTGACTAAAATTATATCCTCATAAATATATCCTAGCTTATATTCTGGAGATTCATCTAATATTTTGAAATCATTTATCATATTGCTTTAGGTCTTTCAACTTTAATGACTAGCCATTAACATGTTTGTGTTCTATACGAATTTACTAATTACAATTTGAATTCCATTTCTCAATATTACTGAATGTTTCAAGAGATAATTTGGTTTCGATAGATTCTACTTTTAATCTCAATACTTACTAAATTAAAAGGTTTAATGCCTTCACCTAGCCATTTCCACTATTCACCGAGGTTTTAGTTGGTTTAGTCTAATTGCCATAGGGTAGGGACGATTTACGCCCTACTTTTGAATCAACAAACAAATAGAACGGCAAAGCAGGCATCAGGGTTTGAGTTGGTGGATGTGGGGCTGATGCAACTTAATAACAATATAAAATAACGACATTATGAAAACTTTAGCAAAAACATTCGCAGCAATAGCCTTGATCGCAGTATCAACATTCACTATGGCAGCAGCTAAACCAGTAGGAGATAACTCTAAAAAAGCGGTCGTCAATCTATCCACAGCAGATCTCGCTATTGACCATTACGTAGCCGTTATGACTGAAGGTCAATCGGCAGGAGTAGAGCAATTGTTTACACCAGACTTCAGTCAGAAAGTACATGCATCAGCAGATAAAACCAATAGCCGTTCAGAAGTTATCTCATTCTTGAAAAAGCAAAAAGGCGAGCAGTTAAATTGTAAAACAAGCACTACCATAGTTGAGCAATCCAGTGACTATATGGTAGCAAAAGTAACCCAACAATTTGAAGGGTTTACCAAGACCGACTTAATCACCTTGATCAATGATGGTGGCAACTGGATAGTATCTCAATCTATCAACTCGTATAAGTAAGTTAAGTAAATTTCATATGTTTAGTAAAAGCCACATCGAGAGATGTGGCTTTGTTTGTTATTATCCTCAGCTATGTTGCCTGATAACTTTCCAGAAAAGTATCCCTTCCACTGTAGATTAATCTTGTAAATCTGTGGTAGTAGCCACCAATTCCAGATCTTTATTAAATATAATAAGAGAAAAATCTGTGCTGATATTATTCCTGTTGTAACTGATGATTTCAGCCGACTCGAAGTCACTCAAATCTAAAGCATAACTTGGATCTTTTTGCAGTATTAATATATTTTTGTAAAACAACAAGTAACCCAATAGAGGTAAATCAGCATTCATTTGATTGTTCAGATGGTTAGTGTAATAAATGATCGAGCGTTCATCATTAAAATCAACTTCAAAATCCACACGTCGCTTTGTGACCAGAATGCCTTCATTTCCATATATTGGAACGACAGCGATCGCCTCTGGATTTCCCGTTAACATTGCCCAATCGGGGAGTGCATAAGTAAATTTATCACTGTAATGAGCTTCTATTTTTTGTTTAGCCAACGCAATTCCCTTTTGGATGATCGTGGGGTCGATGTCATTATATCTGTTCATATCTTATTCCTCGTTGTATAAAAATAGTATCTTTTTTTGATTCTCGCTTTCTTTTTTACCAGTCCATTAACATAGATGCTTACGTAAACCTATTGTGCTACTTGCTGTTTTGTGTCGTTGTTATAAATGATGTAATCGCTCTGTTTTTTTTACTTCGTATAGCTGCAAAGCTTGATGTTACTATCATTAAAGTTGAAAATATTTTTTAACACCAACTTCAATATGGATAGGAGAATCAGTAATCTATTCTTCAAAATTACAGATAATGGTTCAGCTTAGAGACCCCTAGAATAAGGGATATTACAAAGGAATGTAGAAGGCTCAGCTTAAAGAAAATTTCTTCCTTTAAGCTGAGCTCACTAATAAAGTATTTTTTTAAGGTGTAGGTAAAGAAAGAAAGATAAATCCCCCGTTCTAGTGCATGTTAACAGAGTTTGAATGGCTGAATATTTTGTTTACAGTGTCTTCAACAGCGATTTATATTAATTTTATAAAATGAATTATTTTTTTCATATTTCAGCTATTCTATCTCAGCAATTACTAAACTAAAAATAAAAAAGTTTAAAATAAATTCACCTAGCCATTTCCACCATTCACCGAGTTTTTAGTTGGTTTAGTCTAATTGCCATAGGGTAGGAACGATTTACACCCTACTTTTGAATCAACAACTAAGAACAATAAACTAACAATATAACATAAAGACATTATGAACACTTTAACAAAAACATTCGCAGCAGCAGCCTTGATCGCAGTATCAACATTCACGATGGCAGCAGCTAAACCAGTACGAGATAACTCTAAAAAAGCAGTGGTCAATCTATCTTCAGCAGATCTCGCCATTGATCATTACGTTGCGGTTATGACAGAGGGACAATCGGCAGGAGTAGAGCAGTTGCTTACTTCAGATTTTAAACAGAAAGTACATGCATCAACAAATAAGATCAACAGTCGATCGGAAGTAATTTCATTCTTGAAAAAGCAAAAAGGAGAGCAGTTGAACTGTAAAACAAGCACCACAATCGTTGAGCAATCCAGTGACTATATGGTAGCAAAAGTGACCCAACAATTTGAAAATTTTACGAAGACCGACTTAATCACATTGGTCAATGATGGAGGCAACTGGAAAGTATCCCAATCCATTAACTCTTATAAGTAAGTTAAGTTAGAATGCATATGTTTAGTCAGAGCCACATCGTGAGATGTGGCTTTTTTTTTCTATTGTATCTTTAAAGATTGATCCAAGTTGTGCTAGCCGACAACAAACGGTTACAAACGACTACAAACGTTTAATAACCGACTAATATTTTTAGTTTTTATCATATTTGATTTATGTAATTGATTATTTAAATAAATCCTAAAATTATGTTAGCACATGCAGAACCCGTATTTATTGATCCGACCACCGATGAAGGATTCAAGCGGTTATTCGGAGACAAGGTCAACCTGATCAACTTTCTAAACATCATCTTTCGTGGTCGTAAGACCATCACAGATCTTACTTATCGGGATACCGAGCGTATCGGAGCGACCGAAGAGATCGGGAAAGTTATTTTTGATCTTGTAGTGCAGATCAGTACAGGAGAAGAGATCATCATCGAGATGCAGACCAGTACACAGACCAACCTGAAGCAACGTATGCTGTATTATGCAAGTAAGGTTATTTCAGACACAGCACCCAAAGGAAACCGCAAAGCCTGGGGGTATGCCATTCCTGAGGTTTATACCATTGTCCTGATGGACGGTTTTCATATGCCGGGAGGTGATCATAAAACCTATTTTCACGATACCTGCCTGTGTCATAGAGATTCAGGACAAATTTTCTATGAAGGATTTGGGTTTATTTACCTCGAATTGATTAACTTTGTTAAAAGCGAAGCTGAGGTTGAAGACGAACTGGACAAAGTATTCTTTATGCTCAAGAATATGTCAACGTTAAAGACCTTGCCACGGATCATGAAATCGGCAGTATTTCAACGCTTCTTTCAGTTGGCCAGCTACGCAAAATTGACAAAGGAGGAACGGACTATGTATGATATTAGTTTAAAACGCAAGTGGGATGCTGAAGCAGTGCGGATGTATCAAGAAGGATTAGAGGAACAATTGGGAGGACTAGAAAAGCAATTGGAAGAAGCTAAAAAAGCAGTTGTAAGTGCTGAAGCCCGGGGGGAGCATAAGAAAGCTATGGAGACAGCTTTGAAACTTACAAAGATAGGTTTATCAGTAAAACAAATTGCTGAGGCTACCGGACTTTCCATTAAAGAGATTGAAAAACTGAAATAGAACAGTGTTCTAAAATATATAGAACCGTTTGGGATCACCAAGCGGTTTTTTTGTGGCATTTTTACATTTTATTCCCCCTTTTTTTGTTACAGTTTCGGGAAATGTCTACTTTTTTCCTAAAGTTTGTCTATAGAAACAGTAGGCGCATGGTAGGCTCCAAATAAGAGGCTAATGCTACAGTTTGTTTTAGTAAAACTAAATTTAGGTGCAAAGACATTGTTTTAAATACTATAATTTCCAGTAATTATCTTATACAAATGGTCTTCCTAATATATTTAAGCACAAATATTTGGTCTGCCAACTTTTACGATTTCCTCAACCCCAAATTGGTCAAAGCGCTCCAACAAAGCGGTGGCGCCATTTTGTTTCTTAAATTCGAGCTCCTCTTTGTAAAGCGGAATTAAAGTAAAAATGGTCACGACCTCATCACTATCAAGTTCGATATGTGTGAAATCGTCAGATAGCTCCATAGAATTTGCAAGCATCACCGAATTAAAACCAATTCTCTCCGCAAATTCTTCATCATCCTCATGACCAAAGGTATGGCCAAATCCTAGCCAGGTTTCATCAGGATGAGGCAAAATCATTATTTCTTTCATCAACCGAATTGGCCAATAATTACGTTCATCCTCAAAGGAGTCATAGTCTAAGTTCCATTCTTTTGGTAACAAAATCATGACCTCAGCATAAGGAGAGGAATCAATGTCTTCAGGAACTTTCATGGGCAAAGCGCTCATGCCACAACTTAACAAAATATGGTATGGCCTGTCTTCATTTGCTTTTACAAAATACACATCTCTATGAATGACATCTGATTCAATTTCGTCAAAGACGACAATGTCTTCATTTTCATCGAAAAACTGGTCTAAATGTTTATCAATTAGTTCAACACTATTGGGTACATAATTTTTCATATCCTACGAATATTGTTTATAAAAGATGGCGATAGACAAAAATTTCACCTAATATACAAGTAAGGAGCAAACAGTCTACACTCAAAGGTAGCAACTCCACTGCAGATATTCATGACAAAGTAGAAAGCATTTTAACCGCGGCAACAAATTGGATCAAGAGAGTCGAAGGAACAAATGAGGACAGACTTATTCGAATAAATTGAAGTTTGGTACAATAGAGAGCGTCGCCATTATGCATTAGGAAATCTTGCTATAGCACAATTTAACAGCAGAAAACAAAATCTTAAAAATACGCTATGCATTTATTCTACTGCTCTGCTTGTGAATGGATTTATTGAGGTCAAAAAGTTTATCAATAAGAATTTTATTTGTTACCCAAAGTAGTCCGCCAAGAATGTATACGCCAAGTTTCCCGTTCTCTCCATTGTAAATAATGGAGTCGCGAAAAGTCTTCTCAATAATTACCTGCTCAAATGTCCAGAGTATAAAGTTCAAAATAAAACTCAAAACCGTCCAGCCAAATTTGAAGTTTGTTGTCAAGTAGTAAAAGGTGATTTGCAAAGTAATTACCGTAATATACATAACTGTCAAAAAATGCCAACCAATGTTCGGAAGTACCGCAAGCGCCCCTTCAACTATTGGAATTGTCAAAAGTGCAAGTCCTACACCAATTAAATATTGTATGGTTATTTTTTCCTGCATTGGAATAATAAGCTGTCGATTAATTTGTCCGGAATACCTCCATCGTATTGAACTCTAAAATTGTCCCAGGAAGTGACTGCCATCATATGAAACTCATAATTCTCATTCATTGCAGAGGATCCACTAGCTGTCCCAAGTAAAAATATACCGACCTGATTTCTTGGAGGCTCATTTCTGTTCTTTTCAAGTGTGTAGTCTTCGTTAAAGTCTTGCTGTATAAGTTCCGGTATTTTTTCTATTTTGTTCCAGTTGTTATCAACAAAATAATACTCTTGGTCTATAATACCAGTCTCAAATTTGTTTGTGAGTATCATAACTCCATTATCTGGAATTTTGTAAATCAGTCTTCCGTCTACTTTTGGAACAGTCTGTCCACAAGGCTCATTATAAATTAGCGTGATTTGACCTCTAAAGTCTTTAGGAATAAGAAAGGTCTCTGGTGTCATATGCTTTGAGGCTAAAAAGACGAATGCAAGCATTCCAGGATACCAAAGTAGCAGTGGTAAAAAGGTCGTTAGTAATTTTGTCTTTAGCTTGATTTTAGAGAGCCATACTATCAAAAGTCCAATTATAAAAACTGGTCCTCCAAATATTATCCAATAAGGATTTAGGCAAGCAATCCAACTTAAAATAATCAGAATAATTCCGGTTTTATAAACTCTCATTTTGTATTTGTCGTATTTGTAAAATTACAGATGGTTTGAGGCTTGGCGAAAATGGCAGACTGAATTTTAAATTTGTATCACGGTTAGCATAAGAAATCTAGTATTTGCTAATATACTACAAAAAATAAAAAAGACTTTTATCAGCGATGAATGTAATTGATTTTGAATTAATATAAAAGGTGTAATTATCATTTTGATTCCTGAAACGAATCGAAAGACAAAGGCGCAATTGCAATCGGTAGTATAAATTATGCAGGGTCTGTTAAGCATAAGCGATAAAGCCGAATGTATTCCTCCATTTTCTCCTTTACGGTTTCCCGTATAATAAGTAAAATAGAATTACTTATCATTGCGCGCAATTGAAGAATACAAAACTATTTTGCTTTTTATTTTTTAATCCTTGATTTTCAGTTCATATTGTAAATGATTTCTAAACGGCCATATTGTTTTTAAGAAATCCTATCTAAATTAAGAAAAGGGTCTAGTACCTACTGCTGTTAGTGTTAATATCGGCGTTCACTAACAATTACTGCTTCATGTATATGGTTGTGAATCCACCCATAATGGCGATTTAGTTCGAAACCCTTTTTCAATATTTTAATTAAAATATACTTAAAAATTGCTTAACATGGAAATGGATTTTTTTTGTAGAAAGATATTGCTGAAAATATCTGCTTAGTCTAATCCAATAGAAAAAAAACATCAGTTGCAGTGGATCTCTAGTAATAATATTAAATCATGATATGAATAATAAAAGCAGTTGAAAATATCGTAAACGGATTTTTAGGAAACGGTTATCTACCGATGAAATATATTGTACTCCGAGATGAAGAGCTTTTAGATTTGAAAGTGATTGGGGTATTTAAAAGAGTTTTAAACCATTTTTGTTAAGAAAATTGCTTGACGAATCTTGTACAAGGTTATGGTTACTTTTATTTAAAAACGTATTTACCACTTGTTTAGCATCTTTGTTAGAATCCATATCTGCTCCTTTATGAGTAATTTCTAAAAAGAATACGATAGCAGTCAGTAGCGGGTGATGTATTTTGCGATTAGCAAATTGTCTTAGGAAGCATGCCACTATATTTACGGTAAAGACAAGGGTTAATTTTCAGCCCTATCGGACTAGAAATTAACCTTTGACACAATTCTATTTATAATTCCAGTCAATTTTTACGGACATGGTCGTTATTGTTCTGGATCTATAAATCTTTATTGATTATACTATTATTGTAATCCTTAATAATGTCAACTTTAATAGAAGCAGATCCTGATGGATTATCTATTGATCCAAATAAATCGCCAGACAATCTAGTGATGTGTCCTTCTTTAAAAATAACATCTTTAACAGCTCTTCTACCTAGTATCTTATTTTCTTTATCGAAATATTGAATTTCAAAGTTTTCAGGCTTTGAAACTTTATCAGTCGAATAGGCTCTTGGATAGAAAATTGATGATAATATTTTTTCTTGTTGATTTCGTATATCATTGACATTCAATCTCAGATATCCGGTCGTAGAACCTGTATTTATCGTTGTTGGACTGTGTAATAAGACATCTTTAGAATGTGGGCCTTGTAACAAGATATAATCGACATGGTTAGGAATTATACCAGTTACTTTAAATTCAATTTTTGAATTGAACCGTGATAATTGAATATTAGCAGTAACTGGAGTTTCACCAACCTCAAAAGCAACTAATTTATTAGGGTTTCGGAATATAGAGCAATAATTAATGACATGAGTACTTGCGCCCTGTACTGTATGATTAAAATTGAAATAGAAATTTTCTACTGTTGTATCTTCCCAATAAAAATCACCAAAATAACCGTTATAAGCTAAAGCATAAACACTATATTTTCCAGTAGGTAGTTCTAATTTAATTTGATCTGCACCAGTTATAGGTGTACCATTTACATTGTAAAAAGAACTATGAATTTGTTTAACCAATCCATCTTTCCCATATATCAAAAAATCAATACCAGTAGGATTATCTGGGTTTTCAATATCTGACATACTTTGTGCAGTGTTAGCTGAGCTTGTCTTTAGGTTTAGAGGTCTTATTGATTGCTCTAGTCCAGAGGTTTTTAGCGTGACCTGATATAATTTTTCTTTAGGATCAGTTTCAGTTGATTCTCCCTTCTTACATCCATAAAATAGGAATGGCACAATCGCCAATAATGTTAGTACACTTTTCATATAAAATATAGCTTAATAAAAAATCGAATATAATTAAATTATTTACAAAAATGATTTAATTAAGTGGTTTTTTAAATTATTTTCCCTGGTAGAGATAATATTTTAAAAAACAAGGGTTAAACATGTGTGAGGCTGTTTTCTAAAAAATATTTGTAAATATAATTAACTCAACAAGTCTTTAAGTGTAAAATAGGGTATAGTTGAAGACTTTTAATCATATATAAAAATACGATACGCCTAAAGCAGTTAAAAAGTGAAATCATCGCGAAAAACATTTGCACAAGTCTGAGGGGGGCAGTAACTTTATCATTGGTTTCTCTCTAAAAGTTTCTATTTAGCTTGAGCCTATCACAAAATTTAAAATATTGTTGTGGTAGGCTTAAGCCCCAATTGTGCATTGCCATAGTCGATTTCTTTGATATATCATTTATGATCAAGTTCATCAATTTCATAAGTGCTTGTTATGAGTATGCTGGCATCATTACTCTGAAATACCAATTTATCATAATAGTGTTCACAAATAACTATCAGCATAATAATTTAGTCCCAACATGTAAAGATTAATATCTGTGTAAATGATAACTGGACAGATCGTTAGTTTGTTTATGGACGGTTTGATATTTTAAGCAGTTCGTGATTTGATGAAAAATGATTAATAGCTTTAACAAATTGAGAAATTCCTTTTGACCTTTTACAAAGTTTTTTTTAGAATATTTTTAGCTTTTCAAAATTCTGCTCAACAATGAAATTGTGATGATTTATTCGAATAATATCATTGTTGATCAACTTATAGTACAGCGGCCATCTGGTATGAAGGTTTCGGTGGTCTGATCCAGCGCAAGTTTATTAAACTTTCTTGTCACATATCCATTCTTTATTGTATAGCAAGAAGGAATTACTATTTTTGATAATGGCGAACGGATAATAAAAATTTCCAGATATTTCTCTGTAGTGTTTTTTAGTATTAAGTCCGAAGATGAGCTCTTAAAGTATATTATGAAAGAAAAAGAACACTTGCCATCAATTATAAAGTATTGGAGATCGATAGAGGTTTTTAATTTACCGGATTTTAAGTTAGAGCAGTCAGAAAATAACAGCTATTCCAGAATAGGCTTTACGGAAGATGAACCGTGGCTTCGAGGAAATGTTTCAACAAAAGAGAACCACGAATTGCTTTACACGCTTGTTTTAGGGACAGTTGACAAGAAGAAGGTGTTTAAGACTATCGATAGTTATTTTTCAGTAGATGAAAGGTTGAAAGACGAAGACTATGATTTCGTTAATGGTCGTACGCTATTGTGTAGCATTAGTATTTCGCAGGAAGGGATAGTAAAGGATTTTGGCTACCTTTTGCCATCCTATATATTCGGAATCAAGCTACTCCATGATCATAAAGCACTCGACCAGGTCAATAAACTCATCAAAGAGCAAAATGATGATTTTATTGATCGGGATAAGATTATTAAAGAACATGCTATTTTAGCAGGTGAAAGCGAAGTTGTTTCCAGACCATTTTCTTATGCTCGATTAAAAGAGGAGATCGATGAGTTGAAAAAACTGATATCTTTTTGGTTCCAAGATGAAATAGTAGTCTACCTCAATGTCAGAGAAGTAAGAAAAGACAGGGATATCGATCCTCCGTTTTTAAATAGTTTTTATTTAGATGATCTTAACAAAGTATTACAGCTAAAGGAAGATAAAGTAAATACAACTGTATCGAAGTTATTGTTAAGAACAATAAATGAATCACAGCGTGTTGATATACTAAACAATCGCGGATCATTTTTAGATTCGATTAATCCCAAATATCTAAGTGAGGGAAGATGGCCTAATTCGTTAAATTACAACTTATATCATGCCCAACAGGGAGCTGTACAAAATATACTTCATGAGCTAGAAGAAGGAGGTGTTTTTAGTGTTAATGGACCGCCGGGAACTGGAAAAACTACCCTATTAAAGGAGATCATTGCCAATGTCATCGTCAAGCGGGCAGATTTAATTTTAGAGGTAGGTGTTTCGCAAATATTTCAACCAAGGGCAAATAGCATCGGATCGAAATCATCCTCTTTTGTCAATTATTATCATGAATTAGATAGCCGTTTTCTAGGTGAATATGGAATTGTTGTGACCAGTAATAATAATACTGCTGTCGAGAACATATCTAAGGAACTGCCCAAGCGTGACTCAGATTCCTATGCAGAGGCTCTTAACGTCGGGTATTTTTCCGAAGTTGCAGATCGTTTAGTACCTGGACAGAAAAACTGGGGGATACTTGCTGCGGTGTTGGGTAATGCCAAAAACCGTTACCAATTCATTGATAACTTTTGGTACGATGACAAAAAAGATAGTCAAAAGACTGGTTTTTCATCATTTTTGAGAGATGTCATTCGTAAAAAAGCCAAAGTTGATGAGTTTCATTATTTAAGACTCTTTAAAGACGAAGAAGAAAAGTATAGCGTACTGAAATCAGAGTTTATAACTTTTAAGAATGCATCAGAATCATATTTTGTTTTATTACAACAATATGGTGTCAATCAGAGATTATTGCATGCCTTAAAAGTAAAGGAGGCTGAGGTCGAAAGAAAACTAACCAACAGCGAATTAGCTCGTCATCAAAAAAGTAAAAACCTGGACGATCTACTTGCCAATCAGGTTCGGGTACAGAAAACATTGGATTACTTAAAGATTAACAAACCATCTCCATATTTTATACATAAATGGTTTAGAACTAAGTCCTATAAAAGCTGGAATGAGCAGTATCAAGTACCATTGCGTGAACTGTTAACAATAAGCCAGGCTATCAGTGTGGATCAAGTAGAAGTAAGGCGTATCAATCAAGAAATTGCGGCATTAAAGGGTGAAAAACAGGCGATAGAGCAACAGAAATCAAAACCCCAACAGTATTTTTCTGACTTCAAAGAGAAACAGGATGTATTGTTAAACAGGTATGGTATTGAAATCAATAATTTGCCGAATGAGACTAATGTTGATCAATCCATAAAGGACTTACACCTCAGTATGCCTTTCTATTCTCTGAAGCTCGCAAAGATTCAATCTGATATTTTTTTAAGTGCACTTCGCATCCATGAGTTAACGATCAAAGTCAATGAAGGTATCATTTCAAAGAATATGCGCACCTTTATGATGTATTTAGCATCAGGACCAGATCAAGACACCAAGATGATGCAACATTTATGGGATAGTTTCTTCCTGTGCGTACCCGTTGTATCGACGACATTAGCCTCTATCTCAAAACAATTTCCATTCGATTTAAAAATAGGGTGGACGTTGATCGATGAAGCAGGCCAAGCGGTACCACAGTCCGCTATAGGTATTCTGCAGCGTTCAAAACGAGCAGTCGTAATCGGAGATCCACTGCAAATAGAACCCGTCGTTACGATACCACCTAGTTTGGTCGAGAAGCTACGAGCAGAATATCAAGTTGACCTGCTTTGGTCACCATACGTTAGTTCGTTACAACAATTGGCAGACCGAACCAATCATAAGGGTACAGCAATAGTCGATTACAGAGACACATCCGTATGGACAGGATTCCCATTGCGGGTACATCGTCGTTGCAAGGAGCCTATGTTCTCCATATCCAACAAAATCGCTTACAATAACCAGATGGTTCTGTTCCCAGGTTTGGAGAGCACTAGTTCAGATATCGTCACAGCGATTAAAACCCAGTGGATAGATGTTAGAACAGAACAATCTGCCTTAAATAAGCATGTTATTTTAGAAGAAATCACCGCTATTGAAGATTTTTTAGATAAAAATTCAAAGGTAATTGGAAGCGATGATGTATATATTATAAGTCCTTTTAAGAACATAGCAGACCACTGTACAAGGCACTTTAATAGCCAGAGATATCCGCACGTTAAATGTGGTACAGTACATACTTTTCAAGGGAAGGAGGCAAAAACGGTTATTTTTATTTTGGGTACTGATCAATATAGTGGAGGAGCCCGCAAATGGGCATCGCAAAAACCCAATCTAGTCAATGTCGCAGTTACTAGAGCGAAGAAAAATTTCATTATCGTTGGAAATAGAGCGTTGTGGCGAAATCAGCCTTATTTTAATACCCTGTCTAGCGAATTGGATTTAAGGTAAAAGTTTTTGGAAGATGATGAAAGTAAAATAGCTTCACCCCATATTCACCCTTTGTTCGGAAAATGTCTACTCTTTCCCTACATTTGCTCTACATAAACAGTAGAGCAAATGTAGGGAAAGAGTAGGGAAACAGTAGGGCCGCTCCGAACATGGGGCGAGGCAGATCCGAATAAAGCTTTAATAATTGCCGAATGAATCTCCTTTTTCACTTTCATTATGGTTTACCGTAGACTAAGCATAATGTGATAATTTATCATTGCTGGTTCTGTTTTGTCATACAATTTTTATGGGCTAAAAAATGCAGTTTCAGAGCTGGTGCACCTGAGTAATATAATAATACAAAAATGAATTTAAATATATGGCAATTGATACAACGTGCACAATTGGATTTTAATTTTAATGAGTGATCAAAAGAAAAATATACAGAGAAATCCAGATATTAAAAAAGGCTGTACTTATTATCAATTTTAAGTAATTCAATAATCTTGTTTAGATTAGGTTTCATTGTTTCTTTGTTCATTTTTAATGCAACAGCACCCTTATTTAACAAAGTATTATTACCTAATGCAGATTCTGGAATATTCATGTATTGAGGAACAAATAGCGCTTTATTCATTTCTAGCGTTTTATGCCCTGCATCTAGACTTCCACCAGTTTCACCGGCTTCCACTACCATAATTACATCACTGAGTGCTATAATAGTTTTATTTCTATTCATGGCTCTACTTGCCATCCATTTTTCAATAGGTTTAAACTCACTTATAACCAATACACGATCCCAATCCCATACATCCTTAAACTCTTTTTTTATGCTAAAATGATTAATACCTTCAGGAAGTACAATAATTGTGGAGCCGCCGTTTTTTAGAGCAGTATAGTGAGCTGTAAAATCGACACCTTTAGCATAACCCGAAACAATAACGATATTCTGATTTATCAATTCAATCACTGAGTCGTCAGTAATTTTAATTCCCTTCTCAGAAACATTTCTAGAGCCACTAAAAGCGACTTTTTTATGAGACAATAGTTCCTTATTTCCAATTACTGAAAGAACGGGGGGAGCTGAGGTACTTAAAAATTTCTTTAAATCTTCTGGGTAATTCTCCTCTTGTAACAAAATGAATTCGACATCAAATTTTGATTTTATTTCAATAGGTTGATTTTTAATAATATCAAATTCTTCTTTTTGTTTTCCATTTAGCAAATTGAATGCTAAGTTTTGGAGATTCAATGGCGAATAGTCATCCAGTGCAAGTAACAATCTATTCGTTTGCACAGGGCCAATTCCCTTCACGCTCATGAAGTTGAATATGGTATCGATAATATTTTGATTTTTAATCATAATTAAAGCGCTGTGTTACTTCTAGATTTAACAATACTTATACCAAAAACACGATCTACGCCTGCTTCTTTTAGTTTCAGCGCTACAAATTGCATACTAATACCAGACATATATAGATCATCCAGTAAAATTACGTTTTTTCCTTTCAAATCAGAATTAATCTCTATTTCAAATTCCTGAAGAGCAGCTAGTTTTTCTTCCACCGTCCCCAATTCTTTAATACTTTTATCTTTTTTCTTCCATTTTAATGCTGGTGAAATATTCTCATATCCCTCAATACGATCTACAATCCGCCTTGGCAGACCTGCTCGTTCCGGTTTACTACAGGGCATTGCGCAGATCGCATCAGCAGTATTATAGAACGGAAGCTTCTTTAACCAGTCCTGAGCTAATGCCACAAGGCAATTTTCTGCATCTTCATTTTCTTGAAATTTTGCTTGATACTCTAGTTCACCAATCTCTGTACGACTGTCTTTATCTTGTATATTCATAGACAAAGCAAGAGATAGATCCAAAGTATCACGTAAAAAAACAATTTGGTTGTATTCTTCTACAAATGATTTGCAACTCTCATAATCTTCATTTGACCTAAATCCTCTATAATACCCATGACCACCATTATTTGTAAATATATACTGGTTCATACCTCCTTCAAATTTTTGCGAAAGAAAAGGGCCGATGGTATGATTGAAGGGAACGTTTAAAAAGCCATGATACTTTGCAATACCCGGTTTCAGCGCTCTACTATGCGAAGTTGCAAAATGAATTCTTTTGGTATCCTGATCTTCCATAAATACCTTTATATCATCCATAGAAGTCTCTTTCTTACTTAATGATATATATCTAAAATCAAACATCATAATTGAATTTTCTAAATTACATTAACACTTTCATTTCATTGACAGTTTGCATCAGCGGTGATTTGATTGCAGTAGTGCTGATAGGAGTATAAGAGATATGATTTAGTGAATTTACGTCCACCGCTACGCAATAGTTCATATCGATTTCATATTTGTTTGTATAGTTAATATCTAGATAACGAAACAAAAGGTCTGTCACCATTGCTAACTCCTCAATTTTAAAACCTCCTTTTTTTGCAACGAACCATACAGCACCTATTTTCTGAATTTCATTTTCTTCAAATGAGAACACATGATGCGGCATAGCATAAAGTGGTAGATTTTTAATATCTACTATAGATTTAGCTTTGTTCTTTTTGATGAAAACTAATTTAGCATTAGGTTTTATTGCAGTAAAATCATATTCTTCAAAGTCCTGTAAGATATTTATATTTCCCTGATACATGTCTTTTGCTTTTTTAGTTTTAGCATATTCAATTTTATCAATTAATTCATCTATTTTACCACCGATAATATTTTGCGAATTATCGACAAAAGCTTTGGCAAGACAACTTAATGCTGAAATCCAATAGTTTCCTCCGCCATCATCGGGTGTTTTTTCTTTGGGTGTTTTGAGATTGTTTATCAATGTTTGCCTTCCTCTAGACGTTTTCCGGATAAAGTCAACAAGATCTGTGACTGTTATTTTATTCATAATTGGATACTTTAGTTATTATTGGCTATATTTTCATATGTAAGATATTAAAAAATAATGAAACACTATGTTACTTGATTGATGAAAAATATATTTTAACAACATTTAGTTAATTTTACGGTTTCCCGTATATTTAGTAAAATAAGATTACTTATCATTGCGCGCAATTGCAGATTACATAAGTATTTTGCGTTTAATTTTTTATTTATTGATTTTCAGTTTATATTGTAGATGATTTCTGAATAGGCCAGATAAGGCAAAATGGACAAAGTTCCATCATCAGATGATTTTCTTGGCAGGTAGACAATTTAATATGTGATATCACAATGTTTTGAATATCAACACAATAAATGTATACGAATAATTAACTTTGAGTAGACCAAATATCAATATAATGAAGGGAAATGGCGGCACTAGTGCTGATGAGAACATTGTCAATAATACATTATCTTCCGGTGCGACTTGGTTGCGATGGGAACCACATATTCATGGCCCAGGGACAGTACTAAATGATCAATTTAAAGGCTCCGATGCATTCGATAGGTACTTAACTGATTTGGATGCTGTCACACCGGCATTACGAGCAATTGGTATTACAGATTATTACAGTACGGAAGTCTATGAACTTGTAGTTGAAGCCAAACGAAACGGTAAGCTTCCTCAATGCGAACTGTTATTTCCTAATATTGAACTACGATTAGATGTTGGAACAGTCAGCGGCTCATTTGTAAATATACACTTACTTGTTTGTCCTGATGAAGAAGATCATTTAGAGAAGATTTACAGATTTTTGTCGCAATTATCATTTCGTGCTCACGGAGACAATTTCCATTGCACAAAGGCAGATTTAATCAGATTAGGTAAATTAACTGATCCGTTGATTATTGATGATCGGAAAGCCTTAGAACTAGGAGCTATTCAGTTTAAAGTCTCTAGAACACAATTGCAAGATGAGTACTATGCAAGTGATTGGGCAAAAGCAAATATTGTTATTGCTGTCGCGGGCGGGTCAGATGGTTCTGGAGGTTTAGATAGAGCGGCTGATAAAACTCTTAGGGAAGAGATAGATAAATTCGCACACGTTATATTTGCAAGCGCAAGCAATCAAAGAGATTTTTGGTTAGGAAAGAAAGCACTTAATGCGGAACAAATAAGAAGCAGGTATCGGTCACTCAAACCTTGTATGCATGGTTCTGATGCACATAAGCCCGAGGATGTTGGCGCTCCAAAGAATGATAAATTTACATGGATAAAGGGCGTTGCTCAATTTGATAGTCTTAGGCAAGCGTGTATCGATCCCGAAGGTAGAGCTTTTGTGGGGCAAAACCCTCCGCTTGGAGCAAATCCGTCGCAAACAATTTTAGAGGTGAATATTAATGACACATCTTGGTGCGAAACTCCTAAGCTCAACCTTAATCCAGGTCTTGTTACAATTATTGGTGCAAGAGGTTCAGGAAAAACAGCACTCGCGGAAATTATAGCAGCTGGTTGCGATGCTATTTCCTATGGACACATTGATGGCGAAATGAACAAGTCTTTTCTTAACAGAGCAAGGCCAGAATTAAATGGAGCCTCTGTAACTCTTAATTGGGGATCCGGAAGAGATACTGAGCTACGATCGCTTTATCAAATAAATTCATCACCAGATAAGTTTCCGATGGCCAGATATTTGTCGCAGCAGTTTGTTGATGATCTTTGTTCATCTGATGGTGTAACTGATAAACTTCTAAAAGAAGTCGAACGAATAATTTTCAGTTCACATGATGTTAACCAAAGAGAAGGCACGATTGATTTTTCAGAATTACTTGAACTTAGAGCCTCTCGTCCAAGAGCGGCACGACAACAAGAAGAATTGTCGCTTCAAGACCTGTGTAATAGAATCGGCGCTGAACTGGAAAAAACTAAGCTTGTCACAGAGACTAAAGCGCAAATACAAGCAAAAGATCTTCTGATTAAACAATATACCCAGGATAGAGCAAAGCTTGTGGTTACGGGTGGCGAAGAAAAAGTGAAAAGACTAAGTGATCTTGCAACTGCTGCTGATCATGTGCGTAACAATGTTCGGTACTTCTCACAACGCGAACAATCATTACTTTCAATTAAAGATGATGTAATTAACACCCGTACTAATAGAGCTCCTGAAGATCTTAGGGAATTGCAGGATAAACATATTCAAGCAGGTATAGAGGCTACTGAATGGCCATCATTCCTTACTGACTTTAAAGGCGATGTTGATAAAGTAGTAACAGACCATCTCTCAGAGGCTCAAAAAAGTGTGCAGAGCTGGAAGGGAACAACCCCACTAGCTGTTGGTGAAGGAGCAGCATATATCGGTGATGATGCTGATTTGCAAAGATTGCCACTGGCATTGTTGGAAGCAGAAATAAATAGACTTACATTATTAATAAGTGCGGATACGACAACAGCGCAAAGATTTAACGCAATTTCACAGAAAATAGCACAAGAACAAGCTGCTTTATCTGGATTGACAGAAAAACTTACAGATTATGAGGGCGCGCAAAGCCGCGTCGATAATTTGCGGTTAGAAAGAGATACGACCTACGGTCGAGTATTCAGTTTAATACTTGAAGAAGAGTCTATACTGAGAGATCTTTATCAACCGATTATGACAAAGTTGTCAAGATCGACAGGTACTCTAAACAAAATGTCTTTCTCAATCAAACGTACCATCAATATCGATCATTGGGCCGTTGAGGGTGAAAAGCTTTTCGACTTACGTGTTGATAGTGCTTTTAGAGGTAAGGGAACTCTAAAACAACATGCCGAAGAGGCTTTGTTACCCGCTTGGGAGAATGGTGATAATGTTGCTGTATTGGCTGCAATGAAGAAATTTCAAGATGACCACGCAAATGAACTAATAGCTAGCGCTAATGTTGCTAAAACGGACAAAGAGAATTTTAGAGAATGGGCTATGCAGTTTGCTAAGTGGCTATATGGAACAAGTCATATCAGTCTTATTTATGGCGTTGATTACGATGGGGTAGATATCAGGAAATTATCTCCAGGCACACGAGGCATTGTTTTACTTATGCTTTATTTAGCATTGGATGATGATGATGATAGACCACTTATCATTGATCAACCTGAAGAAAATCTGGATCCAAAGTCAATATACGATGAATTGGTAGGGCTCTTCATGACTGCAAAACAAAAAAGGCAGGTGATAATGGTCACTCATAATGCCAATCTAGTAGTGAATACGGATGCTGACCAAATAATAATCGCAAAAACCGGAGATAGGCTTCCAAGCGGTATGCCGAAAATATCCTACATGTCGGGTGGGCTTGAAGAGGCACATATCCGTGAAGAAGTTTGTGGTATTCTTGAGGGTGGCGAGCCTGCCTTCAGAAGAAGAGCAGAGCGCCTGCGTGTAAATATTCAATAAGATGTGTCTAGATATAATTAACCAACGTTAGCTATATTTTTAGTTATTATCATTCATCATAGTTTAAGATGGCGAAATAGCCGTAGTCCGGCTATTAAATTTATGCCTATGATTTCTTTTTATGCATAAAAAGAGTGTTGAAATAAAATAGTATTTGCGCAAGGATTTTCAGCATCAATTAAAGGGTAGTTCTAGAAATTTTAGATATAGACATTATCCTTTAATTGAAATTGTAATTGCTCGGCCGGAAATAGCTACCTTTAGTGAAAGCCAATCACACAAATAACCCGCCTTTAAGCACAATGTATCAAAGTCAAGTTTATTTGATACTCTTATTCTAAAGCGCATTGGACCTGGAAAAGTTAGATAAATGTTTTTGAGTACTTCTTTTGGTGTTGAGTTTGGATAAGCTTTTACAGGGTCAATTGTGTCCACTAAACCTAGCAGAAATAGGAGTGGGGCTTCCTCGAAATTAATCGGTTGCCTGCGAATTAAAGCCGACAAGCCGGCGTTCGCATATTGGGGATAATCATTTTTTTTGGGAAGCCAAATGTTGTGAACTGCTACGGTGGCAGCAGCATAAGCATAATGGCGATCGAGAAAGTCTTCCCAAAGTAGCGCCTGCTCTTGTTGTGCTTTTTTTGTAATCCTATTTTTTACCAAACGGTCAAACATTAATATCCCTGAATAAATGCCATGATCCATACCTGGATAGGTTGGATGGTTATGCCGGTATTTGAAGTAGATACCACAAAGTTCGAAAATATCCGCAGGCACATTTTCTATTTGTTGAGATGTTAGATCATATTTGATATTAAGATTCGCTTTAAGTGCGTTTATGTCAGTATTCGCCTCCATCAAATAGGGATCGTTTTCCCTATAGAAGGCAACATCATGGGAAAGGCAGGTGACAAACCAGATGAACTGAAAGAATTCGTAGTTCTCCGATACTACACCATCAAAGAAAATTTTGTCTTTCAAACTGCTATTATGAAATAATATCAGACCGAGAAAGAAAATGGAAATAGTATGGTCAGCCCTTTGACTACCAAAGTGGTCCAAGTCAAAATCCACCATGGCCTCATTTTTTCCTCCTTTACGGAAATATTGAGTTATGAAATTTGCGGATTCATTGTCGGTAACGATAGGTTTTAAAATGGGATTGTTATTTGGAAAAGAGGCATAATAGTTCCATTTAATTTCTTCCATATTTTCAATTAACTTGTATAGGCTTGCCATAGATGGTTTCGATATGATATTTTCCGTTGGTAATTAAATGATAAGATAACATACATGAACAGCTTTAGCTTATTGGCCTTAGCGTTTATAAAATCAGTATAACTCTGATTTAAGGGATTTTTCTTCCTTACCAGAAAAAAACTTATTCTTCTTCAAAACAAAGGTATTTATTAAATGGTTTAGCAAGCTCTGAATCCGGCACCCAAGGTAGAATCTGATCATAGCTTTTACCTTCATAGGATCTGATGTGGTCGGCAATATCCTTTCCAAATAAGTAATATGCTTCTTGCGCAAAATACTCGAGATCATCCCATTCTAGAGATGCTCTTGTTGCCCCCATGCTTTCTGATCCAGTTGTTTTCCATGCTTTTTCAAAGTCTTTTAAGAATTTGTATCTACGGTCAAATAAGTCATCTTTCCTTTTTCTCTCCGCTAATTTGTAATTTTTAATACCTATATAAATTGCATTAATGGCAACTATTGGAGATAAACTAGCTGCAAATAGACTTACAATATCTTTTAATTCTTGTGTCATCTTCTTTCTTTTATGTTGTATAACGTACTTAAATTTATATGTATAATTTTTCTGTGGGCTTATTTGAAATATAATATTCCACTATTTTCAATTTTCTTTTTATGCTAAAAATAGTTGAAGCGCATTAAGCGGTATCAACCCGTGTTTTTCTGTTTTAGGAGCATTCTTAAAACTATCAGATCCTGTTGCAACAACACCAATTACTTCACCAACTTCATTAAGCGCAGGCCCGCCGCTGTTTCCCTCTACCAGGTGATTTGTGACAAGTAAATGGCTAACGCCTATAATATTTCGCGTTCCTGTGACCTTGCCATCCATAAAGAAACCGGAATCGCCTGGTCGGTAGTTTGGGAATCCAGCAACACCAATGTTATCTAAACGTTTTACTTTATCGGAATCTGCGGCAACTAATCCTTCATGCAGAAACGCATTATCTTCTGGTGCTAGTTCTAATATACATAAGTCTATTGCGGGATGGGTTTTCAAAACTTTAGCCTGAACTTTTATACTCAATTTGTCAGCTCTCCATAACATAATGTCCTCAAACAATTCACCCGTTTCTAAGTCCCGCACGCAATGATCACAAGTAACGATTCCCGTTGACTGTAGATGAAAGGCAGTGCCTTGAAGTGCGCCGGACTCGCTTTCCAAAATAAATACATGATTGAACACAGCATCTACATCGAATGTAGGTTTGTATGAAGTATGTTTGAGCAAATCTAGATTAGTCAAAAGATATTCCAATTTACGTGATAATTCATCTATACCTTCAAGCCAGGATTCGGGGTATTCAGACATTTGGTAGGCAAGGTATTTTCTTGAATTTTCATTAAATACAAAATGCAAGTCTCGGTCGCCCGAGTATTGGACGCGTGAAAAACGCTTAAATCTATATTCTACTCTTCCGCCAAATGCACTTTCGTTTTCGACATATACGCCTTCTTCTACAAGACCTTTGAGATTTTCTATTTCCTCTTTTAATCCTTCTATAATATTTATTTGCTCGTCTATTTTCAATTTTTGAATTTCGGTTATGAGTTTTTCAAATCCAGGTTGGAATAGCTCTTTTAATTTCTGTTTTAATGACCAGGCTGATCCACAGCCTGAAACACTTTTTACTACATAATTAACAAAGTTGTTTTCTTTGTAGTAATGACTTTGACTTTCATAATATACGATAAGATTATTTTGAAGATGGTTAATTTCTGGCCATAGCTTTTCAAGGCCATAATCTTCTTGGTCAAAAAGTTGAGATTTCTCTACCCTTTCTATTCCCTCTTTTACTATTAATGCTAAGTAAGATTTGAACCTTAACAAAGCATCCAATTCATGACTATACGTAACCCAGTCAATTTTTTGAGGAGAAATGTAAGGGTTAGGTAAATCTGAATATAGTTTCGCGAAGTCGGTATCCTTGTCAAGGTTGTAATTCCTTTTGTAATATTCTAATTCACTTTTCTTCATAGAACTCGATAAGAAATTATCCAGTTTTTCCAATTCTTCTTTGGCAAATTCTATAATATGATGTGACGCATATTTATGAACTTCGAGAATTCTGCTCATAAAATTATACTGAACTTGATATTCCAGGAACAAATCATAAAATTGCTCGTTTTTGTGAGCTAGATCAACAATGGTGTTGGAATCGGCATCGGTATTTATTTGATAATGATCTTCAGTACTTAGTTCCATCCATTCTGATATGGTGGCGTTTCCCAATTTCCATTTTTCGATAATCTTCTCTCTCTTCTCTTCATTAAAATGATACGGGTGAATAAAAGAAGACCTTAAACTAAACCATTCAGACCGATGATTAGGGTTTTCAATATTTAATTTTCTTAAAATCATGCTGTTTAACTCCTGTAAAATGTATCTGTAAATAAGTCCTTGAAGGGGTTATTTGTTTCTAACTTAACTAATGTACACTGTTGTTTCAAAGCATTGTGCAGGCATCCAGTTAATCAATGTAAATCCCTTAGTTTTTAGCTTTTAAAAAGACATAAAAAATAAACACTTGGTTAAGCTCTTGGTTTTATAACCAGCAGGTGCATTCGGATTTATCTCTTAATCTGGTTATTTTAAATCACGCGAATTTTCATCATTTACAATTGGATTCAAATCACCATTGAATTTTGCATAGTTACTATTGTTTGCAGCACGCCTAGTTTTTCCAAAGGTTGTTTTATCTATTCTTCCCTGAAGATAAGTTGCCAGATCTTCAAAATGCACAATTGGTATGTAATTAATTCCAGCTGCTTTATACCTATTCATGATATGTTTATTGAAAGATGCCCAGTTGAACTTTTCTGCGGAATTATTCAATTCAATCTGCTTCCATTCTCCATAACGTTTGATGAGATAGCTGATGTAATTCTTTTTAGCTAAGTCTGTACCTAATGCTCCAGTTGGTAATTCCATTTTGACCTTAGGAGTTTTTATGGGCTTTGGTCTGAATTTAGGAAAATACTTGATGAGGATAGAGTCGTATTGTTCCGCATGCTTGCTAAGCGTATCCCATCCCCAGTAATACAGGTTTGCTTTGGCCTTTATTTCATCTTTAACTTGTGCAGCATGCTTCTGAATAGGAGCATCGTCCCGAAAGGTTGACGCAAGAATAAACCGATCAAAGTCTATATTGAGTTGATATGCTTTTTGTAGATCAGAATTGAAATCTTTGATCAAACTGGTTCTAATAACTTCATCTTGTTTCCTCAGATCTTTGACCTTACATTGGATTACAGTTTTAGTTTTAGATGAAAGCAGGTCTATACCACTTTGATTCTGCCCAGGAACCCCATAAGTCTGGAAATCTGTATTTTGATATGAATTAGTATTCTCTATTGCGTTGAAAAGGTCGCAGACAAAAGCCTCAAAAACTTTATCGTCTTTTAATGGTGGTAACTGATATTGTGACATATTCTGAATTTATAATTTGTCTTAAGGCAATAAAATAAAGATAGAGTTTAAATTTTGATTTTAGAATAGTGAAGTGATTTTTAATGTTTAAAACTATAATTGTAATTCGCTATGTCATTTCGTGAATTACAGTAACAAATGAAGTGCGCTGGATACCATCATCTCTTGGGCAACTTCAAGAAGAGTTTAGAAGGCACTATTGTAGGAATGTCCGGATATCGACATTAGGTCTATGCGAAGCCACGAACTAGTTACGATACAACATTCAATAATGAACTGGAGCAAATTCAAAAAATTGGCCTTGATGAATAATCAATACATATTATTATTACTTTTTGCAAGTAATAATAATTCTTAGTGTGGATTCATTTAGTATCAATGAGAACTAATTATTGAGTTAAGAGCTGAAAAACCTTTTTAAACTGCCGAAATTGATTAGATAGGATCTTTGAATAATCCCAACTATATTTTTAAATGCTCGATTTTACTGCTAAATTTATTTTCTCCTATGATGATGGTAATTCTATATATTTAAAGTCATATTAATCTTCAATTATATACTCTATATTAAAATACTACATCAGCCTTTATCGGTTTTTATCAAGGCGTCGATTAAAGGTCCGAATTTATTATCAATATCAAATTCCCTTGCTTTTTGATAGTAGCTATTACCAAGTTCAATCTCCTTTTTTTCAGTCTTCAGATAATTAGCGTAGTTTAAAGTTGCCTCAACATTCCTTTGGCTTACAGCAATTTTGATATGTTTTTCAAATTTCGATAAATCGCACAATTCACCATGCCGGTAAATGTTTGCAAGGTTATTATGTGCTTTTGGGTTATTTTCCTCAAAAGTTAATATTTCCTCATAATGTTTTTTGGCGCCGATTAAGTCTTTCAAAGGATTATCCCAAAGACACCCTAAATTTAGACGGGGAATGTCAAACTGAGGCATTGCTTCGATTGATTTTTCATAAGCTGTCTTTGCAGTCATAGAGTCTTTGTCTTTGGGTTGCAATGTGGTTTAAAATGTAGTACAACGTTTTGGCAATACCTTTTATGCGATGTTATTTTTTTAAGAATGTTATCTCATCATTAAATGAATTTATGTCACCAATGTATTCTGTATCCCTAATTATAAGTTTTGGTGAACCATTCAATGTATATCCATTATCCAAATATTTTTTAAGAGATATGTTCAAAACAACATTTTCAGGGTTAAGATCATTTATTTTTTGCGGAAAATTTTCAATTGATTTATTTCCAGAAATGTAGCATACATAATTGACAAATTTAGATTCCATAGAGTGTGCTTTCCCAGAGCGAATATTTTCCAAATTAAAAATTCCTGAAGTGATCGAATTTTCTATTTTTATATGTGGAGTGAAGATTTCTTTCGGTAGAGTATTAGAAATCTCTTCATAAGTAGAAAATGGAGTAGGTGAACGTAAACTAAATTTTAAAACAATATCATTAGGTTTTAATTTATTATTATCGACGTGTATAGTATACCATGAAAATAAAATAAATGACATACAGATAAATATTAAAAGTCCACCTTTCCAATTTAGCGTTCTTTTTCCATTTGATTTTCTGATGTCAAAAAAAGCTGGAATTATTCCAATAGCAAGACCAAATAAAATGTTTATTATTTCTTTATTTTTTAAAATGATTTCTTCCATGTACTTTGGGTATAATGTCGCATAATGTTTTGGCAATACCTTGTTATGCAAAGTATTTTTCTAAAATAGTTGGTAAATTAATGTTCTCAGATTTCTTTATTGCTTTATATGAATCTGTGAATTTGTCTCTATTCTCAATTAAATAGTCGAATCTTTTTAATAACCATTCCAATATATAATCTTGTTGATAATGCTCAGTTAGTTTAATTAGTATTTGTTCCAAAGGTTGTTTCTCCCGAACAGGAAGCCGACGTTTGACACGTCTCTTCTTATTCATATTGAGCAGCTTATATACCCTGTATACTTTCTTATGGTTCCAGGGTTTACCTTCTCTGCGCAAGTAGGCATATAGTTTTCGAAATCCATATACAGGATGTTTGGAGGACAGATCATCTAATGCTGCCATCACGGCACTGTCGTCTTTCTTGCTAACATAGTAATATTGTGAACGGCACATACCTGTCAATTTACAGGCTCCGGCGACACTCAAACCGTGATCTAGGACAATTTCCTGAGTTAACTGTTTTTGTTGCCGGAGCCCCAACCTTTTTTTGTGATGACTTCTTTTAGGATATCATGGTTCATACTCAGCTCGGCAAACATCTTTTTCAGGCGTGCATTTTCTTCTTCAAGTTCCTTCAGGCGCTTGACATCAGATGCTTCCATGCCACCGTAACGGCTTTTCCAGTTATAAAAGGTGGCTTTGCTAATCTCAAGCTCCCGGCAGATATCATCCGTCTTTCTACCTTCTTCTCCCTCTTTGAGAGCTCTTACAATCTGTGTTTCTGTAAAACGTGTCTTTTTCATCTTATTACTTAAATCTAAACATTTATGTCCAGTTTTAAGCTGTTTGATTTTTTGGGACACTTACAAATACTACATCAAGTTATGATAATTGTAAGAATATAAGTAAGAATTTTACAAAAGGGAGAAATTGGACAAAAGATAAATATCATATGAGGAATAGTAGCTTGGAGATATTTAAAAATGAGATTGAAAAAAAACTGTAATATTTATGAATGTGATGTAACTCGAGTAGTTGGACTTCTTTGCCTACAAAATTAAAACACCTTGACTACTTCACCTTGACACAATCGGCGTGTTAAACTGGTCTATAGTAGTTGCTTTGATTGTTCGGTTAAATGTAGTCTATTGCTTTTGTTATCAGATGCTTATGTTATATTTTAGTTGATTTATTATAAATATTTAAGCTTCTTATTATCAGAATTACGATCTGGGAAAATAAAAATATGGTTAAAATGAGAAGCACATAAACTAAATAGCCAGATATAACGATGTTGTCACTAAGTTTAAGTTCTAGATTATATAGTTTAAAATACTTGAAAATTAACGCCAATACATATATCCCTAATGAAAACCATAAACATATAATAATATATCTATTAAATTTTCTCATTCTTTTTATGTAATTTATGTACGTACTTTCCTTAAGAGTATGAAGAGGAACTTTATTCCCTAATTTTAATAATTCTGATATCTCACTAAGCGCATCTTTTTTATTTAGTATAAAGGAATAAATTACAGTATAAAGAGTTGCACAAAAGCCAAAAATGACTAATGAAAAATTAGATATATCAGATAATATGTTTTCTAAACAATTCATTTATAAATTTACACGGTTTGATTGTAAAAATCCGTTAAAGCGCAATTTAAATTTTTTATAATAAAATCTTTGTCAAAAATATTTTCTAAATCATTTTGACTTAATTCATATTGAGAATTAAAAATTTCTTCGATTGTACTATTTAATTTATCGATATCACCTTTGAACTTTTCTTGAGTTATTTTTATTTCAGTTTTATTTTTAATAATTTTAAAAATTCTTTTATAACTATTATGTGATCTATCATGAATTAATTTTTCAAAAGATTCTGTAGGAAGATTCTTATATTTATTCTTTGTGGTTTTAGCAACATTTGATTTTACTAGGTACTGCTTTAATTGGATTTCTGGATCATCATTTTCTTCAGTTTGAGAAGATAATTGTATTTCTATATTTTCAATTACATTGTTTTTTTTAATCTCTTGTAAAATAGTTTCAAGTTTTATATTTCTTATTTTTACTTCAAGAATTTTCTTTGCTACTAATTTGCAAATTGAGATTATTTCAGAACTCTCCTTAGTTGGATCATCATAAACAAAAAATTTATATTGGTAGGTATTTTTACTAGAATTGACACCAAATATACTAGGTATGATTAAAACGTAATTAGTGTCACTTCCAACTTTATCTTTTTTTTGGAGATCTCTTTTTAAATCAATTTCAACAAAACCATCAATTAAATTAGTATTGTAAGCCGTAATTTTCAAAAGCAAAGTTGGAATTCCCTCAAATGAATAATCAAAATATTCAATATTTGAAATTTTCATCTCTTTCACTTTATTACTTCTTAAATTAGTGACCGCAATACCAGCTCTATCAAATTCTTCAATCTTAGCTTTCAAAAGTTTAATTAATGAATTATAATCTGGGGAATCAAAAATAACGCCTAGATCAAAGTTTTTTACTTCCGATGAAAAAACTGGTATCTTAATTTTATGTTTTAATAAGTTGTCGCTCATTATAATTTGGGACTTTAGGGGTGTGTGAAAAATTAATAGATTCTGCTTATTTATTATTCATAATGAAATAACTTTAAATTTAAAAATTTAAAGTTAATAGTTTCGTGCATGTTAAAGTTATAATATTTGTTCTTGTTATCCTGTTGGTGGTTCATTGATTTATGTTATAGAGCATTAATTTTTACTTCTACCATAACATCAAACTATTATTTGAAAACCACACGATATCATTTTCATTTTCAGTTAGTAGAAATATGATAATTTCCTCCATAGTCGGGATAAGAAACTCTTCAAGCAAAATTTGCGTAGCATTGTTAATAATGCTGTGAGATAATAAAATATCATGAGTTAGGTGAAATTCGGATTCTTTATTGTGAACAACCGAACATCTAATTGCGTAAAGTATTTCAGAATAAATTTTATGAATGTTACTCTGCAGTATGTCCGTAAATTCCATATTACCTCCACTTTTTTTCTCTAAACCTAAATAAGAAATTAATTGGTTGAAATTTATTTCTGTTATTAGTGCGCGAGTTGTTATTATCTCCGTAAACTTTTGAAAAATGTAGTTGCCAAATGTAATACCGTTTTGTTGGACATGTGGAAAGACGCTACTCATTAGCTTCTTTAAAGATTCAAGTTCAGATCTACTGATATTGCTATGTATTCTCTGAAAATCTCTAAAAGAAAAAGGTGTTCCATTCTGTTTTCTTTCAAGACCTACTAATGGTGATTTAAACATGAAATTTTCTATTACATGATACAGCCGTATGAACTTATCAAGAATGTCATTTTGAGCATTATATTCACTTAAAATAGTGAGGATATCTTTGAATTGATGATAGTTGTTCTCTGCGGATAACTTTCTCAAAGAATTTAACGACATATTTTTAGAATATTCGTATGGCACATGAAATGTTTTTCCTGCAATAATTAGATTTATTGCTATATAAGCTTTACTCTTTGCTTCATTATCCGCAGTTTCGCTAGATATAAGTGCATAAAATTTTGGAGGAAGTAAAAGCTCTTCTCCGCCAATTTTTGATATGAGCTGTATAATTAATTCACTTTGAATTACAAGATCTATATTATGAAAGTATTCTAGAATATCATCTGTCTTTTCGAAGTTAAAAAAAACAAAACTATTATTGCTATCTTCAATATCATCATAATGATAAATGTCTGTTCCAAATTTATTTGCATTAAAATTAATCAATGAATATTTAGAAATGTCCATTTCTGCAGTTAAGTCAAGCTCTTCATCTAAATTATTTTTAAGTGAGCTTATAAGCCCTAAAATCAACAAGATTTCTTCAAATCTTGCAGCAGGAAAATCTTCAAATTTGGTTTTGTATTCACGAATTAGCTCTAAATAACTGGTTTCAATAGTTAGAAAACTATCCGATTCAATACATTCTTTTAGTTGGATGATGATTTCACTTTCGATTCGTTCTGCTAAATCTGTCAGTTCAGCTTCTTTGTCTTGGCAATCCAAACCTAGATAATAGTGTGTTAAATTATCAGAATCAGTTGAAAGATTAATTAGTAAGTTTTCTAGATTCCTGTACATCGCATTATTAGTTGTCATCTCTACCTCCTCCTTTAAAATAGTTCTCCCAATTTAATGGAGAGTGAGTTCCATTTTCTAATATTTCTAAAGTAGCCTCAAATACCGCCTTCTTATTTACGCTCCCGATGTTTATTTTAGAAAGAGCCTGACTGTTTCTTTCATTTTCAAAGCCTTGAAGATTTAATATAGTTGTATTATGGATAATGGAGATTGAAAATATTTCAAATGTCTTTTTATGATCTAGTCTATGTTTGAGTCGATATTTTCCTAGAGCTCCAAACATTCCTACGTATGATATTTCTCTGCCAAGCCATTTAATTCCTTGGTCAGGGAACTGATTGATTAATTCTTTGTCTAATTCGACCAATGCATTCAAATATAATTTCAATAACTCGGAATTCAAGAATACTTCTTCTTGAGCGTAATCACTATTGCTTTGTTGCTTTTGTATTAGCTCTGCATTTGATACAAATATTTTCCCTTCATAATATGAAATTAACCCCATAATCATATGAGATAGATGAAATTGTGACCTTTCTCTTTCTTTGCTGAACCTTATAGAATTCTTTTCCTTTTCTCGAACAATTGAAAGATCGTTGTTGCCCGCGATTTTCTTTAGCGTAGGTAAAGCATAATTGAATAATAATTCGATCTGATGCTTATTAGAAACAGCTTTATGGCCGGCATTTAGAATGAGCATTTTATTTACTTCTTCTTGAGGCTCCAGATGCAACCATATTTCGAACCATTGATTTCTCTCAAATATATGACTAAAATCTTCACGAAATTTAGGGTTTAGTTTTGCATAATCTATTAATTTTGTAAGGATATTAACATTACTATTGATTTCAAATAACTCATTTTTGAATTCTTTAGATAGTTGAAGACGGGTTTTTTCACTGAAATCAGTTTCAAAATTTTTTGTTAGAAAAAACTGGATAGTATCGTATAAATACTTTAAACGATAGGTTCGTTGTAGCCCATCAAGAATTTTAAAATCAGTTAATATCCGTTCATCTCCTACTTTTGAGTTTGCCTCATTTACATCTATTAGTACGATAGGAGGAATATGTTTTCCTTCTAGTAGGGAATGTACTAAATTGTCCAAGTAGACATGACCTACAATTTCTCTTTGAACATCATATTGATTATAGTCTATTGATAAAGATGTTATGTACTCTTTCAATGTAGATTTCGAAAGGTAACAAACGCTACCTGAATTCTCCTGAAAAATATCTAGTATTATTGCTTTCATTTCTAATTATTAAATAGATGGTTTTGGAATGATTTGATAATCCGTTTAATTCTATCAACATATTCACTTGTATTGTTGGACAATTCACTATATTCTAAAATTGCTCAATTTTCCAATACAAAATTTCGCTAATTTTTATTATTTATAGTCGATAAAATATGCTGTTTCGTTTTCAATAACAGATATTTTATGGGTCATAAAAGTGTTGTTTTAAATTACGTGTTGGTTTTAATAATTCATTTTACTATTTGTCAATAGCTAAAATTTCAGTTAGATCGACAAATTCTTCTAATTTTAAGCTAGTTACAGTGCCGTCCTTTAAATACAAGCGTATGCTTTTTCCGAATGTCATTTTGTTCGTTTCATTTTCCTTTTATCAGTAAGTATTACATCTTTATCGTTCTCGGAAAGCAAATACTTTCTATATGCACGACCCTCTTCTCCGTGGATTGTACGGTATTACTTTTACTTATCGTTTAAATTAGCTTGATCTCCAACTATATTAACTTCTCCATAGATTTCCTTAAAAGTTTTGAGTACATCAAGTCCTAGACCTTCAATAAAACAGATTAATTCAACAGCGAGAACTTCCTTAACATCTTCACTGGCTAGTCGGCTAATTTTGCCTTCTGACATCCCGATTTTCTCTTCAACAGTCTTTTGTATAAGGAAATGTCTTCGTATAAATCGAGTCTCTGGAGAAAGGTGTGCTTCTTCCGTTAGAAAGTTAGGTTTTGGTCTGTTAGGGAACACTAAATCAAATGATTTGTTAAATTCATTTTCAGATTTATTACTTAATAAAATTGTTGCCAAGACAATTTTGTAATATTCCTCAGGAGATGGTTTAGATTTTGATTTATTACAAAGGTCACTAATTCTTTGTCGTTTGATACCTGTAATTTCACCAACTTTTGATTTGTTGATATTTAGATTGTTTAAATAAATACCTAGTAATGTATCCATATTATATTTAATTAAATGATGATTTTCGTTAATTTATATTTGTTAAAGTCATCACTATTTATTATGTTTGTATCAGCGATTATATAAGTCACTTTTTATTTAGTGACTAACGATGTCTCTCTTACTGGAAAATCCGCCAAATTTACCCAAGAGAGTACCGTAGGGTCGCCCATTTGTTTACTGGAAATTATATATTTGTATAATACCAGTAAGGGCGGTCTTTGCGTTTGTACTTCTAAGGGTCCTAATAGTTTTTACTATTAGAGAGGTTTGCCAGGCGGATTTCCTCCGGTTTAGAAGGAGTAAAGATCGTTCCTGCTGGTTGTTTTTTCAGCAAGAACTCTTCTCAAGATATCGTTTACATAACTATAAAAATTATGATTAAACGAAAAGTAACCACCACAAGAACCACCAACGACATGATCCAGGATTATTGCCTCCGGTTCGCACATTCTGATTTAATAAAGAACATATCCTGTCCGCCAGAATAGGGCGTTTAGTAAAACATAAGTATAAATAGGATAGGGGAAGTTTGTTCCAAATCTAAAAGGCGCGTTTTAGTAAAAGTGTGGTTTGCTGACCGTACTTAATACTAAAAATGACGTTCTAATAAGGTTAAAACTAGCTTGTTCCCATACTATGATGGCTTATGTTACCGACTTTCATTTTGATATACAATTGTTTGCATAGCCTAAATTGGATCGGATTTTAATGTTTTGCAACTTAAAATTACACTTTTCTAGGCATAAAGCAAATTATTGTCATCAAGTTTTATTGATTTACATCAATAATGGAAAGTCGGTTTTTGTTCTTTTACCCAAATAATGCAATAATGAAGACCATTATATAACCAATTGACGACGACGTAAAATTGCATTTTCTTGATTTAATATTTTTTTAACTGGTTTCCTTACGGCGCGAGCCATGTCCAAATTGTTCGGTTTTAAGGGAACCAATTTAAACTTAAAAAAAATGCAAAATACTTGCTATTGGGAGAGCTATGCGCTGTCCCCAGAGAGAGAACTGTGTTCGTTTTTGAGTAGAAAGTGCGTCCCATTTATTAAAAAACCGATTATGACTACACTTTTATCCAAAACAGCATTGAAAAATGCTACACTGACTAGATCCAGAGGTCGTATGCCCTATGTGCCCAAGGCTATAGTAGACAAACGTCCAAAGGAACGGTACTATTCTTTGCTGGTTCCTTCGGAAAAAGATATCAGTCCCTTTATTTCTGTGCTGCATGGCACCCGTAATGATGTACTGCGGATAAATTTTGTGTGCATGGCCGTTTATGAGTGCTACCTGTATGCCTTTGGACTGCCCAGTAATTTTCCGAAAGAGCAGATCATCGTTTTAGGTGAAGACCGCGTAAAGTATATTCCTTGTAGAAGCTGCTATTACGGAGGTAAGCATTTATATGAATATGAGCTCACCGTGCCTGTCAATACCGCAAGAGAAGACTATCAGCAACGGATCATCAATGACCTAAATGAGCACTTTCAGTTGGAAGTGAAAATCGAGAAACTCTCGGTAGTGAAAGACAGTAGACCGATCAATACTGAAGATGGCGAATCGGTAGAGTTGATCTGGGACGAGCTGACCACAATGATCATACGGAAGAAGTAAGCATTAACAAAAGAAAAGTATTAATAAAGTTTCACTACCTGTGATCTCCGGATGCTGCCGAGGAAAAGGCTTAATGATCAAGCCTCTCTTGGCAGTAAAAGGAGCAGGGAAGCTTTATGTCCAAAAAATTAAAATAATGAACATAAACATACAATATATAGTCAAGTTCTGGGATTATCTCCGGAAGCTATTTAAACCTGAAAGGGAAGGTGTGCTATTGAGCAGAATGGGTTCGGAATTACCTGAATATTCTGTTGCTAAAAAAGCGCTTGAAAATAATATTGCACATGCAACTAGTGTTGATTTTATCAGTCAATATGCCTTCGATGAAGGTTCGACAAACGTTCGGGATAACCTTGGGACTGGTACGGGACTGATTCGGAAATCATTCGGCAGTTCTTCGACTGCTGTTCGGCAAGTTCCTGAAGGCCAGTCGAAGCGCAGTCGAACAGCACCCGAACAAGACTCGAAGGAGTGTCGAACACGTGTCGAAGCGCAGTCGAACAACACTCGAACAGGTGTCAAACAAAAGATATTAGGTAGAGTAAATCCTGATTTTTTCCTGACCAACTTAACACCAACTTCTAATTTTTTGCGACTCGGCTTCGGGTCGGCATCGGGATTTCATCGGCTACAGTGCATGAAAAGTCGAAGCACGGTCGAGCAAAACCTGAGTGGAAGTAGAAAAAGGGGTCAAGACAGGGAAAAGAAAGTGTACCAGGAAAAGGACGGTGCAACTACGGTGCAAGTGTGTTGCAGTTACGGGGAAACCTACTACAAGGGTAAAAGAAGGTTAAAAGAAAGTCCGAACAAGATCCGAACCAATGGCTTTGCTTTTTTTATGGTTTTCATGAAGAATGTACTTGCTAAAATGGTTCTTGATGTACGGTCAGTGTACGGTTTATTCACCAATGCCCTACTGAAAAGGTACCAAAAAGGTACTGGGAATGTACTGGAGAGCTACCAAAGAGTTACTGAAGATGGTAGTTTAGCAGTGCTTGGACTGGCTTGTGCTAGGCAAGTACGGGAATTTGGTTGTTCATGTGTTGCTCAAGCGTACGTAATGCGTATGCTAAGTACTGGTAAAGCATGGATAGTGCGTAAAACGGTACTCGTTTACGCACTACTGACGCACTATCAACGCTTTATCTATGCTTCATCCATACTTAATCCCTACACGGAAAGCGCTTTATCTAAAATTAGAGGTTTTAAGCGATCCAATTTCTTTTGCCAGGTATCTGAGTGGTTTTGCATTAATAATCAGTCTAATCGCTTAAAATGCTTTTCAAATCAAATGCAAGGAGGTGTTAGAGATGTTGTGAATGAGCATCTTATTTTAAAAATTGCAGGAGGAATTCAATTTAGTACTCTGATAAAAAGATTGTTTAGTGAAGTTGCTAAAACAACTAAATTAAGCTTTAAGGGGTTTGTAAATTCGACTCCGATCTTAAAATTTACGTTACTCTTGTTTATTTTTTCAGGACTCCAAATTTCACCTTTACGATTGAACGCACAGGTTTTTGTGAAATCTAATGAGAGATCATTATATATAGGAGATCAGGTTCCAAATGAGTTTTATACCGCTAAGCATAAAATGATTGACTGGAAAGCACAGAAAACCTATGAACGAAATTTTGAAGAATACCGTGATAAACTGATCATTTTAGATTTTTGGGCATCTTGGTGTAGTCCTTGTTTAGGGTCATTAAAGCATTTAGATTTTATTATACCTCAGTTGGATTCCAGTAAGGTGGTTATTATTCCAGTTAACTATGAAACGGTTGATAAAATGCAACATACCCTGGATCGTTTTCAATGGCATCATCAATCTGTCTACGAGGATACTGAATTGATGACTTTGTTTCCACATGCAGGGATTCCACATATGGTCTGGATCAAGGACGGGAGAGTGATAGCTATGCCTATAGCAACTTATAATTCTGTTGAAAATATCACTAAAACAATTGACAACGGGGTGCCGCTAATGGCCCAAAATTTAAACGTGAAAACAGCCGATTACGAGAAACCTTTATTTCAAGAGGGTAATGCTCCTGCTGAAATTTTGTATCAGGATAAGTTGTTAAAATTAGCTGGCTATACAAATGAATATGCTGAACAAACAACTGAAATAACGAGAAGCAAGGACAGTATATTTATAACGATGGTGAATCAGCCTTTGGATGAGATCCTGTACTCGGTTTTTGAGCAAAATATTTCTAATTTTCTGGGACAGTTTGATGGGGCATTAAAATTTTCTATAACAGCTGATAAAAACAGTTATTTTTTACAGTCTAAACCAAGCTATAGTGATGCGGGCGATTATGATTGGGACAGTAAGGTGTTGGAATGGGATCGAAATAACCTCTATAGTATGGATTATCGTGTGCCTGCAACAATGACCGATAACCAGATAGGTGAAGAGCTTCGGTCGAGAATCAAGCATTTTATGCTTAAACAATTTGGCATTGATATCAACATCGCCTATACGGTAGAAAAATCGTATCCTCTGGTTAAGCTCAAGGGAACTAAAGAGGAGACACTCAAGCTGCTAAGTCAAAGTTTCCCGAAACGCAATGATCAAAGCCATTACCAGTATTTTCCTGATCCTGCCAATGGTAAGAAAATTTTTAAAATTTTGTCACTCTTGCTAAGTAAAGTGAAAGGATCTACGCAGGATTACCACAATGTTCAAGATAGGACTGGACTACCTAAAGACTTTAACTATTCTTACGAGATACCGATTGAATTAATCAATGCGAAAGAAATGACCATGGAAGATGTAGTAAAATTTGCAGATCAATTCAATCTCAAGATTGAGTACGAAAGACAGCCTTTACCATATTTGCTGATTAAGAATGTACAGTTTTAACCTAAAAATCAAAATTATGAAATATATGCTATTGACTATTTTGATGACCCTTGGTTTGAACAGCAACCTGTGTGCACAACAAAAATATAGCGGTCGTGTGGTCAACTTGGAGGGTCATGCTTTGAAAAATGCCACGATCATGTCTTTGCCTGATAAAATGGAGTGGCAGACTGATGATGCTGGTTATTTTGACTTTGTTGGCAAACAGATACAGATAATCAAAATCTCATGTATAGGTTATCAGTCTAAAACAATAAAAGTTGGGGCGTCCACTGTCTTTGGAAATCTCGTATTAGAAACTGCAGACAATAGATTGGATGAGGTTATTGTCAATACAGGATACTATCAGATGAATAAAGGAAATTTAACGGGTTCCTTTACGCAGGTAGATCAAAAGTTGCTTAGTCGAAATCCTTCTCCTAATATCCTGGATCGTCTGGAAGGAGTGACAAGTGGTTTACAATTTGACCGTAGTCTTAGTTTTGGGGAAAATGAATTTCCAAGTTCGATGCGCGTCCGTGGGGTCAGTTCAATTGAATCTTCTGTAGAACCGCTGATTATATTGGATAATTTCCCCTTTGAAGGCAGTTTGAATTCTATAAATCCCAACGATATTGAGAGCATAACAGTGCTGAAAGATGCTTCCGCAGCTGCGATATGGGGTGCTAAAGCAGGTAATGGCGTAATTGTGCTGACCTCAAAGAAAGGGAAATTAGGTGAATCTTTAAAAATAACTTTCAATAATAGTCTGAAAGTTGGGAGGAAACCTGATCTCTATTATAATAAACAATGGCTTTCTGCTAAAGAGATGATGGAAGTTGAAGAATACTTGTACAGTAAGGGCAATTACTATCCATTTGATTTTATGTATATGCCTGACTATGCCGCGTTACGCTATCAGCTTGATGCAAATGTTATTTCAGAAACAGAATTTATATCGAGAAAGGAGCGATTTGCTAAGCAAGATATCCGATCTGAGGCTTTAGCGTTATTGTATCAGCAACAGGTATTACAGCAATATGCGATCAATTTGCGTGGTGGATCATTAAACCACATGTTCTTCTTTTCTGGAGGCTGGGATAAGGAACGGTCTAACGTTATCGGAAATAAAAATGAGCGCCTGACCTTCAATTTTGTCAATGAACTAAAGGTAACAAAAAATCTGACGTTGAATACAGAACTAAAATTTGGAAGTACACGTGATATTGCTAACGGTTATACTTTGCAACAGCTCAACGCAAACCAGTCGGGGATTTCTCCGTATACAACCTTGTTAAATGATGATGGCACCTATTCTAGTGTCAATTATCAGTTTGGTCATACATACCGGGATCAGGCATTGAGCAATGGTTTACTGGATTGGACATTCAATCCGATAGTGGACAGGGCGCATAGGGATTTGGGTGTAACTTCAAAAAATCTGTTGATGGGATTGGGATTATCCTACCGCTGGAGCAAAGGACTTTCCGTAGATTTTAAATATCGCTATCAGGGACAATGGAGCCAGAGAAAAAACTTATATGGTGAGCATAGTTATTTCTCCCGTAATCTGATCAATCAATATACCCAGTTGGATGGTGTTAGGATCATTCCTATTGGAGCAATCAAAGAAGGTGGAGCTATTACTCAGGCGATGCAAAATGCACGGGTCCAATTAAATTGGTTGCGCGAATGGACGAGTAACCATCAATTGACAGCGATAGCTGGTGCTGAAATCAGCGATAATAAACAACTTGCCGATGCAGCATATCGCTTATATGGATTTGATGATAATAATCTAACTTCTCAGGTCGCATTAGACTATCGTACGATGTATAATTTGAGACCAAATGGTGCGGCTCGGATACCTACTGCGAGTTTTAACGATTACTCGATTACGGATCGTTTTATATCGTATTTTGCCAATGCTTCGTATTTATATAATAAAAAACATGGTATAAGTGCTAGCGTGCGTTGGGATGCATCCAATCTATTTGGCGTAAAAACAAATCAACGAGGTGTTCCATTGTGGTCTGTGGGTTTTTCTGAGCAATTAAAACCTTATTTGAAAGATCATGCAGCTTGGTTGTCACAGTTGACGCTAAGGACAACTTATGGTTTTAGTGGTAATGTCAACAATACCATCAGTAGTCTGCCCTCCATGCGCATGGAACCGCTAGATTTTATTTCCGGATTACCATATGCCAATATCAAGAGTGCTGGTAACCCCAATTTGAGATGGGAAAAGTTGAGCACAAGCAATGTTGGATTAGATTATGCTCTTTTTTCTAATCGTATTTCTGGATCTATTGATTATTATGTCAAGAAAGGAAGAGATCTTATCGGACCTAATTTTCTGGATCCTACTCACGGTATCATTGCTGAAAATGGAAATTATCTGATCGATAACCGGATAAATTTTGCAAATATTGAAACAAAGGGTGTCGATGTGGTACTGAATGGCAAAGTGATCGATAAGGACTTTAAATGGGATGTCAATTTGCTGTGGAGCTGGACGAGTAATAAGGTGACAAGGTACATGGCCAATGCATCCAATTCTGTAAGTGAGTTTGTCTTTAATCCGCAACCTCGGGAAGGTTATTCAAAAGATGCGCTTTATGCATGGCCGTTTGCAGGTTTAAGTGCAGAAAATGGTCAGATATTAACACCCAATAAGGATCAAGATTACATGAATTATATCTTGAACGCCAAATTATCAGATTTGAAATATATGGGTGTTAGTTTTCCTCCTGTTCAAGGAAGTTTAAGACAAACATTTAGCTATAAAAATTTTGAACTTAGCGCTACAATGGAATGGAAAAACGGATTTTATTTCCGCCGGAACAGTATCGATTATTTCAAGCTCTTTTTTAGCGGGGTAGGTCATTCCGACTATCTGGACCGATGGAAACAGCAGGGTGATGAGATACAAACAACTGTTCCTGCTTTGCCTCCATCATTTGACTACTTCCGTGAGGGCTTATATAGTAATGGAGCGCAACTTATTGAGAAGGGTGATTTTTTAAGATTATCTGATCTTAATTTTTCTTACCGCCTGTCTCCTGCGAAATGGGGCAAGCTGTCGATGCGTACATTTATTTATGTCAAGAACTTAGGTATTATATACAGATCTAATAAAGTGGGAATTGATCCAGAGGCTGTAAATACAGTATATCCACAACCACGTACATTTACTTTTGGGTTTCAACTAGAATGGTAACCGAATGAAAAGATTTTTTATTTTAATCATGACTTCCAGCATGTTGGGAGCATGTAATCCAGACTTTCTCGATGTTAAAAGAGATAAAGCACAAGCAGTGCCCAGTACACTAAAAGACTTTGACGCCATACTTGATAATACCACAGTCTTTAATCATAATTCTGGTCATGCTATGAGCTCAATATCGGCAGAAGAATTTGAGATAAGTGATCCGGCCTATCAGCTATTGAGCAGGCAACAGGAAAAAACCGCTTATAGTTGGGTGGATGAATACTATGATGGTTACGATTGTACCGATTGGAATTATCCATATCAAAGGGTGCTCTATAGTAATATTATATTAGAAGGGGTGACGAAAGTTGAAGTTGAAAAGGAAATATTGGCTCATTATAATGAAATAAAAGGAAGTGCACTTTTTCATCGGGCTAATGCTTTTTATATGCTTGCGCAACAGTTTGCTGCTCCACTTGGAGATGTACAAAATGCAGATTATGGAATTCCTTTGGTGACGGAAAGTGACCCCACTGACCTCAATAGCCGTGCTCGTGTTGGAGATACTTATATAAGAATTGTCAATGATCTAAAAGATGCAATAGGGCAACTACCTTTGACGACAAAGAATATTTTTAGGCCTTCAAAACTGGCCGCAGAGGCATTGCTTGCACGGATTTATCTCGCAATGGGGCAATATGAAGAAGCACTTATTTGTACCGAAAATGTCTTGAAGGAATATCCGCATCTGCATGATTTTAAATCTTTAAATGAGGGGATATTATATCCTTTCCCTTCTTCTGGACAAGGAAATCCTGAAATTATTTTTTATGATGCATCGGGTTATGGCGCAGCATTGTTGATGGATAAGTATCGCGTCAATACCGAGTTGTTGCACCTGTATGCAAATGGTGATCTGAGAAAGAATATTTTTTTTAGAGAAGAAGCGACAGGTGGATTTGCCTACCGAGGTTCCTATACTGGTAGTGGTATCTTTTTTACAGGATTGGCTACAGATGAACTCTATCTCATAAAAGCAGAGTGCTTGGTTAGGAAGGGTCTAACTCAGGAAGGATTACAGGTATTAAATTCATTGTTAAAAACTCGGTTTGAGCCCGATACTTATTTGGATTATTATGCACTTAACAAGGAAGAGGCAATGTCGGTCATAGACAAGGAACGAAGGAAGGAGCTCTTGAATAGGGGACTGCGATGGAGTGATCTTCGTAGGTATAATTTTCAAGAGAACAGCTCTATTTCTTTGAGTAGAACTGTTGATGGTAAGCCTTATTATTTAACTGGAAAAGACAATCGTTTTACATTTTTAGCTCCTAAAAATGTCATTGATAATTCTAAAATAATACAATATCCGAGATAATAGGAAGGTCCATTTCTAAGGAAATGGACCTTCTGTTTTTCTTAATCAGCAAAGTGATTATGGTAATTTGTGTGTACGGCTTGTTTCATTGACACCAGGCAATGCTTCAGCTATCGCTACCTGAAGTCCTGTCAAATTGAAATTGTTGGAATTATCAAATTGGACAGCACAGCGAACTGGTTTTATTGGCGTTGTACAAATACCACCTTGAGTTGGATCAGCGGTGATCGCACCGATGACATCGGCTCCAGGACTCGCTCCTTGTGAACTGATTTGATACCAATTAGTGGCTAATAATGATTTTGCATAACTATAACTTCCATATCCCAATGCAAGTGTTAATGCGAATACGGCTAAGCCGTGTTTTTGGAGATTTTTTAAATTTTTCATCTCTTTTTAATTTAAGTGGTTTAATTTTTTTGTTTAACATGTCTTAAGGCCGACTTGCCCTTCCCCCAGATTGACCTAGAATTCAGGTTCCGTAATTTTGATGATCATTTTTATTTTATGGCTGGTTCCGACTTTAACGGGATTTGTAATGAGCGTATATTTTTTTCGAGGATACAACCTACGATACTTATGATTAAAAATATCAAGTTCAACCAAAGATGTGCCACCCACCCCAATTGATTAAAGACCAATCCGCATCCACAGGGAATGTCTTCCCAGACTTTCAAAAGTGCTAATGCAACATAACCAGTAAATATGAGCATCATGGCTATAGATGAACGGAAAGCCAAGAGTCGCCATTTTGGAAATACAAATAAGATTCCTGTGGCAAATTCTATCAGCGGTAGGGTATAAGCTAGTAGCCTTCCTAGACTGTCAGCAAAAGGTTGCTGGACCATAGCACTTTTGAATAGGGTGAAATTGATTAATTTATCTATACTGATAGGTAGCCATAAGGCCATTAAAGCAAGTATAATGACGAGCTGTATCTTGTTTTTTGTTTTCATCATATTCTTTTTAAGTTTTAGTCATTGAAACCCTAGCTCTTTTGGAGCTAGGGAGTCATGGCTGGTTTCACATTAACAGGCGGCATCCAACATCACCGACGATTAATATTTTTTAAAAGGGACTATTAGGTTTTTTATTTGCTCGATATAGCCACCTTTGGAAAGCATTTGAAATACTGTTTTCGTATGCTTCAATTCAAAGGTATAGCAAGTGCATAAAATTTAACGAAGAGGTTTTTTTTGGGGTATCTTCGCTTAAATTATTGTAAGGTGGTTTTGGAAAATAAGTGGAGAGGTTTTTAAAAGGTTTGGAGAAGTTTGCTGTTTTTTGGTGATTTTGTCATTCGTTCAAAAAGCACCCTCTTGGGCTTATAAAGGTGTTTTTTGAACTAATCGAAAAGGATTTATAGAGAGGCTGTGGAGATGTCCCTATCTTTTTTTAATAATCTTCGTTTTTAGCTCAAAAACGAAGATTACTTTTTTTAATATTTTATATCTTACGCTTCCAACTGATTAGACCTGCCTAAATCTTTTAGATCTTCATCCATAAAAAGTATGGCTTGCAGAAGTTTCTTTTTGACAGTTTTAATACTGGATTGGTATTTATTTCGATCAATTTTGACAAGCTGTGTTACAGGTATCTTAATATCATTGGATGTGAAAACGAAAGTTGAAAAATTTTGGGCTGCTTCCAGTTTGCTTTTTCCTCTTAGAAAACCTGCTTTGAATAGGTAATGGAACAAAACAATGATTTCGGCGCGACTTAAGTTACTCAATATACCACTGCTTTCAATCTCATCCAGTATCTCATCTGTTTCTATTTTGACTTCCTGTATTTCGTTTAATATCTTCCTTTTTTCTGTATACTCGCTGAGTAGATCCGCGAGATGTGCGCGATTCTGCTCATAATATAATCGAGGATGACGGGAAGCTTGGCTTATGCGAAGTCCGTTGATTATAATAGACATCATTTGATGTTTTTCACAAAGGGTGTTAAGCTGATCATTGATTATTTCACTAAGACGATTGAAAAAGCCCATGTGATTGAAATTGATATTGATCATGGTTTCGATAAAACGACGTTCCCAATCCTTATTACGTGTATCGTAAGCAAGTTTGGTTAGTTCTTGCAGTAGCTTTTTGTAAAAGAGGTATTGGTGATAGCGAAGTTCTGAATCGGTGCTATTGAAATGACTATTCAATGCAGATTGGATCTCGCAGATCAGGACTTCTGGGATCTCTTTTTTGTGAAGGACGTCTTTTAAAACCGGAAATCTCCCTGTTATTTCTATTTTTAAAAGCTGATATTGATAATCGGTCAATGGTTCTTCAAGATTCATATCTTGACTGTATATATCTTCATATGTCTTAAAGAGCTCATGAAATTTCAATATTATTAAATCAGCCTGGTGATTTTTTTTACGGTAAATAATATTAAACATACGTCGCAATTGACTGTAGAAAATACGGAAGGACTGTTGAGCCATCTCACGACTACCATGACTGAGGTATCTTGTATGCGAATCGATCTCAATATCCTTTAGAGATGCTAAGATGTCTTTTTCGATCTGTTCATCATCTTCTTTGTTCAAATGAGGGATACCATAGGCTGCTATGAGCTCCCTTAGGTTCGTTAAAACACTAATCATAATCAGTAATAAAATAGGAAATTTATATATGCTTACTAAAATTAAACAAGAAAAGGTGAGTTGTCAAGTTTTTTTCCTGAATAAGGGAAAAAATAAGCTATTTGGAATATTAAAAGTGTTGGTAGTATTGCTTAAATCAATTTCTCAAAGAAATTATTGACTATCTAAGAAAAGTTTTGGTTTGTAACAATCTGTGATATGTTTAGTTAGTGAATTCTTTTTGTCGTAGCAAATAAACAAAGAGCATCCATATGACTACCAACTTAAAAAAGAAAAGTATCATCGGAAATATTTCGGATAGCTGTAGTCAAAAGAAACGAATAATAGGTCTTGATATAATTTGACTATTAACTTTTTCTAAAAATATGTTAATTTTAAAGTTGGTAAGGAAACAAGGGGATATGATCAATATTAATAGGAGTGAACATTGTCTTATTTAAAAATAAAAGATGTCTAAAGAAAATTTAAATAGCCCATTTAAAATTATAATCTCGAATGGAATCACCTATAGAGAGGATGATCCAAAGACCCCATATTCTGGAGCTTTCAACTGGACCGCTGTTGATGGCTCTGCTATAACATCAGTTTATGAAAATGGTTTTCTTGTCAGTCAGTTGATAACGGACAATGGTCTGGCTAGAAGTAAAACGCTATTTAGAAAAGATCACAGCAAAGAGATAACGATCTACGATGATAATGGAGATATTTACATTAGAAATCAAATCGTGGATGGGAAATTGGACGGCATGACAGAGATTTACACAGATGGAGTATTATTGATAACTACAGAATTTAAAAAAGGAAGAAAAAATGGGGAGTGCATTGTATACCATGCTGATGGGTCAATTGCTAGGCGGGAGTATTATCTCAATAATGTCAAGCAAGATTAGAAACACAAGATGGCAGAAAGTGAATTGAAATATATTTGGAGTGTACCAAAATATTTACCTTATGTTCAACCTGAACTGACATCCAAGTTATTGTAATTTGCAATACATAAATCTTACTTATGATGAGTTTTTTTAAGAAATTGTTTGGAAATGAATCTTCGCATGTAGATTGGGAGTTAGTACGATCTTCAGATAAGGTATATCCTAAAAATTCGATTACGCTATTATTGTTAACCATGCCAAATGGATCAAAAGGTACAGGATGGGTAGATATGGCTTACCGAAAATATAAGTTTAAGGAATTTTGCCCTTATCATATTAGAATAATTGTCGAGGAAAATACGGATCTGGATATGGGAGAAATTGAAGATTTCTTTTCTGATGAATTGCAGAAAATCTGTATCTATCACATTATTTCTAGACGAATGTCAGAGGTTGGGATGGATATGGATTGTTATGTTGAAGTAGACGAATCCGTAGAGCAATATTTGAGAAAGATTTCTCTGGCTGAAAATAGATTTGTATCTTTTAGTTATCAAATTGATTTCGACCCTAAATGGAATAATGTTAGTCATTTATTTAATCTTTAGAAAGGAAATAATAACGCAATGAAAATATTTAATAAAAAACAGAGCAAGGAGCCACCTGCTAGGTATTCAGAAAATTCTCAAGGAGATTTTTATGTAGAGAATGATGCTTGTATTCGTTGCGGGGCTCCGGAATTCGAGGCGCCTGACCTGATTGATCATTCGAAGACTGAATATGAACATTGTTATTTTAAAAAACAGCCAGAAACTCCAGATGAATTGGAAAGAGCGATATGTGCCATGTCGGTTTCATGTATTGCGGGTCTACGGTACGGAGGTACGGATGAGAAGATATTGAAACGTCTTTATGAGGAAGGATTGGAAAATGAATGTGATCACAAACCTAAAGGCAGGTTTGGCTTTTTAAAGAAATTTTTGAAATGAAGTAGTCTGCAAGGCAGTGGTCTTTAAGGATGCGAGGGGTAAGGGGAATTCAATATTAAAGCGTACGAATGGAGACAAATACCTTACGAATTGTAAACGATAACCCTCAAATATAAATTGGTCATAGATTGTCAGCGATAAAACTTGTAATTTACGGGAGTTCTTAGTATTGCTAAATGAATATAATCATGATGAGAAAATATCTTTGTATAATGCTACTTTTTATCGCTCCATTGGATGGTCTACGTGCACAAACGGTAACAAGTAAATTGCTCCCAACTAAATTAAAGGCAAGTTTTGAACGTGTAAAAGATGCGATCCCAGATATGGATGGCTGGTATATTGATCAGGATATGGAGGTTAAAGCCCTGGCGCATACAGATAGTACGGCTACCTTTGAAATCCAGGAGAAAGGTTTAAGTACTGAAATTCTTGTTGATAACGAAAAAGAGTATAATAAGCTGGTCGCAGCGGCAGCAAAAGACGTTTCCAAACCAAGTATTCATATGCTCTATAATTACAAGTTAAAAGGCAAAAAAACGCAGTTTGTGCCGATAAAAAAAAGCTTTTTATTTTTTGAATACGGGTTTATCTGGACACTGACCGTAAAAAAAATAGCAGAAAACGAAACTGAGCTTTCATTTGCATATAAATCGCTGGCTCCCACATTTGCCAATAAAATAGAAAGCGAATTTAAAAGCGATACCTATTATATCAACAAAATTTTAAAAATTTCGGTCGATGATAAGCGCATGCGTGAACGGATCAACGATATATTGATTAATAAAATGCATGTCGACAGGGATTATCCGGCGCCATCTTATCCATCGCGAAATTAGGTTTTATACTTTGTGTCAAGCTATAATCATTGAAATGTGATCATGTTCGAATATTTCTACGGCGTAACAACCATATAGCCATCTTTTAAATCAGATCCTGTAAACCAGATTGGTCTTAGGAAATCTTCTTTTGTGATAGGGGTAGTCAGATAATGACGAATGATTTCAAAGGGGTCTCCGTCCAGAAGGTCTACTTGCTTTGTATCCGAAATTTGGAAATGAATGGTTGAATTTGCCAAGATTGCCTCGTCCTGCTCGGTTACTGCTCTTTTATAATATTTTTTTTCTATCAATGCTTTTATCGTTTCATAGTCCGCATCAGACTCAATGAAAATTGATGCGGCTCTTCCAAAGGAGATTCCATCAACATACATATAGTCCTCTGGGTCACGACCCTTCATAGCAACATGTGCTCTTGCTTTGGCATAATCAGGCATACAATCTAAACTATAGATAAGATTGGTGAATTTTGCAGCATAAATCGGTTTGGAATTTTTAGCTTTTGGGTTGACGGCAAGCATTATTTCTGGATTTATCTTTTGACCAAAAAATGCCCCTAACTTGTCATAAGATGCTACTTTTCGGGTATGGGGCGACGATTCGCTTACTATTACTGGTAATACATCCTCATCAAAATCTTTCATTATAAAGTTGATCATCGCAGATTTGCTCGGAACTATGAGCGTGACATCTGTTGTTTGTAAATAGTCTACAGGCGGAAGGTTTGGAGCTTCAATAAATTCATAATTATCTGCATGGAGCGAACTGATCTTCATAATGGCACCCAGGTATAGTTTCTCAATATTTTTATTGGTGAAAATCCTGTCTCTGTCATCATCGACTTCTTGTGCTAGGACGTTTAAACAAAATAGGTGCAATAATATGATGAGTATTTTTACTTTCATGACTTTACATTTTCGGGTACATAAATAACCTTGATCTTTAACCAGATCGTTTTCATAGCGGCTCTACTTTTATCACTCAATATGTCATTGATAGAGGATGGGTTGTAAAGCTGACCCGAGCGGAGGGCATTGGAATTCTCGCTTTTTAATTGGCTGTTATAGAGTGCAATATTCAATGAGATTTCATTTTTATCGTTTTTGGTGGCAAAGTGTTTCCAATCCTTGTCTTGATCCTGATAAATAAACAACTCTTCTTTTTCCCATTTTATTTTATACGACTCTTTGTAGCCACCAGCTTTGGAAATGAACAGTGAATCCTTTTTGAGGGTCATAGCCTGAGGTCTGAAATATTTTGGACGGTTCTTGAAGTTCTTATCTTGATCAGTTTGTGCAAATGAAGATAGCAAGTTATTATTTTGATAAAGGCCAAATTCCAATTGGCTCTCCGAGCTGTAAATATATGTCTGATCCTTGATCGGGTCTGGACCTTTCTCAGGTTCTGGCTCAGGTATTACTTTTGGTTCTTCGGGCGTTGTTTTTGTACAGGATTGGAATACGATGGCTCCTATAAAAAGTATAAGGATATATCGAATATTGATAGGGGGTATCTTCATTTCATTAAACTTATAAAGTTAAAAGCTCTATTTTTGCTTATATCATATTTGGTTTTCTTTATAAATGTAGTGATTGTAAAATAGATTAACAAAATTAAATTCTCTTTATTGGGAATATTTAATTTTAAAAATCTGTTGGTTGCTACCTTTGAAAAGTTTTTAGCCTTTGTTGATGGGATAAAAAGTAATGTAGAGATAGGATGCTCACTCTGACAATTCTAAAGTTCTTTTCTTTTTAAACTTCAATTCCGAGATCAGAGTTCCAATAAAAATGAGGCTTCCTCCGAGCAATAATTTTATGGATAAACTCTCATCTAAAATAAAGTAGGCCGCCACTGCCGCAAAAATAGGTTCGAACAAGTAAATAATAGCTACTTTTTCAGCGGAAATATATCGCTGGGATATATTGGATATGGTATACATATAGGCTGTTGAAAATATTGAACAGTACAAAATACCTAACCAAAAACCTTCATTTTGCGGAATCCATACTGTATTGTTATCCATAACTGTAAAACCAAACATAATAATGGTACAAAAGAAAAACATAGGAACAATCGTAGGTAAAATATTCTTCAGTAGACTATACTTTTCCACTTTTATTAAATAGACTGCAAATCCTATGGCGCCGATAAATGTATACAAGTCACCTAGTCCAATGCTGAAGTTTTTATTGACGGAGATTATCATCAAACCCATCAACGCAACTGTAGCTGCCAACCAAATTTTTAATTTTACTATATTTCTATAGAAAACCAGTTTTATAATGGGAATTATTACAACACAGATGCCAGCAATAAAAGCACATTGAGAGGCTGAGGTCATCTTGACTCCTAATGTCTGCATACTGATTCCGAACGTGAGTGGTACAGCAAGGAGAAGAGCATTTTTTAATATGCTCTTATCTATTTTAGAAAAATGCTTAAAAAAAAGTATCGAAAGAATTATTGTGGCCAGAAAAAATCGGTAAAATAAAAATGTATACGATGACCCGCTCCCTATGGCAGTCTTTGTGACCGGAAATGAAATGCCCCAAAAAGCTGTTCCAAGAATCAGAAGCAGTATAAACAGATTTTTACTTTTCATATTAAAAGATGACTACAGCATTTTTTTCATCATGATATCAGTTTGCTCATCGTCACCTAGAACAAATATGTGTTTGTCAAACTCTACAAAACCATTTTTTTTGTAGAAGCTTATCGCTCTCGGGTTCTCTTCCCAAACACCTAACCATACATATTCAGATTTTCTTTCCAATGCGATCTGTAGTGCTTTTTCGTAAAGAATCTGACCGATTTTTTTTCCGTGATAATCCTGCAGCACATAAATCCTTTCTATTTCCAAGCTTTCGTGATGCTGCTCTTCAGTTTGAGATTCTCCAACATTTAGTTTTAAGTATCCTATCACTTCCTGATTATCTAAAGCAAAATAAAACTCTGAATACGGATTGGTCAGTTCTTCTGTCAACTTATCTACTGAAAAACCTTCTTCAAGATATTTTTTCATATTTTCTTCCGAATTGCTTTCGGAAAATGTTTCGAAAAACGTTTGTTTTCCAATTTTTTGTAAATCTTTTATATCACTTAAAGTGACCTTTTTTATATTGATTTTTTCCATGTTTTTTATTTTGAAATGTTCCACTCATAGTTTAACCATTCTGTATTCTCATTTGCACCCAGCCGTTCGTAGAATTTTTTTCCAGATTCGTTCCAAGGTGCTACGGTCCATTTTATTTGTGCACAGTTGTTATGCTCAGCTTCGATACGTAATACGTTCATTAACTGTTCTCCGATTTTTTGACCTCTGTAATTGGTATCCACAAATAGTTCTTTTAAATAGATCGACGGTCTGTTCTGTGCCGTATACGGAAGAAAGTAATATACCAGCATACCTACGAGTAAATCCCCATCTACAGCAACGATAGCGTAAAAGTCAGGAGGACTTTTTTTAAAGCCACTTTCTAAAACGATATCTGGTGTAATCGCAAATGATTCGATGTAATTTTCAAAGACTGCCAATTCTTTCATCAGAAGCCACAGCTTTTCACTGTCGGCAGCAACTGCCTTGCGTATTTTTATTTCTGGATGGTTTGCATTCATATTTTTAAAGTTGAATTGAAGTTTTTTTGTATTTCAATGATCTATGGGATAATTCATATATCATGCTTCTAAATACAATAGATGTGATTTTAAGTTTAGTTATTATCTAATTCTAAATATACCTTATCCTCTTTCTAAGTGTAAAAGTATCAAATGTATTAATGCAAAAAAATGCTATTTTACGATTATTTAATGCGTTTTTTGCATAAGTAACAATATGCTCAGTTGTATAGTGGTGCATTAAAAGTGATTCCGCGGATGTTATGGATAATGTTGCTAAGTATCTTAAAGTCTCAAAATGGAAAGTTCGGGAGTATTCCAACCTGTTATTCGGAAAGTCAATTCATAAATATGTAAGGAAGCCATGTATCATGGACTTCAATAGATGTAGGTCTTGATGCTTCCAATATCTCTGTTAGTCTTACCTTTCAAACTACTGATTCTAATGGAGGTAAAGCAAATTGGAAGGCAACAACATAAAAATGGTTATCTTGTTAGTATGAAAAAGCTTATTTTTATTCCATTTATAATTTTAATATTATTCTCTTGCCAGAATAGTAATAGAACAGTAGAAAATAAAAAAGTAACGAAAACTAAGGAGGAAGAGCCCTATTTTAGACCTGATTATCATTATGCGCAGCAGACACCTGATAGTCTACGAACTCCAGAACAAAATGCTTTGCTAAAAAAGCTTTCAATTGTGCTTTATGAAAATCTTGCTGTAAAAGACAACAAAATGGTGTTCAACTTAAATGAAAAAGAATTTGTAGCTAAAGGAATTCCTGTTGAATATTATGAATTAATCCAAAAAGATTTGATCAATAATAATAAATTTTTCAAAGAAAACAATTATACAAACGTGGATTCAATTTTAAGAGAATCTAACAAACAGATCAAAGATTCACTGGGGTTATAGCAGTTTAATAAGACATATGGACGGTACTTTAAAAAAACGTTTACAATCATGTAAAAGGTTTTTTAATGATAAAGTTTTCACGGATGATATTCACATAAATGCTGCAAGACTTTTTTATTTGAGTAATCTTACCATATTTTTCACATCTAAACCGGTTGATTATTTACCATTGCCCTTATGCTTTTGGAGGAGATATTGGTATAAATTATCTACGTCTTCCTTCAAAAAAAGCCCAGTTCCTTCTGCCATTGTGGTCGCTGTACCACAAGCAATGCCCATACGCAATATTTCTTCCGCATTTCCCTCATTTACCATAACAGAAACCATACCTGCGACCATACTATCTCCTGCTCCGACAGTGCTCCTGACTTTTACAAGGGGAGCGGCTTGTTGTATCTTTCCTTTTTCAGAATACAGTACAGCACCTTTAGCACCTAAAGAAACAACAATTATTTCCGCTTTACCGTTTTGTATCAAATTTTTAGCGGCTTCATCCATTGTAGTCTCGGTCAATTCGCTTTTTCCTGAAAGAGCTGCTAACTCTCCAATATTCGGCTTCACAAGAAAAACACCCTCGTTCACAGCTATTTCCAATGCTTTACCAGAGGTGTCTACAATGACTTTGCTGTTTTTGTGCTTACATATCTGAATAATGTCCTTTATAAATTCCGGTTTAACTTGTTCAGGTAAGCTGCCGCTTATAATTGTTATTTCGGGAAAAGCACTTATGCTTTCAATAGTTCTTAAAATATTGATTTGTTCTTCCTCAGATATAGGTTGCCCCGGAAAACCGAACCTGAATTGTTGATTATTTAAAGTATCTACAACAATAAAGTTTTCTCTTGTTTCATTTCTAACCGGCAAAGGCAAAATATCAAGCTCTTCCTTTTGCAAAAGCTCTTCAAGAAGTTTCCCTGTCCTGCCTCCCGATGTAAGAATTGTAGTTGATGCTATCCCTAATCTTTTTAATGCGCGTGATACATTAATACCTCCGCCACCGGGTTCATATTTTGGAGCTTCACAACGCAGTTTCTTTTCGGGTACAAGCCCTTTAACCGTACTGCTTTTATCAATGCAGGGGTTTAATGTTATGGTTAGGACTGATTTTGACATTTTGTTTATATTTAGCTGTTGGCGAATCATAAAGTTGCTACGGGGATTTTTAACATCGCCATTTAATAGAAATACCTATTCAAATATAGTTAAAAAGTTTAATTGATTTCCTTCAGCCCCTCTTTTGGCAATACCTTGTTAGCTAACGTGTTTTCGTTTTTTATTGTTTTATTTTGCCAAACGGCTGTTGTATGTTCGCCCTTATTTTCTGTCGTGTTTGTAGTCCTATTCGTGTCAATAAATAACCGATTAATGAAGCGCCTAAAACCACCAAAGCACTTCGTGTTTCTTGTATCCAAATGCAACTGAAATACTCAAAACTGCAATCAAAATTGGTCTCCAGTCTATTTACGTAAATTTTAAAACAAAAAAGGGACTAATTTAGTAAAGTGGAACAATCATTGATCCAAGAAAAAGTAGCTTAATAAAATTATTAAAAATTATGAATATGAAAAAAATGCTAGGTATTGTCATGCTTTTACTGGTCACCCAGATGAGTTTTGCTCAATATTTTAAACTAACGCCTAAGGGTTTTGTATCCAACGACAACAGTGATTATACGGTGGTGGAAGTCCCAAATGTAAAGCAAATGGATTTGTATAAAAATGTTCTCAATGCGATTAATACCATATACAGAAATCCTCAAAAAGGGCTTAGTGTCGTTGAGGGTGAAAGTATTAGTATAGCAGCCTATGAGGAGGAAGTTTTACCGATAAAACTTTCTAATGGGCTGGGAAAAACTCTTCGTAAATATGATTTATCGTATACACTGACTTTTCTTTTTAAAGATGGCAAGATTCGGATCAACAGTCCTGCTTTTGAAGCGAGACGATATGTCGAAGGGTCTTACAAAGGGGCTAGCGGTTGGAGTGGGGATGAATGGGTTACGTTAAGCCTGAAAAAAGTCGGAAAATCGAAATTATATCTTTTTGAAGATAATGGAAAAGTCAGATTTGAAGATGCTTATGATGGTTTAAACAATCATTTCAATGCGCTTCTAAAGCAAATTATTGATAAATCCGGAACGATCAATAATTGGTAAATTACCATAAAATAAAGAAGTGGCCTTCTGAAAATCACGTATCTCTAAAAACTTATTTTTTGCCATTTGACAAATAATTATATTTTTGTTGATCCAAATTGGATCATTCATGATTTAAATCGTGAATCCAGCAACAAAGGTAGAATTGAAAATTTTCAAAATGATGAATATGAAGAAAATGCTAGGTATGGTGATACTTCTGCTGGTTACACAGCTGAGTTTTGCGCAATATTTTAAGCTAACAGCCAACGGTTTTGTTTCCAACGACAATAAAGATTTTGCGATCGTAGATGTTCCCAACGTAAAACAGGCAGATTTGTACAAGAACGTACTCAATGCCATTAATTCGCTGTACAGCAATCCTCAAAAAGGTCTCAGTGTCCTAGAGGGTGAAAGTATTACCTTGACAGCATATGAAGAAAAAGCCATACCTGTAAAACATAGCAGTGGTGGTTTTGGAAAAACGAATTATAAATATGACCTGTCGTATACCTTGTCCTTTCTTTTTAAAGATGGTAAAATCAGAGTCAACAGTCCTACTTTTGAACTTAAAAGATGGTACGAAGGAACTTTCAGAGCTGGAAGAGGCTATGGCAATAGTGGCTGGACGACGCTAAATCTTGTTAAAGGCAAGAAGGATAGAGTGGCGATTTATGACCAAAATGGCAAATTGATTTTAGAAGATGCCACCAATGGATTGAATACTCATCTTAATGCAATCGTAAAACAGATTATTGATAAATCGAATACGATCAACAATTGGTAATAAGTGTTTAAAATAGGTTTTAGTTAGGATAAGTTATGGCAGAAAAATGGATTCATTCCATGAACGGAGTTCCTTGGACAAACGTTAAAATGAATGATGCAATTCAAATATTGCGACCTAATGCTTCTGTAACATTTGCTTTTGGAGCGGAAGAATTATCAGTATTAAAAGATCTAAATGACATCGTTTTTAAGGTAAGACCAGATTTAATTCTTCATGTTTGGAGTGTTGCTGATAATCGCATCATAACAAATGAAGAATTGTCATTATTGACAAAAATGGGTAATGTCAAAAAGCTTTATTTCAATGGTTTTAATAATACTTCTTTACAAGAAGTTGCAGAAATGAAGCAACTGACAAGTTTACGACTTGAACCTAAAAAAAAGCTTGATCTTTCCTTTATTGAAAAATTAAGTCACCTGACCAATATTAGTTTGACAGGACAATTTATGGATTTAGAACCTTTGTCAAGTTGTAGTAAATTGACTAATCTGCATTTATCTACTACAATTAATTCGTTTAGTTTTTTCAAAACTTTGAATAATATTATGCATTTGAGTATTGATAATTGTATAACGTCAAGTGATTTTAACCAAATTAATAAGGAGACCCTGATCAACCTGAGCATTACTTCGATAAAAATGTTAGAAAATGTTGATTTTTTGGCAGACTTTCACAACTTACAGTCTTTAAGACTTGGTGCTACAAGAGTAGAGACCTTACCAAGCTTAGCTAAACTCACAAAGTTGAAAAAATTGGAATTTGATTGTATGAAAGTTTGGGAGAATCCCGAAATTCTGCAAACCTTGCCCATGTTAGAAGAGTTATTACTGAAAGAAATTAACACGAAACTAAAAGCAGAGCAATTTTACTTTTTAACAGCAATGGATACTTTGACATCACTTGACTATAGGTTTATGGACTTCAATAAAAGTAGAATTGAAAAGCTAAATAATTGGTTTAAAGAAAAAGGTAAGGACTACATCCTAAAAAATTAATAATAAGTAATAAGTTAGTTATCAGTGGTTATAATTTGACTTTCTGAACGCATTGATCGGGTCGTCGCTTATTTTTCTAATGCAGTACTTAGCCCTTGAATTTGAGATCCTTGTCAGATGCATTGAAGCTTTTTAATTGCAGCAAGCTCACCAGAGAATGCTCATCTTAATACGCTCTTAAAACAGATTATTGATAAATCGAATACGATCAGTAATTGGTAATGTATATTTTTGTCTGTTTTTAATAGACTACTTAAGATCTTTCTAATTTCCCTATTAACAGATGGGAATAAAAATTTAATAAGCCATCTTGATTATGAGATGGCTTATTTTTTATCGGATTACAGTTTTATAAAACAAACAACTCGTTTTTTAAAGCAAACAGCACCAGTCCGGTTCTTGATTTTATTTCAAATTTTTGAAACAGATTTTGTCTGTAATTATCAATCGTATGTGGGCTTAAATTCATTTGATCAGCTATTTCTTTATAGGTATCTTCTGAACAGCAAAGCTGTAAAAATTTAATTTCATTCGCACTCAAATCCGCTAAAATATTTTGACCGGATTTGTTGTCCTGAATATTTCTTAATAATCTCCCAGAAACAAGATCGTTAAGGAAATAACCATGGTCGTTAATTGTTTTTATCGCCGCTACAACCTCACTTGTTTTAGATTCTTTAAGCAAATATCCTCCTGCGCCGTTTTTAAGCATTTTGATAATTGATTTATCTTCATCAAACATGCTTAAAGCGAGCACTTTGATTTGAGGATAGTTTGCCTTCAGCCAGCTGGTTGATTCGTAACCATCCATGACAGGCATGTTGATATCCATCAAAATAACTTCTGGAATTGGATTGCATACAATTTTATCTTTCATCTCTTTACCGTTGGAGGCATTAAAAACAATCTGGATCTCTTTAAATTCAGAAAGCAGGCTGATCATGCCCTGACGGAAGAGGGTATGGTCGTCAATAATTGCGATTGATATGATTTTATCGGCAGTCATAATAAAATAGATAAGATATTAATAAGGTATAGTAATAACGATTTTGGTACCTGATCCAGGTTTAGAACTAAATAGGGCATTCCCGTTAATCATTGCTGCTCTTTTCTGGATGTTCTGCAAACCCATGCCTTCATATTGTTGATTTACTTCAAAGCCAATACCATTGTCTTCTAGGGATAATGTTAAAACGTTGTTCGATAATTCTAAACTAATGGTAATTTGTGTGGCTTGGGCGTGCTTGAGGATATTATTTAGAATTTCCTGAAAAAGCCGGAAGATAATGGTTTCCTTTTCTGGTTGCGCTTTTAGGTCTTTTGCGTCGTTTAGATAGGTAATTGTAAAAAGGTCTGATTTTTCCAGCCATTCTAACTCAAATGCAATAGCCCCGGTTAATCCGCGGCTTAACAATTCTTCACCATGTAATAATCGCGAAATTGACCTAATGGCTTTTATGGATCTTTTCGTTAATTCCTCGGCAGTACTGATCTTCTCTGCAGCCTTTTCTCTATTTTCTAGATCAATGGAGCTTAACGTAATGACAGTTAAGCCCAAAATTTGACCAATATTGTCGTGTAAATCGTAAGCTATGGTTTTTAAAGTTTGTTCCTGAACTTCTATTTGAGATTTTAGAAGTTCGTTTTCGAACGCGCTTTTCAAGTTTCTTTTTTCTTCCGCATGTTTATTCTTCCGCTCGTTGTAAAGCCTGATATAAGCAATCAGAAATAACGGGATCGTTAAGAAAATAACCGTTATTATACTGATTAAGACGAGGATTTCCTTTGATGATATCTGCATATAAAAGCGTATGACCAGCAACAGTATAAAGTTATATTAAGTACGTTGAAAATAATATACCGAATAGAGTGCTGAAATTGTGATAATTGATCCCTGATCAGGTAGTCAAAGAAGATATTAAGTGCCGTGCTGCCAAAATAGAAAATAAGCGTTCCGTTTACCCACCAAAAAGGTGCATAGGAGTCTAATTTTTCATACTTTTCATCCCGTAATAATAGATAGTAATAGTATAAACTTGCCAGTACAAATACAAAGGAAATAGCAGCTGCAGTTTTAAAAGCAAAATTAGAAAATTGATTGCTGAAGAGTTCTGCGCTGTAAAGGATGATGAAAAGAGATAACCAGGTCATAAGCCATTTACTTCTGTCCGTATATTTTTTAAATAAGTTGTAAAAGAAGACACTAATGCTGAAACACTCTATTATTAGAAAAATGTTGTAGAGGGGTAGATTGGACATTTCCCATACTTTGCGCATATGGATTGCGAAAATCTCGGTAAGACATATGAGTACTAAATACAAAATAAAGAACCTCCATATTGGTTCTTTGTCGTTATACAGACAAAAACAACCAATAAGGAGGCAAATGAGTTCCGCGATTGTATTTACTGTCAAATAAATGCTCATCGGTTATTTTTAATCATTTTTTTGGGGAGTTGGTTATGGCTTATTAATGTATTAGTAATGCTCCAACATCCTTGCAATTTGCTGGAGGTGGGCACATCTCTCCACGGTTTTCAGGCACAGTGCCAATGATAAAACCGTTTATACCGTTATTTGCGCCAACTTTTCTATCATTGTAATAATCCCGATGGTATCTTTTCAAACTGTCTTTGGTCGAAACCATAATTAACGTATTGTGGTTCCAGTAAGGTCGAGGTGGTTGATGTTCCTTGCTTTTAGCATTGTAAGTACTGTCATAAGTTGCAAAGTAAAAACGAATTCCATCACCGCCTTCGGCTTCTATTTTTTCAACTAAAGCTTTTAATCTCGCAACACTAAACCATACGGCGCGGGTATCCGGTAGTTTCTTGATTTTAGAAATACCTTCTTCAGTAAAGACTGAGTCAACCGTACCAGCACGTTTAGCGTAGTTTCGGACATAATTTTCAGCGACCTGTAAGCTAAGGGTGTCCAAATTATCTTTAAAGTCGTTATCATTTGAAACGTTAACGGTTTTGTTCTGGCATGCAGCTAGACAGAGAGCTGCTAGGGCCAAAGTAATAGATTTAGTTCTGAGGTTCATAAAAGGTTTTTTATGTAAGTAAATATCAAAATAAATTTTTAGTTAATCAAATTATAATTATTTAATTTTATTGTTGAAAATAATTAATTAAAAGGCTTTTTTTAAAATTTAAAAGTTTTTACGGGTGATTTAAACACTGTTTATAGCTTTTTAAAAACAGTGAAAACCCACAAGTGGCTTTGACTACAGGTAAGTAAATTTGATTTCATTAAATTTTTATAAACCATTTTACTTATTCAAACTATGAAATTAATCGTACAAGGCACCTATGCAAAGGCGCTATTTAACAACAATGTCGTTAATCCTGGTGAGGCAGGAACAGATAAGCAGGTAACTAGGGCTGTTTTTGAAACAGTAAATGAACTCGTTGATGCGGCGACGAATAAACCAACTGGCGCCGACCTTCCTGCTACAGTGACAGACAACCCAGCCCGGACGACTCCGGCAAAAGTACAAAGTCTTTTTGCGGCTCAACAGGCTACATCAACATCAATTGTTTTACTTGGCGAATCGCACGTTGATGAACCGGATCGGCAAAGGGCAGAAAACTACCTGGCTACGATGAATGCAACGCCGCCAACGTTAAGTCCAACTCTTGTCGTTTTTGAAAGGGGCTTAAGATACAACGCGCCTGATGATATTCCGCTAGTACGTGAATCAAATCTAACAACGGTGAATTCAAACGGTAATATGATTGATTTTGGTATGCAATTGTCAAAAGCCCAAAGAAGTATGGTTGTGGCTGGCTACTTAGCTGTATGCGTAGGTTCTGGAAATCAACAAGATATTAACCGTGTTGTTTTATTTTATGGTGCCAATCACAATGATATTTATAAATATTTTGATTATTTCGCCAGACATACCTCGGTTGATTATGTATTAAAGGAAACGCGTAACTTTTTCAACATACGCTCTAACGTGTAAAAAGATACTGTAAAAACAGAAAAGCCCTTTCTTCAAGTTATAAACTTTGAGAAAGGGCTTTTTATTAACTTACCTTGCTTATTATTGCTTGATATCGGAAATGTTATTGACATCAATTTCCAGATTATTTAAAACCAGCAAAGGTAAACTGTTTGTTGTTCCTGTGAGGTTGGAGTAGAAGAATGCTGAAAAGGTAATGACGCCACAGTTCAGTAAAGGTTTTGTGTCTGCGAACCACTTCAATATGGTTTCATTTAATGCCTGTACAGCTTCGCCATTACCATCAACATCTGCTTTGGTAAATAATGTCGGTGGTACCAAAAGAACTGGTAAATTGATATAAGGCATTTCACCAAGCAGCCCGCTTGTTGTAAATTTATATTGTACGAGTATTTTTAAACTGGCTGCTGCGCTGCTTTGGTCCGGAGCAAGCAGTAACTTCCTTAACAGATGGCAGAGATAGTGCTTTAACTGTTTTTGATCAGGAGCAGGTGGCTGCAGTTTAAAGGTATTGTTCAGATTCAACGATGGCATAATTGGATTGTTAAACCTGTTTAACGGTGTAGCGTAAATAAACTCGGGCGCAGTAGGGTATTGGCCTAGTGTTGCGTTTCTTTCAATCCATAAGCCGGCCCATGCATTTTGAATCAACAATACACTTAGATCTTTAAAGGTGATGCTTCGTGACCTTATCGTAACACCTTCTGTAAAGCTTAAGTACACCTTTTTACCTTTATTAATTTTGTAATATCTCAAAATAACCAGTTCGTACTGAGCGGGATCTTGACCCTGTGGTATAGGTAAAGGATCATTGCCATTGAGTTGAGTGCTGTAATACCATTCTGCTGTCCACTCAGGCAGGCTAACTTCAGGAAAATAGACATATGAAATTGCTTTATCAGCCGATACGACAGACCAATTGCTTATAGCAACCTGGAAAAGACCTGTAGTCGGATCACTATCTGAAGATGATTCTGTAACCTGAAATACGGCTTTGATAACCTCCAAGATGGCTGCATAATTGGCTTTCAAATCTTTTGTGTACAGGTTGAGCCAAGCATCTCCGACATCGTTAACTAAATCGCTGTAGGAGCTGAGCATCTGGGTCAATGTTTTTAGTTCATCGCTGCTCGTATCTTTATTTACATTGGGCAGATTTGTTTTAAAATAATCTGTAAAATCATTTGAAACGGTTTCGAACTGGGCCAATTGAGCGAACAACGCTTTTTGTTTGGCACTTAGGTTTTTAGAATCTTGTAAATTTGCTATTTTTTCAGGATCAGCATTAAAGTAAACTTCAAAGTTATAACAGTCTTGTGCAATAAATTGATCTAATGTATAGTCGAATGAGAAATTGCTGAATTTGGCATCTTCTATCGTAATTTTATCTTGGTCAGTGTCTGCTATTTTAGGATTAATAATCTGGCTTCCAAAAACTGGTAATGCGGGGTATTGCCTCAGTGGAACAGGAATGTCAGTATTAGCCATGGTGCTGAAAGCAGCATCGAAAGGAATGATGAAATTTAACCATTCCGATAATTCGTAGTTTTCTAAATCGTCAGGTAAATTGGTTGCTCCTTCTTTTAATTTTTGAATATTAAATTCTGCATGCGTGATGTTGTACTGAACAGGAACCGAAATATGCGATGATAGCGAAGGAGTTTTAGCTTCAAAAGTGTAGGTCAGGTAAGACGCTGAAGATTCTTGAGCTGCCGCAAAGTTTTTAAGTGGAATTTTTGCTGTAGAGAATGAATAGTTTTTTGCATCGTCTGCCACCTGGTTATTAACAAATGGTTTACCATAATAATTTGGCGCTATTTGTTGTGCCTGATTTGGGTATGGTGTATCCATATCTACTCGATACTGCACCACGGTATTGATCATATACCCATTGTACAGGTTGATGAGCAGTTGCTGTTTTATTTTTTCAGATGCCAATGCTAAGCCACTTTCTTGCTGATCTGGATTCAAAAGGATCGGGATAGTCTGCAGGCCAATAGCATCAGCAACAATCTTTTTAGCATTTAATATTTTTGCTAAAATACCTTGGTCGTCAGAACTTCCGTTTAAATGGTCTATCATCGTAATCGGTAAACTCAGATCGGAGCCTAATATGGTTTCGATGCTCTGTAAAAAGTTTTGTGCCCACACTTCCGAATCGATCCCACTAAAATTGCGATTGCTGCTTCCGGTCTGACTTCCGGTATAGAAATCAAAATCATGTATTTCTATATCCTGTAAGCTGAAAAGGAAATTTGCCAGTGGTTGCGGTGCATAATAGTTTGCTTCATGGTAATTAACCGAACAAGCGATACCAGTTGTTTTATCGTTGGTATTTTTTATTCTAACCACCCACAATTCTTCGTTATGTGTATTGGTTAACGTGTTGTTTTTCTCTCCGACATAGGTTGCTGCCAGTTTAAACTGCTGGTTGCTGAAGGCCTGTTCAAAGTTTAAGGCAAAATCTCGAAGTGCTAACGATTTGTCATCCGTATTCGTCCCTTTAGGTGAAAGGAAATCAGATGCTTTAGGTTTAACGGCATTGATCACCTGTTGTACGCCTGGCGCATACACTTCTGTGCCGTTGTTATCGTAAATAAATTGAGGGTCGATTAAATCCGTTGATCTTGAAATGAGCAGATTGACGGCTAGTGCAAATATGTCCTGCTGGTTTACAGGATTGATGTAGCTGCTAAATACATAATCATAATTGTAAATCTTTGGGTTATGATTTCCAGATGCCTGATATTGGTTATACAGATCTGGGTCGGCAATAAACGTTTGGATCCAGTCGGTCGTGGTATTGATAAAGGTAATCACGCCGTCCTTTAACGCTTGCTGCACTGGAGCGAGCGGATATAGCTCATCTGGATTTGTCGATATTTTAAGATGAATGCTCACATCGTTCTGCATAACCTGGTCGAGGATGCCTGCATAAATTTTTAAACTTTCTTTTGCCTGCGCGACTACGGCTGCCTTAAGATTTTGAACGTCAGGATCTGTTGGATTAAAGCTATACTTAGCGCCAGGTGTAAAATGGAATGTTAATTTAAAATTGGCATCAGAATCTTTGGCTACGGCTTTAAAGAAATAATAATCAGTGGTTAATGATGGCCATGTTGAAAATGGTATTAACTGATCGAAGTATAAAATTTTATAACTTACCTGGTTCAATGGTGTACTAAAGATGTTTCCATAATTATCGTGCCAATTAAAATCTATCGTTACCGATTCACCCAGTCCGGTGTAGGCCGATGCAGCTTTTCCGTTGTAAAATTTACGGACAGGCATTGCTTTGCTATAATGCCAATCGTTATTGCTTGTATTGGGGTCTTTAGTCGGACTAACTGGTGTGACAGATTGTAAGCTGTTAAAGTGTTTACCATCACCATTAATGGCGTAATTTAATAAGTTATATTGGATCTGCAGGTCGTACGCATAGTTATCTGAATTGACTTTTTCAGCATGAAATAAATCATCTGGATTTTCTCTGTCCAGTTCAAAACCCACATTTCCAGGTTTAATGACAGCGTTTCTGATAATCTGATTTCTGATAAGCATCTGATTTAACTCTGCTGGTGTTGCAGTTTTTAGATCAGCTTGCCACTCACCAAAAAGAAGCGATTGCGAAGTGTCAATAGTTTGATAGAGCCCTGCCATATTCATATAAGCAGTAACTTGATTTTTTGGTAAGTTTTTATACTGAATCAAAAGATAAATTTCCCCATTTCCGTTCTTATCAAAGAGTGATTCTGGCAATGTATCCCCATCTAAATCATAATACAGATAGTATCCGCCAGTACGTACCAAAGAGGATTTCCATAAGCGGGATATTAAATCCATTGCTGTCGTATTACTTATTTTATTGTTTTCTGACCTTGCCGCAAATCTTAAGGTATCGGGATTGGTTTCGGTAGAAAGATTCGTGTTGATGAGCAACAATAAGAGTTTGCTAAAATCATCAGAACGTAGTGCTCGTGCTTCGTCATTATCAGGGTTAGAGGCATATAAAATGCTTACAGAATCCAGTAGGGTATCGATATGATCAGCTCTGAGTAACGTTGTTAAGGTTTCAATACCACTAGCATCTGTTCCAAATACTTCGAAAGTGCGTTCGTTTATTTTTTCTTTAGCCTGTTGGCTTACCTTTTTTATGGTTATGGGAACCATTGTACCATAGAAATAGCTGTTTTGTGGTAAGGCATTAACTTCACGTGCAGCATCTGGTCTAGTTTGCATCGCGAGTTTTAAGTCAACAATAGGATCACTGCTTCCAATTCCGGCTAGGGATGATGGAAAATTCCAAATTGATGGGATCGGAGTGCGGCCAAAGGAACTCCAGGCAATCGGGTTAGAGAATGCAAATACGCGACTTTGATCTTGATACAATTGTATCGGGGATGGTCCCTTCGTAATTATTGGGGTTATGCCAATTGTTTGGAAAGCATATATTCTATCTATTTCTTCCTGCATTAAAGCATATTCAATGTTGTTTACATCGGTGCTTTGTCCGTTGAAAATTAACCAGTTGAGGGCTATTTGCGGATCTGTGGGTTTACTAAGTGTAAGGCTATAGTTAAATTGAGTAGGATCGTCGATCACGGGCATCGTGAATTGTTGTCCAGTCAGCTCATATAATCCATGTAATGCGGAACCGGGATTGCCATCAATGACTTCTGGCAACCGGAGGCCATGTAATGCAAATCTGCTTGCGCTTCCACCTGCTTTTGAGAATCCATTGCTTTGATAAACAGTATTTAGAATAGTTTGAAGGCTTAAGGACTGTACATTGGTAATAAAGAAGCTTACACCATTTTGCAAAATATTTGCTTTAAGATTTGCTTCTGCAATTACATCCAGCTCCAAGCTGTAAGTTGTTGCAAATGACAAGAATGTACTGTCTTTGTCGATTGTAACGGTGAAGTGTGGCAGCGTTACAAGGCTAAAGGTCTCCAGTATGAGCTTTGTTTTATTATTTTCCATTACATCGGCCAGCTCACTTATTGTTAATTTATGGCTTTTTTTAATGGAATCGAACGTGTCGTTCGGTAGAATAATGTAGTCATGTCCATTGATCTCCATACCAGCGCCTGTCTGAAACATCATGGTTTTCAGGTTGTTGGTAATGAATTCCGTATTCCAGTCTGTACCTGTGTGGGTATATGGATATAACTTCTGTAAGCTAGCAAAGGTTTCTGCTGCGGCTAATGTATATGCAATACCAGGGATTAGGATGTTTTTACCAGGTATTAAAATTCCCGGTATTGCTTTATTGGCTAAAACAATAGCCAAGGCACTCACGTTAAATTCATTGGCAATGGCGTAAAGTGTGTTTTCTGCATCGCTCGGCAAGATGTAGTTGTAAACTTCTAAGTTTTCCTGTGCCGATTGAAGAAGTGATTTGATCAATAGCTGGAAATAATCTGTAAACATGAGCGTAGCCATAGATTCGATCTGTTCGCTTTGAACAGCTATCCTGTTTTCAGGGTCGCTATCGGTAAATTGCGATACCAATTTTAACACTTCATTCAGGTACAGCTCATTGACCGTATTGAAGGTGTTAAAATTGACGACATCATTATGTGCTGAATCTGTCATCAACAATTCTGGAATCATTGGAAAAACCGTTAACGGAAGCGTTTGCTCCTGATCTGCCTGTGCTTTAATTAGATTAAGCACGTACAGTTCTTTTATAAAATTAATAAGCTGTTTATAGTTGAATGAATTAGCATTTCCGGATTCTGGTATTGGTTGATTTAGGTTGTTAATGATCTGATCGATTTGCAGGGCAGAAATTTTATCGCTCAATAAATCAGAAAAAGAGGTGTCATGTTGTTGCGCTGATGCTACATGGAGAGCCCATGACAAGAGGCCGATGCACAGTTTGTCAAATGGTTTTAATGTACTGTCGGCATGAAGCGAATTTTCATCAATGACATAATTTGTTATTGGTGTATGATTATCATTCTCTGCAAAAAGAGATGCAATACCAACTGTTGTTTGTACCTGTTCTGGTTTGGAAGCACTAAAGAAAGGAATGAAGTATAGATCCAGTTGCTGTGGAGTATCTATCGTCACCAAACTGTTCCAGTTCAAAGGAACAGTAGTTGTTTCATGATGGTTTAAGCGGTATAAAGAACCTTGGGCTGAGATTGGCTTCCATTGCGCTGGACCAGATGAACCAATGGTAAATTGCTCTCTGATAGTGGCACTAAAGGATAAGTGTATCTTGATGGAGAAAAAGCCTAGGTTTATTTTTACGGTTAGCTGAATGGAGACTCCAGCCTCAAAAGCAAGTAAAATAGGTTCTGCAGCTTCTATGGTCACGGTGGCTTGCGCATATACAATAATATCAAGTGTCGCTGATATAATAGCAAAGTTTACGGAACCAAATATATGGCCCACAATACCAAATGTCCCTTTCAGTTTATAGTACAGATCGGTATCTGAGGAACGGACAGTGTCGGGAGAATAAGGTTTGAACCAACCGAGTGTACCTTCTACAATACCATAAAAAACAAGGGTTAAGCCTGCGGAAAGAATACCTTTGTTGAAGGTTTTACCCAAACCCAGATTTAAACCGATACCAAATTCAAGGACAGGATTAAAAGTACCCAAATCTGTTTTAGGTACCGTTAATGAGGTTGATCCGTTTAATACGGCAAAATAAAAGCCGCCAGCTCCTGTGAATGGAAATGCTTGAACGGTGAACGAACGGGAAAAATCATTATTATAAGGGAAACCCAGATCAATTTTGAAGTTCCCGTTGGTATATATCCATATACCAATGACAGGAAGTGTGATGGATACGGCTCCAAATTCTAAATTTCGGATACTATCGGGTAGTTTCAATTCTATTTGAAAGACCCCGATATCGTCCGTTATTTTCTTGTATAAAATTTCAAATTCAAGTCCGGCAAATACTTTTGCTTTTTCGCCCGAAAGACTGAGGTAAAGTCCATAGAGTACGGGGTCATTAAATACAATTTTAAAGGCAACCGTATTCATAATAACAGCGTCAATAGCAAATAACCATTGACTGTTGTTGTTGAAATGTAGAGCCTGCGTAAAAGGTGGTACAACGGTTCCTGGAGGTGGTTCCTTCATTAATTCTTGCAGACGGTCGACAACCTCATTGACGTGGTTGTACTTAGCTGCATCTGCAAGTTCTAAGTGCTGACCGGCACCTAAAAAGTTGAGTTTAAAGACACTTGGTTTAGGAGCTGGCTGCGGCATGCCCTGTGGATCCAGTAAATTAACACCATCCTGACCAAATAATTCATCAAGTTTATATTTTATCCCTAAAAAATCCAAACTACCTGTCATGTTAAAATTTACATCACGAATAGAGCGGGCCATGATGCTGAGTGAGGTGATCTCAAATCCTGGTATTTTTATAGCTGTATCGTATTGTATTCCAAATTCAATTGGTTTGCCAGATGATTTAGAAGGGACTTTTAGCTTTAGTTTAAAGTTTTTAATTTCGGCATTCAATATATAACTCCATGGCGCATCAAAATTTAAGGTATAGCTGGGCTTTACCATATGGATAATACCATTGATAAGTTCGCCTAGTGTAAATGTTGGCATGTCCACTTCGAAATTTGTTTCATTATCAGAAAGTGTTCCGGTAAGGACAAGTGGCTTGCCTGCAAATGTTAGATAAATGCTGGCGCCATATGCAGTTTGATACGACATAAGTTTTATTGTATGGCCATGGTATTAGCCTGTTCTGGTGACTTTAATTTGAAATCCAACCCCATCAATAGTTATGTTTCCTAAAAGTGATGCCCCTTTATTTATTTTCACTGCAATTAGGAAAGAAATTTGGTCGATAGGGTGGATCTCGATAATCTGCATAAAGGCAATCTGGTTAGATGCCTTTAGCACCTTGAGCGCAGGAATGATCTCTTCAATTGTTTTGGTAATACTGTTTAACGATTCCTGCGCATTAATAAATGTTCCTGCTTCACCTAACTGTTCGGCAACGCTGGTAATGGCCTTGTCCGCCGCCGAAAAAATAACAGGATCGGCAGAGAGTGACGGCACGGTATAATAGCAAATCAGTTTTTCGGCTGTTTTAGCTACTAGCGGAATGACGCGTCCCTCTAACGTTATGGTGGTGCAGATTTCAGACATGTTTAAGCGGTTTGAGTTAATGCAATATTGAAGGAAACCCCATCGAGTGTGATGGGCCCAAGTGTATTGCCCTCGGTCAATTTTAAACCCATACCAAAACTGTATCGACCGTCTTTTGCCGTATCGGATGATGGTGGCTGGATCACAAACTCTGTAATCACCAGTTCTGACTTTAAGATTTGTTTTAATACAGGTAAATTACTTAAGCTGTCAATCTGCGTAGTAACTGTGTCGACTGAAATGCCTGTTTCGTCACTAAATTTATTTAAGATCTGGATCAGCGCATCTTTGATCTGCCCTAAGCTAACAGCCGTATAAAAAGATTCGGAGACATAGGAAAATCTAGGTATTTTAAGATTTGCTGCTGTCAGCATAATCTGCGAATCGCCAAAGGTTAAATAGACTGCACCTCCATACGTGGTTGCGTAAGTTGATGTCCCGGTTGTGGTTAAATTTTTAGAAGCCATTTTTTTTAGTTTTAAAGGTTATGAAATGATATTGTTTAAATTTTCTTTTTTTTCTTTTTCTGCTTGATAAGCGCCATACCAGCCTATATTGCCGTTGGTTGTATCATCAATGCTTCCATCAGGATTACCAAAAAGATAGAAAATTGTATTTCCTGATCTGGGTAGTTTTAATCCCATTAGTGAAAGCCCGATTTGTGTAAATACCATGGCATATTGTGTCTTTTGACCATCTGTAGCTGCTGTGTTGATAAACATGATTGAACCGACAGCAAACTTTAAAATACCTTGTAAGCTAAAGCCTTTGTCAGCCTTGCTACCACTGAAAGGCATTTTTATGAAAACCTGTGCACAGTTACCTGCTAGACCAGGGCTCCAGGCGAGTAAGATTTCGGCATTAAAGCCAATTTTAGCTGTCAATGCACCCATGGATCCTAAATTGACATTAAATCTAAGTGCATACCAGGTGCTGGACAGGGGTAAGGTGGACAGCGGAGCGTCTACAGGAATATAAGATAAGGAAGCTGGTGTTACTGCCGGTGTATCTTTTGCCGCAGTGGCAGGGCTATTGTACAGTAGATTAGTTAAATCAAGTGGAAAATGGGGTACAAGGCTATCTGGACGTGTCTTCACATCGTTTTTACCGAAAACTATACCCGCGGGTTGAAAACTAAATGTCTTTGTCGGGGTATGGTCTGATCCCAGCACATTGAGATTAAACTTCATATCCAAGATTAAATTGCTGCATGGTAATGAAGTATAGGAAAGCATATCAAAGTTGTCGAGCTGCTGGAAAGCTAAATTTCCGCTGATGTAAAATCTGGAGGTAACATCTGCAGTGTCTGTTTCATCTACAGTTGCCAACTGTACAGCAAGTAAAGTTACATCGGAGATGGCTACACTGCTTAAAGTAAGCGTATTGGTATCGGTTATGGAAAATGAATAACCCGTGTTTCCATTTCTTTTATCGTAAAGGCCCTTCATAACAATGCTATATTGATTGATGGCATCCTTGTTTGGATTAGATTCAGAAATGACAGGTTCGTTAAAGAGTGTATTTAGCGTAAGCTGAATTTTAGACTTAAAGTCTTTAATGACCGACTTGTCAAAAATAACTTGTAATTCAAGTACTTTAAAGTCGAAGTCTCCGGGTGTAATCGGTAAGTTAACTGGAGGGTCTATTTTTAGTTTATTACGTGATTCGGAAGTTTCATTGACGTAATTAATGAGGCCAAACATCGAACTTTTAAAGTTTGCGTCCAGTTTGTTGTCTGCAGTTAAACCAATGTGATTAGCTTCTATACCGAAGTGATGAGCTGTAAATCTAGAGGTATCAATACCTGCCATGATGGCCTTGATTTCTTTTGGCAAACTGGTTAAATCGATCGTAACCTGGAGACAGATAATGCCAGTCCAGTTTGGATCGGTGACTATATTTACAAAGTTGTAAAATGGACTATTTTCTTTATCGTTGACTACTGCCTGTTTTGCGGTATTAATATAAGCTAATATCCATTTGGTAAGTGCAGGTATTTTCTCTTGGTTATTGAAGTTTAACGGATCTGTCCACAATTTTTGATTTTTAATTCGTTCTTCAATGGAATAATTACAAAATTTAAAAATAACGATGTTGTTAAATCCGTTTTTATCTGTCCATTTATTTTGACCTGTAATATCCAGTATAAAGGGCCATGCTGCGATATCAATTTTATTTTGAAAATAGGTGTTGTAGAAATCGATATGATCAGGAACGGGGTTACTGATCACTAAAAATTGCTCATTGGTTTGAAAGGCTTCCTGTAAACCCGTTTTGCTGCCTTCTGTATCCATGTTTTTAAACATTAAAGGCTGCAGAATTTCATTTTCATCCGTGGAAACCGTTGGATTGGCCAATGTTAAACTCTGCCAAACAGATTGATCGTCAGTTAAGTTAACCAACAATCCTTGTGGAGTAGTACTTAAATTTACATTATTGGTGCTTGTTGCTTGTATACGTTTTTTCTGAAGGTGTTTAACAGTCTGGTTGGCAATAGCGATGGTTTGTTTACGCGCTGGATTTAAGATCTGTATTTCAAATTGACGGATAGTTTCTTGATCGTAGTAACCTGAGTCACCTTTTTTACGCATCCCTAAGTAGGGTTTACTGACTGCAGAACTGGCTAGTGGAAAATATGCGTTTTGATGTTCGTTCAGTTTTGAGGATGGGACTTCTGCATATCCTAAAATACCCGGTGTTTCACCAGGATTAAATAGTGCGGCGCCTTCTGGTTGCGAATGATAGAAAATAGGAGTAGCGTTATTTTGTTCCGATTTTTTAAACGAAAACCAGGCTGTGGTAAATTCATTGCTTAAAAGCGGTGATTCGTTTTTTACATTTTGGTCATTAAGAATAGGGAAAACCGGAGCATATGCTGGCTGATTGTTTTTAAAATTAATGATGTCACCTTTATAAATTTTATTTTCCCCAGTGAAACTGATGGTTTCAGTTCCCGAAATTCCGCAAAGTAGCCTGTTTTGAATCATGCTCTGCTCCATTGCGTCTGCATCCATTAATATAAAGTCTCCTGCAATGATCCAGTAGTATCTTGATTTACCGGTATGGGCATCATCGGGCGATTTGCTAAAGACAAGAAGAGAATTTGCAGTGCTTTCGACGTTTAAGAGTTTACCATAGGTTGTCGGGATATTTGTGTATAGGGGTGAAGACGGTTCGAATCTAAAACTTGTATAATCTGGACTGAAGATAGCGCCGGGATGAAATATGGCAGTGAAATTGAGCAGATTTGTATTGTTGAAAAGCAAATAGGTCATTTCGGTCATACCGTTCTTTGGGCCAAAATAATACTTTAAACCAGTGGGCATAATGGTATATAAATTTTTACCGTTATAAGGATATAAATCTTGTTCAATTTGATAATATTGTGGTTTATCAAATTTCAAGGGAAAGGAAATACTATACTGAATTGAACTGCCAGCACTGTTCAATAAAATAGTTAAAGGTATTTCTGAAGAGGGGTTCGCATTTTTTCGTGCTATACTACCCAAGGGTATAGGTGCCATAGTACTCAAAACATTGGTTAGGTATAAACCATAATCATATGGAACGGATATAGGAATCCTTTGGATAATAAAGCCATCGAGAGATTTATTCAGGCTTACCTGACTGTAAGGAGCAACAGCAAAATAGTTGCTGTTATTAAACCATAATTGTTGCGATGCCGTAACCGGATTTTTCTTTATGCTGTAAGAATTGTCAAATATAAGGGCTTGTGCAAACTGGTACTGTGCTATGACATCCGGGTTTCCTCCCTGGTTAAGCCACACAAAACAATGATCGCTTTGTTGTTGATAGAAAGGGTAATTGGTTTTTAAAAGGGTATATAATTTTTGAATGAATTGGTTATTTAAGTCTGGTGCTTCTAAGGCAAAAATATAAATACTGGCATGTTGATTAAAGCTGTCGGCTAGTGTAACTGATGGAGCTGTACTTAATTTGGGTAAAAAACAAGCCCGCCATTCTGTAGCAGTAACATAACTGTACAATCCTGGAATTTGAGTAGCTTTAAATATAATGCTCATCGGGTCTTTATTTTAGTGATTTATAAAAGTGTAAGAGGCAACAATATCTGTCCAAGCAGGTCCTGTACCATAAGTAATGGTGTACCATGTTCCCCGGATTAAATCGAGGTTGTTTATCGCAATAACATCTTCGCTCACAGTGGAATTGACAGTTTGCATTTTAATCAGGTTATTGCAATCACTTAAAAAAGTCTTACCGTTCCATACTCCGATCCAGTTTTTATTTTTAACAGGAATATTTCCTAGAGGCGTATTGAATTTGACAACTAAGTAATTATCTCCTCTTTCTAAAACCTCCAATGTTGTACAAAAGGAAAGTCCTGGTTCGAAAAATTCAGCAGCTGCTTTAAAATAAAGTGTTGCTGAAACTGTGCTGGTATTACTTCCATTTCCAAGACCAATGATATATTCATTTTTCTGTATGGATAAGGAGTCGAAAGCAAAATCACCACTACTGGTCGTCCCTAAAATATAGGCTTTATGCAAAGGCGGCGAGTCGTATAAAATTTGACTTCCTTGCCATATACCGACCCAGTTTTGATTTTTAAGCGGATTGTTTCCTGACATCGTATTGTATTTTATCGTGATAATTTTGCCAGTAACCATATGCCCATTGATCGAAGTTTGACTTTGTATCGAAGAATCTTGTTGAACAAGAATTGATGTACTTTGCCCATTTGCAGTTAAAACCTGAAGGGTAATGAATTGCAGAAACAGAAAAGTAAAACATAAGCCCTTTTTAATCTTCATGATTCTTTTTAAAAGTTGGCCCAAATAGGTATACTTGGGCCTTTGATCATGCGTTATGCTTCGAAAGAATAGTAGCTAATGATGTCGCTGTAGTTCGGTGAGCCACCTTTTGAGCTCATCCCATAAACAACTGTGTAGGTTTGATAGCGTTCAAGTCCATTTGGGATCTTATTCATAGATATCGAACCCGAGCTATTATCAGAGGTAGCATTAGCACTCGCAATTACATTAGCGCCAGTAAAGCAATTTGCGGTAAAAGGACCTTGAAATAAAGCGATCCAGTTCCCATTTGTTTTAGGTGAGTTATACAGAGGTGTGATGTAGCTCGCAATCAATGAATTTGTTCCTATTCCTTCCTCTGGAACCGAAACACTGCTTAAAGTTGGTGTTAATGGATCAAAAGGTTTCGAATTTTGAGGTACATATAAGGTTGCACAAATTGTAGTACCGACGTCATGATTTACGCCAAAGCCGATGATGTAATCTTGCCTTTGCAGTGTTAAACTGTCGAAATTTGTTGTGCCTGCTTGATTGTCTGTTTCAATTTCGTGCGTATCTAATGCTTGATCTAACGCTTGGATTTGAGATCCTTGCCAGATGGCAGCAAAGTAACCCATTGTTTTAGGGTGAGCCCCTGGTAAAGAATTGAAATTGATTTTTACCGTTCCACCATCGAAGATCGATCCGGTTAAATTGATGGTGCCCTTTTGAGAGTCAATAGTTTGTAGTCCCATGATTTAGTGTTTTAATGTTAAGTTTATTATACCACTAAATTGAATATTATAGTTAAATGCTGAGAAGCTGAAAACAGCCTTTTGTCTAAGCGCTTTTACCTAAATATAAAAAGCTGGAATTCATCATACTGGACGGAAATTGTCATGAAATGTATATGCATTAAAGCTTTTTAATTGCAGCAAGCTCACGACAGGATACCCATCTTAATAAGCTCTTAAAACAGATTATTGATTAATCGAATACGATCAGTAATTGGTAATCAAGGTCTTTAAACAAGAAAAAGCTAATCTTTCGATTAGCTTTTTCTTTTTGGATTTCGCTGCCATTCGAATAACAAATGTTGCAGCCGTAAACCATCAATTATTTAGTCCAGACTTGTTTCTGGCGCTTTACCGATAAGTTCCATAAACTGATCTAACTTAGGGGTAATGATGATCTGTGTTCTTCTGTTTCTTGCTTTTCCAGCTTCGTTATCGTTAGGTGCGATGGTATTATATTCGCCACGTCCCGCTGCGGTTAAACGTTTTGGATCTACTCCATAATTGTTCTGCAAAGCCATCACCACGGATGAAGCTCTTAACGTACTTAAATCCCAGTTGTTGCGGATATTAGGCATGCTGATAGGCACATTATCCGTGTTACCTTCAATCAGTACATCGTAACTGTTGTAATCGGTGATAATCTTAGCAATCTTCGCTAATGTTTCACCTGCTTTATCTGAAATTTCATAGCTTCCCGATTTGTACAGCATATTATCAGCAAGGGATATATAGACGACTCCTTTTAATACCTGAATATCAACATCTCTGATTTCCTCTCTGCTTAGGGAGCGTGTCAGGTTATTGGTCAACACTAAATTGAGTGAATCACTTTTGTTCTTGCTATTGACAAGCTGCTGGATGTATTTGTTGGACGAATTAATCTCATCGACAAGTTTCGAAACATTTGCATTTCCCTGCGTGCTGGAATTTAGACAATTGTTTAAAGCCGTCTGTAAAGCAGCAACATTTGCTTTTTCGGAAGCAATCTGCTCATCTAGACTCTTAATTCTGATTTTTGAACCGTTTAAATCACTTTCAGATGCCTGTAAGCGGCTACTCAGGTCCTGATTACTTTGTTGTAGTTGGGTGTAACTTGCTTGTAGTGCGGCAAATTTTTTATTACTGGTACAACTTGATCCTAAAGTTGCCAGCGCTAGGAGAGCGCAAATAATTAACGGATATTTCATAGTTTTTTAAAATTAAAAATTAAAGCTTGACAGGCATCTCGGAGATATAATAAAAACAGTAAATTACCTTTTTTATTACGTCTCTAGCCAGACCAATAGTATAACACAAAATTGATGCCTTATTGGCTCACAAGCTGATGTTAATTCATAGATACAATCATAAACGAAGAAAATCGTTTCTTATTTTAGTAAACAAAAGTTTATAGCAAAAGTATGATGAGCTTCTTTCCGGCAACCGAATATTAAGTAATGATTGCTGGATAATTCATCGTAGAAAAAGACTCGTAATGCGTCATTAATAAGAGCAGCACGTCCGTATGGAAGTGCTGGTTTTTTATATTGGAGCGTAACGACCTGCGATGGCTATTTGGTAGTGCTCTCATAAAAGTCATGATAAAGTGCTGATCCATTTGAAAATAATAGAGCCAGAAAATAGATCAGATCATTTACTTGCTTTCCGTTGGGGGTAAATCTATCCACGAATAGCTTTTATGAACTATTTTCCAGGTACCCTCATATTTTAGGAGTAAAAAATAATCGGTAAACCTGCGTACATTGGGAATTACAATTTCAGCTTTGGCAATGGCTGCATCCTTTTCAATGTCAATGGAGATAATTTTCCCGATTCTATTTACTTTTTCTCCAACTTTTATGTTTGAGATGTATTCTTGACCGGAGCGGATCCACAGCGAATCTTTTGCTACGGTGTATAGATTAAAATTGGGATGAAAGGCTTTGCGAAGCCTTTCTGGTTGTCCGTTTGCTGTTCCCTCTATGTAATGCAGAAGTGTTGCTGTTACTTGCTCTGAATCGGTTTGAAAGACAGGAGTGGTGCTTTTTATATTTTTGTTTAAAATTTTCACCACTTCATTAGCCACTAACGTCGCTGAACTTGGATCTTGACCTGTTACAAATCTGCCATCGACTATATAAAAGCCATCTCCAGCCTTGTCGGAATAAACAAAATTGCCCTCATTTTTTTGAATGGCCTGGTCTATTGAAAACGGAAATGCTTTATAATAATCCATCTCGGTATCTTCAAATTTGTCGGGGTAGCCGGTAATTTTTTTTCCTGCATAAAGCGATTTACCGTTATGGTCCTTTAAATAGGCTATTCCGGCTGTTCCGTGACAGAGGGTGGAAATTACACCATTTTTATTATAAATGTCTCTAGCGATCTGCTGAATGGTCTGGTCTTCCGCTACTCCGAACATGGCAGCGCCACCACCACTGTAAAAAATGGCGGTGTAATTATCTGCTACTATTTCCGTTGGTTTCAATGTATGTTCCAATTTATCCATAAACAAAGCATCATACAGGTACTTCTTCTGGAGACTATCGGAGGTGTTGAGGTAACCAATAGGGATTGCGCCACCTTTGGGACTGATGAAATCAACTTGATAACCCGCTTTTATAAATACCTCGTAGGGATGAATAATTTCACCGAAATGGTTGGACGTACTGATCTTGGTGTTTCCGTAGAAATCCTGATTTGAGGTAACAAACAAGATTTTATGTTGTGTTTGAATACTGACATTCAAATCTATATGCGCGTGAATGTTTACATTCAAACCTACAATAGCAAGTAGCAATATGAATAGTTTTGTCATGTTAGATCGATTTTTATTTTGCTGAAGCAGTTGGGGTTTCTAAGGTTCTGTGCGGACTTCTGGTCGAAATTTTATCGACAATATACCAGCCGTCACTGGTCTTCATGAGATTAAAGTAATCGGTAAACAGCAATTTTGCTGTGCTGATTTCCACTTTTGCGACGGCAACAGTGTTGGTGATATCAATAAAAACAATACGTCCTGACCATTTAGCCGATTTTGCATGGGGAGCACTGTCAAAACGTTCCAAATATTTTGGTTTTTTGATGATATTTATCTTGTCATCCTCAAAATATTTCAATTGCCAAGAATCGTGAAAAGATTTGGAAACCTTGATGGAATCGCTCGTGCCCATTCCCTCTAAGTAGAGATTTAGGGTTTTTTGAACCAAATGCCAATCGTTAGTGGCTTCATCAGTTTGGGCGTTAACCTGTAGCATCAACAGAATTAGCCCGATAAATAATAGTACTTTTCTCATTTTTTTAGTGATTTGAAATTGTTAAAATTAATAAGATCAAATATCTGAGAAAGGCTATTGAAAGGGGTTTTAGGTTATAAATAAGAAGTTCGATGTTATAAAATAGAACTTATTTGGACTGTGATTTTTGATATTCAGCAGGAGTGGAGCCGGTGATTTTTTTAAATGCGGTGAAGAAAGTTGACTTCGAGCTAAAGCCACTGTCATAACCTAAACTTTCGATGGTGTAATTGCTTTCTTTTTCTAATAATTGTTTTGCTTTTTCAATCCGGTATTCTTTAATGAGGTTGGAAAATGATTTCCCCAACGTTTCATTGATATACTGTGACAATAGATGCTTAGTCACTTTTAGTTCTTTTGCTGCGGTCTCTAGGGTGAAATTGGGGTCCAAGAACAATTCCTGATCAACGATGATAGCGAGTTTCTGCTGCATGAGATCTAATGTTTCGGTATCAATTTCTTTGTTTTTGTATTTTTCTTTTTCCTGGAAAAAAGTAGTCTCCCGGCTATTTCTAAAAATGATAAGTAACAGAATTAGATAGAAAACAAAAGAAAAGGACAATGAACCTACAATGTAAGAGGCGTAAGCACCAAATTTGTAAGCGAACCAAATAATGGCAACACCTGTATAAATACTGAGCAACCAAACCTCGAAATCCATTAATTTTTCTTTTGCCTTTATTTTCATTAAAATCGGTATCAGGTATTTAAATGATGCGATCATATAAACCAGCCATTGCAGGTAAATTCCCAGGACAATCCAGCGGCTCCAGACGCCTCGATGTTCGGTGTAGGGATAGGCAATTCCTAAAATTGTAATGCCCACGATAAACGGCAGGATATGAACGACCCAACTGGAATTCTTGTTGGCGGAAAAAGATTTAAGATACAAAAACAGGAACGGGCCGATCAAAATGCAAGCGGAAAGGCCGATCTGAATAAAAATATTGGATAATTCAGGATTAAAATAGAAAAAGACGGATTTGATAATCCGGATACTTAGCACCAGTAACAAGAAAGCTAAAAAATAGTTGGCAAAAACCTTTTTCTTTGTATTGATCGCAACATAAAGAGAAAGTAGCAAACCGTTGAAAGCACCTAATGCACTGAAAAAGAAAAGCAATTGATTAGGTTCTGTCATGGATTGAACTAAAAATATGTTTCAGCTAAAATAGTGAAATTTTAGCTGATAGTTTTTATAAATAATCGTGTTTTTTTCGTTACAATTATATTCTTTCTTGCGTTTTTGTGTTGCATTATACCAAACTTGACTGCACCTTTTAGGAGTTTATGTTTTTATAACGATAAAATAGCAATTTTATGGGTATCGTATCTATTATAAACAAAGAGCGCCTCCATATGGAAGCGCTCTTTGTTTTATGTCATAAGCTTCTTTTAATTTAACTATGTACGCAGGCTGATGCAGCCCTGTCCAATTGGTTTTCTTCTTCGTTTTCTGAGATCTTATTAGGGAATCTTACAAAACTTAGGATAAATGTCACTGACAGCAACAGGATACTCACCCATAAAACATAATGAACACCATAATGAACACTGACTATACCTCCTAGAAAAGCACCTAAGGAAATCCCAATATTAAAAGAGGAGGTCAGTAAGCTATTGACAAACTCTAAGGCATGGTGGGGGACAGATTGTGTGGTGCGGATATTGGACACCAAAAACCCACCGGTATGGATCATTCCCCAAAGGGATACGATGATGACCATCGGAATATAATGTCCGCCAAAATAGTATGCCAGGATCTGTACCGTCACTAAGAGTATTAAAAACAGCCTGGCTGTTAAGAGTACATTGCGGTTCAGGGCCAGTCCCATGAGCCAGTTTCCTAATGTTCCCATGCCACCGAAAAGGAGCAGCATCATACTGATCTGCGCACCGTCCATCTTGGTAATCTCTTCCAGATAGGCGGTCAGGTAGGTATAACTCGCAAACATGGCCGCTAAAGTGGCTATGGTCGAAATAAGATTGAGCCACAGAAGCGGGCTTTTCAACACTTCGACCTGATTTTTGGTCGATATCGCCTGATCGGCCGGCATAGAAGGAATAAAGAGCAATAGACCGATAAAGGCGATTAAACTGATCGCGCTACTGAGGAAAAAGGAAGCCTGCCAGTTCTGGAACAGATCTACGGCATAGGTGGTCAGGGGAATACCCATTACCGTCGCTAAGCTTAACCCCAGCATAACGGTGGAAACGCCCTTTGCACCCTTTTCCTTAAATGCAATGGCGATGGCGATATTCCAGAATAGCGGATGCAGGATCGCAGGTAAGATACGGGCGACCATCAGCATCGTGAAGTTGGTCGAAAAGGCAGAAATTAAATTTGAAAAAACAAAGATACTCATGACCAGACAGAGCAATAGCTTTCGGTTTATCTTGGTCGTAAATGAGGTGATAAAAGGGGAGGAAACGGCGACGGTGATCGCAAAGGCACTCAACAGCCAACCTGCCGTATCGATGGATACGGCAAATTGCCGACTGATGGTCGGTAGGATGCCGACGATCCCAAATTCTGTGGTTATAATGCCAAAAGCGCCAAGTGCTAAGACGTAAATTGATGTTTTCATTATTTGTTAAAATTTATATATGGCAAAATTGAACAGAAAAATTATGAAAAATCAGTATATTTTCATGATAATTAGGTATTTTTGTCCTATGAAACGTGAGAACATCGATGAATTGGTCAAGGTAGAATATCATCAGGGTGCTAGCTGTCCATTACGGGATATGCATTTTTCCTTTTTTCAGATTGTGTATGTTATTTCCGGAAAAGGATTTCTGAACATCAACAACAATATGGCTTCTTACAGTAAAGGCAGTCTGATTCTCCTGACACCAAATGATCAGCATCATCTGGAAATCTTGGAAAGTACGGATCTGTTGCTTGTGAAGTTCAGTGAACGTTATGTGAAAAACTACCCTTGGAACAGCATTAATTCCATGGAATGCCTGCTGTATGGCGCTTCTTTTTTGTCGGGCTGTATTTTACAGAATAAGCCTGATGTTGTTTTGGTCAATTCGATTGTGGAGTCACTGCTTCATGGTATCCACCATCCGGATCTGTATCAGGATGAGCTGACGTTGAATTACGTGAATGCTTTGATTGTCATCGCAGCACGAAATATTTCCAAGATGCGAGCGGAGCAGATTACCTCCAATTCGGATAAGAGGGTGATTCAGATCATTGATTATATCCAAGGTAATATCCATGATCCAGCACTATTGAAAGTTGCTGTGATCGCGAAGAAATTTGGGTTTTCAGAAACCTATCTGGGTAGTTACTTTAAAAATCAGTCCGGAGAAACGATTCAGCAATACATCTTGAATTATAAAATGCGCTTGATTGAACACCGGGTGCTGTTCAGTGATATGCGTGTCAATGAAATCGTCACAGAGTTTGGTTTTTCAGATGAAAGCCATCTGAATAAGTTTTTCAAAAAACGGCATCAGATGAGCTTATCAGAATTTAAAAAGACGAAGGGTAATAAGGTCGTTGCCTAATGCCTTTTTTGATTAGAAAATTTTAAACTTCTACAATCAAATAGGATTGACCCTCTTTCTCCCGTTTTAATACCGGAAGAGCGACATTGTATACGGGGATTTCACTTGTGGTATGACCGCTGAGTGTGCCACCATGTGCATGCCCATGAAAGGCAATCGACACCTGTCTTCTGGTCAGGGGTTCTGCCAGATGTGAAGAGCCAAGAAAAGGGAACAGTTGCTCGGGTTCACCTACAACGGTATCTTTTATCGGTGCATAGTGCAGCAGTACGGCTTTGGGCAGATGAGGAGATTCTTGTTCTAGCCGAGTCAGTGCGCGGTCAAGCTGCAAAGATTCATTGACGACTTCATGCACAAATTGCTTCATCATATCTTCTCCGAAAATAGACAGCATATATTGATCAAATCCACCTCCAAATCCTTTTACACCTGCAAATGCAACATCTGCTAAGACAATAGATTCGCCATCTAAAATAGTCATATGATGTTCAGTCAGAATTTGTTTGATGATTTTCTGTCTGCCTTTTTCGTAATCATGATTGCCTAAAACGCCGACAACGGGTATGCGCAATGCTTTTAACTCTTCACCTAATATTTTAGCTTCTTCTTCGTCCCCGGTATCAGTCAGATCACCGCATATCGCCAGTACATCGGCTTTTTCATTTAATTCTTCAAATATGCCCCTGAGCAATCCTTTGTCTGAAACACGAACATGTATATCCGCCATGGCGGCGATTCTCGTTTTTTTGCGTACTTCCATAGATTATATTGTCGTTATCGTGTATGATTTGTAATTCCATTCTTTTACATCTACCTCATATTGCGTTTGGTCAATAAGCGGACCGCGACATACTTTTTCGACGGGAGAGGGAATGTCATATTGCTCTGCAGCTCTTCTCATCAGTTCGTCAAATAACCATTTGGGGATGATCTCACGATAGTCTGAAGGATATACAAACTGGAAAATAAGCAATTGTGCCAAGAGGAGGTGCCAGTGTGGGTCTAAGCGTTTCAGTAGTAATTCCCAATCCACATTTTTCCCATACTTCAACAGAATGTGGTTGATGTCTGCACTGTCGTGACGCTCTCGGTTCTGCACATAAATTTTACACCAAAGGAGTTCCTCTACGGGAATAAATTTGACAGGTACGTCTGCAAAATGACCACTTGGTGCCCTGTCATACCAACTGTCGTCTACCGTACAGATATTGTTTACGGTATCGAATATAATATCGATAAAATAATCGCCATGGAATACTTTTGCAAGCCATCTCACATCCGTCAGCTCGGTTTGATAACCCTTTTCGGCAAAGTGTTTCAGAATTTTAGGATATTCGCTGCTCTTGCAGAAGATATCCAAATCTTTGGTGTCTCTAAAGATGCCCGTATAGTGGAACATGGCAAAAGCACCGCCTAACATAAACTGACACTCACACTCCTGTAAGAGGAGTAGTGCGTCTTTATAAAAATCTCCTGATTCCCGTTTTTCTTTGTCCGTTGTGAGCATATAGTATACTTAGTAAATGATATCGTTTAGAATACAACAATTTCACAACCCCATTAGTTTGGTAGCTAACAAGTCAACAGTCAGGAATGCTTGTTAAGGGCTTTTGCAAACAGCGTATTTGATACTTTGGACAAAATATCGCTTGATATCTTAAATTTTTAATCATTAGCTCCTGAAAGTGCTTGGTGTGGCATTGGTTTGCTTTCTGAAAAAGTGATTAAAATGTGATACATCTTTGAAACCTAAAGAAAAGGAAATTTCTGATATGCTCCAGTTCGTGTGTTTAAGAAGAATAATTGATTCTTTTAGTAACCTTTCATAAAGAAGTGTACTGGTTGTTTTACCTGTCACTTCTTTTAAAATGCGGTTGAGGTAGTTGACATGCACATGCAATAATGCAGCAAAGTCACTTGCAGTACGGAGGTATGAAGTCTTTGAACTATCAATCGGAAACTGTCTTTCTAATAACTCATTAAAAATAGTATAGAGACGTTCTTTGGAAGTAAGTTTATGATTTCTTTCGGCTACTGGAGTAAGCGTATGAGCAATGTGCATCAATTCATTGATATGATTTCGGATCATATCGTCTTTCAATACATATGCAGAGCGACTCTGTTTTTCAATTTTATAAAATAAATTTTCAACTTCTTTTATTAGCGTTGTCGGGATATTATAAATTGGTTTATTTTTTCCATTAAATAAAGGAAATAGCGAGATACTGCTTTTAAAAAATGAATCGTAATAAAGTTCTTTGAAAATGATAAAACCAGCGTTTTCTTCCTCTTTCAATACCTCAATCGTATAGGGAACTAAAGGTGAAAAAAAAGATAATGATAGGCCTGATACGCTAATACTTTCATCGCCATAATGAACAATATAATCGCCTTTCAATAAACTGATTTTATAAAAATCCCTTCTCCGGTATGCAATCGTATTTCCGGTTGCGCAATCGGAAGAATTGAAAAATCGGAAAGATGAGGATTGATCATTATATTTCTGATCAAAACGAGCAGAGGATTCAAAGTCTGCGAACTTTTGTGTATGATTTATGTATTTTTCACGCATGCCTATTTCATTAGATGAATTGCATATTATAAATACGTTCAACTATCTAGGGCGCGATAGGTGAACGTATTTACAAATATATAATATTCTATTTTTTGTTCTTCTGATTGAATATTTTTTACTTTTTATGATTCAATAGGGGTTTTATTCAGGTATTCCGGGATAAATCTTGCACGCATGTAATCAACGTAGTTTTGATTCTCATTATTCTGTAATTTTCCTATATATAATTCTGCGTCTTTACCAGCTATATAACGTAGCTGATCGGTATTATCTATTGCGGCAGCAAAAATGGTAGCTGCAATTTCTTCTGGCGTCGAAGTCATTGTATCGTATTTAATCCAGTTTTGCAGTCCAATATTAATAAATTCTTCGTATTCCTTGTTATCTCCGGGTGTTCCTTCAGCAGCGCCAATAAATTTAGTGTCTGTTGATCCAGGTTCAATAATCTTAGTTCTGATTCCAAAAGGTATAAGTTCGTACGCCAGTGCTTCGGTGAATCCTTCTAAAGCAAATTTAGTTGCATGATAGAGACTACAAGTTGGAAATGTAATTCTACCACCAGTCGAAGTTATATTAATGACTGTTCCAGATCTCTGTTTTCTAAAATGTGGTAGTAACGCCCTCAGAACATGCATCGGACCGAATACATTAGTGTTAAAAAGATTTGTCACCTGCTCTTGTGTAGCATTTTCAAAAACACCGAACACAGCAGCGCCGGCATTATTGACGACTGCATCGATACTTCCAAATTTTTTAAGCCCTGCTTGGATTGCTGTGTCAATTGTTTCTGGTTTATTAACATCCAGAGCCGTGACTAGGATATGTGCTGTCTTTTGTAATTCAAATTCCTTTTCGGGACTTCTCATTGTTGCGATGACATTCCATCCTTCTCTACTGAATTTCAATACAGATGCTCTTCCTATTCCTGAAGATGATCCCGTTATTAGTACTGTTTTCATTTTGTTACCTTTAAATATGTTTCATATTGTGTATGACAAAATTATAGTAATGACTACTTTTAAAATTGTTTGAAAGAAACCGAAACTTGTATCATTCAAACGATGGAGCGGTACTATTTGGCACCTGTAGTAAAATTCGTGATGCATATCATAAACTTATAACCCTTAAATAAATCAGCATAAGGATGAGAAGGGGGATGCCGGTAGAATTAGTTAAATCAGTATAAACAACTAATTCCTTTTGAAACTAGTTTCAAAAGGAATTAAGGTAAAAGAACAGTCGTAATAGAATGGAAGGTCCCTTTTTAATTTGACCTACATAAATGCGTCCATGATCCAGATCGGGTTCCAATACTCGCGGTAGCTTGAAATTTTATCATCTTGTAATGTGATACGACCAATATAGATTTGATGATAAGATTTGCCCGTAGCGATCACATCAGCACCGCCCTCAAATTCGACAAAGAAAGTATCAGGATCAGCTGTTGGTGTGAATACAAAATTTTTAAATTGCCAGTTGGTCGCACCATTAACGACATTTGTGATATAGTCGGCAATAGCTTCTCTACCGATCAGCTCTGTTGCGTATGGAGCAGGGGCATAAGGATACTGCTGAACGGCGTCTTCTGTAAATAATGCCGCATATGCTTCCCGTGACATTTCTGGGTTAGTGAATTTAGAAAGATGCTTCTGAAAAAGATGTTGTGCAATTGTTGTTTTTTGTGTGCTATCCATGGTGTTTACCTGTGTTTTATATACTATTAATTGAATTGATGAAGCAAAATTATTGATTCAATTCTATACCTTTGCTATGGGTTACAAAAAGGATATCATCTAAAAAAAGATACCACAATGAATAAAGATCGCTGTCTACTACCAGCCACTGATGATGAATGCAGGAAGGCCTGGCTTACACTTCATGATACATTGGATATCGTAGGGGGTAAATGGAAATTGGTCTTGATCTCCATTTTAAGAGGGGGAAAAATGAAGTTTCGTGAGCTTGCCAAAGAGGCTGGAATATCGCCCAGAATTTTATCCAAGGAGCTCAAGGAACTTGAAGCAAATGGTCTTGTAAGCAGGACGGTTCTTGATACAAGACCAATTTCAGTTGAATATGAGCTTACTGCTTATAGCGTTTCCCTTAATGAAGTAATCTCAACAATGTATGAATGGGGGCAGATGCACCGCCAGAAAATAACGGGTAAAGTATAAAGCGTTGTTTGACTCGTTTATTTAACAACCGTAGCTTCTAATTCAACTTTTAGGGTTTCAAATAGTTGCTGTACTTCCAGTACTGTACTTGTTTGCTTGATTTGGTTCCGATTGATCCATTCTTGGAAAAGATCAAAATTTTCAAACAATGCCGCTGAGTCTGTCGTGTAGATATTGAGCCTGACGATATTCTGGAGTTCGAAATCAGCTTCACGAATTACTTTTTCAAGATTTTCCAATGTCTTCTGCAGTTGGATGCGCATATGCTCATCACTTGAAATTCCATGCTCGTCAATCGCTGTCTGGCCGGATACATACAAGGTACTTTCAACATGTTTCACTTCTACTGCCTGGACATAGCTTCGGGCATCTTGCCAAGTCCATGGATTAATAATCTTTTTTTCCATTTTAATGTTTTATTAAAGTATGGTACAAAGATCAAGATGTTGCTTTATAAGAGCGTGTGACAAATATCACAGTTTTCAAACATTTTATAAGATGCGGCTCAAAGTTTCGCGGGATACGCCCAGATAGGATGCCAACAATGTTTTGGGAATGCGCTGTATCAAAGAGGGCTGGTTTTTAATGATCTGCTCGTATCTTTCCTTTGCACTGGAAGTAAGAAATGATAAAATACGTTGTTGCGAACCAATATGCCCAGCAATCGATTTTTTAAGGAAAAAGTGTTCCATCTTCTGCATATCCGCACATAGCTTCTCAAAATTTTCCAGTGTTAGGCAAAGCATTTGTGTATTTTCAATGCATTTTAACGATAAGGTAGCGCTGCCCTTGGAATAAAAGGCTACGAAATCTGTTTCCCACCAGTCTTCCATTGCAAAAGAAATGAGATGTTCCTTGGCATCGCTATCGTTGTAGCTGAGCTTTACTAATCCGGAGAGCACAAAGTATACATGCTTAACGGGTTGACCTTCCGCTATGATCAGTTCATTTTTCTTAAATTCTTGAAATGTAAAATGATCGAATATTGATGAAAAATCAGCATCCGAAAGGCTGATGATTTTTTCGATATGTGCTCGCAGTTTATCTTTTATAGCATTCATGTAAGATTATAATATGTGAAGTCAACTGCAATTTATGCATCGTTTATGAAGTTATAAAATGATTGCGCTATTTTTTCTAAATTGCCCCGTGAGCTTTGGCAATATATATGGACTGGCACTACCGTCTGTAATTGATGGTATGGCTCAAAACTAAAGCCGGCGGTGTTTTGTTATCTATTGGAGTAATTCGAATGGATATTGACAAACTGATCTGCCTCTTTTAAACCCTTTAAGATAATATTTGATCCCAGACAATGAAAGAAAAATTTAATCAGCTGATCGCAGAAGTGGTAAAACCGTTACTCAAAGAAAATGGCTTCACGAAGAAAGGGATGAGCTTTTATAAACGAAATGCTGATCTGGTTTTCCTTTTGAACGTTCAAAATAGTCATGGGAACACTTCTGAACAGACAAAATTTTATATTAATTGTGGTATTCATTCGACCACTATTGACAAAGTGATAGGTCGATCGGAACTTGTGGAACCGAAAGAATACGAGTGTTATTTCAAAGATCGGATTTCTTCGCTGATCAATGCCGTCGATGACGGTTATTTGATCACAAAGGATACGGACTTGGAAACTTTAAGTTTGACACTTCATCAGGATCTAAAAGCGTTGCTGTTGCTATATGATAACATCAACAGGACCAGCGATCTGACGGACTTGATGATCAACAAAAATGGGCTCAACAATTATCAGGAACTATTTGAATATTTACTGCTAACAAATAATCAGGCAGATGCAAAACGTTTTGTGAAAAACCTGTATGATACTTTTGGACAGCAACGAAGGTGGACGATATTTGAAGACAACCTGTCTGAGCTGTTAAGAAAAAATAAACGAAAAGAAACCATTGCGGATTTATTACTCTAGCGTACATGATCTTGAATCGAACTTTATGAAAAAACTTATCCTACTATTTGCTCTGCTTCCTGTCCTGGTATCTTGTAAAGACCGCGACAAGATAGATCTTTCCCAATTGCACTTGAATGAAAGCATCGAGAGCCTCATTGATTTTGCTGAACCTAAAATAATCGGTGTTGAAACGGTTGAATACCCCTTTTGCTTGATGATTGAAATAAATGATGGTGCAAACTATACTTTTGACGGTCTTGATCTGACGGGCCAAAAGGTATTTTTCCAGATCGATTCGGAATTGCTTAAAACAGACAGCCTGACGAAACAGGGCGGTGGTCATATCGACGTGCGATCTTTCAAAGACAAGAATGAGCTTGCTGAAATTCTTAAAAACTACCAAGCAGCAAATACCATCTACGGTATGCGGATCGAAATGAAAACAGAGGATTTAAAGAAACAGATACTTGCAAAATTGGAAAGCAGGTACGGAAAAGGTACTAAAAATCCAAATACCGATAATGGGCTGTATTGGAATGTCGCGAAAGAGCAAAAATATATTTTCTTTGCGCCAGATTATGACCGATTGATCGTTTTAAACAGTACAGATCTCTCCAAAACTTGTTATTGGGATATCATGAATGGAACGATTGATTTTGGCGGATGTGATCAGGAGGCGTATACGAAGGAACTGCTTAAGAATACCAGTCCTGAAAAGGAAGTGACGGAAAAGCCTGTTGTGAAAATAGACAAGGATTGGAACCTCAATCAGCTGGTTGTGGGCAAAACGACGGAACAGGAGTTCGTATCCTCAGCTACGAATAAAAATTTTGAGCGGACGGTTGTGATCGACGGCAGTACGGCTTCGACCACGGAAGTGTCTTATGACAACAAATACAAAAACTTCTTTTTGTATTTTTCTGCAGCAGGTCAAGGTAATGGTGAGAATCCCAAAAACAATCTTTTAAGTGGCTATAGCCTGCAGGATTTTAAACAGGTGGATATTTCATTTGACAATGGTCTTCGCCCTGGAATCTCTTTTAAGGAAGCTATCAAATTATTCAACAAAAATGACATCATCAATTTCAATGATCTAAAATTTTCGAATTATATAGAAGTCAAAAGAGCGAACGGTAAGGTTACTCTTAACTTTGATGAAGACTATTTGTTTTCAGGTATTTATATAAAATGAGGGATATGATCTGCTTAACAAGAACATGTTGCAGCAATGGAATCAACAAAAAAAGTCTTTTCAGCGATTAGCTGAATAGACTTTTTTGATTTTGGATTAATTGTGTTACGGGTTGTATTGTAGCATTATAACTGTTATGATCTAAAGGTGAAAGTATGTAGTAGATTCTGATCGTAACCCATATTTTCCAATATATATTATCATTCATGTGAGATTATAAGATCTAACGTTACCTGCAATTTATGCATCGTAGGTCAAGTTTACATATGACAACGCTATTTTCTCAAGCGAATAATGCTCGATTGAATTTTACAACCTCTGGATGAGAAGGATAGCTAGACATAGCTGAAAGTTCGGCAATAGCTTTATCCCTCAAAATGGGTGCATCATCTTTCACGCCGTCCGCCAATGCTTGTTTTAGTGCTGTCGCATTCAATTCTGTGCAGTAGGCTGGCGTTCCGGGTTGGTGTCTCCAGGATTCTGAAAGTGGGCCAGCGTCAACGACATCGTATCCCGCTTGATCAACTAATGTCGCAATTACTTTTTTTGCCTCGGCATCATTACCCGCTATAGCCATGGCAATTCTGTCTTCGGCTCCCGCATCTTTTCCGCCACTGATAAGCGTTTCCGCTAATAAATTGTTGAATGCTTTGATTACCGTTCTTCCCAATTGCTCAGATACCCAGATGCTCTCTATTTTTCCATTTTTGATCTCTTCAATATCAGCATCACGGAAGGGATAATAATTGGAGGTATCGACCACAATGACCTCTTCAGGAACGTCTGCAAAAAGATCTTGAGGTAATTTCGGGATTGCTATGGTCGGTATCGCTAAAATGATCACATCAACATCCTTCACCACTTCCTTTTGATCGGCAGCTGTAACACCTAATTCCTGAGCGCGCGCATTCAATTTATCCTTGTCGCTTGTATTGTTAATTTTCACCTGGTGACCAGCCGCAGCCATTTTTTTAGCGATTGTTCCGCCTATTGCACCGGTACCTATTATTCCTATTTTCATCTGCTCCTTATTTTAATATGGATTATCTTGTATTCATGCTATCATTTGCCTTCTCTTCAAAAGCTGTTCGGAATGATCTTTCGCACAGCACAAAGTTATCGCTATTTCACTATCATTTGTATAGGCCTTTCCTGAAGGAAAGCAGACTTTTGGATTTAAACGGCTAGAAGTGCTCTAATTGCCCTTTATAAATTTCACTTTCCTTTAGGTAACTACTATCTTTTGGTTAGTAATTTTGCTGTAATTTTGCAAGGTGTAAAATAGGTGCGATCAATACTTTAGAAAATCTCGAATTGAGATGGCGCCTTTTATATAAATCACCAGATATTATGGGTAATAAAAAGAAATTGAAGCTCGCTGCGATAATTGATGGACCTGGATGGAATCATACTTCTTGGCAACATCCGGATATGCTATCAGACGCAGGCGAAAATATCGACTTTTACGTTCAGCAGGCTAAACTTGCGGAAGATGCCAAATTTGAAAGTTTATTTTTGATTGATGTCAGTCATGTTGGTCCCGGGAATATTCCACATTATCTGAGTATGTTCGAGGGAGTTTCTATTATGTCTGCCTTAGCGATGAAAACCGAACGAATAGGACTCTCTATAACAGCTTCAAGTTCTTATACAGATCCCTATAATATTGCGCGTCAGGTCTTGTCATTGGATAAAATAAGCCGCGGAAGAGTGTCACTGAATGCCATTACTTCCAATCCGGGAGGGATGGTAAATTTCAGTCGGGGTCATTTGTCGAAAGCAGATCAGTATCCCATGCATATCGAGTTTTTAGAAATTATAAGGAACTTGTGGGACACCTATGAGGACGATGCATTTGTAAGAGATAAAGAAAATGGAATCTTTTTGAATCCACACAAAATGCATTTAACAAACTACAGGGGAAAATATTTTTCTGTTGAAGGTCCTTTGAATATAAGCCGTTCTGTTCAGGGAAGACCTGTTCTATACACCGCAGGTAGCTCGCCAACATTCGTTGATATTGCGACTACTTACACAGATGGTGCTTTTATAGGAGGCTTTTCCATGGAAGAGACAAGACATACCGCTATGGCGTTGAGAAGAAAGTTGGATGAGAAACAAAGAAACCAGGACAACTTTATCATCGCCACTTCGCAAAACCCGATTGTGGGAAGAACGGATGCTGAAGCGCATCAGAAATATATGGAGCTGGCTGTACTAAATCGGTATCAGCGAATTGCTCCACCGCTGTTTTTAGGGTCTGCCGAAAGTGTAGCTGATGAAATTCAAGAATGGCACGAACAGGGAATAATGGATATGCTGATCATTAAACAGGATCATCCCTACGGTCTCCGAGATTTTATCGAACTGGTCGTTCCTATTTTACAAGAACGCGGAATTTTCCATACGGAGTACGAAGAAACAACGCTACGCGGAAATCTCGAACTTCCAAAACCAGCATTCAGAAATTTTCAAAAGCATCAAGGGATTTAATTAAATCAAAAATACAAAAACATGAAAAAACATATCGCTCATTCCATTTTAGAACTCGCCATCGTTTCAGAAGGCAGTACATTTGGAGAGACATTACAGCATTCGCTGGAACTGGCTAAAGTAGCAGAAGCAAATCATTATAAACGTTACTGGTTTGCTGAACATCATAATTCTGCTTCGGTAGGCAGTAGTGCCACTTCGCTGCTCATACTTTATGTAGCCGAAAACACCAGTAAAATAAGAGTAGGATCGGGTGGTATTATGTTACCCAATCACTCGCCTTTGATTATTGCAGAGCAATTTGGAACATTGGCGCATCTTTATCCAAACCGGATTGATTTAGGTCTGGGAAGAGCTCCGGGTACAGATACGCTGACGGCTCAGGAGATCCGATCTGACTTTATGAAAGCTGCGCACTCTTTTCCTGCGGAAATTGAGAAAATTGAACATTATTTTTCAAAATCCAACAGTACGGGTAAAGTCAGAGCACCGATCGCAGAAGGAGCTGATGTGCCGATTTACATTTTGGGATCAAGTACCGATAGTGCGCATCTCGCGGCTCGGAAAGGATTGCCTTATGCATTTGCGAGCCATTTTGCCACCGATCATTTAATGTCGGCATTAAAAATCTACCGGGAAGAGTTTCAGCCTTCTGAAGTAATGGAGAAACCTTATGCGATTGCAGGTGTTAATGTGATTATTGCTGAAACGGATGAAGAAGCACAAAAATTGTTTACATCAGTGGTCCGAATGTTTTTGGGTATCTTGACCGGGAATTCTCAACCGCTGCATCCACCAACAGAAATGACGGAGGATTTGCAGGATATTTTCCATCATCCAAGTGTACATCAGATGCTGAAGTACTCATTTGTGGGCACTAAGGAAAGGGTGAAAGAACAGACCAAGGCGTTTCTTGAGCAAACACAAGTGGATGAACTGATCGTCGTATCGACAATCTATGATTTCAAGGATCGAATCAAGTCGACCGAATTGTTTGCTGAAGTTATGAGCGAAATCAATGCGGATGATAGCGTCGGTTCAAATTAACGTGGTCCTTATTTCATTATATTTAAAACTAAAACAATGGCACAAAAAAAAGTTCACTGTGACTGTCTAGAAACCATAAGACCGGTGCGCGACACGTTGGATGTTATCAATGGTAAATGGAAAATACCTATTATTATATCCATTGGTGTCGGTAATGATCGTTTCACGGATATCCAGGAGAGTATTCCCGGGATCTCGCCCAAAGTTTTGGCAAAAGAACTGAAAGATCTGGAGCAGCATAAGCTGGTCAGGAGAATTGTTATCGAAGAATATCCGGTAAAGATCTCCTACCAGTTGGAGGAATATGCCGATACGCTGACTCCAGTTATTTATGCACTGAAGGATTGGGGTATTAATCATAAGAAAAAGGTGCTGGAGTAATATTTTCTGAAGTCAAAAATGCTGCTGGCTATGATGTCCGTTTTTAACTGGATTATAAAATTATAGTTTTACATTTGAAACTTGTACTTCAAACCTTACCATATGAAATCTAATTTATTGGCTTTGCTTTGTTTCTTTGCGCTGATCATCGTTATTGATCCTGTATTTTCTCAGATTTCTGACAAGGATATCATCAAGGAACAGCAAAATAAAAGTCTGAAGATCTTAGTTATATCGGATTTAAATGATAGTTATGGATCTACGACTTACAGTCAGGAAGTGTTGGATCTAGTGGGAAGTGTTTCAACATTAAAGCCAGATCTTATTTTGTGCGGTGGCGATATGGTTGCAGGACAAAAGAAGACTTTAACGAAAGATGCTATTCTGGCTATGTGGAAGGGATTTGATCAGGCTGTACTGCAACCTATAAAGGCTTCTGGAGTACCATTTGGATTTACCATGGGCAATCATGATGCCTCTCCTAATTTTGTGCTGGACCGTGAAGTTTCGGCATCATTTTGGGCGAGTCATAAAGCTGATGTCAATCTTACTTTCATCGAAAGCAGTCATTTTCCGTATTACTTTTCTTATATAAAAAATAATGTGTTCATGATCTCCTGGGATGCTTCATCATCTCAAATCCCAGCTGAAGTGAAAAGCTGGATGAAGGAGCAGCTGGATAGCCCTGTGGCTAAAGAGGCGAGATTTAAAATCGTATTAGGTCACCTGCCTTTATATGCACTCGTTGAAAGTAAAAATAAACCAGGAGAAGTTCTGGAGCATGCGGATGAGACCTTGCAGTTTTTGAAAGAATATCAGGTAGACCTGTATTTATCGGGTCATCAACATGTGTATTACCCTGCTAAAAAGGAATCGGTGATTTTATATCATAGCGGTTGTCTGGGTGGAGGGCCTCGTTCTTTATTGGGGCATCATGAGGCTCCATATAAGTCCTATGGCTTTATTGAAATCCCGAAAAACATCAAAAATAAGGGTTCGGTAAAAGTAAGCGCGATAAGAGCGGATGATAAGCATGAAGTTAAACTGGAAGATTTACCTGCTCAAGTTTCGGGATTTAACGGGAGCTTAAACAGAATCGACCTCTCGAAGTAGTATAACAAAAAGACCTTTTCAGCCCATAGCTGAAAAGGTCTTTTAAATTATTGTGTTAGCTGTTATGTGCTCTATTATAGCTGTATAATAAATATGATCTAAGGTAATAGTTCATATACACGGACGTAATCGACTTCAAAAACATTCGGGAATATCTTGTCGTCAACTCCATGTTTACCTCCCCAATTTCCGCCGATGGCTAAATTGAGTATCCAGTGAAATTTTTGATCAAAGGGCCATTCGGCAAAGGTTTTATGTTCATTTTCAACGGAAAAAATCTCCTGATCATCGATAAATCCTTTGATATATTCGGGCGTCCAATCCATACGGTAAAGGTGAAAATCATCGGAAACACCTGCTACTTTTGTTGTTGCTGTTTTTTGGGTGTTGATATTATGGTTGTAGGCTTTGGTATGGGTTGAGATATGGAGCACATCCTGATCGTAACCCACGTGTTCCAAGATATCGATCTCACCCGAGTTAGGCCAATTGCCATATTTAGATGCTGTTGGTAGCATCCAGATCGCAGGCCAATTGCCTCGTCCCCGCGGTAATTTGGCACGAGCTTCAAAGCGGCCGTACAGGAAATCACCTTTATCTTTGCTCACTAATCGGGCAGAAGTGTAAGGTTTACCGCCTTTGCTTTCTTTTAAAGCTTTGATTTTTAAGACCCCTTTACCGACAACCGAGTTTTTTAGCGAAGATGCAACATAATACTGATCCTCATTATTGCCCCAGCCGTTATATTTTGAACCTACATCATACGACCATTTGGTGGTGTCGGGTAAGCCCTCATAATTAAATTCGTCAGCCCAGACAGGTTCAGTCGAAAAGCGGTAGGCATTTTTCTGGGTTGATGAAGCACTGGTATCTAACTTTTTAGCCGTTACATAGAAGGGGATATTGGCAGTAGCCACATTGTTATGACCATCGGAAACATAGACAAATAATCGGTATGCGCCTTCTTCCGCAGGAGCTGTAAGCTGTGTGTGCTGCTGAGCTTCATCTGCCACACGTCCTGGGATAGCCTTTGGTCTTTCTTCACGGTCGCCACCTTCTTTCAGGTCGGTACTTTCGTGCAGGAGCTCCCAGCGTGTCGTTAACTTGTCGCCATCCGGATCGTTTACAGACACAGCAACGGGATAAGTTTTCCCCGGTTCGACATAAACAAAGTCAGCTGCTTTTTTTCCATCTAACAGGAGGGACGATACATGTGGAGAACGGTTTTCAGGCCATTTTTTTGACCAGAGGTATTGCATCACATCGACCACTTCGTTTTCTTCACCAGCTTCGGTGAACAGTCCGTACCAGGTCGGGGTGCGCTCTTGTTTCTGTCCCCATAAGAAAACATAAGACCCTAAGCAGTTTTTGTCTGTGCCGATAGAGGCTTCATAACGGCTTTTATAAACCGCCGCTTTTTCACTGCTGTTCTCCTCTATGGAAGCAGACCAAGGGGTCTGTGTCACCTCCCAGTGCCCTGTAGGACCCCATTCGGTCACCATATAAGGTTTAGTCCAGCCGACACTTTTAATCTGTTGCGGTACGGACGCGAGTCCTCCATATACCTGAACAGCGATCAGATCGATAGCCGGGCATTTCTCCTGAATATAATCAAATTCCTTTTGGTTGATGCCTGCCAACATGGTTGTCACCAAGTGATTAGGGTCTAGTTCATGAATCATTACTGCAATCGCATTGACCGCATCCCATACCTTGGGGTTGCTGTAATGGAGGTTCAGCTCATTGCCGATTCCCCAGGCTAAAAGCGCAGGATGATTGCGGTACTGCAGTACGGTCTTACGGATGCCCTCCAATTGTTGTGCTACCTGTTCGGGGTTGCTGTAGTCAAATCCATGTCTTTCGGCCCGTACGTCCAGTCCTAAGGTCACGGTAAGTCCCAAGCGATGGGCATCGTCCAATATTTTTCCCGCATTTTGTGGACTCCAAGTGCGTATGGAGTTACCTCCATACGCTTTTAGACGATCCATATAATTGGTTCCACCAGCGCCTTTGATAAAATACGGCTGCCCGTCACGCTTGATGGTATAACCACCGTTTTCTTTAGCGATGACGGTTTTGACGGGTTTGTTATCTTGCGATACCGCCAGCTGTACGTTGAAAAGGAGCAGGGAACATAAAATTCCTGTTTTTATATGCATCATGATTTATCTGAAGTTAGGGTTAGCATCGATCTGCGTTTGCGGTATAGGCAATGATTCACTCACACCAGGAATAAATTTAGCCCCAAATACTTCTTTTGCTTTACCGGTACGTACCAGGTCATTGAAACGCTCACCCCACCATTCACAGGCAAATTCTGCTCTGCGCTCGTCTAAAATCTGGTTTAGCGTCACATTGGCAATAGCACCCAGTTTAGCTCTTTCGCGTACCAATCGGAACGGTTCGTCGCCATTTTGTCCTTTCCGTACTTTTGCTTCCGCATTTAGAAGCAATACATCTGCATAACGTAAGATACGAACATTATTGTTGGCGCCATATTCCATACGTCCTTCGGTCATCTGTGCTTTTGGAAGATAAGCTTTTCCGTTGAAATATTTAATACCAAATGGATTGCCATAGACCACATCACCGCTCGGGGTGGTAACCGAAGTAGCAGGATTACCGTCGATGCCACAGTACTGAATTGTGTTTTTCAAGCGTTCAACATCGCCACGGTTCGTTAGGAAATCGACAATATTTTGAGATGGGGGTACCCAGCCGGCTCCTGAAATAGGACTTCCTTTTTGATCACCGGACGGTCCCTGCCACTTAAAGAATGTTCCCCAGTCTACTCCGGGACGTACAATATCGCCTGTACCTACGCCAAAATCAGAATATTGCAGTTCAAATAAGGATTCATTGGCCAGTTTTCCGGGAAGCTTAAAGAGCTCATACAGGTTTGGATATAAGGAGAATTTATTGCTCGCAATGATCTTATTGGTCGCATCCAAGACTTCTTCCCAATGCGGACTGCTATTATCATTACCGGCAAGATCTGCTGCTGCTTTGGCTTTGAGGAGCAGTGCCGTATACTTGGTCACGGCACCGATATGGATGGACTGATTCGGACGTGCATCTTCCAGTGCTTCGATGCATTCATTCATTTCGGCAATGATAAATTGTCTTACTTGGGCCGCAGTACTCTTTTCAATGGTCGCCAGGCGTCCAATATTTTCACTGTCGATCAAAATAGGGACATTTCCGAACAGGCGGGAGGCCATCAGATGTGCGTATGCGCGCAGAAAACGCACCTCAGCTTTGTATTGCTTATTGAGGTTGAGGTCTTTGCTGTTGCCGGCCGGTATTTTTGCCGCGAAATTATCCAGTTCGATCAGGGCATTGTTGGCCGCGATGACCAGGCTGTAATAACTGATCCACGATTGGTTCAGTCCCCAGTATGATTGCACGGTTACATCATTCTGGAAGTTTTTGATAGCCATGAGTTCCGGATTATCATTGGGGCTGGGAGCAGCCTGCAGGTAATCATCATCGCGCATGCAGCGGATGGATAGATCGATCCAATGGACCAGGTTGTCATCGGCTGCTGACCGGTAGACACCAGAAACGGGGCTGTACATCAGCGCAGGGTTGCTGTAATCAATTTCTTCCGAACGCTGCTGGTTTTCAAGAGGCTTGTCCAAAAACTTTTTACAGCTCATCATGGATAACGGTACTGATATACAGCTTGCTATGAGGATATATTTAAAGGTATTCATAAGATTAAAAAGTAAGGTTAAAAATATTAAAAGGAAACTTTGACTCCTAGGCTGTACGTCGATGCAATTGGATACACATTGGCATCAAATCCCATTTCCCCGATTTCCGGTGTAAAACCATTGTATTTGGTAAACATAAAAGGTCGATCTGCCGTAACGAATATGCGGGTTGGCATTTTCGGGAAGTCAAAACTATAACCTAACTGAATATTTTGTACGCGGAGGTAAGCGCCACTTTCGACAAAGAACGAACTAGCCTGTAGGTTCCAGGAAGCCACCGAACCTGCTGCCGATGGATGGGTGTTGCTTGTTCCTTCACCTGTCCATAGTTTATCAACAAAGGCCGCATCCACATTCATCTGATTGTATTTTCTGCGCATAGCCCGGTTGAGGTTATGGATTTTATTGCCACTCACCCCTTGAAAGGCGACGCTTAGGTCAAACTTTTTGTAATCGAATGCCAAATTGAAACCATAGGTGATCTTTGGCAGGTAGTTTCCGAGATTGATACGGTCGTTTTCATCCAGTTCGCCATTATTATTCTGATCCTTATACTGAAGATACCCCGGTAAAATAGGAGCGTTTGGATTTTGCTGATTGTATGCCTTTGCGATCGGATCGGCATCGATCTGCGCCTGATTTTGGTACACGCCAGCGACTTCATAACCATAGTAAAAGTTGATCGGTTCGTTGATCTGGATTCTGGCCGGAAATTCTGCCGACCATTCCGGAAAGCCGTTCATGATATTCTCAAGTCCGCCCAGATTTTTAACGGTATTTTTCAATGTGGTTACATTTCCGCCAATAGAATAGCCCAATGCACCGACTTTATCTTTCCATTGAAGGGAAAGCTCCCATCCGCTGTTGGCGACACTGCCCCAGTTTCCATATACACGGTCCCACGAAAACGGAATAGGTCTGCTGAAGGCAAGATCATGGGTTGTTCTGTGGTAATAGTCTAATGTACCGCTCAGACGGTTGTTCAACAAGGCAAAATCGATACCGCCATCCCATTCTTCCACCACTTCCCAACGGACCTGTGAAAAGAACCTGCCAACACGGTATCCCGGAATACGGGTTCCGTTAGTACTGCCCTCACTACCAAAGATGCCTGAGAAATTGTTTCCGGAATACACGGTTGCATAGCCTGCATTGGGCTGGATACCGTCATTGCCCAGTTTACCCCAGCTTCCACGGAGTTTCAGTTGATTGAAAAGCTTTTGGTTTTCCATAAACTTCTCTCTGGTCAGCACCCATCCTAAACCCACAGATGGGAAATAGCCCCACTTGGTCTGGTATTTGGAACTTCCGTCCGCACGGAAGGTAGCGGTCAATAAGTATTTGTTGTCATAATCGTACGTTCCTCTGGTAAAATAAGATATTCCTGCGTTTCGAGAACCCCTTTCACCATATCCCGTGGCCGATCCGATTCCCTGAGCACCAACACCTACATACCAGAATTCTTCCGATTCAGGTACATCATTGGCCTGTACCCAGGTTTCACGCCAGCGGTCTTCACGTGTTGACTGTCCCAGGAGGACCGACCAGTGGTGTTTGCCAGCTTCATCTTTATACGTCAGTAAATTATCTAAGATGTAGTTGTTGTTACGGGCCTGTGCCGAACGTAGGAAAGAGCGGTCATTTCGCTGGTCGTTATCGATGTAATAGATTGGGTTATAGCCGATGTTATGCGTTGATTGATAGCGCTGGCTAAGCTGTGATTTGAATGTAATTTTATCTTTCCATAGTTCTGCCTCTACATAGAAACTAGGCAGGATCTGAAATCCTTTAGTCTGATTGTTTCTGTAGAAGGCTGTAGCGATCGGATTGTTGTACCAAAATCCTGACTGCATACCGATGGCGGTACTGGAACCGAATTTTTCAGGTTTCGAAAGTTCGATGGACGGATCGTAAACAGGGTATAAAGGCGATGCAAAGTAGGCCTGACGGAAAGCGGCATTATCGGGATGATAGGATTTAAAATTATTTAAATGTGCCATAAACCCAACTTTCAGCCAATCTGTAACCTTAGCATCGGCCTGCATGCGCATATTAAACTTCTGGTTGTTGTTTTTAGCATCCATGATGCCTTCTTGTTTGACGTAGTTGAGACCAAAGGCATAGGTAATTTTTTCACTGCCGCCCATGATATCCACATTATGGTTCATAATGAGTGCTTTTGAACGCAATAGTTCATCGAACCAATCGGTATCCATGGCCGGATTAGTCTCAGTACCACCATATTTTTCAACTGATTTTTTGACAAAGGCACCATTTCCGGTCGCATTGGCATAGTTGGCATACTGTTGTGCATTGGCCATTTTTAAGACATTGGTCGGGGTCTGAAAGCCTGCAAATCCATTGTACGTGACGCGCGATTTCATATTAAGACTTCCTTTTTTGGTTGTCACGAGGATAACCCCATTTGCGGCACGGACACCATAGATGGCAGCACCGGATGCATCTTTTAAGATGGAGATATCGGCAATGTCATTGGGGTTTAGGAAATCAATGTTATCCATAAACATCCCATCGACAACATACAGCGGGCTTTCATTGTTGAATGAACCTACACCGCGGACGCGCACGGAGGGTGTTGATCCCGGAGCTCCCGAGCTGACAACCTGTACACCTGCAACGGCACCCTGAAGGGCATCCATCGAATTTGAAACCGTACGTTTGGCCATATCCTGCATATTAACTGTCGCAATAGGTGCTGTTAAATCCCCTTTGCGCTGTGTACCGTAACCGACTACCACGACTTCATCCAGATTAAAATCGGCTTTAGCCTTTAATTGGATGTTGACGGCATTGCCGGTGATGGCGACTGTTTTGGTTTCATAGCCCAAAGAAGAGACCGTCAAATAACTGGTGTTTTGAGGAAGAGATAGGGAAAAATCTCCCTGCTCGTTGCTACTTGTTCCAATTTTGGAACCTCCGGATAAGGTAATACTTGCCACTAGCGGAATCCCCAGTTCATTTGTGACTTTACCTGTGATCGTTCTGTTCTGTGCACTTACCGTATGGGTAAGACAAGACAGAAGAGCAACACTTGCCATGATGCTAACATTATTTTTCATGCTTGATGAATTAAAAAATTTAGGAATGTTTATAATTAGCCCAAAATTAGATTTAGATGGGCATAAGTTAAATTTAAACACTACTTCATTACTACTTCATGTTGCTTTAATGCGGTTAAAATCGCTATATTTGGGGTACGTCAATTGTACGTCAACCCTTATAAACAGTATATGAAGTATCTCGCATTCCTTTATTTTTTCGTTTTTTTTATAGCACCGATTTCTTTGTGCGGACAGAATTTATTGGGATTACCCTTAGTCAATAACTACAATAAAACCGTATATGGTGGCGGAAGCCGGACCTGGGATATTAAGCAGGATAGCAGGGGCATCCTATATTTTGGTAACAGTGAAGGGCTGATTACTTTTGATGGCCGGTACTGGAAATCTTATGCATTACCCAACCATACCATTATCCGTTCGCTATGGATTGACAGCCATGATCGGATCTATGTAGGCGGTCAGGGGGATTTTGGTTACTTCGAACCTGCTGAGCAGGGTGGTCTGACGTATACATCACTGAAAGCACTGATTCCGGAGGAGTACCGCAATTTTGCTGACATCTGGAATACGCTGTCTTTTGGGCAATCTGTTTTTTTTAGGGCGACCAATGTGATTTTTGAACTCAAAGGGCAAAAAATAACGGTACATCCCGCCGCCGCGGAATGGTATTTTATGGGTAAGGTGGGTGAATCGCTTTTTGCGCAAGATAAAAAAAATGGCTTATTGGTCTACCGCAATAACCACTGGTCACCCGTGCTGGCAACGTTGCCTTATCGCGAAATGAAAATCGCATCGATGCTTCCTTTGGGTAAAGACCGGATCGTCTTATCCACTTTAAATAACCAGAACTACTTGTTGAAAGACAGGGTGTTATTGCAGTTGAATAAGGAGCGGTGGGATGATAGTTATACACCATCTGCCGCGCGTATCGATGACTCCACCTTTGTTGTCGGCAATGCAAAAGAGGGTTGTCATATCCGTGATCGCGATGGGAAAACGATTCAACGCATCGGTATTCGGGAAGGTTTGGTGAACAAGAATATTTCAGCGGTATTTGTAGACCAGCAAAAAAATATCTGGGTGGCCAGTGACAATGGGATTTCGGTGATTTCGTACGGATCTGCGGTACGGTATCTGCGTCCCAATCTTGAAAATGAGGTGACTGGGCTATCGTCGCTGATCTTTGATCATAAGCTTTATTTATCTTCATCCAACGGGGTTTATGTGGCACCTATCAGCAAAGGACTGAAAGATCAGAGCCGTTCATTGAGTTCTTTTTCACTTTTTCCGAAAAGTGATGGTGGCGAGGCCTGGTTGCTGGAGGAACTGAACGGACGCTTATTACTGGGGCACAATAAAGGATTGTTTCAGATTCAGGATCAAGCTTTACTGCCGCTGTCCAATCGCACAGGTACCTGGAATGTATTGCCGTTAAGTTCCGTTTATCCGGTAGAACAGGCTCTGGTGGGTACTTATCAGGGTTTAGAGCTGTTGAATTATCAAAACGGTATTTTTCAGTCCGGCGGTCAGTTGCGCGGGTTTGTGGATTCTTATCGCTTTTTAGAATTAGATGATAAAAATACAATTTGGGCCTCACATCCTTATCGCGGCATTTACCGCATGCGACTGGAGGCAGACCGCCATGCTTACGATGCTGTTCTCTTAACGAAGAAGAATGGTTTACCGTCAGACTATCAGAATTTTGTGTTCAAGATTAAGGATCAGATCGTTTTTGCCACAGAAAAGGGACTGTACACCTACGATTATATCAAAAATGCGTTTGTCAAGTCTGCTGATTATAAGGAATTTGATGGTCTGACGATCCGCTATTTAAAGGAAGATAAAGAGGGCAATATCTGGTACTGTACAGATAAATACGTCGGGGTCGCACAATTTGACGCAAAAAATAAGAGCTATCAGCTTATCAAATTTCCAGAAATTGAAGGCATGAATACTTCGGGATTTGATCATATCAATACCTATGATAAAAATAACATCTATATCGGTGCTGAAAAAGGGATCATCCATATCAACTATGAAAAGTATATTCAGGAAGCGCGGAAACCACTTGTCCTATTGTCGCAGGTAACGGCAAAATCAGCGCAGGACAGTATTCTATTTGCCGGGTATTTCACCAAAAATGCAACCGGTACTTACGAACAGCTCCGTGCGGACCAGTTGGAGCTGGCCTCCAAATTCAATTCATTTCAGTTTGCTTTCTCTTCACCAAGTTTTGGTATCCATGAGCATATGGAGTTCAGCTATCAACTGGTCGGTTATGATGAGGATTGGTCCACATGGGCGAATATCGCTGAAAAATCATATACCAATCTGCCAAGTGGAAAGTATCGTTTTCAGGTTCGGGTGAGAAACAATTTAAATCAGATCTCCGAGACCGTTAGCTATGATTTTACGATTTTACCACCCTGGTATCTGAGTATCTGGGCAAAGCTTGTCTATATTCTATTGGGAGCAATGGGCATCTATCTGTTTTTTAAGGTGCAAAAGCAGGTCTGGAAAAAGCAACAGCTCCAATATGAGAAGAAAATGGCACAGCTCCGCTACATCCATCAGCTGGAAATCGAAAAGAGCGAAAAGGAAATTGTCAAGCTCAATAATGAAAAGCTGGAACAGGAAGTACTGGTGAAGACGAAAGAGCTGGCCAGTGCGAGTATGCAGCTTTTGGAAAATTCGGGAACGCTTGTTAAAGTCCGTGATGAACTGGCAAAAATAGAAGGGAGTGAGGAAGAGGCTTCGGAATTAAAGCGGATCAACAATTTACTGAAAGATGTGGAGAAAAATAGTGCCAACTGGGATCAGTTTGCGCTGCATTTTGATGAACTAAATGATGGCTTTTTGAATAAGCTGAAATCCAATCACGAGGGGTTATCACGGAATGATCTTAAAGTCTGTGCTTATCTGAAATTGAATTTCACCACCAAGCAGATCGCGCAGTTGCAGAATATTACGGTCAGAGGAGTTGAAATACACCGGTACCGTTTACGTAAAAAACTACCAGTAGGAAAAGATCGGTCTTTAAGTGATTTTTTGAATGAAATCTAAAGGCATTTAAGCCTGGTTTTCTTCTTTTAGGTAAAAGAAAAGGGAATGATCTGTGGCTTGTGACGCAGTCTGTTGCTAGCTATATATTTAAAAAGCACCTGAACGGATCCGTTCAGGTGCTTTTTTTTGTGAAACTAAGGTTAATCTTGATAAGTGCCCACTTCGTTGAGCGCCGCCCATTGGGTGCCATCGGTGGCACTTGAAATCGTCACTTTAAAGTAACGGAAGGTTAGGCTATTGGGTAAAGTCACGTAGGCAGGTCCTGCCGCATCCGGGAGCACAAAACTGCCGGCATTTTGCCAGGTGCTGTTATTGGTACTGACCTGAATTTGAATATTCTTGGGTTTGCTTCCTCCAGAGCGCTGTACAAAGGTAAAGCGGTTCACCGGTTTTGAGGCTCCCATATCGATGGTAAAGAAATGCGGATGGGTAGAATTGGCTCCCGTCCAGCGGCTCACCCACTGCGTTGTTTTATCTCCGTCGATGAGATGCACAGCCTGACCGCTTTCTGCCTGAGTCTCTTCAGAACTTACGGCAACGATACTCCAGTTTGCTTTATTGTATTCGGGTCTGTCGCCAAATTGAATATCGGGTTTACCGTTCTGCATCTGATAACTGTAGCTGTTCCAATGTCTGTAGCCATTTTCATGGATCAAGCTGATCGTAAAATCATTCTGTAGGTTGCTTCGGTCTTTGAATTCGGTAATAGCGATTTCGGTATAAAAACTATCCAGACCGATCGGGGTGGTTGCCCAGTTTTCAGAGTCGTAGTTACCATCTCCGGCACTGCGCTTGGCATCGTTGGTAAAGCCGATGAAGTCCACCTTTTTGTTGCTGCTGAACCGTCCGGATACAATTACTTTTTGTGTAGCATCGTCATAGCGGGCATTCAATTTGGTGATTTTCGCATTGGCAGCGGCATACCAGTCCGAACGAGTTGTGGTACTGAACACCTGTCCACGGCTCAGTACGGCACAATCCCAGGCATCTAAATAAGTCGGTGCTACGACAAAAGTACCACCGTTTCCGGTGATGATCGGTGTACCGTAGAGATTGTTCTGCGATACCAGACCGCCATTATGCGGCAGATTGAGACCGTGCATCATCTCATGCGTATTGCCTCCGATCCAGGAAGAAGCCAGTCCAGCTGTATCGGTACGGCTCATATTGGCGATCTCCATATCGGGGAAATCGATGCCGTAGCATTTTGTTCCGATGCCATAGTATGGCGCATTTTGCTCACCGAACTTATTGACCGTGGTCAGGATCAGGTAATGGTCACTGGATTTTTGATGGGTCTGAAAATACGTAGTGATTTCCTGCCACATGGCTGATTCTCCACCCTCATATGGATAGGAGGAAGTCGGGAGATTGCCCTGTACAACATGGATTTTGACCCTGTTGGAAGCATTTTTTAACAATCCGAAGGTTTTGTCGCCATGTCCCCAATGCTGCATCCAGGTTTTGACAAAGTTTTGTTGGTAGATCAGTGTTTCGCTGATACGTCTTTCGTAATCGGGATTGGGAACCATGTCCGAGGGGACAAACAAGACGACGTTGAGGTTGTAGGGGTGGTCTGACGTGTAGACGGTGTCGAGGGTGTTCGTATTGGCATCAATACGGGTGAGAATTTCTGTTCTTTTACAGGAACCGAATAAGAGGGCCACTGCAAGTAAGAGATGGTAAATTTTCATAACAGTTGTTTTTGGTTAAAGGATATATGGGTTATTCTAAATGATCGTATTGAAAAAACGGGTACTTGCATCTTATTCGGGACGAACCGTATATGTACGGATTTAGGCAATTGCTATACGTGATCTTGCTCTGGCTATCAGGTGTTTCGCTAAAAATCTCCCGCTTGATTATTTGACGAAACAAATGATTAGGTTAAAAATAGGAGGTTAAAATGAATAAAAATGCAAGTTTATTACCTTTTATTAAAACTATATTACCTTTAAATTGACGCTATCAAGACTGTTGCTCAGTCTTAAGTCTTCGGTCGGGGCTTGTTGCGCTGGGGATCTTTGGAAACAAATCGGAGGTTATGTTGTTACTAGTAATAGTGTCGGTCATGTGAAGGGTACCGACATGTTCTAATCTTCATCCATAACTTTATTTAAACATGGCTAAGCAACAAGAAAACAAAAAAGTGCAACAGATTCAGGAGCATACGATTGACAATGCCAATCGGGTATTGACGACGAATGATGGAGTTCCGATCAATGATAACAACAATATGCTCAAAGCAGGAGAACGTGGCCCTGCACTTATAGAAGATTTTATTTTTCAAGATAAGCTGGCTCATTTTGACCGCGAGCGGATTCCGGAACGTGTGGTACATGCAAGAGGTTCTGGTGCTCACGGTGTTTTTGAAGCGACAGCAGATGTTTCTCAATATACCAGTGCCGCTTTTTTAAAGAAAGGTACGGTAACGCCGTTATTTATCCGTTTTTCAACCGTTGCGGGCTTCAAAGGATCGACTGATCTGGCGCGCGATGTAAGGGGATTCTCGGTAAAGTTTTATACGGAGGAGGGTAATTATGATTTAGTGGGTAACAATATTCCGGTATTTTTTATCCAGGATTCGATGAACTTTCCGGATTTGATCCACGCTGTTAAGCCAGAACCGAATAATGAGATGCCTCAGGCCGCATCGGCTCATGATACGTTCTGGGATTTTATTTCTTTGATGCCTGAATCTGCACATATGCTGATGTGGGCGATGTCCGACCGTGCTATTCCACGTTCTTTTAGAATGATGGAAGGTTTTGGTGTCCACACGTTCAAATTTGTCAATGCAGCAGGTAAAGGCACTTTTGTGAAGTTTCATTGGAAACCGAAATTGGGAGTGCATTCGGTGGCATGGAACGAGGCGCAAAAATTATCTGGATTTGATTCGGATTTCTTACGCCGGGATCTGTGGGAGAATATCGAAAAGGGTAATTTTCCACAGTGGGACCTGGGTGTACAGCTTGTACCGGAAGAGGATGAACAGAAATATTCGTTCGATTTATTGGATGCAACGAAGATCATTCCGGAAGAATTAATTCCGGTAACGATTATCGGAACGATGACACTGAACCGTAATCCGGAAAATTTCTTTGCAGAAACCGAGCAGGTAGCCTTTGATCCAGGACGTCTGGTTCCGGGTATTGACCTGACCAATGATCCTTTATTGCAGGGACGTATATTCTCTTATGCAGATACACAGAATTACCGATTGGGAGGTCCCAATTTCCATGAACTTCCGATCAATAGACCGGTCAACGGTAAACATAATAATCAGAAAGACGGTTTTGGCAGACAGGATATCTTGAAAGGCAACGTCAGTTATTTCCCAAACAGTTTGGGCGGAGGCTGTCCGTATCAAGCGATGTTAAAAGGCGAGACCGGTTTTAAGAGTCATGAAGAAAAAGTGGATGGCTATAAAGTAAGACGCAGGTCTTCGTCATTTGCTGATCACTTTACACAAGCCCGCTTGTTTTTCAATTCGCAGACAGCACCTGAAAAGGAACATATTATCAGTGGTTATAGCTTTGAGCTATCGAAAGTCAATTCGGTAGCTATCCGTACACGGGAGCTGGCGATCTTAAATCAGATCGATCAGGAACTGGCGAAAAGAGTGGGTGCCAATCTGGGATTGACACCTCCGGAGCAACTGGATGAACTGACGTTACAGTTTGCGCGGCAGAACCATCCGGAATATCCGGTGAAAGCGCCTAAGCCAGAGGTTGAGAAATCTGCCGCATTGAGTATGGCTACCGCTCCGGGCGAAGGAATGATTGAAACTCGGAAAGTGGCTTTTCTAGTGGCAGATGGTGTGAGCAAAGCATCGGTCGATGTGATGAAAAAAGCATTGGAAGCGGAGGGTGCTGAGGCCGTTCTGATCTCGACACATACGGGTAACTTGAAGTTTAAGGAAGGTGGAGAAGCGGAAATCCAGCATACTTATCTGACGGAAGCTTCGGTCTGTTATGATGCATTCTATACACCAGATGGCGATTCGGTTGAAACATTGGAGGATGAGCCGGATTATATCCATTTTATCAACGAAGGATTTAGACATTGTAAGGCTTTGGCCTTTGCTAAAGGTGCTGAAAAATTAATTGCAGGATCGTATATCGCCAAGCAGGAAAAAGATGCCGGCGTGGTACTCGAATCAAAAAATAACCTGACGGCAGACTTTATCAAAGCGATGAAAGGTCACCGGGTATGGGATCGGGAGAAAGTACGGAAAGTGCCTGCTTAGTGCGGGAACTATCGATCTCGTGCATATACAAAAAAAGTCATGCTTCTGATGGGAGCATGACTTTTTTTATAAGGGTATATGTTGCTTATTTCGTCACAATGAACTGAAAATCTGCTTGGAATTTTACTTCGTCGCTCACCATCAATCCACCTGTTTCTAAAGCAGCGTTCCAAGTTAATCCGAAATCCTGACGGTTGATTTTCCCGGTAGCGGTATAACCGATTTTTTCATTACCCCAAGGATCTTTTGCTACACCACCGAACTCCACGTCGAATGTAACGGATTTGGTAATGCCTTTGATCGTTAGATCGCCTGTTAATTTAATATCATCACCGTCTTTTTTACTGCTCGTAGCATGAAATGTAATGGTCGGGTTGGCCGCAACATCAAAAAAGTCTGCACTTTTCAAATGCTCGTCACGTTGTTCGTTTTTCGTGTTGATAGACGCTGTCTGAATGGTCAGGTCTATTTTGGCATTTTCTAAATGGTTTGAATCACTATCTACCGTAACGTCGAAATCTTGAAATTGACCTTTTACGTTAGTAATCATCATGTGTTTTACTTTAAACTCTATTTCACTGTGTGCTTTGTCTAAACTCCAATTTGCCATAACTTTAATGTTTAAATTTGTTTATAAATTTTTTATTTTCTTCTCTAATATGATGCTACAAAAATAAAGGTTAACACCGTTATAATTATTGACCTAGATCAATATCGTACATGTGCTTTGCCTTCTGACATTAGGTAAACAAAGAGGCGCTGTATTGGTTTCGATTTATTTTTACACATCTGTTCAGATCTAATAAGGAACATTGAATTTTGTCAATCTCAGTACCACCTGCTGCATTTTGGGTAAACAGATCAGCATAATAATGACCAGTACGACTCCGGTAAGCATCAGGTCATAATAATCGCGGCTTGCGCGGGCGAGGATCTGTTCTTTGAGCATGGTATTGAAAAAGGCATTTGCGGCCACCTGAGATTTTACACCATCATTACCTGCATTTTGATAGGTCTGTTCGATCTGTTGCAAGGCGAGGGGCAACTGCGGATTGATTTGGTTGACCGAATGGCGTACCTGATCCTGAACCGCGGCCCGGGTAAATAACTGCAGTTCGTTGTTAACTGCCATACTGCTGCAAAATCCGATAAATCGAGCCAGAATACCGATGAGTGATGCATTTACAGCGATTTTAGCAGGAGCAGCGGATGCTGTGAAGGTTACGATAGGCACAAATAAAACTCCCGTCGCAATGCCATAGATAAACATAGGCAATATAAAGTCTGCTGTCGATCCGGTCACGGAAATAAAGAGCAGCATATAGCTATAATACAGGCCCATAATGATAAATCCGACGATGATCATCCGAATCAGATGGGTTCCCAATAGTATAAAGCGCGCTGTTATATACATACTGAGTACTGTTCCGGATATGACAGCCAACCAGATGGGGATGGTATGTAAAGGATCGGTTCTTAAGATCGTTTCCAGATGGCTGTAGGTCAGTCCTGTACTTCCTTTGAAGAGGTAAAATACAAAAAGCAGTAAAAGACCGATAACAAAGTTTTTCGCTTTGAAAATCCGCAGATTAATCAATGGACGTTTTAACCGCATTTCTCTGATGATAAAAAGTATGAGGATGCACACTGCGGCCAGAACCAGCTGGCAGATCACGGTACTGCTGAACCAGCCCAGCTGCCTCCCGTAAATCAGGATATAGCCCAAGAGCAGTACAAAACTGGTATAGAAGAGGTAGCCGATCCAGTCCACCTGATAGAGCGGTATCTTTTTATGCAATCTTGCTTTGGCATCCATCGTGATCAATACGGTAGCGGTGAGCAGCAGCAGTAAGATATTGGCTCCGTAAAACAGCCAGTTAAAATCCAGATAATGAAGCACCATGCTGCAGTAGATGGAATAAAGTGGAATAGAAATCTGAATGCCGGCATAGAGGATGGTGTACCCGATGACTCTGGCCCGGGTGCTATGTAGCCTGGGGAACACCAGATGGAGTACAATACCCGATAGCAGTGCGCAGGTGATGCCCTGTGCAAATTGACAGACGAGAAAGAGGGGCCAGCTTTTACTATGGAAGCAGATCAGTGTGCAGATACCATTGGTCGCTAATCCGATCAAGAGGTATTTGCGTGAGGTAAAGTATTTCACAATACGGGAATCGAGCGCCAAGAATGTCACTGTGGATCCATAGATGAGTACCATGGCATATTGTACATCTGTGGGTGCTACGCCGTAATACCCCATCACGGTTACAGGACTGCTGTAGAGGGCAAAACTGAATAAACAGGTCATCAGGATTGCGAAGATAACCGATCTGGCCAGCCACTCGGATACCCAGTGTTTAAATAAAGGAATTTTATGTGCTTGCATCTTTAGTTTTTTACCACATATACATGTGCGTTCATGCCGGCAGCGAGTTTGGCTAGCTCTTGGCTTGGGTTTAGTTTAATGCGGACAGGCATGCGCTGGATGATCTTCACGAAATTACCGGTGGCATTATCGGGAGGTAACAGGGAGTAGCGCGATCCGGTAGTGGGGGAAATGGACTGGATGGTTCCGGTGAATTGCTCTCCAGGAAAGGCATCAACTTCAATGTTGACCGTATTTCCGATATGTAGGCTGCCGATCTGGGTTTCCATAAAATTGGCCACGACCCATTTCTCTTCGGTATCATTGGTGAGAAATGCTAAGGTCTGTCCCGGTTGTACCAATTGTCCTTCCTGAATATTTTTTTTACCCAGTTGCCCATCAAAAGGTGCGGTGATCACGGTGTAGCGGACATCCAATTCCTGTCTTTTGAGCAGCGCTTCTTTGATCCGGATTTCGGCCTCAATCGCCGATCGCTGGGCTTTGAAATCTTGCAGTTTGGACTGTGCAACCTGCAGATTAGCCTGCGATTCATCATAATCTGCTTGATTGATGGCCAAGTTTGCCTCCACATGATCAAATTTCTGCTGTGTGGTGGATTGTTCGGCTAGCAGGTTCTGATAGCGGTTAAATTCTTTTTGTTGCTGTGTTAGTTTTGCCTTTGATCCGGAAAGATGTGCTTTGATCACTTCGATGGTCTTGAGCTGGGTATCTTCATTTGCACTGAGGATCGGGAGTTTTGCACGTGAACTCATCAGTTCGGCCAATGCGGCTTCCTGTTTCAGTCCGTACTCACTTTCTTCGATGAGCAATAAGGTATCGCCTTTTTTTACCTGTTGGTTATCCTGGAAATAAATCTTGCTGATGTATCCACCGACTTTTGCGTTTACGGGTGAGAGGTAGGCATCGATCTGCGCATCGTTGGTTTGCTCGTATTGATATCCTTTCCAGAAATAGACGACGCACCAGCTGCTGATACCGACCAATAATAAGATGCCTAACCATTTGGTGATTGCGACTACAATTTTATCTGTTTTATTTTTGTCCATGGTGTTTACAATTAAAGTGCTCCTGTAATCAGCAGCAGCTTGATATGGCTTAATTTTAGATTGACCTGTGCTTGTGTTAAATTAAATTTTGATTCCAGCAGGATGTTCTCTGCATCGAGCAGATCGGTGAGCAGGGATTCCTGATTGAGGTAGCTGTTTCGGATGACCCGCACAGTTTCGGTCGTCTGGATGATATTGTCGGTTGCTGTTGTGACGCTTTCGAGCGCCTGTTGCTGTTGCAGGTATGCTTCCTTAACCCTGACCGAAATTTCATCTTTTTTGATGTTTGCTTTTTCTTTCTGCTGTTCGCTGAGATTGCGTGCGTGTGCGATGGTATGTTTGCTTTTGTAGAGGTTGTCTAGCGCAAACTGCATCTTGATACCGGTCTGTCCATAGCCCCAGGGATCGTTGGAGTAGGGATAAAAGGATACCTGCGGATACGTGTAGTTGTAATGTGAATACAAGGAGATCTTAGGCTGTAAGGTGGATTTTGCCTGTTTGATCTGAAGCTCGCTGATTTTGATATCACTTTGGGTGATTTTAAATTCCGGCGATTGACTGAGGGCCTCTGCCTGATAGCTTGCATAAGCTGCCCTATTGCCTGCCTCTAAGTTCACGATTTCCTGAATAGAAATTTCCAATGGTTCGGTTTCGTTTCTTCCGATGAGTATATTGAGACGCTGTTTGGCCAGCACTACTTTTTTCTCCACGTCCGACAAACTGAGTTCCAATTGCGAGAGCTTGACCGAAGTACGTAAGACGTCACTTTTGAGGACGACACCATTTTTATGTAGGCTCTGGATGCTGCTGAGCTGCTGTTTTTCGGTTTTGATTTCTGTCTGCAGAAATTCATGGTATTGTAGATACTTGTACAGCTCGTAATAGACCATGGCGATGGCAAACTTGATGTTGTCATGTTGCAGTTCAAATTCAACTTGTTTGCGCTGTTGCTCTTCTTGTTTGATGTGGATATTTCGTTTATCCCTTCCACCATTGTAAATGTTGAAATCCAGGTTGTAACCAAAGCCATAGCCATAACTGGAAACAGGAACATCCTGCGGTTTTGAAAAGAGACCGTTGTCGTAAATTAGAAATTTGGAGTTAAGGGCGTAATTTCCGGATACTGCCAGATCGGGAAGCAGTTTGTCCCGTGCTTCCTGGATATTGGTCCTGCTTTCCTGTACACTTAAATCCGCCAGATGCAGCTGCCGGTTCTGCTTTGCGGCGAGATCCCATATCTTTTCCAATGTCCAGGTGCTATCAGGAGCTTGCGCGAAAGAAGCGTTTGTGAGGAAAAGATTGCCGATCACTGCGATGATTAAAAAGGGGTACTGTTTCATTTTTGTATGCTGTATAATAATCTTTGTGCAAAATTATTGGAAGAAAAGAGCAGGTGTTTTATATAATTAGCCTAAAGTTTGTTAAATTGGGCCATATGGATCTTTTGGAGCAGCTCATTAAGAATATCGATCAGAATCCCGATTCGATTTTGGTGATCCGTCAACAGACGGAACAGCAATTGCTCGCCCATCAGCATGATAAGGGGCAACTTTTACTGGTTTACGGTGGGATTGCTTATCTGCAGACGCAGGAAAGGGACTATTATATTCCTTCTAATCATTATATCTGGATCCCGGGCCATTTTTCCCATAATCTGATGTTCAATACCAAGGATTTACAGATTATCAATTTTTATTACCCCAGTCAGGGTGATGCTGGTTTTTACGATGAACTGGGGATTTATCCGGTGAGTAAGCTCTTGTCCGAAATGCTCGTCTTCAGTGAAAAATGGCAGGGTGATTTTTTTCAGGGGTCCTGGGAATTTGAGTTTTTGAATACGGTGAAAAATCTGTTGCCGAAGGAGCATCTGAAGAAATTTGCAATTCAGCTTCCGGTTACCGATGACACCCGTCTGAATGCTATCACGAACTATTTACGTTCGAAAATAAGTGAATCTTTGGCGCTGGAGGACATCGCCAGAACTTTTGGTTATAGTGTAAGGACTTTAACGCGGTTGTTCAAAAGCAAATTGCATATTTCTATTGTGCAGTATGTGAAAATGCTCCGGGTGATCCGTGCGATGGAATTGATGAAGGACACGGATCTTACGATTACCGAAATTGCCTATGAAGTGGGCTATTCGAATATTTCGGCATTCAGTAATACATTTTCCCAGCTGACCAATATGCGTCCGACTGATTTTAAAACGATGTAGGTTTCGCTCTAATATGTGGGCAGCTAGGCAAATCGTTTTTTGAGGTAAGTTACGACGATATTCAGGTTAGCAGGAAACAACATCCCAAGTTAACTGTTTTATAAGAGTATGACCTTAGCCGGTCGGAAAACTGAAGTGAGAAATATGATCAAGTGAATTAGAATTTTAGAACATAAAATATAAAAAACAATGGAATACAGGAAATTAGGAGATAGTGATTTAGAGATTTCAGCGATTACTTTCGGTGCATGGGCCGCTGGAGGTTGGATGTGGGGCAGTACGGATCGAAACGATGCAATCGAAGCGATCAAAGCTTCTTATGATGTCGGTGTAACGGCTATCGATACTGCACCGATCTATGGTCAGGGAACGAGTGAAGAAATCGTCGGTGAGGCGATTAAGGGAATTTCGCGGGATAAGGTCCAGCTATTGACCAAATTTGGCATGCGTTGGGATCTGGCAGAGGGGAATTTAGCAATGCATAGTAAAAACAATGCGGGTGAAGCGATCGATATCTACAAATTTGCTGGGAAGGACAGTATTATTTACGAATGTGAACAGAGTTTACGCCGTCTAGGGACAGATTATATTGATCTGTATCAAATTCACTGGCCCGATACGACAACTGCAATAAGTGAAACGTTTGAAGCCGTTGGCCGGTTGATTGAACAGGGCAAGGTGCGCTATGCCGGTGTCTGTAATTATAGTGCCTCACAAATGGAGGAAGCTGAAAAAACGTTGAAATTGGTATCTAATCAAGTTCCGTTCAGTATGGTGAATCGGGGTATTGAAGAGGAAACCGTTTCTTACTGTGTGGTGAACAATAAATCGATTTTAGCTTATAGTCCATTACAAAGAGGGTTACTGACAGGTAAGATAACAACGGATTATCAATTTCAATCAGGAGACCACCGTGCAAATTTACCGCATTTTCAGCCTGAATTTATTGCGAAGACCAATGACTTACTGGCGAAAATAAAACCGATTGCTGATGAGCATCATGCTACCTTAGCCCAATTGGTACTGCGATGGACCATCGAAAGGGCGGGAATTACTGTTGCTTTGGCAGGAGCAAGAAATGCAGATCAAGCGGTTCAAAATGCGCAGGCAATTGCGATCCATTTAAGTCAAGAAGAAATAGATACCATTAATGAATTTGTTAGTAATTTTTAGAGAGCTATGGAAAAAAGAAATAATGCTTATCAATTAGAATTAAAAGAAGTTAGTCTGAAGAATGGGGATGCGGGAACAAAATCTTTACATTTAAATTTTGATAATCATGATGATCTGTTCAACATTTTTGAGGTGATCAGTTCGAAACAGATTTTTGATAATAAGGAAACAGCGACTGAATTTGCTTTGGGACTGAAATTGTTTACGGAAGTTATGCTGAAAAATAAAGAAAATCCTTTGTTTGAGGATTTACGTCCGGCAATTTTAGAATTTATGAAGAAATTGAAAAGTAGTTAAAAGGATAGCGGAATGGCTATAGCAAAGCAGTGATCACATGCCTTTCAGCTTGCGCGATACCAATTGTATAAAACAGGAAAAGATGTGCTTAGCACAGGTTCTTGATTTTATGGAATAGCTATTTGCTATCAGTGGAAATTAAATGTTGGAAGTTGCTTTGCTATCGCTTTTTTGCATTACGCACGGTTGTAATGCTTATTGGACCGTACTTAAACTAAAATAGATTAAAATAATGAAATGGATCAATAACATGGTCTTTGTACTGACTTTATTCGGAATTATGGATCATACTTTAGCTCAGCAATACCACAGCGATGCGCTGATAGAAGCCGCTTCTTTTGGGAAATATCGGGCCATTGGCGTAAGTGTAAACACTGCTAATCGGCTATTTGTGGCTTTTCCGAAACAAAATACCGATTATCAGTACGGATTAACAGAAATTGTGAACGGCGAACGTGTTCCTTATCCGAATGAAGAATGGAATAAACCGGGCGAAGAAGCCGGGCATTTTGTGAGCGTCCAGGATTTGTATGTTGATGCGAATGATTTTCTTTGGGTATTGGATTCGAAACCTGCACCATCAGGTTCTATTTTTGGTGATAAAGGCGAAGCTGCAGAAGGGCAGTTCAAATTATTAAAAATCAATACCCGGACAAATCAAGTTGAGAAGCGCTACAACTTTGATGATCTGGATAAATCTAAATCGGGTTTGAACGATGTGCGTGTTGATGTCCAAAAGAATAAAGCCTATCTATCAGATCCTGGTCAAGCGGCAATTGTTGTACTGGATTTAGCAACAGGGAAAACACGTCAAGTTTTAGAAAAGACATCTTTTACTTTAGCCGATCCTGATCTGATACTTGTGTATGATGGAGTGGAAATGCGGGATAAAAACGGTAAACCGTTTATGTCAAATGTGAATGGTATTGCTTTAACGCATGATTTTAAATATTTTTATTTTAAACCGATTAATAAAAAACATTTATATCGCATCGAAACGCAATATTTGACCGATGAATCTTTGACCGAGAAAGAATTGGAGTCGAAAGTTGAAGATATGGGGGATGCGGGTGTAACACATGGACTGATTGCCGATAAAAAGGGCAATATTTATTTAACCAATTCCTTGGACTATACCATTAAGTATTTAAGTCCAGATGGTCAGCTGCATACTTTAGTACAGGATTCAAGGTTACTCTGGCCAGATTCACTAGGCATCGGAACAGATGGCTTTCTGTATTTTTCTTGTGCTCAACTTCCACAGGATCCAAATTGGAGCAATGGAAAGAACAGAACGGAATTACCGTATCGTGTTTTCAAAGTCCAATTACCTTAGATCTGGAGTCAATCTTATTTGAAAATCCGACTAAATTTGCCACAACAAGATTGATTCCTGCTTTCTTGCTATAGGGTTTCAGTTTTTGCAGTTCTTTTTCGAATCGGATACTGTATTACGTAAAAGCAGCTTATGCAAGTGAACATTATGCGAGAATAACAGTCTGTAGCGCTCCAAAGATAACTGTACAATGTTTATATAAATGTATTGATAATACAGACAAGGCCGATTATGATCAATCCGATGTACACGTATATAAAGAATTTTTTATGTTCGATCCGGTGGTTTAACCATCTGCCGATATAGATAGCCGGAATCATAACGGGTATTGATTTTAAGAAATAGAGGACAACTTCTTCTGTGATGAGATCTTTAAAATAATAACCGACTACGCTGATGAAGCTGACAGGTAAAAAATAACCTTGTAAGGTTGCTCTAAATTCGCTGGGATTCCAGCCTTTGATTTTTCCGTATACAACGAGCGGAGGACCGTTGATGCCAAAGGCTCCACCCAATACACCTGAAGCTATACCACAGGTCCAGAGCCATAAGCTGTTATGATCTGCTGTTTTAGCCTGTGTGTTTTTAGCAGTTAAGGCATAGATTGAATATGCAATTAGTAATATTCCCAATCCGATTTTAATCAATTTATCGTTGCCATACAGCAGCATACCCAAACCGGCTGGCAGGCCGATCAATGCGGCAAGTACGAGGTATTTGGTACTTTTAACATCTATTTTTTTGTGATCCTGAACGACGACCAATAAGGCAATAGCGACGGATAACATGACGGACATGGGAACTGCAATATCGAGCGGGAGAATAAAACTTAATAACGGCACTGCGATTAAGGCTTCGCCGAATCCAAATGTCGATCTGACTAATGTTGCAATAAAATTTATACCCAGTACTTTGATCAGTATGATATCCATCTGTATGTTGTTTTTTAATTAGTGCCGTATGTGCACAGCTTATGATGTTTTATTCTTTAAGAAATGTATCCTGCGAATAGGGTCTATTGACAAGTAAGAGTTCCTATTTTTAATTTTTTGGCAGCCGTGTTCATGTACTGCTTTGGATCAAAATATATCCTTATTTTTCAAGTTCCCGCAACAGTATTTTTTTGCGTCTGCGAATATTCTACAAGGATAAAAAAAACGCAGTGAAAACAGCCTGCAAATATGGGGTGTAGGTTGTTTAAATGTCTATTTTGAAGGCCTCAAGATGCATTATTCTTAGATGATAAATATACGAAATAATAGCCGGTTTTGAGGTGTTAATTGGTGGCTAAATGTCGTTAATTTGTTTATTTTCTTCATCTTTTCGGTTTAATAAAAAGATGAAGAAAAATGCGAACAAATGTTATTGCATAACAATCGTCGAATAGCCGAATGGTGGGATTTATTAAGGATTTAACTCAGGTTGCTTTGCTGTGGTTTATTGTCATTTTGATAGGCATCAATCTGTTTTAAAAGTTCTATTGACTTTAGTAGGGGTGTCCAATCATTGCCGTTGAAAATAAAGCGAAACCATTTCTTATCCCTATTTTCAAAATTGATATTGATGAAAAGCCAAATGGACAGATAAGTGCATGCAAGGGTTATGCTGCCCTGTAAAAACCATAACAGCCAGCTTCCATTGTCCAGCATGCTATCATTCCAATAAAAGGTGGTCCAGACCGGTAACTGTAAGAAAAGTAGACGGGTGACCCATAAGGTGGTTGATTTTAAATGAGCTATTTTCTTTTGTGTCTCTAAGATGGGGCCGCTGATATCGACCTGATAAATGGTGATAAGCTGGTAGCTATAGGTGATCAATGCAATGGCCGACAGTATGACTTGCACCGTAGCTGAAAATAGAAAAAAGAGATTTGTTTTAGGGAAAGCGTATAAGAATAAGTAAACGACTAGTGTTCCTAAAAAACCGACCCAGACGACCCCCACTAAGATCGTAAAAAGCTTGACAGGCTTCATTGATGATAGGAAATGCGCCACTTTTATGTGCGTAATAGCTGCTGTATTTTGTGTGCTGATAGCCAGGTTAGTATCCAACTTTTCCTGTGCGGTTTGCCAAAGCTTTTTTAATTCTAACTCGTTCATTTCTTTATGGTTTTATTGTGAAAACTTTGTTTTTAATTTATCCTTGATGCGTCCTATTTTTGTTCCTATATTGCTGACGGATAGCCCTAAAATCTCTGCCATCTCGTGATGGCTTTTGTCTTCCAGATACATCAATATGAGGGCTTTGTCCAATTCTCTCAATTCGCTGATAAACTGTACTAATAAGTCAAGCTGCTGTTCTGTTTCTACTTTTTCTTCATTGTATAAATCTGATGTCTGCTCATTGAGAACCGTGAATCGGTTTGCCCTCGTTGTGTTTTTCCGATAAAAGGAAATCGCGACATTGAGTGAGATACGGTATAACCAGGTTGATATTTTAAACTGCTCTTTATATCTCGGAACAGATTGCCAGATCTGTATCATCATTTCCTGCATCAGATCATCCCTGTCATGCTCGTCATGGCAATACACACGGGCAACTTTGAACAAAATTCCTTTGTGCTGTTCAATTATTTGCTGAAAGAATTCTTTTTGTTTCTGCTTGTTCATGATAAGTGCGCATGCCAACTCTTAATTTTACGTAAAGTTGTTGGGTTATACCTGATGTGTTTATCTCTTGCTTTATCCATAATAAGGCTTTGCGCAGAAATGTTTGCTAAAACGAACTTTGCTCTGCTCGACCAGAAAAGCTGGATGTTAGTAGCCTGAAAGTACGGTTTCCAATGATGGAAAACAGGTGCTACCCACTTCGGTAGCATACGATTTAAAGTGGCAGCAGTTATTGAAAATTCCATTGTTAAAAATATTAATTAAACTTATTTCCTTAATTATTCGCAGTGGGTGTCAAAAAATCACAGTTGTACACCAAATATTTTTCTTTTCGGCTAGATTTTGACTGTAGATTGTATAAAGCACTTCAATCACAGCCTCATAGGGTGATCAATCGGGTGTTTGGGTAGGAGTGATCAGCGAATGGATTAGTTGATTTTAGCATGTTATTACCCGCTGAAATGCTGTTATTTACGTGAAAAAATAAGCTTAAAATATTCGGAGTACTGGATGATGAATGTTGATCATGCATCTTTTTTATTGAAAAATAATATGGAATATGATTGATGCTGGCATCTTAAAGATGAGTATTAACCAATTCTATCATTTAATCTAGAACATCATGGCAGAGCTAAATCAAAAACAACCGGAAGCAGGAAAAAAGAAAATCAGAAGTAAAAAACTGGCTCCTAAAGTCGATCTGACAGCAATGGTGGATCTTGCATTCTTATTGATCACCTTTTTTATGCTGACGACAACATTAAATAAACCTCATCGTCTAGATATCGCAATGCCTGATAAATCTGGGCATGAACCGATATTATTGGATGAAAGGCGTGTGGTATCGCTTCTGTTAACCGACAAAGGATTGATGTGGTATCATGGCGATTTTAACCATCCGATCTCGAAACCGGAGTTCACTGACCTCAGTAAGAATGGGATAAGAAAAGTATTGGATCGCATGAAATTGGAGATCCCTGCAAAGGCGGATGGCAAGGACATGATCGTATTGATCAAACCAAGTAAGGAAGCACGGGCGGTGGATGTGGTACAGGCGCTGGACGAAATGAAGCATGTCGATATTAAACGCTATACCATCAGTAAAATAGGGGCAGATGAAGAAAAGATGGTCTTAGCTTCTCTATAATTTATTTTTGAAATTTCCGCATAGCGCTTCGTCCGATACAGACGAAGCGCTATGTTTTTAATCCTTATCTAGTTTTTCCCAGAATTGTGTTACCTGTGCTTTGATCACTTCAGGCAACTGACTGTAATTATCTGAGTATGTAGTCTTTTTGTAGCCATCTGTTTGATCTGCCTGTAACCTGTAAAACTGTTTGTTGTAGAGTACAAGTGCGATGCAGCTAAGCTGTTTTTCCATATTACCTTTTGGGTGTCGTGAATAGACAAAAATAGCATCTAGTTTTCCATCTTTATCGGCATCAAAAAAAGCTTTGCGGGCATCCCAGACGGAAGTGACAATATCTTTTTCTGAAACATGGTCTTCGGCAACAACAGTCCATTTGTCGTTATTTTTTTGAAACTGCTGGATATAGAGGTGATCGGGATCTGCATTCCGTTGTTCTTTAGAGAATACGATAAAATTATCTTCATTTGCTGTGGTGATATGCTCTACCTGTAGCACTCTTTTTCCTTTGAAGGGAAAACCAGATTGTTCGAAATTGGCTTTATTGACCGAAATGCTGGTAATCTGTGCATCGGCTGTACCCATACTGAATCCTAGTATAAGGAGTATAGCTAGTTGTTTCATCATATTTTTATTGTTAACAGGCTCTATTGATTTAATCTTTCTTGAAGGTAGTTATTTATAGTGAAATATGTTAATTTTTAAGGGAAGTTTTTGAAGGATGAACTTGCTCATAATTTTGATCTTATCTCCATTACGATATCATGTAATTTTTGAACCAAAGTTAATTTTTATGTTAGTATGATTTGGTTTATTCGTGTTAATGCCTTTTTAAATGCATATTCATTATGCATTTATCCATATTAAGGGAATTTTCATTCGGTCAATTTTATCAATTTTGTAAAAACAATTATTTGTAATATTTTATTTAAATGCCAAGTAAGCAATTAAATGTTGTTAAATATGATATAATTTATTAATTTAATGCAAATTTAAATTATGAAACAAACCTCATTAGCAATTTTATTTGCTGTCTTTTTCCTGAGCTTGGGTTTTCCTGCCTGGAGTCAGGAACGTTTTAATTTTTCTTTCGAGACACCAATTGCTCGCCCTTGGTATAGACTCGGTGACAGCACTGTTTTTAAAACGGTTATTGATCACGATGTGTATTATAATGGGAAAGGCTCTTTAAGAGTGGAAAGCCTTAAAAAAAGCAGTGGTTTTGGAGGTGTTATGGTGGGACTTCCTTCCAATTTAAAGGGTGATTCCATTCGTTTGTCTGTCATGATTAAGCGTGAAAATGTAACCGCCAGTTCTGTGGTAAACGTTATGTTAAGAATAGATCCGGAAATCTTTTTCGACAATATGGCAAAGCGCGAAGTGAGGGGTACAAAAGATTGGGAAAACTTTACGGTGACGGCAAAGTTAAACCCGGATAAGACTGAAGGTATTTCTTTGGCATTCTTCCTTTCAGGTGAAGGGAAGGTTTGGTTCGATGATGTTATCGTTACCGTAGACGGAAAGGATATCACTAAAGAAACCGGCAAGTTTGTTCCATTTGCAAAAAAAGATCCAGTTGAATCAGGTATTACAGATTTCAATAATAGTCCTGAAATCGATCAGAGGTTAGTTGATCTGGGAAGAATTTGGGGTTTTCTGAAATACAGACATCCAGCTGTAGCACAAGGTAAGCTGGATTGGGATCAATACCTATTTAAATCTATTCATGCTGTTATTACAGCTCAGGATAATCAAACCGTGGAAGCTTACTATGCAACTCTTTTGGATAGTTTGGGTACAACACAGGACTACCCGAAACCTAAAATGGAGCACATGATATACGAAGTAGACTATTCCTGGATCGATAAGCTATCTTTCAAAAAGGATTTGAAAGATAAGTTGAAGCGTATTCGTTACACTAATTTTGATAAGCATCACTATTTTAGTTTTGCAAATGGGATAGGTAATGTACTTTTTCATAATGAAAAGAAATATGACAATATCCAAAGTGCAGATGCGGGTTTTCGTTTATTGACGCTCTTTCGTTTCTGGAATATGGTCGAATATTTTTCACCGAATAAAGATCTTACAGAACCTAATTGGAATGAAGTGTTGAAAATATCTGTACCCGAAATGATTTTGAGCCGTGATGATAAGAGTTATGGATTAGCTGTCTTGAAAATGTTGTCACGGGTTAAAGATGCTCATACGGGATTGTGGAGTAGACCAAAGGCGTTGCAAAGCTATTATGGTACATACCATCTTCCTGCACAGATTCGCATCGTGGAAGGTAAGGCTGTTGTGACCAGGCTGTTAGCCGTCAATGATGGTGTCAATGTGCTTCAAGTAGGTGATGTATTGATGGGTAAGGAAAATAAAAAGATAGGAGAGATTAAAGATTCTGTCTGGACTTACATAGCAACACCGAATGAAGCAGTAACAAATCGGGAATTTGCAGCACGATTAATGATGAGTAATAGTGATCTAGTACCGATAAAGCTAATCCGTAATGGTCGAGAAATGGAAGTGAATGTACCTGCAGTACCGTTGAATCAGTTTAGATCTCCACAGACGGATACTGTTGCCTATAAAATGTTGGATAATAATATCCTGTATATCAAGCATAGTTTGTTGACAAGTAAGATGCTAGAAGAAAATATGGATGAATGGAGCAAAGTTAAAGGTGTTGTTATTGATAATAGAAACTACCCGAGAGATTTTTTGGTCTTCAAACTAGGTGCATTATTACTTCCAAAATCCACCGACTTCGTACGTTTTACAAATACAAATCTTAGTCAGCCCGGTACATTTATTATGAGTTCCGCACTTCAGGTAGGAAAGGAAACAAACGATTATTATAAAGGTAAGATAGCAGTCTTGGTTAATGAAGATACGCAAAGCTCGGCCGAATATCATGTTATGGCTTATCAAACTTCTCCAAGTGTAAAGGTATTCGGATCTCAAACTGCCGGTGCGGATGGAAATGTGAGTTACATTGATTTACCGGGCAATCTGAAAACATCGATAACAGGACTTGGTGTTTATTATCCTGACCAAAGTAAAACGCAACGTGTTGGAATAAAGATTGATCACTTGGTGTCACCAACGATAAAAGGAATCAAAGCGGGGCAAGATGAAGTTCTGAATGCTGCTTTGGAATATTTGAAGAAGTAGGTCCATGGAATCTCATGCCATGTTTAAAAGGTGTATTAGATAAATTGATTTGAGGGAACTGGGAAACTATAGTGTTTCGTTTTAAATAGGATTTAGTCATTTGTTTAATTGATCAACATAATCAGGATATATAAATCTGTCATCTTTAGACGAGATGTTCGTGTAAGGATGGCAGATTAGTTATTGTCATAGGTTTAATGGTTTATTTTATTAAAACTTAATAGCACGTATGTTTTATAGTGAAATATGTTAATTTTAACACAGCAATTAACTATTTGATGTTCAGCGGTAAAGTCTAAAGGATCGTTATATAGTAAATCTTAATGAAGTTGATCATAAACATGAAATATTCGAAATTAACCACCGTATTACTTGCATTAGTGCTCTTTTCTGCCTGTAACCAGCATGGGAATGCTGGGGCATCAAAAAGAAGAGAACAGGAAACAGCCCGGACAAGTGACGGGGTCTTCTTGATAGGGGACTTACATAATAAAGTAATAGAACTGTATAAATGGAATGAAACAAAGAGCACTCATGTGGATTTTGAACCGTTGCAACTGAAAGAGACGGATAGTGTTTATGCGGGACTTGATCTGGAAATACATAAAAAGAGAATCAACGAACTGCGGGCAACAAATCTATTCACGGATCAGTTTATTTCCAATTATGATAAAATAGGCTTGATCATCGACGAGAAACTCCGAAACAAATCGTGGGTATGGTATGTGGGTGAACTTCCGCCATTTGGTAACGGAGCAAATCCCTGGTGCAACTGTCAGGATAATCCAGATAATTTCTGGGAAAAGATCATATTAAGAGATGTAAATTTTGCCAACAATCTGGCCACTTTCAACTGGTCGTGGGGAGATGGCTTTAATTACAAAACGAAGGCTCTGTTAGCTAACGGTATCTGGAAAATTGATTATCTGGAAGGTTTTGATCCGAAGGTGTTTCTTCCATCAGAATAAATGGTTTACCTTTGTGAAATTATCTATTGAGATTATGCAGCTTTATCCGTCATTGATGCTTTCCGCTATTGTAAAACACTACCTCATCATCAAGCATGATCATGATGGGTATGCCGATTACCGCTTGTTTTCGGATGGCAATCCGGGTTTGGTCTTTCACTTTAAAGATCCTTTCTTACAGGTGAATGCTTGTGAATCAGGAAGTAAACAGCCGCATAGTTTTCTTTATGGACAGATGACACATTTTAATGATATCAAGTCGGTCGGAAAATTGGATATGTTGATTGTGGTTCTCCATCCACATGGTCTGCATGCGCTGACGAACTTATCGGCTTATGAATTGAACAATACCATTACACCTTTGCGTACTGTTTTTGGTCAGGAGGGAAGTGATATGGAGGAGCAGGTATTGAGTTCTAAAAGCCCTTCTGAAGCGATAAAAGCGATCGAAAAGCTGTTGATATGCCGCGTGAATCGGTTTCAAAAGGAAGATGGTCTTATGCATGGGGCTTTAGATTTGATTTATCAAGCGAACGGAATGATTGCTGTTGCTGACCTGATCCAAAAACTGCCGGTAACGGAACGGCAATTGGAGCGGAAGTTTAAGGAACAGGTCGGAATCGCTCCTAAGAAATTTATAGATGTTATCAAGTTCCAGCATTTTCTCAAATCATTGCAAAAATCTTCTTCAGATATTAACCTTTCTCAGGTTGTGTATGCCTGTGGCTATTATGATCAGGCGCATCTGAATAATTGTTTCAAGCGTCAGGCAGGGGTTACCCCGATGCAATATCGCCATCATGATCATCTTCTTGCGATCAACCTGATGCAGGTGCTGTAAAACGATATTGTCGGTTTTTTCCAATTTATTGCGTGTTTGTCCCGCTAATTTTGAATCATTAATGGTTTTAAAAAATTAGAAATCAATGGAAAACTTAAAAATTGCCAGTGTACAGTTTGAAAATCGAAGTGGAGATAAGGTTTATAATCTTGACCTGATCAAAAAGCTTACTGCTGAAGCGGCAGAACAGGGAGCTGATGTGGTTGCTTTTCATGAATGTTCGATTACCGGTTATACCTTTGCCCGCAACCTTTCCTGTGAGGAAATGCTGGAGCTCGCGGAGCTGATCCCTGATGGTCCATCAGTAAACGCATTAACAGCAATCGCTAAAGAATATAAAATGACCATCTTGGCCGGCCTTTTTGAAAAAGATATTGCCGGTAATCTTTTTAAAGCGTATATCTGTGTTGATGAAACAGGTCTGATCGCGAAACACCGAAAACTGCATCCGTTTATCAATCCGCATCTTTCTCCGGGAACAGCTTATACCGTTTTTGAGATCAAGGGCTGGAAATGTGGGGTCTTAATCTGTTATGATAATAATATTATTGAAAATGTTCGAGCGACGACTTTACTTGGTGCGCAGGTGATCTTTATGCCGCATGTAACCATGTGTACACCTTCAACACGTCCGGGTGCTGGATTTGTAGATGCCAAATTATGGGAAAATAAACAAGAAAATGCTACGTTACTTCGGGAAGAGTTTGACGGGCTGAAAGGCCGCAGCTGGCTGATGAAATGGTTACCTGCACGTGCCTATGACAATGCCATATATGCTGTTTTTTCAAATCCTATCGGTATGGATGACGATCAGTTGAAGAATGGCTGTGCGATGATTATCGATCCTTATGGTGATATTATGGCGGAATGCCGTTCATTGGATAATGAAATCTGCGTAGCGGAACTAACTGCCGATAAGTTGGTGAAAGCGGGCGGATACCGATATATCAAGGCAAGGAAGCCTACACTGTACCGAGATATTTTAGGAAAAGAACATGTGAGTGAGCAAAAGGTGGTGTGGCTGGATAAGTAGCTGGCCTATTCGCAATTAAGAAATTGTCCGTGACACCTATTTTTAAGACTGGCTGATTAAGGGACGGTATCCAGGATGTTTAAAACATGCCTGGGTACCGTTTTTTGCGATTTTGAAATCAAGAGGAGTTGTGTATATTTGAGTACTGGCTATTGCCGCTAATACCAATTTATATTTAAGACTTTAATCTTTCAATACCGCTCATCAAGATAAGAACAGCATGACTTTAATACACCTCCATAAAATCCTGCTAATAGCCGGTGCGCTTACGGGCTTTGGTTTTTTGTTTTATCTCTTTCTTGGAGATGGTGTTGCATTTGAAACGCATGGTATATGGGCTAGTTTTGCCAACCTGTTAGGGGTTGTGATTCTACTGTCTCAGTTTATACTCCACTTTATTGTGCTACTGATCATTTGTGGTACCGGTACAAAGGGCCAAGAATTGACCGTCAAGCAAATGTGGATCATCGGTATCTACTGTTTGATTGCCGTGATTGCGAATATCGTACTTATTCTTAAGCATACGACGGTTTCCCGGTCTGAAATGACGGTTGAGCGGAAATGGCGCAATTCTGAAAAATACGAATGGGAACCGGCAATATCCAATCCTGAAGGCTATCCGGTTCGTGTGGTGGAAGGTCGTTTTTTTATTGAATCGTGGAGCAGAAATAATGCTTTTCCGGATATTGACAATAAATTTTACGATAGTCGCTGGGGGATAGGTACGTCTACTTTTATGAGTTCGGATCAGGGTGCTCTGGTGATGCCGGACAGCTTAAGTCTTTCCTGGTATTCTGTTGTGGAAGATTGTTATTATAAACTTAATGTGGCCCTGGATAAAGAAAAAATAAGTGCCCTGTTTAAGAAGGGGTTTGAAGCGAAGAATCACAATGGCGTATTCCATCGGACTTATGATGAAATTATTGTCGGATTGGCACCGGGAGGAGATGCGGCGTTATGGGTTGGCGGAAATTGGGGAAATGCTGTCGAAGTGAGTTTTTATCAGGCACAAAAAATAGATAGTACGGAGATTGAACTTGGTCAACGTCAGATGATTCAGGAGGAATTGGGAAGACTTCGTGCATCAAAAGAGTGGGTTGAGCAGACACATACAGCGGCTAATCCGCAGGCATACGATAAATGGCGTAAAAAATATCGCACACCCTATGCGTGGCGTCTTCAGTTTGTGAAGGATGCTGATTTGGTTAATCCGGAGGTGGAAGTTGAATTTTTTAATGGTGAGCAGGTGACCATCATCGACAGTCTATTGCCCGAACAGGATTTTCCAAGGCATGCTTTACCTTCTTCTTTGTTTTTAACTTCGACTGGACCTGATGGTAAAACAAAGCGTGATTATGTTGCTTTAGATGAGGAAAATACGTTTAGTGTGTTTGAGAAGCTTAAGATGAGTAAACAGAAAATAACAGTAGTTGTTACCTGTAAAATAAATAAGCAAGGTGAAATAGAAAAGATAACAGCTAAAAATAATTTGGAAGAGCTTCCGTTAAAATTAAAAGCGGACTAAAATTTGATCGTATTAACGGTAATGATTAAAACTAAAAAATGGACGATAAATTAATTGAACAGCTCAATCTATGGCATGAGAAAAGTAAGCACCGTCAAATTATTGAGACGCTTGAACAACTGCCGGCATCGGAATTAACCTATACGTTGAAAAACATGCTGGGACGGGCGTATAATAATATTTCGGATTACGGAAAAGCGCTTGATATTTTACTGTCGGAAAGTACGGCAGGAGCGGAAGATCCCTTGTGGAATTTTAGGGTGGGCTATGCTTACTACTATGGTAAGGAATATGAAAAGGCATTGCCTTATTTTCAAAAAAGTGCCGCGTTAGGGGATAGCACGGCTAAGAATTTTGAGGAATGGTGTGTTCAGGAGCTGAAAAATAAAATGGAGCAACCTCCTACGAATGATGGTGCTGATCTGGATAAAAAATGGTTTGATTTTACCTCACAATTTGTTGATAAGCTCAGCAATAATGAGAACGATTGGAACGCCCTGTCGGAGCACGAACAGGAATTGGCAGCACTTTGGAAACTTGAAATGGATATGTATAATGGCGGTTTTCTGCAGTTTTTCTGTAATTGGGGAACGGCTTGTTATGGCCATGCGGTAAGGGCATTGATGCGCTTAAAAGCAACGGAGTCATTAGCTATTATACAAAAGCAATATGAAATTATTGAACATCTGGAGGATAATCAAGAAATAGAGAAGTTGTGGGATATTCCGAATTATCTAACGGATGCTGAACAGCATGAAATTTCTGAGGTCCTGGATCTACAGTACTGGGATAATAAAGATCAGATTATTGAAAAGACATTTACAGTTTACGCGGATTTAATGGATAATAATGAAGGAAATACGGAACGTAAATCGACTTTAAATCAGATTGCCTGGTCTTTTTCATCGGAAGCGTACACAGATGCAGCACTATTTAATGAGGAGGTAATGCAATACCAAAAAGATATTTTCGGGTCGGCCGAGCGATGGAATCCGAATGAGATCGTGCTTGACGCCTCAGCGGTGCAGATTCAATATGAAGCCTGGATCATGAAACCATCTGACTTGCTGGAGAATGAACGTCTGATTTCGGAGGATGAGGATATTTTTGATGGGGAGGCCGATGATGAAGGATATCAGGTCGAGATTGTAGCTCAGTTTAAAGCCGATAATGATAAGAATTTTACCGCTTTGGAATTTTTGATGAAAGCACATAATCAACAGGCAAATAAGGAACTTGGCGACCATGTATTTTTCGAGGGTATTGCCGAAGAACCTACAGAAGTGGATGGTGTGCCGACGTATTATATTGCTTGTGGCAGCTAAGTAATCCGATAATTTTCTATATCATAATCGTTATTAGAAATTAAAATCATGAAGCTATGGTGAGAAATATAAACTGGTTGGGACTGTTTGTTTTGTTATCTGGTATAATATTGACGGTGTGGAGTTGCCAGAATAAAGCTGCAGATACGGCACACAATAGGACTGAGGATCAGGACAGCACTTTCGTTATACGTGATTCCCTGGTTATGCAGGCAGATAAAAGAACGGTATTGCCTGATACCATCGTGATTTCTAAAAAACATGATCCCAATGTTGTTGTCTGTGATATGGATGGCGACAGTCGTTTGGATACTGTGCATATCGTTCAAAATACGATAAATCATAAATATGGTCTTAAAGTGTCTTTCGGCAACAAAAAAACTACTTATCTAGGAATGGGACAGGATATTTTAGGTCAGGGATTTGATGATATTGACTGGGTCGGTATTTTTGAAAAAGCGCCGAGAGGAGAGGTCTATTATAATAATGTGAGTGATGAAGGTGAAATTATGACAGAAGATGAGGTCGATGAAAAGGATAAAATTAAATTACCGCATGATGGTGTTTTTATCCATCAGGCAGAAGCCTGTGGTGGTGGGATCATTTACATGAATAACGGTAAATTTGAGTGGATTCAACAGGAGTAGCTTTTGACCAATGTCATGTACATAGATGGAAAATGAATTATTTTTGATGCTCGATCAGTTGAATCTGCAGTTCTCATAATGATCCCTGTGACTGAATCCGTTCGGGATAGGGTAAGAAATAAAAAGGCCAATCTCCTGTATTGAGATTGGCCTTTTTACTTTTTATAAGCTGCGATTAATTAGCAGGATAAACGAAAGGTTTACCATCAATCGTATTATTTTTGATATTGGCATTGATAACGCGCTCAAACAAAATTTCCTTTTTGTTCCAGTGAAATGCCGGATACTCCTTATTTGTCTTAATCGTATTGTTATTGAAAGTAATGCCATCTACAGATTTCGCATATAGAATTGGCTTATCAAAAGTTTCAAAATAGTTGTTTTCGATCTTGATACCGCTATGGAAGTATTTCTGCTGGTTTTTCAAGTCAGGAATCTCAGGATAGATGGAGATCACCGCATTGGTAAACTGGAACATGTTGGTCAAAGCATTGATAAACTTATTGTTTTTGATCGTGATATCACGGCATGTACCTGTTTCGTACCAGCCGTTGCTATCGCCACATAAAAGAATGGCTGTTCCTGAGGTATGATCAAATAGATTATTTTCCACTACGGTCTTTTGAGGAGTACTGAACAGTGCACCCCGTGCTCTGTTGTTTCGTACAGTATTGCCTTTAAACTCTACTTTTGGTGTCCACGTCAGGTTTTCAATACCGATGTCCAATTTGGTTGGATCGATGTAATCATCTAAGGGTTTTGTGAATACAATTTTGAAATCCTGGATCGGATCGCTATCTTTTTTACGGATTACTTCGATGGATTGAATACTGTTTTTATTGTCCCAGAGCTCCATTGTTTTGGATTGGATAAACTGTACTGAATCGGTCGCATAGCCCCAGTCAAAACCATAGGACTGTTCGTGCATGTATTTTGCAAGTACGGTTTTATTGTCCAGTTTTTGTGTGATTTTGAGATAAGTACCATGAATATTGATTGCATCGTCCATCATGTTTTCATATCGTCCATTATTGGATATGATCACACCTTTACAGCCTGAGAAATGGGTTGCATCTGCCTGTGCTGTAAAATAACGGGGATCGTTTTTCCCTCTTAATGAGACATTGAATTTTTCTAAATAAATGTTTTCAGTCAGCTGTGCCAACAGACCCATTCCTTCGGAATAGTGAACCGATATATTTTCTAATCTGGTGTCTTTACCTTTGTGCACGAAAATACCGGGATTAGGTCTATGCCAGCTTCTCATGGCAACGACTGTTCCGGGTATTAATTTTGAATTCTTCCACTTGAAGGCTTTGATGATTCCTTTTGATATTTCTGCTACATGTGCTGTGCCCACTGCGATATCACTGGTATTGTACACGATATGCTTTGTTTTTTCTTCAAAAGCGATACCGGAGGTGGGTTTCATTTCCCAACCTTCACCGGTATTGTAGAAGGTGCTGTCTTTGATGGTATAAGTGACCCAGGGAGCAGTCTGGTACGTGATTGTACCTGCTTGGGTATCGTTTTCTAAGATTTTAACCTGACAGATCTGGGGTTGCTCGAAGTCGATATGCAGATTTTTAAGGCTGAGGTTTTGATTTTCAACCAATGCAAGGGGTAACATACGTCCATGAAAGATCAGGTCTGAGCCTTGTCCGTCTATGGTGATGTTGCTGAGGTTTTCTAAGGTAATACCAACGGTCTTAGGATTGTCCTGATCATGGTTGGAGATGTAATAGGTTCTTTTTTGTGCTCCTTCTTCATGAAAATCGTAACGTCCTTTTTTGAATTTGATTACTATAGGATTACCTTTTCCAGCCTCAGTAACTATTTTCTGAATCGCTTGATTGAGGGTTGCACTGCTGTTTTTCCCCGTATTGGGGTTGATGCCATACTTTGTTAAGTCGTAGACTTTGGGCGTAGAATTTGCCTGTGCCTGAAAGCTGATGAAAGCGATCATAACGACCGACATGTTTTTTCTGAACCAATTTGTCATTTTAATAAATTAGTAAGTTCGGTTTTTAAAAGATTTAAGGTTTTATATTGGGGGCTTTATGTCCGATATATTATGTACAAACATAGTTTAATAGATCAGGATTTCAAAGCGGATATTGGTTTAAAAATGCATTTACGGCCATTGTAATCAGATTAATACGTGTTCTCAAACAAATGCAGCTGATCGACAGACCTGTTTTTATTTCTGTTTTTTTTAAGTAAAACGGTCATGCAAACGTTTGTCATTGCCGATATTTTTTATTCCTTCATCAGGAGCATATGTTTATTTCCTTACTGATTTTGATGATCGGAGAATTTCATTTTTAATAAAATTACCGCCAAATCTATTATTCTGATTTTTACAACTCTGGTTATTGAGATAAGAAGATAAGCATGAATTAATAGCGTGATAGTAGTTGACGTTTGTTTTTAGTTATCGAGTTTAGTATTCATGATTTTGATGGCTTTTGAAATAATGTTTAAATATCTCGATGGTAGGAAAAATAATGTTGTATATTTGGGGTCAAAATAATTATTGGAATGAACAGATACTATAAACTTTTGCCTCTGGCAATTATTTTATTAGCGAGCGCTTGTCAAAAAACAGAAACATTAGAAGAAAATAAAGTCGAGGTTGATTTGTATTCGAAATCTGATAGTGTGTCATTCTATGTCAATGGAAAACACTATACCACAGAAGTAGATAGTGACATTGAAAAGTATGGATATAGGAATGGAGGTGCCAACTTGAGGTTAAGTGATACGAAAGGCAAATGGACATACGGTAGTGCAGGAAAAGATCTATACTGGGTAGGTGCACCCGATTCTATACAATATTCAACAAGTTATACGAATTATTTTCCAGGAGGTTCTATTGAATTTAATTATGTAAAAAACTATAAGGAAATAGAATTGGTGGAAGATAGTAATACGCTAGTGCCACGAAAAGATAAAATATTCTATAAAGTAGGTAAATATGACTATGCTATGGATTTTAAACGTAGGAATTGGGATGAGGGGGTTGCTATTGAATTATCCTTAAAAGATTTAGGAGGACTAACGTCTTTTAGTACACTAGCTAATCGTTTTGAAACACAACTGAATGCCACTAGTCAAAATGACTCCAAGTTTGAAATACTCAAAGTGGAAGAAATAAAAGGAACTAAGCTCGTTATAATCGAAGGTAAATTTGAAGTAAATTTATTTGATGATCAAGAGCAAAAGGTGGTTCGTGTGACTGATGGTTATTTTAGAAGTAAGGTGTACAGATCTGGTAATAGATCCACTTATTAAGTTTACTGCTTTGGCAAAAGTATTTTGACAAAGCAGTAATCAATAACCACATTTTCTTAAGGCATATTCTTAACAAACATATCATTAGGGGCGATGACAGATCTATTAAAATCTTATCAAAAGATCTTTACACTTTTTGTATCCCTTATCGAAGAGGCGGACAGTTGGGTAAATGAATGAGTTTTTTTTTATTAAAGCCTATGTTTTAAGTTTTTGTTAGGAAATATTTTATATATGTAAGGTACAGACTGTCGTATGATTAGTGTGTAAAATTATACTTTTTGAGGAAAAAAATGTTATCTTTTAGTTTTTAAAATTAAATATGAATAAATATTATATTCTTTTGCCGATTATGGCGCTTTTGTTGACTAGCTCATGTGAAAAAACGGAAGCAGTAGTAACTCCTGAAATCATAGAAGAGGCAAAGCCAGCTATGCTTTTAGATAGTATTTCATTTGTTCTCAATGGAAAACAGTATGGGTTTACTTCTGATGATTATATTGCTTCCGGAAGTGGACATGGTAATCAGGGCGTTAATTTGAGATTGAGTGATACAGCTGCGAATTGGTATCATTCTGCTCCAGATCATCGGTACTGGATCGGTGCACCAGATTCAGTGCAATATTATTCTGTCTCTAATTATAGTTTTGGCGATCGAGATATTACTGCTCGCTTTTATTTTATAAAAAATAATAAAATATCAGAAATGTTGGAATCAGGCGGTATGTATTATCCTCGAAAATCTGCCTTATTTTATCAGGAAAGAGATTACAATTATGCTGTAGATTTTGGACGCAGAGGTAAACAGGAGGGGGTAGCCCTTAAGATGGGAGTAAAAGGAGTTGGTTTTGGCTCAACGTTTAGCAGTAAAACCATGAACCAAGAATCAAAGCTTACAGCAGAAAGTCAGCTTGATTCGAAATTTAAGATCCTAAAAGTGGAAGAAATCAAAGACACAAATTTTGTATGGGTTGAAGGAACTTTTGATGCTAATTTATTTAACGATAATGAGGAGAAGACCTTTCGCGTTACGGGTGGATATTTTAGAATAAGGGCTCTCAAATATGGAAACGGGTTTACTTACGGATTTACATTTTAATAGTTTTTAAAATTAGATAAGTAATTTCAAACAATAAAAAAAAAGCAACTTTTAAAGTTGCTTTTTTTTATTGTTTAACGATCCTTTATTCTTAATAAAGCGGTCTGTGCAAACCTCTAAGTGCGCCTTTGCACTGAAAAGCAATACATTTGGGTTTCTTCCGATTCCCTATGATTATTGATTCACAAGTTTCATGGATCCTTCGTTATAACGTTCTCCCAAGATGGGGTATCGTTGGATCAGGTTATTAATTTCCGTTAAATTTTCGGGTGTTAGCTGAACATCAATTGCACCTACATTTTCTTCCAGGTACTTTCTTTTTTTAGTTCCGGGAATCGGGATAATGTCTTCGCCCTGTGCTAAGACCCATGCTAAAGCAAGTTGTGCGGGTGTACAATTTATATTTTTGGCTAATGCCGCAAATCCGGTCACCAGTTTATTGTTATTGACGATGTTTTCCTCTTGATAGCGTGGTAAAGATTTTCGAAAATCATCGGCTGCAAGGGTATCCATCTGGAGCGTATTGGTTACTAAACCACGAGCCAGAGGTGAATAGGGCACAAGTGAAATCCCAAGTTCACGTGTTGTCTGCAAAATCTCGCTTTCTACATCTCTGGTTAGCAGGGAGTATTCGCTTTGGAGTGCAGAAATGGGATGTACTGCATGTGCTTTTCTTAATGATGCCGGCGAAGCTTCACTCAGTCCAAGGTATCGTATTTTTCCTTCTTTAACGAGATCGGCCATTGCACCGACAGTTTCTTCAATAGGGATATTGGCATCGACACGATGTGCATAATACAGATCGATGGTATCAATTTTAAGTCGCTTGAGACTTTGCTCAACGGCAATTTTCATCCATGCGGGCGAAGCGTCAAAATAAGTTCCGGCGGCATTGCTTGGTCCTGCAATCCCATCTTTAAAGCGAAATCCAAATTTAGTAGCAATAAAGATCTTTTCCCGATTGGGGACTAAAATTTTAGCGATCAGTTCTTCATTTGCTCCATTTGCGTACATGTCGGCGGTATCCCAGAAATTGATGCCCAGGTCAAGGGATTTTTCTAATGTGGCTAAGCTCTCTTTATCGTCCGTAGGTCCATAAGCAAAGCTCATACCCATGCAACCCAATCCTAATGCGGATAGCTGTTCGTCTGTTGTTCCGAGTTTTCTGTATTTCATGATGTTCTCATTTTGTTTATACAAATGTAGCGCACGGTCTCAAAAACTGACTTATAACGATCAAACAGATTGTTATAATAATCAAACAATCTACCGCAGCTGTGTGGGTGCCATGCCGGTGTGTTTTTTAAAGTATAGTGTAAAGTAAGAGGGGTATTCGAAACCTAAACTGTAGGCGATATCGGAAATATTCCAATCGGTATGCTGCAGTAAAGCTTTTGCTTCTTTGATGATGCGTGCGGCGATATGTGCTGTAGTGGTTTTACCCGTTATTTCTTTGACCGACCGGTTAAGATGATTGATGTGCAGGGATAGTGCAGTGGCATAATCTGCTGGGTTCTTCAATTTGAGTACGAGTGCTGGAGAATCTATCGGAAATTGTCTTTCCAGTAGTTCGAGAAATAAGGCTGATATTCTAGAAGTAGCATTCACATACTTATGAAAGTTGGTCGTCGGATTGTTTTTCATTGCCTCATGAATGATCAAGTGCAGATAACTGCGCAATACATCGTATTTATGAGCGTATGTGGAAGACATCTCGGCCTGCATTTTCTGGAAAATAAAGGACAACTCCGCTAATTGGGCTTCGTTTGGGAAGAAAATGGGATTAGATCCGATCTGAAATAAGGGCGTGTCGTGCAACTGACTTGTGCGTTCACTATGTTGAATGAAATCTTCTGTGAAGAGGCAGTACCAACCGGACTGTTGTTCGGATTCAGCTTCCCAAGAATAGGGGACAATGGGGTTCGAAAAAAGCAGTGCTGGACCATCAATCTGGATCCATTTATCGGCATAATAAATCTTTCCTTTACCAATGATCAGGGAAACTTTATAAAAATCACGTCTACTATAGGGGCTTACAACTGCGCAGGTCTCTCGACTGAAAACATTGATATGACCGATGCCTGCATTGTCCAATGGCACATGAGTGGGTGCATGACTTGGCAAGCGGCTGTAAAAATCATTGACACTTTCTGCTTGTTTCATGGTGTAAATATATAAAATTCAAACAAATTAAGTGTCATCCTTTTGTGCGGAAATGAAAGGTTTAAGGAGGTGATGTGATTTACTTGTCCTATGAGAAGTAGAATAGAATTTGATTTGCTTAATTTTATAATAGATATAAAAGATAGTAGCGTATGAATCCAAAAAAGATATGGTCTAATTTGGCAGTGACCGATTTAGACCGGACAACAAAATTTTATACTGCGTTGGGTTTTCAACCGAATGGGCGATCAGCAGATCTGACAAGTTTTCTGTTTGGTGAAGATCATTTTGTAATCCATTTTTTCTTAAAGCATATCCTTCGCGAGGCGATGTTAGGGGCTATGGCAGATACATCCAAATCTAATGAAATCATTTTTACGCTTGCCGCATCAAGTACAGAAGAGGCGGATCGTTGGGCTACTGAGGTGGAAGATGCTGGTGGAACATTGATTTCTAAGCCTGCAGCTTTTGGAAAGGGATATTATGGTTTTGTATTTGCGGACCCCGATGGCCATCGGTTTAATGTTTTTCATATGTAAAGGAACATGAATTTCGATAGCATTTATTTGAAATTATGATTGTTGTATCGGACTATAAATAATTTATTTTCTTTACAGTCCGATGCTACTTATTATTTTTAGTGCGTTATTTTCGGCCTACCCACCATTGCTTGAATTGCTGTTGATCGTCTTTTAGCAATACCTCTTCTCCGATCATAGGTGTTATCAATGGAATATGCGCTTCTTTATTTAATTCGGTAATCTGAATTAATGGCGTATCCCAAGAGTGATTGGCGATATCAAACTTGGAGTTATGCACCGGAAATAGACGCTTCGTTTTCAGATCCTTTGCTGCTTTTAATACTTCCTCAGGGAGATGGTGGATATAACGCCAAGTGCTGTCAAATTGCCCATTATCTAGAATAGCTAGATCAATAGGACCAAATTTTTCACCAATAGCCGCATAGTGGGTGTCATAGCCACTGTCTCCGCCGATAAAGATTTTCATCGTTGGCGTCTGTACTACATAGGACATCCAAAGTGTCTTGCTGCTTTGAAGAGACCGACCTGAAAAATGTCTTGCAGGAGTTGTGTATACGGTAAATCCACTGTCGAGTGAAATGCTGTCATGCCAATCTTTTTCAATTATATCTTGAGGATTGTAACCCCAGTATTCCAAATGTGAACCCACACCAAGTCCGCAGATTACTTTCTTGGTTTTTGTTTTTAATTTGATAATGGTTTCATAATCCAGGTGATCATAATGATCGTGGGTAATGAATAAATAGTCAATCTCCGGTAGGTCTTCTACTGTATAAATGTCTGTTCCTTTAAATGATTTATTGGTTCCGGGAACAGGAGAGACACTTCCGCTGAATACGGGATCGACCAACATGCGTTTTCCGTCTATTTGCATAAAATAAGAGGAGTGACCGAACCAGACCAATACGTCTTCCTTGCGGGACAAGTTCTGCAGATCTGTTTTTATGGTCGGTATATTTTCCAATGGACTCTTCCGGTCTATTTTTTTGAAAAAGTAATCATAGAGTACGCTCGCATAGCTTGCATCTTCAACGATTTGAGGGGTATGGCTAAAGTTGACAAATTTACCGTCTTTGTAATTGGGTGATTTCTTAATTAATTCAAGCCGAGCGCCACTTGGTACTTGACCAAATTTGGGCTGTTGCATGTACAGGACGATAATCGCAACGAATACGATGATAAGGATGAGGGTGATGAGCATAGTTTTATAAAATATTTTCATGTAGGGGGTGCTGAATGGTTAGGCTTAATTACATGCTGTTGAAAGAAGCGGTATTGACCGGGCTATATCGATTCATGATTTTTGAAGGAGCCTCGCCAAATGCTTTTTTAAAGGCAAATGAAAAATGGGAAAGGTCTTCGAATCCCAATTCCAAATAAATGTCTGAGGCTGCCTTACCTTTTTCTTTTAAAAGGTAATATGCTTCTTGTAGTCTTTTGTGCAGCAACCAGCGTCCAGGTGTGGTATTGAATGTTTTTTCAAAATCTCTTTTAAAGGTTGCCAGACTTCTACCTGTTAAATAGGCAAATCGTTCTAAATGAACATTAAAATGGTAATTTTTGTTCATAAAGTTTTCTAAGTCTATTTTATGCGGTTCGGTAAAATCAAACAATACATTTTTGAGTTCAGGAATGATCTGTAGGAGGAGTAATATCGCTTCTTTCATTTTAATCTGAACGAGTTTGGGATTGTCAAAACTGTGGGTCTGGTGATACGTCATCAAAGATTGAAAATAGCTATGCAACAGTACATGATCTTCGATATCCAAGACAGGTTGATCATATTGTTTTTGTTCCGCATTAATGCCGTATTCGAGACTGAAATCTTTTAATGTCTGCTGGTCAAGAAAAATAGTCAAAGATCGGAACTCGCCATTTTCAGGCGGTTCCTTTATAAATTTTAACAATTGATTTCTCCTTACCAGACGAAATGCTCCCGCATTGGAAATGTAGGTTTGATTTCCATCATTCAGCACCAGGGAACCAGCTATCTGATAGGTGAAGGTGCATTCTTGGACGAAGTGTTCTCCTTCTCTGCTTTTTGTCGCATAACACGAATAAGCAATGCCCGATGCCTGAATGTTGTCTTTTTTTGTTTCCATCTCTGATGCAAATTTAAGATAAGGATGTTGAATTTTAGCTATTTAGCTTAAAATTGCTTTGGGTTCTAAATATGCGTCTAATCCATAAGTTCCGAACTCTCGGCCGATACCTGACTGCTTGAATCCTCCGAAAGGAGCCTGTGGATCATGTTTAAAGCCATTGATACAGATTCTTCCTGCATCAATCTGTGATGCTATGCGATTGGCACGTGCAAGATCTGGTGAGCTGATATATGCCGCTAGACCGTAAGTGGTGTCATTTGCAATGGAAATAGCGTCTTCGTCATTCTGGTACGGAATGATGGAGAGGACGGGACCGAATATTTCTTCTTGTGCGATACGCATATCATTACGAACGTTTGTAAAGATGGTGGCTTGAACAAAGTTACCTTTTTCCAAACCTGCTGGCTTACCCAGACCTCCTGTTAGTAACGTTGCTCCTTCATCAAGTCCAATCTGAATGAACTGTTGAACTCTTTCATATTGCTTATGGCTTACCATAGGTCCTACATGGGTATCTGGATCTGCAGGATTACCGACTTTTACATGTGCGATGGTGGCTTGTGCTAAAGCATTGGTCTGATCTAGTTTGCTCGCAGGGACTAGCAGTCGGGTAGGAGCAATACAGGCTTGACCACTATTCATATAAGCGCCATAGATAGCCATGGGGATAACGGTTTCTAAATCGGCATCTTCTAAAATAATATTCGGGGATTTACCACCAAGCTCCAAAGTGACACGTTTCATTGTATCTACTGCGCCTTTAGCAATTGTTTTGCCAACCGCAGTTGAACCTGTGAAGGATATTTTGGCAATATCGGGGTGATTGGTTATTGCGGCGCCTACAACATTTCCTAGACCATTTACGATATTGAATAAGCCTTTAGGTAAACCCGCCTCATGGAAACATGTGGCAATAAGCTGTGTCTGTTGGGCACTCATTTCGCTGGGCTTGATGACGACGGTACATCCGGCAGCAATAGCTGTGGCAAGCTTACTGCAGATAAAACCATTGCTGGCGTTCCAGGGGGTGATGATGCCGACAACCCCTAATGACTCCATACGAACCTGTGATTGTCCAACAGTTTTTTCAAAGTCATAGTTTTGAAGTGTTTCGATCATTGTTGGGAATGTCGCGATCGCAATCTGCACACTGGCTTGGCAAAATTGGTAAGTTCCGCCGTATTCTTCGACCATAATAGCAATCAGTTCTTCTTCGCGCTTACTGACAGCATGATGTAGTTTTTCCAGATAAGCAATACGTTCTTCTTTACTTGTTTTAGAGAATGTTTTGAATGCTTCTTTTGCGGCCTGGACCGCAATATGGGTATCCATTTCGTCCCCAAGGGTAACTTCACCCAATTTTTCATTAGTAGTGGGGCTGATGAGATCAAAAGTTTCTGTCCCATGTGGTGTGATAAAGGCACCGTTTACATAAATCTGATTTATCTTTTTCATGTTCTGCTGATTTGTTTATTCAAAGTTAGCGGGATTATAAAGAGGCTGTTTTGCTAAAAAGCTCAATGTTGCTTTGTTGAAAAGCTCATTAATAAATGTATCAAGATGACATAAAGACAACAAATATGGAGCGCTTAATTGTTATGTTTGTTTCGAGATTATTAGATATATAGATATGGTTGATATTTTTAAGATTTTAGCAAATGAACATCGGTTACAGATATTGCAGTGGTTGAAAAATCCGCATGCTAATTTTATCGCCGAAGATATTGAACCGGAGGTAACGGATTATGGTGTTTGTATGAGCGTCATCCAAAAGAAGGCAGGTTTGTCCCAATCAACGATATCATCTTATTTGACATCGATGGTGAATTGTGGTTTGTTGAAATCTGTACGGGAGGGACAGTGGACTTATTATAAGAGAAATGAGGAAAAACTTCAGGAATTGGCTTCTTATATCAAGAATACGCTGTAGTTACTCATTATTTATTTGATGGATGGAGATATAAATATCTTCATTTTTTTTACTCAAGTATATCTATAAATCTAGATATATCGAAATATTTTATCGATTTTAGGGATCAATTTTTAATGCAGTTACGGTGCTGTAAGGAAATCCGGATCTGAACACAATCTCTAAATAAGCTATTGACCATATTAATGTCTATACATACAACTCATTTTATTTGATAATTCATTTCAGAAGGTAAGAAGCCTTCCTTTTTTTAATTAGGTACATCTATAAATCTAGATATATCGAAATCATATAAGGCTTTTATATTAAATTTTTAGAACATGATAAGAAACTTTGAAAATCACCATGCATTTAACCGTGTATTTGCTCCAGATGTGTTGACTATTGGCTTATTTCTTCCCTTAGAAGTATATAGCGGAAAGCTTCCCCTAGTTGAGGAGCATATGGCATATATAAAACAGATCGATCGCTTAGATTTTGCGTCGATATGGGTTCGTGATATTCCGATGTTTGATCCGAGTTTTGGTGATGCTGGTCAAGTGTATGATGCTTTTAGTTATTTATCTTTTATCGCCGGACAGACAAGCAGGGTTGCATTAGGAACAGGAAGTATTGTTTTACCTTTCTGGCACCCGATTTCTTTAGCAAAGACAGCCGCTTCTTTAGATCAGCTATCCAATAACAGATTATTGCTAGGAGTAGGATCGGGGGATAGATCGATTGAATTTCCTGCATTTGGATTAGATTTTGAGCATCGAGGTGAACGTTTTAGACAGGTTTTACAGGATTTTCGACGCTTAAATAAGGAACATTATCCAAAAATTAAGTCTGAGCTGACCCACATTGACGGATTGGATCTTATCCCTAAACCCGTTCAAGAATATATTCCGAGTTTAATAACCGGTGGCAGTCAACAGCCTCTTTCTTGGATTGCTGAACATGGGGATGGCTGGATTACTTATCCGGGAGCAACAACGTCGAAATTACATGTTAGGCCGTTGAGAGAAAAGATAAAAGCTTGGCGTGACTTAATTCCCGATCAGATTTTTAAGCCTCATATGACCAATGAATGGATTGAACTAACGGAAGATCCCAATTTTCCGCGAACGCCATTGCAGGGTGGATTTGTGCTTAAAACAGGAAGGAATGGTTTATTGGAACTGTTACATGAATGGCAGGAAGCGGGTGTCAATCATGCTGCCTTAGGGATTCAATTCAGTAAGAGACCTATTGTCGATGTTATTGATGAGCTGGGAGCAGAAGTGTTGCCGTATTTTCCTTCCTTAGTGAAGGCAAGTCATATTAATATGATCCCATAGTTTAATTTCAGGAGAATAATTCTATTTTAGCCGATAATGAAGTTATCGTTAAGTTTTCTAATGGAGTTATGCAAAAAGTGACAAGTAGAAAAAAGTTTTATATCGCTTATATGCTGATCTCACTGATCATGTTGGTCGATATTACGGTTATACTGATGTGGCAGATCAGTTTGGTGGGGTATTGGAGTGACCGCTTGGTCTTTTGGATATGGTTACTCACTACGCTTCCATTTCTAATTATTTTCTGGAAAAGTATTTATACGAAAATATACTGTATCGTATTAGTATTGGGGCTATTGTTTAGCATAGCCGCGATGATGTTGCCTTTTTTTGGTATTCTATTTTCAAGTACGGGCATGGAAAGACGATCGTACTATACACCAGATACCGGGAAATATAGAGTACAGCTTATTCAAAGTGTGATGGCCCGTCCGCGGTTACAGATTATTGAAAATAAAGGAATTGTTGAGAAGGTGATTTTGTTTACCGATGCTGATTTCCTGAAAAATGATAATCTTAAGGTGGGATATGAAAGTGTGATCGGCCTGGATGTCGTAAAGGATACGCCAGATAGTCTGGTTTTGGAGTTTCATATGCCTGGTCAGAAAATTGTAAAAGGTTTTAAACTAAGCGACGAAAAGGATTAGTTTTCGTGGCACGTTTTGTCTTGAAAGAACAGTTAATATTAATCCCATAGCAGATCTATCATTGGGTAGGTCTGGTATGGGATTAATTTGTTCTGTCATTTTAGTTTTGTAACTGATCTGCATGAAAAATTTCGCTCTACTGCGGCATGACTTGCGTTTACATCTTTTTGCTGTCTTCGTAAGTAGGACCATACAGTCCAGGCACTTTATTTCCGGTTGCTCTAAGGTAGACAATCAATTCTCCGCGATGATGATAAATATGATTAAAAAGGAATCCTCGTACCACAATGCCTCTTTCCATTGGGCCTAAGAGTATGCGTTCACCTGCTTTCATTGTCCAGTGATCGCGTAGTTTTTCTTCTGTAAGTGTTGATAGAGCGGTTCTGGCTCGTGCTACATTTTTTTCAAAAAGTTCGAGCGTGGCTTTGATATCATCAGGTGCACCGCGCTCAAGATGATCGGTGGCCATATCATATACATCTTCTGTAAATGTGCCTACGTACCAATAATAAATGGTTGCGATATGTTGTGCCAGTTCTCCCATTGTCCAGGAAATATCTGCAGGCTTGTAGTGTATGTCTTTTTCAGGCACTGCCTGCAGTAATTTACGGGTGTTGTTGACCTCTTGTTCGAATTCGGTTGTCAAATATTGAATGATCATGTCTTTGGGTTTAATGTTTTTTTATCGGCTATAAAAACAGATGCATGCATGAATATGTTTGGTGTTTAGGAGGTTTTTCTGGGGTAAATAAAACAAATTTATTTAAGTTTGAAGACGCTATAAATGAAAATTCATGTTAGAAGTATTATTTTCTCATATTGAAAAAAAAGTGACGCTCTCTCGTGGTGACAAAGAGGCGATAGCTTCTTTTTTTACATTCAAAAAAATCAGAAAGAAGCAATATATCTTGGAAGAAGGGGCTGTTTGTACGCATCTTTCATTTGTGAAAAAAGGTCTTATCAAATCGTACCGTTTGGATGAGAAAGGAAATGAGCATATCAGCCTGTTTGGCTGGGAAGGCTGGTGGGTGTCTGATTTTAAAAGTTTTATTAATCAGCAACCGGCAATTCTCTATATAGATGCTATTGAAGATACAGAGTTACTGCTTTTATCGCGGGCAGATTATGAACAATTGATGGAAGAGGTCCCGGTGATGGAGCGGTATTTTAGAATGCTCTATCAAAATAGTTTGGTTACAAAAGATGAACGCCTGATCAGTTCGAACAGCTATACTGCTGAAGAAAAATTTCAGCGTATGCTACAGGCTAGTCCTGAAATTATGCAACGTGTGCCGCAACATCTGGTGGCATCTTATCTGGGATTGGCTCCTGAAACCCTGAGTAGAATCCGTAAGAAAATTGCATCTACAGATTAATTCCATTGATCTGGATCAATGGAATTTCTTGATCTGTATCATCTCTTTCAGTTTTTAATGCGGCGAACTTTGTTGTAGAAATTTAAAGAGATATAACAATGGATAAAATTGCATTAGTAGTTGGCGCAACAGGGATCACGGGAAGTCGTTTGGCTGAGGAGCTTGTTGGTCATGGATGGCAAACTTATGGTCTGGCACGTCATCCCGGTCAAACTGATAACGGCGTAATTCCGGTAAAAGCTGATCTTATGGATGTTGAAAATCTGAAGATCGCACTTGAAAATGTTTACCCAACACATGTGTTTTTTACAACATGGATGCGGAAAGACAATGAGGCAGAAAATATTATTGTAAATCGTGCTCTTGTCCGTAATCTTCTCGATGTTCTGTCTGAAAAGAAAACTGTTGCACATGTGGCTTTGGTAACGGGGTTAAAGCATTATTTAGGTCCTTTTGAGTCATACGTAGCTACGGGTGTGTTTCCTGATACACCTATTCGGGAAGAACAGCCTAGACTAAGTCATCCCAATTTTTACTACGCTCAGGAAGATGCGGTATATGAAGCTTCGGCTAGAGATGGATTTACGTGGAGTATACATAGGCCGCATACGGTTATCGGGCATGCGATCGGTAATTTGATGAATCTTGGGGTGACGCTTGCCGTATATGCCAGTATTTGTAAACAAAAAGGGGCGAAATTGATCTGGCCGGGCTCGGAAGCGCAATGGAACGGAATTTCGGATGTAACGGATACTGGTGTTCTGGCGAAGCAGTTAATCTGGGCTTCGACGACTGAGGAAGCTAAAAATATGGCTTTTAATATTGTGAACGGCGATGTCTTTCGTTGGAGTTGGTTATGGGAGCGCATCGCGTCATATTTCGGCATTGAGGCTGAAGGATTTCATGGAGAGCCGAGGCCTCTTGCCGAACAACTTAAAAATGATGGTCAATTGTGGTCTGATATGGTAAAGGAGTATGGACTGGAACAGCATGAACTTTTTCAATTGGCTTCACCATGGCATACAGATCTTGATCTGGGCAGACCTATCGAAGTGATGGTGGATATGGCCAATAGCCGAAAACTGGGATTTACGGCTTACCAGAATACCGAAGAAGCATTTATCCACTTGTTTGAACGTCTTCGGGCAGAGAATGTGATACCCCAATAATTAGATTGATGTGGTGGTAAGGGATAGTAAAACCGGGCTTCTTTATTTTGTGATAGAGGGCTCGGTTTTACTGGCCTTTAATCATCAATCCCTTTGCCGTCAAGGATCTGCTGATAATATTTTTCAATTCGATTTTGCCGTGTTTTGGATTGTTTCGCCTGATTAAAATAAAATAGATATCCCTTTTGTCGTCCAGGTGCTAGGGAATAGAATGCTGTATTTAATTCTTGATCTTGTGCCAGTGCCTGCTGGAATTCTTCAGGAATAGGGTAGTCGTTCACTTTTTTCATTTCCACTTTTAATCCTGCTTTTTCGATCTCAATGGCTTCCCGTATGTAAGCTTGGATAACTGGTCTTAGCGTGATAATCTCTGCTATATGTTTAAATCTGATCTGTCTGCCTGCCTGTACATTTTCTGTTTGCTGGATCAATATACCTTCAGGATCTTTGAGTAAAGCTCCCTTATGAAACAGGAGCGCGCAATATTCTTTAAATCCATGAATAAGAACGATGTTTTTTCCATCGAGCGTGTAGCATGGATGCATCCATTTGTATTCTTCTTCTAAGGATTTGTTTTCAGTAATGATATCGCGAAGTAAATTGAACTCTTCGGACCATTGTTGTGTTTTTTCAAAGAAATGTTCTACCTGTGTGTTCATAATGGTTGTTTTTTAGGTATAAGACCTGATTTATTGTCTGGAACAGCTAGAAGTAATTCATAGACAAAGAAACGGTCTGTTAATAGATTGAGTTGTCCTAATCTTGTTTCTGTGTATTTAAGATCTCCTGTAACCGGTTGTGCGCCATATTGATGCCTTGTGCAAAAGGCATCTTGAGCAGCTGGTCTCTAAAAGCAACAGATTTAAAAATAATCTGGATAGTAAGTTTACTGCTTGCATCTGTATAGGGTTCAAATGTGAGGTATTCAAGCTGAACAGGGAATGGACTATCTTCCATCTCGAATGTTCTTGTGATTTTTTCGTTTGGTACAAATTCATGGATTGTTCCGTTTGCCCGAAACACAACAGTGCCATCGTGTGATGTTTCAAATGCATAGGCACCATGTTTCTTGTTTTCCAGTTTCAGTACTTTTGTACCCATCCATTGTTCAAAGAGATCGGCATCTTCATATGCCTTAAAAAGCAATTCTAGAGGAAGATCAAATTCGCGTGTGATGATGATTTCTTGTTTGTCATGTTCGGCACTGATTTTTGTTTTCTGTTCCATGATTATTTGGCTATATAGTTTTTCATTACGGCTTCTAATTTATTGAATCTGTCATCCCACATCTGGCGGAACGGTTCGATAAAATCTGCAATTTCTTTCATTTTTTGCGGATTGAGATGGTAATAGATTTCCCGGCCATTTTGCTCAGGTTTTAGGAGTTCACATTCGGTCAAAATCTGCAGGTGCTTAGAAACGGTGGGCCTGGATGTGTCAAAATTGGAAGCAATGGCTCCAGCAGGCATCGCATGTGAGGCAACCAGTAGCAATATTGCTCTTCTTGTCGGATCGGCAAGGGCTTGAAAAACGTCTCTTCTTAAGTTCATTGTTATGGTCTTTTTCGCTTTAACACTTCAATCTATTATGATCTGTCCTGTCATTGCTTGATGTGTTTATGATCATGTTTTATTAACGCTATTTGGAACTGTATTTATCGTTTAATCCTATACCGTTTATAATTTGTTGTCGGTATTTTTCAATTCTTCCAATTCTTGTCTGTGCTACTTTGGGTTGTGAAAAATAAATGATGTATCCTCTTTGCCGCCCCGGTGTCAATGCGTAAAATGCTGTTTTTAACTTAGAGTCTTGTTCGAATAGCTGTAGGAGTTCTTCGGGGATAGGTTCTGGATTTTTTTGAAATGTTACCTTTTGACCACTTTCTTCTATCGCTATGGCCTCGGATATATACGATTTTAAGGTATTTTCTAATCTTTTGATTTCTGCTATATTAGTAAATTTGATGATCCTGTCCGATTGTAAATTACCTTGTTGGGTTAAGATTTTATGATCGTCGGATAATAATACACCTTTAAAAAAACCGATATTGGCGGATTGTTTTAATGCAGCAACGGAAACTATATTTTTTCCTTTGGAGGTATATACGGGTGCACCCCATTTTATTTCTTCCTTCAAACCCGCTTCCAGTACAATTTGGCGGAGCATTTCTAATTCTTCCCTCCAGTTATTGACTTTGCATAATGGTGTACCGCCATATTTGCAACGCATACAGCCATCTATCAAATATTTGTCAACTCCTGGATTCAGTTCTATTTTCATCTGGTCTAGACTTTACGTTCAACTGGTCTGAAATACCACGAAATAATCGTGAGCAGGAGTAACAGCGCAGGACCAAAATAGGTGACTGCTTTATCAGCAACTGCAAGGTGGGTGAAAATTGCGCCCGACATTAGAAAGAAAAATCCTGCATATGCCCATTCTTTTACTACTGGGAGTTTTGGAAGGAGAATGGCAATTACTCCTAGTAGCTTCCAAATACCGATAATGGTGAGAAAATAGGAGGGATAGCCTAGATCTTTCATTTTATTAACTTCTTCATCCATGTGGATGATCTGAACAATTCCAGTTGACACCATTCCTAAACTTAGCCAAATGGTAGAAAACCAATAGATGATTTTATCTCTCTTTTTCATAATGTGTTTTTTTAATCGGTACAATTCGTATGTTGATCTGTTTATACTTGAGCGGTTACTTAATACCTTATTTATCGCATGTTAGTTTTCGATCCATTGTTTGATCTTTACGGTTCGGGTATTAAAAAAGTACAACGCTATACGATTTCTTCAATTATATATCGGTTTTTTATGTTCCAAATCTCCATAGTACTGGTTAGTTTTAAATTATGAAGTCATTTGACTACAAATGTAAGTGTAGTTATTTGACTACGCAAATTTTTTCCAAGAATTTTAGATTATTTTGATCACGTGCGGTTGGATATTGGTGAATTTTTATTAATTAATGGTGTTGATCACGAGGTTGGTAGTTTTTTGAGGTTATGAAATGTTTAATAATTAACGAATAGGGTTTAAAGTTGTTTTCTTTGGTCCGAAAGCTAAAAAGCCCAATCTTTCGATTGGGCTTTGCTGTTTATTCCTGATGATTATTTTTGAACCAACTTTTGGGCTGTTGTTTTTAAATTTAGCTTGCTTGTATATCAATCAATATCTTAACTTCAGTAGGATCGTTAACTAAGGCTTCAAATCCGTTCGTGACGATTTCATCTAAAACAATCTTGCGTGTAACCAATTTCTCTACCGGCATCCTACCGCTATCGATCAGTGCAATGACTTGCGGGAAAATATTGCGATAGGCAATAATTCCTTTAATGGTGATTTCACGAAGTACTTGATCGAGCGCATCAGTTGTAACAGGTTTTCCAAATAGTGCTACTAATACAGCGGTTCCTCCATTTTTTAAACTCGTGATACCCGTTGTATAGGAGGCTTGTACACCTGCGCAATCAAGGAAAACATCTACTCCGAGACCTGTTATGGTCTTAATTTTTTCGGGTATACCTTCATCTTTCGCATTGATAATATGGGTAGCACCTATAGATTTTGCTTTTTCAAGACGTTTGTCAGCGATATCGGTTACGATAACTGTACTAGCTCCGGCTGCCAGGGCCGCCTGAACACATAATAAACCAATTGGACCGGCTCCGGAAACTAGAACAGTCCCGCCGATTTTTAGATTACTTTGCATGACCGCATAAACTGCTACTGCTGCGGGTTCTACCAATGCACCTTTCTCGAAGGACATAGTGTCTGGTATTTTGTGCACCATATAATCCTCTACTACAACGTAAGAAGCAAATCCGCCATTGCTAGATAGGCCAACAAAGCCTAATGGTTCTGACAGGTTGTATTCTCCGTTTGCAATAAAGGGGCTATCAAATTTTTTAAAGATTGGTTCTACGACTACCCGGTCGCCAACTTTTAAATGATGTACACCTTCGCCCACGGTATCAATAATTCCGGAGAATTCATGTCCTAATGTGGTTGTACCCTGGTGTCCATTGAGCGGATAGGGTGCGGCCACCGGGATGAGCTGTGGACCATGGACGTATTCATGTAAGTCGGAGCCGCAGATTCCTGCAAACTGAACTGAAATTTTAACTTGTTTCGCTTTTGGAGCTGGGATCTCCGTTGATTCTACCCTGATATCTTTTGCGGCATACCATCGTGCTGCTTTCATTGTATTATCCATATTGTTATGCTTTTTAATTTCATACTAAGTTACTTAAATACTGCCGGCGTGCCAAGATGTTTGAGGTGATAGATGTCACATAAATTGATGAATGTCATCATTTTCATTTGTTGAATAATAACTTATTAATCTGTGGCATCAGATATGCTCGGTAACATGATGATAATCTAAAAGCGATGATACTTAAAGAAACATTTGTGGGGCTATTGAAAAATTATACGAAAGATGAGCAATTGATCGCTTCCTTATGGAGGGAGGTAGAAGCCTATTATGGTGATACTCTCAGACATTACCATACTTTAGATCATCTTGAAAATCTGCTGCTTGAACTTACGGCTGTAAAAGAGAAAATCAAGAATTGGGAAGCTTTATTGTTTACACTTTATTATCATGATATTATCTACGATGCGTCAAAACAGAATAATGAAGATGAAAGTGCTCATTTTGCCGTAAAACGGATGAAAGAGATTGCTGTTTCCGAAGCAATTATCTTGACATGCACCGAACAGATCCTGGCGACAAAATCGCACTTAATTTCTAACGATCAGGACACAAATTATTTTACTGATGCTGATCTTTCTATTTTGGGACAACCATGGGAGAAATATGCAAAATACTATACAAATATCCGCTTGGAATATCAGATTTATCCAGATGTACAGTACCACTCTGGTCGCAAGAAAGCATTAACTCATTTTCTGTCCATGGACCGGATTTTTAAAACAGATTATTTTTATAACCGTTTTGAAGTACGGGCAAAAGAAAACCTGAAAAGAGAAATGGAATTGCTGCAGGACTAGGTATTGATGATAACGACCAGCATATACGGCGTTGTTCCTCCGTAGTGCCGTGATAAAAGGTTGACTGGCTTTCGTTGAAAGCTGGTTTATTGGTGTTTGTTAGTTATTGATCATATTACCGATTCTAGGGTCTTTATTACGAAGGTCGAGACCTCCTTCGTATACTGATTTCAAATTATGTAAATAGAATGCCCAACCATTAGAGCATCCCAGACGAATGTATTGCTTTGAGTGATCGTCCTGTGGAATATGGTGATGCCGTAATTCTACGATAACATACTCATGAAGTGTACTTAATGTCACATCAACCATACTGGTACCTTCAAATGTAAACTGGAGAAAATCTTTACCATTTGCTTTAAGGATTTCTCCATGCATGGGCGTCGGATCCAGGTACCAATACCAATCGTACTGCATGCCGCTTTCTTCTGGGTTGATCTGTTCAAGCTGATTTCCTGCCGCATCACGAAAAATGACACGTTCCAAAAACCATCTTTCTAAATTCGCCGCAACAGACCAAGCTTCATAAATCTCGGAAAGAGAGGCTTTAATCGCGATACGTTTTGTAAATGATGTCCAATCGAAATTATTCATGGTAATCAATTTAGATTTTGAGTGACGATATGATGTCGATAATAAAGATAAAATAATATATCCGTTTATTTTAACGGATTTTCATTGATTTTATTTCTTTTAGTTTATGGTCGATTTGTTTCTATAACTTATTTCTTATTCGATTGACATAAAAAAAGCGCTATCGGGAGATAGCGCTTTTGTGATATTGTTCGTATGTAGGATAGATCGTTCTTAATTATTCTTCGATCTGTTGTTTCGTTTTACTGAAAATAGTAGCGCCCATACTTGCACTTATAACGCAAGCAACGGAAATCCATTGTAATGGTGTAAGACGTTCTGATAAGAATATCATACCTGATAGGGCGGCAAATGCCGGTTGCAAACTTGTTAAAATACTAAATGTTTTTGCTGGAAGTCTTTTTAAAGCCACTAAATCTAGTGAAAATGGTACTGCGCTAGAAAGTACAGCGACGCCCAGTCCTTTTAAAAACAGCATTGGGGTAAGACTAAAAATACCACCATCCCATAGGGCAAAGGGGATAATAATTAGGGTTGCAAATAGCATTCCCGTGCTTACAGCGTCTTTTCCTGGCATAATGCCGGTCACTTTGCTTCCCATAACAATGTAAACTGCCCAAAATATACCCGCTAGAAATGCGAGAAGAAGTCCGATTAAGTCAATGTTGTTACTTTGCCATGGAACGATAAATAGAATACCAGCACAAGCGATTAATCCCCAAAGGACGTCTAGCCATTTTCGGGATAAAGATAAGGCTAGAAAAAGTGGACCTATAAATTCTACCGTTACAGCCAGCCCTAAGGGGATGCGTTGGATGGCTAAATAAAAAATAAGATTCATTGCGGCAATTCCTATTCCATAAATAGCGCAATATAACCATTGTTGTTTCGTGAATTGAAAGAATTTAGGACGATTTATAATATTTAGCAATACGGTAGACAGGCCAATTCTCAACATACTTGTTCCTGTTGCTCCTATGGCAGGAAAAAGCTGTTTAGCGATAGAGGCACCACCTTGGACACTGACCATAGATAGTAATGCCGCTGATATGGCCTTATTTGATTTTTTCATTAGAATAAATTATTTGTCAGGAAAGTTTTCACTTGTACTTAATGAATTCTTTACGCTTCGTTTGTTTTAATAATGAGCATTGGAATTACTCGTATGATTATGCACTCTTGATATTTATATCTTATTTCTACATAACAGCAGTCAACAGATGACTGCATCAAGTTCATTTTTATTGTAAATGGTATAGCTGATGATCGTATCATTTATAGCATTACAAGTTCCAATGATTGATTGATAGAAGCAGGGAGTGATATTCGAATTTAACCGTTTTATACAAAAGAAAAGCTAATCATAAGATTAGCTTTTCTTTTGTGATCCCGCTGGGATTCGAACCCAGGACCCATACATTAAAAGTGTATTGCTCTACCAGCTGAGCTACGGAATCTTACTCTTATGAAGTTTCCTTCGTTGTTTGGAGTGATGCAAAGCTAGAAAAATCTAGCAAAGGGAACAAATATATTTGCTAATTTTTTTGAAATATGTTGTAACGTATTCTTTTTTAAAATCTTATTTTTTCTATTTTCTGTACTGGAGAGGGGCGGGACAAAATAAAAGGGACACTTTTTATTAAAGCGCCCCTTTTATTTTGTTGTGAATGGTAGTGCTATTCAACTACTACACCCATTTTGCTAAATTTCGCTATACGTTCGTCCACCAAAACATCTTCGTCTTTGGCGATCAAAATCGCTAAATCTTCAACCAATTTTGCTTTTAATAACTCGGCCGCTAATTCAGGGTTTTGATGTGCTCCACCTAATGGTTCTTTAATGATACCATCAATAAGACCATTACCTAACATGTCTTTAGAGGTTAATTTTAGTGCCTCTGCCGCCTTTTCTTTGTGGTCCCAGCTTCTCCATAGGATAGAGGAACAAGATTCAGGAGAGATGACAGAATACCAGGTATGCTCTAGCATGTATACACGATCGCCGATACCGATACCCAATGCACCACCAGAAGCACCTTCACCGATTACTACACAGATAATAGGCACCTTTAGTACCGACATTTCCAGTAAGTTACGTGCAATGGCTTCTCCTTGACCTCTTTCTTCAGCTTCCAAACCTGGGTATGCACCCATTGTATCGATCAATGTAACGACAGGTTTGTTGAATTTTTCTGCCATTTTCATTAAGCGAAGAGCTTTACGGTATCCTTCAGGGTTAGCCATACCAAAGTTGCGGTATTGACGCTCTTTGGTGTTTTTTCCTTTTTGATGCCCGATAACCATAACTGATTGACCTCCGATCGATGCAAATCCACCAATGATGGCTTTATCATCTCTTACAGTACGATCTCCGTGTAATTCAATAAAATCATCACAGATCATGTTAATGTAATCCAATGTTTGGGGTCTCTCCGGATGACGCGACATCTGCACATTCTCCCAACCAGACAAATTACCGTATATCTCTTTTTCAGCGTTCGCTAGTTTTTCTTGTAGCTCTAACACAGTTGCACTCATATCGACTTTCGTCTTTACGGCAACTTGTTCCACTTTTTCTATCTGCAATTGCAAATCTGCAATTGGCTTTTCAAATTCAAATGTAGTTTTCATATAAAGTTGTTATGAAAAAATCAGATGGCTAAATTAGTGCATTTTTTCCGAAATTAAAATTACGTATGACATTTACATTGGAAATCCTTTATTACTTTTGTGATTCATTAAAGTATAGATGGCTTACTTTTTGTTTGATGTTTATTATCAATTTATGCGCATGTCAAAAAAATTACTATTCATAATCGGTTTATCTATTTCTACTGCAACAGCCTTGTCTGCACAAACTTATCCTGAAGTTGTGTTTGAGAACAGTCTCTTGTCAGGTAACTATGCCAAAAGCTTGGTGGAATATTCGGGAGACAGTTGGGTACAGAATGTAAAGAAAAATTTACCGACTACAGATTCTTTATTTTTTACTCCAGGAAATTCACTTTCACTCCGTTATTTGTCATCAAATGCTGGAAATTGGAAGGTTGCTTTACTAAATGATCGCCATAAGATCAATTATCAGGTCCTGGCCAGTGATGTGCTGACAATTAAAATGTATGTGCAAACACCGCATACGAAAGAAAAAACTCTTCCGAAAATTCAATTGCTTCAAAATGGTTCTGAAACTAATATTTTAGAACTTTCCCCATTTATAGATGACTTTGATCATGATACTTGGCTTAATATAGAGATACCCTTGTCAAAATTTGGAAATTTAAAAGCAGGGGAAGCAGTTTCTGAAGTGGTTTTTCATCAAAACGGAACTGATGAGATGACGCATCAGTTGTTTTTAGATCAATTGGAGTTTTTGCCTAAAAATCCTTCTCGTGTCAAATTGTCTTCAGGAGCTATTCTGTCACAGGTCTCCAGTATTGATAAGCAGGTGGAGCTTCAATGGCAACTGCCGTTAACACCAAGTATCCGGTATATAAAAATTTACAGATCAACGGATAACGTTGATTTTAAGCCGATTGCCATACGACCGGTATTTATGCAAAAATGTTATGATCTTGTAGAAGAATATAATAAGAAATACTATTATAAGATCGCATGGGTAGATTTTGATTATCTGGAATCTCCATTCTCTACTGTAAAAGAAATTCAAACCAAACCTGCTAGTGATATAGAGCTTTCGAACTTAATCAAATTGACAAATGTCAATTATTTTATTGAGAACTATGATATCAACAGTGGTCTTTTTCTACCAAATAAATCAAATAAGAAGGCTATAGTTTCTATAGAAGAATCGGGTTATGCAATTCTTTCGTTATTGGTTGGTGCTGAAAACAATGTTATTTCGCGTCAAGCTTTATTGTTGCGTTTGAGTAGGATGATCAAGTTTTTAAACAAGGCTCAGCATCATGAGGGTGTATTTACGGCATTTTATGATGGAAGGGAAGGCGTGCCATTTTATACTGATGGCGTACAGATGTATGATGTTAAAGCGACGGCGAAACTTATGGAAGGATTGCTTGTTGCTCGGGAATATTTTTCAAAGGATGTTGCTGATGAACACAATTTTAGAGAGGATGTAACGAAATTATGGAAGCGGGTGAATTGGCAAAAGCTAACATCAAAGTCAAATCCTGATGCACTGATGGATCGGTGGTCAGCTGTAGATAGCACCTATCAGTCTAAAGTTTTAAACGGCCTGAATGATGGTTTAAGTGCTTATTTATTAGCGATGTCTTCTCCGACTTATCCATTGACGGAAGCGAGTTACCTGAATGGATATGCTAAAAAATTACCTCTAGCGGATAGTTTACTTCGTTTATCTCCATCGACAGTTGATCAAGGAGCTGCTTCACATATGAATGGTGGGCTTATCATACCGCAGGTACAACCAGCTACCCCCGTATCCTTTGAAGATAGTTTGATCTTTGAAAAACATATGCTGTATGGTAAAAAAATTGCAATTGGCGATTTAAATAAAAGTTTGATTGAGTTTTATAAACCATTTTTAACCTTAGATCCGAGCGGAAAATACGATGGTTATGTCGATTATGGTGAGCTAGCAAGTAATTATATTTTAGCTTATAAAAGAAGGGATAATGAATTAAACTTGGGATCTAGTTATACAGATATTTGGGGAGTACAGAATCCGAGCGATAGCGTGGGGCATTATTTAGTGAATCCAGCAATCGCAATTTCGGCTGTTGCTTTCGAACAGGAGATCGGTCAAAAATCTTTGCGCAAATTTTATGATCAATATGCTAAGGTGCTGTTTACCCAATATGGTTTTAGATCTTGGATTGATTTGAAAAATAATGATGTTTCCGATGGTTTTAATGCGAAAAATCAGGCGAGTGTGGCTGTTTTAATGGAGAATGCAAAATCTGGATTGATCTGGAAATTGTATAACCAGATACCGGAGATTAATGCAACTATTAAAAAGATCTATCATAAGAAATAAGCGAAACTGCTGAACGAATTAAAGGGATACAAGATCTTGTAGCGTTATGTCTAAGATCTGTATCCCTTTCTGTTTTTCTTGAGTTCACTTTTTTTTATATCTTTACAGTTAGTTTTTGCTTTCATAAATAATCTAAACATTCGATGATTAAAAAAATAAATAGTATTGCTGTTGCTTTGCTTTGTTCAATTTCTTTGTTTTCATGTAAACAACAAGCTGTAATTGTTAATCCAGGTGCTGTTGTTAGTATTGATGGTACTGATGATGGATTGAAAAACGTTAAACGTGATTTTGAAGATGCTACTCGTACAGATGAAGGAATTAAATTTACGATTTCATCAGATTTGCTATTTCCGACAAACTCTTCTTATTTAACAGAAAAAGCTAAAGCGGAATTGAGTAAATTGGCAACACTTTTAAAAGAAAATAAAAGTAAGATCCGTGTTGATGGGCATACAGATGCGACAGGTACTGTGGAGTATAATCAATGGTTAGCTGAAAAGAGAGCTAACTCGGTTAAAAAGTTTTTGGTAGATGCTGGAATTGCAGAGTCTAGAATCGCGGCAAAGGGTATTGGTCAGACTAAACCTGTAGCAGATAATAAAACTCCAGAAGGTCGTCAAAAGAATAGACGAGTTGAGGTTATTATTTTGGACGCAAAATAATTCTTAATTATAACAGGATATAAAGGGCTTTCATTGGAAAGCCTTTTTTGTGATATTAGTTTTTACTTTCGTCCCAATAGTGGGAGTCTGGATATATCCGCTTTCCAAATACTGCTGTCCCTATGCGTACAATTGTTGCTCCTTCGGCAATAGCAATTTCATAATCGCCACTCATACCCATGGACAATTCTCTCATTTCGACGCCAGGGATTTCAGCTTTGATAATGTCTTGCTGGAGGTTTTTCAATAATCCGAAACAGGCACGAATTTTATCTTCTTCTGCGCTGAATAGACCAATGGTCATGAGCCCTTTAATTTTTACATTTTCTAATATGGCTATCTGTCGTATCAGATCAATGGCTTTATCAGGTGATATGCCAAATTTACTTTCTTCCATGGAAGTATTCACCTGGATTAAAATGTCTATCGTTCGATTTTCAAGTTGTAATCTTTGATTTATTTTTTTGGCTAGATCAAACCGGTCTATAGATTGCACACAAGTGACATCATGCTGGAGTATGTATTTGATTTTATTGGTTTGTAAATGGCCTATAAAATGATTGGTATGCGGGATATTTTTTAAATCGTCATATTTGTCCCTTAATTCTTGAACTTTATTTTCTGCAATTAATGTATATCCTGCGAGTAAAGCCGTTTTTATACGATTTGCCGGAACTGTTTTAGTCGCTAACAATAGTTTGACTTCTTTGGGGTCACGATTGTATAGTAGGCAACATGCTTTGATTTTAACTTCAATTACTTTCAGATTCTCTAAGATTGTGTTAGTCATATCATCGTGATTTATTGTTTTTCCAATTTTGCTATCAGACTTGCTTTAACTTGTGTGAAAGCATGATCGCGAGCTTCTGCGTAGGATATCTCGTATTTTCTTTGAAACAGTTTAATATCTGCAGGGAATTTTTCGATAAGCGTATCATAATACTTGTCTAATTCTAACTGTGATGGTAAATCATAGCTGATCTGTAATTGAAATCGACGCAGCAATGCTTTATCAATAATGGATACATGGTTCGTTGCAGCGATCAGTAATACGGTCTGTGGTAAATAATCGATGAGTTGAATCAGTGTATTGACCAGGCGTCTCATCTCCCCAACATCTTTGTCGTCATTACCTCTTGCTTTTGCAATTTGATCAAACTCATCTAGGAATAGGACAGCCTTTTCGCGGGCCGCTTTATCAAATATTTGCTTTATATTTTGTGATGTTTCGCCAATACGGGAACAGACGATTGTACTGAGGTTTAGTGTTAAAATAGGTTTTCCCAGTGTTTGCGCGATTGCTTTGGCGGTTGTTGTTTTACCACATCCGGAACTTCCATGCAAGAGGATTTTATTGTTTACAGGTAGTCCGTATTGAAGGAGCTCTTCGCTGTAGGTATATTCTTTTATTAACTGCTGTATGGAAGCATTGTTCTCTTTATTAAGAAAAATATTAGCCAGTTCAGTCTGCTCGTTCTTAGTAATAATCAGATCGGAAATATTCATGGTGGCAATTTATTAATTTTTGAATAAAGCTTGAGTTTAATTTTTGAAGAATGACGAACGTTTTACGTTCGCCATTCTAGTATACTTATTTCCACCAATGATAATAATTGTGTAATCCATCATATTCAAATCCGCATTTCGGATATAACTTATTGCCGACTACGTTTGTTTTTTCTGTTTCCAGCATTAGTCCACAAGCATTTGTTTCTTCGCACCATAATTTACTTCGATCAATAAGCGCGATAGATAAACCTTGGCCCCGATAGTCCGGGTGTACATATAAGTCGCTTAATAACCATTGTTTAGCTAGTTTGGTATAATGGAAAAGTTTATAAAGCTGTACAAATCCTACTGCTTGATTATCTACATAGATTAAGAAGATCGTCGATTCGCTATTTACAAATCTTTCTTTAAGAAAAGCTTTTCCTTTTTCAAGATCTGGTTGCTGACGATAAAAAACACGGTATAAATCAAATAATACTGCTGTTTCGTCAAGGTTTGCTAATGTTGCTTGTCTAATTTCTGATTTCATATTTTCTTTTTTTAATTGTTATGACAAAATTACTCTTAAATAGGACTACCTTTGTGCTCCAGTTTTAAGTAATTAAGTAGTCCAGTATGCTTCCTTTTGAACATATTATAACCATTGATAAATCGAGTAATATTGCCCTATACAGGCAGATTTCGATTTCAATCATTAATGCGATCAGCGATGGGGTTTTAAAACCTGGGGCACATCTACCCAGCAGTCGTGAATTGGCAAAAAATCTTGCTGTTCACCGTAAAACAGTGATCGCTGCTTACGAAGAGCTCCAGTCTCAGGACTGGATTATTGTGGAGCCGCGTAAATATGTTGCTGTTTCAAACTTTATCCCAATTTTGAAGGCCCAAAAATGGAATAGGCCATTCGTGCGTACGGGGTACGGAAAAGATCTTCCCATTTCGTATAAAAAATCTCAGCCAGAAGTGTCGGTTGAAATCGCGGAAAGATTTGATAAGGTGCTTATTGATGACGGATATCCTGATATACGATTGTCACCAATTGATGATTTATTGAAGACCTATCGGACTTTTACAAACCGGAAAACAATTTCGAAGATTGCAAATATTGGTACGGGGCAAGGTGTGCGCAAGCTTCGCGAGCAATTGGCGAATCATCTGATCGAATCTCGAGGTCTCACTATGGGGGTGGAACATGTGCTGATTACTCATGGAGCGCAAATGAGTATATATTTGGCAGCACAACTTTTACTGGATAATAGTTCGCATGTGCTTGTTGGTGAACCCAACTATCCATTGGCAAATCAGGTTTTTAAAGATACCGGTGCATCGGTTATTTCTGTATCGGTTGATGAGGATGGTATTGATACGGATGCCGTGGAAGCTTGGTGTAAGTTGAAAAAAATCAGCTTGATATATGTTATACCACATCATCATTATCCCACCACAGTTACGCTTTCGGTAGAGCGTAGAATGAAATTATTAGCATTAGCTGAACAGTATGGATTTGTGATTATTGAAGATGATTATGACTATGATTATCATTATACCTCATCTCCTTATTTACCATTGGCCAGTAGTAATCATCAGGGGCATGTTATCTATATCGGTTCTTTTTCCAAAATCTTAGATCCTTCGATCCGTATTGGTTTTATGGTTGCTCCAGAAAAATTCATTGCGCAGTGTACTGCCTATAGAAAGATCATTGATGTGGGAGGAGATGGTTATATGCAACATGCTTTAGCCGAGTTGATTAAAGAGGGGGAGTTGAACAGATACTTAAAAAAAGCACGACGTTGCTATAAAATACGAAGGGATTATTTGGATCAGCTTTTACGGGATCGATTAGGTAATTATATTTATTTCTCCTTGCCTGCTGGTGGAATGGCCATTTGGGTGCGGTTAAAGCCTCCTTTTTTGGTGAATGATTTACTTTTGAACTGTTCGCTTGAAATTGTTCGTATCGATGAAACTCAAAATGCATTTCGATTTGGCTTTGCATCCTTGTCTGAAAATGAATTAGATCAGGCTGTTAGTGAATTAGTAAAAGCTTTTAAAAAGATGGCTTAAGTTCATTGCTTTTTTTGCACAACGCAGTTTTTGTTTGAACAGGATAAGGGCAGGCGAAAAGATGAAAAATGAGCTTATTTTTTTTAGTAAAATGACTTGTTTTTCAGCTTTAGTGAGGAATAAATTTGTAAATTAGTAAACTTTTAAACAGGTCTGTTTTAATCTGTTTGAAAGTCTTTTAGTTGTTGATATTTAGCTGTTTAGGAAAGAATAAAGAATTAAGGTATGTACATTATATTTGATACGGAAACAACAGGATTACCCAAACGTTGGGATGCGCCGATTACAGATACTGATAATTGGCCCAGATGTATTCAAATAGCTTGGCAGTTACATGATGAAATGGGTAATCTGCTTGAGCATGAGGATTATCTGATCAAACCGGATGGTTACAATATTCCTTATGACTCCGAGAAAATTCATGGTATTTCCACCGAGTTAGCGACAGAACAGGGTGTTCCCATTCAAGATGTTCTGGTTAAGTTTAATGAAGCATTAGCTAAAGCCAAATTTATTGTAGGTCAAAATATTGGTTTTGATTTGAATATTATGGGTAGCGAGTTCTATCGTTATGATGTTCAATCTCCTATGGGTGAAATGCCTATCTTGGATACCTGTACTGAGGTTACAGCTGCTTTACTGCAATTGCCTGGTGGACGTGGAGGTCGTTTTAAATTACCAAATTTAACTGAACTTCATTCGTATCTATTTGGAGTTCCCTTTGCTGAAGCACATAATGCAACTGCCGATGTGGAAGCAACTACACGTTGTTTTTTTGAATTAGTTAGAAGGGAAGTTTTTACTGTTGATCAGTTACAGACTGATACAGGGTATTTTGTAGATTTTAAACAACAGAACCCATCAGTAATTCCAACTGTTGGTTTAAAGCACGTGAATCTGAAGGCGGCTTCGGATGAAATTAGAAAGCGCAGTCAGCCAAGTGGTGGTCAAGAAGTTGTGATTGATCATGATGTGCTGAATGATTTTGAAAATGCCGATTTTGCACATCTACATAATCATTCTCAGTTTTCGGTCCTGCAATCAACAATTTCTATTGCTAATTTGGTTGATACTGCTGCGAAGTATCGTATGCCAGCTGTTGCATTGACCGATCACGGTAATATGATGGGGGCTTTTCATTTTGTTTCTAAAGTAGGCGATCATAATAAAGCGGCGAAAGCAAAAAATGAAGAATTAGAAGCTGCTGGAGAAAGTCCTACGGAGAAAATAATCAAACCTATTGTGGGTTGTGAGTTTTTCGTATGTGATGATCATTTTGATAAGAAAAGAAAAGATAATGGTTATCAGATTGTCTTTTTAGCGAAAAATAAAAAAGGTTATCATAACCTGGCTAAAATGGCCTCAGTAGCCTATACGGAAGGGTTTTATTATGTACCTCGTATTGACAGAAAGGTTGTTGAGCAATATAAAGAGGATTTAATTGTCCTGTCTGGTAATCTTCAAGGAGAGGTGCCCAATAAAGTGCTTAATATCGGTGAAAATCAGGCTGAAGAAGCTTTGATCTGGTGGAAAGATCAGTTTGGGGATGATTTTTATATTGAAATGATGCGCCATGGTCAGGAGGATGAAGACCGCGTAAATACGACGCTAGTCAGTTTGGCTCGTAAACATGATGTAAAGCTGATTGCGACGAATAATACCTATTATATCAATAAGCCTGATGCTCACGCCCATGATATTTTGTTGTGTGTGAAGGATGGTGAAAAGTTGAGCACACCGAAAGGACGGGGGCGAGGTTTTAGGTTTGGATTACCTAATCAGGAATATTACTTCAAACCTGCTTCAGAAATGAAGAAGCTATTTAAGGATATACCAGATGCGATTATCAATATTCAGGAGATCGTCGATAAAATTGAAATCTTTACTTTATACCGTGACGTTCTTTTACCGGCTTTTGATATCCCTGAGGAATTTCAGGTTGCAGAAGATCAGGAAGATCATGGTAAGAGGGGTGAAAATAAGTATTTAAGACATCTAACAATAGAAGGAGCTAAGCGTCGTTACAAGCAGGGTGTAACAGACGATATCATGGAGCGCCTGGATTTTGAGTTAACTACCATTGAGAAGACCGGTTATCCAGGATATTTTTTGATTGTACAGGATTTTATTGCTGAAGCTCGTAAAATGGGCGTTTCTGTTGGTCCTGGTCGTGGTTCTGCCGCTGGATCTGCCGTAGCATACTGTTTAGGGATTACAAATTTGGATCCGATACAATACGATTTGCTATTTGAGCGTTTCTTAAATCCCGATCGTGTATCGATGCCCGATATTGATATTGACTTTGACGATGAGGGTCGTGGTCGCGTAATGCAGTATGTAATTGATAAATATGGAGCTTCGCAAGTAGCCCAGATTATTACATATGGTACTATGGCTGCCAAATCGTCTATTAAAGATACGGCTCGTGTACTGGATCTGCCTTTGCAGGAAGCCAATGAAATTGCAAAACTGATTCCAAATTTGAAGCTGGCAAAGATCTTCAATATGGATGAAAAAGCGTTGAAAGAGACTTTGCGCGCAGATGAACTGGAAGCTGTTAATCGTCTGATCGCCATATCGGAAGGTGCGGGTCTTGAAGCGGAAACGATTAAGCAGGCACGCGTATTGGAAGGTTCCATGCGTAATACAGGTATCCATGCTTGTGGGGTAATTATTACTCCTGACGATATCACTAATTTTGTTCCTGTATCATTAGCAAAAGATTCAGATCTGTATGTGACACAGTTTGATAACTCTGTTGTTGAATCTGCAGGTTTGTTGAAAATGGACTTTTTAGGGTTAAAAACATTGACCTTAATAAAGGATACGGTCGCTAACGTGAAGTTGAGTAATGGCCTGGAGTTAGATCCCGATGAATTTCCTATTGATGATCAATTGACTTACGAGTTATTCCAAAGAGGGGAAACGGTTGGGGTATTCCAATATGAATCTCCGGGTATGCAGAAGCATATGAAAGATCTGAAACCAACGGTTTTTGCGGATTTAATTGCTATGAATGCCCTTTATAGACCTGGACCAATGGAGTATATCCCCAGTTTTATCAAGCGTAAGCACGGGACAGAGCCTATTATTTATGATCTAGATGCTTGTGAGGAGTATTTGCAGGAAACATATGGTATTACTGTATATCAAGAGCAGGTAATGCTTCTTTCGCAGAAATTGGCAGGGTTCTCCAAAGGTGATGCCGATGTGTTGCGTAAAGCTATGGGTAAGAAGCAAAAAGCGGTTTTGGATAAGATGAAACCTAAGTTTGTTGCTCAGGCTGCTGAAAAGGGACATAACCCGAAAGTATTAGAAAAAATTTGGACAGATTGGGAGGCTTTTGCAAGTTATGCCTTTAATAAATCGCACTCGACCTGTTATGCTTGGATTGCTTATCAAACTGCTTATCTGAAAGCGCATTTTCCAGCGGAATACATGGCAGCTGTACTTTCAAATAACATGAATGATATCAAACAGGTCACTTTCTTTATGGAGGAGTGTAAGCGCATGGGACTTGAAGTATTGGCTCCAGATGTGAATGAGTCACATTATAAATTTACTGTGAATGATCGTGGTGCGATCCGATTTGGAATGGGAGCTGTTAAAGGTGTGGGAGCAGGAGCGGTTGATACGATTGTACAGACACGTGCAAAGGGACCCTATAAATCGGTTTTTGATTTGGCAAAACGGATTGATCTGCGTGCCGCTAATAAAAAAGCTTTTGAAAGTTTAGCTTATGCAGGTGGATTTGATGGTTTTCAAAATATGCATCGTGCTCAATATTTTCACAGTGAAGATAATTCGACTGGTTTAGAAAAAGCGATTAAGTTTGCACAGCGATTCAAGGAAAATGAAAATTCGGCTCAGGTAAGTTTATTTGGCGGAGATGGCGCAGCTGAGCTTCCAGAACCTGTATTGGCTTCTTGCCCACAATGGGGTTTGATCGAAAAATTAAAGTACGAGAAAGAGGTAATCGGTATTTATCTGACTAGTCATCCCTTGGATAACTATAAGTTTGAGATTAAGCATTTCTGTCAAAACAAAGTGAGTGATCTGCAGTTAATCAATAAGGTTAAGGCTTCTGAAGTTGAAGAAGATGTTTTGTTGGATTTTAATCGGATAAAAAATAAGGAGGTTGTTATCGGTGGTATTATTGCTCTTGCCAACCATCGTATTGCAAAATCGGGTAAGCCTTTTGGTTCTTTCATTATTGAGGATTATTCAGATTCTTATGAAATAATGGTTTTTGGTGAAGATTATGTGAAGTTCAAGGGGTATCTTGAAGAAGGCTATTTTGTGCAGCTCCGAGGTTTGGTGCAGGAAAGGTTTAAACAAGTTGGGAACTGGGGTTTTGAGATCAAGGGTATTCAGCTATTGTCGGATTTGAGAGAGAAAATGGCTAAAATTTTCACCATTAATATTGCATTGCCAGCATTAAATGATCTATTTTTGGAGGAGATGAAGCAAGTGCTGGATTCAAATGAGATCGAAGGGGTGGTTCCGAATTGTCAACTGCGTTTCAAAATTTGGGATCCGCAGGATGAAATTTCTATTGAGATGCCTGCGAAATTAAAGCGTATCAACTTGACAAATGAGTTCTTAGAGGCTATAGAGCAGTTTGAAGGTGTAAATTACCGATTGAATTAAATGGTGTCAATTTAATATTACACTTATATTACGGACATCTTTATTATATTTGTTCTTATAAATGAGTAAATAATAATTATCAAATAACTTCGGTTAAAAAAATAAAAATATGGCTTTAGAAATTACAGATAGCAACTTTGAAGAAGTTGTGTTGAAATCAGACAAACCAGTTTTAATTGACTTTTGGGCAGAGTGGTGTGGTCCATGTCGTATGGTAGGTCCAATTGTAGAAGAGTTGGCTAAGGATTATGCTGATACAGCGGTAATCGGAAAAGTAAATGTAGATGAAAACCCAGAAATTTCAGTTCGTTTTGGAATTCGTAATATTCCTGCGTTATTATTCTTCAAAAATGGTGAGATTGTCGATAAACAAATCGGTGCTGTGCCAAAATCAGTGCTAAGTGAGAAACTGGATAAGCAAATTGGTGCTTAAGCAAGTATTATTAAGATAATATCAAGTAGACAAATGTAGTTTTTTGTTATATAAGTCTTGTTAAAGGGGGTAGAATTAAGTTTCTACCCCCTTTTTCTGTTTTATATTTAGTAAAATGCATTATATATCTGTTGTTGTTTGTGTTTTTGTAGAATTTTGATGTTTTATTTGAAAATATTTGAAATAAATATTGTTTTTACTGTAATTTTTGCCTTAATTTGGATATTGATTAACAAAACAATTAAAAATGATTAAAAAAACAGCGATTCCTTTCTATTTTATGGTAATAATAGTTTTAATGGCACTATTTTTTCCTTCTTTACCTAAAAATGATGGAAATTATGAATATAATGGAGCTGATGTAGCATGGATGTTGACTTCAACGGCATTAGTGCTAATTATGACACCGGGTTTAGCATATTTTTATGGTGGAATGGTTAGAAAGAAGAATGTTATTTCAACGATGCTTCAAAGTTTCATCTGTATGGCTGTTGTTAGTGTTATTTGGGTTGTTTTTGGTTTTAGTTTAGTATTTGGAGATAGTATCGGAGGTTTCATCGGTAATCCGATGACGTATTTTATGTTTGATCATGTAATTGATGGTAAACCTTGGGTGGGTGCTCCAACGATTCCATTTGCACTGTTTGCTATGTTTCAATTGAAATTTGCGATCATTACACCGGCGCTTATTACGGGGGCTTTTGCAGAGCGTATCCGTTTTACATCTTATATTTTGTTCATCTGTTTATTTTTCGTCTTCATATATGCTCCTTTGGCACATGCTACCTGGCATCCTGATGGCTTATTGTTTAAGCTGGGTGTTTTGGATTTTGCCGGAGGAACTGTCGTACATATGTCAGCGGGCTTAACAGCACTGGCTTCAGCGATTTACTTAAAACAGGGTAGAGAGCCTGGTCATCATACACCTGCACGTGTAACCTATGTATTGCTCGGTACCGGTATGCTGTGGTTTGGCTGGTTTGGTTTTAATGCCGGTTCTGCCTTTTCTGCTTCTAGCCTTGCTTCGACGGCACTATCAACAACAATGACGGCTTCGGCAGCAGCTGCACTTACCTGGATTTTCTTTGATGCTATCCGTGGTACTAAACCATCTGCAATGGGAACCTGTATTGGTCTAGTAGTGGGTCTGGTTGCGATTACGCCGGCTGCCGGATTTGTAACTGTTCCGCATTCATTAGTAATTGGTGCTGTAGCCGCAATTGTAAGTCGCCTTGTGGTCGATTGGCGTACCCGTTCAAAGGTCGATGATACGTTAGATGTTTTTCCTTGTCATGGTGTTGGAGGTATTGTAGGGATGATTTTGACGGGTGTATTTGCTCATAAACAAATTAATGGTGTTGTTGAGCATAACGGTTTATTTTTTGGTGAAATAACCCTATTTAAGGCGCATATAATTGGTTTGTTTGCGTCCGCTGCTTTTATTTTAATTGTTGCTTTCTTATTGTTGAAAATAACAGATCTGATTTCACCCCTTCGTGCATCTGAGGAGGAGGAGTTATTAGGTATGGATATTTCACAACATGCAGAGAAATTATAAAGATTCCTTTCAATTCCCTTTCAATTAGAAACGCACACCATCGCTCGATGGGTGCGTTTTCTTTTTAAATGGGCATTTTGTAACAAGGCTTCGCTTTTAGAACGATATGCTATTTGATTTTTTTGTATTGATCCAGAAAGGGTCTGTAGCCAGTACAAATTTTTTGGTTAATGTATAAGGCCGGAAATAATATTTATTGTTAATGCAACAACAAATGTATTTAAAGCGAAAGCGAGTAATCCATGAAACAGAACCACTCTTCTAATTTTTCGTGACGAAACTTCAATATCAGAAACTTGAAATGTACAACCGAGCACAAATGAAAAGTATGCAAAGTCCATATAATCAGGTTTTTCATTTCCTGGGAAATCCAATCCTTTACCAGTGGCACCGTCTGCATAGTACAGATGTGCGTAATGGAAGACATAGGTCGTATGTACCAAAAACCAAGAGCTCATCATACTTAATACACAGATGCTGATGCTTGCGCCCTTGGGCATATCGGTCGTACTATCTGTGATAATAATGAGAAGTACAGCGAACAAACAGGCAAAACTTGCCATTAAAATAAAAATGGATACAAATAGACGGCTTCCGTCTTCGGATGCCGCTTTTCTAACAATTCGGTTTACGGGCATCTGGTAAAAGATAAACCACGACACAGCGCTGTAACTCAAACTAAAGGTAATCCAAAAAAGTATAGCACTCATTAAGAGGTTTATATTTAGACAATAGCAAATAACAGCTGTTAGGATGCTAAAGGAAAATGAAAATATACATTTTTGAACCGGATTGAAATCCTGTATGATCGCCTTTATTTTCATCGTTAACAATCAAATTGGACATCTTGCTTATAGCTGCTTTTCTCCATATCGTTATCTCTTATTTGAGATGAAAGGATAAGCATAATGCTGTTTTCTTCGTAATCGGTCGGGGTTGAAATAATAAAATCAAGTTTTCCATCACGATCAATATCTCCTACAAATAATGTTTTGATAAAAGTGTCATTAAATTGGTCAGCTTTGAACATGTTTATTTCTGAGTTTCCGTTGAATGAACATGTTAATTTATAATTTTTAACATCATGAAAGACTTCTTCATGGTTTTGGTCATTTGTTTGAATATTGGTTCCTACAATGTCACCATATCCTTTTAACAAGTATTTCTGGTTGTTAAAATTATACTGAACAGTTTCTTTAGGCCATATTTCAGCTTTGGTGATCTTTAGATTTTCAATTTTTCCTGCTTTTAAAAAAGGGAAATTGAGAAATAGGATGGAATTTCTTTTTGAAATTACTCCTTTCGTGGGTACTCCCGCACACTCACTGAATCCATCTTCTATTTTATAATCGACCTTTGCAAGGTAATATTCTCCTTTTTCCTCATAAAGATCTAGCCATCCATCATTTAAAATTTTGCTCGGATCTTCTGAATCGTCATAAATCCGATAGGTATCTATCATGAAAATGGATGCTTCTTTATTGGTAGAGGTTTTGATGCTAGGCTTGCTCACTGCATTTGTGTCGCTTGTTATTTCACTAGCGGCAGTGTCATTAGGAATTGTCTTATTAACCGGACTCTGATTTTGACAGGACTGAAAAATAAGTGTTATAAATAGTGCTGTAAGGCTTAAATATTTCATCGTGCATTATAATTTGAATAATTAAATATAGAAATTTTAATGCACGATGTAAATAAACTTTCTTAATCTGTTAATGCTTCTTTCAATATACGGAACGAGTCAAGACATTTTTGATCATCATAAATATAAGATATGGCCATAAGTTCATCGATTTGTAGTTTTTCGATGAACGGTTCCAATTCCTTTCTGATGGTCTCTTTGTCTCCTATAAAGCTGCAGGAAAGCATATTGTCTGCGGCTTGTTCAATACTTGGAATCCCTTTGTAAATAACCTCAAATGTTGGAGGTGACAATGGTGCTCTTGTATTGGTTAGAATCCCCGCAAATAAATTTTTCACACTTGTTGACTGTAATTCGGCTTCTTCTACTGTTTTCGCGGCAATTACATTGACACAAACAATAAAATATGGTGCTGAAAGACTAGCTGACGGTTTGAAGTTCTGGTGGTAGATGGCACTTGCTTGAGCCAGTTGTGCCGGTGCAAAATGTGCGGCAAATGCATAGGGTAGTCCAAGGCTGGCGGCTAAATAGGCACTGTCTGTACTGGATCCTAAAATATATAAAGGAACGTTTAGACCTTCGGCCGGAAAAGCTCTTACTTTGGAGTCAACATTACTGTCACTAAAATATTGTTGCAGTGCCGCAACATCCTGTGGAAATTGGTATGCTGTATTAAAATTATTGCGACGTAATGCCATTGCTGTTTCTTGATCCGTTCCAGGAGCTCTGCCTAATCCAAGATCAATACGATTTGGATAAAGAGTCTCTAAGGTACCGAATTGCTCTGCAATGACAAGGGGCGAATGGTTCGGTAGCATAATACCTCCAGATCCAACACGAATGGTTTTGGTGTTTGCTGCAATGTGCTGAATAACGAGCGAGGTTGCTGAACTGGCAATGTATTCCATATTGTGATGTTCTGCTACCCAGATTCTTTTATATCCTAACTGCTCAATATGTTGCGCTATTTTTATGGTTCTGTTATATGCTTCTGACGTTGTGCAACCTTTTTTGATTGGCGCAAGATCTAAAGCTGATAAAGCAATATTTCTCATATAATAAAATTATGCTTTATTTTAGGAAAATATGTAATGGTATTGTCGCTTTACTATTTTCGTGTCGCGTGGATGACAATCAGTTCTCCTGTATGATCTGTAGTAAAAAAACTATGTAATTCACCGCCGTCCATAATTTTAAATTTCTTTTTTAGTACTTCTGTTTTTAAAGGGAAATTTCTAGCTACAGCGTTTGTTCTTAATTTTTCTTTTGATTTTTTGAAGATGGAAAACGGAATAACTTCGATGATTTCATAAATTTTTCCTAAAAAATCTTCTTGGTAAATTTCTGAACTATATAGGTGCGTATGTTGGTGCAGTTTTTTAAGATCAAATGCTTTGGTTATACTCTTAAAAGCACCAGCTTTAGTAAGACATACATCCGGTTCATAAAGATAACGCAGCGGTGCTGAAAATGAAGTGACCGTTTCAGTTTCTTCTGCCTGTGTGAATGTGAATTGTTGTGTTTTGTCACCAAAAATACGGACAGCGGTAATCTCTGGTTGACCAGAAAAATCTCTTTCTTGAATGAAAAGTAGCTCTTTACAGTCATTTTGCAGACTAATGACATAGATTTGCTTGACATGGTTTAGCTCAGACAATGCTGCTGTGATGTCCAGAAGAGGAGCAACTTTTATCATGATATGGGCTGCTCTTTGTAGAAAGTTTTCCTGTAAGGAAACGATGTTGGGTTCGCAATCACTCAACATAAAAACTTTTTGCTGCGCCACCCTGCGGGAAGGATCTATGTATATATACCCTATGTTAAGATCTTTATTTTTAGCAATATAGTCTACTCCATCTGAAGCGATAACTTCTATGTTTTTAGCTTGTAATTGCTTGGCATTGTATTGAGATATGAGTGCAAGTTGCGGATTGATCTCACAGGAAATTACTTTTTTAGCTCTTTTTGAAAAGTAAAAATCATCAATACCAAAGCCGCTCGTGATATCGATTAAAGTGACGTTTTCCGGAATTAGTGATGCTTTGAATATCGCTGTTTTTTCCGAAGAACATTGTTCTAAGTTTAATTTATCGGGGTAATATATGTTCGCTGTTTCTGCCCAAAGCGGAATTTTTTTGCGACATCGCTGTCTGCCATCTATTTGTGTCGCAAGTTCAGACGAGGTAATTCCTTCAAAAGGAGATTTTTTTAGCGCTAATTTAGCGGAAAATTCTGATTCATTTTGATTAATAAAATCTTGAACCTCCTTTTGAAGGATAAGTGTATTCATTTATATTTTTTTTACAAGAAGCTGGCAAGTATAGGTATCTTTCAGTTCGCTGATCACCTGTTTATCCACTAAAACTCTATTGATTGTTTCTTGGTTATAGTAACGGATGGTGATAAGCTCTAGACCAGTTTCAATATTGACTTTGAATTTTTTCTTTAATTCGTCCAGTACCTCCAGGATGTTTTGACCGGTATCGTCTACAGCAACTGAAAAATTGATAGCACTGTTGTGCATCATATTGATTTTAATGCGGAATTGGTGAAACAAATTGAAAATATCGCGCAGATTATCTTCTACAATAAATGAAAAGTCACGCGGTGAAATGGATACCAAAATTTGATTGACCTTAAAAATAAACGATGGTACAGGTAAAGATATATTTGTGCTCTTGATCTTAGTTCCTGGCACTTCCGGATTTAGAAACGACCGCACATTTAACTGGATATTTTTATTCTGAAGTGGCTTAATTGTTTTCGGATGAATAACGGTTGCTCCATAATAGGTCAATTCAATTGCATCTGTATAAGATAATTCAGGTATCAATTCAGTTTTTTCAAACCATTTTGGATCGGCATTGAGTACACCTGGTACATCCTTCCAGATTGTCACGTGTTCAGCATTTAAACATGCTGCAAAGATTGCAGCCGAATAGTCTGATCCTTCACGACCTAATGTTGTCGTGAAATTTTCGGATGTCGAGCCTATAAATCCTTGTGTGACACCGATATATTCGCTAAGGATTTTTGGGATCTCAGCTTGAATAATAGCTTCTGTCTTTTCCCAGTTAACCTGCGCTTCGGTATAGGTGTTATCGGTCATGATGTAGTTGCGGGCATCTAACCATTGGGATTTTACACCAATGTGATTGAGATAAGCCGCTAGAATTTTGGAAGAAACGATTTCACCCGTAGAAACGATTTGATCAAATAAATAATCAAAAGAATCTTGTGGTTCTTCTTCTAATATCCATTCGATTTCGACAAAACAATTGGCGATTTCATCAAATATAGGATGATTGGAATCTTCGAATAAACCGGATAATATGTTATAATGAAATGCTTTGGCTTTTTCAAGTATTTCAAATGCTTCACCTGTATTTTGGTGATATGCTTTTGTTACGTCTTCTAATAAGTTGGTGGTTTTACCCATGGCCGATACGACGACCAATAAAGCGTCCACTTTATATTTAGAGATAATATGTGCTGAATTTTTTACACTTTCAGCATCTTTGACTGATGCGCCACCAAATTTAAAAACTTGCATCGGATAGGATTACGTTGAGGTTGATTGCTAATTAATACTATTGATATATTCTAGACCCTTGTTTGAAATCAAGTGTTTTATATCCTTATATGGCACTTTTAGTGCTGTGTTTCCCCCAGAATAGGGTTTAATTTCATATACATTGTAATAGAAAAGTAGATCTTCTTTGTCTAAAGCAAAATTGTTTGCAAGGGCAAAATTGCCAGCTTCAAAAAAGAACTTGTCATTTAAAGATTCTTTGTCAGATAGATTTTCCAGTTTGCGAAAGTATTTTTCTGCAATTTTAATCAATTCTTTCTGATTTTCTTCATTTATGATATCGTTTAATGTTATTTTTTGATCTGAATTGATATCATAATGTGTAAAAAGAGTAAAATGGTCACCATGAGCACCACCGGTATATTCGGTTTGGTTGGTTTCTATGCTGATAAACTTAGGGGTATTTTGATATACTTTTGCCTGTAAATCCCGAAACCAGGCTGCAGAAGAACTGCCACTATTTTCTTCTACATATTCATCATATGCATCGACGAATCTTTTGGCTGAAATACTGATTTCAGAATCACCTTCTAAATTAATCGATTGATTGAGTAATGTGTTGATGACGGTATCCTTGAATTGTGGATATTTAGCTCTGAAGAATGTTGTGTCTATTTTTTCACCTTCTTTCACAAAAAAGTTGCTATACCGATGCACTTCTTTCATGTCATAATGAAGCGTATCACCACTAGCTTTTTTTTGTTCTTTTGCCGTATCGTTACCAGTACATGAAGTAATGGCAATTAATGCAAAAATGATCGAGGGGTTGAAATAGTATTTTGGTTTCATGTAATTTAACCGTCCTTTTCTGTTCTAATATGTTATCGATACATTAATCCATTCGGCATCGAAGTCCGCTTTATACTTTCGGTAGAATTGAATAGCAGGTTCATTCCAGTCCAAAACCTGCCAAACCATGCCTTGATATCCTTTAGATTTGCCGTAATTGATAGTTTCTTCGAAAAGTTGTTTGCCAATTCCATAGCCACGCATACTTTCTGTCACAATTAAATCCTCAAGATAGAGCCTTCTTCCTTTCCAAGTGGAATAACGAATGTAATATAGTGAAATTCCGACGATTTTCCCATCAAATTCTGCAATAAAAGCTCCCCATATTGGGTTTTGTCCAAATCCGGCGTCAATAAACTCTTCCATAGAGACCGTTACCTCATTGGGTGCTTTTTCTAATATGGCAAGTTCTTTAATTAATTCCAGCATTGCAGGACAATCTGCTTCAACAGCAGTTCTAATAATTGCTTTAGTCATTGTTTTTAAAATGTTTGATGACGCGTTTTCCAAAAATAGTACTTCCCACCCGGATCATATTAGATCCCTTTTCTATTGCTAATTTGTAATCAGAAGACATACCCATCGACAGCGTATTGAAACTTTCGTTTTTACGATAGAAACTTGCCTTGATACCATCATATAATGATTTTAGCTCATAAAACTCCTCTTTGATCTCTTTTTCATTCTCTGTATTGGTTGCAATACCCATTAAGCCACGGATGTTGACATGTTTTAAAGCTAAAAATTCCTCATCGCGTAACATTTCGATTAATTCTGCATGGTCAAAACCAAATTTAGTATCTTCTTCAGCAATGTGTACCTGAAGTAAGCAGTCGATCACACGCTTGTTTTTAGCGGCTTGTTTATCGATTTCTTTCAGGAGTTTGAAAGAATCAACAGCATGGATTAAGGTCACAAAGGGAGCTACGTATTTAACTTTATTTGTTTGCAAGTGACCAATAAGATGCCATTCGATATCTTTTGGTAAAGATTCATATTTTTCAACAAGTTCTTGAACAAGGTTTTCACCAAAAACACGTTGCCCAGCTTCATAGGCTTCCATGATATCTTCATTCGGTTTTGTTTTTGATACAGCGACTAGTTGAACGCCGAGCGCTTTAACTTCTAAATTAATCGCTTCTAGGTTGCTTGCAATACTCATGATAATTGTATATTTAAGAATTCAAAGGGTGACAAATGTCAGGCCTTTTTATAAATTTGTACAAAATTACGAAATGCAACGATTAATACTGAATGTACTTGCTCTGATTTTTTTATTTGTTTCTTGTAAAAGTACAAATGAGAAAGATATTATTCCAAAAAAGGATTTTGTGAAGGTCCTAACGGAGATTTATATAACTGATGCTTATCTATCAACATTAAACTCGGATAGTGCAAAGCGCGTTATATTTCCGTTATATGACAATACGTTCAAAAAGTATGATTTAGATTCCACTTCTTTTAAGAAAAATCTTTCTTTTTATGGTAGTGATGCCGAAGTGATGAACAAGATATATGAGGAGGTCGGTAAGAATCTGAAAAATATGAATGACGGTTATATCAAAACTGACCAGGTCAGAATGGATTCTATTCGACGAAAAGATTCTATACAGAATGCACATTTTCAAGATAGTTTAACTCGCATTAATGATTTTAAAGAACTTTATGAGTCGCAGAAAAAACTGATCCTAAATTATAAACAAGATAGTGTAAAATGGGATTACAAAAAGGCAGCGCAAGAATTTTATAATAAATCGGGTTTAAAAGGTAATTTGAATCTAGGTACATTTTTACTTAAAAATATGTCTGTACCAGCTACTTCCAAAAGCGATTCGACTGTTACTAAGAAAGTTGAGGCCAAATCCATACGAAATGGCCAGGGACCTAAACTTGAATCGGTCAAGGCTTCTGAAGATATACCTCTTAAAACTGATGTAAAGGAGGTGAGAAATCCGGTCAAACAACCTCTTTTACTGGACCGAAAGGTCAAACAAAAAACGGAGATTCTTTCTCCAGAACCGGTTAAATAAATAGTAATAGAAACATGATTTATCCTAATAACGCAAGTGATAAGCTCGGTTTTGCCGAGATTAAGGAATTGATAAAACAAAAATGTATCAGTGAGTCGGGGCGTAATTTGGTTGATAAGATACAGCCACAAACCCGATTTGATCAGATAGACAAGTTTTTACGTCAAACAAATGAATTTAAAGATTTATTAACAACTGATGATGCTTTGCCAGTTGATCATTTATATCCTATTCGTGCTTTAGTTGAAAAAGCTAAAGTCGAAGGAGCCTTTTTAATGGAGGAGGAGTTTCATCGTGTGCTTCTTTCGTTGAAAACTGTTTATGCTATCATCCGATATTTCAATGATCGGGAAGGGCAGTACCCTAATTTAGAATTACTGTTTGAACATCTTCCTATTGAAAAGCAGATTATCCGTGATATTGAAATGATCATTGATGATCGGGGTAAAATGAAGCACAATGCTTCACGCCTGTTGCTTGATCTCTCTCAAAGCATCTTGAAAGCAGAACAGGAAGCACGTAAAAGAATTGATATCATTTTTAAAAGCGCGCAGAACAGCGGATGGACAGCTGACGGTAATTTGACTATTCGAGACGGCCGTCTTTGTATTCCTATCTTAGCTGAGAATAAGCGTAAGGTGAAAGGACTGATTCATGATGAATCTGCTACGGGACAAACTGCCTACATAGAGCCTGAAGAAGTATTTCACCTGAACAATAAGGTTAGAGATTTGGAGTTTGAAAGACGACGTGAGATTATACGTATTTTAGTCGAGTTAACAACCAAATTGAGACCGCATATACCGTTGATGCTTTCGTATGATGGCTTACTTACTAAGGTAGATTTTGTTCGATCGAAAGCACTTTTTGCGTTAGATATTGAGGCGGAAATGCCTGAATTATCCAAAGAGGCTGAAATAAATTTAGTGAATGCGCGGCATCCTTTACTGACACTAAATGCTGGGCACGACCGCGGGACAATCGTTCCTCTAAATATCAAGATCGACGATGTACAGCGTGTTATAGTGGTGTCAGGACCTAATGCTGGAGGTAAATCTGTCTGTATGAAAACAGTAGGATTGATGCAGCTCATGTTGCAATCCGGATTATTAATACCCGCTGATGCGCACTCCAAAATGGGGATTTATAAGCAAATTTTTGCAGATATTGGTGATGATCAGTCGATAGAGAGTGATTTAAGTACTTATAGCGCTCATCTTTCTAAGATGAAGTATTTTACAGAGTTTGCGAATGCTCGAACGCTTATTTTAATTGATGAGTTTGGTACGGGTACTGATCCATTATTTGGAGGACCAATTGCTGAGGCTGTTTTGGAAACTTTAAATAAAAAGAACATTCGCGGTGTGGTGACGACGCACTATTCGAACCTGAAAGTATTTGCAAATCAAACACCTGGTTTAGAAAATGCTTCGATGCTATTTGATAATGTCGCCATGAAACCGCTTTATATCTTGCAGATCGGAAAACCGGGGAGTTCTTACGCCTTTGAAATTGCGCAAAAAATTGGATTGAATAAAGAGATTATTCATTTAGCAAAACAGAAGGTTGGAAACCATCAGAAAAAAGTAGATACACTTTTGGTAGATCTGGAGCGCGAGAAGAAGGAAATATTTGATACAAAAGCTGCTATAACAAGACGAGAAAAGGAATTGATCCGCATAAAATCTGAATACGAGGATTTACAATCTTATTTGGAGGAGAATAAAAAGACAATTCTCAAAAAAGCAAAGGAAGAAGCCCAGATACTCTTAAAAAACTCTAATAAATTAATTGAAAATACAGTAGCAGAGATTAAGTCTGCTCAGGCTGATAAAGAAAAGACTAAGGAAATTCGTGCCAATTTGGATCGTTCATTCTCGACCATACTACCTAAGGATAAAAAGATCGAGAAGAAACCTATTGCTACCGCTGATTTAACAGAGGAAATTGCTGTTGGCGATTGGGTAAAGATTATCGATTCGGAAAATGAGGCTGTTGTATTAGAGGTTGCAAAAAACAATCTTATTCTAGCGATGGGTGAACTGAGAACTGTGCAGAAGCGCAAAAATGTTATCAAGTTAGCGGGTAAAGATTTGAAGAAAGCAGCAAAAGCTGGATCTAAGACACTTTCTGTACATGCTGTAGCTGATTTCAATCCTGAGATTGATCTTCGCGGTATGCGCACCGAAGATGCGCTATATGAGCTGGAGAAAGTATTGGATAGAGCAGTAATGATCGGTTACCCTTCTTTAAAAATTATTCATGGTAAAGGGGATGGTATTTTACGCAAGTTTATACGTGATTATTTAAGAAAATACAGCCATATTTCCCGATTTGAAGACGAACATCAGGACCGCGGTGGTGATGGTATTACTTATGCATATTTATAATACGTTCGTCAATTATGGACTCTTTGTTGAATTTCTTTGATAATCAATACATCTGGAATGTGCTGGTTGCCATATTTTGTGGCGCTATAATAGGTTTTGAGCGGGAATATAGAAATAAAGCAGCTGGATTTAGAACGATTGTTTTGATCTGTTTTGGTTCAGCTGTTTTTACTGTTGTTTCAAAAATGATGGGTGGCAATGGGAGTGATGATCGTATTGCCGCTAATATCGTTACTGGTATTGGTTTTATCGGTGCGGGTGTTATTTTTAAAGGAAAACTGTCGGTAAAAGGTTTAACGACTTCCGCCGTGATATGGTCAACAGCAGGGTTAGGTATGATCTCGGGAATAGGAGAAACAAAATTAGCAATGTTTTTTACTTTCTTCATGGTTATTATCTTATCCTTATTTCAGGAAATTGAATTGATGCTATCGCGGTATTATTTAATTCGTACCGTGCATGTACGATTTATGGATTGTGACTTTGAACAGGTTACGAATTTCGAAAATGAGGCTCTAAAATTTAAGGTGAAATTCAATCGGAAAACTATTGAAAAGCTAGGTGGTGAATTGGCTGTGATCTATGACTTATCTGGTAAGATGGAGAACATTAATAAATTCAATGAAAGACTCATCCATTTTGAGCCGATTAAGGAATTTTATTATAATTAATCTTAATTTTTTATTTACAAATATATCTTTAATTTGTTGATATATAGGTGGTATTAGATGTGCTGTGTTGAGGGTTTTTTATTGTAGCCGAACGGATTAATTATCGTTGTAGTGAAGGGACTTTGGTTGCAAGTATTTAGGGAATGTCCTATTGAGCCATTTTCTAAATTCTGCTTCATTAAATGCCGAATCTTTTTTTAAGGTAAGTTCTAAATTCAATTCGCTTATCATCATTTCATTTTTAGATACGAGAATTCTAGTTTTGGCAACAGATTCATAACTGTTTATTTTTTCTTCTAATTCACTAAAATGAATAATTTCTCCGCCAATATTAAATGAAGAGTTTGTTCTGCCAAGATAATATAAAAATCCGTTTTTATCCTGGTGTATGCGATCTCCAGTACTTACATATTGATTTTTAGACAGATCGTGTATCCAGGGACATCTTATTTTGAGCTGCTGATCTGCTTGCAAGTGGTATTCGATACCTTTTAGAAATCGGCCAATCGTATTGTTGTTGTTTGTTAAATCCGTGTGGGTAGCAATGCTGCAGATTCCCAATTCTGTGGTTCCATAGAGATTATATATGTTCGTCTCGGTATATTGATTTAGAATAAATGATACCCATGTTGCTTCTAGTTTATCTGCTCCGGAAATAATGCATCGGAACAGGCCCAGTGCATTTTGATCTATTTCAAGGAATTTGGGAATCATAGAAGGTAAAAGAACCAAACAGTCTATTCTGTTGTTCGTGAATTGAGTAATGCATTTAGCGCTAAATTTTGTGGTGAAGTGTAGGTTGTGCTTTAAAAATAGTGCTAAAATCAAACTTGCAAGACCATAACCGTGATAAAATGGAACTGTAATGAAAGTAGAGGAATAGTTAAGTAGCCCAAGTTTTGAAATTAATTCTGTAAATGGACTCCATATTTTTGAGATATTGAGTTTACGTTCAATGGGTTTTGGAATATTTGAAGAACCTGTACTTAAAATTGTTATTTTACCATTGTTTCGTCTTATTTTATGAGAGACTTTATTGATGACGCATGCATTAATTTCCGCAAAAGAATAGATCAAAGACTTTGTACGTAGATTTGCTAATCGGTCTTTGTTATCTGTTAGCATTAGAACCTGAGGATAATTTTCCAAAATTTTCTCTAATTGGAGATCGGATAATTGGGAACTCATGATAATTACCTCTTTTGAAAGTGCGGAAAGGGCAAATAGATAGCTAATAAAATTGAAACTGTTGTCTGCGATGAGAATGACTCGGGAAGATAGCTTGTTTTTGGGTACTATTTTTAATTTTTCAATCGTAAGACAGGTTTCATCATACAGCGCTGCGTAAGTTATGGTACGATTACCATCATTTAAGTAGGAATCTTTTGCTTTCCGAATTGATTTCAATAAAGTAAATAAATTAATACCTGATTGAAGCGTATATAGGAGGGATTTAAATACTTGAATAGCGAAATCAATTTTTTGTCGTAATCTCATAGGAATATGGTTAAAATTTATCCCATATTTTTCGAATAAAAAATCCGATTGTTATAGGAAAGGGAGACCACCATGGCCTAGAATAACTACCAGTACCTAAGATGAGCTTTATAATACGCAAGGCTGCTTCACTACTTTGCATGGCAGGAAAGTTTTTATAAAGATCGTTAGGCGCTATCATTTCTGTTTTTACCAATGGTAAGTAGACTGTTTTTAGCTTTACATTCATTTTTTTCCATTCAGATTGGTTTGATCGGCAATATTGATCAAATGCTGTTTTTGATGCTTGGTATGCAGCCCAATGTGGTGCAGGTGGGAGCAGAACATTGAGCGCAGAAATATTGATAATCTGACCTTTTTGCTGTGATAGAAGAGGAGTAAGTGCTAATGTCAATTTCACTGGAGCCAAATAATTCAGCATGTTTGTTCTTGTAAAATCATGGTAGCGCGGCAAGGATTTTGTCAAACTGCGATGAATCGATTTACCTGCGTTAGAAATAAGGATATCTATCGTCATCTGTCTTGCATGAATATATTCAATAAGTTGATCTATTTGTTGTTCTTGATATAGATCTGTCACGTAGATGGACGCAGTGGAATTGTTTTGGATGGCAATTGCTTTTACTTCTTCTAATTTTTCTTGTGATCGAGCCACTAAAATGAGGTGTACCTGGAATTTGGAAAGAAGTGTTGCACAGGCTTTTCCAATACCTTCACTTGCTCCGGTGATTAAAATAGTTTTTCCTTGGAAATACTTTGTTGCTTTCCGTCTATTTAAAAAAACTTTCGGGTATAAGATATTTTCGATCCAGTTTATTTTCACAATTCCTTCATAATAAAAAAAGGTATACAATAAGCCTGCCTATTGTATACCTTTCTAATTAAGTGAGTGTAATTAATCTTCCAATTCCATAATTTCTTCAGCTAAATCTTCCCAATTTTTTTGCAATTGTTCTAATTCTGCTTTAGAGGAATTATAATTACGCGTGTGTTCTTGTAATTTGATTGCGTTGGAATAGATCTCTTCTTTTGCTAATTCTGTCTCCAGTGCTTTTAGAAGAACTTCTTTTTCAGCTACTTTAACCTCTAATGCCGCTAGTTCTTTATTCTTTTTGCTGATCAGTTTGAATTTATCTTCAGAAGGAGCAGCTTTGACTTTTTTAGGTTCTTCTGCTACAACTTTTTTCTCGACCTTTTTTTCTTCAGGTTTGATCACACGTTTTGAATTCCACTCTTCAAATTCTTGGTATGTACCTGGGTATTCTTTAATTTCTTTATCTTCAATATACCATATTTTGTTGGCAACATTATCCAGAAAGTAACGATCGTGAGAAACGACAATCAGGGTACCTTCAAATTGCTGAAGCGCTTGAATCAAAATATTAACCGATTGCATATCCAAGTGATTGGTAGGCTCATCTAGTGCCAAGAAGTTAGCATCAGCTGTTAATGCTTTTGCTAGTGCAACACGTGATTTTTCGCCTCCAGATAGAACTTTGATCTTTTTGAATGCGTCATCACCGGAAAATAGAAAACAGCCTAAGATTGAACGTAACTCCGTTTCTGTATGTTTGGGCGCAAAAGCTTGCATCTCTGCTATTATGCTGTTTTCCAGATGCAGGGCTTCCAATTGATGCTGTGCAAAGAACGTTTGCAATACATTGTGGCCATGTTCAGATTTCCCTTCATACTCCGTATCTGCACCTGCCACAATACGCAACAAGGTCGATTTACCTTTACCATTGGCACCGATCAAGGCTATTTTATCACCTTTTTCAATGATCCCCTCCGTATTTCTTAAAATTTCGAGGTTTGGATAAGATTTCGATACATTTTCTAAGGTAACAACATGTCTTCCCGATGGTTTTGAAAACTTAAAGCTAAAGTTTACCGTTGGGTTATCATCATCAACATCTTCCACTCTTTCCATTCGATCCAAAGCCTTAATACGGGATTGTGCCATCTTTGCTTTTGAGGCTTTCGCACGGAAACGTTCGATCAAACGTTCTTCTTGTTTGATTTTAGCTTGCTGATTTTTGAATTGACCAGCTTGAATTTCACCTCTTAGTGCTTTCTCTTCCAAATAAAAACTGTAATTACCAGCGTACAGCGTTAATTTACCTTTGCGGGATTCTACCGTTTTTTTAATAATACGGTCTAAGAAGTACCTGTCGTGTGAGACGATAACGATAGCACCTTCAAAGCCTTGCAAGTAATTTTCCAGCCATTTAATAGAAGGTAAATCCATATGGTTGGTAGGCTCATCCAGCAATAAAATGTCTGGAGTCTGCAATAAGATTCTAGCCAGCATGACACGCATGCGCCATCCACCGGAGAAGGTCGCTAACGGACGTTTCTGCTCATCTTCTGAAAAACCTAAACCCGCTAAAATTTCGTGAGCCCTAAATTCGATACTATAGCCATCTAAAGCTTCGAATTCCATCTGCTTGTCACTTAATTTATTTAGAATATCGTCAGAATAGTCTGTTTCTAATTTTTGGAGTAAGTTTTCTATTTCAGTATGTAATTGATTTTGGCGCTCAAACGCCTCCATTGCTACATGTAAAATACTTTTATCAGAATGATAAGATAATAAATCTTGATTTAGGTAACCAATTTTTAAGTCCTTTGCCATCGATATACTTCCTGAAGTAGGCGTATACTGTCCTACGATCAATCGCAACAAAGTAGATTTACCGGTACCGTTGGCTCCAATTAGACCTACCTTATCTCCAGGTTTAATATGCCAGTTGGCCTCATCATACAATGCGCGAGAGCCTATTTCGAATGTTAAGTTATTTATTGATATCATTTCGATTGCAAAAGTAATGAAATTTCTTCTTCTTTGCCTACCTTTGTGCATATGTACAAGTTGGTAAAACCTATTTTCTTTTCAATGGATCCTGAATCTGCTCATCATACGGTGACTGGGGGATTAAAAATGTTTTCAAAAATCTGGGGTGCTAAAAAATTATTAAGCAGTCTGTATACCTATGAAAATCCGAATTTGGCTCGCGAAGTATTTGGCCTTAAATTTAAAAATCCTGTAGGATTGGCTGCAGGCTTTGATAAAAATGCCGAATACATTACTGATATGGCCAATTTTGGTTTTGGTTTTATTGAAATTGGTACTGTAACGCCACGACCTCAACCAGGAAATGATCAACCACGGATGTTTCGTTTAATTCCTGATAAGGCATTAATCAATCGTATGGGTTTTAATAACCAAGGTGCTGACGTTGCGGCTAATCGTCTTAAACATTTAGCTACTGAAGATCGTAAAGGACTTTTAATCGGTGGAAATATCGGTAAAAATAAAATCACTCCAAATGAACAGGCGGTAGATGATTATATTTATTGTTTCAATGCACTTTTTGATTATGTTGATTATTTCGTTGTCAATGTCAGTTCTCCAAATACTCCTGGACTTCGTGATCTGCAGGAAAAGGAGCCTCTGAAACATATTTTAAATACGCTCGAGGAATTGAATAAACGAAAATTAAATAAGAAACCTATTCTTCTTAAAATTGCTCCAGATTTGACAAATAGTCAATTGGATGATATTGTTGAAATTGTTCAAGAAACTGGTATTGCTGGTGTCATTGCAACAAATACTACGATATCTAGAGAGGGCCTTCAAAGTGATGAAAATTTGGTTAAAGAAATGGGAGGGGTGAGTGGAGCTCCCTTGACCAAGCGCTCGACAGAAGTCATTCGCTATCTTTCAGAAAAATCAAACCGATCTTTTCCTATTATAGGTGTTGGCGGGATTCATTCTGCGGCAGATGCAATTGAAAAACTTGATGCTGGGGCTAGCCTTGTTCAAATTTATACAGGATTTATTTATGAGGGACCAGCTTTGATATCGGATATCTGTAAAGGAATTGTTCAAGCAGGAAAGTAGAAACTAAAAATAAAAAAAGAGAGGGTCTTAACATATGTTAAGACCCTCTCTTTTTTATCCTAAATTATACTAAAGGAGCTGGTGCTTCTTCTTCAAATAAAGGTAAATCTTTAATGATATTGTACCATGTAAAGATTTTTTTAATATCTGACGAATAGACGCGAGATTCATCGTGACCTGGTGCAATTTCGCGGAAAGCATCACGTAATGCTTGACCATCTGCTTTAGGATCTACAGTTAATCCTTTTTCTTTGATTGTTTCAAAAACATTCAATAAGCGAATTTCCTCTTCTTCGCCATAAATTGTAATGTCTTCTAATGTTGCCATTTTCGTAGAAGATAAATTTACTACCGATTTAATTTTAGCGCTGTCGAGAGTCTCTAAAATAAATCCGCCTTTATTTTGTCCAACTAATTTGAACAATCCTGGTTTTCCTGTTACAGAAACTAATGCTCTTAAATTCATAATACACTTTTTCTTGTTGAGAACTAGTCTTCGATAACTTCAATACTTAAAATACGGTCACCTTGACGGATATCATCTACAATATCAACGTTTTCAATAACTTTTCCAAAACAAGTATGATTTCTATCCAAATGAGCAGTGTTGTTACGGCTGTGGCAGATAAAAAATTGAGATCCGCCAGTGTTACGGCCTGCATGTGCCATTGATAATACGCCTCTATCATGAAATTGGTTTTCACCGGTTAACTCACAGTCGATTTTGTAACCTGGGCCACCTGTTCCAGGCATACCAGAAGCACCTTCACGTGAATTTGGACATCCACCTTGAATAACAAAGTCAGGTAGCACACGGTGGAAACTTAATCCATCGTAATATCCTTCTTTAGCTAATTTGATGAAATTTGCAACGGTATTTGGAGCATCTGCTGTATAAAATTGTACAGTCATGTCGCCCTTTTCTGTTTTAATAATCGCTTTACTCATTTTATTAAAATAAATGTTCAATTACAAATATAAGATTTCAAAACGATTTGAAAAAAAGAAAGCATGCTCATGTATGCTCTGAAATGCTAAAATTTATTTAAATAATTGATACTAATTATTTTAAGTTTTTAAATTTATGATTAAATTAGTAGATTATATAAACCTTTTTTACACCTTATTATTGTGATATGAGCAAACTGGTCATTCGAGATTGGGCGGAGGCAGATCGTCCTAGAGAGAAATTATTGGAGCAAGGTCGTCGTTCACTGTCTGATGCAGAGTTGCTTGCTATTCTTATTGGTTCGGGCTCAAGGCAAGAAACTGCAGTTGAATTGTGCAGACGTATTTTATCCAGTGTTCAAAACAATCTGGATAGTCTTTCCAAAATGGAGGTATTGCGGCTTTGTGAGTTTAAAGGTATAGGTGAAGCTAAAGCGATTACGATTGTCGCCGCACTTGAACTAGGACGTAGACGCAAGGAATCTGAATATATTGAAAAACCTTTGTTAAATAGTAGTCTGCGGGTCTATGAATATTTTCGGTACCAGTTACAAGATCTTCCTCACGAAGAATTTTGGGTTTTGTATTTAAATACAGCTTGTAAAGTGCTGGATAAACAATTAATAGGCCGTGGAGGCAATGATTTTACTCCAGTTGATGTTCGCATTGTTCTACGAAATGCTCTTAATTGTAAAGCTCATTCTATGATATTAATTCATAATCATCCATCGGGTTCACGTGAAGCAAGTAAAGCGGATAAAATTCTGACAAAAAAGATTGCGGAGGCTTCGAAAATAATGGATATCCGGGTTAATGATCACATTATTTTTACAGACAATGGGTATTATAGTTTTCGTGATGAAGGTCTTTTAGAATGACCTATGATTGGCGGGAGGATGATATTAGATATGGAAACACTAAGGCATAAAGGGAAGTTTCACTTCCCCTTTATGCCCTTAATCGTTAAATTTTCTTTTTTGTCTTCTATATAGAATATAGATTATTGCCAATAAAGCAACAACCGCAAGAATTATATAACTAGAATTCGAGTGTTCTTGTGCATTAATTGTATTGGTATCTGCAAAAACCAAGTTGCCTACCATTATCAGTAGAATTGTTAACCACTTAGCCATAATTTATAATATTTTTAGTAACATCACAATATAGTGATATTAACGATATTAAGCAAATTTTCTGCCACATATTTATTATAGTTCTAAATATGCTATTTTTTAACAAAAAATAGCAGTTTAAATGGTTTTGAACCTGATTATGTGGTAAGTAATGCCATTAATTAAAGATCTGAATTGTTAAATATAAGTCATGATTTGTAGTAGCTGCAGCACGGGGTTTATAGAAGTGAATTGGGGTGATGATAAATAAAAAAACGTTGAACCTACAAGTAGATCCAACGTTTTTCACTTGTGATTAGCAAGTGTTAGGGTTGGTTGGTATTCGGTACTTTTTATTAATTTAGGCAATTTCAGCTATAAAATTTCCTGTTTTGTTTATTTCAGATTTAAGATCTGTGATTTTCTTCAAATTTATTGTTCCAATAACGTACTTAAAATCAGGAGCATAATATCTTTCAATAATTTTTGTGAAACCTAATTTTTCAACTAGGCAGTCATCTTCATATCTCAAGTACACCTTGATTTCATGATCGGTACTGTATGATAATGCATCTGTATTTAAATGCTTCTTGTACTCATATCTGTAGTCATAACGTAGCGCTGTAATATCAGATAATACTGCAGATCCGGTAGGATGACCTCCAGCACCTTTACCGTAGAAAAATTGTTCATCTGCAAATGCTGCTTTTACAAGGACGCCGTTATTTTCATTTTCAACATTGAATAAAATGTTTTCCGAACTGATAAACTTAGGAATAACATAAAGAACCACTTTATTTTGATCTATTTCTCGAGCAGTAGGGATCAATTTGATCTTGAAATTTTTCTCTTTTGCAAAGCGAATATCTTGTGCTCCTAATTTATCAATACCGATATTGAAAACATCGTCAGGATTTACATTGATACCATAAGCATGAGCAGCGACGATCGTTAATTTGTATTTAGGGTCAAAACCACCGACATCTAAGGTAGGATCAGTTTCAGCAAAACCTAGGTCCTGCGCTTCTTTTAACGCATCTGCATAAGGTTGATTTTCATTGAAGACTTTAGACAATATAAAATTAGAGGAGCCATTAAAAATACCGGTCACGGCATGTAATAATTCATTGTCATAATACTCTTCTAAATTGCGGATAATTGGAATACTTCCGCATACTGCACCTTCATATAGTAGACTTGTGCCGTATTCTTGTTGTATTGCCGCTAATTCTTCTAAATGCGTGGCAATCATTTTCTTATTTGCAGAAACAACGTTTTTTCCAGATTTTAATGCACGAACAGTCAGTGCGTAAGCTGCATCAGCATCATCGATCAATTCTACTACGGTATTGATTTCAGAGTCACCAAGAATAGCCTCAGCATCTGTTGTGAATAATTCAGCAGGTAATGATCTTTTTTTGTCAGCGTTCTTGATGACAAATTTTTTAATTTCTAAATTTAAGTTTTTAGTCTTGATAATGTCGTACAATCCTTGTCCTACAACCCCAAATCCAAACATTCCAATCGTTAATTTCTTACTCATAGTTTTTTTTACGCTTTTATATAATAGTGCTATCTGAAATTATTTAATTTTATCGAAGGCCTGTTGTAAATCTGCTTTGATATCGTCAATATGTTCGATACCGACAGATAGGCGTAATAATCCTACAAATACACCTGCAGCTTTTTGAGCTTCTTCACTCAGTTGTTGATGTGTAGTCGCCGCAGGGTGTATGATCAATGACTTCGTATCACCCACATTTGCGAGATGACTTATTAGCTCTAAGCTATCGATAAAAGCATCGGCTTTTGTCACGTCACCTTTTATTTGAAATGAAAGAACAGCACCATATCCATTTTTTAAATACTTTTGCGCATTTGCAAAGCTAGGAGAGCTTTTTAACCCTGGATAATTCACTTTTTCCACTTGCGGATGGGCTTCTAACCATTTCGCAATTTCTAATGTGTTGTCTACATGACGCTGAACACGAAGCGATAATGTTTCTAAGCCCTGGATCAATTGGAATGAATTGAAGGGTGAAATAGCTGGTCCAAAATCACGTAGTCCTTCAACACGTGCGCGGATTGCAAATTGAATGTTTCCAAATGGGCCATTAACGCCAAAAACATCTGAAAAAACTAATCCATGGTATCCTTCTGAAGGTTCAGAAAACTGTTTGAATTTACCATTTCCCCAGTTGTAAGTACCACCATCTACGATGACACCACCAATACTTGTACCGTGACCACCAATCCATTTTGTTGCAGACTCTACAACTACAGAAGCTCCGTGTTCAAGAGGTTTAAATAGATATCCACCAGCTCCAAAAGTATTGTCTACGATAAGTGGTAAATCATGTTTTCTAGCAACAGCTGCTATCTTATCAAAATCTGGAATATCGTAACTTGGGTTTCCAATTGTTTCTAAGTATAAAGCTTTTGTGTTTTCATCGATTAGTGATTCAAACTCCTCGGCGGTTGTTTCTTTAGTAAAACGTACTTCAATACCAATTCTTTTAAATGCTACTTTAAATTGATTATATGTACCACCGTATACATTACTGCTGGAAACAAAATTTTCACCAGCTTCTACGATATTATTTAATGCAATGAATTGCGCAGCCTGTCCAGAAGCGACTGCTACAGCGGCGATACCGCCTTCCAATGCAGCAATACGTTTCTCAAATACATCTGTTGTTGGATTCATCAGACGTGTATAGATGTTTCCAAATTGTTTTAATGCAAATAAGTTCGCTCCATGTTCTGCATTTTCAAATACGTATGAACTGGTTTGGTATATAGGTACTGCACGCGCTCCAGTTGTTGGATCGGCAACTTGGCCAGCATGCACTTGAAGTGTTTCGAATTTTAAATTTTTATTTGTAGACATTGTAGTTATAATTAATTAGTTGAAGATTCGTTAATAAAAAATAGGGGTGAGATTGGGCACATGGATATGTACTTGAAATCAATAAATTTTAAAAAAGATTGATTAACAAGAAAACGTAAACATGTGCAAAAGCATTCGCATCTGTTTTGATGGAATATTTGTATCTGTTACGTTGGTGCTAGAATTTACCTTCTTGTTTTGTTGTAATGTTATTATCATTTGTCGTTTCATTTATATCCTCCAAAGCAATATTACTTTGGACAGGAATTGGCACCTTTTCAAACGTATTTTGAAGGTTGCCAGTGGGTCATTGAGCCAGTCTCTCGCCACTTCTTTATAAATCAAGACCTGATTAAGAGGTGTTGATTAGATGTATTTCTATTTGAACTACGTTGCAAATATATGCCTTGCTTTTTACAAACCAAAATATTTTATGCTATTTCTTAGAAAATACTTCTAATTCTACTCGTAATTGATCGTAAGCTCTCACTATTATGTAAGTATTGGTAGTTGATGGGGCAGCATTTATTTATTCCGATATGTTTATACGTCGTGGATGAAATCCATATCAGTAATTGAAAGCAATATAACTGAAGCATACGGTGTTAAACAGACAACAGCAGAGCGATGATCCTGTGATCTTTTTTAATAAAAAAAAAATAGGAACCTTGCGAGTTCCTATGCTTTCTTCTCATTACTTTGTATGAAACAATAATTCGCCTTTGCCAGTTGGAGCAAGTGGGTTTTATTTAATAATACGTTTAATCTTATTTGATTTTTTAATCAATTTGTGTAATTGAGTGTAATTTTCATCTTGGATGGCATCTTTTAAAGCCTGCAGCTGCTTGATGTTTTCCTCTAACACTTCGAGTACATTAACTCTGTTCTGTTTGAAAATAGGTGTCCACATATCCGGTGAGCTTTTTGCTAAGCGTACCGTTGATTCAAAACCAGATCCTGCCAATTCAAATATTCGACCCTGCGATTTCTCTTTCTCTAAAACAGTTAACGCTAGAGCAAAAGAAGTCAGGTGAGAAATATGGGAAACATAGGCTGTGTGTGTATCATGCTCCTCTGCAGTCATAAATGACGTCCGCATTTCCAGTTGTTCGGTAATGGAATCTGTTAATTCGAATGCATCTTCATCAGATTTAAATGCCTCAACGTAAACCATCATTTTATCTTTAAACAAATTTGGTAATGCTGCTTCGGGGCCTGAATATTCGGTACCAGCCATTGGATGGGCGGCAACATAGCGGCCACGATTAGGGTGTTCCGAGATTAACTGTAAAATATTTAGTTTGGTAGAGCCCATGTCAATGATGACTTGATCTTTTACGAGATCCAATAATTTGGGCGCTAATGTGATTATCGCATCAACTGGAGCTGTGAGAATGATCACTTTACATTTTTCTAAAGCTTCCTCTAATGTTGCCTTTTGATCAATGAAGCCTATTTGCAATGCTTTTGTTAGATTAGCATCACTTTTGTCAACACCAAAAACCTGATCACAGAATTTTTTTTCTTTTAGTTTCATGGCGACGGAGCCACCAATTAAACCGACGCCAATAATGGCTATATTCATCATGTTATTTCAATCTTAATTCGTTTGTTTTGCTTGTTCTATTCTAGCAATTGCTTCTTTTAATACTTCAACTGAGGCACATAAACTTATTCTAATATAGGTGTTTCCAGCACTTCCGAATATACCTCCGGGAGTAATAAAGACACGTGATAGATCTAACACCTCATCACTTAACGTGTAGCCTGATTCGTAATTATCTGGAATTTTGGCCCACACAAATAAACCGACCTGATTCTTTTTATATGTACAGCCCAACAGGTTCATGATTTCGAAAACCAACTGCCTTCTTTCGTGATAGATTGCATTTAAATCTTGATACCATGTTTGATCCAACTGCAATGCCTTGGCCGCTGCTAATTGAGCTGGTAAGAACATTCCCGAATCCATGTTGCTTTTAAAACGTAATACTTCATTGATCCGTGCCTCTGCGCCCACTAACATACCGATTCGCCATCCGGCCATATTGGAGGATTTGCTTAATGAATTAAGTTCCAAGGCAACATCCTTTGCACCTTCAATAGACATAATGCTTTTAGGGCTGTCTGTCAAGATAAAACTATAAGGATTGTCGTGGCAGATTAAAATATGGTTTGCCTCTGCAAAAGCAATCAATTCAAGATAAAATCCTTCGTTTGCACTCGAACCAGTTGGCATATGAGGGTAGTTGATCCACATTAATTTTACTTTTGATAAATCGTTTTCAGAAAGTTTTTTAAGATCAGGTAACCAATCTGTTTCTTCAGATAAATCATAGGTAATTGCCGTGGCTCCACTTAACCGTACTGCTGCCGCATACGCTGGATATCCCGGATTTGGTATTAAAACTTCATCACCTTCTTGTAAGTAAGTCATGCAAATGTGAACAATACCTTCCTTAGAGCCTATTAAAGGTAAAATTTCTGTATTTGGATTGAATGTTGCCTGATAATAACGTTGATACCAATCTGCAATTGCTTGCCTCAAAACAGGTGAACCTTTATAGTTCTGATAGCCATGTACATTGGTTTTAGCCGCTTCTGTCGTCAAGGTCTGAATAACTTCAGGGTGAGGAGGTAAGTCGGGGCTTCCGATGCCTAAATTAATCACGCGAGCACCTGCTTTATTGAGCTCATCAATCTCTCTTAATTTTTTTGAGAAATAATATTCTTCGGTTTGTTGCAACCTTTTGGCAACTTCTATTTGCATTATGTTCTGGTATTTTACAATTTACAAGGACTAAATTAGGCTTTTTCTATTAAAATACTAGTATAATGTCGTTTAAATTGGTGTTTATTGAATTAAATTTTTAATATCATCCAAGTGCAAGATTTCATTCCTTTAAACTATTCCTTATATATTGCGCGTAATTTTAGTATTTTTGCTACCTTAATATCATAAATGAAAACATACTTTAGATTACTTTCTTTTGCCAAACCCATTGAGAAATATGCTATTCCGTATATTATCTTTACATTAATTACAGTTGTATTCAGTACGTTAAACTTGGCGATGTTGGCTCCTTTGCTTCATGTATTGTTCAATACAGAACAGGTTTCAAGCGATGTCGTGTTAGTCAAGCCAGAAGGTCTTGGTCAATTACCGGCTTATTTTACTTATTATGCAAATTTGGCCAATCAACAGTATGGTCCTTATGGTGCATTGAAGTTTGTTTGCGTCGCAATTATTATATCTGTCTTTATCAGTAATTTATTCCGTTATCTATCTCAGAGAATCATGGAAAACTTACGTATTCATACTTTATTGAATTTACGTAAAACTGTTTTTAATAATGTAATGGATCTGCATTTAGGTTATTTTAATGGGCAAAGAAAAGGAGATATTATTTCAAAAGTAGCTTCCGACGTTCAGGTTGTGCAGTTTTCTGTAACAGGAACTTTGCAGGTAGTCTTTAAAGAGCCATTACAATTGATTGCTTTTTTAGTTACGTTATTTGCTATCTCAACAAAGTTGACTCTTTTTGCGATGTTAGTTATCCCAATTTCTGCATTTTTTATATCGAAGATCGTTAAGACATTAAAGGCGCAAGCTATCGCGGGACAAACTTCGTATGCAAATATGATTTCCTTTTTAGATGAGGCTTTATCAGGAGTTCGTATTGTTAAGGCGTTTAATGGAACAAATTTTGTCAAAAAACGCTTCAATGATGAGAATGATCGTTATGCCGGTATTATGCGTGCCATGGCAAGGCGGCAACAGATGGGTTCGCCAGTATCCGAATTGTTAGGTGTAATCATGGTGGCGATTATTTTATTATATGGTGGAAATTTAGTTTTGTCAGGTAGTGATGAATTTGGTGCGTCGGAATTTATTGCATATATCGCGATATTCTCCCAGGTTATGCGTCCTGCAAAAGCATTAACTGATGCCTTTAGCAATATTCATAATGGTATTGCTGCTGGAGAGCGTGTACTGGAATTGATTGATACCAAAAGTGAAGTTACTGATAAGCCTAATGCTAAGGAAGTTACTGATTTTAAAGAAGCGATTGAATTTCAACAGGTGGATTTTTCTTATGGTGAAAAGAACATCTTGAAGAATATCAATTTGACTATTGAAAAAGGTAAGACAATTGCGCTAGTAGGCCCATCCGGGGGCGGTAAATCTACACTGGTAGATTTGATACCACGGTTTATGGATGTTACCGGCGGTCAGATTCTTTTTGACGGAATAGACTTAAGAGATCTCGATCAAGAGTCTTTGCGCACGATGATTGGAGTAGTTAATCAAGAATCCATTTTGTTTAATGACACGATTTTTAATAATATTACTTTCTCTAATACTTCTGCTAAGCAGGAAGAGGTTGAAGCTGCTGCAAAAATCGCGAATGCTCATGAATTTATTTTAAAAACAGAATTGGGTTATGAAACAAATATCGGTGATCGAGGGGCTAAACTTTCTGGAGGACAGCGCCAACGTATATGTATTGCCCGTGCTGTTTTAAAAAATCCTCCCATTATGTTGCTTGATGAAGCAACATCAGCTTTGGATACTGAATCTGAGAAATTGGTTCAGGATTCCTTATATAAGTTGATGGAAAATCGTACTACAGTTGTTATTGCACACCGTCTAAGTACGATTCAGAGCGCCGACACAATTGTCGTAATTGATGCTGGTCAAATTGTGGAATCAGGTAGCCATAGTGAATTGATTCAGCAGGAGGGTTTATACCGGAAATTAATAGATATGCAACAGTTCACAGATTAATTGTTGTTCAACATATATTGCAGTACCAAAAACAAGGCTAGATTCTACGAATTTAGCCTTGTTTTTGGTACATTTGTTATAGACTAGGAGACATGCTAATGGATGCTAAAGAAAAATTAAATTTCTTAATTTCTAATCCGCTTTTGGATAGTGAGTTAAGAAATATAGCGAATAAAGTGTTGCAAGAGGAACGCATCACATTTGATGAAGGGGTATACCTTTATGAAAAAGCCGAATTGGGTTATTTAGGTGTTTTGGCGAATTTTATTCGTGAGAAAAGACACGGGGATATCACATTTTTTAATCGTAATTTTCATATTGAGCCTACTAATGTATGTGTTTACGATTGTAAATTCTGTTCATATTCCCGTATGATCAAGGAACGTTCTGAAGGATGGGAAATGGATGTGGAAGGCATGATGGATATCGTGAAGAAGTATGATGATGAAGCTGTAACGGAAGTACATATTACAGGTGGTGTGGTGCCGAAGCAAAATCTTGATTTTTATGCGGAGTTCTTTAAAAAATGTAAAGCACATCGTCCGGAATTGCATATTAAAGGATTGACTCCTGTGGAATATTATTATATTTTCAAAAAGGCTAAATTGAGTCATTATGAAGGTATGAAGTATTTGCAATCTTGTGGTTTGGATTCGATGCCAGGTGGTGGGGCTGAAATTTTCCATCCGGAGATCAGAGAGCAGATTGCCCATGATAAATGTACTGCTGAACAGTGGTTGGATATCCACGAACAGGCACATAAGTTGGGAATGCATACCAATGCAACCATGCTTTATGGTCATATCGAGCAATTTTGGCATCGTGTAGATCATATGGAAAGACTTCGTCAGTTGCAAGATAAGACTGGCGGTTTTCAAACCTTTATTCCATTGAAATTTAGAAATAAAGAAAATCAAATGTCACATATTTCTGAGGTTTCTGTGATTGAAGATTTAAGAAATTATGCGATAGCACGTATTTATCTAGATAATTTTGATCATATAAAAGCGTATTGGGCAATGATTTCAAGGGATACTGCACAAATGTCCTTAGCATTTGGTGTTGATGATATCGATGGAACACTGGATGATACGACGAAGATTTACAGTATGGCAGGAGCGGAGGAACAGAATCCCGGTATGTCGACGCAACAGTTGGTTGAGTTGATTAGAAAGGTAGGACGTCATCCAATAGAGCGTGATACCTTATATCATGTTGTCACAGATTACAAGGATGTGGTTTTTGAAGACGATAGCAAGAAGAAGAATTATTATGCACTTCCTGTTGTAAATAATTAAGATATATTTTGAAAAAGACTTTTTATTTTATTCGCCATGGACAAACTGATCTGAATTTGAAAGGTATTGTTCAGGGACGTGGCGTGAATTCTCCTCTAAATGAAACGGGATTGGCACAGGCTCAAGCTTTTTATGATGCTTATAAAGATATCCCGTTTGATAAAATTTATACCTCAACCTTGTTGAGAACACATCAAACAGTAGAATCTTTTATTAAAGATGGTATTTCTTGGCAAGAGCTCGAGGGCTTAGATGAAATTAGTTGGGGAATCTACGAAGGTAAAGAGCAAGACGAATCTATCATGAGTGGATTCAATGCGCTGGTATCAGCATGGAAAAATGGTGAATTGGATGTCAGTGTAGATGAGGGGGAATCTCCTAATGCATTGATGTTACGTCAAAGTGATGCCATAGCACATATGGTTAAACAAGAGCATGAAGAAACCGTACTTGTCTGTATGCACGGTCGTGCCTTACGTATTATTCTTTGCCTATTGACAGGTGTAGATGCCTCAAAAATGGATGAATTTCCTCATACAAACACTGCCTTATATAAATTAACGTATGATAATGATCAATTTGAAATCATTGACTATTATAATACGAAACATCTAGAGGTATTGACAAATGGATAAAGTGAGAGTATCGGCAGTTTCGTATACGAATACATTGCCGTTTTTAAATGGGATTAGACAATCTGCAGTTTTAGATCAGATCGAATTGAGCTTGGATAATCCGAGTGTATGTGCCCAGAAAGTAATTGATGATAAAGCTGATTTGGGGATTATTCCCATAGCGGCGTTATTAAGTCTTCCTCAAGCGCATATCATCACCGACTACTGTATCGGTACAGAGGGGGCTGTTGATTCGGTTTTTATTTTTTCCCATAAACCGATTGAAGAAATCCAGACATTATATCTGGATCAGCAATCACGCACTTCTAATGGTTTAGCACGCGTGTTGTTAAAGCATCACTGGAAGCGTCAAGTTAAACTTGTTGCCAATATAGATGAGGCGGATGCTTATGTCTTGATAGGAGACCGAACATTTGGCAAAAAGTATGAAGTCCCTTATGTTTACGATCTTGGACTTACCTGGAAAGAATTTACAGGTCTTCCTTTTGCGTTCGCAGTTTGGGTCAGTAAAAAGCTGTTACCGGAAGCATTTATCACTTCATTTAATGAAGCTTTAAAACTGGGAGTTTCGCATCCTGAAGCTGTGATTCCAGGATTGCCTGAATATAAAGATTTTGATTACCATCATTATCTTACATCAAGTTTGAACTATCATCTTACAGCTAAAAAGCGAGAAGCTATTGAAAGATATTTAACACTTTTAAAAGGTTTAGATACATAATAGTGTTAGAAATGAATATATAAAAAGCGATTATGGAAATAGTCGCTTTTTACTTTATAACATGATGCCACTTATGGCATCTTAAAACGAGAAACTATGAATACGATTTATTTAGCAGGTGCAATGATTGTTGATGCTGATAATAGGCTTTTGGTTGTAAGAAAAAAAGGCTCATCCTATTTTATGATGCCTGGTGGTAAAATTGAAAAAGGTGAGCTATCTTCTCAAGCCCTTATTCGCGAGCTAAAAGAAGAATTAGATCTGGATATTTTATCACGAGATTTAGAATATATGGGCTTTCATGAAACCGAAGCAGTTAATGAAGCTGATACGCTCGTTAGAGGTGAGGTTTTTAGAATAGAGTTTAAGGAAAAATTAGTTATAATACCACAGGCAGAGCTTGAAGAAGCAACTTGGTTGAACGTAGATAATTATAAAAATTATAAATTAGCACACCTCATTGAAGAATTTACAGTTCCTATCTGGTTAGCAGGTACTTTTGAATATTAACATAGAATCCATAATTTTATCACTGATCTTTATTAAATATCTTTTATGCTATCTTTTCCAAATGCTAAAATAAACTTGGGTCTTCATATTGTAGGTAAGCGACCTGATGGTTATCATGATTTAGAGACGATCTTTTACCCCGTTAACCTGTATGACGCTGTTGAAATTGTTCCACTAAGTTCCGGTAGTACAACTTTTTCGTCGGAGGGTATTGTGATCCCTGGAAAGGGTATGAATTTATGTGAGCGTGCATATCATTTAATTCAACAAGATTTTGATATTCCTTCGGTTGCTATTCATTTATTAAAAAGAATACCAATCGGAGCTGGGATGGGTGGTGGATCTGCAGATGCAGCTTATGTGCTTAAAATGCTAAATGATCAATTTGAGCTGCAACTATCTGTTGTACAACTGGAAAATTATGCGAAGCAGCTGGGCGCAGACTGTCCATTTTTTATTGAAAATAAACCGGTGTATGCAACTGGTATTGGGACTGATTTTGCTCCTATTGAGGTCAATTTGAGCGCATACTATATTGTTATAGTGAATCCTAATATTCACATATCTACCGTTGAGGCTTATAGCGGAGTTGCTGCCAAAACTCCTGAGTTTGATTTAAGGTCCATTATTCAGTTGCCAATCCAGGAATGGAAGTATTATCTGAACAATGATTTTGAACTAACTATATTCGAGCAATTTCCTAAAATTAAGGAACTTAAAGATGCAATGTATTCATCTGGCGCATTATATGCCGCGATGTCGGGCTCAGGTTCTTCTGTGTTTGGAATATTTGAAAATCCTGTTGTGCTGGATGATTTAAAAATTTATGGTGATATTTATTATCCGATTGATCTATCATAAGTGTTATCTAATTTTCTTAATGGAATTGGAAGAAATGTGTTGATTTTTTTCTGTTAGTAGATTATTGAAAGTAGATTATTTTATATCTTATTGTCGCTTTATTTCTTAAAGAATAAGGCGACAATAAGAACTTTATTTTGGTTTTGAAGGCTAAGTAGGTGCGTACTAAAGCTTTGATTTTACTCTTCTTCAAGTTTATAGTCAATTAATTCTCTAGCCTCTTCAAGTACTAACCTTAACTTTTCGGAGTCTAATTTTAGCGACTTGAGTGCTTCTTTATTATTGATAATATCTTTCACGAGTATGATCTGGTTCTGTAATAAAGTTTTCTCTTCTACATCTGTAAGGGTTGTGAGGCAGGTTACAGGATAAAAAACAGCTTTATCCACTCTTTTTTTTATGCTATTGTCTGTTGGGTAGTCCCATGAAAGAAAATTGACGTTATAGTACTTACCAAAGTCCTTGGAGTCTGAAGTTAAATAGGCATTGGTAACGAGCCATCCTTGCGTGAATTTTTTATTTTGACCGAAGAAATGATAGGATATATCACTGATATCTTTAAATCGGGATAAGAAATACATGGGAGTTGTCACTGAAATTTTCGCATCTATATCATTTCGAAATTTGCACTCTATGGCCAACATCTCGTTTCCTTTCGATGCAACAACGTCTATCTCGTGAGAAACTGCGTGGCCTTGGATTGTTTGTCCTGTGGTGCTTTCAAAACCATATTCTTGAAATAAGCGTGCGATCCATTTTTCGAAATAAAAACCTTCAGGACCTAATTCTCGAAGTGCTTTTTTTAGGCTATATCGAGCTGCAAAAGAATTTCTTTGCGATTTTAGGGCTTCAAAAGCTAACTGATATAGCTCTCTTGTGCTTATCCCGTCAAATAGTTTTTCTTTGATTTGTGTATAAACTTTTTCAACTTGTTCATTGTTGGCACCAGATCGCGTTAAAGAATGACGTAAGCTGTCACTGTTAAATGGAACTAGTTCTCCAGAGTATTTTTTTACCAGCATATTAGATTATGGTTACAGTTTAATGTACTCCTGCAATTTACTTGCCATTGCTATTAAAAGTAGCTAAAAGAGTTCTTTAATTAAAATATAAATACCAACAATAAATATAAACCAGCCGAATATGGGCTTTAGATGATCTGTTTGAATTTTTTTCTGAAGTTGATTTCCTATTCCAACACCCAAGGTTGTTATGGTAAGCAGCTTGAACAGAAAATTCCAGTCTATCGTTATATGATCGATATCGCCAAGAAAACCAATAAGAGAATTGATCGTAATGATTGATAATGATGTGCCTATTGCTATACGTATAGGCATATGAAGCAATATAACTAAGGCCGGTATGATCAGAAATCCTCCTCCAGCACCTAAAAAACCGGTTACAAGTCCAATTCCAATGCCCCATGCAATCATCTTAATGGTATGTTGTTTAACTGGATGTTGAGGGCTAGATTGAATTTTCTTGTTTTTTATCATACTCCACGAAGATCCGAGCATCAATGTAGCAAATGAGATCATGGTTAACGTTGATTTTGTAAGCTGATAATGGTTGATCTCTAGAATAACTTCGGGTATATGGACCAGTAAAACTTTACGGACTAAAAGTACAACGATAACAGAGGAAATTCCGAAGTATAATGTTGCCCGGAAATTTACACATTTTTCCTTTGTTTTGATGAAACTTCCTATGAAACTTGTACTTCCAACAATAAATAGGGAATAGGACGTTGCTAGTGTAGGATGTATATGGAATAGGTAGACTAAGACTGGTACTGTCAATATGGAACCACCAGCACCGATTAATCCGAGGGTGATACCGATGAAAATAGACAAAGTGTACCCTATAATTTCCATCGTTGCAACATTGTGTGGCCAAAGAACGGAATAATTATTAGTAAACAAAAACAAAATAGTGTACTGCTTGTTATTAATTACAGAAGAACTTATAAATTTTATACATATGGGCGCGATAGTAGATAAAGTAATAAGCAAAGTAAAAAGTAAAATAGACGAAGAATGTGAGAATGGTACTATTGAGACTTCAGAACGTATCCTTTCTGTTGTGGCTGGAGGTTTTATATTAGGTGCAGGTGTTCGGTATTTGATTAAACATCCATTAACGGCACTTTCTGGATTATCTTTGGGTGGTGCTTTAGTTTACCGTGGTATAACTGGAAAATGTGCAATAAAAAAAGCCATTGAAGACGATGTAGAACGTGTAGAAGTTATTGAGCATCGCTATTTTGTGAAAAAAGACTAATTCGCATTTCTAATTTAGGTTTATACAGAGGGGGTCTAATATGTAACGTATTGGACCTTTTTTAATTCATTACCTTACGTAGATTTTTTCAATTATTTATTTAGCATTAAATTAATTTAATAATTCCCAGCTAATTCATGAATTTTCCAGTAAAAAATCAATCTTTTGGATTTTCTATGCGGTAAATTAGAAAAAAAAGCCTACATTATCCTGATTTTTACAGTAAAAGAAAAAAATATTGAAATTCACAGAATTTGGTTTAGCACCTTCATTGGAAGAAGGCTTAGATAGCATGGGATATGAAGATGCAACACCCATACAGGAACAGGCCATACCTGTTGTGTTGCAACATAAAGATCTGATCGCTTGCGCGCAGACTGGCACAGGGAAGACAGCTTCTTATTTATTGCCTGTTTTACATAAAATAGCTGAAGAACAATCCGATTATATAAATACTTTGATTTTAGTTCCTACCAGAGAGCTCGCTTTGCAAATTGATCAGCAAATCATGGGGCTTGGCTATTTCACTGGGGCAACTTCAATTGCTGTTTATGGTGGTGGAAATGGCATGGATTATGAACAGCAACGGACAGCAATTAAGGAAGGAGCAAATATTATTGTTGCTACTCCTGGACGTTTAATAGCGCATTTAGCATCAGGAAAACTTCATTTTAATAAAGTAAAACATTTCATATTGGATGAAGCAGACCGTATGCTCGATATGGGATTTCATGAAGATATTATGAAGATCATCAGCTTTTTGCCAAAAAAGAGACAGAATCTTTTATTTTCAGCGACGATGCCAGGTAAAATCAGGACATTGGCTAAGCAGATCTTACATGATCCGACCGAGATTAATATTGCCTTATCAAAACCTTCTGAAGGAATTAATCAGCAAGTTTATATGGTTTATGATGACCAAAAGACGGCATTGATACAGCATATTCTTACTAATCCAACTTATACGAGTACGATTATTTTTGCTTCCAAAAAGGAGTTTGTCAAACGGTTGAGTACTGATCTGTATAAAAGCGGTATCGCAGTAGAAGCATTCCACTCTGATTTGGAGCAAGCACAACGTGAAGATATCATGAATCGTTTTAAAGCGAAGCAGATAAATGTATTAATTGGTACAGATGTTATTTCCAGAGGTATTGATATCGTCGGTATCAGTTTGGTTATCAATTATGATGTACCTCCAGACCCTGAAGATTATATCCACCGCGTCGGCCGTACAGCACGAGCGGCGACAACAGGAACAGCTATTACATTTGTGAACCAGAAAGATCAGCCGCGGTTTGCAAAAATTGAAGAGCTTATCGGTTCAAGCATAGAAAAATTGGATTTACCTGAAGGCTTTTCTGCAGGACCGGTTTATGATCCAACACGTTATTCTGATCAAAAGAAGAAACCTTCTAAAAAGAAAAAATTCAAGAAATTCGTTAAGAAAGATTAATTAAAAGAATTTGATATTTAGGTTTGCCCCCGAAGAGTTAGATGCTTTCTGGGGGCATTTTTATGGCAAAACATCCAAAGTGCAGTGCTGCAGTTATATTGTAATTTGTAAAAGAAAAAGTATAAGGCAAGTCCCATAACACTATTCTTACAACCAAATGTGATGATTTTTGTTGACTTCTATTGAAAAGCAGAAGTGCAATTAAATTTTTTACTGTATTTTAGTTTCAAAATTGACCTCGTATTAATTATTACCGTATGAATAATCAAAACCTTCATCTTAAAAAGCATGTCTACAGCATTGTAAGTACACTATTGTTCATCACTAATGTATCTCATGTATGTGGGCAGTCGTCATTTAAAATGGAAGGTGATTCGGCAGTTGCCATGATCGATCCTACATATGATCAAGTGAGTAAGTTGCATCGTTTCTGGTTAGGTGATTCTTATCGTGAACTATACAATACGCCGGTTAAAATGCGGGTCATGCATCTTCAAAAGGAACTTGGCGGTCTTACTGTTGTCAAGCTTGGTGGAGGTATGCAAACACAATCGCTACGTTTAAGAGACAGTACGGGTAGAGAATGGGTTTTGAGGTCTATTAATAAATTTCCGGAAAGGAGTCTGCCTGAACATTTGAGAAATACGATTGCAAAGGATATTGTTCAGGATCAAATTTCGATTGCTCATCCATTTGGAGCGCTAACTGTACCGACTTTTAATCGTGTATTAAAAATCCCACATGCTAGTCCAGAACTGGTCTTTGTTGGTGATGATCCAGGTTTAGAAGAACACCGTGCTGTATTTAAAAATAGAGCTTATATGTTTGAGCCAAGAGTCCCTTTGGAGGATGAAGATGCGAAAACTGACAATACACTTAAAGCGCAAAGAAAGTTGGAGGAAGATAATGATATTCAAGTGGATCAGCGTTTAACATTGCGTGCAAGACTACTTGATTTCATTTTAGGAGATTGGGATCGTCATGAGGATAATTGGCGATGGGATTCTAAAAAGATTGACGATAAGAAAGTGTATAGTCCAGTTCCAAGAGACCGTGATAAAGTGTATTATAAAACATCGGGTATACTTCCGGTATTACTATCCATGCAGTGGCTGAAAGCGCACTTGCAACCTTTTGGTGATCATATTCGCAATGTCGGTCAGTGGAATTTTAATGAAAGACATTTTGACCGTTATTTCTTAAACCATTTGGATCGAAAGGATTGGAAAGAGGAGATCAAATTTGTACAAACGGTTGTTAATGATGCTGTTATAGATGAAGCAATAGCACAGATGCCAGATACTATTGTACGATTGGGTGGAGAACAGCTTAAAGGTCATATACGTGCTAGAAGAGATAATCTGATGTCTACTGCTTTAGATTATTATGGTGATCTAGCAAAGAACGTTGATATCGCCACTTCAGCTAAGAATGAGTTTTTCTATTTTAACTATCATACTGACGGTTCGCTTGAGCTAGAAATCAGAAATAAAAAGAAAGATGGATCTGAAGGGAGGAAACTTGTTAAAAGAACATTCCTTCCGAAGGAGACAAAAGAATTACGGATTTATGGGCTTGATGGTTCAGATGTATATGATATTCGTGGTCAAAATAAATCGAAAATAAAGCTTCGGTTGATAGGGGGTAAGGGGAAGGATGATTACCGCATAGACCCTAATTTTGAGAACGGTAAACTTGTTTATATTTATGATGATAAGGAAGTTCAACCTAATTTTAAGAACACGCCTTTTATAAATCTAAAATTGTCAAATGATACCTTAGTGCATCGTTATGATCGAAATAGTTTCAAATATGATCGCACCGGTGTGTTGGCTTCTTTACAATATGGAGTAGATAAAGGCCTTTTGTTCGGGGCTGGTTATTTGATCGAAAAACAGGGCTTTCGAAAAGAACCTTATGCTTTTAAACAAGAATTTTGGGCGCATTATACAACTGGACGCAAGTCCTTTAGTTTTAAATACAATGCCGATATTAAATCGATATGGAATAAAAATGACCTCTTGATTCAATTGGAATCTGATGGACCTAAAAACCAAGAAAACTTTTTTGGTTTGGGAAATAATACAGATTATGAACAGCGTAAAGAACGTGGGATTCAATATTATAGAAACCGATATGACGTTATTTATGCCAACTTTTTATTGAAGAGAGAATTTGCTGAAAACTGGAAATGGAAGATGGGTTCTTCTTCAGAATTTATTATGAGCCATGAAGAAGCTAATGAGGGACATTTTTTTGAAAAGTATGCCGCAGAAAATCCAGCTATACCTGTGTTTGGTAAGTTTTTCTTTACAGGAATTCTAGGATCTGTTCAATACGATAGTCGTGATCAAAAAGATAATGCCAAAAAAGGTATTTTCTGGGATAATCTGATTGAGGCAAAGTCGCAGCTAAATAGCAATGATAATCAATTTATAAGATTAAGATCTATTTTCAACTTTTATAAGACTAATGAAAGCGACTGGATAACTCTTGCCAATCGCACTGGATTTGAAACACTGATCGGTGATCCATTAATCTTTCAATATGCGCACTTAGGAGGTGAAAATAGTCTTCGTGGCTTTAACTCGAAACGTTTGAGTGGACAAACTATGCTCTATAATAATTTTGAGTTACGTTTTAAAGTTTTTAGTTATGATTCCTATTTGGTTCCTGGCACTGTAGGACTTATTGGTTTTCACGATGTGGGTAGAGTTTGGATGAAAAACGAATCCTCTAGTCGCTGGCACATGGGGTATGGCGGTGGCTTTTATTTTATTCCTGCTGATCTTTTAGTTATTCAGGCTGTTGGAGGTTTTTCAAAAGAAGGATTTCGTCCTTATTTAAGTATTGGTCTTCGTTTTTAAAATTACTTAAAATATTCTCCATGGATTGCAAAACACTGAGTTTGATACAATTTATGGAGAATATCGGTTTAGACTGCTTATTCTTTTCCACCAAAGGTCACCAGGACCATTCCTATTACAATGATTGTAGAACCAAGGATCTGCATCCAGGTCAAAGGTTGTTTAAAAACAAGAGCCATCGCCAGCTGAACTGTTAAAAATGTGCCCCCTGAACACAAGGCAATTACAATCGGCTGTGGAAATGTTTTGAATAATTGAATGAGAAACCAGCTTGCAGTGATTAGAATTATATTACCCGCAACTAATGCTGACCAGTGGTATTTTGGGTGAATTCCGCCATATTTAAAAATAATAGTTGAAACGATCTGACAAATCCAAAATAATAAGAAATAGAGATAATTCATGTCTGTGATTTACTGTTAATGATCCTTCAAATCTAATTGAATTTTAGGAAATACGAATTATTATTTTCATTTGTTGGTGTTGTTTTTCTTTTAAGAAAAAACAAATTGCCAAACCCAATGTTGTAATTGTAAATACAATTTATGGATTTATACGCAGGATTACCTTTTTGGATTATTAAAAATGCGCTTTACGATTATAACAATCCCTTAGAAAATGATTATGAAATTGATGTGGCAATTATTGGTTCTGGTATTACAGGAACACTAGTTGCGCACGAGCTCTGTGAACACGGTATAAAGTGTGCTATTTTTGATAAAAGAATCGTATCAAATGGCAGTACAGTTGCTAGTACAGCACAGCTGCAATATGAAATTGATGTTCCTCTTCATGAAATGATTAAGGACATCGGTGAAGCTCGTGCAGTTGGCGCTTATCGTGCAAGTTTAAGGTCCATTACAGATATCGAGCAAGTATTTGAGAAAACAGGTGTGAAGGGTGATTTTAAACGTGTCTCAACATGTTATCTGGCAAGTGATCAAGCAGGATGGAGTAGTATTAAAGATGAATATGAGGCGAGGGTGAAACATGACCTTCCTGTTCGTTTATTAAATAGGAAAGCATTAAAGAAGGAATATGGAATTGCAGGTCTTGGCGCATTATATAATGATACATCTGCACAAATGGATACTTATAAGTCTGCGACCGGTATTCTTAAGTATCATCAAAAAAAACATCAACTTCCAATTTTTTCTCCAGTTCAGATCGATCATTATTATGAAGTGAAAAATGGGTATGAACTAGTGACGAATAATGGGTTTAAGATTCGCTGTAAATATGTGATCATTGCCGCAGGATTTGAGGCGGGTCAATTTTTGCCAAAACAGGTTATGAATCTTAATTCAACCTATGCTCTAGTTTCTAAGCCTATTCATACAGATCAATTTTGGAAAGAAAGAAGTTTAATATGGGAAACTGCGGAACCTTATTTCTATATGCGTACAACCGCAGATAATCGTATCATGATGGGAGGGGAAGACGAGGAATTTAGAGATCCTGATAAACGGAACCGTTTGTTAAAGGGAAAAGTTAAAAAACTGGTCAAAAAATTCAATAAATTATATCCGGATATTGCTATCGATGTCAATATGGCGTGGTGTGGTACTTTCTCTTCTACAGCAGATGGTTTGCCATTTATCGGTAGCTGGCCCGGTAAAAAAAGAATGCTTTATGCCTTGGGATATGGCGGAAATGGTATTACATTTAGTATGATTGCCGCTCAGGTGATCCGAAATATAATTTTGGGAAAGAAAGACGACCGTACGGATATATTTGGGTTTGGAAGATTAACAAACGATGGAGATTTATAGTTTGGTTTGAGATCTCAATAATAATAAAAGGCTTATCGTATTTTCCGATAAGCCTTTTATTATTTGTTGCAGGGGATACTTATATACCCATTTCTTTTAATATAAATTGAGCATTGTCAATTTTGTCTGCTACCCATAGTACGTAACGGATATCAACACCTATCGAACGGCTATAACTATCGTTCCATGCAAAATCATTAATGGTTGCATCGTATGAGCGGTCAAAATTGACTCCGATCAATTCGCCATATGCATTCATAATAGGAGATCCTGAATTACCTCCGGTAGTATCCATATTATAGAGCATATTAACAGGTACATCGTTCAGTTCTTTCTTAACATATGGTCCAAAATTCTTGTTTTCCCAAGCAGTTTTTATTTCAGCTGGATATTCAAAATCTGCCTCTCCAAGATTGCCTTTTTGTATAATACCTGCTAGTGTTGTAAATGGCTTCATGTAAGTAGCGTCAACAGGAGAGTAACCTTTTATGTTTCCGAATGTTAGTCTCAATGTGGAGTTCGCATCAGGAATAAAGTTTTTAGACTGGTACAATTCCTTAACTGCCACATAATCTCCCATCAATTTATTTAACACGCCATCTCTTCTTTTTTGTTCAACAGCAAATTGCTGAATATCTTGTTCTAATGACGATTGAAATTTTATTAGGTTATCTGAATAAGCCAATAGATTAGTCCTATTTGATAAAATATCATTAAATACTGTTGCGCTGTTATTTAATTTCGATTCTGTAATAAGTTCCCCGGCATATGCACTTGCAAGATTATTATCTTGGAACTTCAGTTTTTGAATTGTTTCGATTTGATTGTTCGCTTGGAAAGCATGTGCGTCAGCTAGCATCTTAGCAAAGATACGGAGATCTGCATACATGCTGTAACTTTCGTAGATACCTTTTAAGTTTGTTTTTAACTTATTAATATTAGCTTCAAAAAAAGCATTTTGATCTTGTGATGTACTTTGTTGTAGCATCGCTGCTTTAAACGTATTTATTTCTTTTGCAACGCGCATTAAACTCGTGCTCGTGTAGATATTATTCATCCACATTTCCTTGTAGACGTCTTGATTGATTAATTTGTATAGGCCATCAATATCATCCATCAGAGTACCAAATTTATTTTTTAAATCTGATTTGCTATTGATAAAAGTACTTAGCGCTTGATCTTCTTTTATTTTGGTATTTATTAAATCAATATTACGAAGACCTTTTAGTTTTCCTTTATAGTTTTTTAAAACATTAGCGTTTCTTTTAATACGTGTCGCTAAGTAAAGGGCGGCATCATTATCTGTTTTTCCTGCTTCGTACATGCGCTCATTTTGAAATTCATACAAATTAGAAACATAAGGCAGTAAAAAATTTTGTTGATATTGAATATATTGCGCAGGACGGTGTCTAAATGTTTTACCTGGATACCCTAAAATGAAGACGAAATCATTCTCATTAACACCTTTTGGGTTTACTTTTAAAAACTTCTTCGGTTGGTAAGGGACATTTTCTTTTGAATATTTTGCAGATGCCCCATCTTTACCAACATAAGCACGTAAGAATGAATAGTCTCCTGTATGTCTTGGCCAGATCCAGTTGTCGGTTTCACCTCCAAATTCTCCGATGTTTTGACGAGGAATATATACTAGGCGTACGTCTTCAATTGTTTTATATCGGAATAGTACATATGTCTTACCGATAAACATTTCAGAAACTTCAGCTTTGATCGTTGGATCCTGTTTTTGAGCCTGTTCTACCAGTTCTTGTTGCTTTTTCTTAATAATTGTTATTCTTTCGGATGGATCCGTGATATGTGCAACTGCCGCCAGAATTTTCTCAGAAACATCTTCGTAAGAGTCTGTAATACGTATAGTTAGTCCTCTTGCTTCAATTTCTTGTTCATGTGACTGTGCTACGAAACCATTTTTAAGATAGTTGTTGATGGGAGTACTCGCAAGCTGTACTGCTGAGAATGCACAGTGATGGTTCGTGATGATCAATCCACTTCCTGATACAAATGAACCCGTACATCCGCTTACTTGTACTAAAGCATCAACTAGTCCAACTTTTCCTGGATTATAGATATCCTTTTCATTTATTTTTAGTCCCGCATTTTTCAATCCCGCTTTATTCAATTCGCTAAGAGGAAACATTCCTTCGTCAGGAGATTTCGCATGGATAGTGGGAGCAGCTGTTGCTAAAAGTAGGAGTAAACTCCAGGATTTTGTATTCAGTAACTTCATGTTTGTTTATATATTATTAAATAGGATTGTTCTGTCCGATCGAAGGTCAAAGATAAAAAATATTAAGTACATATCTTTCGATCGCGATTCGATCATTTGGTATGAAATATGTTTGTTACTTTTGTATAAATAAAATTGATAAGATGACGCTCATTCAATTAGAGTATATAGTCGCCGTTGATACATATAGAAACTTTGTAGCCGCTGCCGAAAAATGTTTTGTAACACAGCCCACGTTAAGTATGCAAATCCAGAAATTGGAGGAGTCTATTGGAGTTAAAATTTTTGACCGAAGCCGTCAACCTGTAATCCCTACTGAAATTGGAGAAAAGATAATTGCACAAGCTCGTATTATTCTGATAGAAAGTAAAAAAGTTTTGGAGATTGTCCAAAATGAAAATGGTGAATTGGACGGAGAGTTACGTATAGGAGTGATTCCGACGATAGCCCCTTATTTGTTACCGACGGTTCTAACACGGTTTATGGATAAATACCCCAAAATGCAATTACAAATTTGGGAGTATACCACCGAAAGAATTGTTCACGAGTTGAAAGTAGGACTTTTGGACTGCGGGATCTTATCGACACCATTACATGAAGCAGGAATAATTGAAAAGCCACTTTTTTATGAAAACTTCGTGGCATATATTTCGGAAAACAGTCCGCTTTTCGGTAAAAAGATGTTGAGTTCTGATGATATCGGAGAGGATAAGCTTTGGTTATTGAATGAAGGTCACTGTATGCGTGGACAGGTATTAAACATCTGCCATCATAAACATAATTATGATAGTTCTGGTCGTTTTGAATATAATACCGGGAGTGTAGAGACTTTAAAAAAGATGGTGGATATCAATTCGGGAATTACAATATTACCCGAATTATCTATTGTAGATTATAATGAAGATCAGCTAAACCGGATTCGTTATTTTAAAGCTCCGGAACCTGTCCGTGAAATAAGTCTTGTAACAACACAGAATTTTGTCAAAAAACAAGCTATTGAAGCGTTATCGCGTGAGATTATGGAAGCAATACCGGAGAAGTTTAAATCAAAGAAAAAGAAAGAGGTTCTAAGTTTTCAATAATATAAAATGAATAGTAAAACATTAAGGGGCAGGCTTAATAGAAAATTAGATGCGCTTAATCATTGGCGGATGCATAAAATTTCGAATCGAAACTTTATCATTATTTTAGCTTTTGTAGTCGGGATTATAGGTGGTATAGCTGCTTCTGTGTTAAAAGCATTAACGCACTTTATTGCTTCGACCTTACAGGATGATGTGGATTGGCATTATAAATATTCATTCTATTTATTCTTCCCATTATTAGGTATTCTTTTGAGTGTCTTGTATGTGCGTAAGGTGCTAAAGGCAAAACATCTTGAGCACGGTATAACACCGATTATTTATGCCATTTCCAGAAAATCGAGTCAGATTCCTGTTCACAATGTCTATTCGCAGATAGTCACCTCGGCTATAACCGTTGGGTTTGGAGGATCTTGTGGATTAGAGGCACCTATTGCGATGAGTGGATCTGCCATCGGATCTAATACGGGACGGTTTTTTGGCTTGCAATATAAAGAGGTGACGATGCTATTGGCTTGTGGGGCTGCAGCTGGTATCGCAGGCGCTTTTGACAGCCCTTTAGCAGGGATGGTGTTCGCCATCGAAATTTTATTACCGGAATTCTCTATTCCGGTGCTTATTCCGTTACTGATTTCGGCTGCAATGGCATCGGTAGTTGCACAATCATTATATAGTGAACCCCTATTTCACACTTTTAGTACGGAGTGGGAGGTATCAGCACTATTTTTCTACTTATTGTTAGCTTTATTGGTTGGTGGATATTCTGTTTATTTTGCGAAGATCAGCAGTATTGTCAAGAATTGGTTTACTAATATTAAAAATCCTTACAATAAGGTGTGGGTTAGTGGCATATCATTGGGGTTGATGATCTTTATCTTCCCTGCTCTTTACGGAGAAGGATATATTGCGATTCAGCAAATATTGAATGGTCAATTTAATGCCATTGTTAAGAATAGTCTATTTGCAGATTATCAGGATATCGGGCTTGTAATATTAGCTTATTCGGTCTTAACTCTTTTTGCCAAATCATTTGCCGCTCTGTTTACCCTTAATGGTGGTGGAAACGGAGGTGTTTTTGGTCCTAGTCTGGTGATGGGCGGGCTATTGGGCTTTGCTTTTGCTTATGGAGTCAATCTGACAGGAATAACAGAATTGAATGTTCCTAACTTTGTAGTGGTCGGCATGGCCGGCGCCTTGAGTGGAATCATGCATGCACCATTGACAGGTGTTTTTCTAATCGCAGAAATCACTGGAGGGTACGGATTGATGGTACCGCTAATGCTTGTCACTTCCATTTCATATTTAATTAATAGGTCGATACTGAAATACTCTATTTATACGAAAGTTTTAGCTGATTCAGGAGACTTGCTGTCTTACGAGGACAAGGATCGATCTGTATTGAGTATGATGAAGGTAAGGTATGTTTTAGAAACTAATTTTGTCATACTAAGACCTGAAGAAACCCCTAAAATGAGACAGTCTGATATTATTCACAGTAAGCGTAATATTTTTCCTATTGTTACTGAAAAGGGCAAATTGCTCGGTATCTTATATAGCGAACGCTTATTTTCTATTTTATTGGGTGAGGAGGAAGGTATCGACCAACCTTTTAGTAAGTTAGCGGAAACACCTACTGATCTTGTTAAAATACATGAAGAAGATATGGAGTCGGTCATGCTCAAGATGAAAAAAGATGATGTATGGATATTACCAGTGATTGATAAGGATGGGAATTATCTCGGCTTTGTATCGAAATCAAGTGTCTTTAATAAGTACAGGGCATTGCTGATGCGACAAGGACATTATTTGGAGTAACATGAAATATGGCTTTGAGATTAACCTCTCAAAGCCATAATTTTTGATACATATTTGCCTATGATATCAAATTCCAGATTTACTTTTGTACCTACTTCTACATTTTTTAAGTTTGTGTGTTCAATAGTGTAGGGGATAATTGCGACAGAAAATTGATCAATTTTAGAGTTAACTACAGTCAGGCTAATCCCGTTTACTGTAATAGATCCTTTTTCAACTGTGATATTCTGAAGCTTTGGATCATATTGAAATGTAAATACGAAACTTCCATCTTGATCTTGTTTGTTAATACATGTTGCTACCTGATCAACGTGACCTTGTACAATATGTCCGTCAAAACGTCCATTGGCCTGCGTACAACGTTCTATATTCATGACATCGCCAATCTTTAAATCTTGAAGATTTGTTTTTTGCAGTGTTTCATCAATTGCAGTTACTTGATGCAAATTTTCTTCAATTCCAACAACGGTTAAACAAACTCCGTTATGGGCTACACTTTGATCTATCTTTAATTCATTGGAAATCTGGCTCTCGATATACAAATGAATATTTGTATCTTCTTTGACAATATCTTTGACCTTTCCTAAGGTTTCTATAATTCCTGTAAACATGTGTTTTTCTGATTTTATACAAAGATAAAGATAATCTGAGGATATAAAAACACTTAGAATCATTCTAAATTGTAGTAAAATCACTACAATTTAATATTATTAAAAAAAATAAGAATAAATAATTTGTTATAGTGTAATATATACACTATCTTTGTTGCATCATAATTTAGGTTTATAATTGGTTTTAAAGGTTTTCATTCTCCCCGTTTGAAAACCTTTATTTATTTATAGCGATATTATTTATCTTTTAAGTTTTAATATTGTCATTTTTCTAATTATATAGGTTTTAATTCGATTTCACTGTTTTTTATTCAAAAAAAGTTATTGTGTTGGATTTACACCATATCAAATGGGGCATACTGATATCTTATTACTGGTTAAAAGAGTTGCAGTAATGGTATTTTTAGCATTATTTTTTATTGAAAAATAATAAATAACGTATCGTTTTACACTATATTTCCTTATTATTTTTTCAGTGTTCAAATAATTATTTTGTAAGAATAATAAATATATTTTACCTTTGACGTAGGTTTAGGTTGATTACCTCTTTCAAGAGGTACTTTAAAGCCTGGGAAATCGCTCGATTCTCTCAGGCTTTTCTATTTTATAGCCATATTATCAATCATTTTTTTAAATTTGAAGATTAATCATTTATTCCATACTATGCGTATATTATATCTATTTCTATCTCTCTTTTTTTTCCAATCACTTTATGCTCAGAAAGGCATTTTAGTTGAATATCAGCGTTCCAGTAACAATAAAGTTATGGAATCGCAGGATCCGACTTTAGTTTATGCAAATGCCGAGCAAACAGTGATTACAAGCCGTAAGATTATGAACGGTGAAGCGAAGATGCCTTATGAGATTTTTGTTATTAAAAGACCTTCAAATGCTTATTATAAGATGACACGGGTCAATGCAATGAAACAAATAGGTACAATTGATTCCAATGCGATCAATAAACAAAATTTGGAAATTACTAAGGAAACTAAAAAAATATTAGGCTATACTTGCTATAGGGCAAAAACTAGTGTAAACTCGAATAGCATTGATATCTGGTATACGACCGAGCTGAAGGTAAAAGGTGGTCCTTCAGATTTAGGGCAGAACCTTGGCTTTGTACTTGAAGTAGTCCGTAATGGTAATTCTGCAGTAACAGCAAGTAAAATTGAAAAACTAAAGGAATGGCCAACGTCATTAAACTTGCCTCAGTCATTGGTTTATGTTGATGATTTGACCTATAAAGATGAGCTGTGGAAAAGCAGGTTTACACAAGTTCCTGTCTTTAAAAATGAAAAGATCAGCTTCTCCGATGATAGTAAATCGGATAGTATTTTAAGATTTGCAAATGGTACTGTCATTGTTAAAAAAGTAAAAATTCCAAAGATTAATCCAGGACAAACTGTATTTGTGCAATTGACTGAAAAATCTAAAGGTGACGCTTACGATCGTACAGGTTCTGTTTTTATTATTCCTCAAGATCAGCAACTGTCTTTTTTAGATGGTATGCAAAAAGGGATGAATACGCTACCGTTTTATGATAATGGCAATGGTAAAAAATACCAAGGTGTGATCCGTACGGCTATTTATTCTCCTATCTTAGAGCTTATGCGCTTCTTTACACCTTTTGGTGTGAGTCAATTTAATTATTTAAAATTGAAGGGCAAGACCTGGCAAGATTCTGTATTATATAGACAGGATATCAGCGAGCTTGCGGGGGCTATCAGTGATCAGGAAGTTTATGTAGGTGCTTTTATTGGAAATTATGATAAAAATGGCCATGAGATAAGTCTTGAATTGACGGTACATCCGGGGTTTGATAGAAGCCAATCATTAAAAAAATTACTGCCAATTTTTAATACTACTAATGTAATGGAAATGGGTGGGCAGGAGTACGGAACGATGTTCAATAAGGATCAAGGTTTGGTAGTAACTTTTGAGTTGAAGGAGGATGCGGACAATGTTCAACTGCGCTATGTTACTACTGGACATGGTGGATGGGGGAATGGTGATGAATTTGTCCCTAAAACAAATCGTATATTTCTTAACGAAGTGCCGTTATTTAGCTTTACACCATGGCGTAATGATTGTGGATCATATCGATTAAGTAATCCTGCTTCCGGAAATTTTGCTAATGGTCTATCTTCTTCGGATTTGAGTCGTTCTAATTGGTGTCCAGGAACGGTAACTTATCCTATTTTTATCGATATAGGAAAACTTAAAGCTGGAAAGCATACTGTCCGTGTTCATATTCCGCAAGGCGAAAGCGAGGGAACAAGCTTCAGCAGCTGGAATGTATCGGGTGTATTGTTATATGACTAAAACGAAAAGGGCTGAAAATATTTATTTTCAGCCCTTTCTAATTATTTTAATATTAATTATACATTGAATCTGAAGTGCATAATATCACCATCTTCAACAATATATGTTTTTCCTTCTACCGATAATTTACCAGCTTCTTTACAAGCTGTCTCAGATCCTAATTCGATAAAATCATTATATTTAATGACCTCTGCACGGATAAATCCTTTTTCAAAGTCTGTGTGGATAACACCTGCTGCTTGTGGGGCTGTAAATCCTTTTTCAATTGTCCAAGCACGAACTTCCTGCACACCAGCAGTAAAGTATGTTGCTAAGTCCAGTAGTGAATAAGCTGCCACGATCAATTTAGAAACACCAGATTCTGCTAAACCTAGATCATCTAAGAACATCTGACGCTCTTCAAAACTTTCTAATTGTGCAATTTCCGATTCAATCTGAGCAGAAATAATTAATACCTGTGCATTTTCATCCTTAACTTCTTCTTTTACACGGTCAACATAAGCATTACCGGTATTGACAGAAGCTTCGTCCACATTACACACATATAATACAGGTTTTACAGTTAGTAATGCTAAATCTTGAATGAAATCGAAATCGTCTTTTTCAAGAGGTGCTGTACGAGCTGATTTACCAGCTTCTAAATGGTCTTTTACAATAGATAAGATTTCGTAAGTGCGTTTTGCATCTTTATCTCCACCTGTTTTGGCCATTTTTTCTACTTTTTGAATACGTTTCACAACAGTATCCAAATCTTTCAACTGTAACTCAGTATCAATGATTTCTTTGTCACGAATAGGATCTACAGATCCATCAACATGGATCACATTGCCGTCATCGAAACAACGTAAAACGTGAATAATTGCATTTGTTGTACGAATATTCCCTAAGAATTGATTACCAAGACCTTCACCTTTAGAAGCGCCTTTTACTAAACCAGCGATATCAACAATCTCAATTGTATTTGGAACAATTTTTTGAGGATTAACCAATTCAGCTAATTTATTAAGACGGGTATCAGGAACAGTGATAACCCCAACATTTGGTTCAATAGTACAAAAAGGAAAGTTTGCCGCTTGTGCTTTAGCGTTAGACAAACAGTTAAATAGTGTTGATTTACCTACGTTAGGTAATCCAACGATACCGCATTGTAAAGCCATAAAATATGCTAGTTTTTTGAATTTACGCAAAGATAAAAAATAAGTCGAAACTTTCTATGTATCTTTAATTATGTTGCAATGGTATAAGATCGATAAGGCGAGTATTTATGTTGAAGACCGAATTTATGAGGTAGAAGCGGGGCGTACCCGGTTGTGTATTTTGCATAATGCAAATGGCTGGAAAGCATTTTCTAGGAAATGTCCACATGCGGGAGCTTCATTTGTAACGGGTTGGTGCGAAGGTGAAGAGATTGTTTGTTCTTATCACCGGCATAGATTTAATTTGACAAGTGGCACAGGTTGTCCCGGACAAGGGGATTTTATTAAGATATACCCTACTAAAGTTGAAAATGAAGAATTGTATGTTGCCATTGAATCTTCAGGTTCTTTCTTTAGCAGGCTATTTAAATAAGAGTTTTTTTGATTAATGATTGGATACGATTATTTGTTGTGCGGATATTCCTGTATCCAGTTAAAACCACGATTCATTAACTCAAATGTTTTCGGATCTCTTTTTTTAAGTCTGATTTCTTCGAATCGCTCTTTTATTTTTACTTTTAATAGCACATCACCATTCTCCTCCAGTTTATAATCAAAGGTGTAATTGTTTAAGGTCATCTTATTTTCTGATGTATTAAAGCCGACTCCGATTCGTTGTACATTGTAAAAATTATCACGAGCTCGTGCATTTCCTTCATATTCAAAGATTAGAAATGACCAATCATTGGGTATGCTAACTCTTTTTTCTGAAGTTGTGTCAATTTGATAGATACCATACAATGGCGATTTTTTGAAATATTGTGCTATTATTTTTTTTTGATTAAAAACACCAAATAGCTGGGTTGAGATAAACAGCATAATCACTAAGACTTTGCATATCGATGCAACCCACTTTTTCCATACTCTATTGAACACTGGCCTATTAATTTGCTTAAGTTGACTAGCCTCGCCTTTGAAAAAAAGGTCTGTTAAAGATTTGAGATATGGAAGTAATAAAAATACCGATAATAAGACTAGTGCAGTTGACATCAACTTTACAGGTACATCGTAAAAATAGTTTATGGCCATTATATTTAAACTTGTAGCCACTGTGATTAAAGCGCCTAAAACCATTGTTTTCCTAAACAGGAGTAGGCCTGCCATTACCTCCACAATACCAATAAAAATATTGTATCCTTTCGAAAAACCAAAGAAATTCCATGCCAATCCCATTGGAGAAAATTCACCTAGAGGTTGCATAAGCTTGGTCAATCCTGGAGGCGGCATTTGCGCATGCATCAATTTGCTTACACCATAGTTGATGAGCATGAATGCAATGTAATAGCGAATAAAGACCGTCAACCAATAATAGCACTTATTGTAATTATTTCTTTTTGTATCTATCAAGGTCCAAATGATGGTTCCCAGAACTCCAATGATAACTAATATCAGAAGTGTTACCCAGTCATAAGAAGTATCTCCGCTACCGTTGGAGAAAATGGAATAGTCGTATTGATATTTTAATATATTTTTCGAAAACCATGGTGTACAGATATGCATTAGCATAATCAATGGTCTATTGATGAAGCTGAATAGAGGGAATGAACCGTTATTACATATCACTATAAATAATAAAATAAAAACGAAAGAAAAACGGAATCCTATTTTTTTTCCAAAACTCCAGTATATGGTCGTGTTATTAGTGGAATTAATCATAAAAAGGTTTAAATAATTAGCTATTGATTACTAAGATAGTGTTTTCATTTAATTTTCCATTTACTTGCGAGAAATATTGTTGGGATGTTTATAGATTGATGCTAGGAACTGAGTTCGGTATGCTTTTTATGAATCTTAATTCTTAACAAAGGAAGTTATCTTAATAATCTGTTGCAAATTCAATTATAGTATGATTTATTTTATTTAACTTGGTCGATTGACTTATATATAACACCAATATTATATAGAACCTACAAAAATAATTGGATAATTATGAAATATTATTGTTTCCTGGCTTCTTTGTTCATCCATAGTCTATGTCAGGCTCAGGATCAAAGAAAAGAGGTCGTTTCTTTAGACAGCGCTTATAAAAGAGCGTATCATATTACAAAACTTACAGGAGAACAGCCTCGAATTGATGGGAAACTGGATGAAACTATATGGAAGGATAAGGGAGAATGGTCGGAAAAGTTTTCTCAGGTAATTCCTTTTGAACGCGTTTATACACCCTCATGGACTCGGATGAAAATATTTTATGATGATGAAAATGTTTATGTAGGAGTTTATTGTAAGGATGTACACCCGGAAACCATGAATGAATTTATTGGTAATCGCGATGATAACAGTAATGGAGATTTGATCAGTATTGCATTTGACACCTATCATGATTATCGTGTGGCATCTGAATTTAATGTTAATCTCGGGGGAAATAAGACAGATTTGACGGTGACGGATAAATTATCTGTCAATCTGAGTTGGAATACTGTGTGGGAAGGACGGACGAATATCGACCTTGCAGATTCAAGCTGGACGGCAGAACTGAGGATTCCTTTTAGTCAATTACGTTATAATCAGAAAAATGAAGATGGTATTTGGGGTTTACACGTAAGGCGTATCATTCGGAGAAATAATGAGGTCCAGAATTGGAGTTTAATTCCAATAAAAAATAATGGACATGTTTTTTCTTTTGGAGAGATGCACGGTATGACAGACTTGCCAAAGCCAAGAGGAATTGAATTTTTGCCATACACGATGAGCAAATTTGTCCGAAATCCGAAAGTACCTAACAGCCCTTTTCAGAAAGGGAGCAGGTGGCAAGCCACTGCGGGTTTAGATGCGAAATTTGCACTGAATGATTTTACACTGGATATGACTATAAATCCAGATTATGGTCAGGTTGAACTGGATCCGTCAGTCATGAATCTATCTGCTTTCGAGATTTTTTATGATGAAAAGAGACCTTTTTTTCTTGAAGGTAAACATATTTTGGAGTTTGATAATAATGAAGAGGGGATGATGTTTTACTCCCGTAGAATAGGAGCAATGCCTACTTATCAACCCAAAAATATAGATAATCTGACAAGTTTTGCGAGCACACCAAATCCTATTCCCATTTTAGGTGCTATGAAGTTAACGGGCACGAACAGAAATGGTGTTACAGTTGGGTTTCTGGAAAGCATTACTGCGGAGACTAATTCTAAAGTGATGCGAAATGGTGAACCCGATAAAGAGATTACAGAGCCTTTAACCAATTATACGGTGGCTCGTGTACAAAAAAATTGGGAAGGTAATACGCTATTAGGTGGTATGGTAACTTCGGTAAATCGTAAGTTAGGAAGAAAACATCTGGAAGATGCAATGGTTGAAAATGCTTTCACAAGTGGAGTTGATTTTACGCAGTACTTTGCTAAGCGTCTTTACTATATCGATGCAAAAGGTATGTTCAGTACTTTACATGGCTCAGCGGATGCGATCCTTAATACGAAAATGAATGCGACCCACTATTATCAACGTGAATCAGGCTCGGGGTATCTGAATTTAGATCCGGATAAGAAGACCTTACAAGGTACAGGTGGTTATGTAAAAGTGGGTAAGAGAGGAAATGCGCAATGGAATTTTGCAGAAACTTTTAGTTGGTCATCACCGGGATTCGATCTTAACAATGTGGGGTATCTTCGTCAATCTGATTTTAAATTTAATGAATCTGAGATCACCTATCGAAAAACAGATCCATGGGGCCCATTTCGTTTTGCAGGAATTAATCTAACGCAGAAAAATATGTGGAATTATGGTGGAAAGGCTATTAATAATAATATTGCACTCCGTTGGAGGAGTTTAAGTACGAAACGTCGTATCGAAATGGATATCAAGGAAACCTTTAACTGGAATACCATTGATAGCCGTCAACTTCGTGGAGGGCCAGACTTAAGATTGAATTCTAATTTTGAATCTAATGTAATGGTTAGTTCAGATCGTGCAAAACGGATCGTTTTTAAATTAGATTATAATGGGCGACACTATTTGGAACAGGAAACGGGGTATAATGCAATACACCCAAGCATGATTTTCCGGTTAGGGGACCATGTTCGTCTTACAGGACAGCTAAATTATGCATGGAATAAAGATAATCTGCAATATGTAAATAGTATTTTACCAACGGAAAACAGTATAGATCGCACGACCTATGTTATGGGGCGTATGAAACAACAAACCTATGGTATTACCTTAAATATGCAGATGAATCTAACACCTGATATTTCAATTCAATATTATGGTTCTCCTTTCACTTCAGTTGCTAAATATGATCGCTTTAAAGAAGCCGCGAATACAGATTCTCACACTTATGAGGATCGTTTTAGAACGTTTACTGTAGAGGAATTAAGTTTTAATTCAGGTGTTTATGAAGTTGATAAAGGAAACCATGTGCTAAAGTTCAAAGATCCAAACTTTAGTTTTAATGAATTTCGCTCAAACTTAGTTGCGCGCTGGGAGTATCTTCCTGGATCTACTTTGTATCTTGTCTGGGAACATAATCGATCTAATCGTGACGAGATTTATCAAACCGGCTGGGGAAATAATCTAGATCGGATGTTTGGGTTACCCGCAAGCAATACTTTTATGATGAAGATCAATTATTGGATCAATATGTAGTATTCGCTTCTTATCTTGCTGAGAATAAGAAGCGAATAGTTTTTTTATAATGCTATCTCAAACAAGCTAAATGATCCTTCTTTATAATGTTCAGGTAATTCTGGGGTCCATTTAATTTGACTCACTCCTTTAAACATAAAACCACAGCTTATGTAGTAGTTGTTTATTTTATCATTCCCACTATGAGTATCTAGTCTAATGAATTTTTTTTCATTTGCAATTGCATATTCTTTAGCCCAAGCGACGATTTTTGTTACATAAGAATTTCCTCTAAATAGAGGATTTGTCGCTATTCTGTGAATATAAATTGCGTTATCGTTAGCAGATTCTTTCCAGATAACATCATCTTTGAAAGTAAGTACAAATGTACAAGCTACAACTGATCCTTCTAGTATAACAAAATGTCTATTTTCATCGATCTCCTTTTGTACCTGAGCTAATTTAAACCCCTTCCATCCTTTATTACCAACTTGTAGTTTATATGCTGAGGCCTGTTCGTAAACTTTGAAGATATCCTCAATATCATGAGCTGTGCTGTTTCTTATTTCCATTTCTAAATAAATTTCTGATGTACCTGCTTATTTTCACTTTAGTAACATCATTTGGTGATCTGTGGCAAATATATTTTATTTTTTCCTTTAACAGGGCAAGGATAATGGGATTCAATTAAAAAAGATAGGGATCCACCAGATTTCTATAAGCTCTAGGACGAAATGGAAGTTTTTAGCTGATGAACAATGAAGCTTAATTTTTTTAGTCAATTTCAAAGATAGCTTGAATTTCTACAGCAGAATTTACAGGAATGGAAGATGCACCAAATGTTGCGCGGGCATGCTTTCCTTTTTCTCCGAAAACATCAACTGTAAGATCAGAGGCTACGTTCATTAAGTCAGCATGCTTGGTATAACCTTCGGGTGTATTGAATATTCCAGTTAACTGAACACAGCGTTTAAACTGTTCGAGATTTCCGCCAACAGCTTCGTTTAGCACAGCTATCACATTCAGCATTGTTGTTCTGGTCGCTTCTTTTACTTGTTGTTCGTTGAGTTCTTTTCCTAATTTTCCAGGATTAAGAATCTTTCCGTCTTTTAACGCTACCTGGTTGATGAAGATTAAATTACCTGTACGAATGTAAGGTTTGTAATTACCTGCTGGTTGGGGAACTTCTGGTAGTGTAATCTTTTTTTGTTTTAATGTTGATGCAACTGTTGTTTTATTTTCTAACAAAGTAACAGTGCTCTTAAAGAAGGTGCCTTTTAAGGCAAGTGCAATTTTGGCAAAATTTTCACCTTGGAGCTTGATTAAATAGCGCTCACTTTCGCTTGGTCTTTCGACATTTTTTGCAGAGGAAAGACTTGTTGTACCCAATACCGTGTTACCTTGTGGAATTTTGACGTCAATTTTTTCATTACCACGAATGCCATTTGAAACGAGTATCATCCCATGTACAGCGAGGCTATTCCAAATGGATTGAATGGCTAGTTCTTTACCCGCGCCGCTACCTGCAGACATGAAAACGGTAGCAGGCATACCTTCCAAACCATGTTTTGTCCAAAGATCGACAGTCTTTGATAAAAATTCGCTCATAGCAGTACTCATGTTCCCAAAATAAATGGGTGAACCAAAAGCTATTCCATCATATGATGAAAGTTCATTTGGGGTAGCAACAGGAATTTCTTTTAATTTTGCATGCTCATTTTTTTTAACCATTTTGATAATTGCTTCTGCTTGATTGGAACTTTCTAGTCCTTTTGCAAATTCTTTAGCGAGCTCATAAGTGCTTCCATTGTCGGAATGTATGAGTACAAGTACACGCGCTTTTTTTTGTTGTGCGTGTGCTACAATTGAAAATATTGATATTAATGCGATTAATATATTACGTAAGTTAATCATAGATCTTAATTATTATGTTCCCTTACAAAATTAGGTAAGTCATTTTTAGTAAATTTGCCAAAAACAACATGCAAAACGACAGATCGAAATGCGGACTTACGGAACAAGGTAAAGGAATCTATGTAGATCTTATTCCAAAGGATATGTATGTTTGGTATGAAGATAATTGGCAACATGATGAACATGAGCATCTTCATGCGCGAAGTCAATTAACTTTTGTAGAAGAGGGGTACCAGTATTTTCATCTGGATCGTAATATATACCTTGTTCCTAAAAATCATGTTATCTGGATTCCTTCGGGTCTCAAACATCGTGTTGTTTCGGAAGCTTCACAGGTGAAACTTATGGTCGTCTTATTTAAATCTGATTTAGAAAACAGTTTTTTTCAGGACATTCATGTATTTCCTGCACCGGCTGTTTTAATAGAGATGCTTCGGTACGCATCAAAATGGAATAAACTTCTTACTGAGGATGAAGAGCAGGCTATATTCTTAAAAGCATTGCAGATTAGCCTGCCTAATTTTTGCAAAGAGAGCAATTACTTACAAATACCTGTACCTGGAGATCAACGTTTGTTGTCTGTTTGCAATTATATAAATAATCACTATACTATAAACCTTAAAATTGAAGAACTTGCTGCGCAGTCCACATTGTCAATCCGTACACTGCAGCGTTTGTTTAAAAAGGAAACAGGAATAACTTTAAAAAAATACATACAACTTATTCGGGTGCTAAAGAGTATTGAGCTCATCGATACGAAACAACATACTTTAAGTGAAATCGGTTTTATGGTTGGATATAAAAGTTTAGCTGCTTTTACAGCGTCTTATTATTCCATTATGCGAAATCATCCAAATAGGAAATATTAAGAAAATCTCTTTTTAACTGTATCGTTTGCGATGATTAAAATAAAAAATCCAATGTAACTGTTGTAATTACATTGGATTTCATGTTGCTGATTAGCCTTTTATACCTTTTATCCAGTCTTTAAACTTGGTGATCTGTTCTTGCACAAAAGATTCATGATCATCATTTTCGTTACTTCCTATTGGTAAAATATGTTCAAAGTATGAACCTTTTAACACCTTTCTTAATAGACCTTCTCCAACGAAAGGCTTATCGTCGTTCAAAGTTTTAGCCGCTTTCAAGAGGTGGCGGATATCATATTGTAAAGGATTAATATCTGGAACTTGTTTATTCAGGTTCAGTAATTCATATACTGCGATTCGTGCTGTTCTCACCGAACTTTCCATGGTGAACACGACATCATTATTTGTTTCAATAAATTGCCCCACAAGGCCTAAATTTTTGCAACCATTTGGGACTACTCTTGGGCGGTCTCCTTTGGCGCGAGGCATAAACATGGAGGTAATGTATGGCATGAATGAGGTTCTTACTATGGTGTTTTTAATCACATCATCCAATTGATCCACAATACCTAGATGAAAACATAATTCGCTCAAAATTTCATCTCCTGTACATGCTGGCATTGTTTTTTTGATGTAGTTACCTTGTTTATCCATAAACAATGCATATACCCATAGAACGAGTACATCGTCAGGTTGTCCAGGGAAATGGGGTTGCCTATTGCAGGTAAAACTCATCAACCAATTGGAATCTGTAATCGTAATTATACCTCCAGTAACTGTTTTTCCAGAATATGGATCGTTTACCGAATATTCCTTCAGTTTATCAATTAAAGCAGAAGGTTTACAAGTTAATGTAGCTGATTCCCACGATGACTTTTCAATATTACTACAAAATTTCTCTGGTTTTCCAAATACTTCCGACTTAGCAGCGAGATTTTTCCATAATTTCCATCCGGCACTTTGTCCACTTGTACTGTTATCGATTTCAATAATGGGTGCTGTTTTATTGTCGCCATAAAACGTATCTTCGGTCATAGAGCCTGTAGTAACGATCACAAAATCTTCCTTTCCTACTGGAATGATTACTTCCTTTCCATCTTGTTCAGTAATGATACTTTCGACGGTTTTCCCTTCCGTATTGCTGTGAATATGTAGATCACTAACTAATACATTTAATCTGATATTAACGCCCTTTTTCTGTAATACACGGCGTAATGGTGTAACGAAGGTGTCGTACTGGTTATATTTTGGAAATACAAGCGAAGATAGGTCATTTAGCCCATCAATAGCATGTAGAAAGCGATGCATGTATAGTTTTAGCTCCAATAAACTATGCCAGTTTTCGAAAGCAAACATGGTTCGCCAAAAAGTCCAGAAATTACTGCTCAAAAATGATTCACTAAAGTAATCCGATATCGTGATATTGTCTAAATCTTCTTTTTTCTTTAATAAAAGTTTAATGATAGCAAGCTGGTCTAATTTTGCTAATCCAAATTTGCTGAAGTCCTTAATTTCTCCATTGTTATGGATCAACCGTGCTTTGGAAAAGTTGGAGTCATTATCATTGATCAAACGGTATTCATCAAGAACTGAATAAGGTTCAGGCATTTCAAGAGCAGGAATATCTTGAAATATGTCCCACAAATTTTCGTAGGTCATATCCATTTCTCGTCCTCCCCGAATCACATAGCCTTCTGTAGCATTCCCAGATCCGTCCAGGGAACCGCCATCAATGTGAAGTTGCTCTAGAAAGACTATGTTTTCTGCAGGAATATGTCCATCTCTTATGAAATAGTAAGCGGCCGACATACCTGCAATACCACTTCCAATAATATACACTTTACTATTTTGATACGATTTTGGGGGAATACCTTTATTGCGTTGATAATTACCAATTTGATCGGAAAATGGCATTGATTTCTGAGGAGTATTTCGCTGTTGTTCTTTGCTTGAATCGGGTTCGTGATTTACATTACCATAAGAACTAGATGCATTAAGTACTTTTTCAAATTTTGAGGTGATTTCTTTCATGATACTGATTTTTTCTTATTTCTAATTTTTACTAAATAATGAGCATTCTTTTTAAAATTATTTTTCCATTCTAAAATCTAAGCTAATCTGGTTCGCTTAATATGTTAATTGATGCTTTTTAAGTACCTTACTTAATGAAATATTTTTTCACTATCGCTACTGATTCCATAACAGTAATTAATAGATTTTTGTTTAAAATAATTGTTAATTAATGTAAATTCATCTTTTTGCGGTTATTTAAATGCGCTAATTTGTTTTTTTAGTGTAGCATATGAAATGTAAGTATGTGTTATAAGTGACATATTCAAACGTTTTCGTAAATAATTAATTTGTTTTGGTGGATTTTTAGATATGTAATTGATACTATTGTTTTAATTTTAATAAAATGATAAACCAACTGATTGAAAAATTACCATGATGTATGTTTTCAATTGTAAACCGTTTTATATTATTTCTTGATCAATAATCATATTTATGAGTTAATTTCATAGATTCTTTAATTATTGTTTTTACTAAAGCATTTATCATTGCAATTTATGTGAAAACATATAGTGATTGTCCTGATCATATTGATTAAATATGAATAAAATGAGCCTTGTGCTCAATAACTAATTATGTAGGTGAAACTATTATAGATCAATTCATGCTTTATACGTGATTCATCTTGTTTAAAAATATAATTCCAATGAAAAAAAATGCAATTGTCAAAGCAGTCTTTATCGGTGCAATGTTAAGTAATGGCGTATTCTCATATGCTCAGATGAATACAGATACAGAAAAAGGGTGGATGAGTCTATTTGATGGGAAAACATTAAATGGCTGGAAATCTGTAGGAGGCAAGGCACCCTATTCTGTAGAAGGGGATGCTATTGTTGGACGGATGACTAAAGGGACACCTAATTCATTTTTAATCACCGATAAGGAATACGGTGATTTTATATTAGAGCTAGATGTGAAACTTGAGGGAGACCAAACAAATTCGGGTATTCAGACACGGAGTCATTTAGACCCTACTGCGAATGGCGGACTTGGCCGGGTGTATGGTCGTCAGGTTGAAATTGATCCTACTTCAAGATCATGGACTGGTGGAATATATGATGAGGCACGTCGTAGTTGGCTTTATCCGCTGGATCTAAATGAAAATGCAAAGAAGGCTTATAAGCAAGAAGAATATAATCATATCCGCATTGAAGCTATTGGAGATGAGTTACGTACCTGGGTAAATGATATTCCGGTCTCCTATGTCGTGGATACAATTGACCGATCTGGATTTATAGGTCTACAAGTACATAGTATACCTGAGAAATTAGATGGAAAGAAGGTTTACTTTAAAAATATCAAGATCCAAACTTCTAATTTAAAATCTCGTGCTTTTCCTAGAGATATTTACATCGTAAATCTAAAACCTAACGACGTAGTTGCTTCTGAGAAAAAAAATGGAGTTAAATTGCTATTTGACGGAAAGAGCAGCAATGGGTGGCGTAGTGTTAATGGGGCAAAATTTCCGGAAAAGGGTTGGGAAGTAAAAGATGGGCAATTAATGGTTTTGAAGTCCAATGGTGGTGAGTCCACTAATGGTGGTGATATTGTGACAAAAGATAAATATAAGGTTTTTGATCTATCATTTGAATTTAAACTCAGTCCGGGAGCTAATAGCGGCGTTAAATATTTTGTAACACTCAAAGAGAAGACAAAAGGATCTGCTATAGGCTTGGAGTATCAGGTGTTGGACGATAAGTTGCATCCAGACGCAAAGTTAGGTAGAGATGGCAATCGTACATTGGCTTCACTGTATGATTTGATGACATCAAATCAAGATGGACGTGCTCGCAGACCAATTGGTGAGTGGAATAGAGGTCGTGTTGTAGTGACTGCCGATAATAAAGTTGAACACTATTTGAATGGTGTTAAAATGTTGAGCTATGAACGAGGTTCTAAAGAATTTAAGGACTTGGTTGCAAAAAGCAAATATAAGGATTGGGTGAATTTTGGAGAGGCTAATGAAGGTTATATTCTATTGCAGGATCATGGCGATCAAGTATCATTCCGAAGTATTAAAATCAATGCTAGTAACTAAATTATAAAAGTATGAATCATTATTTATCGCGTAGAAGTTTTATGAAAAAATCTGCGTTAGCGGGTGGAGCTGTATTAATGGCAAATAGTGTATTTGGAAACATTAATTTGGCGAAGCCTAATGAACGTGTTAATTTAGCTTGCGTAGGTTTGGGAAACAGAGCTGGAGAAATCATCAAATCGTTGTATAAGACCGGTTTATGTAATATTGTTGCCCTTTGCGATGTTGATCTGGGCGCTAAACATACACAGGAGATTCTTTCGATGTTTCCTGATGTACCCCGATTTAAGGATTTCAGAATTATGTTTGATAAAATGTCTAATCAGATTGATGCTGTAAGTATTGGAACACCTGATTTTTCCCATTTCGCGGTTACAATGTTAGCTTTAGATCTTGGGAAGCATGTCTACGTAGAAAAACCTATGGCAAGAACTTTTCTGGAAGTTGAATTGATGACAAATAAAGCAAAGAAATCCCCCAAGCTAGTCACGCAGATGGGTAATCAGGGACATTCGGAAGCTAATTATTTTCAATTTAAAGCATGGAAAGATGCTGGAATTATTAAGGATGTGACGCGTATTGATGCACACATGAATATGCCTCGTAGATGGCATGGTTGGGATGTGCATATGAAAAGGTTTCCAGCTGCTACAGCTGTTCCTCAGACATTGGACTGGGATCTGTGGCAGATGCAGACTATGGGGCATGACTATAATAAAGATTTCGTCAATGGGCAATGGCGATGCTGGTATGATTTTGGCATGGGCGCACTTGGTGATTGGGGAGCACATATATTGGATACTGCTCATGAATTTCTTAATCTGGGTTTACCTACTGAAATTACAGCCGTTAATCTGGAAGGACATAATTCATATTTCTTTCCGATGTCTTCTACACTTAAGTTTCATTTTCCAAAAAGAAGGAGAATGCCTGCAGTAGATATTAATTGGTACGATGGATTGAACAATCTTCCTCCGATACCTGAAGGTTATGGTGTTTCAGGATTAGATCCAAATATTCCTGCACCAAGTACAGGGAAGCTTGAACCAGCAAAATTGAACCCAGGTAAAATTATCTATAGTAAAGATCTTCTATTTAAAGGCGGTTCACATGGAAGTACGTTACAAATCATTCCAGAATCTAAAGCGCAAGAACTGCAGTCAAAGTTACCTGTGGTACCAAATTCGCCATCAGACCATTTTGCTAATTTCTTAAAGGGATGTAAAGGTGAAGAAAAAACAAGATCGCCGTTTGAAATAGCCGGGCCATTGAGTCAAGTTTTTTGTTTAGGTGTTATTGCACAGCGTTTAAATACAAAGCTTATTTTTGATTCTGAAAAGAACGAAATTGTCAATGACATTTTTGCTAATGCTTTATTGGCCGGCTCTCCACCTGCAAAAGGGTGGGAGGAGTATTATCTCATGTAGCCTTAGTTTGAAAGATAGTTGTTGTCGAATAATACCAATAGAGCAATCGCAAATTGCTCTATTGGATTATAGGGGATAAATATGTAAAATAATTATGTGGTGCATATTTAGTGAATAATATTTTTTAATAGGAACTAAGGGAAATTGGATTCTCCTTATTTATTATTAGCAAGAATTGCGATATCCTTAACTTCTATAGTATGTGATGGATATCCGTTAACAGTAATATTTATCATCGCTTTTCCTACCTCTTGTAACGTTAAAAAATAGTTTTTATTGAATGCTCTCAATAATGGAAAAATAGCGTTAATTACTCTGTAAAATCCTTTTACATTTTTAGCCCCTTTATTGGGTTTCATAAATGCTGGTCTGAAATTGTAAACAGATTTAAAAGGAAGTTTCAAAAGATCATTTTCTGTTTTTCCTTTTACTCTTGCCCACATTTGTTTCCCTTTTTCACTGCTATCCGTACCCGCTCCAGATATGTAGCAAAATATGCTATTGGGATTGACCTCAGCAAAGGTTTTTGCAAAACCTAAGGTTAGATCATAAGTAATCTTGGTAAATTGATCTTCATTTATGCCTAAAGATGAAATTCCGGCACAGAAAAAACATGCGTCATATTCTTTTAATTGATCAGAAATAACGGAGATAGTACTAAAGTCGCTGTGCAGGATTTCCTTAATTTTCCCTCCCGAATATCCACAAGGTTTTCTACCAATGACAAGAATACTTTGAACTTTATCATCAGCAATGCATTCCTGTAGGACACCTTCTCCGACCATTCCACTTGCGCCGGTGATGATCACTTTAATTTTGGAATTAGTCATTTTGTAGTGGTTTCGTTTATTGAGTGTACGTATAGTTTTGAATTCATTTATGATCGTTCATTAATGATTTAATGAGATGTCGAACATGCTCTTTTCTGATTTGAAAGTATATTCCCTAAATTTTTATAAGGACCAATATTAATCCATTGATCTTGCTCATAGATTAGTTCATTACTAATTTAATGAAAATTAGTATTATAATCAATGAAAGCCAGTACTCGATTCGATGATTTATTTTAATATAATCGTTGTCATTTTTACTGTGTTATATTGTTTAGGTTCATTATACAGGCATAATTGTTGTGTGGATATTTAATGTGGAAAATATTGATTTGTTGGTCAATTATTTTCTAGTAAAATGAATATGTAGCTATCAATTAAATGATTTGATTATGAAGTCTATTCTTATTCTCACCGATTTTTCTTCCGCTACAGAGCAAACAATAGGTTATATCAAAGAAAATGGATTACAGCTTGGTATACAACGGATATTGATTTATCATTCATTTGGCCCCCAAGGTATTGACACATTGGTGCCTGATGGGATTAAAATTCCTATTTTAGGTGATGAACATCAATTATTTGAAAATTCAATTGCCACACTTCAAAAATTACGCAATGAATTATTAGAAGTATTGCAAGATGTCGAGATCGATGTTCTGATTGACTCTAAACCTGTTGTTGAGGCTGTTCATGAAATCGTACAGGAGAAGAATATTGATCTTGTCGTATTAGGTATAAATGGAAGTGATGATGGGGGTAAAAACAGTGTTGGAAAAATACCTGCCCATTTAATGAAAAACCATAGTTTAGATCTTCTGCTTGTTCCTTCAAACTCGAAATCATATCGTATGGATAATGTAATGCTGGCTTGCGACCTAAAAAATATTGTTCAAATTCTTCCTGATAAGAAGCTAAAAGAGTTTGTACGTGATCTAAACGCACATCTTTTTGTAGTCAATGTTGGTGAGGAAAATGATATGGATGCGGTATCTTTAGTACAGGAGCAGACCGTTTTACATGAGCTTATCGATGATCTCAATCCTGAGTTTCACTATTTAAAAAGTAAAGATACCGTGCCGGTTTTACTACAATTTGCACAGTCTAAACAAGTTGGGCTCATTGTTGCAGTACCTCTTAAAAGAGGTTTTTTAGAAAATTTATTTCATAAAAGCGAAACAAAAAAGTTAACATTAAATACCAGTATTCCATTATTACTGATGCATAAAAGGTAAGTGTTAATTTCTTACTATATATTATTGATAAACCTCTTATTAAAAAATATTGATTAAATTCATTTTTATATTACTTATATGGAAGGAATTATTGGAATTACAGCAAAAATTGTGATTGGTATTGTTGCTGTAGAACATCTTTATATTTTATGGTTAGAGATGTTTGCATGGGAAACCAAGGGTAAGGAAACATTTAGATCTTTACCTAAACACTTATTTAAGGATACCAAAGTTCTAGCCGCAAATCAAGGCCTCTACAACGGCTTCTTATCTGCTGGTCTTTTTTGGTCGCTTTTAATAGGAGACTCTTTATGGCAACATAATATAGCTTTGTTTTTTCTAAGTTGTGTTTTTATAGCGGGTATTTATGGGGGTGCAACAGCAGAAAAAGGTATTTTTTTTAAGCAAGCATTACCAGCTTTGATTGGAATTATACTTCTATTATTAAGTTAGAAAAGTTTTATAATTAACTGTTATATATTTTGTTGTATTTATTTGTGTGAATATTCACTTTAGTATTTGCTATTTATTTTTAATAGATAATCTTTGTTTTGGATATTTATAAAAGCTATTTTTGCCCAAATTGACTTACAACAAAGAATGAATCTAGGACGAATTTTTATTATGACAATGACTATGGTCTTTCTAATGAAACCGTTTGTTCCTACGCTTTTTTATTTGGCGAATGTCGACTATATCAAGGAGTATTTTTGTGTGAACAAAGATAAACCGATGTTGCATTGTGATGGTTCTTGTTTTTTGGCTAAGAAAATCGCAGAATCCAAGAAAAAGGAACAATCTGATCGCCTTCCGGTTGATAATGCAATGGTTCAAGTTGATTGGATCAAAGAAATTCAACATTGTTTCTTAAGTCCTATTATACAAAAATCTATTAAAGTTGCTTATATCCCAGTTTATTATCATAAAATATATCTAGGAAATCCTTTTCGTCCTCCCCAGTTTACATAAAATATTTTGTTTCTGAATTGAAGTTTTAGAGAACTTCAATTCAGTATCCTATGGCTACAGGCCTTATTTTACATCAGTTTTAACAATTGGATGGTTCCGATTATGAAGTTTTTTGTTGCATTATATGAACTATAATGTAAGCGACTGTCATGTGAGCCAAACAAGTATTTTATGTCATTATGCCACTATCTAAAAGTCCTATGGGACTAGGTTATGTGCTCGGCTTGATCATTACATTGCAATTGATCAATAGTCGGACGCTATTTGCAGGAGTATATCCAGACCAGATTTTATTTAAACAGATTACGATTACTGGGGCCGTTGAGGATGCTAAGGGTAAGCCAATTGCTCATGTGACTGTAGTCGAGGCGGGAACAGTTAATCGCACTCAAACGAACCAGTACGGTCAATTTTCATTAAAAACTAATAATAATACTGCCACATTGCAATTTTCTGCAGTTGGTTTTAAAAATAAGCTTATCCAAGTTAATGCAGGGCATAAAGTCTTGGTTACGCTAGAAGAGGAGTCGAGTATTATTGATGAAGTTGTGGTGACTGCATACGGCAGTGCCAATAAGCGTAATTTCACGGGCTCGTTACAGGAGATAAAAGCGGATAACTTAACGAAAACATCAGCGGCAAGTTTTGAGAATTCATTGCAGGGAAATGTGACAGGCCTTCATGTTTATACTACCGGTCAACCTGGTGGTAAGTCGAGTGTTCAGATTAGGGGGATGGGTTCGATTAATGGAATTAGAGAACCTCTTTATGTATTGGATGGAGTTGTTATGAACAGTGATAACAATTCAAAAATAGGAGGTAACGGTGCCGTTAATCAAATTAATCCACTGACATCTATCAATTCAAATGATATTGAAAGTATTACTGTTTTGAAAGATGCGGCCGCTGCTTCTCTGTATGGTTCAAGAGCTGCAAATGGTGTTATCTTAATCACGACAAAAAAAGGACGTAAGGGGGAAACTATTCTCAGTGTACTTTCGCAAGGCGGAATACTTTCTAATCTAACTAAAGAGAAGACTATTTCAAATCAGGACTTTAAACAGCTTTGGCAAGTTGGTCAGGTGAATCAATATATTCAAAATAATGAAGGATCGGATTATACCCGTATTTATAACGATTCACAGTTGTTACAACATTATCAATCTTTGGCTCAAAAAGATTATTCTTCCGTTTATGGTCATGATGATGCGAATTCAAACTGGTTAGATGCCATTTACAGAACAGGAACTACACAACAGTATTCTATTGCAGCAAGTGGTGGGAATGAGTCGACTCTTTTTTACGCATCGGGTGAATATCTAAAACAAAATGGTACGATTATCAAATCTGACCTCGAACGAAAATCCGGTAGGTTGAATATGGAGAATAGGGCTAAATCATGGTTAAACTTAGGAGCAAATTTATCTGTCGCTCAATCAGACCGTAATAGCGGACAGTATGATTCAGAATACGTTGGCGGATTAAATCCTTTATTTATGGCTAGGGTCTTGCCGCAGGCAGCTCCTATATATGATAAAAACGGTTATCAGGGAATAGCAGACCTACCAAATCTCATTGAAAAAAATGCTAACCCTATCGGAGTGATTGAAGTGGGGAAATATGAAAATAAAGATTTGCGGTTAAGGGGGGCAGCCTTTGCAGAATTAGTATTACCTTATTCAATTAAATTTAAATCAACTTTAGGTATTGATCATCAAAGTCTGGAAGAGACTTTATATGATAATAAAGTATTTGGAGCTGGAGGAGGACAATGGAATGGGGCGCTTTATGTTGCTCAGGGACAGCGCTCTCAATTAATGACTTCTAATATATTGTCTTATCAAAATAGGATAAATAAGCATTCTTTTGATATTCTTGCTGGATTTGAGGCAGAGGAATCCAAAATGAAGTCCATTAATAATTCAGGATATGATATTTTGGATAATGAATTATTGTCTTCGAGCAGTATTGGAACATTGTGGTCATGGAATGGTCAATCGGATAACTATGCTTTGATTTCTTATTTCAGTCGTTTGAATTATAATTTATCCAATAAATATTTTATTTCTGGAAGTATACGAAGTGATGGCTCATCGCGATTTGGAAAAGATTCCCGTTGGGGTAATTTTTGGTCGGTTTCGGGAGCATGGTTAATCTCTGATGAGAATTTTATTAATCATAATAAAATTAATCTTTTAAAACTTAGAGGAAGTATGGGGACTAACGGAAATCTTCCGCCAGCTTCTTATGCTTCTTTAGGTTTTTTCACGACGGCAGGTAAGGCTTATGCTTCGGAATCGGGATTGTCTTATGGACAGTTAGCTAATCCAAATTTATCTTGGGAGCTAAGTAAAAATATTGATCTGGGTTTAGATGCGCGATTGTTTAATACTTTAGATATTACATTAGATTATTTTAATAAAAAAACGAGCAATTTATTGTTAAATATACCAGTTTCTTCAACTACAGGATTCACTAGCCAATTGCAAAATTATGGCGAAATGAAGAATTGGGGTTGGGAATTTAGTATGAAATACAGAGTAATTGACCATAAGGACTTGAAGTGGGATACACGTATTAATGGGACCATCCTCCATAATGAAATTACTAAGTTACCATCTGATCTTATTCCGACCTATAGTTCATCCAACGGTCAAAATCCCCTTATTACTAAAGTTGGCGAAAGCTTAAATTCATTTTATCTAAGAGATTATGCTGGAGTAAACCATGAAAATGGTTTGGCAAGCTACCATGTTCTTAAAGATGGAAGAAGAACAGGCGAGCTGACGACAAATGCAGAGGAGGCCGGATTTGGAATTTTCGGAAACGCTGTACAAAAGGTTCAAGGAGGTTTTTTAAATCAATTTAATTTCAAAAAATTTAGTCTTGATGTATTGTTAAATTATGGAATTGGAGGCAAAGCTTATGATTGGACTGCATTTAAACGTGATGATGATGGTTTTTTACCACAGTTTACAAGCACAAAAGCTCAATTGAACCCTTGGACCCCACTTAATCCAGATTCAAAAGTACCAATACGTATTAATGGTAATAATACTTTTTCAAATGATGTGTCTACCAGACATCTATATAATGCCGATTATTTAAAGGTTAGAAATATACGGTTGAGCTATCATTTGGATAAATTTAGGTTTTTGCAAGGTGCTACCTGTTTTATTCAAGGCGATAATCTGCTTTTATGGACAAAATTAGACGATTTTGATCCTGAAGCAATTACTAATGGAGTCAATTTATTTCAAACGCCAACTTCGAGAAGTGTTTTAATAGGCGTTCAATTCAAATTATAAGATATCTTACATGAGAAATAAATACTATATAAGTGGAGCTTTTATGCTGATTTTGACAATCCTTATGGGGTGTCAGAAGGACTTATTAAATCAAAAGCCGGATCATGTCATATCAGAGGAACTGGTGATCAATTCGGTAGACAAGTTAAAACGCTTGCTCGCGGGATCATATAATGAAATTTCAAATGGTAATTATTTGGGAAGAGTGCTATATAAGCGATCTGCCGTAAAAAGTGCAGATTTTAGATTCGTACAAACCATATACAATCCAAGAAATTATGAACAGATCGAATATCGTTATGAAGAAAGTGGTAATAACAACGGTAGTGCGTCGATATTATGGTTGCAATGTTATAAAGTAATCGGCAACCTCAATCTAATTTTGGCTAATATTGATCGTGCTATTGGTGATGATGCACTTCGTGCACAAATTAAAGCTGAATCTTTAGCATTACGTGGAATGGTCTATTTTGATCTTTCCAGAACATTTGCATATCCATGGATAAAGGATAAAGGAAAGTCACAGGGGATTCCATTAAAGCTTACACCAAATGAGTTGGTTATTGAAAGAGGAACCCTGGCACAGACATACAATCAGATCTTGATCGATTTACTGATGGCTGAAACTTTGCTAAAGGAGAGTGTTCCCGCAGCAGGGAGTTCCAAGTATATTACTAAAGTTGGAGTACAGGCGCTTATGGCAAGAGTATATTTGTATCAAGAGAATTGGCAGATGGCACTTCATTATGCTCAAAAAGTAATGGAAGTTATACCTGAAGAAAAACTGATGGGATTGACGAATTATGTTTTTTCAGATTATACTTCTGAATCAATATTTGAGCTCAGTGTCACAAATGATAACTCGCCGGGGAGTAATGGTTTAGGTGCACAATTTGATTTTAGAGCAGGGGGACAGGGAGATATTTTAGCGACACAGACTTTTAGTGATTTACTGAAGGAATATGTTGCAGATCCACGTGCTAATCTACTATTGACTGATAAGGAAGGGACGAAGAATGCTTTTGTGAAATACATCAATAGAAGTGGTGGGTCTGGCTTAAGTATTCATAACATTCCTGTCATCAGGCTTTCAGAGATTGTGTTAATTGCTGCTGAGGCTTGTGCAAATGGGGCCACAGGAGGAGAAGAAGCGGCACTTCGTTATTTAAATATGTTGATTAAACGAAGAACTGGCGATTTTCAACGGGATAGGGCTACTGAAAGTGGTGTGGGGTTATTAAATAGAATTGCAAAGGAGAGACGGAAAGAATTAGCTCTAGAGGGACATGAAATCTATGATTTGATCAGAACTGGAACGGCTTTAGAAAGGAAGCTAACTGATCATATCAATACTGGACTTAATAGTAAAAATTTGAATATACCAGCTATATCTGTAAAAATGATCTATCCGATTCCGGCTAATGAAATTAGCGCTAGTGGAATGAAACAAACTATTGGTTACTAAAAGTTATTCTTATGAAAAATACAATTAAAATAATTGGATTGCTATATATGATACTATTGTTGTCTGCATGTGATAATAAGCTGAAAAAGGAAACTGATTTTCAGGAAATTCCATTTGAAGAAGGATCAAATGCTGTTCTGCCACATCTAACGTCTTATGCGGGGCAATTATATTTATCTTGGGTAGATACAGTATCTAACTCGAATCCTAGCTTACGGTACAGTAAACTTCAAAACGGGAAATGGCAACCACAGGTACTACTAGCTTCTGGTAAAAACTGGTTTGTGAATTGGGCCGATTATCCTATGATTGCTATGCATAAAGGGAAGATATTGAGTCATTATCTACAACTCTCAACCACAGGTAAGATGGCTTATGATATTAAATTTAATGTTTCTGATCATCAAGGATCTACTCATTATAAATTGTTGCACAGTGACCATACGGCTACTGAACATGGATTTGTATCTATGACTCCTTATCGTGACAGTAGTTTTTTGGTTACTTGGTTAGATGGTCGAAATATGGTTACTGATGCTCATGCTCATGGACATCATAGTGGAACAATGAGTGTAAGGGTTGCGGAAGTAACAGCTCAGGGTGAAATAAAAGATGAAACTATTGTTGATGACAGTGCATGTACTTGCTGTCAAACGACTACTAGCCTAACAGCAAATGGGCCGGTGGTACTGTATAGAGACTGTACTTCTGATAATATACGTGATATTGTTATTGTAAGAAAGGTGGGAAATGGGTGGACTAAACCGGTTCCTATTCATGCCGATAATTGGTTTATCCAGGGTTGTCCTGTAAATGGACCAAAATCAGCTGCTTTTGGTAATACTTTAGCGGTTGCATGGTTTACTGCATCAGATGAAACTCCTCGTGTGCAACTGGTGTTTTCAGGTAATGGTGGAGAGCAGTTTATGGATCCTATATTGATCAGTAACAAGGGTGTACTTGGGCGTGTTGATGTAGCCCTTGTTGATACTGACCAAGCGATAGTAAGCTGGATGCAAACTGAAGGTGATTTAACTTATCTATATGCGATGCTCGTTAATAAAGATGGTACAACCGGTCCGTTGAGAAAAGTTACACAACTTTCATCTAGTCGAAAGAGTGGTTTTCCTCAGATGGAGCTTGTAGGAGATCAGGTATATTTTGCATGGGTGGAATTACAAAATAATGTTACGAAACTGAGAACAGTATCAAAACCTATAAATCAGTTTAAATAATAGAAAATGCTATATGTAACCTTAATTTATAAATAATGATAAAAAAAGCCGGATACAAAAATGTATTCAGCTTTTTTTGAAAAATGTAATATTATTATTTATCGTATCTTTTAGGATGATTATTTTCATCCATATCTGCCAAAAATAAATGATCTTTGTTTGGATGGATCTTAAGAAGATATTATTTAATTCTTATCTTTAAATAATAGTAATGTATATTGAATCAGTATTGATTACGATCAACCCAAACTAATTTATATTTTATGGACTACTCTCAATTGATAAAGGAAACGGCCAAATTTGTACATAAGTATATGGATGAACATGACCTTTCAAAATTCAGCTTCCATAATGATGCACATACGCAGGAGGTTGTGGATGCAGTTCAGAAAATGGCAAGTTATTATAATCTTGAAGAGCGCGACACCGCAATTGTAACGTTATCAGCCTATTTTCATGATCTTGGTTATTGTGTTCATGGCAAAGATAGTCATGAAGAGAGGAGTGCGGCCATTGCTTCAGATTTCCTTCATTCAAAAGATGTTGATGATAGTTTTATTCAGTCTGTGTCTGGCTGTATATTAGCGACAAAATTACCGCAATCACCAAAGAATCTATTGGAAGAAATTGTTTGTGATGCTGATTTATTTCACTTAGGCAGCGATCGCTTTGATGCCCGCAATAAATTGATGCGTCAAGAAGCGAAAGCTTGTGGATATGTAGTGAGTAAAGATGAGTGGCGAAAAAATACGATTAAATTAATGGAAGATCATCATTATCATACGGATTATGGTCGTAATTTACTAGAAAATAAAAAGCAGCAGAATATGACGGTTTTGAAACAAAAAGAAAATTCTGGAACTGCTGATCAAGAAAAAAAGAACGGGAGACCTGAAAGAGGGATTGAGACAATGTTTCGCATCACCTCGACTAATAATCAGCGTTTAAGTGATATGGCTGATAATAAATCCAATATCCTAATCACTGTTAATTCGATAATATTATCTGTTGTTATTGCGCTCCTATTACGTAAATTAGACAATAATGCTCATTTAATATTTCCTACATCAATTTTATTATTTACTAGTTTAGCAACTATGGTGATTGCTATTTTGGCAACGCGACCATCTGTTCCGGACGGAAAATACACCGATGAAGATTTGAAAAGTAAAAAGGTCAATTTGTTGTTTTTTGGTAACTTTTACAGAATGAATCTAGAGAGTTATAATAGCGGAATGAAACTTATGATGGAAGAGCGTGATTATCTGTATAGTACTTTAATAAAAGATGTCTATTCTCAGGGTGTTGTGTTGGGCAGAAAGTTCAAATTACTTCGATTAGCTTATAATATTTTTATGTACGGGTTGATTGTATCCGTATGTGCGTTTATTATTGTTGTATTGATTAATTCCTAATGTATGCTAAACATTGAAAGTGAAGAAGTGAGTACACGTCTTTATAATCGTGATTTGAGCTGGTTATCGTTTAATGAGCGTATTTTGAGAGAAGCAGGTAAAAAACAAGTTCCGCTATTAGAGAGCATTAATTTTTTAGCAATTTTCTCTTCAAATCTGGACGAATTTTATCGGGTTAGAATGCCCGTACTGCTTGCTTTGAAAAAGATTAAACATCAGGAAAACATAGATAATGACTCGCAAGACGTTAAAATTTATAAACAGGTCAAGTTACGCATAAAAAAACAGTTATCTCTTTTTGGAAGTATCTTGGTAAGTGAAATCATTCCTGCTTTAAAATCAGCTAACATTCATTTCATCTATAATGAAACAATCCCCGATACTATTGTTAACCAAACTAAAGATTATTTTTATGAACGGATTGCATCATACTTAGAAATATCTATTATTGAAGATGTCACTTTTTTTCCAAAAAACAATCAACTTTATTTTGTTTTTACTTTCAAAGAAGGGGAACTTGATAAGTTGGGAATGATTTCTATTCCGTCGGATCAAGTTTCCAGATTCTATTATGTTGCCACTGAAGATAAAAATTATATTGTTTTTATTGACGATATTATTAGGCAAAACTTTCCAGATATTTTCAAAGATCACTTCATTACAGGTATGTATTCATTTAAGGTGACTCGTGATGCAGAGTTGGAGTTAAATAATGAATTTGAAGGCTCGTTGCTTCTGAAAATTGAAAAGCAGATCAGAAAAAGAGATTTTGGGCTAGCAACACGTTTACTCTATCAGCCAGATCTTCCAGATGATCTTTTAAGTGCATTGATTAAGTTGTTTAAACTTCGCAAATCTAGTTGTATAAAAGGAGGTAACTATCATAATCTAAAAGATTTTTTTTCTTTTCCGATTGATAAAAAAGAGTGGAAATATAGACCTCAACCTCCAATACCTTATCGGTTTAAATCTTCATTTTTATCTTTGTTAGATGAAATTAGTGTTGAAGACATCCTCGTTAATACTCCCTACGAGTCTTATGATGTGGTGCTTAGATTTTTTAATGAGGCAGCGGTTCGTCGAGATGTGGAAGAAATATATATATCCATGTATCGGGTAGCTAGTGATTCTAAAATTCTACATGCAGTATTAAATGCAGTCAAAAATGGAAAAAAAGTAACTGTTTTCGTGGAATTAAAAGCGAGATTTGATGAGGAAAATAATATTTATTGGGCAAAGAAATTAAAAGCAGCAGGTGTAAATGTACTATATAGTATTCCAAATTTAAAAGTGCATGCTAAAATTGCTTTAGTAAAAACAAAACAAGGTAATGCCGTCCAGTATTTTGGTTTACTTTCTACGGGCAATCTGAATGAAAAAACAGCCCATAGGTATGCTGATCATGTTTTATTGACTGCTCAGCAAGAAATCTTACAAGAAGTAATGGAGGTGTTTAATGTGTTAAAAAAAAGACGAGATCAAACTTCCTATTATAGTACCCATTTCAAGTATTTACTGGTGTCACAATATAATTTGGCAGCAGGTTTTATGCAGCTCATCGATCAGGAAATTGCATCTGCAAAGATGGGATTGCCAGCATGGATTATTATTAAGGTCAATAATTTAGAAGAAAAGGGCATGATCCAAAAGTTGTATGAGGCAAGTCAAGCTGGAGTGGTAATTCAATTAATAGTCAGGAGTATCTGTCGTCTAATACCGGGTGTTGCCGGTCTAAGTGAAAATATTAGCGTTAGACGTATTGTAGATAGATACTTAGAACATAGTAGAGTTTTTATATTTAACAATAATGGTCAAGAACAGGTGTATTTAGGATCGGCAGACTGGATGCACCGTAATATATACAATAGGATAGAAGTTTGTTTTCCGATTGTTAATAGACGATTAAAAAAGGAGATTCAAACAATTATTGCTATACAATTGGAAGACGATACGTCTGCTGAAGTTCTGGATGAACATATGGATTCCATCGAAAGATCTGTTGATAAAGGTATTCGCGCCCAAGAGTGTATTTATGATTATTGTAAACAACTAAATGAGTAAGGAAATGAATGGTAGAAAATTATTATTGATATGTATGCCTATTGCTAGTCTATTTTTCTTGACAGCATGTGCACAAACTACTCAAGTTTATAGGAGTCCAAAGGGCTATGATTTCAATAAAGGAGAAAAATTATTTTTACCAGATGCTCTTCATGAACTATCTGGAATAGCATTTCCTGTAGAAAGCTCCAAACATATCTTTGCAAACGAGGATGAAAATGGTCTGGTGTATTATTTTGCGCCAGGTGAACACCAGTACCAGCAGATCAAGTTTGCAAAGAAAGGTGACTACGAGGGAATTGCCATCAGTAATGGATATATTGTAGTGCTAGAAAGTAAAGGTACAGTCTATTCGTTTCCTTACAGTGATATACTTCAAAGGGAAGCTACAAATGTTAAAGTAGGAAAAGACCTGATTCCTAAAGCTGAATATGAATCACTAGCGGCCTCTCAATCAGACAGTTTATTGTATATTATATGTAAGAAATGTGCTGTTGATAAATCGTCTAGCAAAGTTACTGGTTATGTATTGGGACTTTCTAAAGAGGGTGATTTTTTCAAAAAAGGGGAATTTAAAATTGATGAGAAACAAATTGACTTAATTAGTAGTTTAAAAGGAAAACAGTTTCGGCCATCAGCTTTGACTAAAAACAAGCGGACAAACGAGTGGTATATTTTGTCCTCGATTAATAAAATGTTAGTTGTTGCAAATGAAAAATGGGAGGTGGTTGGCGCATTTCCATTAGATCCGTCACTTTTTAATCAGCCTGAAGCTATTGCATTTGATGATTCGGGCAGTTTATATATTGGTAATGAGGGTGGAGATAAAGCAAATAAAGCAACATTATTAAAATTTAAATTGAATTAAAAGATGTTGAAATTTTTATGTGTTACACTTCTTTCATTTTTAATGACTGGGGTATTTGCACAAGATAGTGTAGTAAACCGAGTTATTTTTATTGGTGATGCCGGTGAGATTAATTTTAAACAGGAAACGATTATTCCACTTGCCGCCGCACTGGTTTTAAAAGGGAAGACAACTGTTATGTTTTTGGGGGATAATATCTACCCCAGTGGTATGGGGCTACCCGGTAGTAAGGAAGAATTGGAAACAGCATCGATCTTAAGGTCACAGTATGAACCTATGCGAGCCGCTGATGCACCGGTATATTTTATACCCGGCAATCATGATTGGGATAAGATGGGGAAACAGGGACTAGCAAAGATCAGAGCTCAAGGAAATTTTCTGGATGCACAACAAGATTCACTTTTGCAATTAGTTCCTAAAAATGGCTGTCCTGATCCGGTAGAAATTCCTATTTCAGATCATCTGGTTATTATTGCCTATGATAGTGAATGGTGGCTTTTTCCTCATGAAAAGATCGATACTAATATTAGATGTGGCTGTGATTCTGAAGTTAAAGTTATAGAAAAACTGAAGGAATTGGTTCATAAGAATAAGAATAAAACAATTTTGGTTGCTTCACATCATCCTTTCTATTCATACGGTGTTCATGCGGGTTACTATTCGTGGAAGGACCATATTTTTCCACTTACAATATTGAATAAAAATTTTTACCTTCCATTACCTGTAATTGGATCATTGTATCCATTAATGAGATCAACAGTGTTTTCAAATCCTGAAGATATGAATCATTCGGATTACAAACGTTTAAAACTACAAGTAAATGCGGTATTTGAGGGAGTTCCGAATTATGTTTACATATCTGGTCACGATCACGGCTTACAGTTTATAAAAAAAAGAGATCAATATCAAATTGTTAGCGGTTCTGGAGCAAAAAGCTCATCTATAAAAAGTAATAGTAACTTACTTTATAAAAATTCAATGCAGGGTTTTGTTACTGTGGATCTATTATTGGATAGAAGTACTCAGATTACTTATTATACTTACGATAATAAGGGTATTAAGGCAGATTATGCATACCGGATACCTTATAAAACAGAAATCACAAATAAATAACGAACTGAATCTACTCTGCATAACATTCCCATCTTAAATGTGATGGGTCGTGTTAGTAATTTAATTTTTTTAATATGCAATCAGCATTATTTACTATAATAAATGAGGAGGAAGATCAATTTCCTGAAATTGAAACCCACCTTTCTTTTGACCCATTTTTGAATTATCTGAAAAGAAAAGGTGAAAATGAAATATCAATTAAAAAGAACTTTTTATCTAGTGTATTAAAGGATTTTAATCAAGCATTTGCAAAATATGGTCCTTTGGATAAGCACAATATTCACCAATTTGAAAACGAATTTAGATTAATTCATGCATCTTTAAATCCAGTATTACAAGATGATGAGGACACTTATTGGGCATTGGGCTTTCCTTTAGGACAAAAAATATGTTTTGGAACAGATAAATTCTATGCTTTACTTGAACAGTATAGATGTGATAATCAACTTGCTTTAGCACATGATTCTGTTGGGTTTTCTGAGAAAATCCAGATGTTGTATTCATTTATATTAGAAAGGTTATATGGGATAAAATCTGCAAAGCATTTTGAGATAATTCATTCCTTTATCGATGCATTGACTGGACTACAAAAGTATTACCGGATCAATATCGATCATACTTTTGTAGATGTAAAAGTAATCGGAAATTTACCTGTTTTTGATCGGATAAAAGTAATTGATGAGTTTTCAAAAACATTAAATTTTGAGATAATAAAAACTTTGATTCCATTGAATAAAATCAAAATGGATGGTTTTTCTATTTTAACAGTTACTGATATTACTGAGCAACAGGCGCTTGAAAATATAAAAAATATCATTATAAGGGGAATTGATGAAGCAGATTCTTATGGACACGTGATTATGGCTTTAAGAACATTAGCAGGAAATCCTGCTATTGAATTTTCTCTTTTACCTTTTTTTAAGTTGAATAACAAAGTCGTATTTGATTTTAAAGAAAAGAAAACGTCAGCTTTATTGGATTTATTAAAAATTAATAAAGGAAGTGAGCAACGTATTCAAGAGTTGCTGGATGAATTTATTAAGCAACCCCAAATTCTTGTTTTTAGTAAAGATTTTCCTATTGAAGATAAAACTATGTCGTTCCTTTGGGAACGACTGAAAGATCTGGGCATCGTCAACTATGCATTGATTCCCATAGCCCATAATAAAGAGATCGTAGGTGTTATCGAAGTCTTTACAAAAACAGATGCAGTTCTTGATGAACAGATTTTGGCTCGAATATTTAGTGCAAGTACCTTACTAGCACAGTTGCTAAAAGATGAAATTGTTGAGTTTCAGACAAAAATAAACGAGGTTATAAAGGAAAAATTTACATCTCTTCAATCAGCAGTACAGTGGAAGTTTAATCAAGAGGCGTGGGAATATTTACAAAGAATAGAACAAGATAAACCTAAACCTATTGTTGGTGATATTAAATTTGAACAAATATATCCGTTGTACGGTGCCATCGATATTCGAAATTCAACTATTGAAAGAAATAAGGCGGCTTTTCAGGACATGATTGTTCAATTAGAATTATTGGAGAATGTCTTAATTCAATTGAAACACTTAAATAGTATTGTTATTCTTGATGAAATGATTTTCAACTGCCGAAGATGGTTACAGGAAATTAATGAAGAATTAATGGATAGTATGCAGATTCAGCTTAATGACTTTTTTAATCAAAATGTGGCTGAAGTTCTCACTTATTTTAAGGAGAATTTAAAAGAATCTCATCCGATTATTGCCGCATATGAAAATGCTATCCATCCTTTAAATGGGGTTGTTTATAAAAATCGTAATGTTTTAGAAAAATCGATACGTTTAATTAATAGTGGAATAAGTGGTTATCTGGAGTTATTTGAAAAGGAATTGCAAAATTCTTACCCTTGTTATTTTGAAAAATTTAGATCAGATGGTATTGAATATGATATTTACATAGGCCAATCTATCGCTCCAGACAAAAAGTTCAATGAGATATACTTAAAAAATATCCGACTTTGGCAATTGACGTCAATGGCGGCGATTGCAAAAATTACACATAGTCTGTTGGATCAAATGGAGAAACGTTTACTAACAACGCAGCTTATTTTTGTTAATGCTACGTTGATCGATATTAATTTTAGAACAGATGAACACCGATTTGATGTAGAGGGAGCTTATAATATTCGCTATCAGATTATAAAAAAGAGAATCGATAAAGTGACTATTAAAGGTTCGAACGAACGCCTTACTCAGCCGGGTAAAATTGCTATTGTCTATTTTACAAAGCGTGAGGAAAAGGAATATTTAGGATATATTCAATATCTACAAAAGAGCGGATCTTTATTAGATGATCTAGAAGAATTGGAATTGGAAGAATTACAGGGTGTTAAAGGATTGCAAGCGTTGAGAATAGGAATTAATTTAGCCTAAAGTAGCATACTCAACGTATCAAACAAATGATCTAAATCAATTTTTAGATTTTTAGTAATCCTTATTTGCAATTATTAGATATCTACCTAATTAATTAAAATAACAGTTTATGGCAACATACAAATGGTCAATAGACCCAAGTCATAGTGAAGTCGCTTTTAAAGTGAAACACTTAATGATTACAACGATAACAGGTTATTTTGGTAAGTTCACACTTGATCTTGAAACTACTTCTAATGATTTTAATACCGCTAAGAATATAGCATTTAAAGCGGAGATAAATTCTATCAATACCAATGATACACAAAGAGACGAACATTTGAAGTCAGCTGATTTTTTTAATGCTGAAGCCTACCGTTATTTAGAATTTACTGGTGTTAAATATGTAGGAATCGGGGATGAAGCGCAACTAACCGGAAATTTGACAATAGGAAATATTACCAAAGTTATTACATTACAAGTTTTGTTTGGCGGGATTGTGGTCGATAGTTATGGCCAAACAAAAGCAGGCTTTTCTTTAAGCGGGCAACTTAGTCGTAAGGAATTTGGTTTAACATGGGATGCTGTTACAGAAGCTGGTAATATTGTGGTTAGTGATGAAGTACGAATTAGTGCTGAAGTTCAAGTGATTAAAAAAGATATAATACTCTAGATTTTGGATCATGATAAAGATATATCATAACAAATTGTGTAGTAAAAGCTGTGCTGTATTAGATTTATTGAAATCGAAAGATGTAGATTTATCAATACGGGAGTATCTTCAAGATGTTCCTAGTAAAGATGAATTGCTTGAGCTGGTCACTTTACTTCAATTAAAACCTCTTGAGCTGATACGACGTAATGAATCAATTTTTCAAGAAAAGTTTAAAAATCTTGTTCTTTCGGATGAAGAATGGATCTCCGTTATGTTGGAGTATCCTATTCTAATTGAGCGTCCTATTGTTGTAAAAGATGGTAAGGCCGTTATCGGTCGACCGATTGATAAAGTAATAACACTAATATCAGAAGGTTAACATTATTTGTTATGAAAAGTATCTAGATAGGATTGCATACTTTATTTTTTTTAATACTGGGTATCTAAATAGAAATCCAGTCGGAACTTTGGGAAGGTGTTAAAAAATCAGTGCGTGGTGGAAGATTTAGGTATGGATAGTTAACTTTGGATAGATACAAACCTATTGGATGGGCTGGTCTCAATATTTTGGGAAGTTCTAATGTAATTAAATGATTTTCAAATTCATCAATACTTAGTTCCCCATTACCTATTTTTAAAAGTTTACCGGTTAGAATTCTGATCATCTTACCTAAAAATCTATTACTGGAAATATTAAACCGAATTCTATCACCTTTTGTATTGACAAATATTCCTGCAGCTGTTACGTGGCAGATTGTATGTTCATTTTTATCAGGATGTGTGCAAAAGGGACGAAAATCCTTATATTTTAAGAGCAATTTTGCAGCTTCACTCATTTTGTCTAAATTTAATTTGGGATATAAGTATAATGAGCTTTGATTGCTTAAGAAAGGATCTTTGTACGTGTGAATAAAGTAATCATATTCTCTATGCACTGCATCAAAACGAGCATGCGGCTTACCTTCCATTTTTATTATATCGTAAATGGCGATGTTATCAGGAAGAGCCTTATTGAGTCGAAATAATAAGTCGAAATCATATTCTTTCTCAATATCCGCATGAAAAAAGTACTGACTAGCGTGGACTTGAGCATCTGTACGGCCACAACCAAATATGGTGGTTGGTACTTTTAATACTTTATGGAGTGTATTTTCCAAAACTTCTTGTACGCTTTCTACATCAGGTTGTCTTTGCCAACCATTATAATTCTGACCCTGATAGGCGATATGGAAAAAATATCTCAATTTACCTTTTTAATTTAATGCAATTTTACAAAAAAATGCTAGCTTATTTTTATAAAAAACTTATTACCTTCATAATATTTTAAATTGACTATTCCTTATTCATTTTTGCGATTTTAATATGTGCAAGATGATGCTCACAATGCCAAGCGTACAGTCCAATATTTGTTTTAATATTAATGAGTTCGTTCGAATCAGGATGTCTAAATTGTCTGGCCATATCCGAAGGTGTCATATTTTGTAGTAAAACTACCCAGCGGTAATGTAGAGCTTCTAGCATATTTATAGAAGAATTAATAGCAAGTTCTTTTGAGTCAATAAGTTCTGCCCAAAGATCTTCAGCATATGGTTTTATAACGGGTATATCTTCTGTCAAAGCTAGTTTAAATCTGATTAAACTATTCATGTGGCTGTCAGCACAATGATGTATTATTTGTCTTATTGACCAACCATTAGGTCTATAGGTTTTTTGTAATGCTTCTTCCGATAATTCTTGAACTTCTTTTTTTAGAAGATCTGGGAAAGATTGTATAATTCCAATCCATTTTGTTATCGTTCCATTATCTATTGTATTTGGCGCAATAAATTTACCAATTGGAAACTTCAGTTTATCGATATTAGATTTCATATCTACGTATAAGTTCTTATGTTTTTAACGTCATTGTCGAGCTTCCTGAAAAGATCACTTATTTCTTTTATTTCGAATTACGTATGTATTAATACGGCTCTTAATTCCTTTACAGCGATAAATCATTGTTTTAATAATACGATTAATAATGCGATAGCAAAAATAACCGATTACAGATACAGTTAAGATTATTATTGTATTATCAACCCATTTTGGCAATAGATGATTTAGCAAAAAATATCCCATGAAGATCAGGTATGCTACTAAATAAAGTATGATGTAAAAGCTCTTTTTCCAACCAAACCAAGCTGAGAGATATAAATAGCTACTGATTAATCCAATACATGGTAATATGTAAACAAGGTTTGTATCAGCTAACTTATCATCAAAAGGAGCATAGAAGAATCTACTGATCAGGATGATTATAGCTAAATTAAAAATAAATTTAAGGATCCAGTGGATATTATATATGTACATAAGTTTTATATAATTATTAAAGACAATTGCCAGGTTTTCAACGTATTTTACTATAAACTATAGGTACAGACCAATAATTGAAAACCGAAAAAATTAAAATTAGCAAATTTCGATTCGAAAAACTAATTATAAATATGAAACAACTTGCGTAATCGGTCATAAGACATTTCTAGTTTATTCGGAATATTTATTTATGCATTTAGATTAATGTGTATTATTTTCTTAATTTTTAAACTAAAAATAAGATTCGGTTGTTTAGTAATCGAGTATACATTACAAGAAATCACGATCATGGAAACAATTGTTTTTTTAACCGATTTTTCTGTTCCTGCTAGACATGCTTTCGATCAACTCTTGACCCTTGCTAAGCAAACAGCTATAAAAAAAGTCATCATATACCACTCCTTAGGGTATCTAAATGGAGGATTTTACTATGTCGGCGAGTTTATACCGCCACCAATTCTTGTAGATGAAACAGATATTGCGGCAGTAGACTCAAAAATGCTTCTTTTGAAACAGGAATTATTAAATGTTTCACCAGCTACAAACGTCCATACAAGACATGATAGTTTTACTGTTTTAGATGGCATGGAGCGAATTTCCGAAGAGGGGCATGTTGACCTAGTTATTGCTGGCATGAGAGGAAATGATGATAATGGTAAAAATAGTATTGGTACTATTACCAATGAGCTGATACAGGCACATCTGTATAACCTTTTATTGGTACCAGATATGGATAAAGTACATATCTTTAAAAATGTGATCCTTGCAGTGGATCTATTGCATTTAGATGAACGATTGCCCGTGAAAACAATATTTCATTTACAAGAATTGTTATCTTTAAGATGGTATGTTGTAAATGTAAGTGTTCAAGGGAAGCATAAGGCAGCTGATTTAATTGAGGAACAATCTTTTTTGCATGCAAGTTTAGATAGTCTTGAACCGACTTACTCTTATTTGGAAGGTGAAGATTTTGTTGAGAAACTAAATGTATATGTTCAAGAACATAATATTCATGTATTGATCACTGTACCCCGTAAACTTGGATTTATCGCTTCGTTTTTTCAAAAAAGTGCCTCAAAAAAATTGGCAGTTAATGCCAAGGTCCCTATTTTAATGTTAGTATCTTAATTAACTTCTTCATTTTTGTAAGTTAAATCAATTAGATTAAAATAGAGGGGTGTATATAGATTAAGATCTATATACACCCCTTTATTTGTTATTGTACGGGTAGATTACTGCATTTGCATTCCTTCCATCGAATTTTGATTTTTGTTTTTCTTAAACATATTCATATCCATTTTTCCAAAGCGATAAGATAAGTTCAATTTGATTAGTTGAGGATTTGAAAGTCGATAATAAGATTGTGTAAACCCTTCTCCTGAAGATACAATTGTATTACCTCGGCTTCTGAAAATATCATTCACAGCTAAAGTTACTGAGGCAGCTTGATTTTTTAAGAAACTCTTTTTGAGAGCTAGATCGACACCATAAAAAGGTTTGATGTATCCTTGGGATGAGCTTTGTGCTTGATTCATTGGAGGACCAAATGACTGGCCTTGTGTGACAGGCATATTTGTTTTGCCTTGATATTCAAATGCGACTTGAAGATTCCAATTGTTTTTAACATTAAAGGTGTTGTTCAATTTTCCAAACACTGTCCACATTGCTTCAGACGGGGTACTGTCGTCAACTTCTATTTTTGAATTATAGAAATTAAGATCTGCGGTTAAATCCCACCATTTTTTAAGATTATTGGTATATGTAAATTCTGCACCATAGTTTTTACTAGAATTGGCATTAATATAGGTATTTATAAAATCCATCTTGCCTGTTACTGGATTTAATTCCTGAGTCAAAAATCTGGTAATCAAATTATTGGTAGATTTATAATAAACTGAAGCTAAAAAAGTGCCTTTTCCATGTGTTCTACTATACGAAAGCTCGCCAGAAGTCGTGAATTCAGGAACAAGATCGGCATTACCTTTCGTAATATTTAAGCTGTCTGTATAATCGATAACAGGTATCGTTTGAAAAAAATTAGGACGATTCACGCGACGCGTGACACTCATCTGGATTTGATCTTTTTCGGTCAGTTTTTTACTTAAAAACACAGATGGAAATAGGCTTAATGGATAATTGTTCTTAAATTTTTCATTAGTATTTAAAAGTTCTCCATTATAAGTTGAGTTTTCAGCACGTAGACCTATTTTATAGGATACCCAATCTTTAAAATTTCCTCCGAGGGAAACGTAAGCGGCATAAACGCTATTTTTACTATCGTAATTAGCGGATGCTGAAGAAATATTTTTAAAGTCTTCTTCACCAATATCTTGTATTGAATTATCGTTGAGATTTTTTAATTTATTAATTTGGGCACGAAGACCGGTCTCCAATTTCATTCCATTTTTGAAAGGCTTAACATAGTCCGTTTGGATAGTAATAAATTTATTATTTCCAAAACCGATGTTCTGTTGTTTTTTTGTGCCTGTTATCTGGTTTATATCATTGAGATAATTTGTGGTGTAAAGACCGTTTGAATTATTATTACCTCCGAAATAATTAAAGTCAACAGTTAATTCCTCACCTTCTGTTTTAAATTTCTGCACTATTCCGGCCTGTAGACCTCTTGGTTTAAAGCTTCGTTCGGATTCCGAAATTCGATTGCTTAATGAGGTTTTTCCTTCAGATTGTGTTGATATTAGGGTTTCTTCATTTGGACGAAATTTCCCTTCAACCAAAACTCCGGCAATTGATAATGAAGTTCGTGGACTGAAATCATAATCTAAACCAAGTCTTCCAAAAGTGATCATACCCTTTGTTTTTCCTTCAATATCTTGATCTACAGTTGAATTTATGTTATTTATATTACTCGTTCTATGACTATCTCCTTCAGTATTCGTACGCATTCGCATATTCATTCCTGTAAATGACAGGTTTAATTTGTTTTGACGCGCATTGAGGCTTCCCATAAAATTAGTTCCGCCAAATCGATCTCCACCTAGGGTAACCATACCATTATATCCTGTTTTCTTATTTTTTTTAAGGATTATATTTAAAATTCCAGCCATACTTCCTGAGGCATCGTACTTTGCAGAAGGGTTTGTGATGATCTCTATTTTTTCGATGACATCTGCGGGGATCTGATCTGGTGAAAGTGTTGTAGGCTTTCCATCTACAAAAATGGTTGGTGCAGCATTTCTGAGCTTGACATTTCCATCGATATCTACTTGTACAGATGGCATATTACGAAGTACATCGATAGCAGTACCGCCAGTTGCTACGATGTTTTTTTCCACATTGAATACTTTTTTATCAATATCCATTTCCAATAAAGCCTTTCGACCTGTGACAGTTACTTCTGCAAGTTGTTGATTGTCATTTTTAAGTACAATAGTTCCTATATTTTTGTTTAAGACTTTTTTATCATCACTATGATCAACATTTAGCTCGAGCGTTGCGTAACCTATTGAGCTGATTTTTAATTTCCAATTATTGGTATTAGAAATAGCTGAAAAGTTAAAATTTCCATTTTCCAGCGAACTTGTACTTCTTATTAATATTTCTCTTTCCTGATTGTTTTTTTGATCTTTGATAACCTGAAAGAGATTAATCGAAGCCTTTGAAATAGGTTTTCCTTGACTGTCTATAATTTGACCAAAGATTGTACCTTCAGACTTATTTACGTTTGTAGGTGAATTTTCAGCGGTATTTTGAGCATACACAGTTGATATTGCAGTTGCTACAATAAGCGTTGATATATATCTTTTCATTATTCTTTTTTTATCGATTTGTTTATCCCTTTTTAATAGAGGTCTGATATATGACAAATTTGAGAAGGATTTTTAATCTACACAATGATCTGTAGACAGACAGCGTAAATGTGTAGACGAATGAAGTTATTGAAATAAATGTTAGTGTCGACAAGAGAATTTAATTTAGAAAATTTCGATATTTCCAACATATTTTTTGCCTACTGGCAGTGCAATCTCAGGAAGTGTTAATTTCGTTAGAGCGACGTGCTGAATTCTATTTTTGTTTACTATATATGAATTATGGATTCTTAAAAAATCTTTTACTGGCAGAATTTTTTCCATACCTCTTAGGTTACTACGGGTAAGAAGTGGAGCATTCCGATTTACCATATAGATTTTAACATAATCTTTTAATCCTTCTATGTAACTTATTTCATTGATAAATATTTTAATCTTTTTATACTCAACATTGACGACGATGTGATCTACTGTATTATTTTGATTTGCTCGTAAAAGCATAATGTCTTCAACCTTTCGAATAGCGCTAGTCAATCTTTCTTTTGCAATGGGTTTCAATAGATAATCCACTGCATTCAATTCAAAACCCTCCACAGCATATTGATGATATGCCGTAGTGAATATAAATAAAGGTGGATTAGTAAGTTCCCGGATAAATTGTGTTCCTAATTTTTCCGGCATTTGTATATCCAAGAAAATCAGATCGACTTCATGATCTCTCAAGTAATCGACGACATCGATTGGCGAGTTAAACTTGTGCAGTATTTCAACATTGTCAAAGCTTAATAAATCGTCTTCTAAGATGTTTAAAGCAAATGGTTCGTCATCTATAAGTAAGCATTTAATTTTCATCGGTCATCAATTTGAGTATTACCTGGAAATAACCGTCATCCGTTTTTGTAATGGAAAGATCATGACGATTTGGATATAACAGTTGCAAGCGACGCTGAACATTGGTTAATCCAATTCCTTCACTTGTTCGAAGTTCTGTATGCTGTAGTATTTTATTGCTGGACTTAAAAATTATACCGCCTGGAATCTGTGCGAATTGAAACTTGATTTCTGGACTGTTTTTACTGTCTACACCATATTTGAATGCATTCTCTACAAAATGAATAAATAGTAAAGGTGGTATCAATCTATTTTTTAGATTAGATTCAATTTCGAGATCCACATTTCCAGCTATCGGAAGACGGAGTGTTTGTAAGGCAATAAAATTCTGCATATGCTCGATTTCCTTAAAGAGCTCTACTTTTGCACCATCAACTTCATAGAGAATGTACCGCAATATTTCGGATAATTTGACGATTGTGTCTTCAGAATCTGGTGATTGTTTACGGATCAACCATCGGATATTGTTAAGGGTGTTGAATAGGAAATGTGGACTGATCTGAAGCTTTAGAATTGTTAATTCTGCTTTTGTTTTCTCCAAAGCAATCTGCTTATTTAATTCTTTTTGCCTGGCTTGTTCCCCGTATAGAAAAATCATGGATGAGGTAATTAAACAAAGTGAATATATAATTCCAGGCCCGATCACTAGTCGTACGAAAAGTATATTTTCTTTTGTGAAATGTGCCAATTCTCCATTAGGATTAAAGTATACAATAGCATAGTTTAGCGCGACATAGGATAAAAAAGCACAAGCAATTAAAAGCACCAGAAACTTTCTGCGTGTAAAGAAGTATTTTGGTGCGACATAATAGCAGTGTAAATAAAAATTTGTTGCCAAAAATATAATATTGGCTAGATGAGATAGAGCAGAGTAGGGCTTAAACTCCGAAATCTTATCTGGTTGATAGAGATAGGTGATAAAGGGAAGTAACAATAAAATGGTCCAGATGACTATGTCTAAATAGAATTTTCTGAAAAATTTGCCGATCATAACATTTTTTTAGCCAATATATTTAAGGTATATAACAAATAGTAGATCAGTTTAAATTTATCTTACCATTTTATTTTGTTCTTAAATACTTATAGTAACAATGTTACAAATTTTTAATTAGAATGTTACATGCTGAATCATTGTATATTGGGTTAAATGGTTGCGAATTCTCTGCATAACAATAATTGAACAATTGAAATTAGAAACTAATAATTCTTATTTTCAATTGTTCAATTCCAAGAAATCATATCGAAATTACGATACTGATTTTAAAGTTTCAATAGATGCTGTCACTTGGTCTAAAATTTCGAACGCAACCTCTGCCATTCTATTCCCTTGACTGTCTAAAAGGGGATTTACCTCTACAAATTCTAAGCAAACCACTTTATTAGATGCAATAATTTCTTGAAGCAATGATGTTATTTCCGTTTGATTAAATCCTTTGGGTACTGGTGTACCAGTACCGTTAGAAATTAGCTCGCTGTCCATACTGTCAACGTCAAATGAAACATAAATATGGTCACATCCTTCCAATTGCTGAAGGGTGCTCTGAACACAGGATTTAATTCCCATATCACGTAATTGCTCTACTTGGTATTTTTTTATATTCAGTTCCGCAATTAGATTTTCTTCTGGTAATTCGGTATCGCGAACACCAAAGTAGATCAGGTGTTCTGCTATTATTTTAGCTTGGGAAGTTCCTATTGTTTTTAATTTATTCCAATATTGTTTGGTTTCTGCATCAACATTATTAATTTGATTTTCTAAATTGTCCGTACCTAATACCGCCGCTAAAGGCATTCCATGTAAATTACCAGAAGGTGTGGTATAGGGTGAATGTAAATCAGCATGGGCATCTATCCATATTACTCCTAATGTTTTTTCTGGATATGCCGACTTTATACCACTAATGGTACCAATTGCAGATGAATGGTCTCCTGAAAAAACCAGGGGAAACTGTTCTTCTAGTAAGCTATCTTCAACAGCTATTGCCAATAATTTGCACTGCTGTAAGACCTGCTTTATTCTCTTACCAAATGGATTAACAAGCGGATCATAAACTGTGTTATTGCGCGTTTGTATATCTATAAAATTATAGTTATTGAAGTATTGACTTCCTTTATTAATTGCAGCAATTTCGATAGCGTCAATCCCTAGGTCGGAACCGCGGGTACCTGCTCCAATATCCGATCTATTTTTAATTAATTTAATCGATCTATTCATATTTTTTGTGCAAATTGATGAAGTGATTTTTCTATAATTGATAGACTTTCCGTAATTTGATCTTCTGTAATTACTAATGGGGGAGCTAATCTAATTTTATTACCGTGAGTAGGTTTGGCTAATAATCCATTTTCCTTAAATTTTAGACAAATTTCCCAAGCAGTATTATCTTCTTCTTTGCTATCTATTACAATTGCATTTAATAATCCTTTTCCTCTGACTTCTTTAATTATGGGACATCTTATCATCATTTCTTGAAGGCCTTCTCTGAATATTTTACCCATTTTTTCAGCATTTAATGCTAAATCCTCATCTATGATCACTTGAAGAGCTTCCATGGATACTGCACAGGCTAGGGGATTCCCACCATATGTTGAACCATGTTCTCCAGCTTTTATAGTCAGCATAATATAATCGTCTGCTAGAACAGCAGAAACCGGAAGTACACCTGCAGAAAGTGCTTTTCCTAAAATTAAAACATCAGGCTTTGTATTTGAATTGGTATCTTTAATATCAAAAGAGGCTAGCATATTTCCTGTTCTTGCAATACCAGTTTGAATTTCATCGACTATAAATAATACGTTGTAGTCTTTGCAAAGTGCTTTTATACGAGAAAGATAATCATCACTTGGAACGATAATTCCAGCTTCGCCCTGAATGGGTTCAACAATAAATCCAGCAATGTTCGTATCATTTTTTAGTAATTCTTCAAATGCTTGAACGTCGTTATAAGGCACTTGTGTAACCCCATCTAAGAAAGGTCCAAAATCTTTTCTTGCCGAATCATCATTTGAAGCAGAAATTACGGATATGGTTCTACCATGGAAGTTACCACTAGCGAAGACTATTTTGGCTTGATTTGCAGGAAGCCCTTTAACTAAGTAAGCCCATTTACGGCATAACTTCATGGCTGTTTCTACGGCTTCAACACCGGAATTCATAATTAAAGCTTTATCATAACCAAACAGATTACAAAGATACTCTTCAAAATCACCTAATTTATCACTATAAAATGCTCTTGAAGTTAAGGTAAGCTTTTCAGCTTGTTGGGTTAAGGCTTTAATAATCCTTGGATGACAATGTCCCTGGTTTACCGCTGAGTATGCTGAAAGAAAATCAAAGTATCGGTTTTCTTCAACATCCCACACAAATACTCCTTTTCCTTTTGCTAAAACCACAGGTAAGGGATGATAATTGTGGGCACCATATTTATTTTCCTTTGCAATGAATGCATTGCTTTTTGCTAAATTTGTTAAGTCTGCCATATTATTTGTAATTGGAATTATGAAATAAATGTACGATATTTAATTTTAATAGCCTAATATGGATTTAAATTCACTCAATTAGTAGCTTATTAAATTTAATTTAACTCTAAACTTAATAATTAAAAATAACCATGAATCATTTGGATGATTTTGATATACAGATTTTGAAACAGCTCGAAGCAGACGGACGCATGGCGTATTCTGCTATAGCTACAGAGCTAGGAGTTTCCAATACAATGGTCCATCAGCGTATTACACGCCTTATGGATCAAGGTATTCTTACGGGAATTAAGCCTGTTTTGGACGAAAAAAAATTGGGTTACGATTGGGGAGCTTTTACTGGAATATCTCTTGAAAAAGATCATGATTCAAAAAGAATAATTGAGGAGCTTCATAAAATTCCTGAGGTAACAGAATGTTACTATATTACTGGAAACTATACGCTATATTTAAAGATCATCGCTAAAGATCATGAGCATATGAGACAATTATTGTATGAGAAAATAGACAGTATTGCAGGTATTGCCAAAACGGAGACTATTATCGAGCTGGGGTGTGCTTTTAGACGTAATATTGTTTTATAAATCACTTTATCATAGAAGATAATGAAAATAAACTTACAGAAGTATGGACCGGAAGATTTTAACTCTTTCAAAACACTTGTTTGTGAAGATGATTTAATGAAATATATTTCTGGAAATGGATTGAATGAAAATCAGGCTAGAGCAAAGTTCGATCGTATTCTTGAAATCAATAGTAAGGAACGTGAATTAGGATATTTTAAGGTTCTTACTGAAGAAAATGAATTTGTGGGAGATTGCAAGTTGGAGCGATATAAGCATGATGAGAGCATTCTTGAAATAGGTTATATTATAAAAAAGAATTTTTGGAGAAATGGAATAGGATCTTTAATCTGTCGAAAATTACTAGATGTAGCGCATAATTTATATCCTGATTTAGCGGTTATTGGAATTATTGATCCAGAAAATATGGCTTCTAAAAAATTACTTGAAAAATTTGGATTTGAAAGTTATTTTATTGGGATTGAAGATGATTTACCAACTGAGAAATTAATATTGAAGAAATTGCAAGTTGATGAATGAGTCCTATTTGTAAATAAACGTATAATGATATATCGTATGTATTTTGACTTAATTTTAATCTAATTTTTTAAGAATTATGAAGTACTGTGCTTTTCTGAGGGGTGTAAATGTCAAAGGAACCAACATGAAGATGACTGATGTATGTCAGGTTTTTAGGGATGCAGGAATGCAGGATGTTAGGTCCATAATCGCATCTGGTAATATTGTTTTTTCATCAGATAAAAACGAGATCGAATTAAAGTTAATTTTGGAAAAGTCCATGTCAGCTTATTTTTCTTACGACGCTGTTTTATTTATAAAGTCGGAGCGTGATACGGTATTATATTGGGAAAGTGTTCCTTTTGAAAAGACTACGGATTTTCATATCTATGCATTTGTCGGAGATACTGGAATAGAAACAGTTTTAATGGCTGAATTTCAGGACGCGACACAAAATACCAATGAGAGCGCAGAAATAGTTAATCATATTTTCTACTGGCAGGTCCCTAAAGGAAACACGCTTGATTCAGCATTTGGAAAGATTTTGGGTAAAAAGACACTTAGAGATCAATTTACAAGTAGAAATATTAATACTTTTGAAAAGGTTCTAAAGAAGATGAATTCGTAATGTGGTTAAGAACTATTTGAAAGGAAATCCCTTGTAATGGCCTTATAAGTTATAATAATAACAGTATGACTTACAAGGTTAATAGAAAAGAGATTATTAACTTTAAAGAATAGTAGTCAATTTTTATATATTTTAGACTTAAACACATTCCGGTAAAAACAATTATTCCTCCGATAATCTAATACGATAAATTACTGCGTTTTTTATTTGTAAGCTTTACTGAAACATTTTTATGCAAAACAATAATTATTTTTTAATAGATAGCTTCTTTGGTCCCATTTTTGCTATTAAACAACCTGCGCATTTACAGTGTTTAGAAGGAGCGTAATTCGACCTCGTTTTAAATTATATTAAGAATGTTGGATTATGATGGGATCGATCTGGAAATTGAAATAAATCTACCTTTATTTACATAAATAGTAAAGCCATTCTTTTTAAGAATGGCTTTTTTTAATATTCTAAAATTACCCTAATTTGATAATATTAATCAAGTTGTCATATTCATCTGCCTCTCCCAAACTTTTACAAGTTATTAGAATCAAACCTATTGTGACTAAAAGTATCCAACTTAACCTTGCAGGAAAATAATCAGCAACAGTTAGCCGGATTTTTATTTTTGGTCTTTCTGTTATTAAATTGCTAATTTTTATTTGGGATTTTTGATATTGAAATTCAACTTATTTAATTTTTTTTAGCTTTCGATTAAACGTCTATGATAATTTATTTGTCCGAGATGATAAGCGAGATGGGTTGTCAGGTGAATTAAAAAAAACTCTGTTGAAGTCTTTTTCGAAAACACTAAAATGGGATATTCGCTATCTAATTCTTCATCTGCTATTTGGCTTAGTGCAAGTCTAATAGTTTCAATTGTATCTTCTATTTTCGTAATTAGATCTTTTCTCGGAACATTTTTTTCTAAAAATTCAAGATCTCTATTTCTTACATAGTTAGTTTTCCCGATCTCTTTACCTATATAAGTGTTTAAGTTACCAATTAAATGGAGGGTTAAATTTCCCGCTGAATTCAAGATCTTTTTCTCAATCCGCCAAATATTGGATTCATTTTCATAAAGTTCTATTTCAGTTATTAATTTTTTAAGATCTCTTTCAAAAAGGGATACTAATGTATTAGTGAGCATATTTAATTATCATTAAAGTTTTTCCTTGTCTAAAAATGGTTTCAGCAACTTTCGCAATTAAACTGATCCTGATTTAGAATTATTTACTTTTAATTGTCACTGTCTTTTCAAAGCGACCATGGTTGCTATTTGAAGCTGCTTTATATTGATTTGAGTTTGTAATACATAACCAAGGTATTCCATTTATATCTTTTAGCATTTCTTTTTTGTCTATTTCCACTACGAGATCTAGATCTTCTAAGTCATTAACAGCAATAGTATGGATAAAATCATCAGCTAAAAAAGTTCTTGTATGATAGATATTTCCGATATAAAATACTTGACCAGTTGCACTAAAACAGGTTTGTGATAATATTTTACAAATCAGTTTCTTAGGAATGAATTCTCTTTTTTTTGTCTGTCTATTTAGGATTTTGTACGCAGCTTCTTTCATGCTCCACATCAGCCATACTATAATTTCTGGATCAGAACTATTGGCTATAAAGCACTGTTCTTCTTCTGTAAATAGTTTTTCCAGAAACCCATGTCGTTTCCAATTACTTTCTTGACGGGATTTCTGTATATCTATGATATCATTACCAATCACTTCTGCGCTAATTTGATTTCTATAATTTCGACGGCTGTTCTCACGTTTAACATACGTTCCATATCAGTATTATCGATGACAACATCAAATATTTGTTCAATATCGAGTACAATATCTACCAGATTTGCAGAATTGATGTTAAGATCATTAATAAAATCGGTGTCTTCATTTAGGTTTTCGTATGCTTCTAAATTCGTGGTATAAGGTTTTATGATTTCCTTTAACTTACCTATCAACATTTCTTTATTCATAAGATTAAATTTCAAATTTTTTAAATATTACACAAGCATTCACATCACCAAATCCAAAGCTAGCTTTGGCTATTACATTTAAATTAATGTTAAAAGATTTTGTCGGTATTTTTGAGGCATCAATATGAGTTGCTATTTCTGGATGTAGATCATCGCAATTTGTATTTCCAAATAAAAACCCATGATGAAGTTGCAGCACTGTAGCTACACTTTCAATGCTTCCTGCAGCACTGAGGCAATGTCCTATCAAGCTCTTTAATGAATTGACGTAGGGAAAATCAACATGACTTCTGCCCAATGCCTTTGTCCAGTTCTCTATTTCAATACTATCTTTAGCAGTTGCTGTAAGATGACCGTTGATTGCGTCAATATCATTTGCTGAAATAGCTGCGTTTTTGAGAGCATCAATAATGCATCTTTGAACAGCTTTGCTATTTGGAGCAGTCATCGTACCATTTCCCCGCTGTCCCCCACAGTTTACACTACCACCTAGAATTTCTGCGTAAACATTTGCCCCTCGTTTTAGCGCACTTTCTAAGTCCTCAATAATTAGTGCTCCTGCACCGGATGCAGGTACAAATCCTGCTGCTGTTGCACTCATAGGACGGGAGCCTGCTTCAGGATTGTCATTATATTTAGAACTGCAAACTCTTAAAGCATCAAATCCAGCCCAAATGTAGGGGCCGCTATCTGAAGTGCTGCCGGCTAATATGCGTTTTGCTTTTCCTGATCTTATACGGTCATAGGCCATTATGATTGCTTCGGTCCCTGTTGCGCATGCAGAAGAATTCGTGGTTACCTGATTTCCTAGTCCTAATTTTCCGCCCAGATATGCACTTATACCACTATTCATAGTTTGAGCAACAACACTGCTACCAAGTTTACGCGTCTGCAAATCATCAATTTTATAGATACTTTCGCGCAATTTATCAATGCCTGATGTTCCTGATCCAAATATAGTTCCACTGTCCCAATCAGGCTCATTATTATTTTCTATCGGAAGTCCGGCATTTTTCCAAGCTTCAACACCTGCAATGACGCCATATAGTATTCCGCTACTGTTAAAACCTCTAAGTTCAAGATCGGTAAAATACGCTGACTTTATTTCATCTGTAATTTGGGGTTTTCCTGCTATCTGACAAGAAAACTGCAATTGCTGTAATTGTTCATCCTGGCGTATTCCAGATATACCATTTTTAATAGCATCGGTAAAAGCAGGTACGCCAACTCCATTTGGAGCAACGACCCCTAATCCCGTTATTACAACTCGGTTCATAGCTCAGTGGTTAACATTCCTGAAAATATACCTTGACTAACAATCTGTTCGGCTTCGTTTTTCATACTGATGTTACACTTGAGTTTGCCGAATCTAAAATATATTTTTTGAGAAATTACAGTAACTTTTTCATTTGGATATACAGGTTTTAAAAACTGCATTTCGACAGATGTAAATGCAATTGAAGTATTTTTTAGCTCATTATTAAGAAGGTAAATGCCGAGACAAACAAGACCTATCTGCGCCATAGTTTCTGTTAAAATCACTCCAGGAGTAACCGGTTTTTCTTTAAAATGTCCCTTATAGAAATCTAGATTTTCATCGAAGGTATATGTACCCATACTTCCATTTTCATCAATATGAAGCAACTCATCGACGAATAAAAATGGTTTACTATAGGGTAATTTTGCTATAATATCTTTTACGTTCATTGTACATTACCATTTTAATAAAAGCCCTTGGGCAGAAAATCCTGGACCAAAACTTAACATCAACCCTAATTCTCCCTGTATGGGATTTTTATCCATGACGCACTCTAGGACATAAAGAACAGTTGCACTTGACATATTGCCATATTGCAATAATATTTCTTTTGTGTGATCAATATTTTTACCCCACTCTGAAAATAGTTTTTCGACCGTCATTACGATTTTTTTTCCTCCGGGATGAAATATCATATGGTCTATGTCTCTGATCTCTAAATTATTTTTCTTTAAGAATGGATGTATAATATCACCAAAATGTTGTGCTATGGTATCCGGAACTTCAGTGCCAAGTATCATTTTCAAACCACTATTGGTCAGTTTAAATCCCATAATATGCTCCGTATTAAAGAAGTGATACATCTGTTCATCAAGTATGGTGGGACCATAATCTTCTTCATAAGAAGAAAGTAGACAACAAGCTGCCCCATCACCAAAAATAGCCGCGCTTACAATATTTGACATTGAAAAATCATCCAGTTGAAATGTAGCAGTCGGAGCTTCAATCGCTATTACTGCGGCTCGTTTGTTAGGATTGCCTTTGAGGAAGTTTTTGGCATATAACAAACCCGATACTCCTGCTACACAGCCCATCTCTGTAACTGGCAATCTGACGATATCCTGTCGTAGTTTCAGTTTATTTATAAGATACGCATCTAAAGAAGGGATGATAATACCGGTGCAACTTACAGTAATAATATAGTCTAAGGTGCTTGGATCCCATCCCGCTTTTTTAAGTGCTTTCTCAAGCACTTGTTCACCAAGGATAATAACTTCACGGCTGTAAATGTTATTTTTATCTTCAAAAGAAGTTGCTGTAAATACTTCAATAGGATCCATAATTGAATACCGTGTATTTACTGCCGCACCTTCAAATATTTTTTTTACTTTTTTTATAAAACGTGTTTCTTGTCCATAAAGCCAAGTATCTAGCATAGGAAGTATTTCAACTGTATCGCTTGAATATTTCGGTAGTTGTTTTGCAACAGTTACGATCTTTACACTCATATTTTAGGTATAATCCATTGGTAACGAAAGGCCCATTTCCATTGGATGGTATAATTCTTTAAATTTAGTTTTCTTGCAAAACTTTGCAGTTCATTTCTTTTAAATCCTCTCAATATCGATGTACATCCATCTTCTTGCAACATCCTGTTTAATCTAAAAACAAAACATACCATTTGGTAAAGTCTATAAGCAAATTTGCTGCGCTGTAAATCGTTTATAACTATTCCTACAGAGGCATTATGACTAAAGATAGTGATTAAATCTATTATTTTTTCATTAGTAAAATGATGAATAGTTAAGGTGCAAAGTGCAATATCATATTTTAATGTCTTGAAATTTTCTTCAAATATATCAGTGCATACATAGTCAATATTAGCGTAGCTTGTTGATAATTTTCGAGCATAGTTGATCGTATATTCATTTGCATCTATACCGATCATTTTAAAGTTAATATTGTTCTTAATACCGTATTCGGCTAACATACGTAACATATCACCGTTACCGCAACCTATATCTGCGACAGTGATATGTTTAGATCGATCAACCTGTGTTAATAATTGCTTTACGCCATTAAGTGTAGTACTATTGCCTCCAAGAAATTGATTGATGCGTGCAATTTTATCTAGAGCTTCTCGTAATTCTTCACCTTGGAGTGAAAAATCATCCATTAATTCGGTTTTTTCTGTCCTATTATCGGTATTTATTCTCATTTGATTGTTATTGCTTTACCGTGTGTTTGCTTTATTATCAAAGGAAGAAGAGAGGGGAACATCGTTGCGATCCTGATCAATACTGTTGTGATGGTTTGATGTTGAAGTGCTTTCGATAATAGGTTTCCGATTAAGAGTCTCTTTTCGAAATTTTGTTTCCATTGTTGTGTGAATTTTTTTTCTAATAATTTTCGGGATACGATTTTACCTGTGTAATAGTCGACGATTAGCTCTGACGAAATTTTAGCACTGTGCATAGCCATGGCCATGCCATTGCCACAGAGGGGATGGATAAGGCCGGCAGTATCACCGATCATTAATATATGGTTTTCGATGATCGGTTTTTTATCAAATGATATTTGACTTATTGTAAGTGGTTTATCAAAAAGTAATGTGCTATTTTCAAAAAAGTATTTGATGTGTTTATTCTTGTAAAGAATATTTTGCTCAAATTCTGTAATATTCTTGTGCTTTTTAAATGATTTTAAATCAGCTAGGTAGCACATATTTATAATATTGTCTTCAACTTTTGTAATACCACAATAACCACCCTTAAAGTTATGTAGTGCTACTACATCATCAGGAAATTCTCCGGAATAATGTCCTTTTACGGCTAGCCACGGGGCAGTTTTATTCATAAAATTACGTTTTAGTACCTGATCCACGTTCGATCGTTTCCCGAATGCTCCCAATACGATTTCTGCTATTAAAATCTGATTTTCGGTCATCACTGTGAATGCATTTTCATTAAATGTTACATTTGTTACTGTAGCTTTAATAACGGTACATCCCATTTTTACTGCTTGTAGATATAGAGAATTATCCAGCGAATACCTACTGATGCCAAGGCCTCCCAACGGTAAGTCTGCTTTTGCAGTTTTACCATTTTGATGTGTAAATATAAGTGTGTTAATATTTGTTGGATATACTTGTAAAATGTCTGAGTTCAACCAATTCAAATAAGGTAATATTTCTTTTGAAAGATATTCCCCGCAGACTTTATGACGAGGATAACTATATTTTTCAATTAACGTGACATTTAATCCTTTTTTTGTTAAATGTAATGCAGCTGTTAAACCTGCAAGGCCACCACCAATAATAATAACATCAGCATTTTTCTTCATATATATTTAGCTATAAAACAGGAATATCATAAATTTTGGAGTGTTTAGTGAATAGGTGAAAGTTTTTAAGGACGATGAAAGGAACTGATATTGATTTTATTTACCTTTTAGACATCATACAAGAGGGGGAGTTCAGTGCTGATCAAGTTTTGTCTCCCCTCAGATGTTTTAAGAATCTGTTCAATATTAATTAGTGGTGAAATATGTTCGTACAAAAGCGTATTGCTGATTTTCGGTCATTTTATCAGCAGGTTTTATTCCGATTTTAATTTTAGCATATGCTAGACCATCTTTAATAGTATTGTATAGCTCAATTTTTGCATCAGTTGGACCAAAAATGAGTACTTCATCATACTGTTTGATTATTTTAGCTATTTCTTTATAATATTCGGATAGCTCATTCTGTTTTTTATTATGCATGACACTTTCACTACGTTTTAGTGCCTCTTCCTTATCCTCATGGGTAAAGTTGCATTCAATAGTTTTAGTCTGCATAGGATTTGTTGAATAATCCATCAAGTTGGCAAATGAATGGTCCATCCAGATACCAATTTTTGTTTTTTCTATCATATTCATATCGTTTAATTACTGGTTACGATCTATTATAACCTGATTTCATGACAAATTACTTCATAATTATTATACAGATCTCTTATCTTTCAGCATAAAATCGCTCTTTAGCCATCTGTAATCATCATCATATAAGCCATTTAATAAAAATGCAGATTATAGGAGTTTACGTCTTATCAACAATTTTGAAGGGGATTTTGTTTCATTTAAAAAGAAGTATTTATTTGTAAATTATTGATAGACTAGAATCAGGAGATATCAAAACCGGTTTGTACAATTTACAATAATTTATTTTGATATTGATTTACAGAAATGTAAAATATTGGATAAAAGTATACATATGATAAGCTTTGAAAGTATCATATAAACAATTTAGGATTTTAATATTAAGTATGACTAGAAATACTTTTGATTGTTTAAAACAAAGATGTAATGAATTTCCGCTTCATGAGAAGAAGGACTAAAATGATTTTCACAAGCTTAAAAATGAGGCGATAGTGTTAAAACTAAAGCCTCTTAGTATTAATGATGAATGTTGATCCCCATAACCGGATGTTATAGCGTTATGCCAGAAGATTAAATTAGATTGAAGTAATTTTTAGTCTTCAAACTCGATAAGATTATCACCTAATGTTTTAATACGTGCGAGAGATTCTATTTGAATATTTAATTCCTGTAGGCGCTCATTTCCCTTTTGAAAAGATTTTTCAATAATAAATCCCATACCCAGCATGGTGGCTCCAGCTTTCTTTACCAGTTCATAAACTCCAATAGAAGCATTTCCGTTGGCTAAGAAATCGTCGATAAAAACTACCTGGTCAGTTTTAGTTAAGAAGTCAGTACTTACACATATATCATATGTTTTATCTTTGGTGTAAGAATAAACCGAGGCCGTTAACATATTATTCATTGTTTTCGGAACAGCTTTTTTGACAAATACCACGGGAAGTTCTAATAAATATCCAAGCATTATTGCAGGAGCAATGCCACTTGCTTCAATCGTTATAATTTTATTCATTGGTAGATTCCCAAAGCGACGGACAAACTCTACACCTATAGATTTCATAAGAATAGGGTCCATCTGATGGTTTATAAAACTATCAACTTTTAATATTCCGCCTTCAAAGCTTTTACCATCCTTTAAGATTCGGTCTTTTAGTAATTTCATGTTAAAATAATAATGCAAAGCAAAGATAGTTGAACAAAATGAAAACAAAGCCACTTTTAGATTCATCTTTGTTTTCTGTTTTAGCTCTCTTTTTTACAGATACTATTTAAATAGAACTCATTTTTAGAATTGCTATAAGTAATATTTCATCTTCTTTAATTGCATTAAAATTTAATAATGCATATGTCCTTTTATAAAAATAGCTGGAAATTAATTATTAGTCTCAGTGGAGATATCTGAAATATTGGGACTTCATGTTGTTTCAAGAATGCTTCAAATGTAGCGGTGCTTTTTTTGCAAAGCATCTTAATTTACGTGTTTAGTTATAAATCACAGTCAGTTATATTGTTATTTTCTTTATGCCAGTCGTGAAAACAAAAACGGCATTGCTTTGCTGTTGGTGTCCGGGCTAGCTTGTGGCATTTTGGACAATAATTGAAAACGATATCCAGGTGATGGTCTCGCAATATGCGGGTTGCCGTATTTTCATTGAATTTTTCTAAACCATTGTTAAGAAGACCCAATACGGTTTGATCCTTTGTAAGCCATCCGGTCTTCAGGTATATTCGTTGCATTTTCTCTAAATTTTCACTGCCATCTAGTTTTAGCGTGGAATGAGCATGTTTATATGCAAGCTTCTCTTCGGGCGACATCAGATCCAGATAGTAGGTAATAATATAATCCTGAATTTCCTTGTTCATAATAGTAAGTTAAATATGCGATTTGACAATCGCAAAATCAACATTAAATTTTTCTGTTTTAAGCCCTGGTCTAAACCGAGGATATTTTTAAGAGCAAAAGCTCATTTGGTTAATTCCATCAAACTTTTCAAAAGTACTAAATGGTGATTACTATTGTTTTTTTAACTTCAAAAATTCGAGGATTTTAATCAAAAATAGTTTATTTATTACCAGCCAATACATTATATTTAGTCTCTGGAGATAGAATTATCAGATCATATTCGTTAAATTATATAAACATCATAATTTTAATTTGAAAATAGCAAAAATTTTTAACTTGCAAAGTTCCCTGATAAATATACCACTTATGAAAAATTATACTCTTTTAATAATTATTAGTTTTTTTTGTTCGATTTTAGTTGCGCAACAAAAATCTAATTCTCTCTTGCATTTGAATCGAGCCGAAAAGATTTTATTTCTTGGAAATAGCATCACCTATGATGGTCGATATGTCGCGATGATAGAAAGTGTTCTTCTAAGTAGTCATTTTATAAAAGGTACTGCAATAATCAATCTTGGGCTTCCAAGTGAGACTGTTTCTGGGCTTAGTGAGGACAATCATGCGAACGGTGAATTTGCAAGACCATGTTTATTCGATCGGTTGGAAAGTGTATTGCAGAAGATCAAACCTGATGTTGTTTTTGCATGTTACGGAATGAATGATGGTATTTATCTCCCTTTTGAAAGTGTGCGTTTCAAAGCTTATCAGGACGGTATAGAAAACTTATATACGGAGGTGCTTAAAAGTGGTGTAAAACGGATTGTATTGATTACACCGCCCGTTCATGATGATCCAGATCTTGGTCTTGACGGATATAATCAAGTATTGGATCGATATTCAACTTGGCTATTAGAACAGCGGAAGAATGAAAAGTGGGAAGTTATAGATCTTCATTTTCCCATGAAAAAATACTTAGAATCCATAACACGGATTGATCCAACGTATAAGCTGGCTCCGGATGGTATACATCCAGAGCAGGAAGGACACTGGTTAATGGCCAGGTCAATTATTTCCTATCTTAATCCTACATTTCCGCAAGTGATCAAGTGGGATGAGTACGTTGCTAACCATACTTATTTACCCAAGTTGTATGAGACTGTTCTTAAGAAACAAGAACTAATGAAACTAGCCTTGCTGCGTTATACTAAGCATAAAAGACCTGGCATTCCCTCTGGCTTGACCATGGAACAGGCTAATCAGCAAAATAAGCATTTAGAAAAACAAATTTCATCATTGATTGCACATCATTAATTATTTAATATAATTAATAGAATACTGCGCCTTAAAATTTCTTAACTTTGATATAGGTAAAAATAGTAAAATGGGACTAAGCAAAGTAGCGTCAACCACCAGATTATATGTTATAGCATGGGTATTTGGACTTTTATTCTATTTTTTAGATTATGTAATCCGTTCATCTCCTGCAGTCATGCTACCCCAACTGGCTGAGCAATTTAACGTAACACCGGTTAATCTCATTACTATTATAGGCACTTACTATTATACCTATTCTATTGTTAGTTTACTGGCGGGTCTTGCTCTTGATAAATTTGGAGCAAAATATTCTTTGTTTACAGGTACATTGATTTTAGGTATTGGCTGCCTGCTTTTTGTACTTTCTAGTTCTTTCGCTGGCAATACCGGTCGGTTATTACAAGGCGCAGGCTGTGCATTTGCCTTTCCTGGATGTGTGTACCTCGCTTCGAAAGGGTTTTCTGCAAAGTCATTGGCTACAGCCATAGGATTTACACAATGTGTAGGTATGCTTGCCGGCTCTGCGGGGCAGTTTGTTGTTGGCCCATGGGTTGAACAAGGGTTAAAAATTAACCATTTTTGGTTAGGGGCTGGTTTGATCACTATTCTAGTGGCTTTTGGCTTATTACTTATCATACCGAAAAATGAAGATAAAAACCAAGCTGTGAAAACCACAGATTCAAAAGGTATTTTATGGCCCTACAAGGTTGTTTTCTCTAATGCTCAGTCCTGGTTATGTGGTTTGATATCAGGGTTATTGTTTGCTCCTACAACCATATTTGCCATGACATGGGGTGTTGCCTTTTTTCAGCAGGATAAAGATTTTAGTTTTCATGCAGCAACAATCGCAAGTGCCATGATTCCTATGGGATGGGTGCTGGGTTGTCCACTTTTGGGTTATATAACGGATAAAATTGGTGTGCGCAAGCCAGTTCTTTTAGTAGGTGCTCTGGTTATGATTTTAGCAATTGGCCAGATTCTTTTTCTTCCAGATCTGATATCTGTATATACTACTAATTTTATATTTGGTGTTGCTTCCGGAGCTGCAATGATTCCTTATTCAGTTATTAAAGAGTCTAATCCTGATGAGGTTAAAGGTAGCGCTACCGGAGCGATGAACTTTATAACTTTTGGTGTAACTACGCTGTTAAATCCTATATTTAGTAAGTTTTTCGGACAAACGCTGTCTTTAGGAATAAACAAATCATCTCATTTCCAGTCAACTGGATTATTCTGGATAGGGGGTATAATACTAGCTATTATATTAACGTTTTTTCTTAACGAAACTGGACAAAGAAAAGTCACGAAGTCATCGTTATAAATTGTAAAACTTAACATATCTAGTGCAGCTTGTGCACTTATAGCGTATTTTTTTTATAAAGAACTTAAATCGACGATAGATCTTTATTGGATGTATTTTTCATATATTTTATCTAGGCAAAATTATTTTATTGATCAAAAAAAAGAAACTATAGTTGTTTTAAGTAGTTGCAAACAACTATAGTATTATTAAAAAAGGTGTAATTAAATTATGTTATTTTAGTTGATAAGCAGCAACACTCTTTTTGAAAAAGGTAGGGACATAGATGATTTTCTTAATAGGATCGTAACCGATATCTGCTGTGTTTTTCTTTTCTCCTGTGCTATCTAAAAGTAATTCTGATTTTCCATTTGCATGTACGTAATAGATATAGCCACCCCAGCATGAGTATATAAAATCTCCATTGCCGATCGGTTCGATACCGTCACCGCCACAGGGTAGGTCTGCAATTGTCGTTAGCTCCTTTTTTTCATTAGCTTTAAGTAACTGTTTATTTCCTCCGGCGATATATAGATCTTTTCCTATTGCCTTCAATCCGTTGACACCGTCTATATTCTCAAGATACAGCTCAGCTTTATTATTGATGATCTTGTGAATTTTTTTAGTTCTGGTATCTGAGACATAGACTACACCCTTGTCACTTACAGTGATATCATTTAAGAATGCAGATCCGGTTATTGGAATTTTATGAAGCACTTTGCTTGAGGGTATATCGATAATAACAACATCGGTTATATCTGCGGCATAAAGCGTGTTGTCATGCTTGGCAAGTCCTTTTGGTGCATTAAGACCATTAATCCACTCCAGATCGATAACCTTACCATTCATATCCAACTTACCGATACCGCCGATACTATCTTTCTGATCTGAACTGTTACCCATGATTGACACATATAAAATACCTGCTTTGGTATCCGGTAGTACGGATTCAGGCAGATTGATGATACTATCTGTTTCCCATATTTTATCAAGTTTGTGTTGGGCCTGAACAGATAGCCCTAATAGTGATGCTAGTGCTAGACTGAGTGATTTTTTCATAATTACTTTTGTTTTAAGATGGTTCAAATGTTGAAAATAAATAAAAAAATGTAGATTATGAAGTATTAATTTATTCTGTATAGTTATTGAAGATAACTTCTTCATTTTACAGTTCCTGTTTTTCGAATAGGTAAAAGTGTTATAAAAAGACCAGCAACTACCAATAATATAATAGAAATAACAGAAGAAATACCGTAAGCATGATTCAGATTTTCCATGCTTAAAAATACACTATTCTGATCGTGAAAATAAATACCCACTACCAGTGCTATACCCATACAGATAGAAAGTTGCTGAATGGTGAGGTAAATCCCGGACGCAGTACCGATCAAATCTGTCTTGATATCTTTTATTGCCATTGTCATAAGGGAAGGTAGTACGGTACCACACCCTAGGCCATAATAGAAAAATAGGACATGTACCTGATGGATGACAACTGCGGGTTGATTATAAACGTATAGATGTGCGATTAAACCACTGATCATAATGGTTAACCCATATAAAATGACTGATTTTCCATTTCTTTGTACAAGTTTGCTGACTACAATACTGGCAATGACATAGCCGATGCCCTGATAAACAAATGCAACACCGGTCATAGTAGGTGTAAAGTTTTTGTATAGCTGGAGGTAATTGGAGTTGATAATGAAATACGCATCCTGTACCATGTAATAAGCAAATGCCGCTGCCAAACCTAAATTAAAGATTTTATTGTCGAATAATGAGAAATTGATCAGAGATAAAAGACTATTCTGTTCGCGTTTTTTTTGTTGCTTCAGGAATATAAATAAAAGTAAAAGAGAACCTATTAAAAGTAGTATGCTCCATAATGGCCAATGCAATTCTGGACCCAGAATTAAAGGGCAAACCAAACCGATCAATAAACCAAATAATTGGAACATAGGTAGGTAACTAATTTTTGCGTTGACATCAGGTTCGATGCGGGGAATAAGACTATATACCGATATAAGGGCAACGATACCGACAGGAATATTGACTAAAAAAATCAACCTCCAGCTTTCATTGATCCAGGATTGATCGGGCAGGATACCGCCCAACAATTGCCCGAGTACGGATGCTATACCAGCTATACTTCCATAAATACCAAGTGCTAGCGTTCTTTTTTCTTGTTGCTTGAAGAGCGAAGTTATCAGAGCAATACCTTGTGGAACCATCAGTCCTGAGCTGACACCCTGCAAAAGTCTGCCAAAAAGCAGGATATATATATGTTCGGAAACACCGCAGATGACCGAGGAAATCGTGAACCCCAACATGCCTATGAGGTACATTTTTTTTCTGCCATAGTAATTCCCTGCATTTCCAGAACTTATAAGTAGACTGGCATAACCGATGACGTAGAGAATAATGATCCACTGAGTTTCGCTGGTGCTGAGTTGCAGTGATTGCTGCATGGAGGGTAAAGAAACATTAATAATGAACAGATCTGTCACAAATAAAAATATTCCGGCAGAGAGCACGGAAACTTTGAGCAGATCAGTAATTTGGAAACGCATATGGATAGTTTTTAGTAATTTTATCCATCAAATTTAAGCGTGTTAATTGTCGTTATCAAGTAGTTATAAGAAGCATACTTAGTATCGTTTTATGTACTAATGCTCAGTATAAAGGTTTTATGGAAGAAAAAAAAATCAAAAATTCGGAAAGCTGTTGCGATGTCAACGGCATTTTCAAGATTATTGGGGGGAAATGGAAAGCATTACTGATTAAGACCATTGCACAGCAGTGTCCAAAACGTTTCGGTGAGTTACGAAGAGATATGGAAGATATGGCACAGACGACATTAACGTTACAATTGCGCGAGCTGGAACGTGATGGGATTATCTGCAGACAAGTGTACATGGAATCGCCACCTCGAGTGGAATATAAATTGAGTGAAATGGGAAAAACGCTTCTGCCAGTTATCGATATGCTTGATGAATGGTGGGATGCCTATAAAATGAGATAAGCAGGTAACCGAGGGGTTACCTGCTTGGAATGTTATTTTTGCCAATAATATAGTATGGGTTTTCAGTTTACTCTCCAGCTGACATAACCAAAGTAAGATCCGTGGTAAACTCCAAATCTGTAGTTGTATGGGCTTTAACTAAAATCTTATAACTTCCAGCTTGCAATGACTCGCTTTTCTGTACTAAAACTGCACCTGTATCGGTATTGACCGAAAATGTACCCGCAGTATTGTCATATCTATTTCCATCTTTAGCTACGGATACAAGTGTAAAACTTGCTTTATATTTTTCGGGATATAGCGTCGGTGAAGCAGAACGATAACCGTTAGACACTGCTATGTTGATAAGGTTCAAGTTTAAAGTCAGATTAAGATCTGGATAATATGTTCCATAGAAAAACTTGATATGTGGAATAAATACAACTCTAAATACAGTTGACGCGATCTGAAAGCCATTTTTTGCAAAATAGGAGTGAGGTCGTATGCATGTTCTTCCTTTTGTGCTGGATCACCCGCCGAATTACTGATCAGGATACGCGATCCTTCGATCTTTACCATGTTCTCATTCCCAGAAGCCGTTGGCATGTACCAATTAGTCCCTGCCGTTGGTGTAGCCAGAGCGTCAAGTTCGAAACTTGCGCCCTTATCGCTATAGAGCATATAGGAATATGGTAGTTCATCTTTTTTTTCCAATCCTTTTATAGCGATTTTACCTGGAGCGATTTTAAAATTTAAACTTTCTTTTCCAATCTGTGCATCATCTGATGACTTTGCTATAACCGTAATATTATAGTTGTCTGGAATGCGTAGACCGGAAATTGATGGTGCGCCACTGGGGTAAAGAAGGGTCGTGTTGATTATAATCTGATTTTTTTCAGCATCAACAGTAATGCCGGCAATGAGTTTGTCGTGAAGTCTGCTAGCTGAGCCTATTGCTAGATTTGGCGTTTGGGAAAAATCTAAACTTAGCGATAATGCGTCTAAATTCTTTAAATTTTCAGGTAGATTGATTTTGTAAGTTTCGCCATACACAAGATTCAGGTTTTGAGGGAGCTGGAAATGAATTGTTTCCACGGGCTCCTCAATTTGTTTTTTACAAGAGGTTACAACGGAAAGCAATAATGCCGCGAAAGCGGTTAGGGCAAGAAATCTGTTCATGTAATTCATTTTGATTGATAAATTTTGTTGAAGGTAATAATTGTTTGTTGCAAATGCAATCTTGTTGCATTAATGATATTGTTTTATACCTTTGCAACAAAATGTATGTAAAACAAGGTATGATGACTTCAAATAAAACTATTGCTTATCCGCTTTTCGTCGCTTTATTACTGTTGTGTGAAGAAAGTTCTGGACAAAGTAGGACACCTCTCGACACTTTGAAAAATATAAAACTTCCAAGTGCACAGGTTATAGGCATAAAAACAAACAATATTCGTCGCGTAGAAATTAATAGACAAAAGCTAGATCAGATCCAGACACAAACTTTGAGTGCGAGTCTCAGTCATATTTCTGGTGTGCAAAATGCTTCTTTTGGACCAAATTCTGGAAGCGTTATGATTCGGAGCTTAAGCGGTAATAGAGTAAAAATACTTAGCAATGGAATTTCCATGCATGACCTTTCTGGGATGAGTCCTAATTTGAATGTCAATCTGGATATGGATAATTTAAGTGGTATTGATATTTATAAAGGTTCTGCAAGTGTACGATATGGTGGCAAGGCAATAGGTGGAGCTGTTGATCTCAAGGATAATACCGTTCCACAGTCATTACTTTCAAAAAAATCGTCAGGAAGAGCAATTGTTGAAATTGGAACCAATAGTGGTAATCGCCAGGCCTTACAAATTGCCGGCAATCTTGGGAAACACTGGGTTTGGAATATAGGAGGAATGAATCAGAGTCATAAAAACCTGAAGATTCCCGCAAATACAAAAGCTCCTATTGCGTACGACCCGACTATCGATCACTTGACAGAAACAATGGCACAGGTACACGTAGATAGGGAAACTATCCGCAATCTATCCTTATATCCGTATATTAGTCAATTTGTAAAAGACCATATGAATGACTCCGATTGGGGATTGTCCGAGGCCGATCTTTATACTTTTCAGCAATACTCGTTTATTGGTGGTAAGCAGGTTCCTAATCCTACTAATGACCAATACATTGCTGGACAGGACCCAGCAACAGCCCTTTACACACAAGTTGTTCACGGTATAACAGATTATGTTCCGGTTACTCGTGGAATTATGCCTAATAGTCATGCTGAAAGCCGCTCGGTTAATATTGGAAGTAGCTTTATTAAAGAAAACTACAGCGTCGGAATTGGTTACCGGGCTCTAGAAGGTTATTATGGTGTGCCAGGATTTGCACAAGCGGCAAAACCAAAACATAGTCATGATGTTGTTTTGCCAGCTCCAATATATGAACCCGTCAATACCCGTGCTTGGTCACATATCCTATCAATGGAAAGCGCTATTAAACCATCTATTTCACAAATCACGGAAATAAAATTTAATTATTCGATGCAATTTGCTGATGATCGTGAACTTGTCGGTATTTATCAGGTGAACAAATTTAATACACGTAGACATACGACAAGATCGGAGCTACTTCATCAGTTCAGTAAAGATTGGACAGCTATAAGTGGTTTAGATTTTTCATTTATACGGATGGATGGGGTAGGGGAACAGAAATATCTTCCCAACAATCTAAGTAGAGAATTGGGAGCTTTTGTATTGCAGAAATATGAACATAATTTATTTACAGTCAATTTCGGTTATCGTCATGACTGGGTGGCTAGACGTGTTCTTTCTGATAACAGTTACACACCCAGTAGAGGCATGGCCGGTGGAAAATTGACACCAAGAGATTTTGATCTGAATCAGTTTTCTGGTGATATTCGTTATCATCTATTAAATATTGCTTATGTTCAGGCGTCATATTCTCATGCTGAGCGTGCTCCAGAGGTCAACGAACTGTATGCGGGAAATGACCATTTTGCAATTTTGGTAGAGGAAAATGGAGATGATCGTTTGAGTAAAGAAACGGCAAGATCTTATGAGCTTGGTACGGGATTAAATTTAGGTGGATTCCATCTGGCAGCAACATACTTCAGTAGCAATTATGATAATTATATTTACCTCGGTCACACCGGTATATCTCGTTCTGGCGGTTTTCTGGTGAAAGAGTGGCGTGCTTCTGATACAGAAATCAAAGGATGGGAATTGGAAGCTTCCTATAATTTTAAATGGAAAGATAAACACAGTTTTGAGTTAAATACTTTTGCAGATCTTGTCAAAAATAAAAATACTGCTGATGATAAAATGCGTACTTGGGCGGAGGGTGACTACATGCCCAATTTGCCAACAAGTAGATATGGCGTATCTACAACGATGACTTTGAACAGTTTTTACTGGAATACAACTTTTGATCATTATTTAAAGCAACGCTACCTTGGGAAAAATATAAATCTTGAGCCAGCGATGCCATCTTATTCATTACTCGCCGCACAAGTTGGTTATTCTTTTAAAATTAGGGAGTATGTTTTTACATATTACTTATCGGGTCATAATTTGCTAAATGTAGAAGCACGCCCTCAAAACTCATTGTTGAAATACCTCGCGCCGCTTCCTGGGCGTAATATTTCATTAGGTATCAAAATACAGTTATAGTCTAGGTATATTTTTTTTTGATTACGATATTATGTTGTTTTAAACCCTCTGACGCTACTTGTTATGTTTGCGACAAAAACATCGAAAATATAATTATAAGCTTTCCTGTGACCTGTGTTGAGGTTGAAAAAAAAGGACTTTAAATTTTTCAAATGGAATTTACTTGCATCAGAGGGTAAAATATTTTTATAGCGGAGTAGATGGTGATAGGTGAAGTACTGGCAAAGTATCTAAATTAAATGGATGAACTTGTCTTTCGACCACATATTTTTTTGTTCAAAATGACATTGGCAAATCTTCTTATTATAGATGTTTTAAATATGGATTTTAAAGGGGATTCATAGCGCTTTTAATAACATGACTTAAAAATAAAACACAAGTATTTTTGATTGTATCTTACTGAAAATAAGTTAATTTATCAATTAAACTAAAAATGTTAGCTATTTTATTTTCTCTTTTTAATCTCATTTCTGAGAGAAAGTGAGATCTCGAATACTAAATAAATTAGTCTAATTTTTGAATGCAAAAATCATTATAAAATTAATTTTAAAAATGAAATAAAACTAAAATAATTAGCATTAAATTGAGTTGTGAATTTGTCTTTTTTAACCGCAATGCAGTTGCTATATATTTTAGTATTCGTTTATTAATGGATTTATGTTCATGAATTTTATAGAAATTATTAAATCTAGGATAATTACATATAATGATGAAAATATAGGAAGATAATAGAATTGTAGCTTGGTCTCGATGTCGTGTAGTAGACTTGTAAATTGGACTTTAAAAAATTTTCTAAGTAAAAATACATTTAAAGGTGGTAAACTCTTTATTTATTATTATAAATACCTGTTTTAATGATAATTGTCAAAAGAAAGCACATTTATTGCTTCCATTATACTAAAATAGTGACAACCCAATATTTATCAGTAATTCAAATCGTATGCAAGCATATTCAAAAACATACTCAATTATCATAACTATATTTTTACTTTTTCAAAGTTCGGCTGTTATTTCGCAGGATTATAAAGATGAGCATATACTGCGAGACATTGTTTTTATGAGAACTGAGGGGCTGGTGATGACACAGTTGATGGAAAAACACAGTAAGAATAAGGATATACTTGTATTATGCAAACAGATCAGAAATTATTATAAAAATACACAACCGATATTGGTCGACATTATCAAGGGTAAAACCATTGATCTAGATCAAAATCAGTTTGAGCAGATCTGGAAAGCAGGAGAGAAATCTTTTTTATATTACAGTGATGAGTCCGAAAGTAAGTGGAACAAGTTATTTTTGGAACATATTAATGCAAGTGTAAATGCTTATACCAAACTTCTTCGGGAAAGACAAGATGATGATATCGCTTATTTTACTTTCAGAGCTTTACCAGAACTAGTCAATCTTGCAAAAGCATATCAGACTTTAGACAATAATTGATCAATTTGTAATAAATCTATTTAGTGAAAAATTTCGGAAAGTGATTTTAGCATTTTTTCTATTAAAATATAAATTGTAATAGTGTATATCAAGCACTTTTTTAGAATATTTTGAAGAAGAAAGCATTGCCGTATTATTTTTTTTAAAATAATTTTTACTTAATTCAAAATAAATAATATATTTGTCACGATAAATAATAATAACCCTTTAAACGGAGAACACAAAAATGTCTATAGTTACTATAACATCCATTAACATTACTGCAAAAGATGCGGTCATGGTTCTTCGTGCCCAGATATAAAGGATTCTATCAAATCATTATATTAAAAGCCCGAAGATAATTCGGGCTTTTTTGTTTATTCTATATTTTACATGCAAATTTTCCCGAATTGACAATTATTGGAACTTGTTTCCAAATATTCACTGTGTTTTTTTAACACATTTTTCAATTTTATAATACAATCATGGGAAGTAAAATCTCAGGGAAAGACCTCATAAAATTAGGTTTTCCTCAAAATAATACAATAAATATTGGTTTAAATCAAATACAACGTTATAGAAAGCGTGAGAAGAAAGAAGCTGTCTTACAAGAATTAAGTGCGGTATTGTCTAACCCTAGCATCTTTCATCATCATGGGATTTGGGGCAAGTTAGCAGAGGGTTTGATCAAGCCTGTTGAAGTGAAAATGCAGGAGTTATTGAAACAGCGCGCTCCATTTTCCATTTTTGGAGAAGATGTGATTGATGAAAAGGCTAAATTTCAACTCTATGATGCTTTAAAACTTCCTGTTGCAGTGGCGGGCGCATTAATGCCCGATGCACATTCGGGATATGGTCTACCTATTGGGGGCGTTTTAGCTACACATCAGGCTGTTATTCCTTATGGTGTTGGTGTAGATATTGGATGTCGTATGAGTATGTCTATTTTTAATTTGCCAGCCTCGTTCATAAAAGGGAAAGATGCGATGCTTTTAAATATCTTATCAGAACACACCAAATTTGGAATGTATGAAACGCATAAGAACAAAAGTGACCATGAGCTATTCTATCGATCCGAATTTCAGGACATCCCGCTTTTAAAAAGTTTGAGAGACAAAGCTTATAAGCAACTGGGAACCTCAGGTGGTGGAAATCACTTCGTTGAATTTGGAATTATTGAGCTTACACACCCCAAACCTGAATGGAAACTTGTTGCTGGTGAATACTTAGCCGTATTGTCACACAGTGGTTCTCGTGGATTGGGAGCAAATATTGCAAAACATTATACATATCTGGCTAAAAAGCAATGTCCTTTACCACGTCAAGTACAGCACCTTGCTTGGTTAGACCTAAATACACATGATGGGCAGGAATATTGGTTAGCAATGAATTTGGCAGGAGACTATGCAAAAGCATGTCATGAAAATATCCATCAGCGGATTGCTAAGGCCTTGGGTAAGCGTATTGTAGTGACAATCGAAAATCATCACAATTTTGCATGGAAGGAAATGGTCGGTGGTCAGGAATGTATTGTACATCGTAAAGGTGCGACGCCGGCAGGTAAAGGTGTTTTGGGAATTATCCCCGGATCGATGACCGCACCAGGCTACTTAGTAGAAGGCTTGGGACATGTGGGAAGTTTAAATTCCGCTTCACATGGTGCGGGACGATTATATTCGAGAGCTGATGCAAAATCCCTTTTTACCAAAACAGCAATGAGTAAAAAATTAGCCGATGCTGGTGTTCAAGTTATCGGAGGCAGTATGGACGAATCACCGATGGCCTATAAGGATATTGAAAAAGTGATGAGTTATCAAAAAGAATTAGTAACAGTTTTGGGAATTTTCAAACCAAAATTTGTCCGTATGGAAAGTTAATAAAATGGAAGTATATATTCAATTAAGTTCAGGAAAAGGACCCAAGGAGTGTGACTTTTTCCTTACAAAGGTGTTAAGTATTTTTAAAAGAGAAGCATTAGAAAAGCAGATATTGGTGACTATTGTGAGTCAAGAGCAGAGTGAGGGGGAGTTAATAAGATCTGCAATTTGTAAATTAACAGGACACGATATCGATATATTTCTTCAATCGTGGACAGGTTCTTTGCAATGGACTTGTACAAGTCCATTTCGTACTTTTCATAAAAGAAAAAATTGGTTCATTGCTTTGTTTATTGTTAATGAGAAGAATGAGGTAGCAATTTCGGAAGATGATATTCTTTATCAAATGATACGAAGTTCGGGACCTGGTGGACAACATGTAAATAAAGTTAGTTCTGCTGTTCGCGCACTTCATATGCCGACAGGGTTAATGGTCGTAGCGATGGATACAAGATCCCAATTACAAAATAAAAAATTAGCAACAGAACGTCTTGCGTTAAAGATCATGAATATGCAGGATCTGACTGTTAAGCAAGAAAAAGACCTCCAATGGCATAATCATGCTGAAATAGAGCGTGGTAACCCCATCCGGGTTTTTAAAGGTATCAAATTTAAATGTTCATTATAAATTTGATAGATGGAGATGAATCACTGTTCAAAAGCCCTATGTTTAAATACCTAGGGCTTTTGTACTATAATTAGAATTTGCATTTATATGTGGAGGTACTAATTTATCTAAATAAGCAGTCTTAGACCGAAATTATTTCATTTTTATGTAAAACCGTAGCATCGATAGATCACTACATTTTAGTTGATTAATGAAAATTTTTAATAAAAACCAGATTAAAAATGTGATTTGTTTTTTGTTAAATATTATATTAACGCTATCTTAACACACCAATTATAACTTTGCAACTGAAGAAATGTAAAGTTCTAGTATGCAATTTAAATTGATCAAGAGTAAGAAATCATGAAGACGTGGTCTGATAGCGAATTGTTTGAGGAATTAAAGAAGGACAATAAAATGGCCTTTTCAATTTTATTCGATCGATATTCGGATATTCTTTTTCGTTTTATCCAAAAGCGGATTGAATCTGTTCCAGATGTCGAAGATATAATACAGGAAGTTTTTATTTCTATGTGGAATAGACGAAGCAAAATTGAAGTGAGTGATTCCATTTATCCTTACTTATTTAAAGCTGCCAAATATGAGATGATTGATTGGCTTATTAAAAGTGAAAAAAGAAATCGTCATCTTGATTATCTTGAGATTAATAAAGATCAATATCTTATCGGCACTACCAGTGAAGATGAACTGATCGCTAAAGAACTTGCAAGGCTTCTAGAAAATGAAATGTCTCGTATGCCTGATACTATGCGTTCTGTTTTTAGACTCAGCAGGAGTGAAGATATGTCAATAAAAGACATTGCCAATCAACTTTCTTTATCTGAGCAGACTGTCAAAAATAATGTTTCTATGGCGCTGAATAGACTCAAATTTAAACTCAAATAATTATTTTACTTTTTTTCGGTACTTATTCACCCAAAGTCGGGTTATAAGGATGTATGAAGGAAAATAAACCCATAGATTCTCAAAAACAATTACTTCAGAAATATCTGGATGGTCAATGTACACCTGAAGAACATAGACTGCTTTTGAATTGGTTTTATTCAATTGAAGATGACCAGTCTCAAGAGACTTCGGATACCGAACGGATTCAATCATTAGGTAGATCAAAATCTATCGTAATGGATCAGCTAGATGTTACTTCTGATTCAAATCCAGTGAGAAAGATGTTTGACTGGAAAAGATTTTCCGTAGCGGCCGCTGTTATAGTGCTCGTGAGTATTGCTACATTATACTTCGTGAAAAATAATATTCAATTAAAGGAAGTCCATTTGGCAGCACAAATACCAGATTCTACTGGAACTTATAAAAATGATATCCTGCCTGGGTCTTCTTATGCTTATCTATCTTATAAGGGTAAAAAAAGTGAAATAAAAGACCATCAACTAAATAAGAGTAATGTCCCGCATTCCAGCAACTATTTTATAGAAGTACCCAATGCTGGCACATATAAATTGGAATTAGAGGATGGTACATTGGTTTGGTTAAATTCTTCTTCTACACTAGATTATCCGGATGCTTTTGGTGTAAAAGAGCGTCGGGTAAAGCTCACAGGTGAAGCTTATTTTGAAGTGAAAAAGGATAAGAATAGGCCCTTCCGCATTGAAGTCGAGGGTAGTACTGTTGAAGTTCTAGGTACAAGTTTTAATATTAATGCTTATGCAGATCAAGTGAATACAACTCTTGTTGAAGGTAAAGTAAAGATTCTAAAAGGAAATCACGAACATGAGTTGCTTCCGGGAGAAGAGGCTTTGATAAAAGGTGATGAAATTAAAATTCAACAAACAGATGTTTCAAAACATATAGCTTGGCAACGAGGAGAGTTTTATTTTGACGGCAACAATCTTCAAGATATTTTATCACAGATTGCGCGATGGTATGATGTTGAAATTATTAATGCTGAAGCTTTGACCTTAAATTCATCTTATAAAGGCTCTTTAAGTCGTGAATTGAAACTTTCCGAAATTCTGAATTCATTGGCATATGTGACTAAGAAAAAATTTGAAATTGATGGACGAAAAGTAATTATAAAATAACAGAATTATAAACCTTAAAATTTGAATGATATGATCGAAACCTAACAAATACTAGTTTACGGCCAGATCCATAAAAAAAGGGAGTGTTGACGCACTCCCAAATGGAAAAAGGCAATTTATTGAAATGTGAATTCTATAGATTAATCAACCTTTAACTATTCAAAGTTATGAATTTTTTTTCTCCTATAATAATCCGGGATGATCGGAGGAGTCGACCCTATGCCTATGTTTTTAAAATCCTGCTAATTATGAAGTTAATTTGTATGCTGGTTGTGTTGTTTACACTCGGGGCCCAAGCATCGGGATATGCTCAGAATGTAAATATTTCGATGAAGAATGCGAAAATAGAGCATGTGCTGAAAGAGATATCTAAGCAGACTAAATTGCGTTTTTTTTACGATGAAAAATTACTCGAGCAGACCGGTCTTGTAGATGTGTCTGTTTCTAAATCAGATGTTCGCACCGTCTTAAATCGGGCACTAAAAGGTCAAAATCTTGCATTTGAGATAATGGGGGGGACAATCGTTATTGCTGAAAGAAATAAAACAGATATTGAAATATCTGGTATAGTGCGTGATTCTATTGGGGTTATGCGGGGTGTAACTGTATCCGTTTTGGGAGTATCTGGCCTTTCGACAAAGACAGATGCAGATGGACGGTTTTCTCTTCGTGTACCAGAAAATGGCATTTTACTTTTCCGTTTTTTAGGCTACAAAGATCAAGAGGTTCAGGTTGCAAATCAAAAGGTGATCAATATCCGAATGGAAAGCGCAGAGTCGCACTTGGATGAAGTTATTGTCGTGGGTTATGGAACTCAAAAAAGAGTCAATTTATCTGGTGCTGTTGACCAGATCAGTGAAAAGTTTTTGGATAGCAGACCGATTACTAATGTTGGCACTGGGCTACAGGGAGCTATGGCTAATCTAAACATAACGCCTACGAGTGGTAGAGCAAATAGTTCACCTGGGATTAATGTAAGGGGGTATACATCATTATCTGGCGGTGGACCATTAATTGTGATTGATGGCGTTCCGGCCACAAATGATGAATTAAACAGAATGAATCCCATTGATATTTCTAGTGTTACGGTTTTAAAAGATGCCGCATCTGCAGCAATCTATGGTAGCCGGGCTGCTTTTGGTGTGGTCTTAGTAACGACAAAAACAGGAACAAGTAAAGAGATAAAGGTAGCCGCCAATTCAATTTTTGCAGCTAAAGCAATAACTAGAACGGTCGACATTGAAGATAATCCATATGAAGTCATGAAGTATAGGAATATCATGGGTGCTCCTTGGTATAATCTTTATGATGAAAGGATGCTCGAATATGGTAAAGCTTTAAATGATGATCCTTCATTACCACGTGTGATTGTGGATCCAAAAAATCCTAATGCTTATATCTATTTAGGTTCAACAGACTGGTTCAAAGAAGTATATAAAGATATTCAGCCTTCTTACACGAACAACATCAATATATCTCAAAAAAATGAAAAGTCTTCATTTTATCTTTCTGGAGAGTATTATAGACAAAATGGTATGCTCAGAATCAGTCCAGATACCTATGATCGCTACAATTTTAGAGCTAAGGGAGATTATAAATTAACTGATTGGTTTACATTATCTAATAATACAACCTATACTGCAGATAAATATGACCAACCATCTGCTATTGATCAAGGTTATCTTTATTGGCATAATGTTAACCGCCAGCCCTCATTAAATACGGTACGCAATCCTGACGGAACCTATACAGAAGCCGGTGTAAGTATGATCGGTGCTGTTGCCGATGGAGGAAGAAGTGTTCGCAGAGTCAATGATTTTCAAAGCAGTTTTGGAGCTAAGATCGATCTACTAAAAAATGTCTGGACTTTAAATGGTGATGCAACATTTAGAAGGGTATCCGGTAAAAGTCATTATTTTGTGGTGCCACTGGAATTTAGTACAGGTCCAGGTGTTATCAAACGCCAAGCTTTCAATAGCTCAGCTTCAAATGGAAGTGATGAAACCCGCTATAATGTATATAATCTGTATTCCCAGTACCAACAGACATTAAAGGATCACTATTTTTCATTAATGGTTGGTTTTAATCAGGAAGAACGTATTTATGAGTCGTTTTCTGCCTCACGTGATCAATTGATCGCCAATTCTTTGCCTACTATTGGACTAGCCACAGGAGAAACACCTTCAGTTGGTGCATCTGACTATGCATGGTCGGTCAGAGGTGCATTTGCTAGAATTAACTACAGTTATAAAGAGCGATATATTTTTGAATCAAATCTGAGATATGACGGTTCTTCAAGATTTCCTAAAAAAGATCGATTTGCATTTAACCCATCAGTTTCTGGGGCTTGGGTGATTTCAAAGGAGAACTTTTTTGCTCCGCTAAGTGCGTCTGTTTCAAATTTGAAGTTACGCGGATCCTATGGGTCATTGGCTAATCAAGATCTGCGTGATAACTATTATCCATATATCGCAAATATGGGAAAAGGTACAAGTATTGTGTTAGATGGTAAACGCCCTGCTTATGTAACAAGTCCTGGTTTGGTCTCGCCTACGTTAACTTGGGAAACAGTTACACAATCAAATTTCGGAATAGATATCGGCCTTTTTGGTAATCAATTTTTTGGATCATTTGATTTGTATCAACGTATGACAAAAGATATGCTGACTGCGGGTCGTACGTTACCTATTGTTCTCGGTACCGGAGTACCATTAGAAAATGCAGCAGATTTAAAGACAAAAGGTTGGGAGTTAACCCTTGGTTTTAATAAAGAGTTTATGGTCGGTTCTAAACCTCTTTCCTTTGCAACTCGATTTAATCTTGCTGACAGCCGTGCTTACATAGAAAAATTTAGCAATCCTAAAAATAACTTAAATGATTACTATGTAGGACAGGAGATCGGTGAAATGTGGGGATTGACCACATTAGGTTTTTTTCAGTCAGCAGCAGAAATAGAGGCACATGCTGATCAGAATGATGTTACTTCTTATCCGGGTACAAGAGGCCTCGAGCCAGGTGATCTTAAATTTGCGGACATAAACGGAGATGGAAAGATCAATAACGGTGATTGGACATTAGCAAATCATGGTGATTATAAAGTGATCGGTAACTCAAGACAGCGATACACTTATGGCCTTGATTTAACATCGGCATGGAATGGTATAGACCTTCGTATATTTTTGCAAGGTGTCGGTAAGAGAAATTATTATCCTCCTGGAGGCGACCATTACTTTTGGGGTATCTATGCTCAACCTTGGGCGAGTTTGACAAAATTTAATTTAGATCACTGGACGCCAGATAATCCAAATGGATACTTGCCTAGACCTAAATCTTATGTAGCTGAGCAAAGTGGAATCGAATTGGCAGCTACACAAACTAAATATTTACAAAATGCGGGCTATTTAAGGGTTAAAAATATTACGGTCGGTTATACTTTTCCAAAATCGTTGACAGATCGTTGGGGAGTGGATCGCGTTCGTTTATTTGCCAGCGGCGAAAATCTTTTTGAATTTACGAAATTGATGGATTATTTAGATCCAGAGATTGTAGGGGATAGAACTGCTTATCCATTTCAAAGAACATATTCTTTGGGCTTGAATTTTAATTTTTAAATAATGAAATGTATCATGAAAAATATAAATAGATGGATAATCGTCGGGGGTACATTAATGAGTATGTTTGCCCTAGTCACAAGTTGTAATGATGATTTTATGGATCGATATCCTACTACATCAGTTACTGAAGAAGTTTTTTTCAATAATATTACAGATTTAAAAACATATACAAATAGTTTTTACAATACTTTAAGTTCACCGATCGCAGATATCGGAACGGATAACTTGGCCCATCATAATTCAGGAAGCGCTATAGATGAAATGATGAGGGGAGGTATAACACCTCAAAATGCGAGTGTTTGGAGCTGGTCCACTTTGCGTGGGATCAACTTTTTTCTAGAAAATTATGGACGCGTTAAGAATGCCAGTGCAGAGGAAGTGAATCATTATGTCGGCATAGCCAAATTTTTCCGTGCACGGTTCTATATTGAAAAAGTCAATATGTATAATGATGTACCTTGGTATGGACACACTTTGAATACCGCAGATATTGAACCGCTACATAAGAAGCAAGATAGTAGAGCTTTGGTGGTTGATTCTATTATGGCTGACCTAGAATTTGCAGCAGCCCATATAAAACCTGACGGACACAAATCGACTGTAACTAAATGGGCAGCTTTAGCACAGCTGGCACAGTTTGCACTGCAAGAAGGTACATACCGTAAATATCATACCTACTTAGGTTTGGCTGCTAGTTCTAAAACGTTTCTAGAAAGAGCAGTATCTGCTTCGGAGAAAATCATAAATGAGGGTGGCTTTCAGATCAGTAAAGCCGGTGGTGTAGATAGAGCTTACAGAGACTTGTTTATCAGTCAAAATCTTCAGGCAAATCCGGAAACTATTATGTTTATCGATTACGATAAAGATTTGAATATGAGACGGAATACGCATACGGTATTGGATTATGAATGGGCTTTAAGCCAGACACTGATGGAAAGCTATTTGATGAAAGATGGGACTAGATTTACAAATCAACCAAATTATAAGACAAAAAATGTCAATGAAGTATTTGCAAATCGAGATCCACGTTTTGAGCAAACATTCATGAAGCCTGGATTTCAATCGATTGACGCAACGACACCACATCGTTTGAAGCCAACTTTAGGTGGGTATAATCAGATTAAATTTTATCCGGAAGTTACCGAAATGATTAGCTGGGAAGCTTCTTACACGGATGCATTTGTATTTAGATATGCTGAAGTCCTATTAATTTATGCAGAAGCTAAAGCAGAACTTGGAACTTTGAATAGTCAAGCAGATCTGGATAAGTCGATCAACCAACTAAGAGCGCGTGTTGCTATGCCTCCTATGATTTTAAGTGAAGCGATGGGTGCTGTAGATCCTATATTACAACAATACTATCCTAATGTAAAAGGAAATGTTGGACTAATTTTAGAAGTTAGAAGAGAAAGACGGGTTGAATTAGCATGTGAAGGCCAGCGCTATCGTGATATTTTTAGATGGGAAGTTGGTGAACGTCTTGCAGATCAACAGCAAGGTATGTATGTAAAGGCGTTAGGTGCAATGGATGTCACCGGTGACGGGAATCCCGATATAGCTATATTAGAATCGGCGAAAGATACAGGTCCTATTGCTGGGTTTACTCCAGAACAACTGAAGAACATTACACTTTACTACCTCAAAGATGCAAATGGTAATAATAATAGCATTTACCTAGAGAATGGAAGTAATGGACATATTATGTTTACTGTTGCTAGGGATAATAAGAAAAACTTTATTAAAAATAAGCACTACTATTATCCTATCGCCAATAGTCAAATGGTGTTAAGTGGAAGTAACTTAGTGCAAACATTAGGTTGGGAACAATAGTAGGAAATAATCGATCTTACATAACCCTAAGAGAAGATTAAGAAGGTAGTTAAGAGAAGGCTTATCTGTGATGGGATAAGCCTTCTCTATTTTTGTATTTTTCTTAAATTTGGAAATTTATTAGATCGACCTTAATTAAATAATAGTGCCATAAAAGTCTTTTCGCAGAATCGGAAATGAAGGTTTCTATTATAGTATGATGGTTTTACAGGAGACCATTCATATTATTATCGAAAATGAATAACTATGCAACTTGTTGTTTCCAGTAAGATACAAACAAGTCATAGAGTTCATTTATGCTCATATCAATTTCGGAAGCAGAATACATGATCTGTAATTCTTGAGATTGTTTATCAAAAGCCATATTCCAAAACATCTTGGAAAGTTTTGTTTGGTAATATGCTACATTTGTTAAGTATACAACCACCAAAGTATCGCCACCAACTTTTTGAACTTCTAAACCAGTAACATCTTTCCAGTTAATTGCTCCAATACCTCTTGATAGAGGTGAGGTTTTTCCGCTTACAGTGTTTTCATTCAATTCAAAAATTGCAGACTTATCATTCATATTTATGATACTCTTTATCACGAAAATCAGCATAATCAAAAATACAGCCCCACTAGCCACTGCTACCTTTGCTTTAAAAATATCGTCAAAAGTGCCTAATCCATAAATAAATACAATGCCCAGGACTAGACAGATCGCTCCAGAACTGATTAATAACTTTCTGCTTTTAGCTGTATCTCTAAAGATTTTAATTTCTTTGTTCATATATCATGTATGTATTAATGAACAGCGAAAGTAAAGAATTTTATCATATACCCAAGAAAATTGCGAAGTTATATGCGTTATTTATATACCTGTCTTTTATGGAAAGTACCTATTATATTTTTATTCTGCGAGGCATGTCGGCATATGCATTACAGGAAAATTGCACGAATTGGCTATAAAACAAAGTTGATTAGCTTTTTTGTGCAAATCTAACGCTAATGCAATTTGCTCCGGATTTAAAATAACCACTGCAGGTTTTAGTATTATCTCCACAAAATGGCCACTAGCATCTGAATTAACTTCTAATATAGCTTCTGCATGGTCTGTGTAAGAGATGACCTCAATGTTGTTTTGATCACAAAGATAAAGATAAGACATCATGTGGCATGAAACTAAGCTACTCAGCAAGAGATCTTCTGGATTGTATAGACTTGGATCCCCTTTGAAAGCTTTAGCTGCAGAGATTGCCAGATCACTTTTCCCTTCAATAGAAATGTGATGGCTTTTACTATAAACTTTAGATTTAGGAGAAGCTACCTTCTCTGTTGAAAACCAACTTAGTGCTACTTTAAAGATGTGCTTGAACGCCATTTTTTATTTCAAATTTAACTCCATTATACTAGATATCCAATATTAACACTAATTTGGCTACAATTTATGTGCTTTCATTTCACTATTCTGAATTTTGTTTAAACCAATGATTTTGTTTTTGGAATCAATCTGAAAGATAAGGGAAGCATCTAGGTCTCGCGCGAAGAATTTATGCTTTGCAAAGGGTACAAGTTCTTTTTTATCATGACCAACCTGTCCATAAAGTTTATTATGCTCTAGGGTTACTTTAAATACAGGTCCTGGATTAAATTGATAACTACCCACATATTCTTGCAATAACTTTAAAGGTAGTTTAATGCTGTTATATAATGTTATCTCATTGTTTTCCCGATAGCCATTGACCGATATTCCTGTACTCTTCATTATAAAGTTAGCTTCCTTAGATCGTCCTTTTCCAATAAAATCTAAAATGATTAAACTATTTCCTAAAGTAAATTGATCTTTTGCAATTGGAATTAATCGAGTTTTTGTTCCTCCAAGAGTATAGTACATCAGACAACCATCTTCTAATCGGATAATGTATTTTGTGTCATTATCGAGTTTATAAACTCCTTGATAAGTAGCTAATTGCTTAGCTGTTAAAATAACTTCATGAGCTGTATATGGTTTTCCTAAACTTATAGCGAGCATTTTTGACCCCAGTAGATCTAGATCTACTGGGCTATCACTATTTCTAAATATAGATATGGCTATTTGCTCTTCTGGTAAATAAGCGACATAAGTATAAAAGCCATTGATTACTCCCACATGCTTAACACTGAGAGTTCCTTGTACATTACCGATTTCCCAACCGTACCCATATCCAGTTAACCTTCCATTCGTTAGTTTAAAAGACGTAAAGGCTTTTTTAATCGTTTCAGGTTTCAGAAGTAAGCCATTAGACAGCGCTTTATACCAAATTTGTATATCTCTGGGAGTGGAAGCTAATGATCCTGCTGCATACGGCAATGTCATGCTTAAGAAATTCGTATTTTGATAACTTCCATTTCTTTGTGAATAGCCAGATACCCGCCCTTTAATAATTTTAACAGGATCGTCGAAGTAAGAGTGTACCATTCCTAATGGTTTAAAAATATTCTCTTCAATATATGTTGCATAAGATTGACCCGTAATTTTTTCAATGATATTGCCCAATAATACATAACCAGAATTAGAATACTTATAATTGGTTCCTGGTTCGTATTCAAGGGGCTCATCCTTAAAAAGATTAATTAGTGCTGTTGGCGTTAAATCTTTCCTTTTTAATTCTTCAGTAAAGCTACTCAGACCTGTATAATTTTTTATTCCAGCAGTGTGCGTAAGAAGAGCCTCAATAGAGATTATTTTATTTTTCGTCGGAAATTCCGGAATGTATTTTCGAATATCATCTTGGAGCGATAATTTACCTTGTTCTAGAAGCTTTAAGATCGCACAGGCTGTAAACTGTTTGGAAATTGAACCTAAGCGAAATACATGGTCTAATCCCATGTCAATATCCAGTTCTATATTAGCTTTTCCGGATGTATTCTTGTAAAGAATTTGATTACCTTTTGTGAGGCATATAACAGTGCCAGGTGCATTATTAGGAAGCTCACTTTTGACGATTGAGTCAAATAAGATAACATTTTGTTGCGCAATACTTATGCTAGGTGAAAGAATGGAAAATCCAAGGCATAGCAATGCCATAAATGATAGTTTCATTTTAAAAAATTTAGGTAAATATTAAATTAGATTGATATGAGTAATTGTGCTAATCCTTCTGCTTATTTCTTTTTGAGTAAATAGAAAGAGGTAATTAGAGCTACACCCAATCCAAGAAAAATACATGTCATCATCAATGTCAGTTTTTGTAGAGGGAATAGTACACTTAACATAGTGCCACTAACAATTCCCAATGAAATTCCAATACTGATAATACCTATTACTAATAATAGTGGTCTGAAATCTGATTGACCTTTGAAGTAATCCGGTTTCAATCCTCTTTCCAGAATTTCCATTCGCTCTTTGTGTCTAGTGGTGAAATAGTAATAACTGATTCCAAATACAACGAGAGAAATAGATATAAATAGTGCTGCTGATGTGCTTTGCATGTCAAATTATTTATTGTTTATTTCTTAATGAGACTGAAAATTTTTATCATTGGTCACCAATGTGACCAATTTTTTTTAAACGAGTCTAAGCATTAGTATAAGAAAATTAATCTAGCCACAAGTATGCTGTTTGGACAACCCCGTAAGAAAGAAGATTATTATTTGCAAAAGGCGATTCAGGGTGAAAGAGAAGGGTTTGAATATCTTGTGGCTACGTATAGAAACTTAGCATATACACTTGCTCTTAAAATTTGTGGTAATAGTGAAAATGCTGAAGAAGTAGTGCAGGATGCCTTTATGAAGGCCTTCAGTGGATTAGCACATTTTCGTAACGCGGCAAAATTTTCAACATGGCTTTATAAAATTGTGTATTACACTGCATTAACTAAAAAAAGAAATCAACGTAATGACACACAGGAGCTTAATGAAAACTCAGATGCAACTGCTTATATATCGGATGAAAAAAAAGAATTTAATAATTTAGTAGTTGCTGATCGACAGAAGTACATCAATTTGGCCCTCAACCAGCTTGGAGAAGAGGAGAGGATTGTAATCACTCTTCACTATCTGGGCGAAAAAAGTATTTCCGAGATCTCAGAAATACTTGACCTTGGAAAATCAGCAATTAAAATGAAACTGCTACGTGCAAGAAAAAAGTTAGAAAAAGCTCTTAAGGGCTTACTTAATGACGAATTAAAGGATATATTATGAAAGATAGAATATTAAAAGAAAATGATCCATTAGCTAACTTGCTCAACCGAGAATTAATGGATGTTTCTTCTTCTGAGTTTTCAGATAAATTACTCCATTCTTCAATAGCGAGTTATAAAGTCAGTTATCGGATAAAATATCTGAAGCAAGAACGTTTGGGCAAGATCATTATGCTTGTGCTTATTTTTTTTAATTTAATGATGTTACATATTTTGAACCCTCTAAAGCTGAGTACCATCGTTTCATTCTTTTTTCTAGTAACAGCCGTTTCCATTGGATTATTATGTCTATGGATACTATTGAAATCAGCTCATAAGACCACAAATAAAATAGAATTAAAATTGCATTCGCAAAATAATTAATCAAATATTACAGGCTAAGAAAATTTGATCATATCAGTGCTTAAACCTGAAAACTACATCAGAATTAGGTTTTATAAAGTTCTTGCTAAGAAAATAGGATGAGAGACATAATACGAAAGATCTAACTCATCTTTATTGAAAGTTTATATTTCCAAAAAAATCTATAGCATGAAACTGTGGATGCGGTAAATGAATAGGAGACCAAGATAAATAATGAGGCTGTTCCAATTTATCACCGCATTTATAAAAGTTCCCTTTAAACTTTTGATTAGCAAATGAATCCATTGGATTTAAATAGAAAGCAGTTAATGGTATGATGACAGCTAGTTGCCAAGAGGTTGTTTGATTTTGAATATTGATAGGATCGCTACCTAAAGATGACCATCGCTTGATACTGTTTAATATAGGTTCTGTGGCCAATGCACGTTTTCCAGGCTTACCTGCCTGCAATAATAACTTTCCGATACAGTTGAATTCAAAATTATAATAGGTTAAATCAGAGGCCTGAGGTTGGACAAAAAATTCAACACATGCATCTTGAAATACTTTCCCGTTATCATGATTAGTAACAGCCCGTACATGTTTCTCCTCCACTAGGTAATGAATTAATAAGGCCTTATCGGTATATGCAATAGCAAAACTAACCCGCGGTTTATAGGGATATGTAGCCCAATTCACCTGATCAATAGCTTGATAGGTAATAGCCGCTTTATTAAAAAAAAGAGGGATATCTTTAGGATCAGCTATATCCGTTTTCAATCTCACTACTGTTAAAGACTTTGACCTGTTATGCACTTGGGCAGTTAAGTTACATGTTGTAAATACCGCGAAAAAAAGAAGTACAGCTCGAATCGAATTTCTCATTATAGATATAAGGTAAATATTTAAGTCAGCTATGGTGCTGGTATCAAAGCTTATTTAGAACACAACATAATCATATTTTCTATGTTTTATAGCCGTAGTTTTATATTCATTTTTTCAAAAAGGCCAGCTGTCCAGATTACTAAAATAGCAAAAAGAAAGCAATTAAGAAGACCTGGCAACCCAGAGGTTAATTGATCGGGTAATGTAATTAAGGTTAAACTAGAGGCTGCATAATACAAATAAGGTATACAATAAGTAGTAAGTGTACTTGTACCAGCTGGTTTGATCCATTTAAACCATCCTGTCAAGTTATAATAGGTTAAGATATCCATTAAAGTATATGTCAAGAGAGAAATACATAAGACATAAAATAACCAAGGTAATGTCGCCGAGATTTTATTTACAATCCAATATTGATGACAGAAATATCCCATCGCTAAACTGATCAACCCAGATAAAATGATATAGAACCATTGCATGCTTTTAGATAATTTTTCCATTTTAGCAAGTGACATACTGAGTATTACACCACCCATGGTGAAAGCTGTTAATACGCCATTGCCGATATGAAATAGTGCAATGAATCCGTCAATAAAATTACCTTTTGGTAGATTTAAGATTGAAGTTCCACCAAACTCTGCTTTTAATGGCGTTTTAAGAATTGCGATCAAAATAAGGATGACAGCACTGTAAAATAGGTATTTCTGTCGATCAGAAAATAGTAAATAAACAGTCGCACAAAAGAAATAAGAAAAACTAATCATCCCAAGAATACCCCAATTCGAAGAAAATACAGATCCATTTGCTCCTCTAAAGCTAATTGCTAAATAGAGAAGTATGAGTACACCTATTATTTTGAAGATGGGGATCAGGCCTTGTATTCGATGATTCGTAACCTTTGAATAGTCGTTCCAGATGGCAACAAAAGCTAGGATCATCAGTACCCAATAGATAGCGATTGAATAAGGAGTGTCTGCCGCTAGCCCAGCTTCGGAATTTCCGATAAAAACTCCAGTAATCAAAAGTGCAAATGTACGGGACAAAATATGTTTTATTGTCGATAGCGATTCATATCCTTTAGTATACCGTATCTCGATTGCATAAGGTATGGATAAACCGACAGAGAAAAGAAAGCATGGAAATATAACATCTGCTAGCCCCATAAAATCTTCTCCATAAGCAGCATGCTCAAGATAATGGGGAACGTCATGAATTTTCCAAAAATCATTAACAAAGATCATAATCAACATGGTCAGTGCCCGCATCATATCAATTGCTGGATTCCGCTTATGATAAAATAAACTTTGCTTTTCCATTCTTTCACAATAAGGTTATTCCTGTACTTATGTTCAATTGTTGATTACTCGAATATTCCTGAATAAACTGTACTTCGAAGTATTCCATCTTCTGTATCACCAGCATATTCCCAATACATAGCTCCTAATAAACCTTTTGCTCTTATAAAATCGCACTTGAGCCTGATGGATTCGGGGCTTTCATAGGACAAAACAAATTCTCCTTGTTGATTGACCATGTAATTCGCTTTTGCAACATCATCCCATTTTTTTTCCAATCCTTGTAGCTTTAATAAGTCTTTGTAATCGATAAAACTTTTAACTTCTTCCTTATTTCCTCTTCCATAAAAGGGTATTCCTAAAACAAATTTGTGAGCAGGCATCCCCGCGGTAATATGTGCTGCTACTGCTTCTTCACATGTTGTATTACCAGACAATGCTGATCGGTATAGGCTCGCATGGTGGTAAGGAGGATTACCGGAATCGTAGGTCATGATATTGACAAAATTTAGATAAGGTGCAACTATATCGAACGCCACATATTTACCACTTGCCACAGAAGCCATAGTTAGCAATTTTTTAGTGCCAATAGCTTTTCTAATCGCTTTCATCAATAAACTAAAATTATGGGTATCATTAATATGGGAAGATATACCTGCGGCCGAACTAGTAGGGTATTCCCAGTCAATATCAATACCATCTAAATGAAATTGTTTGACAGCTCGAGCGCAATCTTTGGCAAATTGCTCTCTTTTAGTGTTATCTGAGGCCATCTCACTAAATCGGCCACTTCCCCAACCACCGATCGACAATAATACCTTAAGATGAGCATATTTTTTCTTCAGATCGACAATCGATTGTAACCGTGTTTCATTATCGATACGAATACCATTAAAAGCATCATTAACATGACCAAATGCGTAATTAATATGTGTAATCTGTGTTGGATCGGGTATATCTGATGTCCAGGAAGTTACATAGGCGACTATAACCTTACTAGGTTTCTTTTTCGCAAAAATGGGTGAGACAGTAGATATTAGCAGTATTAACACAATAATAAGCTGAAAGGAAAAAAACGCTATACACGATTTCTCATTCTTTTTAATTAGCATAAGTTTCAATATATTAGATCTTTTTTTTAATGTTAGGTTAGTCCTATCTGTAAATATAATATATTATTTGTTGATAATCAATTCGTTCTATATCTTTTTTCTAACAAGATAAATTGTCTGAACTAAAATGAAAAGTATATTTAAACATCCTTTTATCTAGCATTAACCTACCCAATCTGCTTACATCGTCCGGTTAATGTTGATAGAAGTCAGAAGTTTATTCTTTAACTTTATAAACCAGTATATTTGAATTGCAGCATGAATGAAAAGATAGAGACAATTAATAGGTGGATTGACCAATACAGTGTGCCCTTATTAAAAAGAGCAATGTATTTAGTGTCTGATAAAGAAGATGCCGAGGATTTGGTACAAGATGTTTTTATAAATGCCTTTGAGTCATATACTAACTTCAAGGGTAATAGTAGTCCCTTAACTTGGCTCATGCGTATCTTAAAGAATAAAGTTGCTGATTTCTATCGTAAAAAGTACCGTCATAACGATCAGATCAGTTTGGATTATTTTTTTGATGAATCAGGATCATGGAAAAGTGATGATATACTATATGAGTGGAACGAAGAACAAAATCTGCTGGATGACAAAGAGTTCCATATTGCTTTGGAGGAGTGTTTAGAAGGTCTTCCTTTAAAGTGGAAAATCCCTGTAAAGCTTTATTATCTCGAAGAAAAAAAGGCAGCTATAGTTTGTCAGGAAACCGGAATTACAACGACTAACCTTTGGAAAATACTTCAGAGAAGTCGTTTACAATTACGGGCCTGTTTGGAAAATAATTGGTTTAATACTCAAAATTAAAACATTACTATGTTAAAAAGAACCATACACTTTTTACTGCTCTCTTGTTCTGAGACGACTTTGTTAATTGAACTGCAAAATGCTGACGAATTATCATTAATTCAAAGACTAAGATTAAAGGGACATCTTTCTATTTGTAAATGGTGCCGCGCTTATGAGAGAAAGTTTATTTTTATGGATACACTTTTGCGCAACAATCTGAATAAAGGGCATAATCAGGTTATTCATGAAAATGATATACAGGAGTTTAAAAGTAAAATAAAAAGTAAAATTAAAACTTAATCTTTTTTGTCAGGATTTGAAAGTATCAGCGACTATTGATGTAAAGAAACATCACTGAACTTTAAAATCAATCAAAATGCATGCAAAAAACAAAAATAATGATCCAAATATAGGGTCTTCGTTAGGTTACTATATTTCGTTTGGAGGAGCAGTTCTTATTTTACTTTGGATAGGAATATTTAAGTTTACACCTACGGAGGCAAATGCGATTAAACCACTGATAGAAAATCATCCACTATCGGCTTGGATGTATACCATATTGAGTGTGCAAACCGTATCGAATATAGTTGGTGTAGTGGAAATTTTGGTAGCAATTTTACTGATTCTGACATTAAAATTTGACGAACTGAAAAAATATGCAGGATTTGCAATGTGCGTCATATTCCTGATGACATTGAGTTACTTATTCACCACACCAAATATGTGGAAGATTATAGATGGCGTACCCTATACAGATTTTTTTATACTTAAAGATCTGATGTATCTAGGATTTGGTATGCATTTGGTAAGTTATAAGACAGTTTAAAACATAAAACAATGAAAAATACATTAATAATATTGATATGTTCTATTGGAGTTGTCACATTGATGGCAATGGGTCTTGCTTTAAAGAAAAAGACAATAGAGCCACTAAATAAAATACCAACCGACATGAATCGTAAAACAAAAGAAATTTATTTTGCAGGAGGATGCTTTTGGGGTACAGAGCATTTTTTTAAACAAGTAAGAGGTGTTACTGCTACAGAAGTAGGATATGCGAATGGAACAGTTGTAAAACCAACTTATGAGGCAGTTTCTAAAGGTGTAACAGGAGCTGCAGAGACCGTTAAAGTTGTCTATGACCCCGAAGAAATTGATTTAGAACTGTTAATTGACTTGTTTTTCAAAACGATCGATCCAACACTTTTAAATCAACAAGGGAATGATATAGGAACCCAATACCGGACAGGTATTTTTTTCTCCAATAAAGAAGATGAAAGTTTAGTACATCAAAAAATTGAGGAATTAGGAAGGGCTTATCCGCAAAAGAAAATAGTGGTAGAATTTGGACCTGTAAAGAGTTTTTATGATGCAGAAATATATCATCAAGATTATTTGGACAAGAATCCTGGAGGCTATTGTCATATAGGGGCAGATTTATTTGAATTAGCAAAGAAGGCAAATCCTGTCAAAGTGGGGGAATATAAAAAAAAGGATAAAGAAACCCTAAAAAAAGAACTTACGGATATACAGTACAATGTAACGCAAAAAAACGCTACCGAAAGAGCTTTTGATAATGAGTACTGGAATGAATTTAGAGAAGGGATCTATGTTGATGTGACTACAGGCGAACCATTGTTTATATCTTCAGATAAGTTTGAGTCGGATTGTGGATGGCCAAGTTTTTCAAAACCGATTAGTGAGAAAATAGTGAAGGAACTATCGGATAATTCATACGGAATGGAACGTACTGAGGTGCGCAGTAAGACAGGCGATGCACATTTAGGACATATTTTTAATGATGGTCCAGCAGATAAAGGAGGTTTAAGATATTGTATCAATAGTGCATCTATCAAATTTATTCCTAAAGATGAAATGGCTACGAAAGGTTATGCTAAGTATATCGCATTGTTAGAGAAAAAAGATCAGAAGTCAATTAAATAACATGTTGTTAGGTAGTTCTTTATTTTATAATCATTTTCGAATTATCAGGATGGAAATTTATACATAAGATCATCCGTACATGATAAAGTTATTTATATAAGTGTTATCATTAAATAGGCGATGTGTTAAAATTATTATAGACAATCTCAGAGAGAGTAAGATATTTTAAAGATGAACTTACTCTCTTTTTTTATCTATTTATTTTTCCCTCGAACCGCTTAAAATATCTATTCATATACATTTAACAGGGCCGTAATTTATAACATGCATTCACGCGACGTCATTTACTTTAATAATGATGGATTGTCTATTCACCTTCAGTATACTGTTTTTTAGCGAGTTTAATATATTGTTAATCTAAATGTAATAAACAATATACGTTGTTTGTCTTAATTTTGAATCAGAAAGTTAAAGGAAATTATTAAGGGAAAAATTATCCAAAAATCTACTCATTTAAAGCACAACAAACGAGTACTAAAAAATAAAACATGATGACAACGTTAGTAAAAACATTCGCAGCGGTAGCATTAGTAACTTTAGGTAGCATTACTATGGCGGCAGATAAACCAGAAAAAAGTATGGTTAATCTTTCTACAGCTAACTTAGCAATTGGTCAATATATAGAAATCATTACCGAAGGACAATCAATAGGATTAGAGCAGTTGTTTGCAAGCGATTTTAATCAGAAAGTCCAAGGGACACATGCAAAAACAAATAGTCGATCAGAACTTATTAACTTCTTTAAAAAGCAAAAAGGAGAGCGATTAAACTGTAAGACTACTACACAGATTTTAGAAACCTCCAAAGACTACGCTATTGCCAAAGTGATCATGCAATTCGATAGCTTTACCAAGATTGACATCGTAACTTTAATCAATGATAAGGGGACTTGGAAAATAACGGACTCCGTCACCTCATATAAATAGAAAATTTCACTGAAAAATATAGGTTTTATATCAGGCCATATCGTTAGATATGGCTTTTTCTATTAGACATACATTTCTATAATATTACTCTTTTTGTTCTAAGATATTATAACTTTATTAGAACTAAAGAGTCAACATCTTGACAAACTGATGAATTTATTAAAATGTGAATAAGTTATTTTTACTGAAATATTTATTTGAATAAACATGAAAAAAGTAACAATTAAAAATACAGATTTAGAAATTGCTCCGATCAATTTTGGAGGTAATGTTTTTGGATGGACCTTAGATGAAAAAGAATCATTTGATATTTTAGACGCGTTTGTAGATGAAGGTTTTAATTTTGTGGATACTGCAGATACATATTCTTGGTGGGTGAATGGAGTAGGAGGCCAGTCTGAGACTATCATTGGAAAATGGATGACGCTACGTAATAACAGAGAAAATATTGTCATTGCAACAAAAGTGGGATCTGAAACAAAAGAACATCCTGTTGATATCAGTAAAAAACATATCTTGAAATCCGTTGATGAATCTTTACAGCGTTTAGGTACAGACCATATCGATCTGTATTATACGCATTTTGATGATCAAATAACTCCAATTGAGGAAACATTATCTGCGTATGACGAAATTATTAAGGCTGGTAAAGTTCGTTATATTGCAGCTTCTAATCTATCCCCTAAGCGATTGATAGAATCTTTTGATGTTGCTGAGAAGAACAATTTTCCGAAATATGTAGCGCTTCAACCACATTATAATTTGATGGAACGCACTACTTTTGAAAAGGATTACGCACCTTTAGTTGAAAAATATGATTTAAGTACTTTTTCATACTGGTCATTAGCCGCCGGATTTCTAACAGGAAAATATAGAAATGAATCAGATCTTAACAAGAGTGCGCGTGGTGAAGGAGTGCGGAAATATTTAAATGCTGAGGGATTAAATGTGCTGTCAGCTCTTGATAAAATCGCATTGAAATATCATACACAACCAGCAACAATAGCCTTAGCGTGGCTACTGGCCAATCCATTAATTACAGCACCAATAGTAAGCGCAACGAGTAATAATCAATTGAAAACGCTATTTGATGCTCCTAAAATCACTTTAGATCAGGAAGATTTAGCATTATTGAATGAGGTCAGTAAATAATTGAGATTTTGGTACTAATGGTAAGAATATTATTTATAATGGTATAAATTACGGATGTTTAAAAAATAAAGGATCTGTCTAATTATTTTTTAAGTAGCTTTATGATAACACACTGTGTTGCTCAATACATAAATATGAAGACCATACTACTTATACTGCTCATTATAGTCGCTTTATTGATGATTTACTTTGGAATTAGAGGAAATCTATTACCCCCCATATTAACTGGATTAGGATTTATTATTATAGCAATCTTATTTAAAATCGGCGTCAAGAAATAATTTGACGCCGATTTTAAATTATATCGATTGGGAAAATAGGTGATCTATATCAACTATTTAAACAAGTTTAAAGAAGATGCGATCCGGCATGCTTCAATTGAATTCGTAACTCGAAGTTTTTCAAGAATATTTTGTCGGTGTCGATTGACAGTATTAATACTGATGGAGAGGTCATCAGCAATTTCTTTACTGCGTCTGCCAATTTTTATTAAACTAAGAATTTCTATCTCTCGCTTGGATAATAAATTGCTATTTTCCTGTTTTTCAGGTTGAATAATTTGCCCTGTAACACTGTTCACAATAAAGCCCTCGTAAGACTCTGTGTTATCGGACAAATGAGCAAAATTGTATAAACATAGGGCTAACCAAATACTGCCATTAGGTGAATTCTGAACATAATACATGCGATGGGATATCCATATATACTGACCTTCCTGATTGTACATCCTGATCTTACTAATGACATGAAAATTGTGACGGTCAGTAAGAGGTATATGTTTTATAAAATGAAAATATTGCAATTCAAGGATATGCTTCCGTAGTAGATCATCAGGGTGAATAAGCTTGAAAATTGCATCTTCCCATATGGAATCAATCTCTGAATCATGATCTGATAATCCTAGTGTTTGGGCAAGCCCCCCGTTGTAGATATAGCTTTTGTCATTTTTAAGATCACTCAAAACCGCTATCGCATTTTCAATATGAGCATAAAATTGTGCAATATATTGACATTGCTGAAGCAGTTTGTGAGGATTTGGCTCTTGCTCAAATACTTGCTCTAAAAGCTTTTCGTTAAGAACTCCTGCAATGTTATTCATATCTTAAAAAATGGTTATTTATCAGTATTGATAATCTTTAAACACTCGTATACCTTTGCTAAAGTAAAAAATTATAAGATTATTTGAATACAGAGATGAAGAAATTAATACTACTTATGATGACTGTCCTTTGCCAACAGTTGACAATGGCACAAAATCTAACGAAAATGCAGTGGTTTAATGAACCGGCAAAGTGGGAGGTAAAAGACCAAACGCTGAGTATGTTCGTAACACCCCAGAGTGATTATTGGCGTATATCGCATTATGGATTTACTGTTGACGATGCTCCATTTTATTATGGAACTTATGGTGGTGAGTTTGAGACAAAAGTAAAAATTTCTGCTGACTATAAAGCGAGATTTGATCAGATGGGATTGATGCTTCGTATTGATAAAGAAAATTATATTAAAGCAGGAATCGAGTTTGTTGATGGAAAATACAATTTAAGTACTGTCGTGACACACCGCACCAGTGATTGGAGTATCATCAGTCTAGAAAAAGCCATTCCATACGTATGGATAAAAGCTGTAAGGAGGTTGGATGCTGTAGAGATATTTTACTCTTTTGATGATAAAAATTATACTTTAATGCGTAATGCCTATTTACAAGATAATACACCTGTTATGGTGGGCTTAATGGCGGCATGTCCTGATGGTAATGGTTTTAATGCAACATTTGAGCATTTCGAAGTGAAACATCTTGCTGATCAAAGACGCTTAGAATGGTTAAAAAATCATGCAAACTAAATGGTACATGTTCATGCACCAATAAAAAAAATAGTAGTACCCCTGTATTTTTAGTGAAAATTTAATAACTGAATCGGATAATAGCTACAGATTAGCTTTATCCGATTTTTCATTTCCTTTTTTGATGTTAATGCATTGGTATTGTTGCCAATATAAAAATTTGTTTGACAGATAATATGATTAATAAACGATGCTATATGGTGCTTTAGTTCAGGTTTTAAAAATAATTACATTAAATCTACTTAGTTAGTAGACTTTATTAAATTTATTTTTATATTTGCCTTATCGTTACTCAATTGGCGTTGGCAAACGAAACCGAAATTAATATTCATTATTTAACAAAGTTTATGAAAAACAACCTTACTAACCCATCTACAAGAGCAGTCTCCGTGACTGATTATGTTTCCTTTAATTTACCTTCCTGCTGGATGCGAATGTGCATCTAATTTCAAAAAATCTTCTTTAAAAAAATAGGGGAAGCTTTAATGCTCCCCCAAGTTTGGATATAATGAACCACAAGTCTTCAATTGGCGTTGGCACTTGTAAGTATTCACTATTAAACACCGTAAAACTATGAAAAAATTAGGAGTACTTCGGTATTCTATACTTATTTTGTTCTTAATACACAGCCTGAATTCGCTGTATGCTCAAATAGAACCTAAACCGATAATAAATGCCTCCTTAGTTGGTACAGTTATCGATGCTTCCAGTAAAGAACCCATTGAAGGTGTCACTGTGCAATTGGAAGCAGTAACACATAGTGTAAAAACAGATGGAAATGGGCGGTTTCAATTTGTCACAGGTCAAAAACTCCCTTTTACGCTGATTGTATCTTTTGTCGGGTATGAAAAGAAAAAGATTGTTATCAATACATCACCTACTGTAATTGAATTAAGCCCTACTACGGAAGATCTTGATGAAGTCGTAGTGGTAGGCTATGGTACGCAGAAACGCCGCGATTTGACGGGATCAGTTGCTTCCTTAAATGAGTCTTTATTGAAACAGAATGTATCATCGCTAGATCAGACTTTGAAAGGTGGTATATCAGGGGTGCAGGTTACGCAAACTTCTGGGCAGCCGGGCGGTGGTGTCAGTATCCGTATTCGTGGAGGCGCATCTATTCAGGGGGGAAATGAACCCTTATATGTTATTGATGGTTTTCCCATATATAATCAAACAGAGAGTACTGGAGTAGGTAGTGGAACTCCTGTCAATCCCATGTCGAGCATCAATCCAAGTGATGTCGAAAGTATTGAAGTTTTAAAAGATGCTGCTGCAACAGCAATCTACGGTTCTCGTGGTGCTAACGGTGTAATATTGGTGACAACTAAGAAAGGTAAAGCAGGTCGTGTACAACTGAGCTATGATGGTAGTATAGGACAACAGCAGGTGTTAAAAAAAATAGATGTCCTAACAGCTCCAGATTTTGCTATTCTTCGCAATGAGGCCTTATATGATGCCTATCCCAATCTAGGAAAATTTCAGTACCTCACACAAGACAAAATCGATCAATTAGGTTCAGGAACAAATTGGCAAAAAGAAGCTTTCCAAAATGCACAGATAACGAATCATCAATTATCTTTATCAGGTGGAGCTGAACAGGTGCAATATTTTATTGGAGCCAATTATTTTGACCAAGATGGAGTAATTAAAAATACAGATTTTAAGCGTTTAGGTTTCCGTTCCAATATCAATGCTAATCCTTTTAAGCGCTTAAATGTTGGCGCTAATTTTTCAATTAACAGAACAACATCTCAAATTGCACCATCAGGAATTGTCAATGCATTATTGATAATGCCTCCAACCGCAACCATATATGATGCCGATGGATCTTACACATTAAGAAATCCGTTTGAAAACATTTTTGCAAATCCTATTGCAACATTAAAAGAAACCACCAATACATCAAACGCATTACGCATTTTGGGAACTTCATTTGCTCAATATGATATTATAGAAGGGCTTCAAGCGAAAGTGCTATTAGGTGTAGATTTAAACAATAGGATCGATAAATTTTATTTGCCTTCTTACATCTACGAGGGGGCAGGTAACAATGGAAAAGCAAATTTAGGTAATCTAGATTCATATTCATGGCTGAATGAAAATACGTTAAACTATACCACTTCTTTTCAAGATCATCATTTAAATGCTTTAGTTGGATTTACGCAACAGGAAGCGAAGAATGAGACCTTCAACGCGGGAGCTGAAAATTTCGTAACGGATGATCTTTTGTATAACAGTCTGCAAAGTGGATCAACCCTTGTCCGTCCAAATTCCGATGCTTATTCTTGGATACTGCATTCTTATCTGGCTCGTGTAAATTATAATTATGCCAATAAATATTATTTATCAGCCAGTATCAGGCGCGACGGTAGCTCTAGATTTGGAGCTGATAATAAATGGGGAAATTTTCCTTCATTAGCTTTTTCATGGAGAGCTAGCAACGAAAGCTTTTTTAAAGAAACGTTCAGTGCGGTCAATGATTTAAAAATCCGAGCTAGTTTTGGAACTACGGGCAACCAGGAGATCGGTCAGTATCAGTCGCTTTCGACATTATATAACTTAAATTATTTATTTGGCAATAAAATAGTAACCGGTTTTGCTTCGCAACGTATACCAAATAAAAATTTAGGTTGGGAAACGACCTATCAGTATGATGGAGGATTTGATATTGCGCTATTTAACAGTAAACTACAGTTTACCTTAGACTACTACTACAAAAAAACCACCGATTTATTACTTAATGTTGAAATTCCATGGACATCAGGTTATGCATCTTCTTTACAGAATTTTGGTTCAGTTTCCAACAAAGGATTTGAATTTGGCTTGAAAACCAGGAACCTAAATGGAAAATTTGTGTGGAATACAGATGTGAACTTTTCATTCAATCGAAATCAAGTATTAACCATCGGTACAGGAGCACAATCTTATATTTCTGGAAATTATATCATTAAAGTTGGTGAACCTCTCGGAACTTTTTATGGCACACAGATCGATGGAATTTTACAAAAAGGAGAGGAATCAACTAAAGGTTTATTTACTGGAAATGCCATACCAAAAGCTGGGGATCGTCTTTACAAAGATATCGACGGTGACGGTAAATTTACAACAGCAAATGACCGTGGCATCATTGGAAATGCACAACCAGATTTTATTTTTGGACTAACCAATACGCTTTCTTATCGCGGCTTTGATCTTACTTTTTTAATACAAGGAACAGTTGGCAATGAGTTACTTAATATCAATCGTCAAAACTTGGAAATGTTTACGGGACAACAAAATGCATCAACAGATGCTTTAGACAGATGGACTGAAACAAATACCAGTCAAAGCTATCCTAGAGCGAAATTAGATCCTGCTCCAATTTTTTCAGATCAGTTTGTTGAGAATGGTTCATTTGTCAGATTAAAGTCTTTTCAATTTGGCTATACCATTCCTAAACATGTATTAAATGCTACTCGAATATCCAATTTGAATGTATACCTATCTGGACAAAATTTACTTACCTGGAGTAAGTACAAAGGTTTTGATCCTGAAGTGACATCAGGTAGTAACGTACAGATAGGGACAGATTCTGGAATTTATCCAGCTTCACGCTCCCTCACAGTAGGTCTTTCTTTAACATTTTAATCCAGAGGCACATGAAAATTACAAATATATTATTCGCATCCACATTATTGATTGGAATCGTATCATGCTCAAAATTAGATGAGAAACCGGAAAGTCTACTGGTTTCTGAGCAATTTTATCTGAATGAAAATCAAGCTGTTTCTGCTGTTAACGGAACATATCGCAAACTATATGAAAGCGGACAGTCCATCTATAATAGTCTTTTTCAAATTGGAGTAGAAATGGCGACTGATGATTATGAAGCCGGACCAAGAGCGCGGAATGCACATGTACGTGCGATCAGTAACTTGACACACGATGCATCGAATGACCGTATGGAACAATTGTGGAAACAAAGTTACGACGCTATAAATGCTTCAAATCAAAATATTGAATACATCGCTTTGATATCACCTGAAAAGATTAATGACGCAATCCGTAAGCGTTTAATTAATGAAGCCAAGTTTTTAAGAGCACTGCATTATTTTAATTTAGTTCGTTGGTTTGGTCCCGTTCCTTTAGTTCTAAAACCTGTAACATCACTTAGCACGGAAGAGCTTTATGTGACCAAGGCTTCTGAAAAAGAAGTCTATAACCAAATTATTGCAGATCTTAAAGATGCAGAAAATCTACCCAATTATAAATCTTACGGTGACAACGATAAAGGAAGAGCTTCATCAGGAGCTGCCAAAAGTATACTGGCAAAGGTATATTTAACACAACAAGATTGGTCAAATGCAAAATTAAAAGCACAGGATGTAATTGATAAAGAGGGATATGATTTGTTTCCCGAATTTACGGATGTATTCAATATCGATAAGAAAAACGGTATTGAACATATTTTCTCTGCACAATTCAAAGGGAACAGCGGATATCAGGGAAATTCGCTTGCAAGTAGATCTGCACCTGCGGATATTCCGGGTATTAATGGTGACTATGCGGATGCTTGGCATGCTGAAGGTGGTTTATATGGTACTTTTTCTAAACAGGATAAACGTTTAAATATCACATTTACTACAGGGATGATTTCTCCGGTCGATGGTAAGTATTATGCACTTGCAAAACCTCAATTTAATAAATATTATGATGAGAGTGTAGTAGGCAACCAAAGTCAATCTTCTAAAAATTTACCTATTATTCGTTATGCTGAAGTATTGCTCATATTGGCAGAAGCTGAAAATGAACTCAATGGATCAAGTTCACTAGCACAGACTTTTCTAAATAAAGTTAGAGTCCGTGCAGCAACAGGTGATATCGAAAAAAATTTAAGTAAAGATGATTTTAGAGAAGCAGTATTTGAAGAGAGAAGGAAGGAGTTAACTTTTGAATATCAAAGGTGGTTTGACTTAGCGCGCAGAGGGGCAACCTATTATGTTGCAAAACTAAAGGCCGCAGGTAAAACAAATGCGGCTCCAAGACATATTCATTTTCCCACGCCTCAACGCGAACTGAATTTAAATCCAAATCTTAAACAGCATCCAGATTGGGTTAATAATTAAAATCAATTCACATTCATTAAAAATTTCACATAATGAAAAGAAACTATTATTTATTGACGCTCTTAATGACTTTAAGCAGCCTCGCTGGATGGTCCCAGGACAAACGTCCAAATGTGATCTTGATCTTGGTCGATGATCTCGGTTTTTCAGATATTGAACCATATGGTGCATCTGATATCCATACGCCAAATCTAACAGAATTGGCATCTCAAGGAACTCGTTTTCAAGAATTTTATAACAACTCGATCTGTGCTCCAACAAGAGCATCTTTATTGACAGGGCAATATGCCCATAAGGCAGGACTAGGTTATTTCAATGTAAACCTTGGACTTCCTGCATATCAAGGTTTCTTGAATAAAGAATCGCCAACGTTGGCAGAAGTCTTAAAAAAGGCAGGTTATTCCACTATTATATCAGGCAAATGGCATGTTGGGGACGATTACGATCAGTGGCCAGCACAACGAGGATTTGAACGGTCGTTCAATTTTGTAGGAGGTGCGTCTAATTTTTATGAAATCAGCGATTCTACTCAAGCGACAGTGCCTTTGTACAAGAATAATAAACCCTTCTATTTACCTAAAGATCGATATCTGACCGATGAAATTACCGATCAGGCAATTGGATTTTTGAAAGAGCAACATCAAGATAAAAAGCCATTCTTTCTATACCTAGCCTTTAATGCACCACACTGGCCTCTACAGGCACCAGAAGAAGAAACGCAAAAGTATCAGGAGACTTATACTATTGGTTGGGATAGTTTACGCACAAAACGATATGAAAACGCTATTAAACAAGGCGTATTCCCTGCGAAGCAGAAAATAAGTGCTAAAGATACATTAACGCAAGAATGGAATAAATTAACCTATGATGAGCAACAATACTGGAAAAGAAGACAACAAGTATTTGCAGGTATGATTGATCGTGTGGATCAAAGTATCGGTAAGATTCGTCAGACCCTAAAAGAGTTAAAAGTTGATGACAATACAATCATTATATTTTTGTCTGACAATGGTGCACAAGGTGGTGATCGAGTCCGTATTTATACAAGCAGAAACACGGGTACTGTTGGTTCTGCAGGATCTTATGATGTGCAAAATAGCAATTGGTCACAAACGGGAAATTCACCATTAAGAAGTTACAAGGATAACCCATACGAGGGCGGTATTGGCGCTCCTTTTATTGTTTGGTACCCTAAGGAAGTAAAAGCCAACACCATTAAAAGAGGAACTGGACATCTAATTGATATTGCTCCAACATTATATGATTATGCCCAAACAAAGTACCCAAATACGAATTATGGGACCGCTACCAATACACTTCCCGGAGTCAGCCTTAGAAAACTGTTAAATACTGATCTGGCACAGGTAGAGCGTAATCAAGCTTTATTTTGGGAACGTGCCGGCAATCGAGCTGTCCGTTTCGGAAAATGGAAACTGGTGTCTACCTATCGTAACGGGAATAATGTAGAGTTATATGACATCGATACAGATAGAGGAGAGAATCATAATGTCGCGTCTCAGAATCCTCAAGTTGTAAAACAGCTTGAAGAACTGTATCGAAAATGGGCAAAAGAAAACGACGTTGTCAATTATGACCGAATCAAAGGACAATCCTCATTTCGCTAACATTTAAAATCAAACATTACCATGAAAAAAATATTTTCCATATTATATTTAACTGCAAGCCTAACGACATTTGGTGTAGCACAGCAAAAAAAGCCTAACATCGTGCTAATCTTAGCCGATGATTTGGGTTATTCAGATCTTGGCGCATACGGAGGTGAGATTGAAACCCCCAACTTAGATCGGCTTGCATCAGAAGGATTGCGGTTACGCGAGTTCTATAATAATTCTATTTGTGCACCCACTCGTGCGTCTTTATTGACAGGGCAGTATCAGCATAAAGCTGGAGTAGGCTATTTTTCTAATGACCTCGGATTACCTGCTTATCAAGGATATATTAATCAAGAATCACTAACCCTTGCTGAAGTATTGAAGGAAAACGGTTATAACACCATCACATCCGGTAAATGGCATGTATCTGGCAAAGGGACAAGCCTTCCTTGGCAGCGTGGTTTTGATCTCGTATTTCCAAAGGATGAAAAGAGTTCTGATTCAGGTGCGCCGGGTTTTAAAGGTGAAACAGATGAACAAGGATATCCACTTCCTGAAAACTATGCTACCAATGTAATCAATCAACATGCTTTATCATTTTTGGATCAAGTAAAAGATGATAAAAAACCCTTTTTCCTCTATTTAGCTCATACAGCTCCACACTGGCCTTTAATAGCGCTACCTCAAGATATTGCAAAATATAAGGGGAAATACGATAAAGGCTGGGAAGCAATTCGTCAAGAAAGATTTAAACGTCAGAAGGAGTTAGGTTTAATTACACCTGATACCAAATTATCAATACGTGATGAAGATATTTACGATTGGGACCGACTATCTTTTGATCAACGTCAATTGTGGGCAAAGAAAATGGAAATATATGCCGCTATGGTCGACCGCTTAGATCAGAGTATTGGTCACCTTATCCAGAAATTGAAAGACAATAATCAACTGGATAATACACTCATTGTTTTTTTATCCGACAATGGAGCTCCAGCTGAAGATTTAGTGAAGTGGCATCATGGCGCAAGAATAAACTCAGGGCCTGTAGGCACTACAGGTTCGTATGAATCACAGAGTAAAAACTGGTCATACGCTTCCAACACACCTTATAAAGCATTTAAAGATTACACATATGAAGGTGGTATTAATACACCATTTATAGCTTGGTTTCCTAATCGAATAAAGGCAAATACCATTAAAAATGGGACGGGACATATTATTGATTTAGCACCAACATTCTACGCTTTAGCAGGAGCGACATATCCAAAAACATACAAGGGTTTAAAAACCAATGATTTAAAAGGTAAAAATCTGTTGCCTGTTATTTTTGATGATAAGAATAAAATTGACAGACCTGAAGGACTTTTCTGGGAACGTGCCGGTAATCGCGCGGCTCGAATAGGCAAATGGAAGTTGATCTCAACTTGGCCCTCTTATAAATGGGAATTGTATAATTTAGAAAACGACCCTACTGAAATAAAAGATGTTGCTAGCCAAAATCATGATGTGGTATCCCAATTATCTCAAGCATATTTCAAATGGGCTAAAATAAACGGTGTTGTTGATTTCGCCGAACTTGAGGATCGTGAACCGGTATCTATGAAAGAATTTAGAAAAAGTAAGACACAAGAAATAGCAGCACCCGCTTTCCGTTTTTAGTGAATTATCTTTTCTAAAAAATGAACTCGTAACAATTTAAGAAAATTCGACATTTATATCGTGTTTAACAAATGAAAAAACAGATTACATTAATCCTAATTTTATTGGTCATCACAGTGTTTGATGGCAAAGGACAAAACCAATCATCTCCGATAGAGAAGGAGAAGAGAGAACAAAAAGATTTTCGCGTAAAAGCGGCGTTATTTCATGAAAAAATAAGCCAACAGGATAAGCCTCAGATTTTAGATGCTCGCAGTGCTGAAGAATATGAACAGGCACATTTACCACAAGCTCGTCAGATCGATCCTGCCGTTAAAGGTTATGAACAGCAATTGGGTCGATTAATTAAAAGTCAACCAGTCTTTATCTATTCTATCCAAACCGGGCGATCTACAAAAATCGCTAATTTACTCGCAGAACGTGGATTTACAAAGATCTATGTTTTGGCACCTGGTATTTCAGCTTGGATCGGAGCAGGATATCCAGTAGAGGTAGCAACTGTAAATAAAAATAGAATTTTATTGGCTGATTTTAAAACAGCATTGAAATCTCAGGAATATGTTCTCGTTGACTTCGGATCAAACTATTGCCCGCCTTGTAAAAAAGTAATACCAATATTAGATTCAATCAACAGCAAGGCGGAAAATAATATCAAAACAATTTTAGTAGAAATAGATGCAAATCCTGAAATAATTAAAGATTTTAAAATAACTTCCATACCAACATTAATTCTTTATAAGAATGGTGAACCTATATGGAAAAAAACAGGTATTCCCTCCGTTGCAGAAATTGTAGCTGCAAGTGTCAAGTAGTGGTCTTGACCTGCTATAAGCGTTATGATTTTAAAAGCTAATCTGTATTGTACAGATTAGCTATTTTTGTATCCTAGTTCTGTCTTGTTTTTCCAAAATCAGGTTTTAGTGACTTAAATTCCCATGTATTCATAGTATATGTAAATTTCCCTTTCTCCATCTGCCTTACACCTATTGCAATTCGATTCTCCCAGATATTGATGAAATATAATTTCAGAATGATAGCATTACCCTTGTTCAAGTCATCCATTTAACTGCATAAATCTTATTTTGTAATGTAGATCATTTTTGTATATTTACGATAAGTAACCAATTATTTAATTACCAGAAACAACCCATATTCTTAACAATTTGATAACCTCCTAAAAGGATTAAGCTGTTTGTTTTTTAAATAAATTTGCCCGTGGTTTTCAAACCACAAAACCACAAATGTAGAAGATAAAACATATCAATTAACATGAATAAAACGGTAACAGAAATTGAAGAAATCGTAGCAATGTCGAGGGGAGACGTAAAGGCTTTCAATGCATTGTATGTGCGGTATCATAAACCTGTACATGCAAATATTCTAAAATTAATCGATAATCGTGAATTAGCGACCGAAGTGTTGCAAGATGTTTTTTTATCGCTTTGGCAGAATCGATTTAAGATACAGGTTGATCGTCCTGTTGGAGGCTGGTTATTTGTTGTCAGTTATAATAAATCGCTTAATGTTTTACGCAGTAAGTTGAAAGAATCAGTTGCGTATATTGCCAATTATCCCGAAGAAATTTATGCAGAGGAAGATAGCAGTATTCAAGAAGAAATTTTCAATAAGCAAATGGAAATATTGGAAGAAGCCGTTGCCGTATTACCAAAAAGAAAACGGGAAGTATTTAAATTGTGTCGTTATGAGGGGCGCACAAAAGAAGATGTAGCTGATCTTTTAGGACTTAGCCCACAATCGGTAGCAGATTATCTCAAACAATCGAACAAAGCCATTAGAGAATATGTCGCTAAGCAATACCCTGCATATGCAGAAAGATCATTACTCATCGTCTTTCTTCTCGCGAATCTTTAATTTTTTTTATCCACTCCTTATTGCCTTATCTCCGGAACATTCCGATCTGAATCATAGTAAACCGCTTCATAAGAACTTTACAAAAGGCTTTTTTACAAAAAAAAATAATCCTTTGTACCTCCGTAAAATTCGAATTATTATTTCTTTTTAAATACGTTGGGTGATTCATCTCTCCCAAAGATTATTTGTCTTTTTTTGATAAGTATAAAAGCAAGAGTATTGCGTTTACATTAAGGCTCAAATATAATCTTTCTCATACGTGATCATGTCTTTAGTATTAAGCGATGTATCCACATGTTTAATTAATGTTTTATTAATAATTTCTTAACAACAAAAGCATCCCCTTTGGAAATTTCCTGTGTATTTACTATTGATGAAGCAACAGATTCTTAATTTAATTACTCGTTTTTGGGAAGGAAAACTTTCTAAAAATGATCAGCATAAACTATTGTCCGACTTAGAAGATTCCAAACACCCTCTAATGGAGGAACTTCGGAATGATTTTGCAACAGTACATGAAAACGAAAAATGGGCAACAGAAGAAGAGTATCAACAGATGTTATTCGGTATTCATGAAAAAATGGGAGTGATCAAAGCATTACCTAATCGACGTCGTTTAAAAATAGGCTGGTCTATTGCCGCTTCCATTTTATTGGCTATGGGAATATTTGGGTATCACTTTGTCCAAACAAATTTGCCTGTTCCCAGTACAACAGTACAAATACCAGAACCACTCATATATGAACTTGCCAACAGCAGTACAGATACGCTTACCTATAAAATGAAAGATGGATCTCGGATTATTTTATCCCCTAATAGTAATATTTATTATACAAAAGAATATGGAAACATCGATAGAAAACTGACACTAATTGGAGAAGCGAGATTTAATGTTGCCCATGATGCGCAACGACCATTTATTGTATCCGCCAACGGTTATACAACAACGGCACTTGGTACTGAATTTACAGTCGATAGTTATACTAAAAGTAAATTATCGGTTAGGTTAATATCTGGAAAAATAGTTGTGAAATCAACGAATCGCAGTCCATTTGAAATGAAAGATCAGGTGCTCAAGCCTGGACAACAGTTATTGATTGATGATCATTTTAAAACAGCTTTATTAGTTGATCGACAAGAAAAAGCGAACAATCTAAAATTAGCGGACAACGTGAAATCAGACGAACATAAACAAGAGGGTGGCCTGCAGTTTGATCAGACGCCACTTCCACAGGTGTTTTCTAAGATTGAAAAACTAAAGGGTGTAATCATTAATCTAGAAGAGGTATCTCTTGAAGGACTATCCTTTACTGGGAAATTTGAAGAACATTATCCACTGGATGTTATGCTATCCATTATTTGTCAGATGAATGAACTTACCTATACCCATAGCAATAACAGTATAATCATTAAAAATAAAAAGCAATAAAAGAAGTAAATAATACCGTTTAAATTTTAGTTCATGCGGTACAAACCACCTACAAATTAAAAGACTAAATGAAATGAAAAGAAACCCGATGAAGTTAAGAGCATTATTGACAATGCTATCGATCTCCGTTGCTCTGCAATCTTATGCCCAGTCCAATGGGCAAATAAGAGGTACCATTATGGATAATAATGGTGTTGTCAAAACAGGAGCGACGGTTGTACTTTTAGATACGAAAGGACAAGTTGTCACGAGTATATCGACAGATCAAAAAGGTGTATTTGTATTTAAAGAATTAAATGAAGATGCGAAGTATAAGATAAAGGTTTCCATGATTGGGTACGAATCTTACCTTGAAGAGCTTAAAGGTATAAAGAGTGGTGATAGTAACTCAATTTTGATTACATTGAAAGAGCAACTTTCAGCTCTTGATGAGGTGGTTGTCATTGGTTACGGTCAGCAAAAAAGGGGAGATTTAACAACTGCTGTAAGCTCTTTACCTAATGTCGCAGAAAATGTTGCTCGTCCATTAACTAACGTGGCAGATCTGATGCAAGGAAACGTTGCAGGAGTAACGGTGATGTCAGCAGGTGGCGATCCTTCGGCAATGCCCAAAGTGATGATTAGAGGAATGGGGACTCTAAACGCCGAATCGCCACTTTATGTAGTCGATGGAGCACCCTATTATGGCGGACCTATCAATCCAAATGATATTGAAAGCATGGATATCTTGAAAGATGCAGCTTCTGCAGCTATCTATGGAGCTCAGGCATCATCTGGAGTTATCGTGATCACAACTAAAAGCGGTAAAGCTGGAGCGCCCAAACTAAGTGTCGATCTGTATCGAGGTTGGCAAAATGCGAGTAATCTACCGACTGCTTTGAACGCGACACAATACGCCCAAGCCTATAATGATGCAGCGAAAAGAGATGGAGTGAATCCTGCCGATGGTCATAATGCGACATTAAATCCTTGGGGACAGGAAACCCGTACCAATTGGATGAATGAAATCTTCAGAACGGGGAATATTTTAAATGCAAATGCGCAGGTGTCTGGTGGATCAGAACGATCCAGGTATAATTCTTCATTTGGTTATCACGATAAGGAAGGTTTATTGCTGAATACAGGTTACAAACGTTTTGCTTATCGTTTGAAATCCGAATTTGATTTTTTTGATCGATTGACATTAGGACAAAATTTTTATGTCAACCATACTACCGCTCGAGGTACAAATACATCTAGCAGTTATAGCGGATCGATCATCAATGCAATTTATATGAATCCTGCAGCACCTGTATATGATGAGAAAGGATTATTTCACGGTACTGTTCCCTTTAATTTATCGCAATTTTCATCTGCATATGGTGATACTTATAATCCAGTAGCTTTACTTCTACGTCCAACAGTTAACAATCCGACACTTAACCTCAATGGTAATGTTTTTGCCAAAGTGGATTTATGGCATGGTCTAACCTTCAAATCTAATTTTGTTTTGGATATAAATCGGTATTCTTTAAAAAGATTTGATCCCAAAATACCAGAAATTGGAAGATCAAATGGCAACAATTATTTGACGCAAGAAGAAGCTCGTACAGATCGTTGGATTTGGGATCAGCAATTGAATTATACGAAACGTTTTGGTGATCACCAGATTGACGCTGTAGCAGTATACTCTGCTCAGAAAACAAAGTATGAACAATACTACATTCAGGGAATGGGATTTGAACGGGAAGACGATTGGTATCAATATATCGAGAATGCACAATCTATACCAGGAATTCCAACAAGTGATGTCTGGGAAGATGCACTAACATCTGCTATTGCTCGTGTTAATTACAATTATGCAGGACGGTATTATTTAGGAGCAAGTATCCGGCAGGATCGCAGTTCACGCTTACCAATAAATAATCGATCGGATGTATTTACATCAATTTCGGGAGCCTGGAAAATTTCTTCAGAATCATTTTTTAAAAGTGACTTTATTAATGATTTAAAAATACGCGCTTCTTGGGGTCAGATCGGGAACATTCAAACTGTTGATAAATACGCATATAACTTACCTTTGAATAGCGGTACTGTCACACCTTTAGGGTCGGAAGGTATTTTGGTACGCCATTTTGCAATGATCAAACAAGGTAATCCTAATCTCATCTGGGAGACTTCCGAATCATGGGATATCGGTCTGGATATGACTTTATTTCATCAGTTAAGTTTTACAGCAGATTATTATCGGAAAAAGACCATCGGAATGATCAATGAAATTCTTCCAGATCCACACTCAGGTATGCAGAGAGGCCCTACAATTAATACAGGTGACGTGATGAACAAGGGATTTGAATTTAGCGGAAAATATAATCATCAATTTGGAGATTGGAGACTTGGTTTAAATGCTAATATTGCCTTCAATCGTAATGAGGTATTACATCTGAATGGAGTTAATAGCGAATTTATTGAAAATCCAGGAGAAGTTAGGGGTATATTGTCTCCATATCGGTCCACGCCAGGACAAGCCTTATATTCTTACTATTTGATTCCGAATACCGGAATATTTAATTCCGAAGCAGAAGTACAGGCGCATAGCCTAAATGGTAAGCTTATTCAACCCTTTGCACGTCCTGGTGATTTAAAATTCGAAGATACAAATGGTGACGGTAAAATCAGTTTTGATGATCGTGTATATATGGGTAGTGCGATTCCTAAGTTCACCTATGGTTTTGCCCTTAATTTAGATTATAAAAACTTTGATCTAAATGTATTAACCTATGGAATTTCAGGAGCAAAAATTTTTAACGGATATAAATTCACAGCCTATAACGCGGGCTTACAGGGTTATAATCTGGATAATCGTGTCCTAAATGCCTGGACGCCGGATAATCTAAATAGTAATATTCCAGCACTTTCTTCTAAAGATCCAAATGCTAATTACGGAACGATATCAGATTGGTACCTTGAAAGTGGCGATTATTTTCGTATAAAAAACATTACTGTTGGCTATAACTTACCTAAGTTTTTGAATAAACTGCAATCTAGGATTTATTTTTCTGCGGAAAACCCGTTCACCTTTACTTCTTATTCTGGTATAGATCCAGAGGTCGGCAGTATTGGATTAGATGTAGCAAATTATCCTTTAGCCAAGACATACACGATAGGATTAAATGTTAATTTTTAAGAATGAAAATCATGAAAACACCATCCATAAAAAAATACAAATACATTACAATAGCATTACTAGGATTGAGCATAGGTATACAGGGCTGTAGTAAGAGTTTTACTGATCTGACTCCAAAAGGATCAATTACCAATGAAAACTTCTGGAAGACAGAAGCAGATGCGATATTTGCCAGTAATGGTCTTTATGAACATTTCAATGACGATAATATGTTCGGAAGAGGTTTGTTTTGGTTTATCAACGCATCGGACGATATGGTCACTGGACGTACAGATGCAGGATCAGCAGCAGTGCGTAATTTTACTGCTACAGGTGCTGAAAGCCGCATTAATAGTATGTACAAGAAATTTTATCAGATCATACAACGTGCAAATACCATTATCACTAAAGTGCCAGCTATGAGTATTAGCGATAACGTAAAAAAGCATGTGTTAGGACAAGCGTATTTCATGCGAGGTTATGCCTATTTTTATTTGTCACAATATTATGGAGATCAACGTGCCGGTGTTCCGATCGTTACAGATGCAAATATGAATGAAATTAAATTTGTACGACCGACGCATGTAAAAGAGAATTTAGCGCAGATTGAAGGGGATCTTTTAAAGGCAGCAGAGCTATTGCCACTTGTCAACACATATGGAGCAGGTGATTTAGGAAGAGCGCATAAGGACGCTGCTTATGCCTATTTAGCCAAAACAAATTTGCAATGGGCACGATATGACGAGAGTAAATGGACGCAAGTTGTTAAGTACTGCGATATGGTGACCAACTCAGGATCAGGTCGTAAATTAATTAATACAGGAAAACCAGAAACAGATTTTGCAAGCGTCTTTTACATCGAAAACAATTTTTCATCTGAATATATCTTTTCTGTAGTTTCTAATAAAATTCAGGGTTCCATATTGCCGGCTGTATTATTTGAAAATACAGGTTATGGACTTTATAATGGTTGGGGATATTTTCACCCCACTTTAGAATTGTATAACGCTTTCGAATCAGGTGACAATCGTAAAAAGGCAACCATACTTGAATTTAACGATACATTTACGTTATTCGGATTGGATCGGAAATATTATTCGTCTAATTCTCAAACTGGTTTTCAGTTCAAAAAGTATATGCAACCTTTCCGTTTTCCAAAGGATCAACATTTAAATCCAAGTGGAGATTATCCGACTTCTGATCTAAATATTCCTTTAATCCGTTATGCAGATATTCTTTTGATGAAAGCCGAAGCGCAGATTAAACAAGGGAAATCTGGAGATGTGGAGATTAATTTGGTACGTAACCGCGCAGGGCTCCCTGCAATAAGTGGCGCAACAATGGTTAATTTAAAAAGAGAGCGTCGTTCAGAGTTTGCTGCAGAATATACCGATAGGCATAGTGACTTGGTTCGTTGGGGTGATGCCCAAGCGGCCTACGCACGACCAGCAACCGGAAGGCAACATATTGCTAAAACTGATCCAACTTCTAGCTACACCATAGTACAAGTTTGGCCTGCCCGAACTTTTAATCCTGCTATTCATCATGTATGGCCAATTCCGCCATCAGATTTGAGTAATTCTGGGATCAGTCAAAATGAGGGATGGTAAAATTATCCTACAAATAACTTAAATCACAAAGACGGCAGGCTAGAAAGATGCGAAAGAGCGATCAGGTCTGTCGTTTTTTGTCCAATAGAAAGAATGAAAATGAAATTTGCTAAGTTATTATTAATACTGCCATTAGTTGGGATAATGGTCAGACTTGATGCGCAGGAAACACCTACAGCTGTTAATCGTTTTGATAAACTCATGTATAGTACGCATCAACAGCACCATGCACTTCGGGTCCGTGGTCATAGTCATAATGATTATGAACAGGATATTCCCATGTTACGTGCTTATTATGCGGGAATGGAATCCATTGAAGCAGACCTATTCCTACGAGATGATACCTTATATGTTGCGCATGAGGCTAAAGATATCAAAGCAGGACGAACCTTGGAAAATCTATATATAAAGCCTTTGGCAAACTTATTTAAACAAAATAAGCAACATCCCTTTGCTGACAGCAGTAAAAACTTACAGCTGGTTTTAGATCTGAAAGAAGATTTTCAGATTATGATGCCAAAATTAGTAAACCTGTTAGCACCTTATCGTTACCTAGTAGATCCCAAACAAAATAAATATGCTATTCAAATTGTCATCAGTGGCAATATGCCGTCACCTGCTCTCTTTAAAAACTATCCAGACTACATATCCTTTGACGGTAGATTTGAAAACACATACACCAGCCAGCAACTGCAACGGGTAGCTATGATGAGCGATAATTTACGAACCTATACACAATGGAACGGGAAGGGGGTGCCAACGAAGCAAGAGCAAATGAAAATTGAACAGCAAGGAGCAAAGGCACGAAAATGGGGTAAACCATTTCGTCTCTGGGGTGCACCTGAGAGTGTCAATACGTGGATAGTATTAGAAAAAATGGGCGTTACCTGGTTAAATACAGATCATCCTGATGTGCTAAAAGCTTATTTAAATGATTTGGAGAGTTCACGTTTTACGGGAAATAAACCATACGCTGTGTATCAACCTAATTTTGCAAAAGATGGGAGTAAGGGTACAGTCAGAAATGTGATTCTGTTAATAGGAGACGGTATGGGATTAGGTCATATTCAAGCTGCTATGGTTGCCAACCGTGGTCAGTTGCATATGGCTCAGATGAAACATGTAGGGTTCTCTTTAACAGCATCAGCCAGTCCAGGTAATACAGATTCAGGAGCTGGGGGATCAGCAATTGCTACCGGGCATAAATCATATAACGGTTCGATAAGCGTAGACACATCTGGCAATAGGTTACTGCGATTACCTGAACTATTAGCAAGAGTTGGAAAGGTAAGCGGAATACTATCCACAGGGGATGCCTCGGATGCGACTCCCGCAGCATTTTATGCGTCAAATATAGACCGAAATGCATCCATTGCAATTACAGAAGCGCTCATCGAAAATAAGGATGTTAAAATATTGGCAGGTGAACTACCTGGACCTTATCGGGAGAAAGAAAGAAAAGATGAATTGGAAAAAAAATTAAATCAAGCCGGATATCAAGTTGTTGATAACCTAACCGAATTAAAAAACGCCAAATCAGAGAAAACAGTAGCTTATTTTAATGAACAAGATATGGTAGCTGTCAAAGATGGTAGAGGTACTATTTTAAAAGAATTGCTCGCAACGAGCATCAGTAAACTTCATGGAATGGGAAGTGGATTCTTTATTATGGCCGAGGGGGCTCAGATTGACTATGGTGGCCATGCGCGAGATTTAAACTATGTGGTAACAGAAGCTTTGGATTTTGATCAGGCAGTCGGCGAAGCACTTCGTTATGCTGATCAGAATGGTGAGACACTTGTGGTGGTAACAGCAGACCATGAAACCGGCGCATTATCTTTATTAGATGCTGATGTAAAAACAGGCAGTATACAAGCCAGCTTTGCGTCTAATGATCACAGTTCGATGATGGTGCCTGTAATGGCATATGGCCCCTGGGCTCAAAACTTTTTGGGGTATTATCAGAATACCGAACTTTTCAAAAAAATTGCTCAAGTCTTAGGCGCAATACAGCAGTAGTTGAATTATCAAAAATAAGCTTGTATATAATAAACTGGGCATTTCATTCTTATTAAATGCCCGGTTTATTATATAACAAAATCTGATACTAGTGTAAATTTTTTAAAAATTATCTCTTCATTATGATACCTTCACCATAAGCGTATATTCTTGAGCATTTATCTACATCTTCTGATGATTGTAGAAATAAGATTCCCCCTAAAGAATACAATTTTGCACATCCACCTTCATGTATAGTTGCTGTAAATTATTAAAAATCATAGTATATAATAGCTGTTTTTAGTTGTCAATTAAACTTTTGGGTATTAAAGAAGTCAAAACTAATATTTAACAGCACTTATTCTAGCCTTGAAAATAAGTGGTATTATTTCGAGTATTTACAATTTGTAAGTGTTAAGTGTAATCCTTACAAAAGAACAGCAGGAACACACATAATTATTAATAAACAGTATTAAAGATAGTTTGGCTCGATATTTGAATGATATGAAGTAATCAAAACAATATATATATATGATAAAAAGAGAAAGAACAAGAAAATCAAAAATTGAACAAAACCCATACATGTATTACATGACTAACTGGGGTTTTATGGAAACGGAAATCAAAGAAGATCGTCCCGTAGCATTGAAAAAAGAAAATGACAAGCTTGAGAAATAATTCTCAACGCTTTTAAAATCACAAATTAGACACTTGCTTTTCCTAACGGAAAGCATTTTGTGTTTATAGACCTTTCCAATCTTTTATTTAATTATTTCAGGTATGTCGACGTCTAGTCAGAGTTGCTCATGTGTCTATATGTAAAAGCCGCTATAAAAATTTATTTATAGCGGCTTTTAATTTTTAGAAAAATTTTGACTATTTCTTTGGCTCTAATCCTTTAGTCAGATCTTTTGCGTGCTTGACTTTTTTATCCAATAATCCGAGCGCAATGACATCAGCCATTTCCGTCACATAGTGAAACTTCATATCTTTGATATAACTCTCTTTGATCTCTTCAATATCTTTTTGATTAGATTTACATAAAATAATCTCTTTGATATTCGCTCGTTTAGCTGCCAAAATCTTCTCCTTAATACCGCCAACAGGAAGAACTTTTCCACGTAAAGTAATCTCACCTGTCATTGCTAAGTTTTCTTTAACCTTACGCTGTGTAAATAGGGAAGTTAATGCCGTCAACATGGTTACACCTGCCGAAGGCCCGTCTTTCGGTGTAGCTCCTGCTGGAACGTGAATATGTACATCCCAATGATCGAAAACGCGGTAATCAATATCAAATTCTTCAGCATGCGAACGTAGATAAGCCATTGCAATGGAAGCTGATTCCTTCATCACGTCGCCCAAGTTACCTGTTAAGCTCATTTTTCCTTTACCTGGGCTCAAACTTGACTCTATAAACAATATATCGCCACCGACAGAAGTCCAGGCTAACCCTGTCACAACACCAGCAACTTCATTATTTTCATAACTATCTTTATCAAAAATAGGAGCACCTAAAATCTCTACAAGATCCTTATCATTAATATTGACGTTGTATTCTTTTTCCATAACAATGCGAGTTGCAATACCACGGACAGTAGAACCTATTTTTTTCTCTAAACCACGTACACCAGATTCGCGCGTATATTCTTCAATTATTTTCTCAATAATTTTAGATTTCAACGAAATATCCTTTGCTGTTAATCCATGTGCTTCACGCTGTTTCGGAATAAGGTGTTTCTTGGCAATTTCAATTTTTTCTTCGATCGTATAACCATTAACTTCAATAATCTCCATACGATCCAAGAGAGCTGGTTGTATATTATTTAAGGAGTTAGCTGTAGCGATAAACATGACCTTAGATAAATCGTACTCCATCTCAACATAATGATCATAGAAACTCGTATTTTGCTCCGGATCTAAAACTTCTAATAGGGCAGAAGATGGATCTCCTTTAAAGTCAGCACTCATCTTATCAATTTCATCCAATACAAATACAGGGTTCGCTGCACCTGCTTTTTTCAAAGATTGAATGATACGACCTGGCATTGCACCAATATACGTCTTTCGGTGACCCCTGATTTCTGCTTCATCACGCACACCACCTAAGGCCATTCTAGTATACTTACGGCCTAATGCTTTTGCAATAGATTTCCCTAATGATGTTTTACCGACTCCCGGAGGGCCTACTAAACATAAAATAGGAGCCTTCATATTGTTTTTCAATTTCAATACGGCCAAATACTCAATAATACGCTGCTTAACTTTATCCAACCCATAATGGTCTTTATCCAGTACTTTTTGTGCTCTATTCAGGTCAAAATTATCTTTTGTAAACTCATTCCAAGGAAGGTCAAGTAATAATTCTAAATAATTGATCTGAACAGAATAATCTGCAGCAGCAGGATTGATCCGTGCTAATTTTTCAATTTCTTTATCGAAATGCTTAGCAACAACTTCATTCCATTTTTTCTTTGATGCTCTTTTTTTCAATTCGATAATCTCTAAATCGGGAGTGTTTCCGCCCAATTCTTCTTGAATCGTCTTTAACTGTTGATTTAAGAAATAATCGCGTTGTTGTTTATCTAAATCTATTCTTACTTTATTTTGAATCTGGTTTTTAAGTTCTAAAATTTGAATTTCAGAAGTTAATAACTCTAATAATAGGCGAGCTTTCTCATCAGCATTTAATAATTCCAATAACTGTTGTTTCTGAATTAAATCAACATTGATATTAGAAGAAATAAAGTTAATAAGGAAAGTCGGACTCTCGATATTCTTAATGGCAATACCTGCCTCGCTTGGTAAGTTCGGCGATAGTTGAATAATTTGAAGAGCCATCTCTTTTAAAGTCGCTATTAAGGCTTTAAATTCCTTAGTCGACTTCGGTTTCTCTTCCTTATATTTCTCAACGTTAGCTTTTAGATAAGGTTCGGTCTGAACAGCTTCAAGCAATTTAAAACGTTGCTTACCTTGTAAAATCACCGTTGTATTACCATCAGGCATCTGTAAAACTTTGATGATATGTGCTACAGTTCCGACTTGATAAAGCTCATCAATAGTAGGATCTTCCATAGACATATCCTTTTGAGCTACAACACCTATTGTTTTATCTCCTTGGTAAGCGTCTTTAACTAATTTGATGGATTTATCCCGACCCACAGTAATTGGAATAACTACTCCAGGAAATAAAACTGTATTGCGTAAAGACAAAATCGATAGTGACTCCGGAATCTCTGCATTGCGCATGTCATCTTCATCTTGTTGACTTAATAATGGAAAGAATTCGGTATCTTCAGATATAATGGGAATCGCCTGATTGAAATCAAATGTTTCGAATTTGCTCATATTATGTTAAGGTATATTAATATTTTTATGTCAGTTTATGACAACATGTCGTAATTCTGATAAAAAGTTATTTTAAATTTGTGAATGTAGGGTATTGCAAGTAAGATGCCAACCTAGTATTTGAAAACGAATGATCCATTAATGCAGTGCTTTAAGAAAAAAAGACAGTCTGACATGTGAATTTTGTCACATTATTCAATTTATTATTGTGTAAATAGGCATAATAATTGTAATATTGAATACGCATTTAGCGTTGTATGTTGAAGTCAAGTAAAACGAAATTTCAACAACACAAACTAAGCGGTTGAATATGAATTAAATACTTTAAATTGAAACGTAATTAAATAAATATGACTCTTAAATCGATTAAATTAGGCTTATTTACTGGTGCATTTGCCTTGATGTCACTTTCATCTTTTGCACAGACAGCAAAACAAGAAGAGCATTCGAATCCAAATGTTCGTTTAGGTCAAAAAGCACTATTGGATGGTGACTTCAAAAAAGCAGCAATTTACTTAGAAAAGTCTTTGCCAGTGGAAAGTAAAGATCCAGATGTATTATATATGTTAGGTTACTCTCAATTTCAGAATGGCGAATTTAAAAAGGCAGCAGAGTCTTTCGGAAAAGTAGTTGCTTTGGACAGTAAAAATGCAAACGGTTACTATTTTAAAGGAAAAGCAAATAATAATTTAGCGACTCAAACATCTACAAAATTGAGCAGTTCTGCTCGTGAAGCATTATTAAAATCTGCTATCGAAGATTATTCTAAAGCGATTGCATTAAATGCAAGTGATGTGAAGCTTTATCAAAATAGAGCGCTAGCTTTCCGTGACTATGGTATTTTAGTTGGAACTTCCGGAGTTGCGAATTACAATAAAGCAGTTGCAACTGATGCTTATAACAACGCAGTAAAAGATTTTGAAAAAGTTTTAACTTTTGATGCTTCTCGTAAAGACATTCAAACAGAAATCAAAAAAGCTAAAATTTACAGAGATAACTTGAAGTAATCTTTCAAAAACAAAAAAACACCATATCGAGATATGGTGTTTTTTTTTGTAATTACTTGAGATGTAGGAGAGGTTTCTAAATTTTAGTGATTAAGAAACTTTCCTATAATTTTATAATGACTTTTTCCCAATATCAGAATATCCTGATTTTTTTCAATTTGATAAATAGAGTCAACATCATACGTAAGTTTTTCTTCACTTGAATATAAGCTATTGTCTACTTTTCTTTCAATGACAACCTGTCTAATCTTACCTTTTAAATCATGCTCCACAGCGAGATACTGAATCGCTAATCCGGGATCTTTGGCCTGATAAATTGTTTGACAATCTTCTTCTCTAAAATTATACAAACTGGCATCAGCATTTTTTGTAATATCAGCAGCTATAAATCCACTGAGTTCATTTTGCCAGTTTGGGATCTTCAAAGATTTCACTTCCTCATCCGAGTCTTTAATGACCGTTTTTTCAACCGTTGGATTCAATTTTGTTAACTTTTCAATTTCAGAATTAAAAAATGAATCCAGAGAAAGAGTTGATCCTTTTACTTGCTTTTGCACCGTTTTGTCGTTTTGACAGGACGATAGTAGGAGCGCACCTCCTATAATTAATAAAGAGAGTGCGTTACCTATACGTTTATTTTTCATATTAGTCTTGAATCAATACCTCGCCATCCATTTCGGCAGGGATCTCAACTTTTAGTAATTTCAATACAGTAGGCGCTATATCACCCAATTTACCATCCTTAATGCTTTTATAATCCTTATCGATCAAAATACATGGAACAAGGTTTGTTGTATGAGCAGTGTTAACTGATCCATCAGCATTGACCATAAATTCGGAATTACCATGATCTGCAATGATGATAAATGAATATCCGTATTGTAAACCCTTTTCAACAACTTGTTTAGTACAATTGTCTACTGTTTCAACCGCTTTTACTACCGCGTCAAATACACCCGTATGTCCGACCATATCTGGGTTTGCAAAATTCAGACAGATAAAATCTGGTTGCGCTTCTTCAATATCTTTTATAATAGCATCAGTAATGCCTTGAGCAGACATTTCTGGCTGTAAATCGTAAGTCGCAACTTTAGGAGAGGGTACCAACAAACGGTGTTCTCCATCAAACTCCTGTTCACGTCCTCCAGAAAAGAAAAATGTGACATGTGGATATTTTTCAGTTTCTGCGATACGTACCTGTGTTTTATGATGAGCCGCTAAAACTTCACCTAAAGTATTATTTAAATTGTCTTTATGGAAGATGACTTTAACATTTTTAAATGTCTCGTCATATGACGTCATCGTAATATAATAAAGATCCAATGGTTTTAGGTCGTACTCTGGAAACGCCTTTTGCGTTAAAGCAATAGTAATCTCACGTCCTCGGTCTGTTCGGAAATTAAAACAGATTACGACATCTCCATCTTGAATTGTGGCAACAGGTTGATTTGCAGCATTAGTCAAAACAAGCGGTTGTACAAATTCATCTGTAATGTTTTGATTATATGATTCTTGTATAGCGTGTTGTAAATCTTTAGTTTCAGTCCCACTACCGTGTACCATCAAATCATACGCAAGTTTTACACGCTCCCAGCGATTGTCGCGGTCCATTGCATAATAACGACCGATTGCTGACGCAAGAGTACCGACAGACTGAGGTAGGAAATCTTGCAATTCTTTCACATAGTTTAATCCAGAATTTGGATCTGTATCGCGTCCGTCAAGAAAAGCATGTATAAATACCTGATCTGAAGTTAAACCAGCATGTTTTGCAGCATCACATAGACCACGTAAATGACTTGTATGTGCATGAACGCCACCATCGGACAATAAACCGATAAAATGAACCTTCTTATTATTTGCTAAAGCATATTTGAAGGAGTCTTGAATAGTGATGTCCGTATTAAAAATACCATCACGAACAGCTTTATGAATGCGACCTAATTCTTGATAAACCACACGTCCTGCGCCCAAATTCATATGTCCAACTTCAGAGTTACCCATTTGACCTTCAGGTAGACCAACAGCTTCACCAGAAGCTACTAGTTTTGAATTGGGGTAGTTCGCCTTCAAATAATCCAAGTAAGGAGTATTTGCCGCAAATGCTGCGTCAGATTGATCTTCTTTTCCGTATCCTAATCCGTCTAGGATTAATAGTGCTACTTTTTTTTCCATAATTATATAAGCAAATATAATTTAAAACAACTGATAATTCAAGATTATGAGGAATGTAATGAAGAATTAAAGTTTGTTTAATGTAAAATTTATATAAATTTGGCATTGTTTATGTGAATCATCTACCAAATCACAAAGCTAGTCTTTAACACAATAACTATTGGGTAAGTTCTTGAACTACACAGAGTTTAATTTCTATAATTAATGAAGAAGATCCTATTTTTTATAAGTCTTTTTATGTGTATAACTATGCGCATATCAGCGAATAATATTGACAAGAACTACTTACCAATGTATGAATCTTCTTTATTTATTTCTGATATTAACGATGCTTTAATGCTGCAATTGAAAGCAGGGAATGCCAAAAATATAGCACGGTATTTTGCGACAAATGTAACGTTATCAATCTTAAGTGAGGATGGCCAATATTCCAAATTTCAGGCTGAAATGTTGTTAGAGTCATTTTTCTCTAAAAACAAACCAGGTGCAGTAAAATTAATACAGAAAATTACAAATAAAACCAATTACAGTTATTACGTATATCAACTTACCAGTAATAAAAATCTGTTTCGAGTTTTTGTGAAGATAAGTTCGGCAAAATCTACACAAACTATAGAAGAATTTAGAGTTGAAAAACAGGCTTCTAAATAATAATTCCAAATTATTTTCTTGAATAAAATTTAAATTTCCATCTTCGCTACATATTTTGTGAGGACTCATGATGGAAAAAAAAGAATATATTAAAAAATTCGTTCAACAGGCAATTCTAGAAGATGTCGGAGATGGTGATCATACAACACTTTCAACGATTCCTAAAGACAAAGCTGGAGAGGCTAAATTAATTGTTAAAGAAGAAGGTATACTTGCTGGGGTAGAGATTGCATTAGAAATTATCAATCAAATAGATCCTACACTTGCTCATGAAGTGCTAATTCATGATGGAGCGAGTGTAAAAATTGGTGATATAGCCTTAATCCTGAAAGGAAAAATCCATAGTATCCTAATTGCCGAACGCTTGATCTTAAACGTGATGCAACGCATGAGCGGGATTGCGACAACCACAAACCGATATGCGAAATTATTAGCCGGAACAAAAACGAAAATATTAGATACGCGCAAAACAACTCCCTTGTTACGTTTGTTAGAGAAAGAAGCGGTAAAGATCGGAGGGGGAACCAATCATCGTTTTGGCTTGTATGACATGATTTTAATTAAAGATAATCATGTTGATTACAGTGGAGGTATCACGAAGGCTTTAACTCGCGCAAATGCCTACAGAGACACCTTAAATAAGCATATTGAGATTGAAATTGAGGTTAGAAATTTTGAGGAGCTAGCTGAAGTTATTACCTTTGGCAAGGTCGACCGCATCATGTTAGACAATTTTAGTCCCTCAGATGTGAAGAAAGCTGTCGATATTATTGCAGAAAGATTTGTCACTGAGGCTTCTGGAGGAATTACAGAAGACACTCTTCAAGCATATGCAGCAGCCGGAGTAGATTTTATCTCGGTTGGAGCATTGACGCATTCTGTAAAAAGTTTGGATTTAAGCTTAAAGGCCAAATTAGTTTAGGATTTAACAATAATTAATGATTTCTATTTATTTAGTAAGTGCAGTAGTACTAGCTTATTTATTTGGTTCAATCCCAACTGCGGTATGGTTTGGACAGGCATTTTATGGCGTTGACGTTAGAGAGTATGGAAGTGGTAATGCCGGTGCAACCAACACCTTTCGCGTTTTGGGACCAAAAGCAGGTGCTGTGGTGATGTTCGTCGATATCTTTAAAGGGTTCACGTCTACAAATCTAGCTTATTTAATAGAAGCGGGGCAAAGTACCAGTAATGTCCAATTTGTTAACTATCAATTGGCACTTGGTGTTATTGCTGTTTTAGGACATCTATTTCCTGTCTTTGCGGGCTTTAGAGGAGGCAAGGGAGTGGCAACACTCTTTGGCATGATCCTCGCAATTCATGCTCCCGCCTCATTACTTTGCGTTACGGTCTTTATTGTAATCTTGTTGACAACGCATTATGTATCATTAAGTTCAATAATGGCAGGTTTTACCTTTCCTTTTAGCATAGCCTTCTTATTTAAAACATCTATTCCTTCAGTTCTATTATATGGCATCGCGATCTGCGCATTGATATTGATTACCCATCAAAAGAATATCGAACGCCTCTTAAAGGGACACGAATCTAAAGTTTATCTTTTCAAGAATAAAAAGAAGAAAATTTAGGCATAGGAATTGCGTTGGGTACAATCTAATGCAGTGTTTAACATTTAAAATATGAAAAAGGTTTTTAAATATACAAGTATGTTCCTGATTGGAGCTACTTTAGCATCCTGCTCGACTGTGCCGATTACTGGACGTAAGCAGTTGAGTTTGGTGAGTGATAGTGAAATTCAGGAACAAGCGGCGTCTTCTTACAAACAATTTTTAAATTCCTCAAAAACAAAAGTAATTACAGGTACAAGTCAGGCAACTTTAGTTAAAAAAGTTGGTAATAAACTGGCGATAGCCGTTAATCAATACCTTACGCAGCAAGGTATAGCAAATCAATTTAATTTCAGTTGGGAGTTTAATTTGGTGCAAAGCGATGAAGTCAATGCATGGTGTATGCCCGGTGGAAAAGTAGCTATATACACAGGGATTCTTCCAGTTACGCAGAATGAAACTGGATTAGCGACAGTAATGGGACATGAAATTGCCCATGCAATAGCACGTCACTCTATGGAGCAGATGTCTCGTCAATATGCTACACAAGCAATTGGTAGTGTTATTGGGGTTGCAACTGCAGGGAGTAGTTATGCCGGGATTATCAATAACGCATACGGTATTGGCGGTCAATTAACGTCATTGAAATACTCGCGTGGGAATGAATCTGAAGCAGATCGTATGGGTTTAGTGATTATGGCAATGGCGGGCTACAATCCTGCTGAAGCTGTTAAATTTTGGGAACGCATGGCAAGTGGCGGGTCTAAAGGGAATCCTGAATTTTTAAGTACTCACCCTAGTGATGCAAGACGTATCAGCGATATTCAAAAATTGCTTCCAGAAGCTTTAAAGTATTATAAAAGATAGTTTCTATATAATTTAGAAAAAAAGAGGTTTAATAACCTCTTTTTTTGTGGCTAATCAGCTCGGGTTAATCCAATTCATTGGCTTAATTATTGTTTTGAATTTCTAAACGCAATTAAAACAGATGAAATTATGGGAATGACAGATTTAATCACAGGTGGCCTTGGTAATCAAATGGCTGCAGGATTGTCCAAAAAGCTGGGAATTGACAGCACCAAAGCAACTTGGATATTAGCAATAGCGGTTCCTTTGATCGCGGGAGCAATTAAATATAATCAAAGTAAGGACGACACCAGTCAGGCTAAAGGTTTTGCCGATGCATTAGACACAAAACATAACGGTGAAATATTGGATCATGTCGATGAGGTAATCGAAAAGGGACCTACAGAAGACGGCAACAAGATCGTGCAGCACATCTTTGGCAGTAAGACTGAATATGTTGCTTCTGGATTAGCGGAGAAAAGTGGATTTAGTTCGGCTCAGGTTACAGGAGTACTGGCTACCCTGGCACCTATTGTTATGGGGTATTTGGGTAAGGAAAAAGCAAATGCAGCGCAAAATGGAACGAGTAATCCTTTAGGTGATCTGCTGGGAGGCTTTTTAGGTGGCAATACGGGTTCTGGAGGAGGATTAGGGAATATAATCGGGAATATATTCGGTGCTGATAAAAATGAACCAACAGCCGCAACTACTTCAGGAGGATTGACAGACAAGATCTCCGACTTTTTTGATAAGAATAAAGATGGTAGTGCCATAGATGATATTGTTGGTATGTTTACCAAAAAATAACCAGATGATAAAAAACACTTTGCTGTTCCAATTGTTATTTTATTAAAGATCAAGATACAAGATTATGGAAGATAGAAATAAATATGACTCAGCTACTGTTGCCCTAGAGAAGTTGAAAGAAGCGGGGTATACAATAGATTATAACATTGAACTGGATTCTTTGATTGCAAATCCATCTAATTATAAGATTGATTATATTTATCGATATGAAGGAGATTCGAATCCGGATGACGAAAACACAGTTTATGGAATCACGGAGAAAAACGGTTCAAATAAAGGTGTTTTTGTCATTGGAAATTTATCCTTTGTGGAAGGTGATATAAGAGATGTTATAATAAACCTCGAAATTGCCCATAAAGAGAGCATTTAATGCTGTAAAATAGAAAGAGAGGTCAACACCTCTCTTTCTATTTATAGAGGATCACAGCGCTTTATAAGTAATGTGTGGTTCTAGCGCTCAAAAGTCATGTAGAATCAGGCTTCCTAAATCTTCATCTTTCACAATTTTAACTGAAACAGGGATGCGCTCCTGTAATTCATCAACATGAGAGATAATTCCTACAATACGATTTTCTTTATGAAGGGCATTTAAAGTTTCAAAAATTAAATTGACAGATTCAGTATCTTGAGTTCCAAATCCTTCATCAATGAAAAAGAAATTCTTTTCATTCTGATTGAGACTACGCGTGCTCTCCGCTAGTGCTAGAGCCAAACATAAAGATGCCTGAAAAAATTGCCCACCCGATAATGTTCTGACAGATCGTGATTTACCACCATTTAAATGATCCATTACTTCAAAATCATTTTCACTATTGATGATTAGTTTCAGATGACCTCGAGTTAGTCTTTCAAAACGATGATTGGCGATATGACATAGGTCCTCTAAGTATTGAGTTGAAATGTAATCAACAAAACCATTTCCCTTAAAGAGATTTGATAAAATACTTAAATTCTTATTCCGAAGTGCCAATTTATCGAAAGCAATTTGCAATTCTACTTTCTCAGCGTATCGCTTTTTTGAAATTAGAATTTGATCTTTGAGAGATTGCAATTGACCTATCAGCATTTCTTTGGCTTCTTTTGCCAATTGCAGATCTTGGCTGATTTTTGTAATCTGGGAAATATCAACAGCTTGCTGATTTATTTTCTGCTCTAATTGTACCAGATTGGCCTTAACAATAGCAAAATGCTCTTCAAATCGTTTGATACGTAATTCTTCTTTTTCAAGATCAAATTGCTGTTTTAATATTTCTTTTACAGCGTCAAGAGACACGAAATCATGCTGTTGCAACAGTTCTTCAATCAGCTTCTGCTGCAATGTTATCTTAGATTGCTTATTCTTTAATTGCGTTTCTAACGTATTGCTTGTTGTAGAAAGTGATGCTATAGAAATATTGAATTGATTAATTTCATTTAGCAACCTATTGTATTCCTGCTCTATATGGTCTATTGATTGAAGTGATTGTGTAATCAATATTTCAATTTCAGATATTTCAAACTGTTCGAATTCCGATAATTTTAATCGTTTAATCAGTTGTTCATGAATACTTGATCGTCCTTCAAGTGTAGATTTAGTAAGAGCAATACTATTCAAACCATTACTGTATTTTTCCTTTTTAATCTTTAGATCATCTAATTCCTTTTGAATTGCTGCTAAAGTCGATTCTGCTAGTGTACAGGCCTGTTCAATGGATTCAGCCTGCAATTTCCATTGATCGAAACTTGTACGATCATTGTGCTGAAAGTTAGTCCACGTGAATTGAGTCAGGTGATGATTAAATTCTATCGTTAGCGTATTCAACTTTTCGACACTTTTATCTATATCCCTTTGCAATGTTATCAGGTTTGCATCTAGTTGGATGAATCGTTGTTGACGCTGTTGAATTTGCAGTATTGTTTCTTGAACATGAGTTTTCTCAGATTTAAATTTAACCAATTGCTCAGAAACATCCTCTGTTTGCATAATATGTGGATGGTGCTCGGAACCACATAAAGGACAGGCTTCTCCAGCTGTCAAAGCATGAGAAAAGTTAGCTAACTGCTGTTTTACCTGAATTTTATTTTCATTCGACTGAATTCTTTCCAGTAAAATAGATGCACTCTTCTCATCTTCAGTAAGTTTCTCTCGCCAGGATGTAGGAGTGAGGCTTTCCTTTTCGAATTGAAGTATGATATCCTGATAATCCTTTCGCTTAATTTTTAAATCTGCTTCTAAATCATGTTGCGTTTTAATATATTGCTCTTGTTTTGAATACCAATCATTTATAGTCATTAATAAACTACTTGCAACACGGCTTGCTTTAAGATTGGTAATTTCTTGCTGTTTTTCCTGAACTAACGTTTGTTTATTTAAAATCTGCTGGTCAACACCTTGCAGCACAATCTGTCCATTAGCTAATCGTTCAGCTTCTTTTTTGATATCAACTTGCAGTTTTAAAATATGAACAATATTTCTCATATCCTCAACAGCAATTCTTTTATTATCGAGTTGATTAAAATCCTGCTCTACTATCTTATATGCACTATTTGCTGTTAACAGTGCTGTATGGACTGCATTTAATTGATGTTTCGTTCGAGCAAAATCTTGTGTTAGCTGGAACTCCTCTGTCTGTAGATCTGCGAGATTATCAAGCGCATGCTTAAAAATACGATCAACTTTTTGAAATAACAGAATCTGTTTCTTTAAATTTTCAATTGTACCTTGTTCGGCACTTAATTGAGCAAAAGCTTGTTTCTGTATAGCTATTTCTTTATGGAACTGTTGAACTTCCAATAATTTTTGATGTTGTTGATCTAATTGTTGATGTGTATTTGTGACTTCTTGGAGCTTCAATTGTTCATTCTCCAATTGTAAAAGCAATTCAGCTATACTTTCCTCTGTGTAATCCTCTAAAGTTTGTACTGCGCCAGAAATATTTTGGAGTTTCAGTTCTGTTTCCTTACTTAGAGAAGCGACTTTATAAAATAGATCATAATGATCTAAATTAAAAAGTTCCTTCATCATGCCCGAGCGTTCAGCTCCTTTAAGCTCAAGAAACTCTTTAAATTGCCCCTGAGGTACAATAACTGTACGGTTGAAGTTTTTGTAAGATATGCCTAATATAGTTTCAGCATCGGTACTTTCAAGTGGTATTTTTTCATCACCTTCAAAAACATAAGCTTTTCGTACAGGTGTTGTAACTTTTTCAAACTGCTTGCTATTTCTTCGCCACGAAGCTTCAAACGCATACTTTTTGTTTTCTTTTCCAATAAAATGAAACTCAATCCGCAACTGATTGGAATTTAAGTTCATCATATTGTAGGCTCTATTGTTGCTGTTTAAGCGGTTTGTGTTTGCAAATAAGGCAAAAGTAATGGCTTCCAGAATCGTTGATTTTCCAGAACCAACTTTTCCAAAAATCCCGAAAAGACCGGCCGCTGTCAAAGCAGTAAAATCTATTTCTTGTTTTGATTGATAGGAATATAACCCTTCTATGGATAGATATAATGGCAACATAATCGTTAATTCTCCTTTTCAGTTTGAGTACCCAGAACTTCGTTAAATAGCGCTATCAATTCCTCCGATGGAGATTGGTCATTATTTCGATATCGGAAGTAATCAGAGAAATTTTCGTTAATACTTTTACTTCTTCTGGATATGGGTTCGTTTTGATAGGTAACACTACTGTTTACTTCAGGAATGATATAGATAATACCCGGGTGGCTATCTTCAATACGTTTCTTTTCACCTTGTGTTAAAGATGTTTCTGAAACAAGTGTTAGTTCAACTAAACAATCTTGATTCACTGTAAGCCAATCAATAGCATCTGTAACAGAATGAAATTTTTTTCGTGTTAATTTTTTTCCAGATTGGATGTTGATCGTTTTATAGACCGCCTCTTTGTGTGGCTCCAGCGTTACAATCACCACTTTTTTATCTTGCCCTGCTTCGGAAAAAGAATAGCAAAGTGGACTACTCGAATAGATAACTGGTGCACGATGTCCACCCACTTCTTGGTAGCGATGCAGGTGACCTAAAGCTGTATATTGAATTTGAGGAGGAATACATTCCGTATAAACAGTATCTGCAAAACCAATACGCAAAGGTTTTTCGCCGTCTGGCTCCTCTAATACAGGACCTCCCTTTTTATTCATGTATAAATGTGAAACCAAAATATTAGCGCCTCGATCATCGCAGTATAAATCGGCCAGCGAACTCCATTTTTTACTTAAAACTTCATTGAGCCCGATCTGTTCATCTTCACCAAGATATTCTTTGAGTCGATGTTCGTTAGCAAAGGCAGTTATAAGGAGACGAATTGGGAAATCATGACCTGGAAGCTTGATTTCAAGAAAACCGATATCTCCTTTAGTAATTTCAAATCCGCCCTCAATCTGATAAGGATTAAATTTCATGTTGGGTTTACCCGCGAAAATAATTCCGCAATCTCTCGCAAGGCTATCAGGAGCATCTACACGATCCGGTGAATCGTGATTTCCGGCAATGGCAATGACAGGTCTGGAACCATTTTTCGTTAAGCGTTTAAGTGTTTTATAAAGGAGTTCAATAGCTTCGACAGGTGGATTGAACGCATCGAACAGATCTCCAGCGACAATAACAAGATCAACTTGTTCTTGATCTGCTATCTGAACAATTTCATCCAGTACTTCTTTTTGTTCATCAAATCTGGAGAAATAATCCAATCGTTTACCCAAATGCCAATCGGCTGTATGTAAAATTTTTAGCGACATGTTTTACTTGTGAAAACTTAAAATTACCTCGAATTTTCTATAAAAAAGAAGTTAATTAATATTAATATCTATTTTGCTGATTCAGAATAAAATGTATTTTTGTTTCTTATGCATACGATAAACAATTCTCATAAACGTAATTTTTGGCTTTTAGGTATTATTTTCATGCTAATCTGTAGCATCTGGAATAATGAAGTATATGCCCAACTAAAGGCGATTAAAGGGGAGACGACCTATCCTTTTTTATTGAATTTACCAGAAGAAGAACAGATCGATAACCTGCCAGGCGATAAACAGCCCGTTTTGATATTTCTCCACGGAAGGAGTCTGTCGGGTACAAATCTTGATCGTGTTAAACGATATGGCGTACTTTATGCGATGAATAAAGGTCAGGAAGTTCCTGGTATCGTAATCGCTCCACAGTCACGAGGCGGATGGGATCCTGATAAAGTTATTGAGATTGTGGATTATGCTATCGAACATTATAACGCCGACCCGGATCGGGTATATATCTGCGGAATGAGTATGGGCGGATACGGCACAATGGATGTAGCAGGTAAATATCCAGATCGTATCGCAGCGGCAGTAGCTATATGTGGAGGTGGAAGTGTTAAGTATGCCGACAACCTAAGTCAGGTACCACTTTGGGTACAACATGGAAATCGTGACCGTGCTGTACCCATGTCAGAATCAAAAAAAATAGTCAATGCAATTAAGAAAGCAGATCCTGAAGCTGATGTAACGTTGACTATAATTCCAGGTGGTACACATGGGAGTGTGGAACGCCTTTTTCATCAAGATGAAATTTACGAATGGCTGTTCAAGCATACGAGGAAGGGATCCTAAACACCTAACTTGTTTTTTTGTTTTATTTAGAGATTAATATTACAAAACAGGTAAACTTTCAAAATTATTTTGCTCTAAAATGATCCATTATGACAATCGATTGCATTGTCTTTTTTGCAATTATTGAATGCATCAATTATAATAATTATAAAAACGAATGTTAATTTTTGTTAAAATTCTCAATTTATCAATTATTACTTATTTAAATAAAAAAGCATCCAATTGAAGACTCTTGTTATGAGTAGGTTAAGTTTTTGTTAAGTGCTTTCAATGTTAAATTCTCTTTATACTTTTGAGGCATATTTATAACAAAAATTTTCTTTATGAAAAGACCTTTACTCTTTTTTGCACTTGTATTAGCAAGTTATGGCACTATTCACGCTCAAGTAACAACAAGTAGCATGACTGGTTTAGTAACACAATCTGGTGGTCAAATTACTTCTGGAGCCACCATTAAAGCAGTCCATGTACCATCAGGAACAGCGTACACTGGATCTTCAAATTCAGCCGGTCGTTTTAATCTTCCTGCAATGCGTGTAGGAGGTCCTTACAAGGTAGAAATTACCTATGTAGGACAACAACCGATCGTTTATAATGATGTTTATATTCAATTGGGACAACCGTACATTATTAACGGTAAATTTGGTTCAGGCGAAACTATGCTTGATGAAGTTGCTGTTACAAGGACTAAAGGATCAAAAAACTTAAAAACTGGTGCCGAAACGTCTATTTCTAGAAAACAGTTAGAAAATTTACCTACTGTTTCACGCTCAATTGAAGATTTTACAAGATTGACACCACAAGCTGATGTAAAAGGACAATCGGTATCCATTGGTGGTATGAATAATAGGTTCAATCAGTTCACTATCGATGGAGCAGTTACGAATGATGTTTTTGGACTTAACTCAAATGGATTAAATGGAGGAGGAAGTGGTACCAATCCGATCTCTTTAGATGCCATTGAGCAGATGTCTGTTCAGGTGGCACCATTTGATGTTCGCTCAAGTGGATTTGCAGGGGGAGGAATTTCAGCGGTTACTAAGTCTGGAACCAATCAATTTCAAGGTTCAGTTTACCATTATTTTAGAAATCAAAGCTTAACAGGGAAAACTCCAAATGCTTTGCTAAAAGATAATGAAAAGGGGACAAGATTAGCTGATTTTTCTGAGAAAACTTATGGAGTACGTCTTGGAGGACCAATAGTTAAAGACAAATTATTCTTCTTTGTGAACTATGAGCATACAAAAAGCAAAACTCCAGAAAATTTTCAAGTTGGTTCAACCGGATCGAATTTACTAGAAGCCGATGCGCAACGTATTTATGATATTGCTCGGAATAAATATGGTTATGATGCAGGTTCTTTTACAGACCTAGTAGATGAAAATAAGTCCAATAAAATAATGACACGTTTGGACTGGAATATTGATGAAAAAAACAAACTTTCATTAAGATACAACTACGTAGACGGTACAGATGTTGGCAATACTCGAACAGCTACATCATTGACATTTGGTAATGGTGCTATATTAAAAGATTTTAAATCTAATGCCCTTACTTTAGAGTTAAGTAGCCGCATCAGTAATTCTTTAGCAAATAGTTTTATTGCAGGTTATTCACGAGTGAGAGATGCGAGAAGTTATAAGAATCCCTTATTTCCGAATGTTCGCATAAATGTCCCTAGACAAATTGATGTAAATGGAAAACCTACAACAGTAACAGGTAATTACTATTTGGGTACAGATCCATTTAGTAATATCAACCAATTGGATCAGGATGTCTACACATTATCTAATAATTTGACTTGGTATAAAGGACTTCACACTTTTACATTTGGTACACATAATGAATTCTACAAGATGTATAATGCTTATACAGGAAATTCGAATGGAGCATTTGTTTTCAGTGATTCTAAAGTAGGAGATGTAAATCCTGCAACAGGAAAACCTTATACAGCAATTGAGAATTTTGAACGTGGCATGGCCAATAGCATGCAATTCAGCTATAGTAATACTGATGATCCTCGCCAGGGTGCCAAATTCAATGCAGTTCAATTGGGATTCTATGTTCAAGATGAATTTCAAATGCAGGATAATTTAAAAATTACTGCAGGTGTACGTGTAGATATTCCAATTTATTTGGATAAACCATTGGAAAATACCGATTTTAACAACTCTATCCTAGCTAAGCAGTACGATGTTCAAACCAACCGCATGCCACGTCCTGCCTTGATGTTTTCTCCTAGAATAGGTTTTAACTGGGATGTGAATAGAGATCGCTCTACCATAGTACGTGGAGGAATGGGAATATTTACCTCTCGCGTTCCATTTGTATGGGCAGCAGGTGCCTTTACGCAAAGTGGAGCATTACTAGGTGGTAATAATCTTGGTAACGGTACCGATGCTAATGTTCCGTTTATTAGCGATGTCAATAAATTGCCTAAATATCAAGGAACTGTTACTCCATCCGGAAATATCACGGTACTGGACCGTAATTTAAAATTACCGCAGATTGCCCGCTTCTCAGGAGGAATAGATCAGGTGTTACCATATGGAATTAAGGGAACATTAGAATTTATATACTCGAAGAATTTAAGTGCATTTAATTTTAGGGATTTAAATTTAGAGAGACCAATTGGAACATTAGAAGGAGCGGATAACCGCCTCGTGTATGATGCCAATAATAATAACCGTCGTGTATTAGATAACTACAGTGAAGTTATCTATGTGAATAATGTCAATAAGGGCTATTCTTGGTCTACTACTGCGTCATTATCGAGAAGTTTCTTGTTCGGCTTAGATGCATCAGTAGCATATACCTATACAGCAGCGAAGGATTTAATTTCCGGAACTTCCTCTCAGAATCAATCAAATTGGTACCGGGTTGCTTCAGTAAATGGTTCAAATAATGTGACTCTTGCACACAATCCATTCAGTACAGGAAGTCGCGTGATAGGCTTTTTATCGTTCTCGAAAGAATATCTAAAACATCTAGGAACATCAGTATCTTTAGTTTATACAGGACAGTCAGGAGCTAGATTTTCTTATTTAGCAGGGGGTAATTTAACAGGTTACGCATCTTCTACAAGTAATCAGTTTAACTTAATGTATATCCCTAAAAATCAATCTGAGATCACGTTTGTTCAAAATGGAGATCAAACTCCACAGCAACAATGGGATGCGTTCAATGGCTTTATTGAATCAAATGATTATTTAAAATCCAGGAGAGGTCAATATGCCGAGAGAAATGCAGCTAGAACACCTTTCTCTCATAAATTTGATTTAAAGATCGTTCAAGACTTATTTACCAATATTGGTAATACAAAAAATAAATTACAGCTATCAGTTGATATCATGAATGTTGGCAACTTATTAAATAATGATTGGGGACAACAGTATACTGGATCTACCAGCTTCTGGGATAATAGCTTTGTACCAATTACATTCGCTGGGTATGAGGGGACCACTAAGAAACCTACGTATAGATTAGCGAACGTTAATGGTAATGTACCTTATTATGTTCAAGATCTTTCTTCTAGATGGTCTGCTCAAGTTGGTATTCGTTATATCTTTAACTAATATAGGATCAAATTCTAAATAGGTTGAACTATCTTTAACCATAAAAATCCTTATCTGTTTACTCAGATGGGGATTTTTTTTAGTATTTATAACAATCTTATTAAAACAGACGATTTCATTCTAGCCGATCTTTTGTTTGCTTTTAAATGTAAATTACAGCCCCTGTTATTATTAAATTAAAGTCTCCTTTTGGTTTTATTAAAGCATTTAAATCAGTAATGACATATTTTAGCCAGAAAATAGAGGGGATAGATCGTGTTTTACCTCGATGATGTCTCTAAAATGTAACAAGCATTTGTCAACGAATATAGTAGTAGAACAGTTTAACGCACTAGTACTATCAAACGATGGCTATAGTATATTTTAGACACGTTAAATTTTAGAAAAGAAGCAATCACAAAAGGGTATACCATTCACATAAAAAAAGCTTAGCACATCCTATGCTAAGCTTTTTTTATGTGAATCTTAAAGATCCTCTAATTAACGTTTTACTTCTTTAGGCTTTCTAAACATAAAATAAAGTCCACCTAATATAAAAGGAATACTTAGAAGCTGTCCCATATTCAAAGCCATTCCCTGTTCAAATGCTTCCTGGTCAATTTTGAAACTTTCGAGGTAAAGTCGAGCAGAAAAAAGTAAGACAAAAAAGAGTCCCATTAATGCACCAGGTTTTTGCAACTTTTTATTTTTGAATAAATAAACAATAATAAAGAAGATGATGATATAGGCAATAGCTTCATAAAGTTGTCCTGGGTGACGAGGCACTTGATCTACATGATCAAAAACAATCGCCCATGGCTTATCGGTAGGCGTACCAATAATCTCCGAATTGAAAAAGTTACCCAAACGGATGAAGGCTCCTGCAATTGGTACAACCACAACAAGGCGGTCTGCCAGCCAAAGAAAGTTTGTTTTCGTTTTTCTGCAGAATAAGTATAATGCGACCAATATACCTATCGCACCACCATGACTTGCTAAACCTGCAAATCCAGTCATTTGAAATTGACCATTTACAAATTTAAATGGTAACACCATTTCCCATAAATGATCTTTATAATAATCAAATTCATAAAATAGACAATGTCCTAATCTGGCGCCAATTAAAGTTCCTAGAAAGATATAAATACTCAATTGATCCAATAATTCTTGACTCTTATTTTCATTTCTGAATATTTTAAGCATGATCATATACGATACCGCAAATGCCGCTAACCAGCATAAGGCATAGTAACGAAGACCAAAAGTGCCAATTTTAAATATTTCAGGATCTAAATTCCAATGTATGACGCTGAATAAATTCTCCATATTGTCTATTAATTTTTTTACAAGCGTAAATATAATGTTTAAAATCATTTTCAGCTCATGATTGCATCGGAATAAAGCTAAAAAAGCAAGAAAAGTGCCCAATATGGGCACAGATGAAATAAATTCAATTTTTACTTTTGTGGTTACTATAATTTTTCATAATTTGACATCGGAAATAAAATTAGGAGCATGGCAGACAAGAAGAAGAAAGAAAATAAACATATTTCAATAGTAACAAAGGACTCGATTTCTTTTTTTGAAAAATATATTAATAATCCTTCACCAACTGGATTTGAATGGGAGGGACAGCGCTTATGGTTAGATTATTTAAAGCCATATGTGGACGAAACATTCACAGATAACTATGGTACTGCTGTAGGAGTTATCAACCCAGAAGCTGACTATAAAGTTGTTATAGAAGCACATGCTGATGAGATCTCCTGGTTCGTTAACTATATCACGAAGGATGGTTTAATTTATGTGATTCGCAATGGTGGTTCCGACCACCAGATCGCACCATCTAAAAAAGTGAATATCCATACTGATAAAGGTATTGTAAAGGCGGTATTCGGTTGGCCAGCAATTCATACACGTTCCGGAGAGAAAGAAGAAGCACCTACATTAAAAAATATCTTTTTAGATTGTGGTTGTATTTCCAAAGACGAAGTAGAAGCTTTAGGTATTCATGTAGGTTGTGTTATTACTTATGAAGATGAGTTCAGCATCCTCAACGATCGCTATTATGTAGGTCGTGCTATGGACAACCGTGCTGGTGGTTTTATGATAGCTGAAGTAGCGCGTTTACTCAAAGAAAATAAAAAGAAATTACCATTTGGTTTATATATCGTAAACTCTGTTCAAGAGGAAATTGGTCTACGTGGAGCTGAAATGATTGCACAGCGTATCAAACCAAATGTTGCGATCGTTACAGATGTGACACATGATACTCAGACTCCAATGATTAACAAGATTACACAGGGTGATTTATCATCTGGAGGAGGACCTGTATTATCTTATGCTCCGGCAGTTCAGATTAATTTAAACAAATTATTGGTTCAGGTAGCAGAAAAAAATGCAATTCCTTTCCAACGTCAAGCATCATCACGTTCTACAGGTACCGATACCGATGCTTTTGCATACAGTAATGGAGGTGTGCCATCTGCATTGATTTCATTACCTTTACGCTACATGCATACTACTGTAGAGATGGTGCACAAAGAAGATGTCGACAATGTCATCCGCCTGATCTATGAAACATTATTGAATATTGAAGCAGGACAGGACTTTAGAACTTTTAGCAAATAATAAGAATAACATATATTAAATACTTATAATAAATTTTATGGAAAATAATCAAAATCAAAACGAATTGAGTATCGAGTTGACAGAAGAAGTAGCAGAAGGAATCTACTCAAATCTAGCGATCATTACACATTCAAACACAGAGTTTGTGATTGACTTCGTACGTGTAATGCCAGGTGTGCCGAAAGCTAAAGTGAAATCTAGAATCGTTTTGACACCAGAACATGCTAAACGTTTGTTAGGTGCATTACAAGATAATGTTATTCGCTTTGACGCTATTGCTGCTGGAAACCAAACTGCTGATGCAGAAGTAATCGGTGGTGATCCAACTGTTGCGTTCCCATTTGGTGGAACAACTGGTCAAGCGTAATTTTTCGCATTGTAAAATGCAATAAATAAGCTTCTACAAAAGAGCTAAAGCCGTAGGTTTTAGCTCTTTTTCTTTTATATCGCATGAACTGTGCTTTTAGGCTTGAATTTTGTTTAAATTTAGATAACTAAAATTATATTATATGGATATTCAAGTCAGGAACTTGACGAAGAAAGATTATGTTGATTTGAGAAGGTCAATGACCGAAGCTTACCAAGGAGTAGGAGATGTCTGGACAAGAGAAAATATTGTCGATTTAATCGATATGTTTCCTGAAGGACAATTATGTGTAGAAATCGACGGTCATGTTGTAGCTTGCGCACTTTCCATCATTTTAAACTCAAAAAAAAGTAATATATACGATAGTTATTATGAAATTATTGATGACGGAAAATTTTCAAAACATACCAGCGATGGCGACACACTCTATGGTATAGAAGTCTTTGTACATCCAGATCATCGTGCATTAAGATTAGGAAGGCGCTTATATGATGCACGTAAAGAACTGTGTGAGCAGATGAATTTAAAATCTATCGTAGCAGGAGGAAGGATCCCCAATTATCACAATTATTCAGATAAAATGAGTCCAAGGACATATATTGAAAAAGTGAAACGTAAAGAAATTTTCGATCCAACGTTAACCTTTCAATTGTCCAATGATTTTCATGTCAAAAAGATATTGAAGCATTACCTTCCCGAAGATTCAGAATCGATGGAGTTTGCAACCCTATTGGAGTGGAATAATATCTATTACGAATCAGAAACACGTTCTATTTCTACCACCAAACAAACCATTCGATTAGGTTTAGTACAGTGGCAAATGCGTTTATTTGACAATATTGATGCTTTTTTTGATCAAATTGAATTTTTTGTTGATACCGTGAGCGATTATGGAACAGATTTTATTATGTTTCCAGAATTTTTCAATTCACCGTTAATGAGTCCGTATAATGAATTGCCTGAAAGGTTGGCAATGGAAAAACTAGCAGAGAAGACATCAGAAATTATTGATAAAATCCAACAATTTGCTGTTTCCTATAATGTCAATATCATTGCTGGCTCCATGCCCATTATGGAAAACAAGAAACTATATAATATATCTTACCTCTGTCACCGTAACGGTAAACTGGATTCATTTAAAAAGATTCACATTACTCCCAATGAAAGTAAATATTATGGAATGACCGGAGGTAATGAAGTGAAAGTATTTGATACAGATTGCGGGAAAGTAGGTTTGCTGATTTGTTATGATGTTGAGTTTCCAGAATTGAGCCGTATTCTAGCCGATCAAGGAATGCAGATCTTATTTGTACCCTTTATGACAGACACACAGAATGGCTACATCCGTGTTAGAACATGTGCACAGGCTCGCGCAATTGAGAATGAATGTTATGTGGCTATTGCCGGATCTGTAGGAAATTTACCTCGGGTCAATAATATGGATATCCAATATTCACAATCGGCCGTATTTACACCTTCGGATTTTGCCTTTCCAAATAATGCGATAAAAGCAGAGGCTACGCCAAACACCGAGATGGTGCTAATTGCAGATGTCGATTTATATGCACTTCGTGACCTGCATGAATATGGAACCGTCAAGGTGATGAAGGATCGACGAAAGGATCTTTATGAAGTAAAATTGTTAAAATAACGATATTAAAAAAGGGATTTAATGAATTAAATCCCTTTTTTAATATCGTTAACCTTGAATGTTATTTTTGCAATTTAACATTTACGGCATTCATACCTTTCAATCCTTTTTCAGTTTCAAAAGTTACTTTGTCGTTTTCTTTAACAGCATCAATCAGACCATTAACGTGGAAAAATATTTTATCCTGAGTCTTGAGATCACGAATGAAACCAAAACCTTTGTCTGTATTGTAAAAATTCACAATACCAGATTTGATTAAATCCTCAGGGTTTGCTTCATATTTAGCAGTTGATATCGCGATATCTTCTACGTTAATTTTTGTTTTTTTTGTTGGATCAGGAGGAGTAGAAGTTATATTTCCATATTCATCGACATAAACAAACATTTCTTCTAAACTTTTACCTTTATCGGTATTGTTTTTTCGTTCTTCTTTCTTTTGTTCCTTATCTTGTTTCTTTTTTAACTTTTTCTTCTCTTTTTCTTTTTTGCTAAAACTTTCTGAACTACTCATTTATTTATTTAAAATTAATATTAAACCATATTAAACTACTCAATTTATAGCAGTTTAAGTAAACAAAAGTCAGCGCATTAAATAAATTCAAAGGTGAAAGCCATATCTCGAATTAAGATAAAATTGATATGTTTTAAAACGTAAGGACTCTGCTTAATGACACAAATATACTAAAAAATAGTGAATATTATATATTATTCATAAAAATTACAATTTAATTTAGACTAGGAGACTGCGGAAAATTAACCACATGAGCATACTTGGGTCCCAGACTCATAACAGATTGTTTCCAAAGTAGTTCTGTATCTTTTTCAAACACCAATCCCGTTGAAAACTTGTTCTGTACAGCCCAGCTATTTTCCTTAATTTCTTTATCTAACTGCTCTGGTTGCCAGCCCGAATACCCTAAGAAAAACTTGACTTCATCTTCTTTTATCTTATGATCATTAATAAGTGAAAATAGCAATTCTGGATCTCCGCCGAAATAGATATTTTCACGAATTTCGTCACCACTTAACAATAAGTCAAATCTTGAGTGGATAAAGAATACCTCATTTTGTGCTACAGGTCCACCAATATGTAGTGGAAATGTGCAATTCGCTATTTTTTCAACCAAATCACCGATACAGCCAACAACCTTATGATTTAGAATAAATCCTAAAGTACCTTCTTTTTCATTATGATTACACAATAAAATCACAGATCTTTCGAAGTGCGGGTCGAGCATAAAAGGTTCAGATATTAATAAACAGCCAGCCTTTGGGTCAAGTTCGTTAAACATTGCGATACATATTAGACTTATTATACAATAAAATTAATGCCAAAGTCATTTTGCAGATTAATTTATACTAGATTAGTCGATAAAAATAAGTGAATTTAGTATGTTTGTGACATACAAAAAATCAAAGTCATGGCAATCGAACATAAAGATATTGCCGCTATTCGACAAGATTATGCATTAGGTAATCTGTGTGAAAGCGAAGTAAGCAATGATCCTTTAGTGCAATTTGAAAGATGGTTTAACGAAGCTGTTCATAGTGAGGTTCTTGAACCCAATGCAATGGTCTTATCAACCGTAGGAGAGTTTTCCCTACCTTCTTCCAGAATTGTTTTGCTTAAAGATCTTAAAGAGAACGGTTTTAGTTTTTTTACAAATTTTAATAGCCGTAAAGGAACAGAAATGGATGCTAATCCTCATGTTGCCGTACTATTTTTCTGGCCAGAATTGCAACGTCAGGTACGTATTGAGGGATTGATAGAAAAATTACCAGTAGAAGACTCTGATGAATATTTTCAGTCAAGACCAAAAGGAAGCCGTATTGGCGCTATTGCTTCACCTCAAAGTGATACCATTCCAAACCGTACTTTTTTAGAAGAAAGAGTGGCAGGTCTAACAGAAGAATTTAAAGACCAGGAGCAAGTACCTCGTCCCGAATTTTGGGGAGGATACTTAATTAAACCACTATATATGGAGTTCTGGCAAGGGCGTTCAAGCCGCCTGCATGATCGGATTGCTTTTCAGAAAGTTTCAGATTCATGGAAAATAACCCGTTTAGCACCATAGTATATGAATATACAGGAAATTTCAAAATCAATAACTGCGCAGTTCGGGGAAGAGGCTATCGAAAAAATTGAGGAATCGGGTTTGCAGTCTGCTTTATTTGTTAATAAAGCATTTTTAGAACAAATCTGTTATTACCTGAGGGATCAAGAAGGCTTCTATTTTGATTTTTTAAATAATATTGCGGCAGTTGATTTAGGTGATGCTGGATTTTTGGTAACTTATCATATGACCTCTATACCATACCAACACACTTTGGTGTTAAAAGTTGCCGTTGCAAATGATCGTGATTTACAGCAATTACCCGAAGTACCATCATTAGCCGCAGTGTGGAAAACTGCAGATTGGCATGAAAGGGAAGCTTTTGATCTCATGGGCATATTTTTCACGAATCATCCTGATCTTAGACGTATTCTACTCCCTGATGACTGGGAAGGATACCCCTTAAGAAAGGATTATCAAGACCCTGAAAGTTATCATGGCATAGCAATTAAATAAAATAAGAACTGGATAACCAAAAATATGTCGCATACGAAGTATACTGCAGCTTTAGAAAAATACCAACAACATTTAGATAGCATTGGCTCTCAAGAAATGATTATTAATATGGGCCCGCAACATCCATCTACCCATGGCGTGCTTCGGCTTCAATTGATTACAGATGGAGAGCTTGTAAAAGAAGTCATTCCACATTTAGGCTATTTGCATCGCTGTTTTGATAAACATGCGGAATCAATGAATTATGGTAAAAGTATTCCATTTACAGATCGTCTGGATTATTTATCATCGATGAATAATAGCCATGCATTTGTAATGGGGGTAGAGCGCATGCTCGGTATCGACGATAAAATACCAAAAAGAGTTGAATATATACGTGTTCTGGTCTGCGAATTAAATAGAATAGCATCGCACTTAATTGGTATCGGTACCTATGGAATTGATATAGGTGCATTTACGCCGTTTATGTGGTGTTTTAGAGATCGGGAGCATATCATGAATATGCTTGAATGGGTATCCGGTTCACGCATGCTCTATAATTACATTTGGGTTGGAGGCTTATTTTACGATTTACCGGTAGGTTTTGAAGAAAGGTGTGCTGAATTTGTAACTTATTTTAAACCAAAATTGGTCGAACTCGATGAACTGTTGACCGAGAACCAGATTTTCATATCCCGAACAGCAAATATTGGTGTGTTGCCTGCAGATGTCGCGATCAATTATGGTGTTTCTGGTCCGATGTTAAGAGCTTCAGGAATCAAATGGGATCTGAGAAGAATTGACGGTTATTCTGTTTATCCAGAAATTGATTTCGAAATCCCTGTTGGAAAAGGAGAGATGGGAGCGCTCGGAGATTGCTGGGACCGATACAAAATCCGGGTCGATGAAGTAAAAGAATCTGTTAAGATTATCGAACAATGTTTGGAAAGACTATTAAAAGAATTTCCGCGTACAGATACATTTGACCCACGAGCACTTGTACCTAAAAAGGTGAATTTAAAAGCACAGGACTATTATGTAAGAGCAGAAAATCCGAAAGGTGAATTAGGATTTTACTTTGTAACACAAGAAAAGACAGACATTCCTAAGCGTGTGAAAGCAAGAGGTCCGAGTTTTAACAATCTTTCCGTTTTACCTGAATTAGGAAAAGGAACCTTAATTGCGGATCTGATCGCTATATTGGGTTCTATGGACATCGTATTAGGCGAAGTCGATCGCTAATCGCTGTATTTGTAATTTTTGTGTTATCAAGACGCATCAACCCGCAAATTAGTTTGGTTTACCATTCCTTTATCCTATATTTGTAGTCTCATAATTTAAGTTTATAATTGGTTAATAAAAGTCTGCTATTGCAAAATAGTGGACTTTTTTATTTTGCAGAACACCTCATTATACCAATTAAACGCACGTCAAAATCCCAATAAAATTAGTAACTTTACCACACACAAAATGTTTTTAAAGTGGCCGATAGTTTAGTTATCATACCTACATATAACGAGAAAGAGAATATTGAAAAAATAATTCGCAAAGTATGCTCACTCTCAGTACCTTTTCATATTTTAATCGTTGATGATGGTTCTCCAGATGGGACTGCACAAATCGTAAAATCGCTTGAAGCGGAATTCAGAGGACGTTTGTTCATTGAGGAACGCAAAGGGAAATTAGGACTTGGCACTGCTTATATCCATGGTTTTAAATGGGCATTAGCACGAGAATATGAGTTTATTTTTGAAATGGACGCAGATTTTAGCCATAATCCTGAAGATCTAATTCGTTTAAGACAAAGTTGCTTAGATGGTGCAGATATGAGTATCGGATCTCGTTATATCAAAGGGGTCAATGTCGTTAATTGGCCGATGAATAGGGTTTTGATGTCCTATTTCGCATCTGTTTATGTACGGTTTATCACCGGAATCAATATCCAAGATGCTACAGCCGGTTTTGTGTGTTTTAGACGGAAAGTTCTTGAGCGTATACCGCTTGATAAAATTCGATTTGTGGGCTATGCCTTTCAGATAGAAATGAAATTTACGGCGATACAATATAAGTTTAATGTGGTCGAAGTACCGATTATTTTTACAGACCGGACAGAAGGTACTTCAAAAATGAGTACCAGTATTTTTAAAGAAGCTTTTTTTGGTGTTATTCAACTAAAGATTTCAAGTTGGACGAGAAAGTATAATTAAATTGAAGAAAGGAAAGCGTAAATGAATGAACACTTAGATCCAAATGCGGAAAACTTAAGTCATACAGACAGAGACATTGAACGTGTATTGCGACCTCAGGCTTTTGAGGACTTTACGGGACAGGAGAAAATTTTAGAGAATCTTAATATTTTTGTTAAGGCTGCAAAATTAAGAGGTGAGTCTTTGGATCATGTATTACTTCATGGCCCTCCAGGATTGGGTAAAACGACACTTTCCAATATTATCGCCAATGAGATGGGCGTAGGTATTAAAATTACTTCAGGACCCGTTCTGGATAAACCCGGTGACCTGGCGGGATTACTGACCAATCTGGAAGAGGGTGACGTCTTATTTATAGATGAAATCCACCGGTTAAGCCCGATTGTTGAAGAATACCTCTATTCAGCAATGGAAGACTTCAAGATCGATATCATGTTGGAGACCGGACCAAATGCACGATCTGTGCAAATATCGCTTAACCCATTCACCTTAATTGGAGCAACAACACGTTCAGGACTATTAACATCTCCATTACGTGCGCGATTTGGGATTAATGCGCGATTACAATATTACGACGTTAAGTTATTGACCACCATAGTACTGAGATCTGCAGATATCCTAAAAACACCCATTACAGATGAAGGTGCCTATGAAATTGCAAGAAGAAGCAGAGGAACACCGCGTATAGCCAATGCCCTGTTGAGAAGAACACGGGATTTTGCACAAATAAAAGGAACAGGTTCTATTGAGCGAGAGATAGCAAAATATGCACTTAATGCCCTAAACGTGGATGAAAATGGTTTAGATGAAATGGATAATCGTATTCTGACCACCATCATAGATAAATTTAAAGGAGGTCCTGTTGGTTTAAAAACCATTGCTACTGCCGTAGGAGAAGATGAAGGTACAATTGAAGAAGTTTATGAACCTTTTCTTATTCAAGAAGGTTATTTAATGCGAACTTCGAGAGGGAGAGAATGTACTGAAGCTGCTTTTAGACACCTAGGGCGAGCATATTCACATAAAGGTCATACACTATTTTAGTGCTAGAGTTATCTGAAAAATAGTAATTAAATGCTATGATGATGGTGGACATCTCTTAAATCTTGAAGATAAGAGAGCGAAAGCAAGTCATAGCATTTTAGTTTAACCTATTTGATGTACTTTTTCAAAATTTTCAAACTCCTGCTTTTAATCGCTGGAGTAGGGTTTATTCTCAATAAATATTCGACCTGTGCATAAAGTTCTTCTTTAACCCACGCATATTTTTTACTCATTTGATCTAAAATATCCATGCAATTTGCAGCTACAGCAACCGGACAACTTGGATCAGTTAACCATTTGAAAGAGACGTCAATTATGCAATCATATTCTTCATCAGACAAGCGGATATGATTTACTTTTGGAGAGGTGATGTACATTAATACTTTGCTATAACTTCTAGCGCAGCTCCAATTATTTAAATCTGTCAGATTTTTAATCAGCATTTGGTAGTTACGCTTGTCAAGCAAGGCTTTATCTTTTAAAACAATGGTCTCGAACATCCAGGCGCTTCTAAAGGCAAGTTGCTTATCCGCTTCATATGTGGACAGCGCCAAAAGATCAAGTAAAGATAATCCTTGTAAAATATCCAAAGAAAAATCCGCTACCTGATACTGAGTATAGATAGCGGAAAAAATTTCTAATTTTTGTTTTGTAATCATTGATTATCTACTCAACGGTATTTCTCTATTCATTTCAGTCATATTGACTTCTTCAATTTTTGAATCACCGATTAGGTATTCTGCAAAATAGTCACCCATTTTCCAGAAAAAATATTCTGTCATATCACCAAATCCGTGACGTTGACCAGGTAAAAGCAAGAAGTCAAAACGCTTATTTGCTTTGATTAAAGCGTTCACCATTCTAATAGAATTAGCCGGGTGTACATTATTATCAATATCACCAGTTGCAATCAGAAGCTTACCTTTAAGATTTTTTGCTAAGTCTGTATTTTTATCGATCTGATAAGCAAATGTAGTATCGCCTTTGGCACTAATTTTCTCCGTTACACCATGATGTCTTTCACTCCACCATCTGTTGTAGATGTTATTTTCATGATTTCCAGCACCAGAAACAGCTACTTTGAAGAAATCAGGATATACCAACATTGCTGCAGTTGACATAAATCCACCACCCGAATGTCCTGTAATACCAACACGGTTGATATCAATAAACTTGTAGCGGTCTGCCAATTGTTCAGCAGCGGCCTTTTTATCTTCCAATCCATAATCCCTTAAGTTACCATAGCCAAATGTATGGTACCATTGTGATCGAGCAGGATGACCACCACGGTTACCCACTGTAATGACAATCATGCCAAATTGTGCTAATCGGTCAATTCTATCCATGCTTCTACCAAAAGACTGATTTACAGCCTCCGTTTGTGGTCCAGGATAGATATATTCCACAATGGGATAAGTTCTGGTGCTATCAAAATCAAATGGTTTATACATAACACCATATAGATCAGTAATACCGTCACCAGCTTTTACTTTAAATGGTTGCGGAAACTTATAACCAGCAGCAAAAAGTAAAGATAGATCCGCCTTTTCTAAGGTCATTAATTTCTTACCATTTGTATGGTATAAAGCGATTTCTGGAATCGTATTTACCCTAGAAAAATTATTAACAAAGTAACGAGAACTTTCACTGACATCAACCTGATGATCAAAGTTTCCTGGGTTTAATAATTTTAGATTTCCACCATTAAAGCCCACACTGTAGTGATGTAAATAATACGGATCTTCATTTTTTTCTCGACCATTAGCCGTGAAATACAACGTTCTTGTTGCCATATCAGATCCTGTAATTTCTTCACAATTGAAAGATCCACTTGTCAACTGCTGTTTCAAATTACCTTGATTATCATACAGGTAAAAATGTCCCCAGCCATCACGTTGTGACCAATGGATAAACTCAGCACCATTATTAATTAATAAAGGCTTTTTGATATCCTGATAAACGTTAGATCTCTCTTCAATTAACACTTTAATTGAGCCGTCTATATTAACCTTAACCAAATCGATACGTTTCAAATCACGGCTAGAACGTGCGATGTAAAATGCCTCATTTGACCCTAACCAGTAATTGATAAAATAATCACCCTTGTAGCTATTTTTATCTGTGGTTTTAGACCAATTACTTATCGTTTGATTTTTAAAAGCATCAACTTTTATCTGTTTGTAAGTTTTATCAGAAGCCTTGAAGATGAACATTTGAGTTTCCGTAGAATCTATTTCACCTGGCATCTGGTATTTATAGGTCTCTAAAGTAGGACGTTTACTTCCTACGTTATTAATCACCCATAATGGGTTTAAACTTCTGTTATCTTTACGTGTAATAACAAAATGCTTACCATCAGGAGACCAGTTCATCCATACACGCTTGCGCTTCACAAGATCTTCATCTTTCTTATCGTCGCCTGTAGTGGTGCTATATTCATCACCCGCCCAAGCATAATATTGTACGCCATCTTTAGTGATCTGATGTTCTACAATTGTTGAATCTTTTTCATTCTTAACCGCTTTTTCATAATTGGCGCGATCCATCCAGTACAAATTAAAGTCCTTAGCAAAGTAGACGGTATTGGTATCAGGAGAGAAGGTTGCCCATGATAAAGGCTGTTTCTCTTTTGATTTATCGCTTAGCTCAATGACTTTCTGTGTTGCCAGATCATATTCCAGATAGAAAAGCTTCTTTTTTATCGTGTCAGTTTTCACTTTCAGCTTCTCAATCTCTTCTTTGGACTTTACTGTATCTTTCGTACTGGCAACCTCAAATCTGATTTTCTTCTCATCTTTTGTAAATCTTAAATTCTGAAGAGACAGATGTTGAGCATCAAATGGATTTTTTACAATCTTCGTAATTTGTGCCGCTAATTTTTCATTATCGAAAAGTGTTTCTTTTTTATTGGCAGCAGGATCCACTAGGTACCAGTTTTTTCCTTGAGGTGTAGTGAAATCGTACCAGAAGCGATCAGAAAAGTTTATCCAATTTGGTTTAACCGTAGTAGAAAAAATCATTTTCTTAAGCCTATCTGGCGAAAATTTTGACGCTAACAGGTAGTTTGCTTTAGGTGGTGAGGTTGATTCTTGGGCTGTAGCATAAAAACATGATAGCAACAGTCCTAAGAATAAGTAAATCTTATTCATTCTTTAGTTTTATGTGAAATTTATAAATCAAAAGTATTAAGTAATCACATGAGAAAGAAGCAAGTCTTGTAAAATTTTAGTTAAAGAGCCCTAAGAGTAGAACTTTTCATTAAAATTGACTAAAAAGAGCTCTTCTGTAGCCCGGGTAATTCCAGTATATAGCCACCTTAAAAACTCGGTAGTCAACATTTCATCTGTCAAATAGCCTTGGTCGACAAAAACAGCTGGCCATTGTCCACCCTGAGCCTTGTGACAGGTAATCGCAAAAGCAAATTTTATCTGTAACGCATTATAATAGGGATCTTTCTTAATCGCTTCCAGTCGGTCCTGTTTTAAGAAAATATCTTCGTAATCCAGCGCCACTGCCTCGTACAGTTTTTTCTGTTCCTCATAAGGAAGATTAGGACTGTCTGTATAGAGACTGTCCAGAATAACACGGCAGGTTATTGGTTCTTGATTTTGAGTATCCATAAATTCAAGAGTAATATCCGCAAACCGAAATCCATGTTGCTCATGCACGTTGCTTACTTTTCTTATTTTCGCCATATCACCATTAGCAATAAAGCCATTTTCAATCCCATTATCTTGAAGCCAAAAATAATTATTGCGTACGACCATGATATGATCCCCACCTGTAATCTCCTCGTCTCGAAATAGAATCTGGTTACGGATATGCTGATTGTATAAGTTAGCAGACTTATTGGAACGACAGATTATCATTGTATTTTCGACTCCGAACTTATCATATGCATAATTAATTCCCTCAATTAAACGTTCACCTGTCATTCGGTAAATATCTTTAAATCCATTTGTTATGAATTTAGGGAAAGGGTAGGTGCCTTCCAGCTCTTCAAGATTTATTTCCTGACGGATCTTTGTCGCATTAAAAAGAATTCCAGAACTTTTCTGTTGCCGAACAACATCTGTCAATTCGAAGGTATAAGGGTGAAAATAAAATTCATGCTCTAAATAAGCCGGATTAAGAGCAGGACTTTCCCACAGACCCACCGGCGGTAGCTGGGCGGTATCACCCACAAACATGATCGAACAGTTTTTACCGCTTCGTACATATTTCACAAGATCGTCCAATAAGCTTTTCGAAAACATGTTGACGCTTTCATTCGATATCATGGAAGATTCATCGATAATAAATAATGTATCTTCATGCAGGTTTTCAGCTAAAGTGAAATCCAGCTGAAAAGAAACCGCATTTTTCTTACGGTATATTTTCTTGTGGATGGTCAGTGCAGGTCTACCCGAATAGAAACTCATTACTTTTGCCGCTCGACCCGTAGGAGCAAGCAAGACCGCTTTCTTCTTGATATAAGGAAGGGTTTTCACTAGAGCGGAAATGATCGTTGTTTTACCTGTTCCGGCATAGCCCTTTAATACAAAACAATCTTGCGTATGAAAAGAACTCAGAAATTGAGCTAACAGTTCAAAAACAGAATTTTGTTGCGGAGTCGCTGTCCAAGGAAAGCGTTGGATCAATAAATCTTTAATAAGCACCATCAAAGTTATCTAAAAGGTTTGTCTTATCGTTTAGAAAAGTTAATTTTGTTAGGTTGTACAATTTAATAATTGAATTTGGAAAGCATAAATATGAATTATATATCGGAGAAGTTTAATATCCATTTTTTGCCAGAATACACCTTATCTGCGAAAGCGGGTTTTAGCAAAGATGTAATTGCAGTTACGGACAAGCAGTTAAATCTGAATCTGTTGCTAGAATATGACGCCGAAAACCCAAAATTGGATGCTACTCAAATCCTAAGTTTACCTTTTCGATATGTTAAGGTGGTCATTCCTCATCAAAGTTTAACATTCATTCCTAAGGAGGTTTTTCAAGAAGATCGATTAAGCGAATATGCACCATACTTGGTAGAACATGTTCCCAATCATATTCACACCTATGAAATGAAAAATTTGGGAATTGTTGCCGTATTTGAATACGATCTCATCTTATATAATAGATGGAAAGCGCTTTTCCCTGATGCAGAAATTTTCCCTGAGTTCTGCATTATATTAGATCAGGCGCAAGATCTTGTTCCAATTAGAGGTTCCGTTTTAGGTGTACATTTTGTATCCGATCATTTGGTAGATCTATACTTGTTTCAAAATGGGCAATTCATGTTGTATAATTCTTTTGATGTGCATTTTGCAGATGATTTAAATTACTACATTTTAAATATTATACAACAATTTTCACTAACTGATCAAGTTTCTAAAGTATTGGTATCAGGTGAAATACCTAACGATACCTATCGTAAATGTTTAGAAAGATATTCGACAACCATAGCGCACTTAGAATCTAAAAGTAAGGCTCATATCAATAAGGATATCGAAGGAATCAATTTTAAAAAATATAATACATTATTTGACGCGATACTATGCGAATAATAGGAGGGCAATATGGTGGTATACGTCTTAATCCACCCACAAACTTACCAGTAAGACCAACTACAGACATCGCAAAAGAGGCTTTGTTTAATATTCTACAAAACCGACTGGATTTTGATGAACTGAATTGTTTAGATTTATTTGCAGGTACTGGTAATATCAGTTTTGAATTAGCTTCTCGATACGCAGCTTCAGTTGAATCAGTAGACCTGCATTTTAAATGCGTTCAATATATTACGGATACAGCAAAGAAAATGAACATATCCACTATAAAAGCTAAAAAAGCAGATGTATTCAAGTATATTCAAACAGCCAAAGGTAAGTTTGATTTTATCTTTGCTGATCCACCATATGATATTCCAAAACTGCCGCAGCTGGCACACCTTATTTTAGATAGCGTACTTTTGGATAAAGAAGGCTTATTGATTATTGAACATCCTTCCACCCGGGAAATGGATCCACATCCAAATTTTATTGAAAAACGGAAGTATGGATATTCATCATTTTCATTTTATACTATTTAAATTATGAAGATTGCGGTTTTTGCAGGATCCTTTGATCCTTTTACATTAGCACATCAAGACTTAGTTGAGCGTGCTTTACCTCTTTTTGATAAGATTTATATCGCAGTTGGAGTAAATAGTGCCAAACAGGGCTTATTAACTGTAGAAGACAAGTTATATACGATCCAGGCTGTTTTCAAAGATCATCCGGCAATTGAAATCGTTTCATTTGAAGGGTTAACGATTAATTTCTGTAAAAAGGTCGGCGCCAATTTCTTGCTAAGAGGACTTCGCAATACTGCTGACTTTGAATTTGAAAATAGCATTGCACAAAACAATTTATTGTTAGCTCCGCAGATCGAAACTTATTTCTTGATGAGCAGGAGTGGACTTGCCCATATCTCTTCGACTATCGTTCGGGATGTCTGGAAAAATAAGGGCTCCATTGCTCAAATGGTTCCGGCCGAAATAGATGATTTTTTGAAAAATAAATAGCTAACGTAAAAAAAAGGATATCCAGTCGGATATCCTTTTTTTTGTTAAAAGCACTTATTTATTAAACCAAATTATATTTTGCGGACTTATGTATCTCTTTGTTTTACAATACTTTACATAGATTACATATACTCAAGGTACAACTAAATTAGCTATGTTGTAGAAAATGCTGAAATACGCATACCTTATGACCAAATTTAATTTTGTTTTAGATGTTATAAATTTCTAATGAATTGATAATAAGTAATTTGTATCAAATTTATTAACCTATGAATCATATCGATCAAAGGCAACAATAAAGGATTTACGCATGATACTGAAGTGGTTTAACACTTCCGCGATAAAGGTTTCATCCAGTAATTCGAAGACACCATTCACACCGCCTACGATATCGGTTTCTGCAATCTTATATGACTGTTCCAATGTCCCTTGTTCAAACTTAATGATGAACTTTTGATTCATACCAAAGATGGATATCTTACAATCAGGATGTGGTAATTCTGCTAATATTCTCATGTTGCTATTTTTTACAAAGTAAATAAAAAAACGGTTAATCCCACTTAGGGATTAACCGTTTATATGGAAAAAATACAACGTTAAATTAAACGATGCCTTGTTCAGTCATTGCTCGGGCAACTTTCAGGAATCCCCCAATATTTGCACCTTTTAAATAATTGATGTAATTTTTGTCATGACCATATTTAACACAAGTTTTGTGAATATTAACCATGATATCTTTTAGTTTACAATCGACTTCTTCTTTAGTCCATTGTTGGCGAATAGAATTTTGCGACATTTCTAAGCCAGATACAGCTACACCGCCTGCATTAGCAGCTTTCCCTGGTGCAAAACTAATTTTCGCATCGTGGAAGACTTTGATAGCTTCTGCTGTTGAAGGCATATTAGCACCTTCAGCTACACATTGACAGCCATTAGCAATTAATGTTAACGCATCCTCTTTTGTTAGCTCATTTTGAGTAGCACAAGGTAGCGCAATATCACATTTAAACGCCCAAGGCTTTTTGTCTGTAAAATACTTTGCATTCGGATATTTAACCACATATTGATCTAAATCACGTCCGATAGTTCCGATGTACGCTAATTTTTCAGAAGTAATTCCTTCTTCATCATAGATTGTTCCTTGACTATTTGATAGCGTAATTACCGTAGCACCTAATTGGATTGATTTCTCAGCAGCGTAATACGCTACATTTCCAGCACCTGAAATAGCAACGATTTTGTCTTTTAAATCCTGATTATTGAAATCATAGATGCATTCAACAAAATAAAGTAAACCATAACCAGTAGCCTCCGGTCTCGTGTAAGATCCACCCCAAGAACTTCCTTTGCCTGTTAATACGCCTGTAAATGCATTTTGCAATCTTTTATACTGGCCAAATAAATAACCAATTTCTCGTGTTCCAACGCCGATATCTCCAGCTGGTACATCTGTATCCGGACCGATATGTCTAAACAGCTCGGTCATAAAGCTTTGACAGAAACGCATGATTTCAGCATCTGACTTTCCTTTCGGATTAAAATCTGCACCGCCTTTACCGCCACCTATAGGTAAACCTGTTAAACTATTTTTGAACACCTGTTCAAAAGCTAAAAATTTTAAGATACTTAAGTTGACAGAAGGAGCAAAACGTAATCCACCTTTATATGGACCTATAGAACTACTCATCTGCACGCGGTAACCTCTATTGATTTCAACCTCGTTCTTGTCATTTAACCAAGCAACGCGAAAAGAAATAACGCGCTCAGGTTCAACTAATCTTTCTAAAATTTTCAGCTTAAGTAATTCTGGATGACTTTTAGAAATAAATGGAATTAAATCCTCTGTAACTTCTTGTACAGCTTGTAGAAATTCTGGTTCATTCGGATTGCGTTTCTCAACGTAATTTATGAATTCGTTAAAAGTGTTTGACATGTATTATAGTAAATTTTCCCTTTTGAATTGCTAATATATAAAAATTAATCTTATTTCATTACATTTTTTTTATAAAAACTTACAGTTATGTGTGAAAATTAAAAATAGCCGTTTAATTTCATATTCTTGATTAATTTATTATTTTTGTAGTAGATTCAATCGATAAATTTGAAGATATTCGTCTATATATTATGCTTATACTTCATCGGGTTAACGATGGTTCCTTGTGCAGACCAAGTGCAGGAGGCCACGGCTATACACATAACCGGAACGCAAGATAAGGGTCATTCTGATGAACATCAGGACTATTGCTCACCTTTTTGCATCTGCTCTTGTTGTTCTACTGTATTGAATATCGAACAAACAAATACCATTTCCTTTATTATAGTATTACTAGAATCAAAACGAAAAATTGCGTACGAAACCAATTTATATTCGTTTGATTACTCTAGTATTTGGCAACCGCCCCAGCTCGCATAATTTTACGATAAAGTCTTAGTTGACTACTTTTCATTCGCTTATCTTCATGATGAGCATTTTGTATAGCTATTTTAAGTAAAATATTATGTTGAACGCAATCATCAGGTTCAGTATCCGTAATAAAATTATTATCGGACTCTTTACACTGATATGGATCATCTGGGGACTATGGAGTGCATTGCACATTCCCATAGATGCTAACCCAGATATTACCAATAATCAAGTACAAATAATCACAAGCTCTCCGGCCTTAGCAACGCAAGAGGTGGAGCAATTCGTCACATATCCGATCGAACAAAAATTAACAAATCTACCGGATCTGGTAGAATTACGTTCGATATCCAGATTTGGACTTTCAGTTGTTACCGCAGTTTTTGACGATGATGTCAATATTTATTTTGCAAGGCAATTGATCAGCGAAAAACTGCAGGAAGCAAAGGAAAATATACCGGAAGGTCTCGGAAGTCCAGAATTAGCGCCGATTAGTACGGGGCTTGGTGAAATTTATCAGTATGTTATTCATCCTGCAAAAGGGGCTGAATCAAAGTATACTGCCACAGATCTCAGAACAATGCAAGACTGGATTATCGCCAGACAACTATATGGAACGCCTGGTGTTGCTGAAGTCAATAGTTTTGGTGGAAAACTAAAACAGTATGAAGTTGCTGTTAATCCTTATAAATTAAAAGCTACCGGTGTCGGAATCAATGAAATATTTGCAGCCCTGGAAGAAAATAATCAAAACACAGGTGGCGCATATATAGATAAAAAACCCAGTGCTTATTTTATACGGGGTATTGGTCTTTTGACATCCATGGAAGATATCGGCAATGTTGCCGTAAAAAATAAAAATGGCTTCCCTATTTATATTAGGGATGTCGCAGAAGTACGTGAAGGTGCTGCAGTACGCTATGGTGCACTGACTTATAATGGAGAAAAAGAAGCCGTAGGCGGCATTGTTATGATGCTAAAAGGCCAGAACTCCGCAGAAGTAGTCGCAGCAGTAAAGGAAAAACTCGAAAGAATTAAACAATCTCTACCTCAAGATGTTGTAGTTGAAGCTTTTTCAGACCGAACAGATCTGGTTAATCGTGCTATTGGAACGGTTGAGAAAAATTTGATTGAAGGTGCCCTGATCGTCATTTTTGTTTTAGTCATTTTTCTAGGAAACCTGAGAGCAGGCTTAATTGTAGCTTCGGCAATTCCATTATCAATGTTGTTTGCATTAGGAATGATGCGTTTATTTGGGGTAAGTGCCAACCTTATGAGTCTGGGCGCTATCGATTTCGGTTTAATTGTCGATGGCTCCTTAATTGTCGTGGAGGCAACTATGCATCATCTGGGGCTTAGAAAAAGTAAGCATGTCCTGAATCAGGCTGAGATGGATGAGGAAGTATACCAATCATCTTCAAAAATCAGAAATAGCGCCGCATTTGGTGAAATTATTATCCTCATTGTCTATATACCCATATTAACACTGGTAGGGGTCGAAGGGAAAATGTTTGGCCCTATGGCGCAAACCGTTAGCTTTGCCATTATAGGAGCGCTATTATTATCACTCACCTATATACCGATGATGAGTGCACTGTTTTTATCCAAAAAGCCTCACCACAAAATTACTTTCGCCGATAAGATGATGGCCAAATTGCAACAATGGTATGCACCATTAGTTCAAAAGGCTGTCCGCATAAGAAGAACACTATTATTATTAACAGTAGCACTCTTAGGTTTTTCCGGCTTCCTATTTAGTAAAATGGGTAGTGAATTTATACCGCAATTACAAGAAGGAGATTATGCATTTCATTGTATTTTACCACAAGGATCTTCACTCTCACAGAGTATAGAAACATCCATGCAGGCTGCGAAAATTATTAAAAAATTTCCCGAAGTAAAAATTGTTGTAGGCAAAACAGGTAGTGCCGAAATCCCGACAGATCCAATGCCGCCCGAGGCAACAGATATGATTATCACCTTGAAACCAATGTCAGAATGGAAATCCGGGGATACATATACGGGACTAGCAGAGCGCATGCTTGATTCACTTTCCGTCATTCCAGGTGTATTCTTTGAAGCATCGCAGCCTATTCAGATGCGATTTAATGAATTGATGACAGGTGTGAGACAGGACGTTGCCATAAAAATATTTGGTGAAAATATAGACTCACTTGCAACGATTGCAAGTCGTGTAGGTCAAGTTGTACAAAGTGTTGAAGGAGCTTCAGCACCACAGATTGAACGTACAACAGGGCTACCACAGATCTCGATTGTTTACAACAGAACACAGTTAGCCCTGCACAACGTAACAGTCAAGGACTTAAATAAAGTTATTGCTATGTCTTTCGCTGGCACAAGCACAGGATCGATATATGAGAATGAAAGGAAATTCGACCTTGTTGTTCGTTTAGATAGCGCATATAAAACGTCAATGGCCGATGTTGAAAACCTACCAGTCTTAACTGGGGATGGAGATCAGATTCCATTGAGCCAACTGGCAACAATTAGTATAAAAGATGGCCCTGCACAGATCAGCAGAGAATCAGGGAAGAGACTTGTCGTGATCGGATTTAATATAAAAGAGCGCGATGTTACTTCAGTAGTAAATGAGATTCAGGAAAAACTGACAAAGATGGATGTGATGCCAACAGGTTACTACTATACTTTCGGTGGGACATTTGAAAATCTAAATGCAGCTTCTAAAAGATTAGCACTGGCAGTCCCGGGCGCATTGTTGCTTATCTTTATATTACTTTACCTGACTTTTAGGTCAATTAAAGAATCCTTACTAATTTTCACAGCCATACCTATGAGTGCAATAGGTGGAGTATTTGCACTATTAATCCGCGATATGCCTTTTAGTATTTCCGCAGGTGTAGGGTTTATAGCATTATTTGGAGTAGCTGTACTGAATGGTATTGTTTTAATTTCCACATTTAATCAATTGGAGAAGGAAGGAATTTCCGATGTATTTGAGCGGGTATGGGAAGGGACAAAAATTCGACTCAGACCAGTGTTGATGACTGCGACAGTGGCTTCATTAGGGTTTTTACCAATGGCTCTAAGTACAGGAGCTGGAGCAGAAGTACAAAAACCGTTGGCAACAGTTGTCATAGGAGGTTTGTTGTCTGCAACCTTTTTGACACTTTTTGTATTACCTTGTTTATATGTCTTATTTTTTAATACTAAGAAAATGAAAATAGGGAAATCGACAATCATAACATCATTAGTGCTGGCTTTCTTATCACTTTCTACAATAAGTTTAGCGCAAGAAAATCCAAAAAGGATTCAATTGGAAGAAGCTATAGCACAAGCTTTGGACGCCAATCTCAATTTTAAAAACACGGCATTAGAACTTGAAAAATCACAGATTGACCAACAGAAATCTTTCGATGGCAAAACAGGAATTTTTGTAGAGAATGAAGATTTCTCCCCTTTAGAGCCAAATGGATTATGGAAAGTTGGGTTAAGTCAAGATTTCGCCTGGCCAGGGTTTTATAAGGCTAGAAAAGAATTTTTAAAAAAGAATGCCCAAATGGTTTTGGAGCAAAGAGAAGATGCGAAAAAACAACTGATAAGGGATGTATCTTTAAATTACTATCAGCTTATTTATCTAGAAGCTAGACAAGCTTTCTTTCTACAGCTGGACAGTACCCATCAAAAATTATTTGAATCCGCAAAACTTCGGGTAAAAACAGGGGAAGCGGCCGGTTTGGAGCAGATGGCGGCAGAAACAAAATGGCAAGAAAATAAAACCATTATGCTACAAAATGAGCAGGATTTAGCCATTGCCGCACAAAACTTCAGCGTTTTATTAAATAACAACAACTTGATTTTACCGATCAAGAGTGCGCTGCAAAAAATAAGTGCTTTTCAATTGCCAGATTCAATCGGTGATCATCCTTTGCTTAAAATACAGCAGAAATCGATAGAGATGGCTGAAGCAAATACCAAAATGGAGCAAAAAACCAAGTTGCCAGATTTTTCTGGTAGAGCTTTCTCCCAAAAACTTTGGGGACAACGGAATCCTGTTACCGGTATATCACTAACGATGAATATGCCTTTATTCTCTAATAAATATTACCATAATAAAGTTAAAATAGCTGAATTGGAGACGGCAATAGAAAGACAAGAATTGGAGCAGCTGAAAATAAGCCTTACAGCGCAACAAGGTAATGCAAAGAAGGAAATCACCAAAAATGAGAAGCAATTGCAGTTTTATGAACAATCAGGATTAAAGCAATCCGAGGGCATTATGAAAGCTGCCAATTTAGCCTATCAAAGTGGTGAAATCAGTTACGCAGATCTTATCCAATTTCTATCACAGTCCATTGATATAAAAATAAATTACCTAACAGCTTTGAATGCGTACAATCAAAGTGTGATTCAATATCAATATTACCATTCAAATTAAGTATCATGAAACTAAAGTTTTTAATTCGATATAGTTTATTTTTTGCTAGTAGCGTAATCGCTCTAGGATGTCAAACCAATACTTCAACTGAAAAACAGCAAACAGAAGAGAAAGGGAAGCAAGAGCATGAGGAAGAGGCGCTTACATTGACAGTAGCCCAAGAAAAGCAGGTAGGATTAACCTATACAAATTTATCCTATCAGATGCTAAGTAATGGTTTAGTACTCAATGGTGTGCTTGATGTGCCGAATGATAAAAAAGCCTACGTGACATCTGTATATGGTGGAGTCTTAGAAGAACTTTACGCTAGACCGGGAGATTTTGTTAAGAAAGGACAGATTTTAGGAAAAGTGCTCAATCCAGATCTGATTAAAATGCAAGAGCAATTACAACTGATTAACAATCAGATTTCATTAACTCAGATTGAAGTCAACCGTCAGAAGGAATTAGTAGAAGGAAACGCTGCACCTTTAAAAAAGCTACAGCAAGTTGAGGTCGAACTGGCCAATTTGAAAGCTCAAAAGAACAGTTTGTCACGACAGCTGTCATCCGGAGGAGGGTCTTTGCACATTTCTTCACAAATTACGATTAAGGCGCCAATCTCGGGAGTGGTGGCTTCGATTCAAGGATTGATTGGAACGCGTATCGAGGCGTCTTCGCCAATTTTAGAAATTGTCAATAATGATGCATTGCATGTGGATATGTATGTATATGAAAAAGATTTCTCAAAAGTGAAAAAAGGGCAAAAAATTCTATTTTCTCCTGTTAACAACGCTAATGCTTCATATGAAGCAAAAATAGATCAGCTCGGACAGGCTTTTGAAAAAGAGACCAATGCAATCGCAGTTCATGCCCAGGTTTTAGGCAACAAAGAAGGACTTATTAATGGCATGCAGGTTCAAGGTACAGTTGTTATTGGAGATGAAAAATCACTTGCTGTTCCCACAGATTGTATTGTAAGTGCCGAAGGTAAAGATTACATTTTCATATTAAAGGAAGACCATAAAGTACATGGATCAGAACCAAAAGAAGCTGATACCCATAGTCACGAAGATCATGCGGACCACAACCATGGAGAAGTAGGTAACGAATATGAAAGAGTTCCGGTTGTTAAAGGAGTTTCCTCAAGAGGATATACCGCAATTACTCCTATAAAAGAATTAGATGAACATACGAAGATTGTTCAAAAAGGGGCATTCTTTTTATTAGCCAAAATGACTAATTCCGGAGAACATTCGCATTAATCAATGACAAGTTCCAAGTTTTATTGCTTAAAAGAAGCCGTTATGAAAATAACGGCTTTTTTATTATCAGGCCTCTAATTTCAGTGTTAAAACAACACCGCTAAACGACACGCCATCCCAGCCACTAATCATAAATTGACGTATGTTTTGATGATTATCACCATCAGGATCATTTAAAACAACCTCATAATGCTCCGCAAATAGGGCAAGAGTCTGATCTTTATCTAAATTGTTTAAACTAGCAAAAGCAAGAATCTTTGCACTGCCTTGATTTTCCGTCTCTTGATTTACTTGATTTCCATTCGTAAATGCAGTAGGAGTGTGCTCATAACGAGCTGCTATGTAGTTCAAAACATCTGAAAAAATAATTTCTTTATTCGCCAGTTTTGCCAAAAGTTCGTGTGCCATTTTGATACAGTATTTAATTTACACACGCAAAATAATAAATTTATTGCTCTTTATTGAGTAACAATTGAATTGAAATATCAATATCTTCATCAATCAAGAGACTATTAGCCTCTAAAACTGAATTATATTTCATATCAAATTCCCATCGGCTCACTTTTCCGGTCACCTCAAATGAAATTTTTTCCTGACCTTGTGGATCAATTATTTTACCATTATATTCCACTTGTAGCTCCACCAATTTTGTATGACCATGCATGGTTAAATGGCCTTCCAATCTAAATTTCTCACCCTTAATCTTTTTAAAACTAGTGGATTTAAATGAAATTGTCGGGTATTGTGCTGTATCAAAGAAATCAGCACTTTTCAAATGTTTATCTCTTTCTTCCACATTTGTATTGATACTGTTTGCATCAATATTAAATTGTATAGAGGCTTCTTTAAAATGCTCACCCCATTCAGCGAAACCGTTAAAAGTGTTAAAACTTCCTCTAATAGAGGCTATTACCAAATAAGTAATACGAAATTGTACCGAGGAGTGGGCAGAGTCTATAATCCATTTTGATTTTTTCATACGATTTACACATTTACAGATACATTGATGATCTAATTTACAAAATAAAAGCATGATATTCAATAGCATATAACGGTATTATGAATCGAAAAGAATCAATCTGATAGCAGTAGAGAAATGAAATCGACATTGATATACCTAGCTGTCATAGATGAATCAAAATCCCGTATAAAACCATTCTTCAAAAGATTCTGAAGATTATAAATTGTACTGTAGTAGCTTGATATAGCGCAGTAATAATTTGTTAAAAAACACCTAGATGAACTTAAATACGATGTTGCGAAATAGTCATTTTTGGTAAACAAATTTTAGATATAAATGTATGCAGGGGATGATCATAAAATTTCTATTTAACATAATATAAATTATATGACTTAATAATATGCTCATTTACAAGGGCTCCATATAATGGCGGTAGTTTCATTTATACGTGGAAATATTTTATTTACAAGACCCTTATTCATGTGATATAACCACCAAAGGCTTATTGTGCTAAAGAATCAATCAATATTGATCTATATGACTTAATCAAAATACCACCTGCATATTACTGTTCATCTTATGTGGCTAACTTCAATACAATTCAAACAAGATGAACTCTAAATAAAACTGTTCACAAATTTCCTGTCGAAATGGATCGATCAATAATCGAAATGAAAAATGTGAATTTCATTAAATTTTTAAATTCGGACATTTTACAAAAAACAGCGAAATTATATTCTAAAAAACCATCTCTGAGATTTTGATTATCTGGACAATTGTCCGTTCATTTTTTTTTATTAAAATCTCAGCGATTAGGAATTTTGATAAAATACAGCTACATCAAATATTAAGACAATGTTTTTCTTTTGTAATATTTATGTGGTTGTTCCAGCATAACTATTTGATTTTATATATTTGTTTTTTATGTGGATTAAAATATTTCACTTCTTGGCATTATTTGGTTACTTGAACATCCTTTTTTATCAGGCTGGCGTCAATACCAATACGCGTGCATCAAATATTTCCACACAATATTTTACCGGAGATTCATTACTTGAATTTGTTCTTGACGATGTGTTGGATATTCCCATTGAAGTTCCTGAAAAAGATTCTGAAGTTCAGTTTGACGATTATCGTATTTTCAATTTTAATCCTCAGATTTTATCCGTTTTTATTTTCGTTCTGGGACTTGTTTATTCTGCATTATCAATTTTAAAACAGAAAAAGCACCCGCTTTACAGTAAGAAAAATGCCTGCTTATCAGGTTACTATCAGTATCTCTACCGATACAGTTTATTCTAGTTTACCCCCTGCCCTATTTTTTAATTTTAAATTAGATTTTAAGAGTCTAATTTTCTAATAATCAATATTTTATATTGATTTATTCTATTCGTTAACATTTTATTTTTTATATGAAAACACGTTCCATGTCTTGGTATGCATTGTCATGCCTAGCGATTTTATCTGCCTGCACAGCCAAAAGCAATGATAAACAGGTAAGTACAGCTCCTAAAAAAGTACCTGTATCCAATTTAGTTGTTATGGATACCACAATTTACAAAGACTATATTGCTGATATCCAATCAGTCAAAAATATTGAACTTCGATCACGTTTAAGTGGCTTTTTAGAACACATCTATGTGGATGAAGGTGCTGCAGTAAAGAAAGGTCAAGTATTGTTCAGACTCAGTGATGAAGAATATAAAGCCGATTATGCGCGCGCAAAAGCCAACTTTAATGCAGCACTTACAGATGTCAAAAAAGTGGTTCTTGAGTTAGAACGTACAAAAGATCTAGCCGCGAAAAACATCGTAAGTAAAACAGAAGTCGAATTACTTAAATTACAATATACAGCTGCGGAGTCAAAGGTCGAAGAAGCAAGATCGATCATGCAACAAGCTAAAACGCAGTTGAATTTCACATTAGTACGTGCTCCTTTTGATGGTAAGATTGATCGTATTCCCCTAAAAGAAGGATCACTCTTAGAGCAAGGTTCTTTACTGACGACTGTTTCCTCACTTAACGAAGTAAATGTATACTTTGACATTTCCGAAAATGAGTACTTAAGTATTGTATCTGACTCATCGTTTAACAAAGACTCTTTTAACAAAGATGTAAAACTGATCCTCGCTGACGGTAATCCGTACCCATATCCTGGAAAGGCATCCATTGTTGAGAGTGAATTTGAGAAGAACACAGGATCAATATCTTTACGGGCTAGGTTTTCAAATCCGCAGGGCATGTTAAAGCATGGTGCTTCAGGTAAAATCTCTGTTCCAATACAGACCGGCGACACCAAATTTGTACATCAAAAATCTGTTTTTGAAATTCAGGATAAAACTTACGTCTATATCTTAAATAAAGATAAAACTGTTTCGATGAAATCTTTTGAAACTGGCCAACGTGTCGGGCATTACTATATCGTGAATGGAGGTTTGTCTGATACAGATCAGATCGTATACGAAGGTGTACAATCCTTGAAGGATGGTATGAAGGTGGAAGTAATCCCTGTTAAGTTATAAAAACTTTGTTTTAAAAATATTTTATGTTTGATGTTTATATAAAAAGGCCTATCCTATCGTTGGTAATTTCATTATTTATAACGTTACTAGGATTATTGGCCTTATTTACACTACCTGTTACCCAGTTTCCAGATATTGTCCCTCCATCGGTCGTTGTTACCGCAAATTACACAGGAGCAAATGCGGAAGTCAGTACCAATGCTGTTGCCATTCCGCTGGAACGTGCGATCAATGGTGTTGCAGGTATGACCTCGATGAATACCGTTTCCACTAACAATGGAACAACACTCATTCAAGTCGTTTTTAAAGTTGGAATTGATCCCGATATTGCCGCAGTAAATGTGCAGAATCGGGTAACAACAGTATTAGATGAGCTTCCCGAGGAAGTGACACGCGCAGGTGTTACCACAGAAAAAGAGGTAAACAGTATGTTGATGTATCTCAATCTGTATACTGAAGATGAAACTGCTGATGAACGCTTTATTTACAATTTTACAGATATCAATGTTTTAAAGGAACTGAAGCGTATTGAAGGCGTTGGTTTTGCTCAGATTATGGGTATGCGTGATTACGCGATGCGTGTTTGGGTTAAACCTGATCGGTTAGCGGCTTACAACATCTCAACCGACGAACTAATTGCTTCCCTTCGTAAACAAAATATCGAAGCTGCCCCTGGTCAAACGGGTATAAGCTCGGATAAAATGGTCAATATGCAACAGTATGTACTTCGTTATCCGGGAAAATTCTCGGAACCGGAAGAATATGCCAATGTACCTATTCGGGCAAATGCAGATGGTTCTATTATCCGTATAAAAGACGTTGCTGAGATCGAATTCGGCTCATTAGATTACGAAATGGTTTCTAAAACTGACGGTAGACCTTCGGCTTCCATCATGTTAAAGCAATTGCCAGGATCCAATGCACAAGATGTTATCAAACGTGTTAAAGATAGAATGGCGGAATTACAAAAAGCCACATTCCCGGCAGGTATGAAATATACAATGGGTTATGATGTTTCCCGCTTTTTAGATGCATCGATATCCAGTGTTATCAAAACCCTGCTTGAGGCATTCTTATTGGTGTTTATTGTCGTATTTATATTCTTACAGAATTTTAGAGCGACATTGATCCCGATCTTAGCTGTTCCGGTGAGTTTGATAGGTTCACTATTCTGTATGCAGATGCTCGGATTCTCCATCAACTTATTGACACTATTTGCACTCGTATTAGCGATCGGAATTGTAATTGACAATGGTATTGTCGTCGTCGAGGCCGTATTTGCCAAAATGGAAGAGGAAAATCTTCCACCTATGGAAGCTACGTTAGCGGCAATGAAAGAAGTGGGTACTGCTGTAATTGCGATCACTTTGGTCATGTCAGCCGTATTTATACCCGTGGCCTTCCTTGATGGACCCGTCGGTATTTTTTATCGACAGTTTTCGCTCACATTGGCCTCAGCTATTATTATCTCCGGCATCAATGCCCTGACATTAACACCCGCACTTTGTGCGATCATGTTAAAGAATCCGCACGATCAGAAAGAGAAAAATAACTGGATGACACGTTTCTTTAAAAAATTCAATCAAGCTTACGACAAATTAGCTGGAAAATACCGTGGATTTTTATCGAAAACCGTAAGCCGTCGCGGACTTACAGTACTTGTTCTGGTATTATCTTTTGTAGCAACTTGGGGAACAAGTGCGATCCTACCATCCGGTTTTATTCCCACGGAAGATCAAGGTATGGTCTATGTCAGTGTAACAACACCTCCAGGAGCCACAGTTGATAGAACAGAGAAAGCGTTAGATGAAGTAGATCGTATATCAAGAAGTTTAGAGTCCGTAGAAACGGTATCAACTCTTGCCGGATATAGTATTTTGACAGAAGTATCAGGTTCATCCTACGGTATGGGAATGATCAATTTAAAAGCTTGGGAAGACCGTGCGCAGACAGTTGATGATGTGATGAATGAACTCAAAGAAAAAACAGCACATATCGCAGATGCACAGATCGAGTTCTTCCCTCCGCCTACCGTTCCCGGTTTTGGTAATGCCGCAGGTTTTGAGGTTCGTTTACTGGATAAAACAGGAACTGAAGATCTCAATAAAACGGCTGTTGTATTGGAAGAATTCATGAATAAACTAAACGCCAGCGAAGCTATAGAAAGCGTTTCCTCAGGATTTGACGTTAACTTTCCGCAGTATATGTTGGAAATTGACTACGATTTAGCGGCCAAGAAAGGAATATCTGTGGATAATGCAATGAATACATTGCAAACACTTATGGGCAGCTTCTACGCCACCAATTTCATTCGTTATGGACAGATGTATAAAGTAATGGTGCAAGCAGACGCACATTATCGGAAACAGCCCGAAGATGTTTTAAATCTTTTTGTGAAAACCGATAATGGCGAAATGGTTCCTTACTCAGCCTTTATTACGATGAAGCGCGTATTTGGACCGGAACAGATTACACGCTATAACATGTTTACAAGCGCCATGATCAATGGGCAGCCGGCATCTGGATTCAGTACCGGACAAGCAATTGAAACCATTCAGGAGATTGCGAAGAGCTTACCGCAAGGCTATAGTATTGAATGGTCAGGTATGACTAAAGAGCAGATTGCTTCTGGCGATCAGACTATTTACATTTTCGCCTTAGTACTATTGTTTGTTTACTTACTATTGGCGGCGCAGTATGAAAGTTTCTTCTTGCCTTTACCTGTTATCTTATGTATTCCCGCCGGTATGTTCGGAGCGTTTCTATTTTTAAAGTTATTGGGATTAGAAAACAACATTTATGCACAGGTCGCACTCGTCATGCTGATTGGGCTTTTAGGAAAAAATGCCATTTTGATTGTCGAATATGCAGTACTCAAAAACAAACAGGGCATGTCCATTGTGGAGGCCGCGATCGACGGTGCGATAGCACGTCTAAGACCAATTTTAATGACATCATTTGCCTTTGTGGCGGGACTTATTCCATTGATGTTCTCCTCTGGAGCAAGTGCTATCGGTAACAGAACAATTGGTACCGCTTCCGTTGGAGGTATGTTGATCGGAACCATAATCGGTGTTTTGATTATACCTGCACTTTATGTTCTCTGTTCAAAAAGAACAACAAAAGTTAAGAAGAAGAAATTAGCAACAGTAGTTTCTGTTGTGCTTGCTGTTACTTTAATATCGAGCTGTTCTGTTCCTAAAAAGCTGACACCGATGCAAGCGACAGCATTGCCCGAAAAATTTTCACCGGCAAATGTGCAAACCGATAGTTCGATAGGTCAGATTTCTTGGAGAAAAGTATTTGAAGATAAAAAACTGATTGCCCTTGTGGATTCAGCATTACTGTATAACTATGATTTACAAATGGCGATAAAGCGTATTGAGATTGCTCAAGCAAGCTTCAAACAGAAAAAAGCTGCGCTATTTCCAAAAGTAAATGCTGAAGTTGGCGCAGGTTTGACAAAGTATGGCTTTTATACCGAAGAAGGCATTGGTAACTACGATAGTAACTTTTCAGAAAACTTAAAATCAGACGAAAAGATTCCATCACCTGCTATTCCAGATTATTTTGTAGGACTGCGCAGTTCTTGGGAAATCGATGTATGGGGCAAATTAAAAAATCTGAGACAGTCATCGTACGAGAATTATCTAGCACAGCTTGAAGCAAAGCAATTGATTGCGACCGAATTGGTGACCAATATTGGTTCTGCCTACTATCAGCTCATCAGTCTGGATAATCAGTTAGCAGTCTTTGAAAGAAATCTAAAACTGCAGGAAAAAGCCTTAGCTATTATTGAAGTACAAAAAGAAGCGGGTCGAGCGACCGAATTAGCTGTTCAGCAGTTTAAAGCTATTCTATCAAACTCCAAGTCAGATCGTGCTAAGACGAAGCAAGAAATCAGTATTCTCGAAAATCACATCAATTTCCTTATCGGACGTGTGAATCAGCCTATTGAACGTACTGCAATTCAGCTGGAAGAAGTACACCTGTTTGATAAATTGGCTTCTGGAGATCCTGCATTAATGCTTGCACTGAGACCAGATATCCGCGAAGCCTCTCATCAGATGGTTTCGGCCATGCATGAAGTTCATGCTGCGAAAGCTGCTTTTTTACCTGCAGTAGTCTTATCTCCTTTTATCGGCTTAAATTCATTTAGCTTCGATAAACTGATTGACATCAATAAATCGGCAACTTACGGTTTATTCGGTGGCATTACAGCCCCGATTTTTAATCAAAGAGAATTAAAGACGCAGTATGAACAGTACAAAGGAAATTATGGTATTTCATTCTTGAATTACGAGAAGATTGTTTTACAGGCTTATAACGAAGTATCCAATGCCTTGCTGACAGAAGATCATATTATTGAACGCTTTCAGCACAAAAATGAACAAGTCGTTGCTTTAGAATCATCCGTAAATTCCGCTCATGATTTATTTTTGGCAGGCCGTATTAATTATTTAGAGATCATCACCAGTCAAAGAGAATCCCTTGCGGCTCAAATTGAGCAAGTCAATATTCTAGAAGAAAAGATCTTAAATCAATTAGTGTTATACAAAGCCTTAGGTGGAGGTTGGAAATAAGAATAAAAAATGTTAATGATAAAAGGGTGGCCTTATTGGCCACCCTTTTTCATGTTAATTAAAAAGTAATTTACTTGACTTTCTATCCCCCTCGCCTGCTAAGCAACGCTTTCAATCATAACAGCCGCAACTGTTACGTTAGTGCGCGGGTCAATGATAATGCCCCTGCCGGTTGCCTGGTGATCCTGGTAAAGATCAAACGAGATATCTTCAGCGGCCTTAATCTGTACACGGCCTATATCATTAAGAGCTATCCCTTCACCATACTTATATTCCTGGTTGTTGATATCCACTTTATGAATGATTTCATTTATTTTCACTTTTGTCGTTCTACCGAAATTCTGAAACAAATAAATTTGATTCGTATCCAGAGCCTTGTTGTCAAACCAGCAGATATTCGCTTCAAAATTACGTTCCACCAGACCCGAATTTTGAGCCGTTACAATGGTATCACCACGGCTGATATCAACATGATCTGCAAGATGGACAATAACCGACTGGCCATCTTCCGCTTCCTGCAGATTTACTCCAGCCAGTTCAATACTTTTGATGCTACTTTTAATAGAAGAAGGTAAAATTAGCACATCATCTCCTACTTTTAGACCATGACCAACAACACGTCCAGCATATCCCCTGTAGTCATGTAACTCCTCGGTCTGTGGCCTTACCACCCATTGTACCGGTAAACGCCAAGCTTGCTGATCTGCCTCTTTAAATTCTATCGTCTCGAGATAAGACAATAAAGAAGGTCCCTCATACCAAGTCAAATGTTCCGAAGGATGCACAATATTGTCACCTTTCAGTGCAGAAACCGGCATAAAATCAACATCAGTCAATTTTAAACGTTCCGCTAAGGTCTGATAATCAGCTTTAATGTTTTCAAACACTTCCTGGCTATAATCCACCATATCCATTTTATTGATACACACTAAAACTTTTTTAAGTTCAAGTAGTTTTGCTAAAAAAGAATGACGCTTTGTTTGCTCAATAACCCCTTTACGCGCATCGACCAATATAATGATGAGATCAGAGTTAGAAGCCCCTGTTATCATATTGCGTGTGTACTGTATGTGTCCCGGTGCATCAGCAATGATAAATTTGCGGTGCTCTGTTTGAAAGTATTTATAAGCAACATCGATCGTAATTCCCTGTTCACGTTCAGCTTTCAATCCGTCGGTCAAAATTGCTAGATCCACAGTCCCATCATTATTTTTGCGGTTAGCCTTTTTTATCGCTTCCAGTTGATCGTCCAGTATCGAATCTGTATCATATAATAAACGGCCGATCAATGTGCTTTTACCATCATCAACAGAACCAGCCGTTATAAATTTTAAAATTTTCATTTTCTAGATTTTTGTATTAGTCACCAAACCTTATTGCATTGCTCCTTAGAAGTACCCCTGTTTTTTTCGGTCTTCCATTGCCGCTTCAGAAACTTTATCATCCATACGGGCACCACGCTCACTTACTGTAGAAGCTTTTATTTCGGCAATGATATCATCTAAGGCAGTAGCCTGCGAGTCCACAGCTGCAGTACAGGTCATATCACCGACTGTTCTAAATCGGACTGATTTTGTTTCCACAACATCCTCTTCATCGATGTTTAAGAAAGACGCAGCTGCCATTAATTGGCCATTCCGGGTGATCACTTCACGCTCGTGACTGAAGTAAATACTTGGAAGTTTAATATTCTCCCGTTTGATGTAATTCCAAACATCCAGTTCCGTCCAGTTTGATATTGGAAATACGCGGACATTTTCGCCCTTATTGATTTTTCCGTTAAAGATATTCCATAATTCAGGACGTTGGCGCTTCGGATCCCACTGTCCAAATTCATCACGAACAGAGAATACACGTTCTTTAGCCCTTGCTTTCTCCTCATCACGACGTGCCCCGCCAATACAGGCGTCAAAACCATTTTCAGCAATTGTATCCAGTAAAGTCACCGTCTGTAAAGCATTTCTGCTGGCATTTTTTCCCTTCTGCTCAACAACTTTACCAGCATCGATACTATCTTGCACATGTCCTACGATCAGTTTTTCACCGATCTGTTCTACTAACCAATCGCGGTATGCAATGGTTTCCGGAAAATTGTGACCTGTATCAATATGCACCAGTGGAAAAGGAAATTTACCCGGTCTAAATGCTTTTAATGCCAAATGAACCAAAGTAATAGAATCTTTTCCACCAGAAAATAAGAGCGCAGGATTTTCAAATTGCCCGGCCACTTCACGTAATATATAGATTGATTCTGCTTCTAGTTGATCTAAATAATCCATTTAATCTTGCTTTATTTTGTTGTCACATGTAATCCACACTCTTTTTTACTCTGATCTTCCCACCACCATCGGCCGGCGCGAAAATCTTCACCCTCCTGAACAGCCCGGGTACAGGGCTCACATCCTATGCTCGGAAAACCCTTATCGTGCAGTATATTGTAAGGTATACGCTCGCTTTTAATATAATTGGTAACCATCTCAAAAGTCCAGTCAAATAGCGGATGAATTTTGATAATATTATTCCCCTCATCATACTCGATATACTCCATATCGTGACGATTCGCCGATTGCTCCGCTCTAATTCCTGTTATCCAAATTTTGGCACCTCGCAAAGCCCGCTGTAAAGGCTCTATTTTGCGTATGTAGCAACAAGATTTTCTATTTTCAACAGACTCATAAAATGAGTTCGGCCCCTTTTCAGAAACAAATTCCTGAACCTTTTCGGTATTCGGGTAGTACGTATCAATTTTTAGCGCATAGCGCTCAGCAGTTCTGCTCCATAACGAATAAGTCTCCTTAAAAAGTCTTCCCGTATCCAAAGTAAAAACTTTGATATTCACTTTGCTCTTTCCTATCCAATCTGTAATAATCTGATCTTCGATACCGAAAGATGTCGAAAATACAACCTGATCAGGATATTGTTCAGTAATAACCTGAAGCAGATCCGCTCCCTGTTTTCCTGATAAAAGTTCTTTAATTCCACTAATTTCCATCTCTCTCAATTAATGATTTTGTATGTTTATTCAGCGCCGTGACTTTTGACTGAAAATCACCTTTTAATTGATTCCGCAACTGGCTCATCAATTCCAATGTTTCATCAATCTCCTCAGGAAGCATTTCCTGTAAAAACTCCTTTACTCTTTTTGCAATTGTCGGGGATTTACCGTTCGTTGAAATCGCAATTTTCAAATTACCTTTTTTAACGATCGATCCAAGATAGAAGTCACATAGTTCCGGTTTATCTGCCGCATTTAGCAAAATATGTTTTGAACTCGCTAACGCTCTTATTTGATCATTAAGTTCATGATTGTTTGTTGCCAGCATCACGAGATGTTTTTCATCAAGATCCGATTCCACAAAATCACGCTCTTCAAAAACGATATGCTTATATTGCGTCATGATGATTTTAAATTCATGACATATTTTAGTCGCAATTACTGTTATATGCGCTTTATCATTATTCTGAATGATTGCTTGAAATTTCTCTAACCCGATCGGTCCACCTCCCACTAATAAAATGTGAATCTGATCTGGTTTGACAAAAATTGGAAATAGCGTATTCATTTAAACAGTTGCGTATTTTTCTATAATATGTTTAAAATTCGGATGCTTAGAAACAACTTCGCCCAAAACAATAATAGCCGGTACACCAATACGCTTTTCCTGTGTTTCGTCCAGTATATCGTCAATCGTACCGATAATAATTTTTTCATTTGGCATAGAGCCATTTTGAATCAATGCAATAGGCAGATTTTCTTTACCATGCTGTTTGTATAATGCGACTATTTCTGTTAGCTTACCAAATCCCATCAGCACCACTACTGTTGCATTTGTTTTAACAGCTGCATACAAGTCCTCTGAGAGTTTCCCTTCAGTTGTAGAGCCAGTTATCACCCAAAAACTTTCACTGATACCGCGATAAGTTAAAGGAATCTTTTGGAGGCCCGTTAATCCGATACTAGAGGAAATACCCGGAATAACCGCTGTTTCGATATCATATTGATTAATAAAATCAAGTTCTTCACCACCACGTCCAAATACAAATGGATCTCCGCCTTTTAATCGTACCACATGACCATGAGTCAGCGCATAATCGACCAGTAACTGGTTGATCTGATCTTGTGAAGTAGAAAGCTGTTCCGCTCTTTTCCCAACATATACCTTCGTGCAGTTTGCACTGGCAAAATCCAATAAACTCTCATCCACTAAAGCATCGTATAAAATTACATCCGCTGCCTTTATCGCTTTTATACCTTTTAAGCTGATCAATTCAGGATCACCAGGACCCGCTCCGACCAAAGTTACTTTTGGTTTAATATTCATCTTCTATCCTCCTCATTAATTAACTTTCACCGCATTTCTATACTCATACACAGCGTTAAAGAATGTATTCAAGCTCTCAAGGTAGTTTTCAGCAAACTCTGGAGTAGGCTCATTCTTATTTATTTGCAAAACCAGTTCTGGGAACGTAGTTTCCAATTCAAAAATATGTTGTTCCACAAATTGCGCTTGGAACTCCTGGATCACAGCATGCTGTGAACTCACATTAACACCTTTATCCAATAATAATGCTTTAGCACAACCTATAAAAGTACTGTAGGCATGATAAATAGCATCCGCATACTTTTTCTCCTCAAGAGCAGAAACCGCCCAAGCTCTTTTTTCTTCAGCTTCAAAGATCAAAGTAGCAACAAGGTCAATCATGACACCCGCACATTCACCCACACCGATCGCTGTTTCAAAAGTCTCCTGATGACCCCAATCAATATATTCATCATCAGATAATGTTGTTAGATCAGCAAGAGGTTTCAATAAGGTGTAGAAATAGTTTTTAGTCTGACGGTCATAGTAAGCATGAAAATTTTCACCTTCCTGAACATTCTTTTTATAATCCGTTAAAATCAGGTCAACCACGTGCAGCACTCTTTTGGTAGGTACTTTGATAATTCTTTCGGCCACACGACCTACACCATCACCAACAGTACCACCACCGATCATGACCTGTGCAGCAGGAACGACTTTACCGTTTGCTTTTACAGAACTTCCATGAAAACCTAGATGCGCCAATCCATGCTGTCCACAAGAGTTCATACAGCCTGAAATTTTGATCTTCAGTTCACGGTTGTAAACAAAATCTGCGTAAAAATCACGAATGTATGACTCAATAACCCGTGCCATCTCTGTACTGTTTGAAATACCCAGATTACATGTATCCGTACCTGGGCAGGTCGTCACATCAGACGTGCTTTCAAATCCAGGAGAAGCCAACTCAAGCTTCGTCAATAATTTAAAAATATGAGGAAGCGTTTTCTCGGTAGCATACTTAAGCAACAATCCCTGATTCTGAGTGAAACGAATTTCGTCGGCAACCAGACCTTCCAGTCCAGCAACCAAAACTCGTGCTTTTTCAGTTGGAAGATCGCCCGTAGATATTTTAGCAAATACACCATAAAAACCTTGCTGCTTTTGCTCAAAAGTATTTGTTGACTTCCAGATCAGGTAATCCGGATCTAAATCCAAAGATAAACTTTCCACGGCATCCGTATCCGGTGGAGTCGGTTGCGTGATCGTATCGCGGTTGATCTGAAAAGATTTTACATGATTAGCAACGCGTTCTTCAGCAATTAATCTTAACACTTCATCAATACCCAATTTTTGGATCAGGTATTTAAAGCGTGCTTTATTTCTATTATTACGCTCGCCATAGCGGTCAAATACACGTAAAGAAGATTCAACAAACGGAATCAACTGATCTTCATGTAAAAATTCATGTACCAAGTGCGCTAGAAAAGGTTGAGAACCCAATCCACCACCTAACAGAACTTTAAAACCACGTTCTTCTTTACCATCAATAACCTGTATTTTAGGAATAAAGCCAAGATCATGGATATATGAAAAAGCAGTATCATCATCTGATGAAGAAAATGACATCTTAAATTTACGACCCATTTCCGCACAGATCGGGTTTCTTAAACAAAATTCGAAAACGGCCTGCGCATACGGAGAAACATCAAAAGGTTCTTGTGGATCTATTCCGGCTGTAGGTGATGCAGTTACGTTACGCACAGTATTACCACAGGCTTCACGTAAAGTAATATCATCCTCTGCCAATTTGGCCCATAACTCTGGTGTGCGATCTAGACTAACAAAGTGTATCTGAATATCCTGACGGGTCGTGATATGCAGATTACGAATCGCATATTCATCCGATACATCAGATATTTTAATCACTTGTTTGAAAGTTGCTTTTCCAAAAGGTAATTTAATACGCACCATTTGCACTCCAGGTTGACGTTGACCGTAAACCCCTCTTGCAAGGCGCAACGAACGAAATTTTTCATCCGTAATTTTCCCTTCCTGAAAAAGTCTAATTTTCTTTTCTAAATCAATAATCTCTTGCTCAACCACAGGGTTTTCAAGCTCTGTACGGAAACTTTGCATATGCTGAAATTCTATTTATTGGTCTGTATTCTCTTCTATTTGGTTCAAAAGTAGAAAAAAAAACTATATAATCTATAAAATCTATTAAATTAATATATATTTGTCAAAAATATTATTGTAGACCAATCCTATAGAGATAGATAAAATGAAAAAAAACAACCGTAATATACTTATATTAAGCTTATTGTTGTTACTTACGAATAACGCGTGTGCTCCTAAAATAGAGAATGGCTATACAAAAGAAAGAGGATTTGAAGGTAATATTTCCTTATCTGGAGCGTTTGCACTCTATCCTTTAGTAGTCTTATGGAGTGAAGAGTTTAAAAAGGAACATCCACATGTGCGTTTTAATATTTCAGCTGGCGGAGCAGGCAAAGGAATTGCAGATGCATTGACCGGTATGGTCGACATCGGACTTATTTCCCGCGATCTTCATCCACAGGAAATAGCAAAAGGCGCCTTTCCTATCCATGTTGCTAAAGATGCTGTGATCTGTACCATTAATGCTGAAAATCCAAATTATACCTTACTTAAAGAACGTGGTTTGACCCATGCGGAACTCAAAAATATATTTATCAATAAAAAATATAAAAACTGGAACGAGATCGACGCGCGATTTTCAAAAGATCCGGTGATCGTGTACACACGTGCTGATGCCGCCGGTGCCGCCGAAACTTGGGCCAATTTCTTTAAAAGTAAGCAGGAGGATTTAAAAGGCGTGGGAATCTTTGGTGATCCAGGAATTGCACAGGCAATTAAAGACGATAAAAATGCCATAGGATTTAACAACATCAATTACGTCTATGACTTAAAAACAAAAAAAGTAATGGATAAAATTGATGTCTTGCCAATCGATCTAAATGCAGATGGGCAGATCAGTGAAAACGAAGATTTTTATAGTACCATAGATGATTTAACGGATGCTGTCAGTAACAACCATTACCCTAGCCCACCAGCCAGAGATCTTTCGTTTATCACAAAAGGGAAGCCTGATAATTTGCTCGTTAAAGAATTCATTTCATTTGTGCTAAAGAAAAAATCGCAGAGTTATTTATTGGAAAATGGATATGTGCCATTAACAGAGTCGTTAATTAATAAAGAACTGATTAAACTGTAATATGCTAAAAACAAGGTTATTAAAAAATGCAATCGCAAAACAGGTCAGTTTTGTTTTGTTGCTCATTTCACTTTCAGTGGTCATTATAATCGGTATCGGACTGACTTTTAAATCAGTACCCTTATTTGAATCGTTTAACATTCTTGAACTATTGACAAATCATGTGTGGGCACCTATGAAAGGAAGTTTTGGTTTCCTACCGTTTATTATGGGCACACTCAGTGTCACATTGGTTGCACTATTGATTTCATGCCCACTCTGTATCTTAACCTCTATTTACTTAACAGAGTATGCGTCAGACACCTTGAAAAATGTCATATTACCGCTTATCAATGTTCTGGCAGCCATTCCTCCTGTGTTATACGGGGTTTGGGGTGTATTATTTATCGTACCTGCAATACAATCTTATATTGCGCCCATTTTTGCAGTTTCTACTTCGGGTTACACTGTTTTGGCTGGAGGAATCGTACTCGCAGTGATGATTTTCCCGATCATGATCAGTATTATGGTCGAGGTTTTAAAAACGGTACCGGCAGAACTTAAAGCAGCATCACTGTCTTTGGGCGCTACCAAATGGGAAACTGCCCAAAAAGTCATACTTAGAAGAGCAAAACCTGGTATAATAGCAGCAATTGTATTGGCGATCTCCAGAGCATTCGGCGAAACAATTGCAGTTTTGATGGTCTGTGGTAATGTTCCCAAAATACCGACATCCATATTTGATGCTGGTTATCCTATTCCCGCACTCATTGCAAACAATTTTGGGGAAATGATGTCAATTCCATTATACGATTCGGCATTGATGTTTTCAGCCTTACTCCTTTTCGTTATTATTTTCGGATTCAACCTCATTTCACGCATCATATTAAACAGATTGGAGGGCAAGCATAATGGATAATCTTAAAACAAGACTTTTTAAAGAGAAAGTTGCAAAAGGTTTCATGCATCTTTCCGGAATGTTGGTTACCGGTTCACTTTTTTTTATAATCGGCACCATCTTATATAAAGGTTTACCTTATTTATCTTGGGAAATGGTGAGTCAATTACCAAAGGGCGGCTTTTACATGGGTAAAGAAGGTGGTATTTTAAATGCCATATTAGGATCCCTATACCTTGCAGGTGTAGCAACTATATTGGCGACCTTAATCGGTGTGCCGATCGCCTTATATTTAAATATATACATCAAAACATCATCGAGACTAGCGCAGTACTCGAAATTAATGTTTGATATCCTGTACGGAATTCCTTCTATCGTATACGGAGCTGTAGGATTTACCATTATGGTTTATTTTGGCATCCGCGCATCCCTTTTAGGTGGAATTATCACCATTACACTGCTAACGATACCAATTGTGGTGCGAACAGTCGATGAAATCATCAAAACAGTTCCCACAGACTTAAAACATGTTACTTTATCTTTAGGTGCGACCAAATGGGAAGTCGCAAAAGTTTTTATTTTACACATTAAACAAGGAATATTTACCGCAATCTTACTTGCATTTGGAAGATCTATCGGAGATGTTGCCGGAGTTTTGTTAACAACAGGATTTAGCGACAATTTACCCCGTTATATTGACGAACCCGCCGCAACATTGCCATTAGCGATCTTCTTCCAGTTGAGCAGTCCTATTCCAGAAGTTCAAGGCCGTGCTTACGCATCAGCACTTATCTTAACTTTTATTATTCTAATTATTGTCATATGCACGCACATCCTATCAGCGAAACAGAACAAACACAAATTGTAAGACCGGCTATTCAACCGCATATTCAGATACAGGATTTGAATATTCATATTGACGGTCATCATATTTTGAAAAACATCAATCTGTCGTTGCCTAATAACAGCATTACCTCGATCATCGGTCCTTCTGGTTGTGGGAAAACGACGTTACTGAAAACCTTAAACCGACTTATTGATGATACGAAAGGAGTTCAGGTGTCGGGCTCTGTATTTGTCAATGGCGAAGATATATATGCCCCAAATGCCGAAGTAACACATATTCGAAAAAAAATGGGCTTACTATCTCAAAAACCATTTCCGTTGCCGATGTCGATATATGACAATGTCGCTTATGGCCCTCGTATCCATGGGACAAGAGGAAAAAAGGAATTAAATGAGATCGTAGAAACACAGTTGAAGAATGTCGGACTTTGGGAAGAGGTGAAAGATCGGCTGGATCAATCCGCGACACGACTTTCCATTGGGCAGCAGCAGCGTCTATGCCTGGCACGTGGGCTTGCCGTCAAGCCTGAGATTATTTTAGGCGATGAATCAACCTCTGCATTAGATCCAATATCGACGCAGACGATCGAAAATCTACTTATTGAACTCAAGAAAGATTATACCATTGTGTTGGTCACGCATATTCTGAGACAAGCACGCCGTGTTTCTGATTATATCATTTTTGTTTATGGCGGCGAAATTCTTGAATTTGGAAAAACAGAAGAAGTACTGTTAAATCCCAAACATGAAATTACACGTCAGTATGTAAAAGGCTTTATTTCATGATAAAACGCTTTGCATGTAATTTTTAAATAAATTATTTATATTTTTATATGATATGAAACAATTCAATTTGTCTATGAAAAGTAAATTAGCCACAATCCTGATTAGTTCTTTCGCATTATATTCTTGTTCTAACGGTACTACAGGTGCTGAAGCGAACAATAATACAGTAGATAGTATATATCCTGCTGTAGAAACGAATGCGGCAAATACAAAATATAAACCTGCCTTTGAAGGCCAGACCCGTATCGCTGCTGTAAAAACCACTACACCATTTGAAGGAGTTGTACTCAATACAACATTGAAGTCTCCTTGGGGAATTGCTTCTTTGCCGGACGGACGTTTACTCATTACCGAAAAAGAAGGAACCTTTAGAATAGCAACTGCTGACGGTAAAGTTTCTGAACCGATAACAGGTCTACCTAAAGTGGATACAGATGGTCAAGGTGGTTTATTGGGACTAACGATAGATGCTAATTTTGAAACAAACCGAATGATCTATTTTGTTTTTTCTGAGCCAAGTGCTGAAGGAAACCTAACAGCTGTCGGTAAAGGAAAATTAGCCGCAGATGAGAAGACAGTTGAAAATGTCGCAGTTATTTACCGCGCTACACCAAAGTACAAAGGTAAACTACATTATGGTGGGCGTATCCTATTTGATAAATCAGGCAATTTAATTGTAAGTACGGGTGAACGTTCAGATTTAGCCACCAGACCTCAGGCACAAGATCTAAAATCAGGATTAGGCAAGATTGTTAGAATAACAACAGATGGCGCTCCAGCAGCGGGTAATCCGTTTGCAGGGAAAGCAGATGTAAGACCAGAAATTTACAGTTATGGACATAGAAATGTTCAAGGATTGGCACTTCATCCTGAAACGGGTGATTTATGGGAGACAGAATTTGGTCCTCGCGGTGGAGATGAACTAAACCGTATCGAGCCTGGCAAAAACTACGGCTGGCCAATCATTACTTACGGTTTAGAATACAGTGGTGAAAAAATTGGAGAACCTATCCAACAAAAAGAAGGATTAGAGCAACCGGTTTATTACTGGGATCCCGTATTATCACCTAGCGGTATTACATTCTATACAGGAGATGCCATTCCTGAATGGAAAAACAATCTATTCATCAGTGGACTAAGCAGTACGCATATTGCCCGTCTAGTTATTAAAGATAATAAAGTCGTAGGCGAAGAAAGGTTATTAGCAAAAGAAGGACAACGCTTCAGAGATATCACACAAGGTAAAGATGGAGCGCTTTATGCCATTACAGATTTAGGACGTCTTTACAAAATTGACAAAAAGAAATAACAATTTCGATTGTAAAAAACAGCTAAAGGTAACCAGAAAGGTTACCTTTTTTTATGTATGTGTATTAATAAAAAAAGATTGTATGACAAAACACGTTCTAATCAGAATAGTCGCATTGATCATTCTTTTATTTATGGCCATTCCCATCGGTTTGTCCCAGTTAGATCCAAATAGACGTTGCGGTACAGCCGATAGCTTAGCTATAATTTTTTATATGGGAATCTTTTTGCTGCTATGGATTATCTATTTAATAGTAGAATCTGTTTTCTTATACCGTAAAAACCAAATTCCAAAATTCAGATTCAATATCATTGCCGCTCTAATTATCCCTCTTTTTATATTGATCTCTTTTTTATTTAATTTACTTGATTAAGAGAGCAATTCCATACTGTATAAGTCAAAATCTTTCGCCCAATAATCTTTTACAATCTGGTTTAAAACAAAGCCATTTTTCTGATAAAATAGATAAGTACGTTGCGAAGTACGGACAATGATGCGGTCGATCGTTTTCAGCTCTTTTAAAATTGCTATACGGTGTTCCAGCAACTTTTTGCCATATCCCTTACCCTGTTCTGCAGGAAGGACCATATCCCAACAGATTACAGCCCTATGCTCTTCCAGCTCAACGGTAATGCCACTGCATGCCACCACTCTATTGTCTACTTCAAGAACAAAAAACTGCTGCATCTCAAAATCCAGATAATACTTCAAATCCTCTTTTTCATCCTGAGCAAAGTAAGCTGGAATATTTTCTTGCATAATATTGAGTACGACATCCCGATCCCGTAGCTCGTAAGCCCTAATTAAAACCATATCGCCATTATTTTTGGAACAAAAATGAACATTGCTATAACCACAGAAACGATCGCTGCTGTTAATACTGCGGCAGCTGCTAGATCTTTCGCTTTTTTTACAAAATCATTCTTTTCCTGACAAACCAGATCCGCAAGATTTTCAATAGCGGAATTAATTATTTCAAGCGCAAAAACAGCACCAATACAGAGTAAGATGATCATCCATTCAATCGCAGCGATATCAAAGTAAATTCCAGCAACAATGGTCACAATAGTTGCCGCTACATGAATACGCGCATTATGTTCTTCTATCAACAGTATTTTGAAACCATTGAATGCATATGCAAAACTTTTTATTCGATCCTGTAGCGAGAATTGTTGATTTTTCATGTAATATATGCTGTAAAAGCAAAAGCCGTTTCTTAATATAATAAAGAAACGGCTTTTATTTGATTATTTTAAATTAAATCAGATGAAATATATCATCAACACCTAATATTTTCTTTGCCGTAAACCCTTCAGCATATTTTACCTGTATCGATCTACCAAATTCTCGCGCCCTTGCAGCTGTAGATTCCATAAAATCGGGATTCGAAATATAGGTCTGGGGTTCGTCGAGATTCGTTTCTTCGCCTGTATAAAACTGTGTTTTATACGCTAATATTGATTTTTCCTTAATCGTATAATAATCCGTGATATCCAGTACAATATCAGGTTTAATATAATAATCCTGAATCATCTGCAGCACCAATCTAGGACGGTGAGCTTCTTGTAAAATTCCGTCTGCTATCGTTTCTATTTTCCTTAGACCTGCCAAAAAGCATGCTTCATTCACCATGTGACCTGCTCTGCCATGATCAGGATGGCGGTCAGTAATGGCATTTGTGATTATAATTTCTGGTTGATATTTACGGATCGCCTGAATGACAGCAAGCTTATCTTCTTCACTATTATTGAAAAAACCATCACGTAGCGCTAAGTTATCTCTTACCGTTAAGCCCAATATTGCTGCTGCATCGTTTGCTTCACGATCTCTGGTTTCAGCAGTACCGCGAGTACCAAGTTCCCCTCTCGTAAGATCTACAATACCTACTTTTTTACCCGCAGCAACATATTTTGCTATTGTACCTCCGGCCCCTAATTCTGCATCATCCGGATGCACAGTAATTACTAATAAATCAAGTTTTATCATGCGAGTCTATTTTCAATGTTTAACCAACTAAATATAGACAAAAGTAGTAAACATTTCGTTCTTTCTACCCTTCAGATAATAATTGCTCAACACGTTTTTTGATTCTAGACGCCGTTGGTGAGGTTATTGAGTAAAAATAGTCGACTACCTCTCCATTTTTATTGATCAGATATTTGTGAAAATTCCATAGTGGTTTACTCGAAACATGTCCATTTTCCTCCTTTTGAGCAAGATAACGATACAAGGGCGAAGCATATTCGCCAATGACATGTGTACGTTTAAAAACAGAAAAATGAACTTGTTGGTTAATTTTACAAAAAGTCTCTAACGTATAACCAGTTAGTGGTTCCTGTTTTCCAAAATTATTAGATGGGAAAGCAAGAATTTCAAAACCATCATTTTTATAGGTCTGGTAAAGTTTTTCTAAGGATTTAAATTGGCTCGTAAACAGGCATTGGCTGGCCGTATTTACAATGAGCAATACTTTTCCCTTATAGTCAGCTAATGATTTTTCTTGACCATTGAACTGTAGGGCTTTAAAATCATAAACTGTCTTCATAAATTAATAATTTTTAAAAATACTGTGGATCTCTTCTCGTTTTTTGAAATTCTCTAATGATATTTTCTATTTCAAAATCTTCTCTCGGATCGTAAGTACTTTTTAGGTTATGTCCAAATATTTTAGCTACCCCTTGGTATAAAAAAGCAGATAACCCACCTTTCATCTGTTTCACCATTTCATAGCTCGAATGTCCTGTTTGTCGGTCTATAAGTTTAATGAGAATTTTCCCCTGTGTAATACTCATATTTTTAATTTCCCGATTAAACATCGACTTCACTTCATTCTCACATGTTTCAATCAGCTTTTTCTGTTCTTTTTTATCAGAAACCAATGCAAGTTCCCGGTCCAACTGATCATATCTTTTTTGAGCAAAAATAGCATAAGGCAATACCCTTAACACATTTCGTCTTAGCCTTAGGTACTGTTTTTTAGCATCTTCCGAAGTCCATATTCTTGGTTTTGATATTTTGACCTCTGGAATTAAGAACCAAGGAAGCCTCTCGCCACTTTCTAATGTGGTCATATTATACTCTTCAATTACTTGTTGCTGCCCCTCCCCGTAGAGCGGTACTGTCAGTGCTTGAGACATCCCCAAAAAAGGGATAAAAGCAAGTATAGATAGTATCCATCGTAAGTTTATTCTGATCATTACAATTTAAAAATTGTCTTTTTTTGTCAATAGTATTAAAAATTTATTACATTTAATAAAAATAAATCGGGTTTACTATTTATTCCTTTAAATTAACAATAACTAATTTAAGAAATGTATTTTTAAAATCATAATGCAACTGCAAGTTTATGAAAGATTATGTGATTGATATAGAAGCAGAAAATAAAGAAATACGTAAAAGATACCGAGCATTACTACGCGCATGTAAACCAACGATGCAACGAGGTGACAAGCAGATGATCAGAAAAGCATTTGATCTCGCATTAGAAAGTCACAAAGAAATGCGTCGAAAATCTGGCGAACCTTATATTTTCCACCCGATTGCCGTAGCTCAGATAGCTGCAGAAGAAATTGGTTTAGGTACAACTTCAATAGTTTGTGCCCTCTTACACGATGTGGTTGAAGATACCAACATTACACTCGATGAGATCGAGCAGATGTTTGGTAAAAAAGTGCGTCGTATTATTGATGGACTGACCAAAATTTCAGGAATTTTTGATCCGAACAGTTCCATGCAGGCAGAAAATTTCCGTAAGATGTTATTAACATTGGCAGATGATGTCCGTGTTATTTTGATCAAACTAGCGGATCGCCTGCATAACATGCGTACCATGGAATTTATGGCACGTGATAAGCAATTGAAAATTGCTTCAGAAACCAGTTATTTATATGCGCCATTGGCCCATAGACTGGGATTATATGCGATCAAGTCTGAATTGGAAGACTTATCCATGAAGTTCACAGATCCCGACACCTACAAGTTTATCGCTCGAAAACTTAACGAAAAAAAGGCGGAAAGAGAGAAATTTATCTCCGACTTTATTCAGCCTGTGCAAGAAATATTACAGGAACAAGGTATAACGGCGCAAATTTTCGGCAGACCCAAATCCATTCATTCCATCTGGACCAAGATGCGTAAAAAATCGATTCCTTTCGAAGAGGTTTACGATTTATTTGCGATCCGTATTGTCATCGATACCGATGATGAGCGTGAAAAAACAGAATGTTGGAAAGTGTATTCTATTGTAACCGACCTGTACCGACCAAACCCCGACCGTCTAAGAGACTGGGTATCATCACCTAAAGGTAATGGATATGAATCCCTGCATACCACGGTTATGGGACCTCGTGGTCAATGGGTTGAAGTTCAGATCAGAACCAGCCGCATGAATGAAATTGCGGAGAAAGGTTTTGCGGCACACTGGAAATATAAAGAATCCAATTCGGACAGTGGGTTAGACCAGTGGATCAAAAAAATTAGAGATGTACTGAGCAATCCGGAACAGAATGCACTGGACTTTGTGGACGACTTTAAAATGAATTTGTTCTCCGATGAGATCTTTATTTTCACGCCAAAAGGAGCCCTTATTCAACTGCCACATGAAGCCACTGCATTAGATTTTGCCTTTGAAATCCACTCGGATATCGGAGCAACCTGTATCGGTGCAAAAGTCAACCATAAATTGGTGCCTTTAAGTCATGTTTTGCAAAATGGTGATCAAGTAGAGATCATAACATCGAGCAAACAGACACCAAAAGAAGACTGGTTGAATTTTGTCGTGACAGCAAAAGCAAAATCCAAAATCCGTTCTTCACTGAAAGAAGAAAGACGTCGTGTGGCGGAAGATGGTAAAGAAATTCTGGAGCGTAAGCTGAAAACGTTAAAGATTACCTATAACACTGATAATATTAATAAAATTGCGAATTTCCTTAAATTTCCAAGTTCGCAGGATCTGTTTTATAATGTAGCCAAAGGACTCGTTGATATTAAACAATTGCGGGAATTTGTGGCGCACGAAAAAAACAACGATGCGACACTGAGTACCCAAAACACCCAATTTAATACACATATTGGTGGTTTAGTAGAGAAATTCAGTAAAAAAGATCAGGATACCCTCTTGTTAGGTGATGATTTGCAGAAAATCGATTACACCCTTGCTCCTTGTTGTAACCCAATACCTGGAGATGATGTATTTGGATTTTTAACTGTAAACGATGGTATAAAAATACACCGTACCAGCTGTCCAAATGCATCAAAATTAATGGCGAACTACGGTTACCGCATTATGAAGGCTAAGTGGACATCCCAAACAGATGTATCTTTCTTGACCGGATTACGTATTGTCGGTATCGATGATGTTGGTTTGGTCAATAAGATCACCACCGTCATATCTCAGGAGTTTAAAGTTAATATTCGCTCCTTAAGTATTACCAGTAACGAAGGAATTTTTGAAGGGCATATTATGGTCTTTGTAAATGATACAGAACAATTGGAAAATCTAATGAAAACGCTTAAACAAGTGCGCGGCATTACCACTGTTTCACGATATGAATCTGAGAGTTAAACATCAGCTGAATATCACATTTTTTTAATACTACAATAATTGAATCAAAATTGGTAAATTTGTAAAGAATCTTATTGATTAATATGAACGCAGCTGAAAATTACGCAACAGTAAAAAAGATCTTTGAAGCTTACTTAGAAAATAAAAATCTAAGAAAAACTCCAGAGCGTTATGCTATTTTAGAAGAAATTTATTCCCGTACAGATCACTTTGATGTAGAATCATTGTACATCCATATGAAGAATAAAAAATACCGAGTTAGCCGTGCCACTGTATACAACACGTTAGAATTGTTGGTATCCTGTGACTTAGTTACTAAACATCAATTTGGGCGCAATATGGCTCAATTTGAAAAATCCTATGGCTTTAAACAACACGATCACGTCATTTGTATTGAATGTAATATCGTGGTGGAATTTTGTGACCCACGTATCAACCAGATTCAAAGCTTAATGGGTGATTTATTAAAATTCGATATCAAACATCACTCGTTAAATCTGTATGGTGTTTGTAATGATTGCCAACAAAAAATCGCTGCCTCAAAAGCAAAAGAAGAGGTTATTTCAAATTAATCTCAGGATTGGCGAAATATAATAGTACATTTGTTCAGAAAATGATTTGCTCATTTTTCTGAACATTTTGTTTTTAGATAATTCAAAAAATTAACATAAATTCTTAATCACAATACTTTAAAAGCTATGCAAGTTGATGTGCTTTTGGGCTTACAATGGGGAGACGAAGGTAAAGGTAAAATCGTTGATGTATTTTGTCCACAATACGATTTAATTGCTCGTTTCCAAGGCGGCCCTAACGCCGGACACACATTGGAGTTTGATAACAAAAAATTCGTTTTAAACACGATCCCTTCGGGTATCTTCAATGAAGGAACTCTTAACCTAATCGGAAATGGTGTTGTTATCGACCCGATTATCTTAAAGAGAGAACTAGACAATTTGAAAACTGCTGGATTTGATCCAGTAGGTAAAGGAAATTTAGTGTTAGCTCGTAAAGCGCATTTAATCCTTCCTACTCACCAGTTACTAGATGCTGCTTCAGAATCTAAAATGGGTGACGGTAAAATTGGTTCTACCTTAAAAGGTATTGGTCCTACCTATATGGATAAAACAGGTCGTAATGGCCTACGTGTGGGTGATACTACATTGCCAGATTTCAAAGAGCGTTACGAAAAATTGAGAGAAAAACACCTTTCTATTTTATCACACTACGGTGAAATCCCTGATTTCTCTGAAAAAGAAGAAGCTTTCTTAGCTGCTATCGAATTCATTAAAACTATTCCACATGTTGATTCAGAACATTTAGTGAATCAATATTTAAAGGATGGTAAAAAAGTATTGGCGGAAGGTGCTCAAGGTACTTTGTTAGATGTTGACTTTGGTTCTTATCCATTCGTTACATCTTCAAATACAACTACAGCGGGCGCATGTACAGGTTTAGGTATTGCTCCAAATAAAATTGGTGCAGTATATGGTATCTTCAAAGCTTATGCTACTCGCGTAGGTGGAGGCCCATTCCCGACTGAATTACATGATGAAGTAGGTGAAAACTTACGTAAATTAGGTCATGAATTTGGAGCAACAACAGGTCGCGCACGTCGTACAGGTTGGATTGATATTCCTGCTTTAAAATATGCCATCATGTTAAACGGTGTTACCGAATTGATCATGATGAAAGCTGATGTGTTGGATACTTTCGAAAAAATCAAAGTTTGTACACACTACAAACATGAAGGAAAAGTAATCGATTACATGCCATATGAGATTATCACGAACGAGGCTGAGCCTATTCTTGAAGAAATCGACGGCTGGAATCAAGATCTGACTGGTATCACGCAACAAAGTGAAATCCCTGCAGCATTACAAAATTACATTACGTATCTAGAGAAAGCATTAGAAGTGCCTATCACATTCCTATCTGTTGGTCCAGATCGTAAACAAACATTAAAATTGACTAAATAGTTAATGCGGGTCGAAGACAATTTTGTTATAGATTCAACGAATAATTTTCATCAAAAAGCGCTGCAATGGGCAGCGCAATTTGATGAAGTAGCTTATCTCCATTCCAATGGACATAGCGATCAGTGGAGTGCATTTGAATGCTTAATTGCAGTAAAAGCAACTTCCTCTTATACCTCGACTTCCGGTAATACACTTCAGGATGTTCAAAAATATATAGACACATATCCAGATACTTATATTCCTGGTTTTTTTTCGTACGATCTGAAAAATGAAATCGAAGAACTGGAAACACATCATGATGATCCTTTAGGATTTCCATTAGCCTATTTCTTTGTTCCTGCAGTTACGATCAAAACAATTGGAAATACCGTTTGGATAACAGCTGAAAATCCTGCTCAAATCTATCAAACCATTTTAGATTTCACATGGCAGACCGGTTCTGTGGGTTTTGATGGCCAGATACAGACCAGATGGTCTAAGGCTGAATATATGCTTGCATTTAATAAAATGCAAGATCATATCCAAAGAGGAGATATTTACGAAGTCAACCTCTGCCAGGAGTTTTATGCTGACCAGGTCAACTTAAATCCCGTAGCGGCATTTGAAAAATTGAACAGCATCTCCCCTACGCCGTTTGCGGCATTTTTTAAATTCAACAAGAATTACATCCTTTCCGCATCTCCAGAAAGATTTCTGGCGAAAAGGAATCAACAGCTCATTTCCCAACCTATAAAAGGAACTGCAAAACGAGGAAAAACTGCTGAAGAAGATCAAAAGATCGTCCAAGCTATGTTAAACTCTACGAAAGAAATTGCTGAAAATGTGATGATTGTAGATTTAGTTCGCAATGATCTCACGAAAAGCGCAGTACCAAAATCTGTCAAAGCAGATCGTCTGTTCGAAATTCAGACATTTAAACTCGTTCATCAGATGATTTCGACCATTACCTGTGAAATCGATGAAAAAGTAGCGGATGTTGAAGTTATTAAAAATACCTTCCCTGCTGGTTCAATGACCGGCGCTCCTAAAATTGCTGCCATGCAGATCTGTGATCAAGTTGAAGCAACAAGACGCTCGTTATATGCAGGATCCATCGGTTATTTCGGTCCTGAAGGTGATTTTGATTTCAATGTTGTGATCCGGACCATTTTATACAATGCACAAAGTAAATATTTGTCCTTTCAGACAGGCGGTGCTATTACCGTTCAGGCAAATGCTGAAGACGAATATCAAGAATGCTTATTAAAAGCAAATGGTATGTTGCAAGTTCTTGATACACATATTCAATAAATATCTATATCTTTAGTAGATAAAATTCTCAAACATCATTTTTTTTTCTGAAATTTGCGCCTGATTATGACACAGATATACATTGATATCCATACCCATCAGCATCACTCGTCAGAGACTGAACGCTTTGACGTATTTAATCTTATACTGAATGCTGATCCAGATGATCATTATTTACCGCCAGTAACTGCGGGGTTACACCCATGGCACATCAGTGAAAGTGACCCTTTTAAAGGCATATCGATCCTGCAAGAATTGCTTCGTGATCATGAAATTCTAGCTGTCGGGGAATGTGGTATGGATAAAGTAATATCTGTGCCCCTAAATGTGCAGCAAGACGTTTTTCAAAAACAAGTTAGCTTAGCAAAAGAATACGGTAAGCCATTGATCATTCATTGCGTCCGTGCTTTTGACGAAGTACAGCAAGTTTTAAAAAGTGAAAATTTCACAGGACACATCATTTTTCATGGATTTAATAAGAATCAAAAACTTGCTGAGCAATTGCTTAAAAAAGGATATTATCTTTCGTTTGGTTCATCAATTCTCACGGGAAAGTTAGATGAAACGCTTGTAGCGACTCCTCTTGAACAGCTTTTTTTGGAAACGGATGATGCGCATGCCGATATCAGAGAATTGTACGCTTATGCAGCACAATTGAAAAAGATATCGATAAATGAATTAAAAGAAAACATAATAAGAAACTATCAACTTGTATTTGAGTAAAATATGAAAGACTTAACTTGGCTATCGCGTACAGAGGCATTAGTGGGGCGTGAAGCTTTAGAAAAATTGGCAAATTCTCATGTCATGGTTTTGGGATTGGGAGGCGTAGGATCGTTTGCAGCGGAATTTATCTGCCGTGGCGGTGTTGGCAAAATGACCATCATTGATGGCGACACTGTAGATCCTTCTAATAGAAACAGACAGCTACCAGCATTGGCAACCAACCATGGTCAATCTAAAGCACAGATTATGCGCGATCGGTTGTTATCTATAAATCCTGAACTGGATTTGACTATTGTTGAAGATTTCGTTCTTCCTGAAAAGATTTCCGATCTATTGGATCTTAATCCTGACTATGCAGTGGAAGCAATTGATAGTATCACGCCAAAATTATTTTTTATCCGTCAGGCTCTAGAGCGTAAAGTTCGTTTTGTGAGTTCTATGGGAGCTGGAGGAAAAATGGATCCTACAAAAATAGAAATTGCAGATATCGGAGAAACCTATAATTGTAAACTTGCTCATCATATCCGTAAAAAGTTATATAAACATGGGATAAGAAGTGGTTTTAAAGCAGTATTTTCTACAGAATTGCCAGATAAAGCATCCCTGTTGTATACCGATGGCAGTAACTATAAGAAATCTGCATACGGAACGATGTCTTATCTGCCAGCTGCATTCGGAGGAGCAATCGCTTCCGTTGCATTAAGAGATTTAATCGCTAAAAATTAATGATATTCTCGTCAATATATCGCATTATATTGACGAGAATATGTAGTTTTGGCTATGGAAAAACTTATAAAATTAGTTGAAAAGAATAAGCTTGCTAATCAACCGGTTGATGAATTTTCAATGGTTATCGATGATAAGCAGGTGGTACACGGTGCAATTTTTGTTATAAAAATTGAAAAGAAAACCTTTAAACTTTTCATTCCAGAACCGCACTACAAAACCATTATTGAGGGAGAAACAAAACCTTTGATCAAAACGATCCTCAAACATCCTGAGGTTATGCTATTTATGTAATTTTCTAACAATCCTATTATTTTCAAAGGCATTTAAACATTACTTTTTTCTGCAATAAGATTCTGAGGCATATATCCTTGAAATTACTGTTGCAATCTATTGATCAATATATCTATAGAACAGCACATTCTGAAAATTAACCACTTTATATTGAAGCTAATTTTAAGCGATTTAAAGAGTTCTGTTAGACCAATCTAGCAAAGACTTGTCCTGATGGATTAAATTGCTTAAATCTCTTGTTTTCAACTAATCTGATCTATTGTAAAGACATAGTGATGGCGATCTGTTGTATGTTATTAATAATAGATTAGGAATGATCGACTTTTTTTTGAGAGATGTTCGGGATTTCTTTGAGATTGCGAGCAGACTGGTTCGTATTTTGTTCGCCATTTATTCGACTCGTTTTCGTCTTATGGTCGAAGCCGAGTCGAAGAACAGTCGAAGCGCACCCGAATCAATCCCGAAGTTGTTCCCTATCATTATCGAGCCGTTGTGCAAGCATTCTCGAGAAGACTAAGGACTTTTACGGACTTCTTTGGACTTTTAGCTTATACATTCTTCGTAATAAAGCATAAAATTTATACATCACTAAAAAAAAGATCAAGTTATCTACGGCAAGAACTTTTCTCCGCAAATTCGAGTTTTATTTGACTGCCCTTCGGGTCTGCTTCGCCCCTTCCTCGGGTAGTTTATACTAATCCTCTACTATGCCTATACTCCGCCTCTACTGTTTATGTAGAGGAAAGGTAGACAAACAGTATACAAACAGTAGAGGCACAATAGACAATTCCCGAAGCCTTTCCGAAGAAAGGGCGAATAAGTTACGAACCATTACCTAACGATACCGGAAGAAATTTCGCATTCTATTACCCTTATAAATGGTGGCTGCAGTGCAATAATTTACGGTTAAAAACCGAATTAGCATTGACTGTCATGTCATACCGCTATATCAGATTAAACACAAGTAATATAGAAGCAGCAAACAGAACAAATAAGCCTGTTAAGAAGATGATATCGGCAATATTTTCCAGTCTTTTAACTTCCCTTAGATCACCTCTTTTCATCGCAATAAAGGAAATAATACAGCTGGACATAAATATGAAAATAGCAATAGCGGCACATTCATCAATTAAACTTCCCTCTGTGAGTTTCATCGTTTTTATTGTCGTTAAGACCAGAAAACAAATTCCCAGTAAATTGGCTGAAGTATTTAAAATATGAGAAGTCCGACCCGAGCTGTCTCTTTTATCTCTGTTATGATTTGAATCCATGGTCTATTTTCATTTACAAACAAAGTAATAATTTCTTTGTTCTTTTACTGATAGCTAAATATCCATTTAAAGGATATTTCTTGCTTAATTAAAATCTTATAATTTAAACCTCAAATGTTACAGCATTAATTTTTGTCTAAAGAGGGATATTTGTATAGGTTAATTTAAAGCAGATTATGAATCAAAAATATCAAATATCCGGCATGACTTGCAATGGATGTCGCACAAATGTCGAAGATAAGCTAAATGAGATACCAGGTGTAAAAGCTACTGTTACATTAGCTCCACCTGAAGTCATTATTGATAGTGAAGATCGTGTTGATGTAGATGAATGCAATAAAGCACTTTCAGAAATTGGTGATTACCACATTGTGCAAAACAATAGTCATCACAACGGAAAGACCTCAGTCTATCATAAAGCAGATGATCAATCGAAAAAAAGTGCAGTAGCTGTTTCAGGCAAATACATTTGCCCCATGTTCTGTGAGGGTCAGGATAAAACGTACGATTTACCGGGCTCCTGTCCTGTCTGTGGTATGCATTTAGTACCCGCAGAATCATTATCGGAAAATAAACATACACAGGATGAAAGTGCAAACGCCTCTTGCTGTTCATCAAAAAATAACGGAGAACAGATAAACCAAACGGTGGACAAGTCATCAGGTAAATATATCTGTCCTATGTTCTGTGAAGGTCATGATAAAACGTACGAGCAAGAAGGTTCCTGCCCCATATGTGGGATGCATTTAGTACCTGTTGAGTCATTATTGGAAAATAAACACACACAGGATGAAAGTGCGAACGCCTCTTGCTGTTCATCAAAAAATAAAGATGAACAGACAGTCCAAACTGCAGGCGCACCATCAGGTAAATATATCTGTCCTATGTTTTGTGAAGGTCATGATAAAACTTACGACCAAAAAGGTTCCTGCCCTGTTTGTGGTATGTTTCTCGTTCCAGTTGAATCTTTAGCTGATAAAGCAGATAAGCATCACCATGATATTAAATCCACAGGCTTTTCTTCGCATGAAAAAGTGGGCACTCCAAAGGTCACGGCCAGTTCAACGGGTAAATATTATTGTCCTATGATGTGTGAGGGCGAGAAACTGTATGATAAACCAGGATCCTGTCCAGTCTGTGGTATGAACTTAGAGAAAATGCCAGAAAAGAAAGCAGCTTTAACTTACAGCTGTCCGATGCATCCAGAAGTTCAAAGTGACAAACCGGGTTCTTGTCCCATCTGTGGTATGGATTTAGTAGCAAATGCCAACACAGAGGAAGATGATCACACATATCAAACACTGAAAAAGAAATTTTGGGTAGCGCTGTTATTCACCGTTCCCTTATTTATATTATCAATGGGTGAAATGATTCCTGGCAACCCGATCGGGCAAGTCATCACACCAAAGATGTCAGGCTGGATCCAGTTATTTTTAACCATTCCAGTTGTTTTTTATGCCACTTGGATGTTTTTTGAGCGTGCTTGGACCTCTTTCAAAACTTGGAACTTAAATATGTTCAGCTTGATAGGTCTAGGTGCCGGAGCAGGATTTTTATACAGCGTAGTGGCTTTATTCTTTCCATCCCTATTTCCGGATGCATTATTAGGTCATCATGGTCAGGTTGCACTATATTTTGAGTCTGTTGCCGTTATCTTAACGCTGGTACTATTGGGACAACTAATGGAAGCGAAAGCACATTCAAGAACGAATTCAGCTATTAAAGAACTTATAAAACTTTCTCCTGCAGAAGCTAATCTAGTTGAAAATGGAGTGGAAAAGAAAATTTCGGTCGCAGACATCCAGTTAGAACAAATTTTACGCGTTAAACCAGGAGAAAAGATTCCTGTAGACGGAGAAATAACTTCTGGACATAGCTCGATTGACGAATCCATGCTAACGGGGGAACCGGTTCCTGTCGATAAAAATGAAGGTGATAAAGTGAGTGCTGGAACGATTAACGGTAATCAGTCATTCTTAATGAAAGCCAACCGTGTCGGTGATGATACACTATTGGCACAAATTATAGAAATGGTCAATAGTGCAAGCCGAAGTAAAGCACCAATACAGAAGTTAACCGATCGTGTATCCCGCATATTCGTTCCTATAGTAATTGCCATCGCTATTTTAACATTTGTCGTCTGGATGATCTATGGAGTAGAATCTAAACTGGCCTTTGCCTTAGCCAATGCTTTGGCGGTTCTTATCGTAGCCTGTCCATGTGCTCTGGGGCTTGCAACACCGATGTCGGTCATGGTGGGAATCGGTAAAGGTGCAAAAAATGGTATCTTGATAAAGAATGCGGAAGCGCTCGAAAAGCTAGATAAAGTGAATGTACTGGTGACAGATAAAACCGGAACCATAACCGAAGGAAGGCCGAGTTTGGAAGTGGTATTCAGTACATCAGACAGTACCGTTGATGAATTGTTGATCTTGGCAGCTTCAGTGAATGCCAATAGCTCCCACCCTTTAGCCGAAGCGGTAGTGAAGAAAGCAAAGGAGTCAAAACTAACATTAAAAGAGACAGATCGTTTTGATACCATAAACGGTAAAGGTGTTATTGGTTATATTGCCAATGATAAAGTGCTTCTTGGAAATGAATCGTTGTTATTGGACGATGGTATTGCGATCAGCGAAAGCGTTAAAGAACAAGTTGCTGTAGAACAGGAAAAAGGCCGTACAGTATCTTACTTAGCTAAAGGAACAACACTGTTAGGTTATCTCGTTATTGCCGATAAAATAAAAGATACGGCAAAACAGGCTATCCATTACCTGATGGATCATGGTGTTGATGTGATTATGTTAACAGGTGACAATGCCAAAACAGCCAAAGCTGTAGCGGATGAACTGGGTATTAAACACTTTAAAGCACAAGCGCTACCAGAAGATAAGTTGATGGAGATTAAAAAGCTGCAACAGGAAAATAAAGTAGTCGCAATGACTGGTGACGGTATCAATGATGCTCCAGCATTAGCACAGGCAGATATAGGTATTGCAATGGGTACAGGTACTGATGTGGCTATCGAGAGTGCTGAAGTAACCTTATTGAAAGGCGACTTAATGGGTGTTGCCAAAGCTAAAATACTGAGTCATAAACTAGTGCGCAATATTAAACAGAACCTACTCTTTGCCTTCCTTTATAATGTTTTAGGCATTCCGATTGCAGCAGGTATTTTATACCCTACTTTTGGTATCTTGTTATCGCCAATGCTTGCTGCCGCAGCAATGAGCCTAAGCTCAGTATCCGTTATCCTCAATTCATTACGATTGAATGCGGTCAATATCGATGCGAAATAAATTTTAATAAAAACATATAGCTGTCCATCACAGCTGAAAAAATAGCCTCTTAAAAAAGAGGCTATTTTTCTAAATTAAATGATCATGTACGAAGAACCTCATAGTAACTATAAAAAAGTATTGGCCTATCTGTTAGCTACGCTACTGATCTTCGCTTTACTGAGTTGGCTTTCTTATCACAATGGTATGGCCTATGATGGTTTAACTACAATAGGATTTCCGTTAACGTACTACAGTGAAGGTGCAGGACAAAGTCTGCTTACAGGTCAAATGCAGCATTTCAGTAACTATTCCTTAATGGCGTTTGCCATAGATCTGGCTTTCTCCTTGCTCACTTACGCAGCAGTTCGCTTCCTATTTAAGAAATTAAAAAAAAGATTATAAATAGTAGCATTTAAGTTCTATCGGATCTTTTTTGGTACATTATGGAGAGGTTCAAAATTTCCGGATAAATTTCTGTTGATACTATAGTCTCTGCTTTAATCCCCATTCAGAATTTCCATTTTTTTAATCCGATAAGAGCATTATCATCGTCAAATTTTGACAAAAACTAATTATACAAAGCTATTAGTGTACCACATGAAGTCCATATGCTACATAAAAGTCCAAATATTAGGCAGTATAACAGGATATCCATTTCCTTCCGTAATTTGATCCAAAATACAACAACAAACATAAGCGGGCACACAACTATAGAAATAAATAAAAATGATGCTAATATCACAAAAATATCTTCATTGAAATCCATGAGCAAAATCCTTATTCCAATGTAGGATAGCCAGACAAATATTGGCGATATAAGACATATTAACCATTTCCAAACTAATTTTAGTTCAAGTTCTTGAGGAAATGTATTACGGTAATTCTTGATTAAAAATCGGATCATGAAAATGATAATCAAAATCATAATACTGATCTGAACATATGTATTTCGGATAGTATCTGCTCTGGTATTAATATGAGTCTTAGCAACCAATTTACCATGATCAAACTGCTTGACACTTGTCCGTTCTCCATTTACAAATGTTTGTACGACGACGTTATCGCTATCGCCGGAAGTAAAAGTCCAAGTTGAGTCTTCTACCCCCATTTTGTAAAATCCTTCAATGATTAATTTATCATTTACTTTTCTACTAAATTTACCATCGAGGCGACCTCCATTAAATCTTAAAAAATCCTCACCCTCCGCTGTATTAATAATCAGAGTAGTTATTTTTCCGTAAGGAATTACAGTGGTGCTATCTGCTAGCCTAGCTACAACATTTTTATCTAGATCTTCAAGTGAATGATTCTTGTTATAATCATCGTTTCTAATGGGCCGATTAATATACCAATGATTGACCTTAACGACAAGTAGAGAATCCTTTGGGTAAAATTCAAATTCATGATATAAATTTAAATCGGGAACTGTAGCTGATTTTAAGAGAACATATTGTGGCTGATCAAAAGATTGGACATACCTTTGCTGACTGGTTGCGCAGAAAGCGAAAATTGTAATACCTGCGACAATCAAAGTGCTTAATCTTGCTATTAAGGAATCAGCAATCAATATGATAGAATCATTTTTTATGTAAAACCAGGCTACAAACAGCATTGGCAACGCAATTAGATCGCTCAGGTCGACCGTTCGTTGGATGTTAAATAAGATATTCAACAGTTCTATAAATCCTGAGGCAAGTTCACTTTTCCAAAAGACAAACAATATTCCGGTAAAGATAAAGATCCATAATTTATGACGGGGAAAGATCGTTGACCAAAAAATAGGAAAAATAAATAACCCACAGAAATCAGAAAGTTTTCCGGTAAACGTATTGTGGAAAGTTGCTTTCATATAAAAATCATTGGCGATCAATAGTACGAGGCAGAAGATAAAAAGCGGTGACAATAACTTTTTTAGACGGTCATACATGCTTATAGAAGTTTATTTATATATTAATACAAGTTAATTAATTTAGTAACCGTGTGCAATATTCATTCTAGTCTTCAGAACGTTATCAAGACGAATAATAGATCCTGCACCTTTAAGAATATAAAGTATCAATGACAATGATTATTTTTGGTAAATAAAAACGCGAAAAATGAATTTCAAAACGATCATACTTTTAATTTTAGTCGTCATTATTACGATTTTTTTTATGCAGAACACTGCTCCGGTAGAATTTTGGTTTTTTGGTAAGCACATCTTCGCATTATCATCAATTATAGCGATCACTCTTTTTATCGGGATCATCATTGGGGGTATTTTGTTGAGACCTAAGAAAAGAAAGACAGAAGTGATTCAAGTAAATCCAGCTAACCCATCAGAAATTGAACAATCTTCAGTTCCAAATTCAACTTTAAGTAATGAAGATAGGGATTATATTTCTTAATTTTAAAAAATTAATTCCCTATAAATGAAAGGACAAGAAAGGACTTTGTAATTAAATAGTCGTTTTATTTGCACTGTATGCTAGTTTTTTCTACCTTTGCATCACTCCAAACAACGAAGGAAACTTCAAAAAAGAGTAAGATTCCGTAGCTCAGCTGGTAGAGCAATACACTTTTAATGTATGGGTCCTGGGTTCGAATCCCAGCGGGATCACAAAGGAAAAGCTAATCGCAAGATTAGCTTTTCTTGTTTAAAAATATTAGGATTCGAACATCAGCATTGGTATGGGTTCGGGGATAGCTATCTAACATTTAAAACTGTTGCAAGGCTTGTTTTACAATATCCTTGTTGGGCTTAGAAATAGGTATTTTATCTCCAGATATTAAGAGTAGAATACCTCCATCTTCTTTTAGCCAACTTTTTACATATTTCGGGTTTACTAAATGGCTTTGGTGAGTTCTCAAAAAACCGTTGGGTCGTAACAAATCTGAATACTCTTTAAGTGATTTAGAAACCAATATCTTTTCACCATTCGAAAGGAAGAAGTGGGTATATGTGTTATCTGCTTCGCAACGTATAATTTCTGATAGTGAAACATACCTTATTTCGCTTTGCATCGGTAAGGCAATTTTGCTTATGGTCGGTTCTGGCTTTTTAAGCTGTTGCAATAAAAAATCGAGTTGCGAGGTTTGTATTTGCCTTGTAAATTTGCGCTCGGCTTTTTTTACCGCATGCATTAACTCTTCAATATCAATCGGTTTTAAAAGATAGTCCAAGGCAGCAAATTTTATCGCTTCTATTCCGTATTGGTCATAAGCAGTAACAAAAATAACATCGAAATTACGCATTGGAAGTAGTTTTAGCACATCAAAACCTGTCTTATCACCCATTTGAATATCCAAAAACACTAAGTCTGGCACATAATTTTCAATAACATCAACTGCATCACGTACACTTTGTGCTGTTGCAATTATGGTTACCTGCGGACAATGCTTTTCTAGCAAAATCCTTAGGTTTTCTAGGTTAGAATTTTCATCATCTATTAAAATTGCCCTCATCATATTATAGCCAATCAGTTAATGTTAAGCTTATTTTAGTACCGTGAGAATTTGATTGTATTGCTAAGGTAAAGTGATTTTGTTTATAAACACTATTTAATAATGTTATTCGACGATCAGTCAACAGCAACCCTAAGCCATTATTCTTATTTTTCGTGTCAAAACCATTCCCATTATCAGTAATATGTAACACCAAATTGCTCGCTTGCTTAATAAATTCAATCACAATTTTTCCTTCACTAGCTTTTTGCGATATGCCATGCTTCACCGCATTTTCGACAAAAGGTTGTAGCAACATACTGGGAATTTCAGTGTTATCTAAATCCAAGTCTTCGGAGTGATTAATTTCGTACTTAAAGCCGAATCGCAATTGCTCCATTTGTAAGTAATCATCTAATAATTTTTTTTCTTGAGATAAACTAATCAGTTCTTTATCATCAAGTACATTACGAGTTAACCGAGCAAATTTAGATAGATATTTATTGGCATTGTCGATATCGTTTTTGTTCATTAAATTTTGAATACCAGAAAGTGCATTAAATAGAAAATGAGGATTTAATTGAGACCGAATTAAGCTAATTTGAAGCTTCGCCTTATCTTTTTGCTGTTCATTTTCAGCCAGCATTTTCTTATTTCTTTTTTTGTTAAAGTAAAGGATAATAAGAACTGCTAATCCAATAGAAAATAAAACGACTAACGTATATGTTAAAAGTTCTTTTTTGCTATAGTTCTCTTGATCTAATGTTATGGAAAGAGTATATCTACTTGTGTATTTGTCGATATCTTTTGATGCTGAAGTACCCCACTTGATCAATGGTTGAATACTAATTTCGTAATCTCCAGATTTTTTGAAAATGTTTTTGTTCATCTTAACATAAGGTGAAAGTTTATGTTCATCGACATAGCCCCCATATTGCCATGAAACTGACTCAAAGATTGTTTTATTTGTTTGCTTATCTTTTATGGAGATAGAGTAAACATAATCAATATCAGATCTGTCTTTAACAATAGTAAGTTCATCGTCTTTCTCTGTAAAAACAATAGCTGTTGTTTGTTTTGGATCGACTATATAACTGTAGTCAACTCCTTGATCAATTTCGAACCGCTTTGCAATAACCTTTATTTTAGCTTTTGGAATAGGCTTTCCGTAAAAAACAGACTTGTCTATATCTAGAGGCTTTTCGATGCTGTAGACTAAGGTTGTAATGGTTTTTCCGTTAATAGGAAAAACACCAAGTGTTGTCGATCTGAATGATTCGTCTGCCCTATCGATATCTCTAAGTTGCGGTAGGTCTATTGGCTTATTTACAACTATTGGTTTATCATCGGCTAAAATGCTATACCGATAATTCTGTACATGGTCTTTTTTTCTGAAATAGATTTGGATACTTACATTGCTGATTTCAGGTAAATAATTAAAGTAAGTGTTAGGTTGATTCGCGAATGTATTATCATAATAGAAATTTTCTGCAGTACTATCAAGACACATAAGAAGCTTGCCTCCAGCAGCGTAGGTGTGTGAAAAATTAATGCCTTTTTGTGCATTTACTGTAGATAGCGTAATAATAAGGCTGAGAAGTGTGAAGATGATCCGTTTCATAATATTAAGTTTAATTTGTCTCAAACTTATTGCAATAGTAATAAAACTAAAACCATAAAACAGCAAAGGCAGTGTTTGAAATAGTAAATGTAGTATTCTATACAGAATTTAAAACTTTTATCTTTAAAAAACAAGTATTATTAAAAGTTAAATTTTAATATTTGACTATGCGGCGATACACATGAAATACTCAGGCTTGTTGATTGTTTAACAACTCATTACCCTAATCCATTGATTTCATTGCAGCGAATCTTTTAATAGATAGCAAATAAGAAAAGCTAATCGCAAGATTGGCTTTTCTTATTAAATACAATAGGAATTCGAAAGAAACGTCGACAAAAGTTGTTTAGTTTATCTATTGTAGTTTGGCTTGGTAAGCACAATTGGTATCGGGTTAAGTCGCACCCAGTTTGTTGCAAGTTCACATAGGAAATTAATATCATCAGCAAATCCAGTATTACGAATATCTTTGATATAAGTCTTTGCTTCTTCAAGTTCAGTAGCAGGTAAAGCATGCTCCGAAGTTAAGTGCAGGTAAAATGCATCCAACATTTTTTTGAAATCAATGTTCCAGTTTCCACCCCCATTTCGGTATATTTCATCACGTACTTTTCCTGCAATTCGGACAACCTCCCCTTGTACTGTATCAGCATTTCCCTTTGATGGCACCAATAAGTTCCACAATTGTTCAAATTGTTTTTCCCAGCTTGTTCCATTTACAATTATTGGTGATACACCATCATGCATAATACGTTTCTTGACAGGTATAACTTGATATATTTCATAAAGATTACTTAGTGCATGGTCTGTCTCATGTAGATAGTCTTTATTAAAATTTTTCCGATGAAATTCAAAACCTTCTCCTATTCGAATAATTTCATCCTTCATTTTTTGAGTGATTTCGGATTCACTTTGCAGTAATATTCGCGATATTTCCACCAAATGTATAATGTCAATGTTGTTTGCACTACTTAAAGCTCGCTCGAGGGGTGTTTGTTTATATGAATTTAGCGCTTTGGTATCTGCACCATAGGCTACAAGTTGTTTTACAGATGAAACATTAAAACTACTTCCAGCTGCAAAATGTAGGGGTGTGTCCCCATAGCTATCCACTGCCTTGATATTTGCACCCAATTCTAAGAAGACAGCTAACTTGCCACTTCGCATCATCGCATGTTGATGCAGTGCCGTACGTCCATAACTATCGATAGCTTCGATGTCCGCTCCGCTTTGCAACAACCAGCGAACAAGTTCATCCGGAACATTAAAAAAACTAAGAGCTGTTGCTTTTCCATAACCACCTCTTGCATCGAATTCACACGTATCAAATACTTTTTTAAGATTGTCTATATTATTTTCAGTAATTAATTCACTGAAGTTTTTTGGAAGTGTTTTTTTCTTTTTTGCCATTATTTATCGGTTTCGGATTCAATAAAAATTATTGCCAATGTTTTGGACCCTTACGAAATTCGGTATTACAATTTCATTAATCCAAATTTAATACAAAAGTTTCATAGTGTTAGTCTCATTCAATGACTTTGATCTAACGCCAGTTTCACAAATTCTAATGTGAGCAGCTTCACATATCCTTGATGCCGACAAAATATGTTGATCTCAATAAACGCAGAAAGATTAGTATTTCAGATTCAGTAAAAAACGGTCATTAGATATGAAGAGTTTTAGTAATTCATTCAACTCATTCTATTGACTGTCAAAACAAAAGCTCGTATTATTATTTAAATACGTTCTTCGATAAGCTCTTTATTTGCAGTCATTCCTGTCAATGTTCCCATTGCTACTGCGTTAGCGACTGTTCGCATTCGTGTCGCTGTATCGCCACAAGCATACACACCGTTTATGGTAGTTTTTTGAAAAGAATCAATTTTCAGGTAACCGTCTTCGGTTAATTCACATCCCAGTTGTTCAGCAATGCTACAATTTTGCTCAAAAGGCAGTTTTGTATAAATTGCATTTACCATTTGCTTTGAACCATCTTTAAAGATGATGGTTTTGACTTTTCCGTTTTGGTGCTCAAATTTCTCGATTTCTCTATCTACTATTTCAATAGCATGCTTTTCAAGTAGATTTTTTTGTTCGTCAGTTAGTGTTGCTATTCCATTGGTAAAAAGGGTTAACTTTTTTGTCCAATTTGATATCAGTTTTGAAAAATCAAAGCCAAAATCACCATTCCCAAGTATACCAGTTGTTTCATTTCTCACTTCGTAACCATGACAATAAGGACAATGCAGGACAGAAATTCCCCAGCATTCGGAAAAGCCAGGGATTTCGGGCATTATATCTTTTATTCCTGCAGCAAAAACTAAATTAGATGTTGTGAATTTGTTGCCAGATTCGGTTTCAATTTCAAACCCTTTTTCGATTTTCATACCTTTTGTGGCAAAACCACTATAGAATGTAATGGTATCGTACATCAATACCTGTTGTTTTGCTATTAAAGAAATTTCTAATGGGGTTTTTCCGTCTTGTGTTAAAAAGTTGTGCGAATACGGTGTCTGCCTATTACAAGGCTCACCACTGTCGATTATCAATACATTTCTTAAAGCTCTTCCAAGCGCCATTGCCGCGGCAAGTCCAGAATAGCTGCCTCCTATAATAATTACATCAAATTGATTTTCGTTTTTCATTATTTTTCTATCTACAAAAGAGTTAAAAGTAAGAGGCAGGAGAAATACGGACGTCAAAACCCCTCCTTGCTTCATAAAAGTTCTTCGGTTAAAATTTGTCATTGTTATTTATACTCTTCAATACATAATGTATAAAAGGCAAACCCAAAAAGACCATCCAAGGAACCAATATTACGGTTAAGATGAGTGTCCTCACATACAATGGGAGCTCCGCTAAAAAGCTTCCAAATAATACGTAGAAAAGCGTTATCGAAGGATAAATTACTAACCATATTTTAATCGATTGGATCATCTTACTTTTGTTATTCATTTCAATTATTTTAAGGTTTGATAATATGTCCTGTTCCAGCGCCAAATAAACTTTTTCTGAAAAGATATTCTAGCTGTTTCATCGTTGTTGGAATTTCTCCTGGGAAATAAGGAAAATAATGGGGTGAATTTTCTATGACTGAGGGACTGACTGCATTGATACGGATGCCATTTTGCAACTCAATAGCTGCGGCTTTCACAAAACTTTCTACAGCTCCGTTTACTGCTGACGCATTTGCAAAATTAATTTGAGGTTCGTGTGTTAGCGCACCTGTGATCAAGGTAAACGAACCTTTAGGATTAATGTAATGCTGGCCGATTAGTACCAAATTGATTTGTCCCATCATTTTACCTTCAATTCCTTTTTTGAAATTTTGGTCGTTCAAATTTTTCCATGGACCGACAAATGTCTCTCCAGCGGTAGTAACCAACGCATCAAAGGGGCCTATCTTTTCAAACATTGCTTCGATAGACTGGGTGGATGTCGTATCGACTTGGATCTCTTTAGCTGATCGACTGGTTCTTATTAATTCATGGCCTTCACCTTCTAGCACATCAGCTAAATAAGTACCCATAGTACCTGAAGCACCTACAATTACAATTCTCATATTTCATCTTGTTTTTAAATTCTTTTCAAAATTACTTGATGATAAAGCTTGTTTTGTAGGACAAACTTGTAATCCAGGGGTACTTATTTAAAGTTTTTTCGAAATGCTTCTGGCGAATAGTTGGTATTCTTTTTAAAAAAACGGATAAAGTAAGAAGGATCTTCAAAACCTAAATCGAATGCAATTTGATTTATTTGATTAGTGGTCGCTAATAAATTTCTTTTTGCTTCAAGCACTATTTGTTCATTAATGAGTTTTGAGCACGATTTACCAATAGTTTCCTTGGTTATTTTATTGAGTTGGAATGTGGTAAGATGCATCAATTCTGCATATTTCGTTACTTGCTTATAGTTTACAATGTTCTTCTGTAATAATTCCAAAAACTCTTCTAACTGGTTTTGAGAATATTCATTACCATTCTTTGTAATTTCTTTAGGACTACGACTCTGTCTGACAAGTTCAATAAAAAGTATTTCAAGACTTGCTTTTATAACATCCTTCTAATGCTCCCGTTTACCTATATACTCTTCAGAAATAAAAGCTAGTTGTGCTAAAATTCGACCAAATCTGTCGACAGAAAGTGGGCAGTAATTTTTATGACTTACTTTTCGTAAAACAAAATTAACGGGTTCTTCTTTTGGTGTATAAAAATCACGGTTAAATTGCATCAAATAGCCTTTACTACCTTTTTTTAAAATAAGTTCATGCACCTGTCCAGGTCGCATGAAAAAAACAGCATAATTGTCAACAGGATAGTTTGTAAAATCAATACGATGTTCACCCGTTCCCTTTTCTAAAAATAAAACAAAAAAGAAATCGTGCCTATGAAGATCTTGTACCAAATCTTTTTCAGAAAGCATACCTTCAATCTCCCGAATAGCAAATCCCTCTGAAAAATCGGGTTCTGTAATTTGTCTTATGCTTATTTCTTTCATTTATTATATATTCAATAATTTTGCTCTAATGATAATGCCAATTACGGCCAACTAACGTTTGTGAAAGACTATTTTTGTTCTTCGGTATTACTTTCTGGAGTTGATTCACCCCGTTTTTTGAAATCTTTTCTTTCTTAATGTCAGTTTAGATAACTGATATTACTTCTTGATCTGTTATGGTATCAAAACCCTATTTCTGAACTTCCGTCTCTGTGGAACCAAAAAAGGAATATACGAGAAGGGAAGCCGCTCTTTTTGCTTTACTGTCTACAGGAACAATTTTTAGACTCAGTTCCATATTTTTTAATATACCATCCGGTCCCCAAGTGATATCTTTACCAGAGCCATTTGAAATTGTACCGTCTTCTTTAATGACGAGTGAAACTTTTCCGTCACTGGACAGTAACTCATTACCTTTTAAATGGACCAATAGCTCTCCTGTGTCGGACTTCAATTCTCCTGCTGCCGTAATAGTACCGATAAACTCTTTACCCACATAGCACTTTCCATCCTTGTCCATACTTAATACAGCTTCTGCAGAACCGCCATCGCTATCCAGAATCTGAAATGCCTCTAAAATCATGACCGGTTTATTTTCTTGTTTTTGTTCGACTTGAACGGTAACGACTGAATCTGCATATGGATACTTTGCAAGGTTATTTTGGCCTGTCCAAGATAATAAGTAGAGAAACGTTCCGCTTAACAATAGTGTTCCCATGACGAATAATTTAAAATTAATAAGTTAGTATTCCTTAGTTTATTGTAGTGTTCACGTCGTGAACTTTATATTCATTTGGCCTGATCATGTTTTACTCTATCTATCTAGATGTACAGTTTTTTCAATCTAATTCCACTTTTAAGATTGATTTGATCTTTTGCTTCTCAAAAGTAAGCTCATAAAAGAACTTCTTCTCCTCATTCAGGCTTTGAAAAAAATCTTCGGAAGATTGCATCGATTCCGTATAATATTTAAAATCATCAGACAGTTCCTGACTTTGTTCTATTGCAGAGATACAATCCAAGTCATAGATAAATTTTTCACGTTCATTCTTACCATCGGCATCACTAATAGATGCAATGCCAGTATGAACAGTAGCACAATTAAACAGCAATACCCTCCTATTTTTCTCATTTTTCAACCGAATGTTCGTGGCAAATAAAACACGGTCTATTCCGACCGTCTTTTCACAGTCGCAATTGTGGTCCTTTGCAATATAAGTAGCCTCTATTTTAGCACTATGACTACAAGAGAAAAGTACATATACTGTCATCAAAAGCATTATTGGTTTCATGCTATCCTTTTAAATAATTATTAAGGTATATCAACTGAAAATTCTGATTGTGCATGTTTAATGCATTAAATGTAAAATACTACTTTCTATTATTTAAGTCATGATGTAAAAACAAACTTCTAAAATGAACTTAGTCGAATATTTGTGTATTTACAAAAGACGATCGTATAATAAATAGTTTATTTACTATTTACTGATGAAATCATTGCCAAAGCTATGCCAAATAATCAAGGAATTGTAGGTATTGTCAATTCTATCAATCACAGTAAGTTAAAAAACGGTGAAATGTGAGAAGTCCTATCAGCTGCATTCAAGAGATTGATCCATCCCTATCGTGAACATAAATCAACGAATATATTTATTTAAAAAATTACCACAAGCGGGATAATTCAGTGTCTTTATCTATTTTAATCTTGAATATAAAGTTAATTACACCAATTTTAATCCTAGTTGCAACTTTTTGCTTAATAGCAAGCTGTAAAAAAAACCGTAATTGTGATAATATCTTAAACCAAGCACCTCCTCGACGTATTGACTTTACCTTCACAGATAAGGAAAGTGGTTCCAACCTCATCTTGACAGATGCTTTTGGCGAAAAGAATATAAGTGTCAGTGTTGGAGAAACTGGCATACCATTTTATGACTGGCGTATCATTAAAGGTTCAGAAAATTCCCCAATGAATGGATTTATGGAGATTATATTCTTCAACGATACCCCTGGAGACCATAGTTTTAAGATCCAGATTCAAGGAAAAGAAACGATCATCCTCTCATACACCATTTTAAAGGAAAAAAGTGAAGAATCCTGTCGCCTTTTTTCTTATCCTATAACAGGACTTAAAATTTTAAATTATAGCTGGGATATATATAAGCAGAATGGAAGTATAGTACCACTTGTTTTAGTTGTAAAAATGTGATCATTTTAAAAAGATCTTCTATTTATTTTTTACGATAATGCTAAAGCGAAACAATTGAAGTGGAAATGAGGAATAATATCGCTTCTTTAAAACGCTAAGACGTATGTATACAACGTCTTAGCGACTAGCATTTCAAATAATCCCTGATTCCGATTAAGCCCTATAGGTAGGAAGCAATACAACATTGATAAACAAATTCTTAAACGGATTAAGCCATTTGGCTATTTCGTTATCATAGCCATTGATTGAATTTTTTGATATACCATGTTTTAACAAACTGTGTCAGTGTGCAGTAAGAAGCTAGTATGGCTATAAGCCAAGGAAAATAACTCAGTGGCAATTGTTGCATATATAATGCACCTGCAAAAGGTGAAAACGGAATTAATACCCCGATAACCATAATCAGTGAAGTTAACGCCACTACAGGCGCAGTAGCCCAACTTTGGATAAATGGAATTTTTCGCGTGCGAATCATGTGAACAATCAATGTCTGTGAAAGTAGTCCTTCAATAAACCAGCCGCTCTGAAATAGACTTTGGTGTTCTGGACTATTCGCTTTAAAAACAAAGAACATAACTGCAAATAGCGCATAATCGAAGATGGAGCTAATTGGGCCAATATAAAGCATAAATCTTTTAATGCCTGAAGCATCCCATTTTTTAGGTTTCTCAATGAAATCTTCATCCATTCTATCCCATGGAATAGATACCTGTGATACATCATATAGTAAATTTTGCACTAATATTTGCACCGGTAGCATCGGTAGAAATGGCAGAAAAGCACTGGCGCCCAACATGCTGAACATATTTCCGAAATTGCTACTCGCAGTCATTTTGATATATTTGATGATGTTTCCAAAAGTTCTCCTCCCATAAATTACTCCTTTTCTCAAAACCATCAAGTCTTTTTCGAGCAAAATTATATCAGCACTTTCTTTAGCAATATCCACAGCTGTATCGACACTGATTCCTACATCGGCATCTCTAAGTGCGGCTGCGTCATTAATACCATCACCCATAAAACCAACTGTATGACCTTTTTCTTTAAGTATTTTAACAACCCGAGATTTTTGAACCGGGCTTAATTTTGCCAGAATAGAAACCTCTCCAATCTGTTCCTTTAATTCCATATCAGTCATTTTTTCAACTTCAGCCCCCAAAAGTACCTGATCAAAAGGAATACCTACATCTTGGCATATCTTCTTGGTGACAATCTCGTTATCACCTGTCAATACTTTAATATTCACACCTAACTTCTGTAATGCTTCAATTGCTGCTTTAGCGGAAGGTTTAGCAGGATCAAGAAAACCGATAAATCCAGTGAGCGTCATATTTTGCTCATCTTCTAAGGAATAATTCAGTGCTCTGTCATCAAATTCACGTATAGCAACCAGTAAAACTCGCAACCCTGCTTCATTTAGTTTATTTGAAGTTCTTAAAATCATCTTCCGCATCGCTTCATCCATAGGCATTACCTGATCTGATTGAATATGTAGCTGTTTATCATCTCCCGGATCAAAGGCGTGACTGCACAAATTAAGCATTTCTTCTACCGCTCCTTTACAGATGAGCAGATGTTTACCATTTCGTTGTTTTAACACAACAGACATTCTACGTCTTTGGAAATCAAAAGGAATTTCATCGACTTTTAAAAAATGCTCTTCCACTTTCAGGTAGTCATGTAATTCCACATGTTCGAGGACAGCAACATCGAGCAGGTTTTTAAGGCCTGTTTGATGAAAACTATTCAGATAAGCCCATTTGAGTACCTCTTCATCTTCCTGTCCGAAAATATTCAAGTGTCTTTCCAAAACGATTTTGTCCATAGTCAGCGTACCCGTTTTATCTGTACACAGCACATCCATCGCTCCTATATTCTGGATGGCATTGAGCCTTTTGATAATCACTTTGTGCTTACTCATATTCACTGCCCCTTTTGCAAGATTTGCAGTTACGATCATGGGTAGCATTTCTGGGGTCAGACCTACGGCAACGGCAATTGCAAAAAGCAGTGCATCCCACCAGTTTCCTTTAACGAATCCATTGATCATGAAGATCAAGGGCACCATGACGACCATAAAACTGATCAAAAGGTAGCTCACTTTATTAACCCCGATATCAAAATTTGTTTCGGCACGTTTACCCACAATAACTTTACTGAGTGTGCCAAAATAAGTTTGATTTCCTGTATTGACGACAACTGCTGTCGCGTAACCACTTACCACATTGGTTCCCATAAAGCAGATGTTATCCAGCTCTACCAGTGGTTTCTCTTCAGCGTCCCGAACAGCCAAACTTCTCTTTTCTACGGGCAGAGACTCTCCTGTCAGCATAGATTGACTTACAAAGAGATCTTTAGATTTTACGATACGGCAGTCTGCTGGAATCATATCTCCCGCAGAGAGCAAAATAACATCGCCAGGCACTAATTTCTTAATATCAAGCTCTTCCTTTTCAGTCATATTCCTTAAAACTGTCGCGGTAGTTTTTACCATACTTTTAAGTTGCTCAGCGGCCCGATTACTCCTGTATTCTTGAAAGAACCTGAGTAGAGAGCTTACCATCACCATAATACCGACCATTACAACCGTTTTATAATCGGTCTCCCCGGGACTGGCCAACCATACATCCAATATAAAGGAGATCGTGGCAATAATAAGAAGTATGCCAATAAAGGGGTTGATAAATGCCTGAAATAGTTGCTTTATCCATGTAGGCGCTTGTTCATGGTGCAACTCGTTAAAGCCAAATCTACTTAACCTCTCTTTGGCTTGTATAGAAGATAAACCGCCGATATGGCTTTCCAGCATGGCGAAATAAAAATCCTGATCCGATCTTGAAACATTTTGCAGCTTGGTCGCAGCAGCCTCATCACTACCTTTTGACATAATTTTTCTTCTGTCAGTAATCGTTTTATCTTTTAAGCGCTCTTTTACGTTAATCATGATATTAAATAGATATTGTTAGTTATACAATTGGAAATGAAGCGATATCACCCCAATCATTATCAGATATTTTAAATAATTATTAGTTTTTGGATATTGGTCCTTGGGTTATTAATCTATCTACGATGGGGCTAAAGATCATTCTCCATACCAGCTTTATTCCAGCTAACTTCAGAAACTTCATGTTCAATCGTTAATCGTCCCGCAATCCGCTCCATAATCGCATCTTCATTGCTATTTGCCAGTATTTCAGCCATTATTATTGCTCTGCTTGCGTCTCCATCATCAGTACTTTTTAGCGATCTTAACAACAGTTTTTCATCACTTCCAGTGAACTGAAGTAACAATACCCTCAAATGATTCTCCACATCTTGTCTGCATTTTATAATTAAGAGATACGCGACTGGATTATCAGCACTATTTACAGGTATACGGCTTAACTTTGTACCTAAAGGACGCATCAGCACGTGCGTAATGATCAGAAAGACGGTAAAGATGGTGGCTTCAGAAAGAAATCCCAATCCGCAGGATGCTCCTATGGAAGCTGAGCACCACAGGGTAGCTGCTGTATTTAGTCCCCTTACGTTCACACCGTCTTTCATTATTACTCCTGCACCAAGAAATCCGATGCCACTTACGACGTAAGATATTACTCTACCAGAAGCATCTCCGCCAACTTTCACCCCAAGTGAAACGAACATGCAGGCGCCAAGACATACCAACATATTGGTTCTTAGTCCGGCCATCCGCTGTCTCCATTGACGTTCAGTGCCGATCGCTGCACCAAGTGCAAATGCGATAGATAATCTTAAAATAAATTCAAATAGTGTCATTGGCCCTCCTATTTTTAGTGTGTGTGAGGCTATACCTGACCGTATATAACAGTGAGGATGATAATCTTAAAAAGAGGTACCTGAAAGGGTAATTTTGCTTGTCACAGATGCGATCCACTATAGCGACCACCATCATTGGTCTTATAACTGAAGCGATTGAGCAGTCATACACGACAAGATCGTGTGTATATTTTTTAAATAGTTTTGAAAAATGAAACATAACGTTGTTTTTGGCCTGCAATCGGCATAAAACAAGGTTATGATGATTCGCGGGCAATTAAATAATTATCTCTTGTCTCTTTGAATGGGGGCCTGAGTCCATATTGTTTTTGTTTAAATGTGTTGCAAATATAAAATGCATACCGCTAACACGCCATTAGAGGATCAACAGAAATTTATTAGAAATTTATTAGAATTTGGAGAGAAGATAAATGTGAAATTTCACTGATCAGCGTAGGACCACTATGTACAGCACGGGTTATCGAGTCACGATTTAGTACAACGATTTTTGAGCAGGCGATAAAATTTCCGTTCTAGGTTTAAAATCTTTTATAGTCATGCCTATGATAGGGAGTCATCGCATTAGGAATATCTACTTCAATAATACCTATTACTCATGAAGTGAAAACAAGATGGTGAATAGCTTAGATTTAAATTTGACAAGCTTTTTTAAGTTCCCAAAAATAGAAATTACTCATCCATCTTGTAAATTTTTGCGAATGGGCTAAATGCACAAAGGTATCACTTCCGGGAAAATACCTGTTTATCCCAGATTGATATTTTCTGTATACCGGTAGACTTGGTCCGGTATATCAGTTTATTGTTTTCTATCGTAATTTCACTGTAAGGTGCATGGTGATCCTTATCCTCGGGCATGACCAATGTGTCTTTCTTGATATATGCCTTATAGACATCGCCATGCTCTCGGCTTTGGTATTTACGGGTCCAGTCGATGATCGTTACAAATTGGTCATTATCAAAAGTTATCTGCAGGCATCTAGTCGTTTTTCTGTCAATCCATGTTCCACCATATTGTTTTTGGAGCTGTGTTATCATGACAGATTTTTGGCTATAGCCGTTTGATGGGTATAAAAACCAAATGATTAGAAAAAGAAAGATCTTGTTAAAGGTTAGCATAACGTTAAATATAAGAATTTCCGTTTAAACCTTTAGAAAGTAGGATGACAGAACCTGACTGCGGCGCCGACATCGATCTAAAAGTATCATGCTCACCGCTGTCATGTTCCGATTATAGTGTTTTACACTAATCACGCAGAACTAAATTCATTAAGTATTAAGCTGTCAATTCAAATCTTCAGCTATCTTAAAGTTTGATCATAAAAATACAAAGTTGATGTCATTCCACAGTTTGCTACTCTCTATTTTTTGAATATATCAGACATTGTTTCCTTGTCTAATACAGACATGTCAAGTAGTTTCAATGATTTTACCATGGTAAGCGTAGTCGTTTTATACTTTTGAAAATGTGGCGTTTTCAGATGTTGCTGGTAAGCCTCGTCGTTGGCGTAAATTTCCAAAATACGGATCTGTGATCGATCAGCTTTAATGTACATCGGAAAAATGGCTATTACACCTGGTTCTAATTTTACAGAGGCAGCTGCTTCTTCTTTTAAAATAGCACAGTATGCATCAAAATCTTTCGGATACACTTCAATTTCTGAAATTCGCACCAATTGTTTATTGCTATTAATCGTAGTATCCTGAACTGAGCTTTGTGCAAATATGATTTGACTACTTATTAGCATCACCAGGATTGTCAAAAATGGTAATTTGAATATATTTTTCATCTTTGTATTTGTTTGTTGGCAATAGCATATTCTTCCTCTGAAACAGCCTGTAACCAGGTCACATTTTCTTCATCTTTATAATTGGTGATCGCAATGTGGATCATGCCACTTACTGCAGATGCGCCATGCCAATGCTCCACATCTTCAGGAATATTGATGATATCCCCTTTTTTAATCAACTGGGCGACTTGACCTTTTTCTTGATAAATGCCTGTACCATCGGTGATAATCAATACCTGACCTCTTGGATGTGTATGCCAGTTTGTCCTTGCTCCTGATTCAAAAGTAACATTGCCGAGGGCAAAATCATTATTTTCATCTTTTTCTTGCAACAGATTTAGAAATGCATTTCCTGTAAAATATCCATTGGTTATTTGATTTCCCTTTTCAAATATTTCATTTTTTATTTGTTCCATATCCTTCTATTTATTGGTGTTACATGAAAATTGCATTCGGTCGTCATGACTACATGTATAACCTTCTTGAATAGTTATTGTTTTTAACTCAGGTCTTCGACAATCTATTTATTTACATCCAGGACAAAAATCCTAATTTAATAGAAAATATATGGTATATAAATCACGGAATCTCTTACCAATTTTACTGATTTATCATTAAGACTATGTCAAATTAGCCCTATTCAATCCAGTATTAATTAAGTATCAATTGAAATAAAATTACTTGATCAGTTACAGACATTAAATAACGAGACAAGCATAAAAAAAAATAAAAACTAAAAATATAGATCCTACCGTCAAGCAGTTATACTTACGTCTATCGTTCTTTGTACACTTTTCTAATTTAGCAAAATGTGCTAAATATTTATTGCCCCTAAAAACTAACAGATAACAAGCTGTAATTGATGCAATTACAGGTCCGAGCATCACAAATATTGATACTTGAACTCTAAATAACATTAATAAAGAAAAGAAAAATAGCCCTAAGACACCGCATAAAAAACCGCCAGCAGCTTGAATACTTAGTCCAGATTGCTTATCTCCCCATATGCGATTAATTTGATCATAAATATCTATTCCCAATTCTTGATAACGCCTCTTTTGAAAAGGAAGTTTATGAATAAGATTTATAGGATTAAATCTTTCCGTAACTAAATGTAGTTTATAAATCATTCTGTACAAAACAAAATGCACAATATTAAAATAATTCTCCATATTATCTACCACATTCTATTTTAAATTTCTATTTACCAACACTTCAACTTTTTTTTTAAGAAGTCACCCTATTATGTCAAAAATTACAAATCAGCTAATTAAATATAGACCATATTACTAATCAGAATTTAAGGTTTTCCAAGCTTCAAATGTCATTTCGAATTTGATCTCACCTTTTCCATGCATACCCACCTCCTTCCAACCCGCAGTTTTGTAAAATATTGAAGCTCTTGTACCGGGTGCAGTTCCCAGCCAAACAGTTTGCTTTGTTTTATCGAAATACCAATTCAGCGTAACATCGTGCAGTTGTTTTCCAATGCCCTGTTTTTCATAGTCTGGATGTACAAACAATGCCCAAATATTATAGTCAACTAGATCAACAATTGAAAAGCCAACGATCCTCTGATCAATTTCACATATCCAGCCTCTCCCTCTTCTTATTAAAAAATCTTCACAGTCCTCATCACTTACCAGATTAGGATCTGAAAGCATATTTTCCTTGACGGCATTTCTCACAACTTGTATCTGCGGGATATCTCCGACTCTTGCTACTCTAAATTTCATTTTAATTTTTAATGAGTGGTTATTATTGCATTTCTCTAGGAATTGTGTTCAAGTTAGCTTATTTGTATATCGTAAATTTATTATGAGACAGGTTAAATCCAAGATTTTCATATATGGCAATATTCTCAATTCGCTTTTTGTTTGTGGTTACTTCAATACTTTTCAGGTTATTTTGATCAGCAATCTCCATAATTTCATTAATCAATTTTCGCCCTATTCCTTTGTTTCTGAAATTCTGTGTTACGTAGAATTCTTGAATTTCGCCGACCAGTCCACTATGATGTAACAGATACTGCGTATGGAAAGTTATAAATCCCATTTTCCCATCTAAATTTTCAGCAATCAAATAATAATAATTTGGGTTTTTAATATTGTTATTGAATATCTCTTCAATAATTTCTTTATCTAAGATTTCATTTTCAAGTGCACACAAGCAATCGTAAACAAAGTCAAAATCTGTGCTTTCGATTCTTCTAATAGGTGTAGATAATTCCATAAATTTTTATTGCAAAAAGTATAATTCAATTTATTTGATTAAAAATGATAATTATAAACGAAAACTCCTAAATAAACTGGGACATAAGACTCTATAGAAGCTTTGAAAAGATGCTGGATCATAAGAAAAGGATCTCCGTATTCTTCATCATTTTTTGTATTTTTAAATTTTAAAAGAAAAACAAATGCATTATCAAGAGTTCCTTCCTGAAACGTCTTTACAAGACTACATCCGATATTTTTGGGTATTGGAAGACGACACAGATAATTTTAGCGTTAAGTCATTTAAGATCATCCCAGATGGCATACCTACATTGATCTTTCAAGAAAAGCCAAACCTCTTTTTTGATATGGATGCTCAGGCAGCACCGCAGTTGTATATACAGGGGCAGTCAACTAAGTTTATAGAGCATCGCGTTATGGGTAATTTTAGGATTATTGGAGTTTATTTACAGCCAACAGCTTTAAAAACTATTTTTAATATAGATGCTTTCGAATTTAATGATCAAAAAGTTCCCCTAGAAGATATTATAACAGAACCAATTCTTCAACAACTTATTAATGCAGTCTCTTTAAAGCAAAAGATTAAAATTATCTCCAACTTTTTATTAAAACACATAAGCAAAGTAGAGCGCAATACTGAGAAAGCTACAATCGCATCCTTATTTCTTCAAAACGGAAAAACGCTTAAAGAAACTCAAATAGAAATGAATTTGTCGGAACGCTCGCTCGAGCGATTAATAAAACAATATGTGGGTATGCCTCCAAAAATGTTTTCAAGAATTATGCGTTTTCAATCTGGTTTAAACAACTTACGACAAGCTGATTTTAACAATCTTACAGAAATCGCATATCAAAACGACTATTTTGATCAATCTCATTATATTAGAGAGTTCAAAGGATTTACTGGGACCAACCCTGAAAGATTCATGCTTAATGCAAACGAAAAGTTGCTGAATTTCCCTCTATGGGATGCTTCCAAATGATCAAATCCATCCTCTAAATGCTTTCTTTACCAATCTGAATCATTTTTATGTAGAACTGTCGGTTTTATCCAATTCTACAATAAATATCACCTATACTTTTGTACTCGAAATAGCTAAGATCTTCCATAACATAGATTTGCATCACTATTTCACAAAATTTATAGTTTTTATTTTAAAAAAATGAGTATGAACAACACGCAAAAAGTCACGAGGTTAAACCCTAAAAATGTTCCGGCACCTGTCGGGAACTATTCACATGTTACGATCATTCCTAAAAATTCCAATCTATATACTTTTTCTGGTCAGATAGGTATTGATAATAATGGATCCATTCCATCATCTATGAATGAACAGGTGGCATATACATTTCTAAATATAGGCCAGCTTCTAGATAGTCAAAATTTATCTTCTGATGACGTTATAAAAGTCAACATCTGGGCTACGGAAGAGATTGACTGGAACTTTCTAAATGCAAAATGGGAAGAATTATTCGGGAAAGTCTATCCCTCGATGACTATTGCTTATGTAAAGGGACTAGGACTCGAGGAACTTAAAATTGAAATTGAAATCTGGGCTGCTCAACAATAACAATTCGAAGCTGAGGTTATTCTTACTACTTAAATTAAAGAACTTCTGATATTTTTTAAGCTGGAGGTTCTTTAATTTATTTAAGAGTCCCACAAATCTGTTGATTGCGATAAGAATACCACAGAAAGTCTGTTTTATAGTCACATGAGCGATCCATATTTTCAAAACCAGATATTTGCCAATGTAATTTAACAAGATTTCGATTGACATACGTTGGATTCGATCGTTTAAGAGTAAATATTGAAACTCTCGCTGAAAATAACCATTCTGTTTTTAAGGAAATTTCTACTTATAATATATTTTTCTGATCAGCTTCTCTTTGATTTCAGGTTCGCAATTGTAATCAATATTTTCGAGGAGTTTTGGTTCCTCTGTTTTAACTAGACTTTTTTTGTTATCCACTTTTTTACTTGTTGCGACTTTCTTCTTTGCTGGACAATAGGTTTGTTTAATGCGTTCTATCCAATTGCCATTTTGATCATACTGATACAAATACTCATATTCGCCACCGATTTCAAAATATTCTCCTTTTTGCACATAATCCCATTCTTTACGTTTTTCGTATATAAGCAGATCTTTGTTATTATACTTATATTGATAATTTGATAAACGGTTTGCTTGATCATACGAGCTTATTTGTCTTTCATTTTTAGAAATTTCCAGAATGACTTTTTTACGGAGGAAAGTGTTGTTCTCATTCAGTACTTCTTTAATTTTCTGACCTTTTTCATTATAGCTGTAATAAAAATCGAGAAAATTACTTGAACATGAACGACTAACTTGTTTATGGACCACTAGATTTAAACTGTCCGTATATTGATACTGAATAACGCAGGTGTCGTTTTTAAATTCGTCAATTTCAAGTGTTTTTTCTAATCGGTTCTTGCTGTCATAGAAGTTTTGATTCGTATGATATAATGCACCTATTTTATTGTAGTATTTTTCCGCTATAATATTGTTATTGTCATCATAAAACTCAACAAAACTATTTCGTAAACTTTCTTTAATCTCTTTCTTATAATTTACTGGGATCGGCCCTCCCATCAAAGAAAGATTTCTTTCGGACATATAATCATTAGTAACAATGAAGTCTATTTTCGTATGTTCTTGAGTTTGTCCCAAACACAAGGTCTGGAACAACAAAACAACTACAACCAGTAATACGTTTATACTTTTCATAAGCCTAAATAAATCATTGATAACGATGTCTATATACAATAAGTATTGATGTAATTTACTGTAAAATTGCACTTTCCATTTTTTTCTTTCGCATCCATATTCTTACAGCGCATATATTTTGCCAACATATACGACCTGATCCGTATATACAAGTAGACTTTGGTTCGTAAAACGCAATTTTCGAAGTAGCTTCTATTTACTAAAATACTGTTATTAAATCAGTTTAAGGGAATAAACTGACTTATTACACGAATTGTAAAACATGTTTCGCGAATTGTAAATCTACTATTTGGTTTTGATTATTAAATGTATTTTTATTACTGCTAACAGCAACGATGCACTTTAGATAACTGCTTTAAAACTTATTACTAGTATAACTATGCCCAAATGCAGAAAATATCAACAATAATGCACTAGCGGACTATACAATAAAAACTAAAAGTCGTACGAAACTGTTAAAAGAACTAAAAAATAGAATCCGGAAAAATAAAACCTAATAAAATCAGGCTATGATAATATTTGGAACAAGAGCAAAGATCTTAAATTCAAAAGAAATGCTGTCTTACGACTGTGAGAATTGCAATAGCAAAGGGACTGTTACTTTTTTATTTTTAGCCCGCTATTTTCATATTTTTTGGATTCCTATTTTTCCAACTTCAAAAAAAGAAATGAGCCAATGCAGTCATTGCAAACAAGTTCTATATGCAAATGAAATGAGTCCAAAAATGAAGCAAGACTATTTCATGGCATCTGCCAAAGCAAAAAGACCGATTACACATTATTTTGGATTATTTGTTATAGGATTATTATTCTGCATGATCATCTTTACTGTTTATCAAAATTCGGTTAATGAAACTGAATATTTGGCAAATCCAAAAGTTGATGATCTATACAAAATAGAAAAAAATGATACCTATACGCTGTATAAGGTTTATGAAGTAAAAGGCGATACTTTGATTTTTAAAACACATAGTATGTCAACGAAAAAGTATTCTGGACTTTCCGACTTGTTAAAGAAATATAAAAATGATTATGCAGACGCAACAATAAAATTTACTAAAGATCAAATAAAGTCAATGCAACATGATACAAATAGTGAATTTGGTAAGATTTATAGTATCAAGAGGGATTAAATAACGGCTAAATAATTATCGTTTACTCACGATCGATCTCTAAGCATAACTAAATGAAGCAATGACAGTATTTTAATGATTTCCAAAGTATAAATGAAAAATCTCACAACTCTTTTGGTTTTAATGATTCCTATTTGTCTTTATTCACAAGAAAAAGTAATACTTTCTCACACCATTAAGATGTACAATGAAATTGAGATAAGTTTAGAACTTGAAAATAAGCCCAACGACAGATTTCACCTGATTAAAATAGATACGCTTACTGCGACCTATAATAAGGGACAAATATTGCACAATAATATATTTGAAAATTCTTTCAGACGAGCTAATGTTGTAGCAAGGTACGAACTTGAGGAAAATAAAAAATATCATAAAATTGATATTAAAGGCACGATCATATACTTCAAACCATCAGAAAATAAAAAATCGTATTTCAATTTGGGTAAACTGAAAGGTTTAGAAAAAAACATCAATTTAATAGATAAAAGTATAGTAAAAGCAAATCCAACTGTTTATTTTTCAATTGTAGATTCTGCCAACATACAAAAAGCATTTCCAGATTTTAGGTATAAAACCAATAATGGGGAGGATTATAAAAGCATTGATTTCAAGTCTTTTGACTTAATGTATGCGTATCGATCTACTAAAAATCAAGATTTAATAATAGCTGTTAATGAAGACTTAGACCACGGTTACAATAACCTCACTTTGACAGATAAGCGTACAAATATGAAATATAAGCTGATTAAATTGAAAAAAGATATGGCAGCAACCGAAAAAGACGAAATCAAAATTGAACTGATGATCGAAAATGAAAATTCGATTGAGCGGATACCATTTGATTTCAAAAACGCGGATTTGAAATAGAAAACCAATCAGCCGGTTTTAAATAGCTAGAAGTGCTTATTATGAGCTATACCTCTACTTTCTTTAACCTGAGATTTCAAGCAACTATCTTATATATATTCATCATGACCTATGTAAGGTATTGGAAAGCATGATGATGTTCGATTTCCCCAATCATCCTCTATACCCTTTGAATCAAAAACTTCTGCACTAAATTTTTTTATAAGAATTCTTATTCCGAATGCAATCCTGCACAAGATGTCTATTTAATTAAGATTGTAAATTAACCTTCAAATAATATGTTAAAAACTAGGGACTATCGAAATCATTAGTTAACTTTAATTGTAATAACAGTTTAAATCACTGCATATTATCACAATGTACTTTATTTATAATAATATCATCACGTTATGAATTATAAAAATATTTTATTAGAATTAGGTGCCGAAGGCGAAAATCTGCTAGGCTTTAATACACCAAAAATTTTGAAGGAACAACTTCACCTTCCCTCCCCAAAATTTATCGATGAGATTTTCCTGCAAAGCAACCGCAATCCTCAGGTACTTAGAAATCTTGCGGCACTCTACAAACATGGGCATCTGGCTAATACCGGATATTTATCAATATTGCCAATTGATCAAGGGATAGAACATACTGCTGGTGCTTCTTTTTCTCCGAACCCTTTGTATTTTGATCCAGAAAATATCATCAAGCTTGCTATCGAAGGAGGTTGTAATGCTGTTGCAACAACTTTTGGGAATCTTGCTATAATGGCTAGAAAATATGCACATAAAATTCCATTTATCGTTAAAATAAATCATAATGAATTGCTTACTTATCCTACAAAGTATGATCAAATTATGTTTGGGAGTATAAAAGATGCTTGGAATTTAGGGGCAACTGCAATAGGTGCTACGATTTACTTTGGTTCAGAAAATTCAAACAGGCAAATTGTAGAAGTTGCCGAAGCCTTTGAAAGAGCTCATGAGTTAGGAATGCCCTGCATTTTATGGTGCTATACCCGTAATAATAGTTTTACTAAGGATAACGTTAATTATGAAGTTTCAGCAGATATTACAGGTCAAGCCAATCATTTAGGTGTAACCATACAGGCTGATATCATTAAGCAAAAACTTCCGGAAAACAATGGCGGATTCACGACCATTAATTTTGCAAAAAGCAATCCTAAAATGTACACGGATTTATCATCCATGCATCCTATTGACCTTTGCCGTTATCAAGTAGCAAATTGCTACATGGGCAGAATTGGTCTTATTAATTCAGGAGGTGAATCGAAAGGTGAACGCGATCTTCCTGAGGCTATTAGAACAGCGATCATAAACAAACGAGCCGGAGGTACAGGGCTAATATTGGGTAGAAAAGCTTTTCAGCGTCCGCTCAAAGATGGCATAGAAATTCTTAGAGCGATTCAAGAAATTTACCTGGATGAAACCATTTCAATCGCATAATGTATATCAGATCACATAGGAAACAATGCTGTTATGAAACATTACAGCATTGTTTCCTATTTAATATATATTCCTGCAATTATTCCAAGCTTAATAAGCAAGCGTAAAACGTTGTTTGATATGTGCGGGTCGTTCCAGCTCATCGAGCAAAGCTACTGCGAAATCGGCTGTAGAAATCTTACTTTCTCCTTTATCATTAAATAACACTTGATCTTTCCCTAAGCGAAAAACACCTGTACGCGGGCCGGGCTCGATCACCATGGCTGGGCTCAACACAGACCAATCCAGGTCGGTCACTTGCTTGATAACGTCAAATGCGTCACGTGTAGCAGTAGCACCGTCCTTCCATTCAGCGGGAAATTCTGGGGTATCTAACAATTGTACTCCGGGTTTTACTTCGAGGCTTCCGGCCCCGCTAACTGCTAATAATCGCGTAATACCTGCTTTTTTCGTAGCATTAATAATAGCTGTGATAGCCTTTACATAGGTCGATGAGTCATTTGCGCTGTAAGCACTGATAACAGCTTCGTTTCCTTTCAAAAGGCTGACCAACTCCTCTTCTTTTATAACATCTCCTTTTTTGACGTTAAGACGTGGATCGGAAACCGTTACTTTTTCTGGATTTCGGACAATCGCGGTTATGTCATGACCTCTACTCAGCGCTTCATTTAAAATAACTGATCCGATAAATCCGGATGCTCCGATGATGGCAACTTTCATAATGATATTTTTTTGTCGTGAATAAGTAATACAGCTCGACCTTACTGTTTGTTTTAATTGTTTAAAAATACCATAGTCGTAATGAAGACCGGATCTGCTTAATCTGTACGGAATAAAAATTATAGCAACAATCTTTTACACCGAAAACTATTAGATGCTGGATACATATGGAAATTGGAAAAACGCATCACACATTATTTCTATGACAACATTTACAACTCATTTAAATTTTAAATAGGTTGTAAATGTTGCTAAAAATTTAATATATATTTATGTAACTAAAATTTACACATGCTAGAAAATTTCGAATTTTATCTTTTTTTGGTTTTGCTTATCACCATGCTGATCATGTTGGCGAAAAAGATTCAGGTTGCGTATCCTGTTTTGCTTGTATTAGCTGGTCTTTCCATAAGTTTTATTCCGGGAGTACCCCCAATAAAAATAGAACCAGAGTTAATATTTATCATTTTTTTACCGCCGTTGCTGTATGAAGCCGCTTGGTCAACCTCATGGAAAGAGCTATGGCGATGGCGCAGAATTATTTTCAGTTTCGCTTTCGTAGTCGTTTTTTTTACGGCATTATCGGTAGCCATCTTCGCTAATTATTTCATCCCCGGATTTTCTTTAGCTTTAGGGTTTTTATTGGGGGGAATTGTTTCGCCTCCCGATGCAGTAAGTGCTGGAGCAATTTTAAAATTTGTGAAGGTGCCTAAAAGATTGGCGTCAATCCTCGAAGGCGAAAGTTTGCTGAATGATGCTTCTTCTTTAATCATTTTCAGGTTTGCGATGATTGCTGCGGCAACCGGGCAATTTGTATGGTACGAAGCGGCGGGAAGTTTTGTATGGATGTGCATTGGTGGCGTAGGCATCGGGCTTGCACTTGCATACATCTTTCTGAAAATGCATAAAATACTTCCGACAGATTCTAATACTGATATTTTGCTCACTTTTATCGCCCCTTTCTCGATGTATTTGGCGGCGGAGGAACTGCATGCGTCGGGAGTTTTGGCGGTGGTAAGTGGCGGATTATTCCTATCTTATCGTAGTCATGATTTTTTGAGCAGTGCATCTAGAATACGTACTGTAACAGTTTGGGAAAGTTTTTGCTTTTTGTTAAATGGAATTGTTTTCATGCTCATTGGTTTAGATTTACCTGAAATTGTTTTTGGTTTGGGAGATACTGATATTTATACAGCAATCGGTTATGGAATAGCTGTTACTGTAGTGCTGGTTCTTGTTAGAATTTTCTCCGGTTATGCGGCGGTAATAACGACTTTAATTATGAGAAATTACATTACCGTTGCTGATGCCAAATCTCCTGGCTGGAAAACTCCTTTAATCATTGGTTGGACCGGAATGAGAGGTGTTGTTTCATTGGCCGCGGCACTTTCAATTCCCCTGACTTTAGCGGACGGAACTCCTTTCCCTCAAAGAAATCTCATACTTTTCATCACCTTTGTCGTCATCCTTTTAACATTACTTGTCCAGGGACTTACGCTTCCTTTCTTATTAAGGAAATTCCCTCAAATAGATCAGGATTTTACTCGAAGTGAAAAGGAAATCGATTATGAAATTCAGAACAACCTCGCTCAAGTGGCAGTGGATAAAATTCGTAAAGATTATGCTCACAAAATAGATAGTTTTCCAACATTGAAAGATCAATTGCAAAAATATGAAAATCAATTGAGCAGTTCTGAAATCATCATTAATTTCGCTGAATATCGAAGTATTTATATTGACATAATCGAAACGCAAAGAACATGGCTTATCAATAAAAACCGCGAGGAGCTTCTGTTAGATGAAGAAATTATCAGGAAACATCTTCGATTGCTCGATCTTCAAGAAGAAAGATTGAATATGAAAAGTTAGGTTTGACCATAATTCCAATGCCGTAACAACATGATCAATCATAATGTTATTGATTCATAAGCTTAGCATATGTTATCTTACATATGCTAAGCTACTGATGTAAAGCTAAATATTAAAAAGATTTTATCGTGCGATAAGTCTTAAAGGCTGTATAAATCCGGGTTTCCTTTAGTTTCTTGTTTTTATAAATTTCAATCTTTTCTTTTTCGCCTGTTTTCTTATTGAAATAGGTTATTTTAGTCAGTTGCCCGTCCTTAGCAAATTGTTCTAATTTGAAATTTCTGCCGTCTTCTTGATAATGTACACTATTCAGACGTCCATTCTTTTTATAAAAATATCTTTTTGTGTTATAGAAATTCCCATCGTATGTTATTCCTTCATAAATATACTGTGCTGTATATTTTCCCTCCTGCACTAGCTGTTGTTTATCGTTATAAATGAAATAATAGATTCCATCTTGAGGATTACGCAATTCATAACGTAGCCCTAATCGAGCGTTTCGATCAGGATATCGCTGTATTAATTCTTGCGACCTAAAAACTGCTGTGTCATTTTGCGAAACCCAAAGTGTATCAATTTCCTGCAAACCGCTTCTGAGGGGTATTTTGTTGATGATTTTATTATCAGAGTCCGAATACTTGTGCCACCCGTTACATCCGGTAACTCCCATACCCATAACTAAAAGAAAGAATATCGTTTTCATAAATTGTCTGTTTAGATTTTCACCTGTTTTAATGCTTTAAAACTGTTCGTAGAAAAAGTTGTCTTATCTTTTCCATTCAAGTATGATCAATGATTCTGACACCAGCGTAAGCGATAAAGTTTCCTTGTACAATTCTAATCAAATTATAACGGTTTCTAAAAAAGGTATTTTGCTGGATCTTCTTTAAACTGTCATTGTTGATGTAAAATTTTAAAATAGACACCCTCCTATCTTTCTTCCAGCTTAAGGTATTTCTGCCATAACTTTACTACTTTTATATTTAACAAATAATGTTAGATAAACTTCTATTACATACCAATTTAAAATCGTTACCATTGAATAGATTAATCGATATAATTACGATAAATTCGCTTGCGGAAATTCCTGATCTTGAAACAATTCGTGCCATTCCCAGAGAAAGAAAACTAATGCTTATCTTCGGGGAAAGCGTTCAAAATGAAAGAGAAACCATAGGGCACGACCTAAAAAAAGAACTTCAAGGTTTTCAGGTTGGAATACACATTTCTGAACCGAAGATAAATATTGCGAAACTTATCGCTGATAAGGATATTGAAGACCATCAAGATCTCTTTGAGCAATGTGCAAAGGATTACAGGACGTTGGGTGAAGAGTTGATAATCAAACTAGTGGGTAAACTCAAGGTGAAGTTAAATCGAGATTTTCCATTGGATACTTTTGATGAATATAAATGGGATGAAAGGCAAATAGGAAAACTTGACGATTGGAGATACGACATTCATGGGATTCATTGTGGATTTGAAAACAGCAAAACAGGTCAAGTTATAGAAGTTTCTCTTAACGTCCCGAATGAATTTGGTGGCTTAGACCCCTACTTCTTTTCACAATTTATTAAAACAACAGTAAAGTACAGACCACTGCCTATTGATATTTTTGAAAATTTCGCTGATGGTTCAAGAATAATAGACAAAATGCTTTTACTTGGAAAATTTGAAAAAATAAGTCTAAATATGGATAATTGCTATGCCATTGTCGTGACTGATCGATAATATATTGCAGTCAATATAAAAATTTAAACAAACTTTTCTATTGACTACAAATTTCACAGCCTAAGACTTTAGCCATTACAAACTATCTTAGGCATTGGTAGATATTACTAAATCAAGTAACCTCCTAAAAATGAGTATGAAAAATGATGAGCGTTGTTATTTTATAAAATCTCCTTTTGTTTCAAATAGTCTCCCCTCCTGATCTTCTACGATGAAGATAACATCATATTTCCCATTTTTAAAGTCTTTTAGGTCCAGATGCTCATGAAAGGTATGTTGTAGAGCGCCGATCATCGCGCCTGTATTATAAGTATAGGTTTTGGAAAATGAACCCAATTTAAGCTGAACCTTTACACTTTTAATCTTTTTGGAGGCAGTAATTTCTGACTCCAGATGCAGATTATCTTTCTTCGCATTAAGACCTACATCAATTTTCGAGGCAAATGGCATCGAACTATCTACTTTTAGATTGATCTCAGTTTCCTCCTCTGCAGTTTCTCCTACTTCCGAAACTGCTTTGATACATAATTTATAAATTCCGACTGCTAAATACACTGGAATAGGTATAACCCCGCTTAAATGATATTGATTATGTTGTTTGACATCGGTAGTATAATCCTTCACATAGGACCAATCTGTCTTTTTTATTGGTTCAAATTTCACTGTCAGCAATTTAATTCCTTCAGGAAAGTAAATATTTGTTTTAAAATGGAGATCTTGACCAATAAACGCGTTAACCTCATTACCTGTTTTCCCAACTTTAATCGTACTTATGCCAGTTTGAGAATTATTGCATCCAATTAGGAAGATGAGGATCATCAAGAGAATCGATAATTTGTAATTCATTGTATTCATTCTTTAGTTTTTTAATGTTCGTGATGTGATTCATGATTATGGTGATCATGTTCAGAATGGCTATGATCATGTCCGCCAATGATTAAACTGCTCAGTGATAATACTATTCCCAACAATACTGCAATCATCTTCTTTTTATTGAAAACATGGTGGTCTGCAGATCCGGACTCAAAAAGAATTGTAGTGGAAACATGAAGGAATATACCGATCACTACAGCCATAATTTTATCAAAATATTGTGCAAGATCACCCACAGCATGCTGACTGATAAACTGACTGGTCAAAAAACCTGCTGGAGTCATCATAGCAAATACGAAAATAGCAATCAGTAATGTTCTTTTTGAAACTTGAGAGGCCAGAAGTAAAGATCCCAATGCAAATGCTGCTGGAATATGATGGATCGCGATACCAAAAACAAGATGTTGACGCTGTGCACTAACCAAAGGCATACCTTCTAAAAAAGCATGGACACATAAGCTCAACAAAATAGCTAGTGGAAAAGAATTGATATTTTCCTTCTTCATATGTATATGTCCATGCTCCACTCCCTGGGAGAAATGTTCTAACAAAAGCTGGAATAGGAAACCGCCAAGTATATACAGTCCAATAGTGTCCATATGCTCCGACGCATCTGCATACACGTGCGGAATAAGATGAAGTATCGTCAGTCCAAAAAGATAGGCACCACTGAAGGAAAGAATCAATTTTAAAAATGTTGAACGATCCCGTTTGACTGATAAAACGGAAATTCCACTTATAAATGGAGATAAAAAAAGTATAGAAACAATAAGTATAGCATTCATTTATTATAATAATTAAAAATGTCAATTGGATTATCAATGTTCAAATATAGATAAGATAATTCACAAAAGCAATTTAGTTGCATTTGAAGAATTTAGATTTATATTTGTTAAATATTTAATAGCACTTCGAATTATTATAACAACAGTATAAATCATGATGAATTCATTATCACAAACAGAAACAATCTCCAATACAGAGGATATCGGAGATCAACATGCCATGACTTCTATCGAAACGCCTTTACGACCGGATGCATTTCTCAGAACTGATGAAGAGAAAATGAATCGCATTTCCGAGCTTTTTCAACAAATATTATGGGAACTTGGATTAGATCTACATGATGACAGTTTAAGTGGCACGCCCTACCGTTTCGCCAAAATGTACATAAAGGAATTGTTCTATGGTCTCAATCCTTTAAATAAGCCAAAGCTTTCTACATTCGTCAATAAATATGATTATAATAAAATATTGATTGAAAAGAATATCCGAGTAAATTCAACCTGTGAACACCATTTTCTGCCCATTTTAGGACTTGCACACATCGGTTACCTTGCAAAGAATAAGGTAATCGGTCTCTCTAAAATTAATCGTGTGGTCGATTATTATGCACACAGACCTCAGGTGCAGGAAAGATTAACCTTGCAGATATATAATGAATTGAAATCTGCTTTACAGACCGATGATATCATTGTGGTGATCCATGCCGAGCATCTTTGTGTATCTGCCCGCGGTATTAAGGACAGTACAAGTAGTACAACTTCCATTGAATATGGTGGCATTTTCTCTTCAGAGACAAAGAGAAATGAGTTTTTAAACCTATTAAAATAGATCATACCTCTACTATGTATAAATATTAAAGAGCTAAATAATTATTCTTACTGACCGCTAAAAAATAATGGTTTACCGATTTTCTTCCTTCACCCACCTATTTCCACTAAGCTTTGAAACGCAATAGCGCTACTTTTGAATCATAAACAAATACATAAACAGATTTATCATGAAAACTAAAACAATCTTCGACATCAATAGCAAAACAATCACAAATGGTTTTCAAAAAGCATTTGATTCGCTAAAAAATTCTAAATTAAAAGTTTCTTCTAGTACTGGAAAAGTGTACATGAGCATTTCATTGCTCTTTGCAATAATTATCGGAATTATATTTCCGGTTGCACTTATCGTACTATTAGCATTTACGATATTTTCGAAACTTACAATTTCAATTGAACAAGAGGTTAAAGAAGCAATGGATAATAATAAAATCATTGAATTGAAATAATTTATAGGCTAACAGTTATGCTTGACTGCCTATAGTTCGCTCACGATATCAGGAAGCATATTTAATGTGACCTGTTCATTCAAAGAAAGGACAATGAAATATGCTTTTAAAGCGAAAAAAGCCATGTAATGTACATGGCTTTTTTTTCTTCATACGTAGTATGTTACTTATCCATTTATTTTCGAATAAATGACAGTAGCCAAAAATTGTCCGTTGTAGAACTCATTTTCCTTAAAATATCCTTCTTTAATAAAATTACATTTCTCTAATACTTTGGCAGGCCACATTTTCGGGATCAATTACTGCTTCAATTGAATGTAGTTTCATGTCGTTAAAACCATAGTTAACTATTGTAGTCTTAAACAATCAATATGGTTGAGAGCTGAACTTTATTTGATGAAAGTAATAGTCTAGAATTGCCAACATCAGAAAATACATTCCTCCGTAAGCATAAAGATAATTGGTCGAATCCATATTAAAAAAGAAGGATACAAAAAAGAGCAAGCAAAAGCTGATCACCATCAGAACAATGTTTTTCTGCAATAAAACTTTGATAGATTGGCCAAATAAGTACTTGACTTTAATGGGCTCTACAAGGGTTGATAGGAACGGTAGTGCAAGTTCGTATCCCCTTCTATGATGTAGGAACGAAACTGGGAAAATCAAAAAACCAAGTATAACAATCAATAAAATAACTGAAGTAATATGCTGATTTTTAACTATTTTTTTATCTAGAAAAAGACAGGTTACGATTCCTAATACTGTGTAAAATAATAAAAATGGTGTCAGTAATATTTCTTTCGTTTTAAGTAGCGGAAGCAGATTTCCGCTATATAAAATCTGTTTAAAATACAAAGCACTTATCACTAAATTAATGACGATAGTTATCCAGATTTTATATTTACTCATTTCTAAATTGATTTTTAATTACCGCAGCTATCTTCTCCTTGAATCCTAGTTCCTTTATTAACTTAATTATCTATTTTCCTTAAAGTCGAATTCGCATCATAATTACTTAATCATAAAAGCTTTGCCATTCATATGGGCATGTGTTCGTCATTTTAAAAATCATTTTCTCTCTGTCATCAAGTCCATTATAATATTCTGAAAATTGGGTTAGATAGTCCTCTCCTTTTCCCATCCTCCAAAACATATCATTACTATCCATATTAGGGAATTTCTTCCACGGTGGTTGAATGGAATTCTCAAGTGGCTTGAAATGTCCAAATTGTTTAAAAAAATCACGCACATACATTAATGCAAAACCTAAGAGATTTTCTCCACGCCAATTATAAATATTTTCAATATCATCGTTATCTACAGCAATACCAATTCCCCAAATTACATCAACCGGACTTGCTTCTACCAAAATTCTATTTTCTGTTTGCAAAAGATAATTTGCTAATCTTGGATGTTGATTGAATTTATGTATATTTCCCAGTTTTACAATTTCAAATTTATGCTCATTCCAGATTTGTTGATCATAGCCTAGGATTTGTCTGCCTAGTTCTTTTGCTTCTCCAGGTTTTTCACAATTTATGATCTTATCAAAAAGATTATCATCACCGAACAGTAGAGCTTTGTGAGCCATCATCCAGTGTTCAGAAGTTTTATAATTAACACTGTCAACCTTAAAAGGGCAATCAAACCATTGGCTAAAACAAGATTTACTTACCACATCTTTATGTCTATTTTCATGTCCCCAAAAGAAAATATATTTCAAGGTCTCACCACTTTCAAATCTTTCAATTAACCAATCTATATCGTATTTTATCTTCATTTTGATGCTATCTAGTCTATCCAATTGATATTGAGATTTTTAAATTTTATTATGCCGTATCTTAGAGTGTGTTCAATTTAGATAATATCTAACATTAATTCCCAAAAAACATTTATTTTTTCTGTTTCAAGAAAGGGTGAAATATTCCAAATTAGATTATGTCCTTTCGTGTTAATCAAGAATCTTATGGATAATCGTTAGCTAAATTTACTTTTCAAATAATTTTGATGACAGAAATAATAAAAGCATCCACCTACGAAGTAACACAGGGTATCTATTGGATCACTGACATTGTAATTGGTGTATTTAGGCATGATATATTCAAAAACAATGGAAACGAAAAACGCTAATACAAGTATCTGATATAATGGATAATAATGGGGTGCGCTGTATAAAGTTAAAAGGAGATTTCCAATGCAAAATGCGATATATGCGATTAATGGAACAAAGACAAAATCTGTCAACCAGTTATTTAAAACCGGGATTGGCTGTCCTGTCTGCCTGCAATATCGAATAAGAATCCACGATAGACCATAAAACAGCAAGAATGGGTCAAATAAGTATTGCTTTAATGTGCAAAAGAAATTGCGATCAAGGTAGCGACTATTCCACATGTCATCAAGGTTAAAAACATATACCATCCCATAACTTTACTCGCTCTTTTCAAAGTACTATCTGTGGTATTAAAACCAAAAATAGTTTCTCGAATATCTTTAAGATTTCTTATGAACCAGTTCTCTTTTTGCGTTTTCATACACAAAAGTAAAAAATATATTCAAAATTAGAACTTTTGTTCTAATTTTGAATATGAATACAAAAGAACGCATTCTTGAAATTTCATTGCAGGTCTTTAATACCAGAGGTCTTCGTAATACCAGTACCCGCCACATCGCCACAGAAATGGGTATCAGTGCAGGGAATTTACATTATCACTTCAAACATACGGAGGATATCATACAAGCCTTATTTGACCGTCTGATTAAAGAATCAGATGTGCTAATGGCATCTCTTGAAAACTATGTAGAAGGTGTTGACATGGAATTAGTATTTACTATTTTCAAAGATTTTTATAATCTCCTCACTCGTTATCAGTTTATATTCATAAACTTTGTTGAAATCTCCTTATGGATCCCTTCAATCCGCGAATCATATGCCGCAATAGTGATTAAACGAAAAAAGGAAACCAAACGTTTCTTTAACCTGATGGTTCAAAAGAAAGTGTTAAGAAATGATATCCCTGAAGAAGTGTGGGATTATCTGATCAACAATATTTTTATTATGGTTGACTTTTGGCCTTCACATAACTTGATTAATGAAAAACTTGAAGGTCTCCAGGCGTATGAATCCTATGTCAGTTCCATCAAGGCTTTAATGTATCCCTATTTCACACACCCACAGTAACTAATAATAATTCAACTTAAATTGGATCGGCATCATTTAAAAAATATGAACTCGAAAATTACACCTTATTTAGACTCGACAGAAGGAAAAAGTAAACAGGTTGAACACATGTTTGATACCATCTCCGAAAAGTATGATCTCCTAAACAATATTATCACCTTTAGGATGGATAAAAGTTGGCGACGTAAAGTTTTAAAAATAGTTTCAGAATGTCATCCCCGTCACATACTTGACGTCGCAACCGGAACCGGCGATATGGCAATTCTTTTAGGAAAGACGCAAGCTGAAAATATAATCGGCGTTGATATCTCAAAAGGAATGCTTAAGATCGCAAATGAAAAAATTAGTGCCAATAAATTAGACGGACGCATTCACACTGAAGTGCAGCATGCTGAATCTCTATCTTTTGCTGATTGTTCTTTTGATATAGTCAATATCAGCTACGGTGTAAGGAATTTTGAAAATCTTGAAAAAGGACTTGGAGAAATGTATAGAGTAATGCAGTCTGACGGAACGATTGTTATTTTAGAAACTTCGGTTCCCTCAAATAAATTAATAAAATTTGGATATCTCCTGTATACGGAACACCTCATGCCAAGTATAGCCCGAATCTTTTCCAAAGATAAAAATGCATATGCTTACCTATCCAAATCGGCTATAAACTTCCCTTCTGGAGATAAATTCGTGAGCATACTGGAAGAATCCGGCTTTGTTAAAGTAAAAGCCTATCCACAACTTTTTGGTGCTGCCACCATTTATGTTGGTAAAAAGCAATAATAAAAAGCTGGCTTCCTGTTGAAATGTAAAGATCAGCAGTACAATTCAACAGGAAGCCCACTTATGGGCTTATATTTCGCGATTGAAACAAAAACTAATATTTCACTTACGTTTGTTGGTGAAAAGCTACGACAAGAGAACAATCTGTACAAATTTCAACATAAAGTGTTCCTTCTGAACCGTTCATGATTTGATCCCAGGAAAGAGCCGCTAGTAATTTCATTTTCTTTTGACAGTCAGGACAATTTTCATATTGCCAATCTTGCACCCATTCTGCGTTCCCTCCTATTATTGATACATCATCATTTCCGCATGCGAAATATACAGGTTTTTTTGAAATTGATAACGCCAGTTTGTTTGTTGTCAATTCTTTAAAATCTGCTAACGACAAATAGTTTTCTTTTGTATACGGTTCTACGATCTCAAAAGTGCTCGCTCCATCAATTTGGTAACGAACTATTGTCTTTTCACACATACTTGCACAATTCGGACATATTGGAATTTTTAGAAGCCCTGGTAATCCAAGAAATGATAGCCGTTCGTCGTTTCCATTTAGGGTTAATATATCGACCGTTTGACACTTACAGATCTGACAATTCTCATTTTTTGGTACAGCTTCTTTGACTGCATCATCTTCATGTTGTTCATCTTCTAAAAGTGAATAACAAGTTTCATAATTAAGTTGAACCTTGTTTCCTGCTTGATCAAAAGTCCATCCGCCCAATGCGGCATAAAATGAAGGATCTACATACAGATTTTTACGCCAAGGCAGTGGATTTTTTTCCAGTTCATGGAAAGTCTTTCTTACTTTTTCACCACCTACCACTGCAAGACAACTTAATATATGGCCTGCATATGCACAATCAGGTGTACAGATTAATGCGATTAATTGATCTTGGATTTCATCTGATGCATTTCTATATAAGGTTGGCGGATAAAAGATCTTTTTTTGAAATGCTGCGTCAGCAATTTTACTTGTATCAATGTCCTGGTAAGCCAGTAATCCAGAAAAATCTTTATAGACTTCTTCCCATTTGTCAATGGTTTCAATTTTTGCAATAATATTTTCAACCGTTTCAAGAATCTGGCCTCTGCTCATCGATTCATAATGTTCTCGCAACTTTCTGTTTTTGCAAGAATAGCACAGTCCCTCAAAATATTTTTCTCTGTCACATTCAGGACATGGTATAGCTGCTCTCTGTGTCATTTATTTCAATCTTATTTTTAAAGTGATTAGGAAAAAGCCGGAACTAAATATTGGTTTTTACGTTCCCATTTCAACATTATCCCAGTCATTTTCGCGGTTGAATGCCCATTCCAAAGATTTCCGTCGCTCATAGATCAGCCCTTCATTTAACTTAGCTTGACGGCCATTTAGTCTTTCATCTACACAGTACCAATGCAATCTATAATAATAATCCAGCATCGTATATAGCTCTATCTCTGTACGTACTTCTGGCAAACGCTCAAGCTTAATATTCGTTTCACCATGTTGTAAATTAGGTAACAGGGAGACCATATGATCACCGACATAGTCCTCTGCTTCTAGACGCTCAATCATACCAGTTGCCCACATTAAAGCCCATAAACTTTCTAAATACCAATTCAGGCTATTAATTTCGATATCCGTTAGCTCATCATTGTCTTTTTCTAAGATTTCTTTTTCAGCATCTGAAAGAAATACTAGAAGATTTTGGTTTTCAAGCCATTCCTTAATAATATAAACTGGAGCCTCAAAAGCAATGTTTATGAGCGCATTCATAACCGACATTCTGCCTTTTATTTCATCCAATGTCCGAAAAGAAGATGTCTCTAAAATGGGAAGCCAATCATTACCGCGATAACCTTTATCTTTAATTATTTTATCGTTTTCTAATTTTATCTGATGTTTTTGTTCTTCTGTCATTTTATATTGTCAATTATAATAGTAAACATAGTTTGAAAATGATCAAAGCATGGAAGTCATTTCTCTTCTCAAACGAAAATACAGATTAAGATAGTATCTGCAAACACGATAAAGAAGAGAATATGCATTAATTTATGATTGTACTTAACTACATATTGCTTTCATGAGCGCTTATTGGTAGCTTTATAAAGAAAACAAAACAATCATTATCAATGAAGCAGATGCCACTAACAATTGATATACTAAACTACGCTCTAGAACTTTCAATGGACTTTGGTGAAAACTGGTTGCAACCGATCAATGAAAGATTGTCAACTGTATTTCCGAATTTAAGTGCACAAAAACTGGAAGAGTGTCATTTAATTTGTAAGGCTGTGAATAAAATGGGAAATCGCTATGTACAAGAAAACCCAGTTCATTCAGGGACAGTGATTACATTTATTGCTTTTGAAGCTTTTGAAAAGTTTATGTTAAATAAGTATCATTGGGTATCTGCAAAAAATTTAAAACGCCTTTACAGTCAAAGTTGTTATTACGCTTATAAATAAAAACATCATGTAATAATGCAAACACCCTTTACGAATCGAATATTAGCATTAATGATGAGACCCCTATTTATTATGATGAGCAGTATGGCTTTACCTCAGTAAATTATCATAGTTAATGATGTTTTCTATTCATTAGGGTAACATTCTTCTTATTTCGAGTTATTCTATTTGGATAATGTAAAGAAGTTTAGAGAATACTAAATGCTATTATACAAGTTAAAAAGTTTTAAAATAAAAAAGATAAATAAATTTACAACAGCATTTATGGAAAATAAAACCAAGTTTGAAACTTTTGATCAATTGGTCTTTTTAACCGAATTATATCAAAATGATGATAGCTTTAATAAAACAGCATCCTTATTGATCAATGCATTAAATGATTGGCCTAATGCTCACTCATTAAAAATCTCGGAATTTATACAAGAGTTTGAAAGTTATTTTGGTAAGCCTATTACAATAGATAAAATCCGAAAGAATGCTATCGGTTCCACATCTCTCGATGCTTGGAGATGTGAAGCTGGAAGTTCATTAATAGAAATGATTGAATATGCAGAAGTACTTTATAATCGATCTGATTTTTCTTATATCATCGAACAAATAATCATTTATTACCAAAATAAAATTAAAATGATTGATTTTGTTGCTGAATTAACTTATAGAACTCAGGAAGAAGGAGGTCGATCAACTCCAGCTTTTTCAAAATATAGACCACAAGTAAAATTTGATTTTGACGACATGCAAACATCCGGAGAACAGACTTTTATTAATAAGACAGTTGTATATCCTGGGGAGGAAGTTAAAGCTACCCTTAGAATTATTGGACAAGAATATTTCAGTGGCAGGTTGGAAGAAGGAATGTTTTTTGAATTTCGTGAAGGAAGCAGGATAATTGGTACGGGAAAAATTGTAAAAATAATGAATGATAAATTGAGGAAAACTATAAATTTCTGATCGATTCAAATAGAGAAATATTGAATAATACGAATTAATAAAATACAATTACCCCCTTAACGGTTCATAGTAAAGGATGATCGCACCGCTACTAAAGATCTTCGTTTTGATGAGCTTCAATAAAGTTCGATTATGCATTTCCTCAAACAATGACAAGCCCTTACCTGCGATAAGCGGATGCACGCAAAACTGGTATTCATCAATCAGATCCCATTTCATGAGTTGATTAATCATACTCCTGCTGCCCAGTAAAATATCTTTCTCAGAACTTTCTTTCAGTGCTAAAACTTCCTTTTCAATATCCAGAGTTGCTAATCTAGCGGTATCCCAATCCGTATCTTTCAGTTTATTCGAAAAGACTATTTTTGAAATCTGATCTATTGCTATGGCAAAGTCATTCATCGATTTTTCTTCTGAAGGATCTTTTAAAAACGTCTGCCAATATTTCATAAGCTCAAATGTAATTCTACCATATAGAATGACCTCTGAATCCTTTAATAAATCCGTATAATGCTGATGAACTTCTTCGTCCGGTTGTATGGCCGTATGATCAAAAACACCATCAAGTGTCATATTGATCGCTGCAATTACTTTCTTCATTACCGCTCTTATTTTATATGAATGCTCGTTTTCTGAAATACCAATATGAAAATACAAATTTTGAATGGTAAAATCTCACTTTGCCCATAAGTAACACAGCTATTTACATAGAATCGTCCAAAATACAGATCTAAAAAAGGTGCTCTTCAAGTCAATGAAAAGCACCTTTTATCCTTCTTTCTACTTCCTATTGCGAAGCTTTTAGAAACGCATCGTAGTTATCTTTGCTTTCGAAATATGCGACTTCATCCTGATCTCCGATCAACACGATGTAGGCCGTTGCTTTATCTACCTTCTTTAAAGTGTGAGGATCGACCGCCATTCTGATCTTGGCATCATTTGGAATACGCTCTTTACACATCTCGCAACAACCGTAATATAGCTTACCCTCGAACGGAACTTCCAGTTGCTGTTTGCCCATATAGGCATCATTAACCATACAGACCAGATTATTGGGTACCTGATCTCCCTTTTTAGGAGTTGAAGTTCCTGCAGGAGCTAGAACCGGAACATGCTTTTGAGCCGGTGTACCACTAATCGCAGCCGCTTCTTTCGGTGCTTCATTCGTGCAGGATACCAGTACGATGGCGGCTATTGCCACCATCGCTATTGTGTTGAATTGTTTTATCATGATTTTAAATATTTTATTTATTTGGAATTGCTGAACCATCTTGAATCTCTTCATTGCCCATCTTAAGGATCACCGTATCTTCTGCCAATTCGCCCAATACTTCGACCATCTCAGGCATCACACGTCCTTTGCTTACCGCAATCTTTCTTGCTTTCCCACCTTCAACGGCAATGACATACATCCCCATATTACTGTCTACAACGGCAGATTTTGGGACAAAGAAAGTCGCTTCACTATTTTGTAAAGGAATTTGTGTTTCGGCTATCATAAAAGGTTTCAAAGCATTATTGGTATTGATAAAATCTGCCTCAACTTTCTCCGATCGCAATTTTAAATCAAGACTACCCGATTTACGGCTTATCTTCGCAAAATATTTATGTTGCGGTTGCGATCTCACATAAAACTGAATGGTATCCCCCAGTTTTATAAAAGGAGTATTTGCTTCTGGTATGGAAAGATTCAAACGCAATTTCTGATTATTCTGAACCACTAACAACGGTGATTTACCCATTGGTCCCACATAAGCACCCAAATCAACACTTCTATCCGTTATGATACCACTGAAAGGTGCGCGGATCACTAAATAATCGTCAATATTTTTGATTTCATGATACGCTGATTCTGCGGCGGCCAATTGTGCCTGATCCGATAATTTCCGGGCAGTGATCTGATCCATTGCATCGCGCGCGATAGCGCCCGCAGTCTGATTGGCTCTAACCATGCGATCATAAGTAGCCAGCGTTGATACATAAACAGCTTGCTGGGCCTTAAATTTCGCTTTAGCAGTTGCTACCTGCGACTGGATCTCAGGAGCCTCTAACGTCATCAAGATCTGTCCTTCAGAAACGCGATCACCGATGTCTACACGGATATTTTTAACGTAACTGTTTACTTTAGCAAACAATTCTGTGCTCTGATCAGGTTGCAATTCACCCGCTAGTTTCAGGATAACCAAAGGATTAATTTTCTTCACAGGAACGGTTTCGAAAGGATTCATCATCATCATACCCCCCATTTCCTTTTTCTGCTCTTCTTTATTTTCTTTTTTAGATTCAGCGCAGCCCGTGAAAATAAATGCCGATACAAGTGTTATATAAATTAAGTTTTTCATTTTTTTCTGTTTTCTAATTGTTAAAATGTACACTGTTTTCATCTTCAGGATCTAGAGAAGGTGATTGAACTTTAGTTTTACCCAATACCCAAGCAAATACCAAGGGTAAAATGATGAGTACGGAAAAAGTAGAAGCTACCAGTCCACCGATAATCGCTCTACCTAAGGGTGACACTTGATCTCCACCTTCGCCAAATCCAATTGCCATCGGCAACATACCGGCTGTCATCGCCAAAGTGGTCATAATGATCGGACGGATACGCAGTCCCGTTGCTGTAATAGCAGATAGCATGGCATTTTTATTTTCTAACCGCAATGTCTCCGCATTACTGATCAATAGTACAGCGTTGGCAATTGAAACACCTACTGCCATAATAATCCCCATATAAGATTGCATATTGATAGTCGATCCGGTCAATTTCAGTAAAACCAAAGAACCAAATACCACGAAAGGGACTGTGGTTAAAATGGTCAGTGAAACCTTGAAGGATTGAAAATTAGCTGTCAGCATCAAAAAGATAACCACGATTGCAATCAATAATCCGCTCGCTAAGCTATTCATGGTATCGTCTAAAACTGGAGCCATACCCGCTACTTGTATATTCACACCTTTTGGCAGTTCTCCTAAAGAATCAATTGCAGCCTGTACATCTTTTTTAGCTCGGCCAAGATCAGTCTGATGTACATTGGCTGTTACAGTTGTGTAACCCATTGTTCCCAAATTATAACTTTCGCCCAATGTTTTAACAGGTGTTATGGTTGCGACATCGCCAAGTACAGGTCTGTCCGCATTTTTAGATAATGGAATGTTCGCCAGTTCATCTTGGCTGTTTAAAATATTTTGAGGCATTTGTACCTGCACGTCATAAGCAATCCCCATCATACCGCCTACCCACATATTTTTACTTGTATAACGTGAAGAAGCAGTACTGGCGACCAAAGACTTCGAAATATCCTGCGCATCTAAGCCTAACTGTGCGGCTCTATTTCTGTCAATATTAATTTCCAGAGCTGGGTAATTCATGGATTGTGGTATTTTGACATCACGTAAGTAATCCAATTCTTTAAGCTTCGCCATCAATTTATTGGCAGACATCGCATTCATCTTCTTCATCATACCCGAAATACGGATCTCAATAGCGGTATTCGCACCTTGACTTAATATTTTTTCGGTTAATTCGATTGGTTCGAAAGAAAGCTTAAGTTCTGGCATCGTTTTTTTGAGATGCGCTCTTATTTCATCTTTTAAGAGATCCGAATTCCCTTTAAAATCTTTTAGCGCTACCTGAAGTAATGCTTCATGTGGACCCGCATTATAAAGATAAATGGGACTTACCGCAAATGAGGATGGATGTAAGCCGACGTAGGCAGAGGAAATCGCAATTTTATCTTTCCCGATCAAAGTACCCAATTGATGCAATACGGCCTTTACCTTTTCTTCCGTTTTTTCAATTCGCGTTCCTTCAGGCGCAGTTATCCGCATCTGGAATTGGCTCGAATTGACGTTCGGAAGAACATCTTTTCCTGTAAACTGATACATAACAGCAACAAGGGCTAGGATCAACATCAAACTGATGGAGACAATGATCTTCTTACTCGCCATTAATCGTTCCAACAGATTCGAGTAGCGAACTTTAAATCTATCGAAAGCTGTTTCTTTATGCACTTTACCCGCTACATGATTGTTTTTCATCATCCAATTGGCCATGATCGGCACAAAAGTCTGAGACATCAGGTAAGAAGTGATCATAGAAAATCCAATTGAAAGAGCCAGTGGCATAAACAGTGATCCCGGTATCCCCGTCATCACCAATGCAGGTGCAAATACGGCGAGAATACAAAGTAAGATCAATAATTTAGGGAAAGCTATCTCCATACAGGCATCCCAGATGGCCCTTGCTTTTGTTTTTCCCATTGCAAAGTGCTGATGGATATTTTCGATCGTGACCGTACTTTCATCCACCAGAATACCGATGGCTAGCGCTAATCCCGACAAACTCATGATGTTGATGGTTTGTCCAAATAACTTAAGAAAAAGCACACCTGAAATAATGGAAATCGGAATTGTTAAAATCACGATAATTGCGGCACGCATATCTCTTAAAAATAGGATCACCATTAAACCCGTAAGCAATGCTCCCAGGACCCCTTCTACAATCAGACTTTTTACCGCATTGATCACATAGACTGACTGATCAAACTCATAAGAAATCTTCACATCATCAGGGAGGTTTTTTTGAATATTAGGAATGACCTTTTTAAGGTTTTGTACGACATCATAAGTTGACGCTTTTCCTGATTTGGCTACATTGATATATACCGAACGCTTGCCATCAATCAAGGCATAGCCAGCTGTAATATCTGCACCATCTTTAACAGTTGCAACATCTCTTAAATATACATTATCAACCTGTCCTTTGAATAATGGAATATCGCCAAACTCTTCGACCGTCTTTAAGGTATTGTTGGTCGGTGTCAAGTAGTTGATATCGTCTATATACACGTTTCCTGAAGGTGATGTGATGTTCTGACGACTGATGATTTCCACAATCTGCTCTGGCGAAAGCTGGTGTACACGGAGTTTACTGGGATCAATATTAATTTCAATTGTCCGTGGACTTCCGCCAAATGGTGGCGCTGTTGTTAACCCCGGAATGGCAATCAAGAAAGGCCGTGCTGTAAAATTGGCAATATCCTGCAGCTGATTATTCGTTTTGGTTTCACTGCGGAAAACCAATTGACCCACCGGTTGTGATGAAGCATCAAACCGAATGATAAAAGGTGGCGGAGCACCATGCGGTAAGAATACCTGCGAGCGATTGGAGAGGGCTGTCAGCTGCGCAATAGCCTCTCCCATCTCAGTACCCTCATAAAAATTGACTTTCATCAATGTCAATCCCTGTGTATTTTTCGTCTCAATACTTTTTATTCCATTCGTAAAAAGCATCATATTGACATACATCTTGGTAAAGTAACCCTCCATCTGTTGTGGCGTATAGCCGTTAAACGAATGAGCTACATAAACCACCGGTAAGTTCATCTCAGGTAAAATATCTACCTGTATATCTTTTGCTGCCCGTATTCCGAAGAATAAAAGGCCCAATACCATAACCATGATGGAAATTGGTTTGCGAAGTGCAAATCTGATTAAATTCATTTTCGAAGAAAAATTAGTGTTGAGTCGCTTTAAGTAAAATCGAAATATCTCCTTGTGCAGATGCTAATAGCAGCATCGCCTGCCAAACATTGTTTTGGGCAATTTCATAATCGACCTCAGCCCTATTGAGGCTGTACAATGCCTGTGTGAAATCAACCAATGTTGTAAGACCATTCTCATACAATGCTGTATGTTGACGATGGGCTAACTGTGAAGCGGTGAGCTGTACTTTTGTTTCTTCAAGATTATCGACCGCATTTTGAAACTGTACTTTCGCTAAATTGGTTTGCGCATTCAGTTCTTTCTCCAATAAAGTATAATCTTGCTTTAAGGATTGGGATTGAAACTGTTGCTCCTTTATTTTACTGTCAAACCGAAAGATATTTGTCAAATTCCAACTCAATGTACCTCCCAAAAGGTAATTGCTACGCTGAATTCCTGCACCTTTAAAATAGGAAGATGAATATGCGGTGTTATCCTGGACATAGTTCCAATCAAAACCTGAACCACGTCCCTGCACCACACCAAAAATATTGATGTTGGGCATTTTATGGCTGTGGATAAATTTTTCAGATTGCGCACTTTCATCAATCTTGCGTTGCTGCAATTCCAATAAAGGATGCCTCGCTACTTTACTTTGAATTTGATCCCATAGCATAATAGGTACACTGGTATTGAATACACTGTCCAGTTCATACGTTTGAAAATCATCGTCCAACAAAACGGCAAGCTGTTTTGAATAGGCCAGCTCTTTATCGTAAGATTTGATTTCTAACGATCTCGCATGAGAGACCTCTGCTTTCGCAAGCGAAACATCAACTTCTGGAATTAAACCACTTGTTGCCCGACTGTAGGTCATATCAAAAAACACCTGGGCACGTTCTGTGTTTTTTCCTTGAACAAACTTAATACGCTGGCTCGCCAATAGATTAAGATAGGACGCCGCAACTTTGACCTGATGTTCAAATATGATCTGATCGACATCAGCAGTTGCAGTCTGCTCCTTTGTACGGGCAAGTGCCACTTGATTTGTTTTTTTGCCAAAGGTGAATACATTCCAATTGACGTTAGCAAAATACAGAGACCCAAAAGCAGCATTCCAATTTTGTTCAGCCAAAGGCATTGAAGTTGCGGCAGAAGCTAAACCTCCATGAGCATACATGGGCCCGTTTTGTGCATTAATCGTTCCATAACTTTGCTGTGCACCCAAGGTCACATCGGGAAGAAATTGTTTGTTTTGAAAAATAGTATTCTGTTCAGCAGACTGAACAAGAGTTCTTTTTGATTTTATTTTATCATGCTGGTCAACTGCACGTTGCAATGCATCAGATAAGTTTAGTACTTGTCCAAAACCCGATGAGTTAAGAGCAAGCATAAAGCCTACTGACGCCATGAATTTAAGATTCATAGACGAAAGTTTAAAAAGTTATATAAAGAATGAGTACCGATTCCTCTTCATTGGGAATGGTAAATGTCAAATTCAATACATGACTTTCTATATTCTATAGATGCAATGTAAGATATAGAGGGGATTTGTCCGGGGAAGTATTCTGTCCGACAGGTAATTAGGATTATTAGAGACATTAGTGATCGATAGTTTATCGAAAACAGCACCTAATGTTCGGTTGGGAATAACATCTCCCCAAATTTTTAGCGAAAAATCAAAGCCAGCTTGTTTACTTGAAGCTTTATCAGTCTTAAAGATCTGCGTTTCTACTTTGCAACAGTTCTTCTTTTTCTTCTCCAGTCCTTTTTCCTTAGAAGCACAGATGGCACAAGGCGTATTGGTATTATGATTGATATTCGTTAAGGTTACTTCTTTCGTTGCGGTTCCCATACAAAAATGCGCATACTGAGCAAAGCCCGAGGACAAGATCAGGTAAACGAATGAGAGGAATATGACGAATAGTTTTTTCATAATACTTGGTGCAAAGCTAGCGCAATAGGCAACTTAGATTTTTATAACATTATGGGTAAATCTTGTAAAACTTTATGAAATTTGCACCGAGCTTCACCCTAATAAAGTACCGTTACGTGATTATACCCTAGAAATGCACCACTAAATAAGATATCTAAACTTTTTCTTTTATGAGGAATATGACTTGCCGTAAAACAGCAATAAGAATACTTATTTAGCTGTAAAGTAAGCACTAGTATAAAATAGAAAAGCCGATGACCCGAAGTGAAATCATACGACTGCAGATTACAAATCTGTCAATTTTGTAGTGCAAAAAATAAACAGCCACAAAAATTTGTTTTCATATCCGCACAAAATTATCTAGATTTGCATCAGTAACTAAAAAGCAACATATCCATGTAATAAATAATTTCTTTTTGCAAAAAATTAATGTGACGCATACTCTATGCGCACGATCGTTCATGCTAAAAAAAGAAATTATGCTTATTTTACAAAACATTTCATATATACATCAGAATAAAGATGTGCTGTTTCAGGACATCAGTCTAAGTTTGCAGGACAATAAAAAAGTTGCTTTGATCGGAAACAATGGTGTCGGAAAATCCACACTGTTAAAGATCATTGCGGGTGAATTAACCGCCGCTCATGGCCAAAAAAGTATTGATGGCACCTTATATTACGTGCCGCAGCTATTCGGTCAGTACAATCATTTAACGGTAGCGCAGGCATTAAAAATCGATCATAAGTTAAGTGCACTTCATGCCATACTTTCAGGAATTGTAACAGAAGAAAATCTAACTGTACTCGATGATGATTGGAACATTGAAGATCGATGCCAGGAGGCATTGTCTTACTGGAAATTAACTGATCTCGCTTTGGACCAAAAGCTAGACAGCCTGAGCGGTGGCCAGAAAACGAAAGTTTTTCTAGCAGGGATCAGTATTCACCAGCCCAAACTGATTTTACTCGATGAGCCAAGCAATCAGCTAGACGCCATGAGCCGTAAGCTGCTGTATCAATTCATCCGTTCTTCATCCAGCACGATGATTATCGTAAGTCACGACCGATCTTTGCTCAATCAACTCGATTCCATGTACGAATTGACCTCTTCTGGATTGATTTACTATGCCGGTAATTATGATTTCTATCTGGAAGAAAAGAAGATGAAACAAGAGGCCTTGCATCATGACATCAAACATGTCGAAAAAGAAATCAGAAAAACAAAGATCAAGGCGCGCGAGACCATAGAGCGGCAACAAAAATTAGATGCTAGAGGGAAGAATAAACAGCAGAAAGAGGGCGTTTCCCGAATCATGATGAATACCTTGCGCAATAATGCTGAAAAAAGCACCGCTAAAATAAAAGATACGCATCATGAAAAAAGTGCGGGTCTATCCCAGGAGTTGCAGAGCTTAAGAAAGGGAATTCCAGATATTGACAAAATAAAGTTTGGTCTAACGGACTCCAATTTACACGCAGGCAAAAAACTCTTTACCGTAAAGAAGCTGAATGGCAATTTTAATGGAAAGCCGCTTTGGAATACAAATTTAGATTTTGAAATCTCAAGTACAGAACGTATTGCTTTAAAGGGAGAAAATGGATCTGGGAAAACAACTCTTATTCAGATTTTGCTCAATAAGATCCATGATTACCAAGGTGAAGTGTATCGTGCAGCACATAAATCAGTGTATATTGATCAAGATTATTCCATGATCAACAATGATCTGACCATATATGATCAGGTACAGTTATTTAATGATACTAGCTTACAGGAACATGAGATCAAAATCAGATTAAATCGATTTTTATTTGGTAAAGACAGCTGGGATAAGCGATGCAATACCCTAAGTGGTGGAGAAAAAATGAGGCTATGCCTATGTTGCTTAACAATTCAGAATCTAGCACCCGATCTCATCATTATGGATGAACCGACTAATAACTTAGATATTCAGAATATTGAAATATTGACTACCGCTTTAAAAACTTACCAGGGTACCATATTGGTCGTATCTCATGATGAGTACTTTTTACAGGAGATAAATATTGAACGAACCATCATGCTCTAGTTGATTTGAACTCATAAAAATTGGCTTTTCGACTCCACCTCAGACCTATTGTAAGTGGAGTCGAAAAGTTATCTTTTTCCTAAAGTAACGTATGATTACTGTACCAACACGCTTCATACAAAAATCTGGCATTGTTCTTTTATAGGCGACATATCATGGATAAACTTCCTGAATTTTAAATAAATTGCTGGTTGCCGTCATTTTCTTAATCTAGATCAATGATATAAATAAAACAAGTACTTATCTTTAACAGAAGAACGAGGCGTTCTCTGGCATGTGTTTATCAGTATCCCTAGCGATAACCTATTGAATATGGTTTTGCTGACACCAAAACTAAAATACATGACAACTGTTTCATACAATAAGATTTTAAAATAACATAGCTATGTCTAACATTGGTATTATTATAGAAGAGCGGGCCGCAGATATCGGCAATTTTATGGTTGGTCGTTTATTGCCTTTTCGTCAAAAGCGCATGGTTGGGCCCTTTACTTTCATTGATCACATGGGGCCTGCGGCATTAAATGAATATGAAAATCTCGATGTCGGTCCGCATCCTCATATTGGCTTATCAACCCTAACCTATCTTTTTGAAGGAGCAATTATGCACCGCGATAGTCTAGGTACAGAAATGGAGATAAAACCCGGAGCGGTAAACTGGATGACTGCGGGTAAAGGAGTAACCCATTCTGAGCGTACTCCCGAATACTTAAGACATACCGATAAAGTGTTACATGGCCTTCAGATCTGGGTAGCATTGCCAAAAGAACTTGAAGAGTGCGAACCATCTTTTGAACATACTAATGCCGAAGATTTACCGCATTGGGAAGATGAAAATGGGGTCAGCTATACCTTAATTGCGGGTGAAGCCTTTGGAAAAAAATCACCTGTATCTGTATACAGCAAACTATACTTCATCGAAATTAAATCGAAAAACAAGGCAAAGATCAGCATTGGCAACGATTTATACGGCGAATCGGGTCTTTATATTTTAGATGGTACCATTACAGATAGCGGAACAACATTTGAATCTAAACATTTATTGGTCGCTAAAGATGCTAAATTATGTGAATTTGAAATCGGTGAAAATTCAAAAATCTATATTTTCGGAGGAGAACCTTTACCCGAGGAACGGTATATTTTATGGAATTTTGTGAGCTCCTCCAAAGAAAGATTAGAACAAGCAAAGCAAGACTGGATCAACAATAGATTTCCAGAAGTTCCGAATGAAACAGGAAATATTCCACTTCCAGAATTTTATTTAAACAAATAAACATCATGAATAGCGCTAAAGCTACTATCGGTATAGATAAATATAAAACAACAGTAACTGCAGGAAAAAACAGCATTATTGTAGACGAACCAGAAGAAAAAGGTGGACTTGACCTCGGATTTCATCCGCAGCAGTTATTAGCGGCATCTTTGGCATCCTGTACAGCCATTACTTTAAAAATGTATACTGACCGAAAGGAATGGGATATCGGACCTATCAATGTAGAAGTTGATATTGAACAGTCAGAAGATAAAAAAGAAACGAAATTTATCAGAAAAATTAGCTATCAAGGCAATCTTGATGATAAACAAAAGGGGCGCATTGAAGCGATCGCCAATGCCTGCCCCATTCATAAAATACTCCTTTCACAAGTAACCGTCGAGACGCGAGTGATAGCGTAAAAAAATACCTCAAAAAGCTTTATAATTTAATTTATAAAGCTTTTTTGCTATCACGCTGTAACATTTTATGCTTTTCACATACTTATAGTGTATTAAAAACTTATTTATATGAAAAAAATATGCCTTATGGCTATCATAGCCTTTATCGTAGCCACCTTTACTGTTCACGCACAAGATAATACCGTCCTGTGGAAAATATCAGGAAATGGATTAAAGAAAGACTCTTATTTATTGGGTACGATGCACATTATGTGTGAGGACGATTATATATTAAAAGATAAAGTTAAAAACCTAATCCCACTGGTAGATGTTGTGACTTTCGAAGTAAATCTTGCATCAGAGGAAAACAAAGCACTAATTCCTGAAATGATGAAACCTGACACGAGTTTTCTGAAAGGATTAAGTCAGGGTGAACTATCAAAAATTGATAGCATTCTGATTTCCCAGGGCCTATCCGTCAAAATGTTAGAGATGATGTCCCCTGCTGTCTTTGTTTCTGTCTTGAGTTTAAAATCAATGAATTGCTCCGACCCTAGAAATGTCAAAACCATGGAGGCGGATATCCAGACATTAGCAGCGTCAGCGAACAAAAAAATTGATGATTTAGAAACACTGAAATTTCAGATCGACATGTTAAACAGTATGTTTAAGGCATCCGATTTACTAAAATACCTTGAAAAAATTGATGAAATGCCAGCTGTATCGAATAAGATGGTCACTGCCTATAAGGCCGAAAACCTAAAAGATTTGGAAACAGTAATTTATGACAGCAGTTATATGTCCAAAGAAGAACAAGCTGATTTCTTAACGAAACGGAACAACAATTGGATCAACAAAATGCCCGCTAAGATGACGCAATCTTCGCATCTATTTGCAGTCGGTGCAGGACATCTGGTTGGCAATGAAGGTTTATTGAAACTCTTAACTGCGAAAGGTTATAAGCTCACTCCTATCTTATAAAATATGGCGAAGAACAAAACAGTGCCCACAGATGAATCTGTTACGCAATTTATTGAACAGATACCTGACCAACAGAAAAGGGTCGACAGTTATAAGCTGATCGAAATTATGGAAGAGATTACAGCACAGCCCGCAACTTTGTGGGGACCAAGTATCATTGGTTTTGGCAGCTACCATTACAAATATGCCAGTGGCCATGAAGGCGATGCGCCTTTGGTCGGTTTTTCTCCAAGAAAACCTGCGATATCATTGTATCTCTATACCTGTGATGATGAACAAAAATATGATCTTGAGCAACTCGGGAAATATAAAATGAGCAAATCCTGTATATACGTCAAACGGCTTTCTGATATTGATGAAGCTGTTCTCAGAAAGATCGTAGAGGATGGTGTAACAGCAGTAAAAAAGAAATATAGTTAACAGTAAAAGGCGAAAGATAATCTTTCGCCTTTTTGATAGTTACCGTTCTGATTCCAAGCTATTTTCGTACAAGTCTGTACTTAAATTTGCAAAGGAGACGCCCCGATTTATAACAATAACACACAGCTATGCTTCTCCCGATCGGGATGAGCATAGCTGTCATATCGTTAAAATATATACTTGGTGCTTAAGAAATTAGATCTATTTTCACTCACAATATCATTTAACAAATCTTTGTTGTGCTCTGTATTTTTAGTAGCAACTAATGATCGGATAGAAAAAGATCTTAGCGCATCGACAACAGACAACGTTCCTTCAGCACTATCTTTTCTTCCTGTAAATGGAAAAATATCCGGTCCACGTTGACATTGGCAATTGATATTTACACGACTTACTTGATTGACCAAAGGATCGATCAGAGAAGAAATAACAGCCGCATTATTACTAAATATACTCACCTGCTGTCCGTGAGAGGATCCGATTAAATATTCAATTGGTTCTTCCAGATCATCAAAAGGAACAACAGGAACAACTGGACCAAATTGTTCTTCACGGTATAATTTCATCTGCTCATTGACAGGATAAACAATAGCCGGATAAACAAATGACTCCAATACTTCACCACCATTCGGGTTGATCACTTTCGCTCCGAACTGTTTTGCATCTTCAATACACTCTGTTAAATAAGCTGGTTTATTCACTTCAGGAAGCGGTGTAAGTGCTACTCCACTCTCCCAAGGCATACCATACTTCAGTCGTGACACTTCTTCCGTCAGTTTTTTCAAAAATTCCTGAGCTAGACTACGGTGCACATATACGATTTTAATCGCAGTGCATCGTTGACCGTTAAAAGATAGCGCACCCAATACTGTTTCTTTGACTGCAAGGTCTAAGTCAGCATCACGGGTTACTATAGCCGCATTTTTGGCATCTAATCCTAGAATTGCACGCAAACGGTTCACTTTAGGATGAAGCTTTTTTAACTCATCAGCAACTCTGCTTGATCCGATCAAAGTCAGCACATTGATCTTGCCAGATTGCATCAGTTGAGGTACGATTTTATTTCCTCTACCATAAATGGTATTGACAACTCCTTTAGGAAAACTAGAACGGAAAGCCTCTAACAACGGATAGTGTAAAAGAGTACCATGCTTAGGTGGTTTGAATAATAACGTATTACCCATGATCAAAGCGGGGATCAACGTTGTAAAAGTTTCGTTCAGCGGGTAATTAAAAGGTCCCATGCAAAGTACCACACCAAGTGGCGATCTTCTCACTTGGGCAATAATTCCTTGCTCGATTTGAAAGCGGGATGAATCGCGGTCAATATCCTTTAAAGCGTCGATAGTGGCATAGATATATTCAACGGTACGATCAAATTCCTTTACAGAATCTGCATACGACTTACCGATTTCCCACATAATCAATTTAACAACAGTATCCTTTTGCTCTAACATTTTATGTGTAAAACGCTCAACACAGGCAATTCTGTTGGCAACACTCATCGTCGGCCATTCGCCACGTCCGTTGTCAAAGGCATTTACAGCAGCATCTAATGCTTCCATCGATTCCTTAACTGTACATACCGGGTAGCTACCGATGCGCTTTCGCTGAAGTCCGTCTTTTGTCTGTATACAAATAGGCGAAAAGACTTCGTTCACCTCTCCTGCCCAAGGAAGTAACGCTCCATTTGAAAGGAAAACACGTTGATCCAATTGTTCAGCTAGATTAAATTCTGACGGAATATCCGCTTCAGAATAAAAAATGCTCTTTAGGTCTAAGTTCATTTTTCTTTTTTAATTTACTTTATTTTAATGAAAAAGGTTAGTGGTAATGTTTGGAAAAACAAATTACTTTGATAAAAAAAATATATATTCCCTTATTACTCTATCATAAAGGTATACAATTAATTTAAATTTTGCTAATATAATTGTGTATTTATTACACTATCTATAACAAAGTTGATTTTTTTGAATTAAATCAGTATTTCAGATACCGATAAAATTGAAAGACAGTACTTAACCTTTTATAAATATAAATTGCTTTTGAATCTTTTAGCTAGCATTCCTGAACCTTTGGCTGGATCGATATCAACAATTAAAACACCTGCTTCTCCATACTGCTGATGCTTAACACAGGAACCATCCGGTGCAATTACAGCTGAAGCAGACTCTTGATAAGTGGAGGCATAATTGACACTGGCAAAGTAAATGGTATTTTCCAGGGCACGCATCATCATGGCCTTTTCATAATAGGGATTCTCCTTCGCTCCGAATGTATGATAGTGTTGACCTGCTTCATTACTGCCTGTTAGATGCGGATGAAACACGATATGAGCCCCATTGCATGCACTCCATCGCACAGATTCGGGGTAACGAAAGCCTTCATGACAGATCGTTATTCCAAATTTTAATCCGTTTATTTCAAAAACCTTACGCGCCACTCCTGCTGTCCACAGTTCATCTTCGCTTGGATCAAGCTGATTTTTAGTCTGATAACCTAAAAGCTCACCCGTACCCGATATGACATAAGCCAAATTATAAATACAATCGGCAATATATCCGTCCATTGGCAATACAAGCGCAATGTTATGCGATTTTGCAATGAATTTTGCTTTTTTCAAAGCCATCTGTAATGCTTCAGGAGTACGGCTTTCAAAAGCATAACCCATACCTGGATAGCCCGGTATAAATGATTCGGGGAAACAGATAATTTCCGCACCTCCGCGTGCGGCATCGCCTGCAAATTTTTCGAGCAGTTGAAGGCCATGATCTATTGAACTAGGGAAAGGTGGTGATGCAAGTGCTATTTTCATGATCGTTGCTAATGGAAGATAATAGTTAACATGCTGAAGGTAATAAATATTCAGTAACAAAGGCTTACATAAATATAAAAAAAATAAACCCTGATCGATTTATTACGTAAGAAAAACTTCTCCCTTTCAAGGACTTTTTACTCCCTTTAACAGACTTCCCGGATTAGCTTAACACACTATATTTGCCCAAACAGTAATATTATGTAGAACTATTCTTAATAATAGTTACCATAACACGAATCAAATGAAAGAAGAAAAAAATAAAAAAAGCGGTATCGCCCGTCTGCTTGAGATAGCCGGCCGAAAAAAGGGTTTATTATTTGTCTCAGGATTTCTATCCGTCATGCATGCCCTACTGAGCTTAGTGCCCTATGTGCTTGTTTTTTATATTATCCGTGAACTCACGAAAGAAAACATCAATTTCAGCTTAGTCAATACCTATATCATCTATGCTATTTTAGCGGCCATAATCAGTATGCTTGTATTTTTTCTATCAGGCGTATTATCCCATATCGCAGCGTACAATATATTATTTGAACTGCGTAAATTTATCACCGCTCAGGTCGGCAAACTACCGATGGGTTATCTCAATAACCGTAATTCAGGAACATTAAAAAAAATACTTTCTGATGATGTTGAACGCATTGAAAATTTTATCGCCCATCAAATACCCGATTTTGTAAAAGGTATCGCCTTACCCATCATAACGATTGTCTATCTTTTTTTTCAGGACTGGCGTCTGGCTGCAATCAGCTGTGTCCCACTTTTAGTTTTAGCCGTTATGCTACCAAAAATGTACAGTGGGAGAAATAAAAAACTGATTCAGGATTATCATCAATCCTTAGAAGAAATGAATGCCGGTATTGTAGAATATGTCAGAGCTATGCCTGTCATGAAAATATTCGGTCAGTCTGCAGAAACATTTGACAAGTATGGCAACACCGTAAAACGGTTCAATAAATTTGTGGGCGAATGGGTTAAAAGCAGTACGCCCGGTTTCGCTATATTTATGAGTTTCACGAGCAATGCGATGTTACCGGTATTGGCTCTCGGACTGTATCTCTATTTTCAAAATGGTGTAACTCTAGCCACGCTTCTATTGTTTCTGATCTTAGGGACAGGGTACATTAAGCCATTGTTTGCCCTCAATAATATGGGTATACAAATATCCATCATCAATCGCGGTGTTGAACAGATCGATGAACTGCTGTATACAGAACATTTACTTGAAAATACAGTTATACAGCCCCCTATCGACTACTCCATTACATTTGAACATGTAAGTTTTGCTTATCAAGACAAAAACTGGGGACTTCAAAATATTAATTTTACAGTACCTGAAAAAACAATAACAGCTTTGGTCGGCCCTTCGGGGGCAGGAAAAAGTACCATCGGACAATTGCTCGCCCGCTTTTGGGATGTCACCAAGGGTGAAATACGCATCGGCGGTATTGATGTCAGAGATTATCCTACAGAACAGCTCATGCGTCTGGTTTCATTCGTATTTCAGGATAGCTTTATGTTTCAGGATACCCTATATGAAAATATCTGTATGGGTATGAAAAAAAGCCGTGAAGAGGTTGAAGATGCGGCAAAAGCGGCGCAGATACACGATTTAATTTTGACCTTACCCAATGGATACGACACCTTATTCGGACAATCCGGTGTACATTTAAGTGGTGGTGAGCAACAGCGCTTTCAATTAGCCAGAGCTATTCTTAAAGATGCGCCTATCTTAATTTTAGATGAAGCAACAGCATTCGCTGATCCCGAAAACGAAATCAAAATACAACAAGCATTTAGTCAGTTGATCAAAGATAAGACGGTATTAATCATTGCGCACCGATTGAGTACAATTACAGATGCGGACCAAATATTAGTTTTTGATCATGGTGAATTAATCGATAATGGAAAACATGATGAATTACTGGAAAACAGCGCCTTATATGGACGCATGTGGAATGCCCATACCAGAGCAAAGGAATTTATGATCTAGTGCACATGGGGAATTTCGCCTCATAAAATTCCGCCTCATCGTTCACATGATAAGGGCAATCATTCATTCAATTTATTACAGCATACAATAGAAATCAGTAAACATGATAAAGAACCTAAAATACGTTACCGCTTTTAACAGAAAAGATACGCGTAAAATCATACTTTGGGAAATACTCCATAGCCTGTTCATTGCCGCTCCATCAGCAATTTTACTGGTCATCATATGGGAATTGTTTTCTCCTCAACCCGATGTACATAAAATATGGACGGTAGTAGGTCTTATGGCTGTCATGCTGGTCGTGCAATTTTTTATTGCATCGCAGTCTATGGTCAGATCCAACTTATGGGTCTATGACCTGTCCACAAAACTTCGTATTGCCTTAGGAAATCGCATCCAGAAATTTTCCCTTGGTTTCTTCAAACAACGTGATCCAGGGGAAATTGCATCCATTGTACTACAGGATGTATCAAATTTTGAAGGTATTTTTGGGCATAGCGTTGGAAATCTGGCTTCTGCTATTTTTGGAACCACGGTGCTTTCTATTTTCCTATTTATCTATGATTGGAGATTGGCGCTTTGTCTTTTAGCAGCATTGCCACTCATTTATCCCTTTTTATATTTGGCCAATTATTTCGTCAGCAAATTAGGGAAAAAACAAATAACGGCCCGGAATACTGTTGGAGCAAAATTTTTAGAATATGTACAGGGCATACGACATTTAAAGTCTTATGGATTAACCGGTGAGAAGCATAAGGGATTAGAAAATTCATTTGAAGATCTGAGAAAAAAAAGTATCCGTATGGAGGCTATTCCCGGTCCGTTTGTTGTCACAGCAGGCATTGTTTTCGAGATTGGTTTTATTTTGATGGTCGCTTTAGGATTATACTATTTATCCAACAATACCATCACCATTCCCGTATTAATTACGTTCCTCATTATGGGCTATAACTTATACAACCCACTTAAAGTGGTCATGGTCGATTATCTGGTGCTTCGATACATGAATGAAAGTCTCAACCGTATTGTTGCTATTATGGAAACACCGACCATGGAAACGGGAAAAGAAGCTCTCCCCAATCGATATGATGTCGTATTCGACAATGTTAGTTTTGGTTATCAAAATAAATTAACCGTTCAGAATCTGAGTTTTACTGTTCCTGAAAAATCAATGCTCGCTTTGGTAGGCCATTCCGGTTCTGGAAAATCAACAATTGCCTCGCTCATTGCCCGTTTTTGGGATGTCAATACCGGCGTTATTAAAATCGGCGGCATAGACATTCGCAATATTCATCAAGATCAGTATTATACACTTATCAGCGAAGTATTTCAAGATGTATATCTCTTTGACGACACTGTTTATAACAACATCAAAATTGGTAAACCCGACGCAACCCTAGAAGAAATCATTGATGCGGCGGATAAAGCACAGATACTGGATTTCGTATGGGAATTTCCGAAAGGGATGGATACCATGGTGGGTGAAGGTGGCAGTAAACTTTCAGGAGGTCAAAAACAGCGCATCAGCATCGCCCGTGCCTTATTGAAAAATGCACCGATTATACTGCTGGATGAAGCCACAGCAAGTCTCGATCCTGAAAATGAAATTTATATCCAGCATGCCATACAGGAACTCGTAAAAGCTAAAATTGTAATTGCACATAAGTTAGCTACCATTAAAAATGCAGACCAGATCATTGTATTGAATAATGGCGGTATTGCAGAAAAAGGAACACATGAAGCATTAGTGGAACAGGATGGTATTTACAGAAAAATGTGGGAAATACAGCAGAAATCAAATGGATGGAAAGTGAATAAGGATAGTTAACCTGAAGAATTTAGGAAAAAAAAGACCTCATGAATCATGAGGTCTTTAACACAATTTCACTGCATCAACTATTTAATTTTTATTATTTCTGAATAGACAGCTTGATCTCCAGCATTTGCCCGAACACCTACTCTGGCAAAAAGAGGTCCGCTTCCACTCACTTCTTTTAACTGGCTGAGATCTTCTGATAAACTGATCTCAATTTTACCATCTTGATAATCCTTTCGGAAAATATTTGTGGCATCATCGACAAAGGCCGTACGGCTAACCAGCAGCATATAATAATTGACACTTGCATTGTCAAAAACCTTGTTGATTGTAAAACTGCTTGATAGCTTTTGGTTGGCATCTAAGGATAACTTTACATTCTCAATGGTGTAATAAGGAGTCACTTCATAATTGACAGTCGTGCTCCCTTTCAATTCAAATCGAACGGTATCGGTACTGTTTAACCAAGGGCCATTATTATTAGTGGCGATTAGTTTATACTTGCCATCAAAAATTTTAGACTTGAAACTTCCGTCTTGGCCTACGTAAACCTGAACTGGAGCATTGAGTTCAAATCCTTCTTGGTAAAGCTGTAATTTAACAACCTCACCTGTCCCTCTGACCCCAATCGGCTTTCCTTTATAGCTAACCTGCCCACTTATTGTCGAAGTAGGTTGGTCATAATTATCTTTACCACAAGCAGAAAACAGTAATGACAGTACAGTCATAATAATCAATATATTTTTCATATTCTTTGATTTAGTTTTATTGATACGGATTTCTAACCATTTTAGGATTATTATTAATCCAGTCCTGATTGATGAAATTATAATAATTCTTCATTTGGAAGAATCGCGGATTCGGTGAATTTGTAAACGGTTGTTTATCAAAAACCCATTTGCCATGATTAACATTTCCCGGAGCTACAACTTTATAGGGAAACAAAGCATACTGTATAGCATCTGGATTTTGCGTAGATCCATTCCATATTTTATCGGCCAATCTCCATCGTTTTAAATCCCAGTACCGATGATCTTCAAATGCAAATTCGACTCTTCTTTCCTGCACGATATCTGCTAGAGACATCGTATTTAATGCCTTTAACCCTGCTCTAGATCTGATCTGATTAAGATAGCCTAGTGCTTTACCCATATTGTTTAATTCAAAAGCCGCTTCACTGGCGATCATGACGGCCTCAGCAAATCTAAACCGCGGGAACCACATTTCACTATTACGGCCTCTTGTTGAAGCTCCGGGATTTTCATCTAAAAATTTCCGGAAAAAGAAGCCTGATTTATTGACATATTGCAAGTTTGAGGTAATTGGCCCATTTGCCGCAGTAATCAGACCATTAGCATCACTTGTTCCAGGCTGGCCGATTTTAGTTACGTAAGACCCGCCCTGCAATATCTTCTGACCAGCTTGCAAAGTAACCACCTCACCCTTAAAAACCGATCCAGGCAAAATAATAGAACCACTTAGTCTTGGATCTTTATCCTGGAAAATAGCTAAAGGATTATCATAGAAGATATAATTACCGTTCGCATCTTTATTTTTTAAAACCCCATTTCGATCATTGATATATTCAAAATCTTCAACTAAATTTAAAATCGGGCCTGCATATGCACGGTCAATATCTTCCGCCAGCGATGGTGCAATATTATTCTTGGTAAATTCTACCGTTTGTCCCGGATATTTATAATCTCTGGCCCATATCACTTCCACATTGTTCTCTTTGAGATTAATCGCTTCGTAAAAATTCCGGCTTAGATCATCCGGTTTCTTCAGGCTGAGCTGATATTTACCGCCATTGATCACCTGCTCTGCCGCATCAAGTGCTAATTCGTAAAACTTCTGAGCCTCAGACGCCGCGATACCAACTTCACCATTTGTTGTTTTAATCGGATTGGGCATCTTATTGTTATAATTCGCCAATGATCCGGCATATACAGCAGCCCTTGCTTTTAACATTAATACTCCCCATTTATTTATTCGACCCGCATTTATCGTCGGACTGTCACCCAAGTTGGCATGGATCTCATCGATTTCCTTAATGATATAGCTATAGATCTCCGACTCTGTTGATCGCGCATATTGCAGTGCTGTAATGTCATCTCCAGGGGTATATTCAAAAACCTCATCCCCCACGATCGGCATACCGCCCATCCCGCGGGCCATATTAAAATAAACCCAGGCTCTTAAAAAGCGTGCTTCCGCTTCATAACTCAATTTCTTAGTCATACTGAGCGCATTTGTACTCCGCAATCCAGCTAAAAACTGATTGATACTCCGGATGAGCGTATAGTCATACACCCGCCATAAATCATCGCCATAGTTTTGGATATTATCAGGACCGCCATCAGATTTACCCGCTTCATCCAAAATCGTATAGCTGTACGAATCTGCTGTATTTTGTCCCCAGTGAACACGTCCATAAAAATTAGCCAGAACAGAATTGATCATGATTTCATCACTAAAAACCTGTTCATCACTGATGATCTTATCCGGGTCCTGGTCAAGTATATTATTGCAGCCGGTAGATAGTAAACCGATCAGCGCGATCCATATAATTTTATTACTGAATAACTTTTTCATATTTATCATTTTAAATTAACAGCCTTAATTAAAAAGTCAGGTTTAAACCAAAATTATAGATCCGCGTTGTCGGATAGACCAGACCACTTGTTGCGTTGATCTCCGGATCCACACCTTTTACATTAGATAAGGTCAAAAGATTCTGTCCCGAAAAATAGACCCTTGCTCTTTTGATACTCGCTTTTTTCAGGAAACTCTCCGGAAGGGAATATCCAAACTCAAGATTTCTAAGTTTGATGTATTTTACATTATGCTTCCAAAAATCACTGTTCCAATAATTACTGTGCGATGTATTGCCGATCAGTAACATGGGGTATTTCCCAGGTATCAGTTCACTGTTTGCATCATATATATCGGAAAGTCTCCAGGTGTCTTCCATGTAGTATTGTGCATTATTACCCCCATCATGAAATGGATTTCTTTGCTCATTGTCCTGGTACCAAGAATTCAGACCACCGCCAGTTAAGTCAAAGGCTAAATCAAAGTTTTTATAGCCGAATGAAAAATTAAAACCAAAATTCAAAATCGGTGTCGCGTCTTCACGGTATCCAATAGGACGCTCATCCAGTCCATTGATAACGCCGTCACCGTTTTGATCTACATATTTGATATCTCCTGGTCTTAAAGTTTTATTCCCTTGTCTATCATTATCAACTGTCCAGTTTGCGATCTCTTCCCAACTTTGGAACTGACCTGCTGATTCCAGTCCCCAGTTGATGTAACCGAAACGCTCATTGATTGAATTTCTGTACACATTCCAGGAGTTACTAAATCTCGGTTTATACTGGTTCCAATCGTAAAATCTAGAGTAAGTTGCATTCGCAGCGACACTGTAACTCAATTCACCGATACGGTCTGACCACTTGATCATCCCTTCAACACCTTTATGCATATCTGAATTTAAGTTTTCGTTGGGTAAACTAAAACCTACTTCCGATGGTAGTAAAATATCATATCTCGAAGCTGGTAATCCAGTTCTCATGCGTCTGAAATAATCAAAACTTCCTGTCAGTTTAGAATTGACAATCGCAAAATCTAGCCCGATATCCAATATTTTCGCTCTGATCCAAGAAAGTGTCCTTACCGGTAAACCCCTAGGCTGTGAACCGATGATATATTTACCATCGATAACAGATCCACCGGATTTATAATTGTAACCGGACAGGTAATCAAATGCACTATAACCAGATACGGCATCATCCCCCAGCAAACCATAAGATGCACGCAGTTTAAAATCATTGATTTTACTCAAAATGGAATTATCTTTCCAAAAACTCTCAGCAGAGGCTCTCCAACCTAATGAGGCCGAAGGAAAAAATCCCCAACGCTGTCCTGGAGGAAACTTCCAGGAACCATCGTATCGACCCGAAACTTCAATCAGATACTTACTGTCATAATCGTAATTAATACGGGCCAGATAACCTAATCGACCTTCTGTCCTATTTCCATCATCGTTATAGGTGTCCATGGTTTCATAATCGATCAAGTTCAACGAGTTGGCTGTCGGAATGGAATGTACCCATGTCGTTGGCGTATGACGGACAATCGTTTCAAAACCTCCTACTACATTGATATTATGTTTATCAATTAATTTGGTATAAGCCAGCTGGAAATTAGACGTAAGTTCTTCAACATGACCCATTCTTCTTTCGCGCCATGGATTGTTATTTTCAAAAATCACCGGATAAGTATCATTGGCTTCATCGTATCCATACAATTTGTAGGTATATTCATGGTTATCCAGCTTTTGATTTGCATAATAGTACCCCACCAAAGCCTTTGCTTTCAATCCGTCTATGATATCATATTCTGCATTGAAATTTAGTTGGGCAACACGCCAGGTATCCGTATATTTTCCAGATAGATCATAATTTAACCAGGCGAAATTCGTACCTGGATCGGTAGAAGTTAAGGTCGGATAATTGGGATTGTCATTGGCAAATGGTCTGGCAGTTGGCAAATTACGATAGGTAGCAAAAATTGGCAACCAATAATCGTCACCACCGGGAACTCCAGGATTCGTACGGTTTTCGTAACGTGCATTAAGGGAAGCGCCCACTTTAAGTTTTTTGGAAATCTGCGCATCCACATTCATCTGTACATTGGTCCGTTTAAAACCGCCATAATTAACAATCATGGATTCTTGGTTCATATGACCTGCACTGAAGTAATAATTAATATTATCGGAGCCTCCAGAAGCATTGACCGAATAATACTGTTGTGGTGAAGTCTTCCAGATATAATCATACCAGTCAAATGGAACATAGCCTTTTTCTGTACCCGCTTTCCATTTTTCGAGATCTGTGCGCGAATATTTATAATCTTTGATTCCCTGCACAGTTTCCGATTGGATATAGTTCTCGATGTAAGTGACTGCATCTGCAGCTTTAGGAAAGGTAGATAAATTCTGAAATCCGTAATTAGCGATTAGATTGACTGTATTAGCGGAATTTCTTTTTCCTCTTTTTGTTGTGACCACAATAACCCCATTGGCCGCTCGTACACCATAAATAGAGGCCGATGCATCTTTTAGTACAGAAACGCTTTCGATATCATTAAAGTCAAGGTTATTGAACTGACCAGCATCTTTTTGAACACCGTCAATGACATATAATGGATCGCCCATATTACGGATCTGTAAAGCTGTACCAGCGCCAGGACGGCCATCCGACTGCCGTGAGTTTAATCCCGGGATCTTACCGACCAAAGCTCCTGAAGTTGTTGAAGCAGTGGATCGTTTGATATCATTGGATCCTAATGTTGAAATCGCAGATGTCAATGATTCCTTTTTTTGCGTTAGTCCAAAACCCGTTACGACAACTTCGTCAATGTATTCAGGTGCACTGGATACTAAAGTGATATCCAGGTTCTGGGAAGAAGCATTGAGCTGGACCTCTTTCGTTTCATATCCTTTATGACTGATCACTAATGTTGCATTAGTCGGATTCATGTTTAATGAAAACACCCCCGTATTGTTGGTCGATGTTCCAGCGGTAGTTCCCTTGACTAAAACTGTCGCGCCTTGCAAGGGAGTGCCATCCGAACTTTTGACCGAGCCTTTTACGTCTTTATTTTGTGCATATGCTAGGTTTATGGAACATATACTCGAGAGTATAAAAAAATAAGGCGCATAGTCTGTTTTTAGATTAAAGACCTTCAAAAGGAAATTAATCTTAAAGAAAAACTTAATCATAATTTTAAATTTATTTTGGTTATAAAGTTTAAGTGTTTTTGCAAATAGGTGAATGTAAAAACACTTTAAATAGTCTTTCAATTATAAGATGCATATTTAATTAAATGATATCTATTGGTTTGTACCCTCCTTTCTTGTTAAAATAAATAATTAATAATATAAAAAAGACAAATAAACCGCTCGGCAGTAAGGAAACAGTGGATAGCGCCGCTTTCTTGGCTTTATTTTCCATCTGCTCCACAACTTGCTGACTGGCTTCGTCTAACGTTGACAAGTGTGAATAATCAATCGTTTTATAGTCCCCGAATATGCTCGATCTCGTGCCTGTCACCAGTTTTTCATGGTAATGTGTCTGCTGAATATGGTCATACTCAGCTAGTTTTTTATCAATATTACTGTCCTGTATAAAACCCAGAAAAACAGCGCCGATAATTCCTACCCCGAGCTGCCCTACTGCGCTCGTAATATTTAAAGCTAAGGCGCCACCTTTAGGAAATTGTTCGGAAACAACTCCCAGCATCGTACCCCATAGGTAGGTTTTTCCAAAAGCATATAGAACAGCTGCCAGTAAAATATAAATCCCGGAAGAAACGGATAATAACTGCAGACCGACAGCAGAGACGAGCGCACTTATGGATAAGAGCGCCAGGGGTGACAGAAATTTAACAACTGTACCGCTGTACATCCGTAAAACAGTCATGATCACCGCTGTAAATACAAGCACCCAACCTCCTTGAAAACCCATTTTTTTCATTTCTGGCGTCATTAGATCGGTAATCCAGCTATCGGTACCAAGCTCCATGGTAGCCAAAGGAACCATCGCCAGTAGCAACAGCACAAAGAGGCTCTTCCCCCACGACCGCACGAAATAACCAAATATGGATACAATGGCGATACTGAGCACAATATTGAATTTATAATCCCAGCTAAATAAACTGCCCAGCTGAAAAACACATAATACAACGATAATCAGCGCTCCTAAAACACCAACTTCTTTTAACATGTCCAAATAGCCAACTCCGGCTTTGACCCGTTCGTTTACTGGAAACTTTTGGTTGATGATCAATGCGCCGTACGCGACTGCAGGAATCAAAATAAAACCTATGACGATTCGCCAATTGATATCCAGTGCTAAAAGGCCAATGCCTAACAGACCCGATATCGCAATGCCCATAGGCCAACCGGCATGTAAAATATTCAGCCACTTGGTTTTTTCTTTCGGATACAGCGATGCGACAACGGGGTTGATCACAGCTTCGGCAGCACCATTTCCTAATGCGAAGAAAAAGGTTCCTGCATACAACATCCAGTAACCAGTAGCAAAAATAGTCAGCACGATCGAAATCAAATGGCAGATAAAAGCAAAGATCATGGACTTTTTGTAGCCGATCCGGTCAATAATTAAGCTAAAGGCAACGATACTCAGTGCAAATGGCCAGAAACTAACACCAAAGATTTCGCCCTGCTGTGTTTTACTCAAATCAAACATAACTGCCCATGTGGGCATAAGAAAGGATCTGAAAACAAAACCAAAGGCAGATGCCACCAGTACAATAAAGCAACCCCAAAAAAGGGTACTTTTAGCATGATTGTCTGGCTGGATTATATCTTGTGTAGCGGTCATAATTGTAATGGATTATTTTTGAAAATTTCTGTGTAAAAGTTCGCTCCATCCCGGGCTAAAATATCTGAACTTTCTGCTAATGGACGCCAGATACTTGCCGCACGGGCCAGTTCTTTGGAAGGCGATCCGAAGGTTTCTAAAATGACACTTCCCTGATACCCGATTTCATTTAATGCATCGCGTATTCCGGACCAGTCTACCTGTCCCGTTCCCGGTGTTCCGCGATCATTTTCATTACCCTGAACATGAGCAAGTTTATCCCCTAAAAGATGGATTGATTTTAAAATGCTTTTCTCTTCAATATTAGCATGAAATGTATCGAGCAAGATCTTTAAGTGAGGATCATCAATCTGATTGATCAATTCCAGAGCCTGCTCGACTGTATTGATCATATCTGTCTCAAAGCGGTTTAGTGGCTCTAATGCCAATACAATACCTTGTTCTTTTGCATACTGCGTTGCTTCAAGCAGATTTTCTAAACAGAAATTCCGTTCTAATTCCTTCTGTTCTTTTGAAACTAATCGTGTTTTTCCAACAGCAGCATAAAGCGGTCCTCCAAAAATTGGACTTTCTAATTCATTAGCGATTTGTATACAATCTTTAATGTAAGAAAGACCAATTTTACGGTATGCGCTATGTTCACTTGAAATGTCTCTTTCTGTACCAAATGCACCGCTCACAGATAAATCTAAACCAATACGCTGCGCCACTTTCTTCAGTTGCTTCACATCAATTGATGCTACATCTTCGACAGCAATCTCCATGACATCATAGCCATAATCCTTTGCTTTATAAAGAATATCAATATGATCTGCTGTGTAAGGTGATACCCATACAAAAGAGCTTATTCCTATTTTCATAGCTTTACATTTAATCAAATGAAGGGATTGCGATTCTGACTCCACCCTGCATCGCCGATTCATGGGCACAGATACCAGCACAGGTATAATTTGCCGCTAAGGCCGCATCAACGGCAGAATCTCTTCCCTCCACAATAGCTGCAACAAACTCTTGAACTAAATGTGGATGAGAACCCCCATGACCTGCTCCCTGTAAAAATGAAACATGATTTGGATCATCTATTCTTTCCCTTTTAGTAAAGTCTGCAATCTCCGGAATCAATAAATCGTCTGTATCCGGCGCCTCCATGCGTACGGCATTTTCACCACCGTCGAATATAACATGTTGCTCATCCTGTAACTGCTCCCATTCAAAAGACATTTTATCACCATACACATCGTAACTTTCGCGGTACTGTCTCACAACATCAAATAATGATCTTGTCGCCTCGGCGACCACATTAGAATCTTTCAGCTTAAAGGTGGCTGTTTCCACTGCAAACGGTGAATTATACCGGGCAGCAAGATCAGCACTTAGTTGACCTGAACCGTGGCAAACCACAGATTCCGCTATGGTATTATTGATACGTAATAATGGCGAAATGGCATGTGTCCCATTCAGCATCGGTGGATAACCTTTCCAGTATTCAGCCCAGCCCTCCATACTCATATCCTGAATATGTGAACCGCGAACAAACTGTATTTTTCCTAATTTCCCCGTATCAGCAAGTTTCAGTCCGTACAGAAACTCACGGGTATATAAGGCTGTCTCCATCATCATATAAACTTTATTGACTCTTTTCTTCGCTTCAACGATAGCCTGACAGTCCGCCACGGTCATGGCCATCGGTATGGTACATGCGGTATGTTTATGCGCATTTAATGATGCCAATGTCATTTTTGCGTGCTCCGGCACAGGTGTCACCACATGGATGGCGTCGACATCACCTCTTTTAATGACCTCGTTAAAATCTGTAAATAGTAAATCATCGTCTAGATTGAACTTTTCTTTTAATTCTCGCAGTGTTTCAGGATTTCTGGTACAAACACCGACAGATTTAATATGGGGATGCTTTTGATAAATGGGAATAAATTCTTTTCCAAAACCCATTCCTACGATAACGACAGTGATTTTTTTCATTTTGATTATTTTATGTTGATTTAAATATTTAATGCCCAATGGATTGCATTGATTAAAATTTTGCGATAGTCTTTATTCAGATGACTGTGCTCATCATGCCCCAATGTAATTCCTACTATTCTTGATTTATCATGATTGACCGTGAATACAGCCGGGTATACTTTAGCCGTTTCTAAAGACTGACCGATGACCAGTACATCAATCCCTTTACCGGCAGCATCCGGTTGGTGGCGATACAGTTCGTCTTTGAATGTAAATTCTGGAGAAATGCCTTGACTGATCGGATGCGCCGTATTCACCACCAGGTTTTTGAATTCTTGGAAGTTTTCATGGCTATTACTTCCTCCACCTACATATTCCAAATTGTACTGAGGCCAGTCTTGCCAATTGTACCAAACTGCAGCATGCAGAAGCACTAGCGGTTTACCCTGTGCAATAAACTTTTCAATCGCCAGTTGTGAAGCTTTTGGGATCGGTTGATTATTGGTCAACACCAAAAGATCTGTCGTTTTTAAATAAAAGCGTATTGAATCCGTATTGTCTGTATAGGTCGCATGTACACCTTCAATGGTATTGATCAGCTGTGTATCCTCGATTTTGTACCAGCGATTAAAATCATGCGATCCACCACCACCGACAACCAGTATATTCTTCTTTTTTTGCGCATGAGGCAATGAATGTACACTTGCTTTGGCACATAAAGTTCCTATACTACTTACTACTATAGTAAGTAATAGCATTACCATTCTATTTTTCATATGTTTCGTTTATATTATTCCACAACTTTCATTATTCCGTTCATTCCTCTCCAATGTCCCGGGAATGTACAGATAAACGGATATTCACCTTTTTCTTTAGGGGCTTGAAATTTAAGCGTATAGCTTTGCCCCGGATTTACCAATTTGGTATGAAACAGCACTTCACTGACTTCAGGAACATAGTCTTTTTCAGCTGCCGAAGACGCTTGCAACATGGCATCTGCCGCTTTACCGACGATCTCTGTTGTACCAGGTTTGATGATCACTAAATTATGGGGCATTGCATCCGGATTTTCCATGATCAAAGTAATCTGCCTTCCTGCTTTCACCGTAATGGACCGTTTATCATACTGCATAATATCTTTTACCGCTTTGATCACAATGACTTCAGCAGGTGCCTCGTTTTGATTCACTTCCACAGGACTTGCGCGCTGCATATGGTGATGCGCATGCTCCCCATTCAATTGAAGCTTTACTTTGATCTCACTGATATTTCCGATAAATTCAGATCCATGCTCGTACTTGGTCAGCGCAACAGATTCATCCAGATCTTCTCCCGACCGCAGATATGCACGCAGTGGTTTATTGAACGGCTTGACCTCTTTGATGTTACCGACCAATTTGTTGTTGATATAAAGACTAGATCCTTGGTTTGCTGTTATGCTCGCATTAACTTTAAATCCATTTCCGATTCCGTCTGTAGCTGCTATACGCTGTATTTCACCATTATTATATACGTCCCAATATATTTTATTACCCTGCATGTATAAAGCAAAGCCATTTTTTGCATCACCTTGCCCAATAATTAATCCTTTGAAAGCATCCTGATCACGGCGTAATACTGCTGTTTCAATCGTGATATTCTTATCAGCCACATTTGGTGAAAACTGAACACGGTTTTTTCTACCAAGTGTATAAATTTCTTCACCTAGCGCTTGGTTTACAGCTTGTTGATAAGTATTTGTTGAAGACTGATCAGCAACCATCGACATATGACTATGGTTGGTCTGGATCGCCGCAAATAAAGCTGGAGATAACCACCTGTCCTTTGCATTGACAGGATCATTGATTGCCGCCTTTAATACAGGAGCAACTGCGGCAAAAGGAGCGGAATCTGCAATTTTAACAAAAGCGGCAAGCCTAGTATTGAGATTCTCATCTTTAAAAATATTAGACTGTGCTATTTGATCAAAAGATTTAGCATTTAAATCCAGTACCTGAACAGCAGCTTTTCGCACACCGGCAGATGGATGCGATAATGCGGCTAATAATGCATCATTCACTTCTTTCTTTGTTAGAAGACCCAAACCTTTTAAAGTCCAGATAGCATGTATAGCAGGTGCATTCAATCCAATTTCATCTACCGATTTATTGTTGATTATTTTAATCAAATCTTGTTCAACATCCGCATTTTTCCGCTCTACTAAAAGCCGCTGTGCATGGGTTCTCCAAAATTTGTTTTTACTATTTAAAGCTTCGATAAGTCCTTTGGGATTATCTTTTGAAAGTTTGAAACTTTCATTATGCTTGCCATTTTTATATAAAACGCGATATACACGGCCATGCTTTTTGTCTCTCAGATTACTTTCAAATGCATTTCCGGGCCCTCCAACCTGATCCTTAAAAGGAAGGACTTTCTCTGATGGCGCTTGCGCCGGGACAAAAACATTATGCTGAATGATAAAATTGTACCAATCCAAAACCCACACAGCACCATCTGGTCCTACCTCAGCATGCACAGGTCCAAACCACTCATCAGAACTTGCCAGTAAATTCCAGCCGTCTCTTTCTTTAAAACCTGCACCATCTTTTTCAATAATTGCGTTATGTAATAATCTTACCGTAGGTTCAGCTACAAAGGCCACACTGTTCCAATAAGACTGTGGAAAATCCCGTGCGGTATACATCTGATGGCCTGCCGCTGATGTAAATCCGCCGACAACATCCACCTGTCTTAAGTTTGGTGTTAAAGCATGAACCTCATAATGCCCGTCAATTTTTTGGATTGAATTGATTGGATTAGCGCCAGGAATATTGTCAACACGTCGCTGTAGATACTTCTCCGGCATCGAATAGAAAGCAGAATGGGTGTTATTTGCCGTGGATACAAAGACATTATTATCTTCCGAAATACCAAGACCCCAAGTATTATTGCTGGTTGTAGCTAAATACTCCAGATCCGAACCATCTGGATTAAGTCGGTATAAACCTTGAGAGAAAATATGCTTTTCACCGTTAACAATACCATTGTAACCTGCATATCCGTTAACACCCCAGATTTTGTTGTCAAATCCGTATTGCAGATTTGATGGACCGGCATGCGTATCTCCTTTGCTCCAACCGGTCATAATGATTTCTTCATGATCGGCCACATCATCACCATCGGTATCTTTTAAGAAAACAAAATTGGGAGCCATGGCCACTATAACACCATCATTGGCAAAAGTTAAACTTGTTGCAATATTTAAGCCCTTAGCAAATTCCGTAAATTTATCAGCAACACCATCGCCGTCGGTATCTTCACAGATGACGATGCGATCATTTCCTTTACCTTTCACCTCCTCAAAACTATTTGGATAATCAACAGCTTCAATGACCCATAATCTGCCTTTTTCATCCCAGCTCATCGCAATCGGATTGGTAATATTGGGCTCCGCGGCAAAAAGTTTTAATTCAAAATCCACAGGTTTCTGTATCAGTTTCATCGACTGTTCTGGACTAAGCGGATCCTGCACTTTAGGAACATCATAACGTGCTGTAAAATCGGATATGGAATCGGGATATATGCTTACATTCGGAATAGCCAATTTATTCACCATACTTTGAACCTGCTCTCCAAGTGACCACCAGACCGCACTGCTGACCGTTCTTAGAAACTGATGATTTTTCCAGGTATCATCATGCTTACCTAACGCGTGATATAAAAAACGACCGCCGTTTTCCTCACTATACCAGATGTAGTTTTGTTTTGAACCATCTATCGCAGCGCTACCGATAACAGTTTGATCTGTTTTTTTCTTGAATATGTATTTTTCATTGTTAACCTGAATGGTGTTAATGGATGAATCCAGTACATGTTTGGCGTTTTCTATTGTAACAATTGCTTGCCCATCACCCGCGTCGGTAAAACCACCTTGTACCAAGTTGGTATACCATTCGGAATTCTGAAATGAATTAGCAGACGAGTTCAAGGCCACAACCCCTTTTCCTTCTTTCAGGAATTTCTTTAATGCCTGCTCCTTTTCTTCACTGAGCTCTTTTTCATTCACCAATAAGACAACCCCATCAAACTTATTTAAATAATCAAATTCTAAACTTGCTAAGGTGTCGGTATAGGTTAGATTGATGCCCGATTTAAAAAGTTCGACCGATAACCAGGTCGCTTGATTAGAAGATTGCTTATTTCCAGCACCAATAAATAGTACCTCTGCCCTTCTCGGTTCATCAGCTCTACAAGAGGTCAAAAACACTAAAAATAAAAGTAAAACTCTTAAAATATTATTCATGATTTAGTTGAAATTTGGATTTATCTATAATTGTTATAAGCAAATATAGAGATATGAAGTAGCTTGGAACTTAGCTTTTTTATCAAGTTTCAGACATATTGTATCATTTTTAACTATATTTACCCCAATAAACTGAAATCATAATGCTAGATAAGAGAGTTATTTCAAAATCGCTTATTCCAGAGAATAAAACTTTTTCGATAAAACAAATCAATGAACCTCATTTTGATCCAACCTTTCATGCACATCCGGAATTTCAACTTTCGTACGTAATAAAAGGGGAAGGAAACAGAATTGTAGGCAATAGTTTGCAACCGTTTCATGCAAACGATATGGTATTTATTGGTCCCAATCTACCCCATGTCTGGAAAAATCATTTGTCTTATTTTAAAAAGGACAGTCAGCTCGATACGTCGGTTATAGTGATCTACTTTCATAACAATTTCTTTGCTGAAGAAATCTACGGTAAGGAAGAATTTTTCAGGCTCAAAAAGTTCTTTCTCACCAGCAATCTCGGGGTCGAAATAACGGGGGAAACTAGAGATATTATTGGAGGGATGATGTTTGAATTATTACATAAGGATGGGTTGGAAAGCGTAATTCTCCTATTGAAAATATTGGACACTTTAGTGCTGTCCACAGACTGTCGTTACATCAATGAGTTTGATGAAGCCATAAATTATAAACAGGCCGAAACCGAGCGGATACACAAGGTCTATGACTACGTGATTAAAAACTTTGATCAGCAGATCCGTCTGGAGAAAGTTGCAGAAATTGCAAATATGACCAGTACCTCTTTTAGCAGATACTTTAAGACACGCCTCAACAAATCATTTTCGGACTTTTTGAAGGAAATAAGAGTAAACTACGCCTGCAAACTATTAAAAGACGATAGTATTTCCATAGAAACAGTCAGCTACGAATGCGGCTATCCTTCAGTAACCAACTTCAATAAGCAGTTTAAGAGTGTCATAGGCCTGCAGCCACGGCAGTATCGGGATAATTTTCTAAACCTCATTTAAGCCCTTTTTATATAAACAGGTTTTTATGCACTAAAATCCTGCCTATATAAAAACATCGTACGTTATCTTAATTGGTTCAGTCTGCTAGCAGGTTATACCTGCGACTGTGCGATCCCAATCCGATCAAATAGTTCCGTTCTTCGACATCCACAGCACAAGTATTAGCTTAAAACGCTATATCACGCCATACACAACGTAGTACCTTGTTCTGAGAATGACTACGAGATGTTCAGATGCCAGATAGCACCATTTTTTGTTGTGCTTTTTTGCAACAGTTTATTTGCGATAAGTTCGTTCAACAGTTCCTCACTTGCTGATCTTGGCGTATCTGTCAGTACAGCATATTCCTTAGCAGTCAGCGAATTGTATGTAGAAAAAATACTTTTCCAGTCCTGACGATAAGTTCCTTTTATAGCTGTCGGATTTAATTTTAAAATTGCGGCTTCATAAAAAGCATAAGGTTTCGCGCCATACACCATCTCGCGATTTCCATGCATATCCTCAAAATAAAGTGTTGGAAAACCTCTTACACCGTATGTTCTCGCCAATTTAAGGTCTTCTTCAAATTGAACAGGCGCTGATTTTTGATAGTCTGACAATAATTGAACTTCATCTAACCCGACCATTTTTGCCGCCGCAGCTATGTATTCCCATTTAGTGATGTTTTTCTTCTGTAAAAAAACCATTTCTCGCAATGTTCTTAAAAACAGAATAGCTTGATCATTATCCTGCAATTGTGCTGCTTTAAAAGCAATAGAAGGCGGATAAGAAGAGTCTAAAGGATCTTCGAACCAGATATCACCATCAATCGGCATATCATAATAAATACTCACCTCGTCCCAATGCCCGGCGACATCACTAGGTTTGCTAATTCCCCCACTGTTATAGTTCCAGTCGGGCAGTAAACCGCCCATATGATAGTGCATGGATAAGCAATCACCATATTCAAGTTTTAGTTTCCGCAATTGTGGTTCAATTCCCCAACAGGAAGAACATATGGGATCTGTGAAATAAATGACTTTAAGGGGTTTATCTGTTTGTTCAAGAGGGTGTACTGCTGCTGATTCATACGCTAAAACTGGCATTTCACAGCTACCTATTTCAGGATCGCACAAAAGTGGATTATGGTTAGACTCGTTCTTCATGTTCGGTTTATTTGGTTTATGTAGTCAAATTTCATGCAATATCGAAACAGCATAAGATACCGCTAAGCCCTGAAAAGGTCCGACCTATTGACCGCGCAGTATAGCTACTTCGCAGTAAAAAAAACACGCTTTAATTTTTTAAAGCGTGTTTTTATAAAATTATTTTTTTGCAGCGATATTCAGCTCCATATCTACTTCTTGAGAGATCATCCAGTCTTTAGGATCACCTTCAGTACCGTACGCTAATCCCCAGTCTTGTCTGTTGATTGTGAATTTAGATTGTACATTAATTTCATTATCCGTTACGCTAACTTTTGCTGGAAAAGTAACATTCACAGTCTTATCTTTGATTGTTAAGTTACCGCTGATAATGTTTGTTGCATCCGCAATGACACTTTTGTCTTTAGCAGCATCAAAAGCTGTAACTGCTGTAATTTCAAATTTAGCTGTTGGATATTTTTCCACTTCAAAGAAATCACCCGTTTTTAAGTGACCATCTAAATCAGCTGCAGTTTTACCACCTGATTTTGCAGGATCAACCGCACTCTTGTCTGTTGTCACTGAATTCATATCGATAACAAATGATCCACCTGTGATCGCTCCTGCTTCTACAGATACAGTACCTTCACTTTTCAATGTACCAAATCTTGGATCAAACCCACCTTTGTGATATGCTTTCCATTTGATTGAACTTACTGCTGTATCAACTGCAAAAGTTGCACCTTTTTGTTCGGCAACTTGTTGCTCTGTTCCTGTTTGAGCTTTATCACCATTTGAACCACCACATGAAGCTAAGATGACAGAAGCGAATACTGCTAAGATTGCTATTTTTTTCATTTTTAAATTATTAATTATATAAATCTTGTGCAAAAATAACATAGGATTAGTATACAAATGCTATTGGTTTCCTTTTTGAAACTACTTTCCTATAGGAAACCAATAATCGTTTCCGTAATTTTACACCGTAATTTTGTATTGTAATAAAAGATCATGAAGAAAAATCCAACCATAAACAATAGATCAGGATGTAAAGCCCGGATTATTGCGATCACAGATACTATGGAAATCTTATCCGGAAAATGGAAATTTCATATTTTGGGAACATTGATGGAAGGCGGAAAGATGCGATTCATGGATCTGCTGCGTGAAGTAGATGGTATTGCTGCTAAGATGCTCTCGAAGGAATTACAGGACATGGAAATGAATCACCTTATCAGCCGTACGGTTATGAATACAAAACCCATTACCGTTGAATATGAAGTGACCGAATACGGCCGCACATTAGAACCTATTATCGACGAAATTGCAAAATGGGGTGAAGCGTATAGAAACGCAATGTTTAAAAAACAAAATGAAAATGTCCCTGTTGAGGAACATTAAAAAATCTTTGTAATTGGCAATAGCGGTACTTTTTGCTTCCAGGTGCCCGATACATCAAATAAATGCCCAGAAGATTGATTTTTAATCGTAAACGTATATTGGCATTCCCGTGTAAGGTATTTGATCTCTCCCTTGACCTGAATATTTGAATACGGCTGTACTAATAACGTTTGTTTGCTTGCAGAATTTATATAAGGTTCAAAAAATTTCCCTTCTTTATATGGTACTTGTTTCGACCAGTATGTTGCCCCGTCTTTCAAGATTTCACCCATGAATATAAGTGAATCTTGAGCATTTATCCATTTAAAAGCGTCTTCATCAGTACTACTGAACTCGGACATGTAATTGACGTCTTTAAAGATGGCTACCGTCTCCATATTTTTTGCCGTGGAGGTATTGTTAGAAAGCGTTATGGTATAACAGCCTTCATCACTTGTAAACTCTTTCCGGCTTCCAGGTACTTCTATGATTTCTTTCTTCACAATCTCATAACCAGCACCTCTGCTTTGAGTAAAAGAAAGTTCATCTTCCGCTCCATTCGCCGCTATTCCGATTACAAACTTTCTGGGTTCTGCGTTGAAATTCTCTTTTAATGTTAGATTAAGCAGATGACTACTTGCTATTTTCTCCAATTTCAACCAGCCACCGGCCACTTCAACAGTACCTGCAGCATTTAAGACAACTGGATTATCATTTATATCCTGAAGTATTTCTCCTGAAAGCGCATCTTTAACATAGGCTACGGACCATTCTTTAGCATTGATTTCAATACCATTGTCCACAAAACCAGTATTGACCTGGATACTCTTATAGTCTGGACTAAATAATGCTGTTTTTTGCCCCATATCTTCTTTATCACAGGCGCTCATCGAAAAAATAAGGACAGCGGCCAAGCAGGTAGTCAAGAATTTACAATAGTTTAGCATCATCGGAGTTACAAGATAATAGGTAAATACACATTATAAAAATACTGTTAGCAATTTAGCATTATTTTAAGCAATAATCGACTGTTAATGAAAACTTTTTGTTATAAAATTGTAATGAATAGCGCACAATAAAGCGATAAATCGTACATGCGTCAGGTATAAATAACCGAGCTGAAATCTAAATACGTAAATGGCGCAAAAAAAATACGCTTCTTCGTATCATGACAAGAAAATGGCATATGCTTTGAAAATAATCCCATAGTTATATCTAGTAAGCACTAAAAAATTATCAATCATGAAAAAGCAAGATGGAAACTTGAAAAAATTAGGATTAAAAAAAGGATATTACTTATTACTTATGGCAATTTTGGATATGCCTATAGAAGAAAAAATAAAAAAGGCTAGAAAATAGACAATTAAGTACCCTTTATATAGAAGAGTTCTCCGTTTTGGAGAACTTTTCATTTTATATTTTGAAAAAATTCATTTCAGAATTTTTCAAAGTTGTTAATGTCCGAATCCGAAATACATACTAAAGGCAATTATGATCAGCACTAGCGTCGTGATGAAGACATATAGTTTATCACCCTCGATGATAAAGCTGACCAATGAAAGTAATAATCGGATCAATGGGGTACAAAAAAGAATGATGATCGCTAAAAATATAATCGAACGCCCTTGCATGTTGATGACTCCACTGAAAACATCCGATACAACTTCAATAATACTTCGATCATTTTCTGTAAATCGGGCATAATCAGCCTGTTCATTCGCATGGTTATAAAGAAAGATCAATCCGCCGATGGTACTGATCGCCAATACTGTTCTTACGCCGTATTTTAAGACATCTCCAATAATTCTTTGTATCGTTTTATCTGTAATCTGCATTAGAATTTTCCTTTAATACCGTTATAAATCATGTTAAAAGCCAAGAAGAAAATAATAAAAGCAAAAAATACTCTTAATTTCTTTGGATCTGTCGCCATCAATATCTTGGAACCGATCATCGAGCCTATTAGGACACCAATCATGACCGGAAGACAGATATCAGGGACAACATACCCTTTCTGAAGATAAATCACGCAACTTGCTAGAGCAGTCACGCCCATCATAAAATTACTCGTTGTGGTCGACACCTTAAAGGGTATACGCATAATGGTATCCATCGCGATTACTTTAAAAGCCCCCGATCCTATTCCCAGCATACCCGAAAGCACTCCGGCAAGTCCCATCATACTAAATCCGCCGATGACATTTTTTGTGCCATAAGACACCTCTGTGCCCTTTACTACTGGATAGGTAGAAGGTAGCTTGAGGCTGATCGCCAGCTTACTGGACTGCTCTACGATATGTTCTTCTTTTTTCCGGAGCGAGTTTGCCGCAGAAAAGATTAAAGCTAGACCAAATAATACGGCAATAAGCGAACTGGGAGCCGATGTTGCGATAAGTGCACCGACAACAGCACCTGCAGTAGTCGCAATCTCTAAAAACATGCCGAGCCGCATATTTGCGATCCCTTCCTTAACATATGCGGCGGCAGATCCCGAAGATGTCGCAATTACGGAAACTAAAGCAGCTCCTATCGCATAATGGATATCTACTCCAAGCAGAATAGTCAACAAAGGTATTACTACAATTCCACCACCAAGCCCGGAAAGCGAACCAATAATACCTGCACATATGGCTCCAAGGAGCATAATGAGTGTAAACGTTAAAACAGTCATATTTGCAAAATTTAAATGCAGGAAAGCCACCTGGACTTTCTTGCCTAAAGAGCCAAAGGTAGAGAATATATTATTCTTGAACGAAATCTGTTCGCTATTCTAATCGTTCTTTAATATGAAGAAATCCAGCCCTAATCTGAAATTGCGAGTTATACCTGACACGCTCATCCCATTTTTATAAATCAAACCGTCATCAAAAAAAAGCGCTGCTTTTTGAAATAAATTTAAAGTATTACATTCGTTTAATTAAAACCGCAAAAATTGTATACGCAAATGAGCAATTTAAGTTTCGAACCGATCGTATCAAGTGATTTCGCACAGCTTGTTAACTTACAACCTGAGGGCTGGCATGATATAATACCCAAATTTGAATATTATGTCAATCAAAAATACGGTATCCCCATCAAGCTTCTTGAAAATCAAGAAATCGTAGCTATAGGATCGGTTATCGTCCATCAAGATGTTGCTTGGCTTGGACATATTATTGTTCATCCCGATCATCGAAAACAAGGTTATGGAAAGCTGATGACACAACAGCTCATCGCAACGGCAAAAGCGGAGAATTGTACTAGTATTCAATTGATCGCAACAGATCTGGGAGCAACTGTATACGAAAGTATCGGTTTCATCACAGATACCGAATATCTCTTTTTTAAGGATGTCACTATTCCTCTAGGCCAAGTCGCTAATCCGCATATCAGCAGCTACAATGCGATCTATAAAGATCAAATGCTGGCATTGGACAGTTTGGTATCTGGAGAAAATAGAGCCTGGGAGCTAGAAGATCATTTAGCGTCTTCTTACCTCTATGTCATCGATGGTTCCCTTGCAGGATATTACTTACCGACCTTCGGGGAAGGTTTAATCATAGCTATTCATCCAACTGCAGGTAAGGAACTTACGGAATTTCACTTACAAACAAAGACAACTGTGGTCGTACCGAAAGAGAATATAGCCGCACAAGCCTTTTTACAGGAGCATCAGTATCAACCTTATGCCAGCGCTAAACGCATGTATATCGGTCGAGAGATAGCGGTCAAATTTGAACATATATATAACCGTATTGCTGGAAATATCGGTTAATCAAGCTTGCTGAAAAGCTATTTGTGCCTTTTGATCGGGATATCAACATATAAAGACACAAATAGACTCTTATTTTACTACTTGCGGAGCATAGGAAGATACTTATGCCAGTTTTCGATGATAACCCAAAGAACAATTGCAGCCAGAACAAGCGCAATAGGTAAACCTGATGGTGCGGTAGTGATGTTCGATAACAAAATACCGGTCAGAATTGGCGTTAGAATAACTGCTCCCAGCGCTCGCGTTGTACTAAAGATCAATAATAAACCGCCTGTGATCTCTCCGAACGCCACCAGTGGCATTAACCAGCCGATTTCCATAAATGCCTTTCCTGCGTTGATCATTTTCTCAGGCATATCCTTCGGCATAGGCATGTAATGAAAAAATTTATCCAAGCCGGCATTGATAAACATTAAGCCTGTCAATAAGCATAATACGAAAAGAATCTTGTTTTTCATGGTCATTTAATTTAAGTTATAATTTCAGATTATAAAAACAGCATGATCCCATTATTGTTCTATCGGATGTTCATTTTTTTTGATGACAGAATTAAAAAAATTAGACTTTAGCGTTAATCTTTTTAGGGAACTTATTATCTATCTATGTCGTATTAAATTGAATATAAATGGAATTACCACAATAACATAAACAATCTGTTTACAACAGCTAACAGGATTATACTTTTACTACTCTAAAATGCTCTCATATTAAAGTAAGCCCTTATATTTGATAAGCTTATTTTTCATAAATGGATAAGCACAACTTAATGTATAATATGATCGCACATTCTTTTTTTTATCTCGCACTTGTACTTTTTTTTATGCACGAAATGGATGCCGTACGTTGTAAGGAGTGGCGTATTTTCCCCGGGTTAGCACTGCTAAAGGAAAGTTGGGGATATCCTATATTTATACTGGCTCATATCCCACTTTTTTTATTCTTAATATGGGGACTTACGCAACCCTCAGAAAATTTCATCATGGGATTTGATATTTTTGCGATCTTACATTTTGCATTGCACCTCCTCTATCTCAGACATCAAAAAAATGAGTTTAAAGATTGGATATCTTGGACAATAATTACTGGAATAGCAGTTTTTGGTACGCTCGATTTGCTACTTTAGAAAGGATACTCATTCATCAAGAATAAGTAAAACACATAAACCACTTTAAATTAGCGCCATAAATATTTAATATGATTTTAAATGAATGTTCAAAAAGCATGTCAGCGCTTATCCATACTGTTCTTAACGGGTACCAAATAAAGAATCGCTATAGAATTGGATTCTATAGCGATTTGAGGGGTTCTTTTCTATAATGGTTTTGGTAATATCGTTTTTTTTATAGATTCTGTGCCTGCGCACCATAAATCATTATAAAGCAAACATAAACAATTTTTCTTATCATGAGGAAATTTAAAATAAAATTTTACATTAATTATCGCATCTTTAAGAAAATACACCCACACACGCCATATTACATCGGATTATTTAAATCTTAACGGGTTCAAATCAGATGCATCGGCACACTTTTCGGACCTGTTGTAGTGGAATCGATCTTTTAAATAAAACAACCCCTCAAATTATCTCTGAAGGGTTGCCTTGTGTAACAGATACACCGTATTTTAAAGTTTATTTTTACTCGATAACCAAACAATGCCTAAAGCTATAGCACTCCAGATCAGCATTTGCGAGAGCGCAAAATCCCACCCTCCTAACGACCAGCTTAGTAGTCCGAAGAAGGTACCTGTTCCGGCACCTATGAAATAAGTGGTCATATACACCGTATTCAGGCGGCTATGCGCTTGTTCATCCAACGAATAGATCCGGGTAAAATTTGTAATCTGAGTGGCCTGAACACCGATGTCCAGGAAAAATATAGCAATGATCAAAACCCAGATCGAATGTGGGAAAAACCACATCACCAAAATGCTCAAGAACAACATCCCTACGGTAAGATATAAGTTTTTAAACACTTGGCCTTTATCCGCCATTTTCCCAAAATAGGGTGCAACTAGCGCACCTCCTATAGCGATCAGACCAAATAGGCCAATGGTAGATGCAGGATAATGAAATGGCTCTTCACTCAGATGAAAGGTTAACGTAGTCCAAAAAGAGCAAAACACCCCAAAAGTGAAAGATCCCAGTAAAGAAGCCTGTCGAAGTATTTTATACTGCCCTATCAGTGAAATCGTTGATTTCAGTAAGCCAAAGTAACTTCCCTTAAATTTAGCAGGCATCTCGGGTAAAAGGAAAAAAAGTAATAAACTGCTTATGCATACCAAAATTGCTGAACAGAGGAATACACTTTGCCACCCCCATAGATCAGTCAAAGCCCCGCTCAATAAGCGTGAACCCAAAATTCCACATAGGATGCCACTGAATACAATACCGACATTTTTACCCCGGTTTTCTTTACCCAAAGCTGCCGACATAGGAAGAATTATCTGTGCAGGTGTAGAACAAACACCGATAATAAAACTAAGGACAAGCAATAACGTAAAATTAGTAGTATTCGCAAGTATTAGAAGCATCACGATAAGAGTGAGACAAATGCTTAAAATCAGTTTTTTACGATTTAATTTATCACCTAAGGGTAGTAAGAAAAACATCCCTAATCCGTAACCCAGCTGAGCAAGCACCGCAATTTTACCCACGGCATTTTCAGATTTCCCTAAGCTTTCAGCAATATTCCTTAAAATAGGCTGACTATAATAGACATTAGCAACAATAGTTCCTGCTGAAAAAGACATGACAGGAATAATCCATTTATTCTGTTTGTTTATTGACATTTCAAATTATATAACAGCAGGCAAACTTAAGGAGCTTAATTGGAAAAAACATAAACATTTGGAAATATTTTTGACACATTGAGTTAAAAAAGAGATTCGGTGGCAACATAAAAAACAAACCCTAGAAAGTACTATTTATTATACATTTATTACCTTAAGTGACGCTTAGATTTGTGATATATTCGCATTATTTTTTAAAAACAGGTATTTGTGAATGAAAGAAAAACTATTGATCCATCAGGAGGTTAATCTGCCTAATGCATTCGATATAAAAGATTTTAAATTATTTTATAGAGACATAGATCTATTCAGACTATCCAAGAAACAGGGTACGCCTTTACGATTCACCTATCTTCCTTCCATTCTGGAGAAGATCGATGAAATGAAGTCAAATTTTAATAAGGCCATTAGAAAAACATCTTACCAGGGAACTTATACGTACTATTACTGTACAAAGAGTTCACATTTCCAGCATATCATCAAAAAAGCCTTGCAAGCGGATATTGGTATTGAGATTTCCTCCGCTTACGATATTGATTTAATACAGTCGCTTATTGAAGATGGACATGTGAAAAAGGGAACTAAAATTATATGCAATGGTTATAAGACTTCCGATTATCAACGGGGCATTATGTCGCTGATCAAGCAGAACCACTGTGCAGTTACCCCGATGGTCGATAGTCCTAGCGAGTTGATCTATTATTGCAACAACATAAACAGCAATACAAGCCTGAATGTCGGTATTAGAGTCAATCTTAGTTTTTTAAGCGCTTATCCCAAAGAATCCAGATTTGGTTTATCTCCGGAAGATATTATCACCTGCTATCAGCGAGATATTAAACATAACCAGCAGATTACCTTGACCACTTTGCATTTTTTTAATGAAAATGGACTGTCTTCTGATGATCAATATTGGGACGTTCTCGAAGCGATCGTTCGCTTCTATTGCCAATTAAAAAGATTAAATCCTCATTTAACGACACTCGACATCGGCGGAGGTATGCCTTTTCAGAGTACTGCAAATGAAAATTTTGACATTCCATATTTAGTGAGACGTATCGTTTCAACGATTTTAGGCATCTGTCAGCAAGAGTGTGTGCCAGAACCCGATATCGTGACCGAATTTGGTAAATACACCGTCGCTGAAGCAACCACAACTATTTTCAAAATACAGGAGAAAAAACAGGGTGAAAAGATAAATTGGGGGATTATTGACGGTTCATTTATTACCCATCTCCCGGATACATGGGCCATACAGCAAGAATATCCGGTATTTGCCGTGAATAATCTCCAGGAAGAAAATAGACCTTTTATCCTAGGGGGCTTAACATGCGATAGTGCAGATGTCTATCCGAATGTCAAGGAACATAAAACCGTTATGCTGCCTCACTCAGATCAGGAACAGTTTGTGGCATTTATGCATACAGGCGCATATCAGGAAGCATTAAGTGGATTCGGAGGTGTCAATCATTGCTTGATTCCATCTCCAAAACATATTATTATTGATCATAGCGACAACGATGAACTTGAATTTACAACATTTTCAGAAAAACAGACGAGCGATCAGCTGCTGCAAATTTTAGGATATCGCTAATTGACAATTACAATTTTTCATTTTAACTAGGGTATTGAAAGAAGAATCGATCAATACCCTTATATAAATAGTAGTAAAGCGTGTTTAAGACAGCGCTTAGCTCGTACTATTTTAATAAATTAGTTAATTCATATTCAATCTCATCATCGTGATCGGCAGTTTTTATAAAGTTTAAACGTTCTAATAGTTTTATCGCTTGCAAATTTCCCTTCGTTGTCACTGCCCATATACGACCTAATCTGAGGCTTTTTTGACCAAATGTAATTGCCAGCCGCATCGCATGAGACATGTATCCTTTTCCACGGAACGGAGATAACAAGACACAACCCAGTTCCCCCTCCCCACTTTCCAACCCCCGGTAGTAACCGCACGTGCCAACCACTTGTCCACTAAGCCGGTCAATTATACACCAGTGAAATGAATTTCCATTCAGGATATCTTGATCAATCTTTGTTTGCATAGCAAATGCCATCGCGATGTCCGAAGCCTGGATGCCGTCATAAAAAGATATTGCAGCAAGAGCTGGAATATCCGTTGCTTCAACTTTTCTCAATAGGATCCTTTCATCCGAAAGCTCCGCGTAATTATCGTTTCCAATTTGTGGACTTGTAGTTGTCATAAAAAACATTTTATTGTCGCTTGTAGCACTTGAAATGAATAATCAAAGTATTGGAACCTAATCATCCATCATAGCCCTAGCCTTCCCTTAGGTACCGAAGATAAACAGAAATATATCAAATCACCTATCTTCATTTTATTGCAGCTATTTTTTACCTTTTTAAAGTCGTAATGACACAACAATTTAGCAATGTCATTTGTTAATCAATTATAGAGCTAAAAAAGCATCATGATGATGAATCTACAAGAAAACGCAACGAATAAAAGACTAGGTCTTATTATTGCAACAATTTTGGGAAATGCGAATCAATCTTTCGCAAACGAAAACACAGCAACAATACGAAACAGAGGTCCCGAGGATGACGACGAACTGGAGGAAGATGAAGAACTCTATGATGACGATTTTGAGGAACCCGATCCTTTAGAAGAAATACCTGATGAGGATGAACTTGAACAGGAAGATGACTTCCTTTAAAAAATTGCCTTTATTGTGCTGATATTGAGCACATGTACATAAAAAAGAATGCAAGATGACCTTGCATTCTTTTTTTATGCCATTACCCTTTTCTCGCAAATCACCTGCGTACTTCTCCAATATTTCAGGTATTTAACGAACCAACTATTTCATTCTGAAAGCTGTTCTTCTTACAAATCACATCATAAAAAAATTAGAACTATGGACTTAAATAAAACAACAGCAACAAAAAGACTAGGTCTTATTATTGTACCAATTCTTACCAATACCGACCCGAACAGATCTGCTAACAATGAAAACGATCTTCGCGAGCAAAAGCAGGCAGAAAATCCATCCTCCAATCCTGATCCGGAGTTAGAGGATCCAAATTTTGTACCGGACGAAGCAGATGATCAAGATTCAGGACTGAATGAAGACGCTTTAGAGGATGAGGATCGTGATGATCGCAGAGATCGTGATGATTTAATTGACCCCATCGATCCATTAAATCAGCGTCCTGATGAAAGTGACATTGATCCCGATGATGAAGATCCGTTGGAACTTCCTGAGCAAGATGAAGATGAACTGGAAGAAATAGAACCTGACGATGAGTTGCCGGTTGAGGAAAAAGATGATCTTGGACAAGATACACCGAGCGAATTTCCAGAAGAAGACCAAGATGAATTTTTGGAAGAAAGAGATTTCTCTGATCAAAATAATAATGAAAATAAAGATTTCGATCATAATGATCAGGATCTTGAAGCAGAAGGACTTGAAACGGAAGATAATCGAGGCAATTTCTTGTAATCGCTAAATCAGTCGATGATCAAGGTGCTATCCTGATAACTGTCAATCCGATCGATGAAAACTTTAAGTACACATTTTTTACCATGTAGGTTGTCATATCCGTATGTGCTGATCTACATGGTAAAATCGAATCACAAGCTATATAAATGTACAACCGACGACCATATATGCCTGACCAGCTAGTCGGTAGAACCAAAGGTCAATACCACGAGAGAGATCGCTCTTGACCTACATGCAGAGACTCTGCCTTTTATAAGTATTAAATACCTTTTCTATAAATCTGACCTCTCTCTTAAAAAGTTCTTAAAATGGATGATATCTAGGTAAAAATGCTAACCATCCCCTTTTTTATCAAAAGACACTTCTTGCACTTTATACGTATTATTACATCTCACACCCTTTACCTTACTTATTATCAAACTATTATCTTAAATTTAACGTTATATAAGGATCAAGTTGGTGTTAAGAAGGAGGTCCAGATGGGGAATGTAAATTTAAATGTCTTTTTCCAGGAAAAAAGACAATTACTAAGTCATTTTGCAAGTCAATTTACATCAGATTATGACGAAAAAGAAGATCTGATACAAGAAACGTATTTAAGGGCATTAAAATCTATCCATGATTTTATCAATGATCCGAAATTAGTGACGTGGCTCTATGTCATCATGAAAAATGTTTACATCAATCAATATCGCAAAGAAAAGCGAAAAAATGTGATCTATGATTACTTTTTACACGCTGATTCCAGTGCATATATAAGTACTAATTTATCAGAAAACAAAATGATTAACGAAGATATTCAAAAAGCAATTGATAGCCTATCCACCGAAAATGCAGAGATTTTCCGTTTGCATTTAGATGGTTATAAGTATCATGAAATTGCGGAACTGCTTCAAGTTCCAGAAGGCACCATCAAGTCACGCATTCATATGACGCGTAAAGCGCTGCAGCAAAAGTTGAAGATGTATGATCATGCATAAGAGTGGGTAAAGAGGGAAAACCCTTTTGCTAAAAAAATCACGTTAAGGAAAGCATAAATACCTTCTTAACGTGATCTAAACATGACTTAAGCTTATTATAAAATTAATTCTTTTCTTCACTATCCCCCCTTAGTATAGGGCGGAATAGTCGAAGCTGTTTCAGTTGCTCCATTTGCCACTAATACACGGGCTTGGTCCAAGTGTGCTTTAAGAGAAGGTAAGGTACCAATGATCCAGTTTTTAAGACCGACATCTTTGATCTGCTCATTGCTGCTTGCTTTTTCAAATAAATCGATCGCCTGCTGATGGGAGGCAATCGCCTCATCTTTAAAAGCTTGATCGAAGCTGGTACTGTCACTCCCTTTTACCATATCCCACTTCTTTTGATGATCGGCATCCAGGCCATCCGTCAATGTAAAGCCAAGTGTACTTGACATCTTTTGCAAATCGCCGATTAATTTTTGATGGTCATCGATCAACATGCTTGCATAATTTTTAACCGCATCATTATTCGATCTCTCACTGGCCAGTTTAGCAATAGCAATTTCATATTGATTGGACATATAAGCTTTCGTTATAAATTCCTGTTCAGCATTTTGCTGTTTAAAGGCTAACAGGGAAATAATTCCTAGAAATATACCCCATAATTTTAAATTTCTGATCATGATTTTAATATGAATGTTAGTGATTTATCTTCATCTATAGTAAGAATATACCTTATGCATTTTTATTATCCTGCTGATCGTGTCCCTGAGTTTTCACGATCTTATTGTAAATTCCAAACAGCAGAAACGGTGCTACCCATTGCCCGACAAATAGTGCACTATGTTTGTGTCCGACACATTTTAAAGCTGCTGCGCCGATCATGGCCGTGATGGCTGCACATAAGAATACTTTTGAAGGCAATTGAGCGGTTTTTTCCTCGATCTCCTTGGTCATCTCTCCTTCTTGAAGGTTTTTGTTTTCTAAATTTTCCATCTTACTCCTTTTTTAATTAAGTAATACGTTATGATCTCTTAAATAAAGAATCAATCCGAACAGGTAAAAGTTCAATTCATATTACTTTAAGGGTATTTCACACCGACACAACAGGTGTTTCCACCTATAAATGACTGATTTTATGTGTTATACCGCGTATGTGGTAAATGCGCAATCGCTTTGAACAAACACCCCTTTCACTATGGATACGATCGGTCAGGGAAAATCTTTAATTGTCAAAAATATGATCTATGGCAGAAATGATGCAGATTTTGACCGTACGGACCACAGTGGTACTTATACCTAGCCCCATAAAACCATTAGCTATACCCTATTAAAGGCTAAACTTTTAATGCCAAATGACCGTTAAATTAGTAACACTTTTAAATTAATGGAGGATAATATGGAGCATGCAAATTTAAATGTCTTATTCCAGGAAAAAAGACAACAACTGAATCATTTCGCTAGCCAATTTACCAATGATTACGATGAAAAAGAGGATTTGGTACAGGAAACGTTTATTCGGGCGTTAAAATCAGTTCATAATTTCATCAATGATCCAAAATTAATGACCTGGTTGTATGTGATTATGAAAAATATCTATATCAACCAGTATAGAAGAGAAAAACGTAAGCATTTAATCTATGAAGAATATATTCATACAGACTATTTCAATACCGTATCAAAAAACTTAAATGAAGACAAAATGATACAGGATGATATCCAAAAAGCTCTGGCAAGCGTATCGGCCGATAATGCAGAAATATTTAAGCTTTATCTCGATGGTTATAAATATCACGAGATTGCCGAAGCCTTTAACCTACCGGAAGGAACAGTTAAATCACGCATTCACCAGACGAGAAAGACTTTGCAACAGAAACTCAAGATGTATCAGCTATCCTGATTCCAGGGCATTGCGGTGGAAACAACTTCATCAAAAAGTCATCACAATAATTGATCACCTCACTGATGTGGGCGATCGATCAAAATAGATGAATAAACTAGATCATAATTTTTTAACATAACAATTCAATCATGAACATGACGTCCCTAATTTTAGGAGCTTTTATAAGCCTGGCTATGGTCACAGGATGTGGCAATGCCAATAATGATAATAAAGACACTGATAAAAAGTATTCAGACACGATCGATGATCAGGGAAATCCCATTTATCCAGATAGCGTCAATCAGGACTCCACCACGGTCAATTACCGGGATACAACTTCCAATATACCAAGTGGTACAGTCCCTCCTACTTCAAAATAGGATGATTACCGAAGATGAAATAAGTTCATTAAAACAACTGGATATACAATCAAAAAAATGTGTTTTTAAGTTTAAAACAAACTTTTACCCCTCACCGGTTGTTTTATTAATGAAGCGCAATAGTTAACAAAAAAGATTCAATCATGGAAAACTCACAATTAAAAGAAGAATTTGAACAAGTCAACGAAAGCAGTGGCACTTCCCCACATCGTTACGGTAAAGAAGCTTTTAGAAAAGAGAAAAAAGCAAAATGTAATAAGAATCTCTTCTGGTTAGGCGGAGCAATTGTAGCCCTAGCGATATGGAAATACTGCGAATCAAATCATAAAAAAAGTGGATTGCTAGCCATGTTGGATGGCGGTAAAAGCTCTTGCCCGACCGACTTACTTAAATCCAGAAGATAACAAGTTCGAGATCAATCTGTATCTCCTTATTGCTAGTTATCGCAAAAGGTATCCAAATATCATTTTAAACAAACATTTAACGCCATTAATATGAGCCAAGAGAATATTATAAACAGAGAAGAAGCTCGACAAAAAATCAAAGAGCTTGCTGAAGGCATCAATTATTGTTTTTTCTGTACCGATCTGAAACAGCCACCATTCGAATCCACTCCGATGAGTGTTCAAGAAGTGGACGATTTGGGTAATATCTGGTTTCTTGCATCCAAACAAAGCGATAAGTATAAAAATATAAGCCGTGACAAAAAGGTTCAGCTGTACTTTTCAGATCCTTCTTCCATGGAGTACCTCGCTTTATACGGAAGTGCGGAAGCCGTCGATGATCAGCAAAGAATTGACAAATACTGGAACAAATTTGTAGAAGGTTGGTTTGAAAAAGGCCGTGAAGATCCCAATATCATTTTATTTAAGATCGTTCCTGAAAAGGCACATTACTGGGATACCAAACATCATAAACTTGTTTCCTATGCCGTCACACTGATTAATGCCATAGGTGGCGATCTGGGTGATCAAGGAAGAGAAGGTGACATCCTGGTATAACTGGTAGTATTAAAAAATTAGAAATTCACAAAAACACATATATTATGAGAAAAGTAGCATTATTGACAATGGCGTTATCTGCCGCTACACTATACGCATGTAACAACACACCACAGGAAAAAGCAGAAAAAGCAATGGAACAGACAGAAGAGAAAGCAATGGATGCTGCCACTGATGCTGAAAAAGCTTCTGATAAAGCAGCGAATATTGATATGGAAAAAACAGTCTATTCCAATATGGCCGCGGCAAATGCAGCAGTAGCTAAAATTGCGATGCCTGCATTATCAAATAGTAAAGCAAAAGAATTGGCTTCAGACTTAGGTAAGTCAATTGTAGATCGCATCAATGCGAAAACAAACGATGATATTGTTGAAGCCGAAAAAGATATCATTGAGGACAGAACTGATGTGGAGAAAGCATTCTTAGAAAAGAAAATCTCTGCTCAGGATAAAGATCATATTTTAAAATATGGTGATGACTGTCTAGCTGCCGCACGCGGAGCAGTGTAGTCTTCCGGTCAGATAAAAAAAAGCTAGCATTTTATAAATGCTAGCTTTTTTTTGTGTGTTTATAAATGCATCATACTAGATGGTGACACGTCCTCCGGTAGCCGGTATTGTCGCTCCCGAAATATAAGAAGCCGCTGCTGACGCTAAAAATACATAAATAGGTGCCAGCTCTGCAGGCTGACCAGGTCGGCCGATCGGTGTATTGGCTCCAAATTTTTCATGATCAGGAATGGTGCTCGGAATCAATGGTGTCCACACCGGTCCGGGTGCAACAGCATTGACCCGGATATCTGAACCGTCCTCAAAAAATTGCTGGGCAAGGCTTGCGGTATAATTTTGGATCGCCGCTTTTGTCGCTGCATAGGGCAACAAAGATGGATTAGGATCATAAGCATTGACAGAAGTCGTATTGATCACACTCCCACCTTTGGGGAGATGTGGCTTGGCATGTTTGGTCAGATAAAACATCCCGCTCACATTCGTTTCAAATGTCTTATTCCATTCTTCGGCAGAGATATCGGTCACAGACTGATAACTCATCTGATAAGCCGCATTGTTGATTAAAATATCCAGTCTTCCAAATTCCTTGATCGTATGCTTAATAGCGGACTCACAAAAAGATTCTTCCCGTATATCTCCTTGAATCAACAGTGCTTTTCTTCCAGCCTTTTCAATCCAGCTCGCTGTATCTGCAGCATCTTCACTTTCGACCTCATCCAGATAGATAATTGCAATATCAGCACCTTCCCTTGCCATGGCTATGGCAACCGCTTTGCCGATACCTGAATCTCCGCCGGCGATTAAGCAGACCAGCCCGGTTAGCAGATTATTTCCAATATATGATTTCTCTCCATGGTCGGGCACGGGATCCATTTTCTTGGATACGCCCGGCACAGGCTGATCCTGTTTCTTAAATGGCGGTTGCGGATACGCAGGATGTTTTGATGTCGTTACTTTCATAAGAATAATTTTTAGTGAACTTGTTAATCTTCCCAATACAAGAGATTAAAGCAGGTAGGTATAACTTCTTATATTGGGTTATAAGAATCGTATTGAGCGCGTGCTAAAAGCAAGCATTCCACAATCAGCACTGTGCTTTACCTGATCTTTAGGTTGGCGCTAACAACCTAAAGATTTAAAACAATGCCGATGTGGAATGCCTGATGTCAAAATTATCGTTGCCACATATAAAGGAAGACAATGATCATGACAATTACTGCAATCCAAATTGCCCATGGGATCGTTTTGGCAGCAGGTTTATCACCCTGTTCTTCATGTGCTTCCTTTGGGACTTCTTCCTCTGAGAAATTAGTCTTGTTATCAAAATTGTTTTCCATGATTTCTTAAGTTATTTAATAGAATCACTTTTTGTGGAATCTATTTTAATCGTATCGCCCTGCAAAGTCATTTCCTGCTGTTCGCTTAAATTGTAGCGTGTTTCATCACCTGCAGAGGGAGCAATTGTACTACTATTACCTTCACTGTTGTTACTTTTTGAGTCATTCTGACATGAACCCATTATACCTAAAACTATAATTCCCGATAATGCCGCTAATTTGAAGTTTTTCATAGTGTTATAAATTGATGTATACATAAATAACGACTGTATCAGGGTGATTGTTTGCTCAATATCACGATATACGCATTAAAACAAAGAAGCACAGGTATTAATACCTGTGCTCCCTTTCATTTATTATTATTGTTAACCTTCTTTGTTCCATTATTGCATTAACCCTGTTCTAATTGCATACTTAATCAGCGCGGCCGTATTTTTCACACCGGTTTTTTCCAGTAAATTCTGTCTATGTCCTTCAACAGTACGTTTGCTTAAAAATAGTTTATCAGCGATCTGCATATTCGTAAATCCCTCACCTATGAGCTCCAGTACTTCCATCTCTCTTTCCGAAAGCCCCATCTTCTCCATGATCTGTTCAATGTTTAAGAAAGCAGTGGGTGATTTCTGTAAAGTATCGAGCATAATACCTCCAATCTCTTCACAGATAAACTGTCCACCGTTGGCAACATGTCTAATGGCATACAGCATTTCCTCATATCCTACATTTTTGACGAGATAGCCATTCGCACCATTCTTAAAAGCTTGCAGTACATGCTGTAAACTATTCAACATGGAGAGAACAATTATTTTTACAGACGGGTACTGCGATTTCACTTTCAATATGAGTTCCAGCCCATCCATATCTGCCATATTAATATCGGTTATCAGAACATCTGGAATATTCCCTTTGCTCATGATTTCCAATACCTCATTACCATTCGTTCCCTGATCAATAACTTCCAGATCAGATTGCGATTCCAATAATAGTTTCACTCCATTGAGGACAACTAGATGATCTTCAGCTATAACAATTTTAACCATATTTAATTTAGTTTTACAATAACTACTATCTTATTCTCTTGATTGTCACTTGCAAATGTTAGTGATCCTTCAAGCAGATTAACGCGGTTTTGCAGTTTTTTAATTTTTTTACTATTGCTTTGTTTAAGTTTATCTATATAATTATTGTTAAGTCCATATACTTCAAGATATAAATCATGATCATCGGCATATAGATGAATCCCTAAAAACGGTAGTTCATCTGTTACAATTGCCGAGACAACATACCTGACCATATGAAAGATGAGCAACTGACAGCTAAAATCCAAGTCGTTCACTTGCTTATCCACAGCAATATCGTTATTTGGATTGCTAACCAGAAAATGATCTTCCAAGGCTCTTTTCAATCCAAAGTCACGTAAAACACCATTTAACAAAATGTTTGATAAATGCTGTACTTTACTGATCGTGTCGGTGACCATATTTTTGGTATTATCCAACTCAACCGAGTTACCATGCTCCATCGCATAGCGTTGCAAATTCAAGCGTATTGCATATAGATCCTGGGCAATATTTTCCCTCAGAACCTGTCCATACTTCAAATTCCGCTTCTCATATTCCTTGATTACTATTTTATAAAATTCCTCCCGTTTGTTCATACTCTGATGTCATGAAATAAGGTTATTTGCATAACACTTAAAGATGCAGATAGCCTGAAGCAAAGATCGCACCGTTACTACAAAAATTTATACTTAATTACAATACGTATATATACGCTGAAAACTAATTCTAAGATTTATGTCGCATAAAGAATTCATTTTCAATTATCAATGTGAATGAATGTTCAAACAAAAAAATCAAATAAAAAATTGATTAAAATAAAAAAAAGAGTTTTTCCTATTTTAATCCTTATATTTAGGAAACATTTAATTTTTTTTTAAGAATTAATAATTCAATACTGCCTCCACTGATGGAAGTAATTCATTTTTTTTATTAAATTTAGCATGCTCCAACGCAATTAATAAAATGGAAAACAACGTGCCTTTACCCATTAACTTCATTCAACAATTTGGTAGTCTCATTGTCCTTGATTTTGATTTTCATATCACAGGAGTAAGCGAAAATGTTCTTCATACGGTCAATCAAACTGAACATAATCTTATTTTAGGATCTAAATTTGATCTCTATTTTGCTGATTTATTTGGAAAACATTTTGTAAAAATATGTCAGGTATTGGAAAATATACGGGATAAAAAATATCCGAGACAGATCTTGCCCCTCAAATTACCCAATAAAAGAATCTATCTCAAATTAAGTTTACACGATGATCATTTGTTTATCGAATGGGAGGAGCAGTATAAAAAATATACTTCGGCAAAAAAAATAAATGAGTTTAGTTTCCTTTTAGACACTATAAAACCCAACAACTGGGATCTGGTCTGCCACGCTATTAACCGGATCCTTCATTATGACCATGTATTTGTCGTTCAGGTGCAGGAAACAGGTTATAGCCAGGTCATTGCAGAAGATACGTTAGACGGGAAAGCATATTACCGGAATATAGAATTCTCGAAAAGCTTTATGCCGAAAGAGGTTTTCCCCTATTACAGCATGTGTTCATACCGCTATAGTCCCAATCTACGGGATAACCAGCAACAGTTCTATTCCATTGATCCAAAGATCAATCTACTGGAGAGTCAGTTGGCTCCAGTTCCAGAACTGCACCGGCTCTTCCTATCGGAAAAGGAAGTTACAAGTGCTCTGTTTTTTTCTATACATGTAGGTGGACAGTTTTGGGGGCTTTTAATTGGGCATCATCACAAAGAAAAGAATATCGATCTGCAGCAGCGAAAGCTCTGTACTTTTATGATCCAAAATGCCACCAGTAAATATGAAAACTACATCAATCAGGATCTGCTGGAGCGAGGCAAACTTCTAAAAGACGTGGAAGTCAATCTGAAAATTGATTTGTTAAAATACAAGACGGCCAATTGTGCCCTTGTGCAACATATGGGTACCATCATGGACATAGTCAATGCAGACGGTCTGGCCATATTTAATCAGGGTGATGTTTATTTTCACGGAATCTGTCCGAATAAAGGACAGCTATATGAGATCATAACCTTTATTCAGACCCACTCCGAAAAAGCCTTATTTAAGGATAACAATTTTAGAGAAAGCCATGGGGAAAAGATTAAAGGACAATTACCTTTTGCAGGACTTATGTATCTTAAGATAGGGCTTTTGAGTGATCAGGTCCTGATTTGGTTCCGAAAAGAAACCGTGAGCAATGTAATGGAGATGCATGTCACTCCCCAAACAGATGGCAACGATGGGATTAAACAGATAGACCTCACTGAAAGTGTTAATTACGATATCGCTACCCCGTGGAACGATGTCGAAATCAGTTTTGTACTACGCCTAAATCAAATTTTAAAGGAATCCATTGTTGGAAAATTAAAAGACAAGCAACAATGGAGTGAACAGCTGTTAGCACTCAACAATGAATTGGAGATGTTAACCTTTACACTTTCCCACGATTTAAAAAATCCATTATCCATTCTCAAAATGGGGATCCAATTTTTACAGAACAGTAAACAGTCTCTCAATCCCGCAGCACTGCAAAAATGGTACAGCAATCTGATCGCCAGCACGGAAAGTATTGAAAGTATCATCAACAATGTCGTGTTACTTTCCCAACGTAAAACCGGAACCTTCACGAAAGATCCGATTCCGATGGCATACACATTGGATCAGATCTATAAAGAAAGTATTATCCTGCACAATCCCGCTTTAGCAACGGTTGATTACGGTAAATTGCTTCCGGTATGGGGTGAGAAAAGTGCTTTGTATCAGATCTTCAGTAACATCATCGGCAATGCGATCAAGTACAGTCCTGGCACCGCCGGCGTAAAGCTTCACATTGACAGCTATTTTGAAGATGAGCAGGTCTGTTATAAGATAAAAGATCAGGGTATCGGTATTCCCAAAGAAAACCTGCACAGCATATTTGAGATTTTTAAAAGGGGAAAAAATGTGGATCACATCGAAGGAACAGGTGTTGGTCTTTCCTTAGTGAAGCGTATTATGGAAAGATTAGGGGGAACCATCAAAATAGATTCTGAAGAAGAAAAAGGAACGACCGTTTACCTCTACTTCCCTATTGTTGAAGAATTCCCACCCAGTATGCTTTTAGATGATCTGTAAAAAAATTGCTAATCATCCAGATCAAGGGTGAACCGGTACAGTTCATGGATAATATGGTTGACTGCGGTGATATAAATCTGGGCAGCATCGCAGTCTACACAGTGCAGTGTTTTTCGCATATGGATACCACTAAAGCATATGGCTATAAAGATATCGCCCACCTCAGCTTGATGTTCAGTGGATGAATCCGCAAAAGCCATCCCGGTTATCGCCACATAAACATCGGCCTCCACTAATTTTTTAAGCCCCTCCAGCATTTCAAACGTGACTTCCGATGACTCTGGAGTAAAGTATGAAATGCTATGTTCATCTACCTGCAACAACGACTTTTTGACACTTGTCGCATAACTCGTCACTCCTCCTAAGAAATAAGATCCAGAGTCCGTCTGCATACTCAGCACACTGCCGAGAAAACCACCCGTCATACTTTCTCCTATAAAGACCTTGAGCTGGTTATCTTTTAAAAACTGACCAACTTTGTCTAATGTTGTCGTATCAATATATTCCATCATATATTTTAATTGTTAGTGGTACTAAGTGAAATCTTTAACTACAAACAACCACCGATCATTAAAAGTTCATTTTTATCATTTCCGCATAGGATAATAATTCATTTACTAGTAGAGAGCCTCGTTATCTTAACGGGTATAAATACCCAATTTTAACATGTATTTCCCAAACGATAAAATCTATTTTGTCCTCACCTCGATTATAAACAGCATTTATTCGTCAGACTAGGCGCTAATGTGCTGTGAAGCAAGCCCTATACTAAAATAGCGCATGATCTAGGTATAAATACCTGGTGGCACAACCACCTCTTTTTTACCGCTTCAAGAGGCTTTTTTGGCTGGAAATTCGCTTGTATATGGCTGTAATTTACTGCTATCCATTTTCGGCACGACTCAAGTTGCATCGGGTAACAGTAAACGACAGCACATCATAATTTATAAATACAGCAATTATAATCACGATGCAAAATACAGATGACACGCTTCCAAGCCCAAGGCTGCTTCAACACAACCACTGGGCATTAAACGCACAGCATAACGCAAAAGTAGGCAGTAGTCCAGGCTATGTACATGAAAATTAAAACCCATTTTAGAACAAAAACTTAGTCAATATCGAGCCCGTTAACAACAGATGGCCATCTGTAAAGAGACCATCAAAAATTAGAGAAAAACATGTATAAGAAAAGAACAATTATCGTTTCCAATAGATTACCCATACGCATTGAACGTAAAAACAACGAACTGCAGTTTATCCCGAGCGAGGGCGGTCTGGCCACAGGCTTAGGTTCGGTTTACAAAAGCGATGAGAACATATGGATTGGTTGGCCCGGAATTATTCCCTTAAACACACAAGAAGAAGAAATCATAACCCAGGGACTGGCTGAACACAACCTTATTCCGGTCTTTTTAACCGAAGAGGAACTAAAAGGTTATTATGAAGGATTTTCGAATGAGGTCTTATGGCCGGTTTTTCATTACAGACCTTCCTATGCGGTGTACCGTACACCAGATTGGGAAATGTACCAAAAAGTGAATGCAAAATTTTCAGCAGTAGTCGACCAGCAAAATGTACAGGAAAAAGATGAAGTCTGGATCCATGATTATCAGCTGATGCTATTGCCACAACTGGTTCGTCAATCGCATCCTACCATTGCAATCGGCTTCTTCCAGCATATTCCTTTTCCAAATGATGAAGTTTTTAGAAGTATCCCGTGGCGAAATGAATTACTCAAAGGACTACTGGGAGCAGATCTTATCGGTTTCCACACCTTTAATGATACACAGCATTTCCTAAACTCCTGTGCCCATATTCTTGGTCTCAATGTACAGAACAATTGTCTGCATACCGATGGGCGCAGTATATTTACCGAAGTCTATCCAATGGGTATCGATTTTGATAAATTCTCACTCTTGTCCAATAGCGAACCGATCCAGACCCGTGCACAGGCAATAAAAGATTATTATAAAGATCAGAAAATAATACTCAGCATCGATCGTCTTGATTACAGCAAAGGCATCATTGAACGTTTAGTGGCATATGAAAATCTCTTGGTTAAATACCCGGAATTAAAAGAACAAGTCGTGCTCTACATGATTGTCGTTCCTTCACGTGATCATGTGGCTCAATATAAACAGTTACTGGACGAAATTGACCGTACTGTTGGCCATATCAATGCTGTATTTGGCAGTAACGAATGGACACCTATCGCCTATTTCTACAATTCATTTCCATTGGAGGAATTATCGGCCTTGTACGTGGCAGCAGATATCTGCCTGATCACTTCGTTACGTGACGGTATGAACTTGGTGTGTAAAGAATATATCGCCAGTAAGGAGAATACCGATGGTGTGCTGATCTTAAGCGAACTGGCAGGCGCGGCAAAAGAATTGACACAGGCCATCCATATTAATCCCAATGCAACAGATCAGGTTACCGAAGCCATTTATAAAGCTTTAAAGATGCCCGTCGCTGAACAACGTATGCGTCTCAATGACAGCATTGAAATTGTCAAGAAATTCAATGTTAGACACTGGGTTCGCTTATTCTTCAGCAGACTTCGTGAAATCAAGTTATTTCAGCAGAATGAAATGGCCCGAAGGATCAATGAACAGACCAAACTCGCGATACTGGATCAATATAACCGTGCAACCAGAAGGTTATTCTTCCTCGACTACGATGGAACCCTGATCGGTTTTCAAAACGATGCCGCAGCTGCAATACCAACAGAATCGCTTTACGACACCTTAAATCTGCTGCAAGAAAATGATGCCAGTCAAGTCGTGATTATTAGTGGCAGACCACATGAGACACTCGACACCTGGTTTTCCGATAGACAGTATTATCTGGTCGCAGAACATGGCGCATGGAGCAACTATCCGACGCACAAATGGCAAAGCGGTGCAATCTTATCTACGCGATGGAAAATCCCGGTCAAACATATCATGAGCAAGTTTGCCAACAATACAGCTGGTTGTGTGATTGAGGAAAAATCTTATTCCTTAGCTTGGCATTACCGTAAAGCACAGCCTGGGCTTGGGCAGCTTCGCGCGCTGGAATTAGTGGAGAGCTTACGCTATTTAGTACAGCAGCATGGCTTACAGTTATTAATGGGCGATAAAGTGATTGAAGTCAAAAATAGTGAGCTCAATAAAGGTAAAGCAGCAATGGAAATCGTCAACAGCTATAACCCCGATTTTATCTTTGCAATCGGTGATGATGCTACGGATGAAGATATGTTCTTAGAGCTCCCTGCCGATGCGATTACCATTAAGGTGGGCAATAAAAAGTCCGCAGCGCAGTTTTATGTAGATACACAGCAAGAAGCCGTTCAGCTGATCGAATACTTTGCTTACAATAGAGTAAAACAACAGCAGATCAACGGAACAGATTCAGAAATTAAAAAAATTGAAACTTATGACCAAAACACCGAAGCATAAATATAACAGTGGTATCATCGGCAATTGTTCCTACATTGCCCATGTCAATATCACCGGAAATATTACCTGGCTATGTTGGCCGACCTTTGAAGATTCATTTGTGTTCGGTAGTTTATTGGACCAGGAAAATGGCGGTGAGTTTTCGATCCTGCCCACTTCAGAAATCACGAATACCGATCAGCAGTACATTGAAAACACCAATATTTTATGTACGACGTTGACAACCGAAGAAGGCAGTTATCGGATCACCGATTTTGCCCCACGTTTTGAGCAGTACGAGCGCTATTACAAACCACTGATGTTGGTCCGTAAGGTAGAACCCATTTCGGGACGACCAAAGATCCGTGTTCGCTGTACACCTAAGTATCAATACGGAAAACAAGGATTCACGAAAAACCGCGGCAGCAACCATATCCAATTTGAACAGGAGGACATCAAAATGCGCTTGGCCACCAATATGCCGGTCAGCCATTTTTTCGATGATATTCCACATGTGCTGAGCAGTACGGTTTATCTGGTTATGACATTCGGGAGCCCATTTGAGGCTCCGATTGAACGTACCGCAGAAGATTTTTTAAGCAGAACCAAAGGTTATTGGCAACGTTGGGTAAAAAATGCCTCTATACCGTCCTTCTGCCAGAAAGAAGTGATCCGTTCTGCACTCGTGCTCAAGCTGCATCAATATGAAGATACAGGTGCTTTGATCGCGGCCAGTACGACAAGTCTTCCTGAACATCCGGGAAGTGGCCGTAACTGGGATTATCGGTACTGCTGGTTGCGGGACAGCTACTATGTACTGACTGCCCTGAGCCACATCGGGCAATTTGAAGAGATGGAGAAATACGCCTCTTACATTGCCAACATTACACAGACCGATCGCGGACGGCTGCAACCGCTCTACGGCATCATGGGTCAGCATCAGCTGACAGAAACCACTCTTGACCATCTGGAAGGGTACTTAGGGAATAAGCCCGTGCGTTTAGGGAACCAGGCTTTTGAGCACATTCAGAATGATGTCTACGGACAGGCACTGCTTGCCCTGTTGCCGATGTTTACCGACCACCGCTTCAGTCATCAGAATACCGGTTTGGCCAAATCCTGGACCAACTATATTCTGAAGAAAATTGAAAGCACCATCGATGAGTTCGATGCGGGGATCTGGGAATTCCGGAATTTTGAAAACAGACACTGCTATTCCAATCTGTTTCAGTGGGCCGGTGCGACAGCAGCTTTAAAAATTGCCGAACAGTACGGTTTTGAGGAAATCAAAATTAAGGCACAAGAATTACGGGAACGCGCCAGTGTGCATATTGAAAGCTGCTACGATGAAGAGCGCGGTGTGTACACAACGGCTACGAAAAACCCCAATTTAGATGCTTCTACCCTACAGCTGATCATGATGAACTATCTAGATCCCGCTAGTGATAAAGCAAAACGTCACCTCGAAGCTTTGGAAGAAGAGCTGAAAGGAGAAAATGGGCTGTTTTACCGTTATCTGCATAAAGACGATTTTGGAAAACCGAAATCAACATTTTTGGTATGCGCCTTCTGGTATGTGGAAGCACTGGCCTGTGTGGGTAGATTAGAAGAAGCGCAACAGGTATTCAAGCAGTTGATCGGTTACGGTAATCACCTTAAATTATTCAGTGAGGATGTCGATGAGCAAGACGGTAGTCAATGGGGCAATTTCCCACAGGCTTACAGTCATGTGGGACTGGTCAATGCAGCAAACCGCATAGCGGTTAAACTGGATCACCCTGCATTCTTGTAATCTCGTTGATAGTCAATAAATTTGGAATAATAGAACAGAGACAATGCTTGAGTTCTATTATTCCAATTTATACTATCAAACAACTTATTGCAAGTTACAATTAGTGTTCAATTTTATGCGTATCACGCACACTACTAAAGGTCATGGTCAGCATCTTCCAATCTTTCTTTTGCTTTTTGTAAACCTCCGTTACCGTAAACTCCGTTACTGCATCATTTCCACGCACATCAGCTGTTAAGGTAATTCTATTCCAAACAATTGCAACATCGCCTACGATCTCGACCGCTACATCATGAATAGCGGCATTCTTATACCAGATTCTACCGGTTTTTATAATGTCGAGTTCTTCATTCTTCTTCCATGTTCCGCTCATATGAACAAACTTTGACTTATCATCGAATAATGCTGCGAGTTTATCGACATTCTTATCAGCCATCCACTGCCACTTCAATTTCGACAGTTCCTTCACTTCTTCTACTGCATTCATTTTTTGTGCAAAAGACAACTGTATTGTCAAGACAAATAAGAGTAATCCAAAAATAGCTTTTTTCATTTTTTATTGTTTTTATTTTAAAACTGATGTTCTTTAATTTTCATAAATACGATCAATCCTCCAATTAGACGAAAGGCTAATAGAGAATTAACCCTGCGTTCCGTGAGCTAAGTATTGTTTCATAAAAGGTTGGTTATAGTATCGTTTACCAGTATGGTGAAAAAGAGCATTGGCAACAGCACCGAACATCGGCGGAAATACCGGCTCTCCCATACCTGTGGGGTTTTCCTGATTTTGCACAAAATGAACTTCGATATGTTTTGGACACTCACTCATACGAATGATCCGATAAGTATTGAAGTTGCTTTTCTGCGGTACTCCATCTGCGAACAATTGTTCTCCGTATAGTGCATTTCCAATACCGTCAATCACCGCACCTTCCGCCATATTGACGGCTGCATCCTGATTTACCACAATACCACAATCGACGCTTGCAATCGCCTGTACAACATAGGGTTCATTATTCTTAACGCCTATATCGACCAAAGCCGCGGCATAGGTATTATGGCAAAAATAAGCCGCAATGCCTCTCCCTGTACCATCGGGTTTTTTTAGTAAACTGGCTTTCTCCTTCAACAATTGCAGGACACCTGCGTAACGTGATGCATCATAATCATTACGTTGTCCAACAGGACGTTCTTTCGCCCTTTTAAGTAATTCCAGACGAAAATCGATCGGATCTTTTTTCATTTCAACAGCCAGTTCATCCAAAAATGACTGCTCTGCGCTAGCCATAAAATTGGATCGCGGTGCACGAAATGCTCCGATCGTAATATCGGAATCAACCGCCCAAGATTCGGCTAAATAATGATTAACCGCTCCCGCCGGAAATCTATTTTCATGTAGCGGAGATTCCGGTATTCCCCCAGCCTTGACATGAAATCCGATCAACTGATTATTGTTATCTAAAGCAGCCCGATATGTTGCACTGTAAGTAGGTCTATAAATACCATATGTCGCTTCATCTTCACGGGTATACATCAATTTCACAGGAGCATTTAATTTCTGAGAGATCACGGCGGCCTCCACCAGATGATGTCCATAAGCCCTGAGTCCAAAACCGCCACCCATACGGGCGAGCTTAATCTTTATCTTTTCTTTAGGCAACCCTAATCGGGCCACCAAGGTTGTTGTGATGACCTCCGGTGCCTGGATAGGCGCATATAATTCCGCTAGATCTGCCGTTACATGAGCAAAACAGGAAACGGGCTCCATGGTATTGTGAACCAAAAATGGTGCTGTATACGTTCGCTCAATGATGCGGGCAGCATTTTTAAATGCAGCATCCGGATCTCCGTCCTTACGTTTAACTTCCCCTGGAATCTTCGCATATCGATCCATATCTGCATAATGACCAGCTGTACTCTCCAGTTGAAGCGTGTCTTTATTCTTCCTTTTTGAGGCCGTTTGCAGTTCCAATTGCAGTTTTTTCTTTGCTTGCATCACTTCCCAGGTAGAAGTACCCACAACTACAGCTAAGCTGCCGAAACTCATCGTATCAAAATAATTGCGCGTATAGTCCTTTGCGAGCGGTTCAATCAGAAAAACATCCTTTATCCCCGGCATTTGACGTACTGCAGTATCATCAAACGCTGTGATCTCCTGCCCAAAGGCTGGTGGATGTACAATCATAGCAATTAACATACCCTCCTGCTTATAGTCACTGGTAAACAAGGGTTTACCCGTTACAATATTATCCAGTTCCACATTCTGCTTTGACGAACCTATTATTTTAAAATCAACCACATCCTTTAACTTCACATCTTTTGGTAACGGAACTTGGGCTGCCTGAGAGGCAATTTCACCGTAAGTTATTTTTTGATCACTTTTTTTGTGGAAAATGACACCAGCTTCTGTATGAATTTCGCTTAGCGGTACCGCCCATTTTTCAGAAGCTGCAATGATGAGCATCTGCCGTGCAGTAGCTCCCGCTGTTCGCAACACCGGCCAAGCCTGACGAACCGACTGACTACCACCAGTGAACTGGCGTCCATATCTTTCTGGAAAAAAATCAGCCTGCTCCACCGTTACTTTCTCCCAGGCTACATCCAGTTCCTCTGCGAGGATCATCGGAAGAGATGTCTTTACATTCTGTCCAAATTCAGGATTGGGATTAAATAATAGTACATCACCATTTGGGTAAATTTTGATATAGCTGTTCAATTCAATTATAGCATCGGCTACTGGTCCTGGCTCACTTGCCATCGCTCCAGCACCCGGCCAGTTGAAATGTAAAATCATTCCGCCACCTGCTAAAAGCGCGGCTTTTAAAAAAGATCTTCTGCCTAGCGTCGTTTTATCTGTTGTCATCGCTTATTTCTTTGATTTTTTGAAAAAATAATTACTTCGTGGGAGCATAAGCACCTGTTGTCAACCAGGTAATCCAAGCTTCTTTAAAAGCAGCATGACTAATCGGAGGCAGTGTCCTTCCTTCTCCGGGCTCCCAGCCCCATTTTACCAATCCATCATCCGCATGCGCTATCAATGCTTTTAGATCTTTATTTCCATTTTGTTTTCGGTCTACCAACTGCTTAGCCAATTCATATGCACTTTTTCCTTCAAAGACCATTTTCATATCCGCAGGTGGAAGATGCCAATTCGGACTTCCTGGCGGAGTTTTCAATCCTGTTGTATTTTCATCCTGATGGCAGTTATTACATTTCATGGTCAGCATTCCTTTTCCTTCAGGCCCGCGTTTCGGAAACATCGCATGCAACTTGCGCTCATCACCCTGAAGCGGAATATCACCGCTTGGATGGCAATTCACACATCGGGGACTCTGTAGCACAGCATATACTTTTTTAAACGCTTCAACAGACTGTATGCTATCTTTCTTGACCCTGATATTCGGTTCTAATGTATTTTCAGATCGGGAATCACTTGTAAAAGCAGAAACCAGAACCGTTAAAAACAGACCGATGACACCCAAAGTCAATGCAAGCTTGTAAGTACCTTTGCTTCTTATATTTTTTAATATTTTCATGAGCTATTTTTTAGCAGATTACACATCTATACATAACCATTTATTTCTTTTGCAATGATGCAGCATGATGTATGGCCTGACGAATTCGAGAATAAGTTCCGCAACGGCAGATGTTTCCGGTCATGGCACCATCAATATCCTGATCAGTTGGATTCGGCCGTTCACGTAATAATACAGCTGCCGACATGATTTGACCGGCATGACAGTAACCACATTGGGGCACATCCACATCTTTCCAGGCAACTTGCAATGGATGGTCACCTTTTTCAGAAAGACCCTCAATCGTGATCACCTCTTTGCCAACTGCGCGTTTCATTTTTGTAACACAGGATCTTACCGCTTCACCGTCCATATGGACCACACAAGCACCGCATTGTGCTACTCCACAGCCGTATTTTGTTCCAGTCAAACCGACGACATCACGTAAAAACCACAGCAGTGGCATCTCTTTATCAATAACGACCTCGTATTCCTTTTTGTTAATGCGAATGGTTTCCATAATTGTGTATGTTAGTTGTTATATAACAGTCTGTATTCATCATTTGTTTATTTTGGGCTTATCCTCTTTCTTTCAGATACTTTGGCTCTCCACTTTCAAAAGCCATCACATCATGATCTTAGTCTTAAAAATATGTATTTTTCACCTATACCTTATCGAGCACAGCACAAAACAGTAATATTGGTAGAAGAATCCGTAAATTGGGTTGTTGATTACAAGCAAAACGATGCTTTTTGAACCCATCCTCTCAAATTAATTCAGTACATTTATGGCTATGCAGTCATCAATCGTATACCTCGACTATAATGCCACTACACCCGTTGATGATCGGGTATTAGAACGGATGTTCCCCTTTTTCAAGCAGCAGTACGCCAATCCCAGCAGTCCCCATCTTTTTGCATTGCAGGCTCAGGAAGAGATTGATTTTGCTCAGCAAGATCTTGCCCATTTAATTAACTGCCGTGCAAGCGAACTGACTTTTACGTCAGGAGCCACAGAAGCGATCAATATGGCGATAAAGGGGCTGACCTATGGTCACCGTAAACATATCATTTGTGCATCCACAGAACACAATGCAGTACTTGAATGTTGTCGTTACATGGAAACTAAGGGATATGCTGTCACTTATCTGCCTGTAGATAAAGATGGCATCATCGATTTAAAAACGCTGGAGAATAGCATAACAACAGATACGGCGCTAGTTTGTGTCATGCTTGTGAACAATGAGACAGGTGTTATGCAAGATATACCATCAATTGCCACCCTAACCCATCAGGCGGGAGCATGGTTCCTGTGCGATGCGACACAAGCTGTCGGCAAGATTCCGATTGATGTAAAGCAGATGCAAATCGATTTTATGCCGATTTCAGCACATAAGTTTTACGGTCCTAAAGGTATTGGCGCGTTATATACCAATCCTGCTATTGGTTCACTGGAACCCTTGCTGCATGGAGGTCGGCAACAGCAAGGTATGCGAAGTGGCACCCTCAACGTTCCGGGTATTATAGGAATTGGAACTGCCGCAGCTATCGCAAAACAGGAAATGACAAATCAAAATAAGCTAATTTTAACGTTACGCGATACACTGGAAAAATCCATCTTAGAAATCGATGAAACTTTTGTCAACGGCCACCTGCACAAACGTATCTTCAATACAACAAATATCAGCTTACGCGGTCTACACTCCCAAGAAATGATACTTGCACTGGGCAACATTGCTGTTTCCAGCGGCTCGGCATGTTCATCCGTAACACACAGACCTTCTCCGATATTGCAAGCTATGGGACTGAAGGATGAAGATAACCTCAGTGCAATACGGTTTAGTTTAGGCCGGTTTACAACTGACCATGACATCGATTATACCTTGGATAGGATCAAGAAAATTGTGACCAAACTTCGTGGATAGCGCTAAAAAGCTATCCATGTCCCTGATTATCCTGTATAGGAAAAACATGCAGTATCTGTGGAAATAAAGCTTTCACACTTTCTTTCACACCATTTGTTGACCCTGGCAAGGTCAAGACCAGCATTCGGTCTGCAAAACCTGCGACCGCTCTGGAAAGCATAGCAGTTTTTACAAATTGCTGTCCATACTGTCTTGCGATTTCCATTACACCCGGCAATTTCTTGGTTAAATAAGGCTCCACAGCCTCTGGCGTAACATCCCGATCAGACACTCCAGTCCCACCCGTATAGATCAGCATATCGACCCCTAATTCCCTGGAAACCGTCAATTGATGTTGAATAGCATCAATTTCATCTGGCACAACCTCAAATCGTACGACGTCTATACCATAATCTTCCAGTAACTCTTGCAATACAAATCCCGAGCGGTCTTGTTTTTCACCTGAATAGACCGAATCACTGCAAACAACAACTGCTGCCTTGATCTTCCTGTTTTCTAACAGATGCGCATGGTCACTTTTTCCGCCCGACTTGTGCAATAAACGAATCGAGCCGATTTCAACATGTTTATCGATCGGTTTTAACATATCGTACAGCACCAGTGCGGCGACAGAAGCACCATGCATCGCTTCGACTTCTACACCGGTTTTATAGATCGTGTGCACGGTTACCGAAATCTTAATTGTGAGTTCTTCAATCTCAAAATCTATTGCTGCATATTCTATTGGCAACGGATGGCAGTCCGGGATGATATCGCTCGTTTTTTTTATGGCAAGCAACGTAGCCGCACGGGCAAACTCATAAACATTACCCTTTGGAACCTGTCCGTTTTTGATGGCATCTACCGTTAGAACATGAGAAGTAACCACAGATGCTGTTGCTACCGCTTTACGCAACGTAGCGGTTTTATGTGTAATATCGACCATCTTAATTATTTTTTTTCCACTGATGTGTATCGTCCTCAAATAGCTCTTTTCCCCAGATCGGAAGTTCTTTCTTGATGCGCTCCACGAGCTCATGGCAGGCCTGTTGCGCATCTGCGCGGTGTTTAGAAGATACAAATACAAAAAGGCACAATTGGCCGGTTGGCACCATCCCTAAACTATGGTACACATGCATACAGATGAGCTTATACTTGGCAAACATTGCCTCTCTGATGGTATCCATTTTTTCTATAGCCATCTGTTCATAAGCTGTATATTCAATTGCGGCTACGGATCTACCGTCTACCACATCGGCCCTGATCTGTCCCAAGAATAACTCGTGGGCACCGATAGCTGTTTTACTGCTATGTGCTGCAATACTCTTCGCGATCTGATCTGGAGAAATGGCTCCCTGCACAAATATATTTTTCATTTATTCTGCTTTATTAATACTTAAATATGAAATAATGCCACCCGCCAGGTGACTTACCCTCTTTGCGGAACCGAAATGCGCTTTCAGCTTTCCCGCGGCATGTAAACTGCGTTTTCCGCTTTGACATACCACAATAATATGTGTGGCCTTTAATTCATCCAAACGGTCAAACAGTATTGACAAAGGGATCTCCTGTGTTGCGATCGTAAATGACGGTTCCTCATAGGATTCCCGGATATCAACCAGACTGACGTTCTTATCCTGCAGATAAGATGCAATTTCATTGGGATATATCAAGCTGATATCCTGTTCCAGGTGTTGATTTTGTGAAGTATCCGTGCTCGTTTGTACAGTGTAACCATCAGTACTTTGCGGATTAGGAGTGATTGATAAGATCATGGATTGATAAGTCAAGACATTAAAAGTCATTAATTTATTGACCAATGGAACTCCTATACCCGTTATTAACTTCAACACTTCGGTGGCTTGCATCAGTCCGATGATCCCCGGTAAAACACCTAATACACCATTTTCTGAGCAATTTGGAGCTTCTTCAGCACTCGGGACTTGTGGAAATAGATCGCGGTAATGACAGACAGTTCCATCATCATCAGCGACATTAAAGATCGCTATCTGCCCTTCGTATTGATAGATCGCCGCAAAAACAAGCGGTTTTTTCAAACGTGTACAACAATCGTTTATGACATAACGTACCGCAAAATTATCCGTACAGTCAACAACGATATCATACTGTGAAACAATAGCATTACCATTACTATCATCAAGCAACACAGGATGTCCAACGATTGTGATAGACGGATTATTTTCGCTTAGCTTCCGCACAGCAACTGCGCACTTTAACTGCCCAAGATCTGCGGTGCTATATAGGGTCTGGCGTTGCAGATTACTCAGTTCTATCGTATCAAAATCTACGATACCGATACGCCCTACACCTGCCGCAGTCAGATACTGCAGTACCGGACAGCCTAAACCTCCAGCTCCGACAACAAGTACCTGAGCCGCGGTAAGCTTTTCCTGCGCCTCATAACCAAAACCTGGTAAACTGTAATGCCGCTCATATCGTGGATCCCAATGCATATTACCCTCCCGAAAATGGTGGCAGAAGTGCTACCGTATCCGATTCCTGTAACAGAACCAACTCTTTTGTAATCTTTCCATTCACTGCAAGCGCCATTTTACGGTTTTCGAGTAAAGGAAACTGCTGGATCAAACTTGTTAACAAATTTTCCGTATCCACTGCTTCCATAAAGAACTCTTTCTCTATAATTTCTACAAGCGGTCCAAATGCAAGTACTTTAATCTTATTCATCTCTTATTCAAATTAAGCATTCTTTTTATCTGATGAGACATCCCATAGGGATCATGCTCGTCAAAAGTCAAGACATATCTATCCAATTCTGATCACTATTGCTTTCTTACCGCGTAGCTATGCCGAAGTAAAGAGCAATTTATAGGCGGCAACGAGTAACACTGTTGCCAGTACATATTTTAAAACATCCTGATTAAACTTTTTAGAACCTAAATAAGCTCCCAAAAGACCGCCACTAAATGCGATGACAATATATAAAATCATATTGGAAGTCAACGTAATACCCTGTGTCAACATTCCTCCCAATCCTGCCAATGAATTGACAAAAATAAACGCGGCACTGATCGCCGCAGTTTGCTTCTGGTTCGTCCATAGCAACAGGATCAAAATAGGTGAAAGAATAATGCCTCCCCCTATACCGATCATTCCGGACAGAAGTCCTATGATAGCACCCAACAATATCGAAATCCATTTTACTGGAGGTACCAGACGATCGTCTTCCACATTCTTAAAAAAGAAAAATCGAACGATCGGCAGCAACAGTAAAATTCCTAATATTTTTTTATAAAGATGATCATCGATCGATAACATACCGCCCAGAAAAGCAAAAGGTATAGATGCCAGCGCTATGGGTATAAAAATCTCTTTCTTAAAATGATTTCCGCGGTAATACTGAATAAAGGCAGTCAAGGAAACAAATAAATTTAAAAACAGCGCTGTAGGTTTCATTTCTTGCGGCGCCAAGCCATAAAGAGCCATTAAAGCCAGGTAACCGCTCGCTCCGCCATGCCCAACAGAGGCATATAAAAAAGCAACAATAAATAAAATAATAAAAAAAATTTCGGTATCCATAGATTTTTAAGGCAATACGATTACTTGGACTTCTTCACCTGCCACAATACCAGTAGATTCTTCCGGTATCACGAGCAGGCAATTGGCCTGGGCATAAGATTGTAGACGATAAGATTCCTGCGCATGCAGGGGCAATACCTTACCCTCCATTGAATGAGCTTTTATAAAATGTGTTAATCCACTGTTTTTTGGATAATCAACTGTAGTCACGGCTTTGCTGTAGCAAACGGAATCAGGTCGTTGCATCATCCGGTCAATAGCCGGTAAAACATACAGGTAGAAACAGGTTAGCGCTGAAGAAGGATTTCCTGGCAATCCGAAAACCACTGTTTCATCCTTAGTTCCAAAAAACAATGGTTTTCCTGGTTTCTGTTTCACTTTATGAAAATGAGGCCGCACCGACTGCGCCAGAGCACTTTGCACCACAAAATCATAATCACCCACACTCACGCCTCCCACCAGCAGCACCAGATCCGAAGCTAACAATGCCTGTCCCAAGATCTTTTCCAATGCGGCAGGATCATCTGTAGCGTGAAAAACCTGAACCGTTTCGATACCTGCTTTTTGAAGTGCAGCACGTAGTTGAATCGAGTTTGAGTCGTATACCTGTCCAAAGAAAAGTGGCTGACCCAATTCCTTCAGTTCATCACCTGTCACAATGATGGCAACTTTTGGCGGTTCAAAAATCAGCAGCTTCTCACAGCCGATACCTGCTAAAAAACCCAGTGCAGCAGGCGTCAATACAGTTCCCTGTGCAAGGGCCAATGTGCCTTTTGCGGCTTCGCTACCTTTTTCACGGACATGCATGCCAAGAGTTAATTGCTCATCAGCAACCGTGATCCAATCTCCTTCGCGATATACCCGTTCCTGCATGACCACGGTATCTGCCGCCGTTGGTATGGGTGCACCCGTAAAGACGCGCATCGCCTGTCCGGACAATAGCGTTACATCCGACTGTTTTCCAGCACGCATTTCGCCCACAATTTCCAATCGGTTATTGTGGTCCTCAAATTTCAACGCATAGCCATCCATCGAAGACTGCCTAAAACCAGGAATATCATATTTTGATATAATCTGCTCTGCAACAGTATATCCTAAAGACTCAGATAAAGTTTTTATTCCAGTGCGAACAAAATGGGCATGTTTTTTAATGATCGCTTTTGCTTCCGATACTGAAACCATTTCCTGTATTAAATATCTTAAATCAGCAGGTTCATCAATGTCGACTGATCCCTTATCAAAAGCAACTGCAACAACATCATCAGGATATGCGGCTATGATTTTTTTAGCACCCTGATCTCCCTGCAACTGCTGTAATAATGGAAAATAAAAGTTACTGAACAGCACCGGCACGCCCAAGGTATCCGCATAGGCCGATGCAATAATCCCTTTCTGACTTTCCAACTGATTTTCATGCAATTGCATAAAATGATGAGCCTCAAGAAAGGGCTGATCACATACTGAAAAGATGCACCGAGTTAACAATGGATGATCGTTTAATAACGCCTCTATTCCTTTCCTGATAGACGAGGCCATTCCTGTAGACCAATCATCATTGTAACAGATCTTTACATCATGGTCAACAAGTGTTCCTGCAACGGCCTCGGCATCAGCGCCCACCACTACGATCACACAAGCAGGGTCAATCGACAGCGCCTGTTCTACAGCATGTTGAACTAATGGCTTCTGCTGATAATCCAGAAGTTGTTTTGCAGTCCCTAAGCGTGAGGAACTACCCGCTGCTAATATTATTATACCTGTATCCTGCATTATCCTCCAATAGTTATCATACTTCTATTTTGTAATTTATCCGCATCTATTTGCGTAAAATCAGTGGCTAATTGGCCCCCTAGAGCAAAAGCCTTTGCCTCGATATTCGCTTGTATCAACGGTAATATTGGCTGTCCCTGCCGATAGGCGGTAAGTAAGTCTGTTTCATGAGTAGAAAAGAGACAATTTTTCAATTTACCATCTGCCGTTAAACGGATCCGGTTGCAGCCTGCACAAAAAGGTTCGCTCATGGTACTGATGACGGCGAATGATCCACGGTGACCTGCGATATGAAAATGTTTTGCTGTATCGTGTATACTCCCCACCTGTTCGTGGATGGTATAACTTTTTTGGATCACATCTTTTATTTCCCGCAAAGTAAACACCTGATTATTGGTCCATTTATTACCAGAAAAAGGCATAAATTCAATAAAACGTACCTCTAATGGCCATTTTTCGGTAAGCGCGACAAAATCAATAATTTCATTATCGTTCAACCCTTTCATTACCACTACATTCAATTTACAGGTTATTCCGGATTCCAGCAACAGACCAATATTTGACCAAACACGGTCAAAAAGATTTCTGCCTGTTATCTTATGGAATTTTTCGGTATTTAAGGTATCTAGACTGATGTTGATACTGCTAAAATTGGCCGCTTTGATTACAGGCAGTAAAGCATCTACCCTAACCCCATTGGTGGTACAGGTCAGTTCCACCGGTAAGGTGGACAGTCCTGCCAAAATCAGAGCTGCATCTTTCCGTACAAATGGTTCCCCACCTGTTAAGCGTATTTTTGTAATCCCCTGCGATACAAAAGTTTTAGCGATCGATAAAATTTCATCGGGTTGCATCAGTTTGGCATGCGCGGCGAAAGCATACTCCTCTTCTGGCATACAGTAAAAGCAGCGCAGATTACAATTGTCCGTAAGCGATATACGGAGATAAGTATGTTGACGGCCAAATTTATCGAATAGCATAATAATGATTAAAGGATTGGAATATTCTCGTGCATCTTAGCTGCGCGGTCACGAAGAGATGCCGCAGATCGGCTGTGGAAAAAAGATTTTACCTCCGCAATAATCGAGAGTGCAATCTCCGCCGAAGTTTCAGCTCCGATATCAAGACCGACAGGGCCATGCATTTTTGCCAGCTGAGCTTCTTCTATGATGCAACCATCTTCTTGTAATGTGTTAAGCAAACGTTGAAACCGTTTTTTAGGTCCTAATAAGCCAATATAAGAAACAGATGTCTGTAGTAAATGCTTGAGAAGATCTTTGTCATAATTGAAATTGTGCGACATTAAAACCACAGCGGTATAGGCATCGATATCGATCTGATGCAGAAACTCACTGGCAGCTGCAGTGATCACTTGTTTTGCTGCAGGAAAACGATCAACTGCTGTGTGACTGGCCCTACCATCAACAATGCTTACTTCCCAGCCAAGCATAGCCGCCATCGCAGCTACCGGTTGTGCATCATTTCCCGCCCCCACAATGACCATATGAATTGGCGGAATATGGTATTCCAATAATAGCTCATAATCCACATTTTTATATTCTAAAACCGTTCGCATCGTTGCCTTACTTCTGCATACCTGCTCCATATAAGCAAGCATATCTTCACCTGCAATAAGCGGATTGGCTCTTAAAACGGTTTGATTTTCCAGTCGTATACCACATGTACCGGGCTGCTCAGCATAGCGATCCAATGAGCAGATCGTGACCACAAGTGCTGGTACCCGTTTATTGGTTGTTTTTTTTAATAAGGCAATCGGATTTTGAGGATCGCTCGGGTCAATATATTCAAATAGTAGATGTACAATACCATTACAGCCCAATTGTATACCGAGGGTTGCATCGGCTTCATTTGTGGTATCATAAGTTACCAATTTATTAGTTTGCTGCTGGAGCGCTAGCATCGCCCTGCGAAGCGCATCACCTTCCAAACATCCCCCACTGATCGCTCCGGTCATCTCTCCATATTCGGATACCAGCATGCGTGCACCTGGCATCCGGTAGGATGAACCCTCTACCTTAACCACTGTGGCCAGCACAGTTTTATAACCCTGCGCTTCAGCGGTATCGTATGCGGCAATTATGGTTTTTAATTCACTCATCAAACAAAATTCAAATTAAAACAATTATATAAAAACTTATACTACAACAGAATAAATAAATTAAACTAATGTTTATGATTAACTTAATATTTTATCAGGAGTAATGGGTAAACTGCGTAATCTTTTGCCCGTGGCATTGTAAATCGCATTCGCAATTGCAGCGGCAGTACCGATAATTCCCACCTCACCTAAACCTTTTGCCCCTGTCGGATTGATGTTGGGATCGGCTTTACCGATAAAACTGACATCAATTATCGGTGCATCGGCATTAACAGGAAAATGATACCCTGCCAGATCATCAGCAATAGCTCCACCGATCCGCGTGTCCAGCAGCCGCTCTTCCATAAGTGCCATTCCTATACCACCTACAGCTGCACCTGACATCTGGTTGGCCGCCGCTTTTTCATTTACAATTTTACCTCCATCGGCCACACAGACCATTTTTGTCACCATGATCTTTCCCGTTTTCACATTGACCCTTACTTGACAAAAATGAGCAGCAGACGAGCAAAAAGCATATTTCTTACGCTCTTCACCGGGACCTGAGGTTGCTTCTACCACTAATTCATCTAAGTTATTTTGCTTCCACAAGGTATCCAAAGGAATAGTTGCAGTTGTATCATTTTTCAAAGATAAACCAGTTTCAGACAGCACTAAGACATCTTCCTGTACATCCTTGAACCTTTGGTCTTGTTTAGCGGCATAGGCTAACAGCTTTTCTTTCAGCAGACGGACTGCTTCCACAACAGCCCCGCTTACAGAAGACATTCCAGTACTTCCACCTTGGCTGGGCGCTGGAGGGAGATTTGAATGACCAAGTTCGATTGTTATTTTATTTTTCGGAATCCCGGTTATCTCATGGGCAATATTTTTCATACCCGTCCCTGTTCCTGTACCGATATCGGTCATTGCAGTCTGAATGATCAGACTTCCATCTTTTTTCATTTTTATGGCGGCACTCGTTTTATTTCGTCCGGCATTCCACATTCCCACAGACATCCCGTAGCCAATATACCAGTCGCCATCCTGCATGCTAGTAGGTTGTGGATTCCGCTTTTCCCAACCGATACGCTGGGCACCTAAGTTCATACAATCTACTAAATAATTTGATGACCAGGGTAATTTAGAATCCGGATGATGCGTTACAGCAATATTTTTTGCTCGGATCGCTACGGGATCCATATTCAATTTATAGCTCAATTCATCGATGGCACATTCAACTGCAAAATCTCCCGTACAATCACCGGGACCACGCATCCAGGTCGCTGCATTGATATTTAACGGCACTAGTGCATCCTCAGTCTTAAGATGTTCAAAATCATAAATCAGACGCGTTATCCGTGTGATCTGATCTGAAAACCGTTCATATAACGATGTTTCATTACGGGCCTGATGATGGATACCCATAAATTTTCCCTGATCATCTGCTCCAAGCTTAATTTTCTGCCAGGAAGCAGGACGATAACCGGTACCGATAAACATCTGCGGTCTTGTCAGCATTAATTTCACGGGACGTCCCACCTGTTTGGCTGCCATAACGGTAGCCAGTACATGTGGCCACACCCGAAGACCAGATCCAAAACCACCGCCGACAAATTCGCTCATGACCTCCACTTGTTCCTTTTTCAGATTAAATAAAGGTGCGATCACCTGTTGTACATTATTCACTCCCTGTGTCTTGTCGTAAAGTTTGAGATGATCGGTACCAGTCCATGCAGCGATCGTAGCATGCATTTCCATGGGGTGATGTACCTCCGTTTTAATTTCATATTCGGCCTCCACCACATGAGGTGCATCTTGCCAGCTCTCGAGATTTCCGCGTTCTTTACCCGCTTCGTGCAGTGGGATCTGTGCGTAGGTAGAGTCAAAATCAACATTAAATTTTGTCTTTTCATACTGCACCTCTACCAGCGATGCCGCATAAGTGGCATCCTCAAGTGTCTCCGCCATAACCAATACAACCGGCTGTCCCTTAAAATAAATGGTGTCTGTATGAAATACAGGAAGACCAAAACGCGATTCTTTCATCAACGCCTCCGTCGCAAAACCAGGAACAGCAGGTTTTTCCAGATGGGATACAAAACCAAGTACAGATTTTACTTGTTTTGCTTTGGACAGATCAATATTTTTAATTTTACCACTAGGTACAGTACTTCCTACCAAAACAGCATAGCACATCTTATCCACCGCATATTCCGCTGCATATTTTCCTTTCCCGGTCACTTTATCCCGTGCTTCGACGCGCCCTTCAGGTATGGTTATATTTTGTTGATTCAAGTCTTTCATTTTACATTATTTTGTAAAAACCCATTCATTTTTATTAAAAAACGTTATTCCTTGCTACAGATTAAGCCAGCAGACATTGTGCCAGTGCAGATTCCACAGCACCTTTCAGCATGCCTACTTTAAAACCATTTTGTGCCAAGGGATGCGCATCCGCGACAATCATGGCGGCGGCCTCGCTAAATACAGCAGCAGTGGCATTTTTACCGATCAAGAACTCTTCAGCTTCCAGCCAGCGCCAAGGTTTATGTGCTACACCACCAGAGGCCAGCCGCGCTTCAACAATGCGGTCACCGTCCAAGTGCAGTGCAGCGGCTACCGAAACCAGAGCAAAGGCATAAGAAGCCCGGTCTCTGATCTTAAGATAAGCACAATGTTTCGCAAATGGATTTTCTGGAATTTTAATAAATGAAATTAAAGCATGATCCGGTAAATTATTGTCCAGATGAGGATCATTTCCCGGAAGACGATGAAACTCCTGAAAAGGTATAACAGTCTCTTTTTGATCTTTTGTAATCACGTGTACTTCAGCATCCAATGCAACAAATGCGACACAGAGATCAGATGGATGTACAGCAACACAATCTTTACTATAACCAATTATGGCGCTCATCCTATTTTCTCCAGCATATGCACTGCATCCGGTACCCGGTTCACGCTTATTGCAGTCAGTAGTGGTATCGTAGAAATATGGACAACGGGTACGTTGTAAGATATTACCTCCTGTAGAAGCCATATTTCGGATCTGCGGAGAAGCTCCAGCCAAAACAGCTTTTGCAAGCAACGGAAAATCTTTCAAGACCTTCGGATCGGTCGCAATTTCAGTATTGCGAACCATAGCACCGATATGAATATTTTTGTCATGTGTATCTATTGTACGAATAAGCGCATCATTAATGTCTACAACAGTATCCGGTAGATGCACGTTCTTTTTCATCAAATCGACCAGATTTGTTCCGCCCGCGATATACTGCACATGATCTTTTTTATGAGAAAGTGCAGTTTTGGTATTGGTTACTCTTATAAATTCGAAAGGTTTCATGATTGCGCTACTTTTTGAATAGATTCAACAATACCGTTATAAGCTCCACAGCGGCAAAGATTGCCACTCATAAATTCCTTTATTTCCTCGATGGATTGTGTATGTCCCTCTTTTACACAGGCAATAGCCGACATAATTTGCCCCGGAGTACAATAGCCACATTGAAAACCATCACATGCAATAAAAGCCTCCTGCATTGGATGCAGGTGCTCACCATCGGCAATACCTTCAATCGTGGTTACGTCTTTTCCGACCGTAGAGGCAGAAAGAGTCAAGCAGCTTAAAACCCTTACGCCATCCACATGGACCGTGCAGGCGCCACATTGACCGTGATCACAGCCTTTCTTTGTACCGGTAAGGCCAAGGTTTTCACGCAAAAGATCCAGCAAAGTGGATCTTGTATCCGAATCAAGCGTATAGGGCTTTTTATTAACCTGCAATGTCAAAGGAGCTGTGCGCTTGGCAGGAACTATAAACTGCTTCACTTGTATATAGGCCGCTTTTAAAGAAGCCGGAAGCGTCGCCAGTAAAGTGAGGGCGCCCGTGGTCTTTAAAAAAAATCTTCTGCTGAAATTACTGTTTTTCTTCATAATTGGAATATTTTTTTGTCCTTACCATTGAACAGTAAAGACAAATTAAGTAGCCAAAGCATAACTTTAGAACAAATTAAAGCCGTTAAAAGTTTTCATATGCCTATATTAAACGGCGACCGTTACACATAACTAAAAAATATTGTTCTACCTATTTCAAATTTCATGAATAACCCGCAATTAATAGATACATATATTACTGTTTCTGCTACCAATATTACTGATTATCGGAAGTTGTGCATTTAAGCTAAAATAGTGGACAATTTCAATTGATGCGTTGTTGCGCATAAAAAAGCTCCGGAAAAATATCCCCGGAGCTTACCAACCAACCCATTATAATTATTATGTGTATTACTTTAAGAGATATTAGTAGACTTTACTGCTTGATCATATTCTGCAACAGAAAGCGATTCATGCCAGTTAACCAGCTCTTCAGATTTTTGAGTACTGATACTTATAAATTCCATTTTCCCATTTGGACTCGAACCTAACCAATGGTATAGACCGGGAGTAGTTTCAATTGTATCCCCTTTCTTAAGCTTGACGACATCTTTACCTTTAGATTGATAAAAGCCTTCACCATCTGTTACAATGATGACACGTCCACCTGGTAGGCTATGCCAATGCAAGTAACTTTTAGGTGCTAATTGGATATTAGCAACACGTAGATCATTTAAACCATGATCTTTCGTTAAATCTTGAAACAAACCATTTCCTGTTATCAGGTTCTGTTGAATTTGTTTTTCTTTAATATCCGCCACGAAAAGTTCTGTTTTACAAGTATTATTCTTAAAATGACTTGTCGTAAATCCCAGTACAGTGATCAGGCTTATTGAGCTGATTAAAATATATATGTATTTTTTCATGATCTTTTTATTTATGACAGGATCAAATCCCATCTGTTAAACTTATGGTTACAAAGATCGTTTGTTTCCATATTAAAGACTTACCACAATCACTGATGTATTTAACTAAATTACTGATTAACAATTTTTAACATATTTCAGTTATTAACGGAAATATTTAATTTTTAAAACCAAAGCCATTCGAAACAGTTTAGCTATAAACGGCAAATAATTGTATCTGAATACTTCATATGAACAAAAGTCGATTTCAGAATGTCTTATTTAGAGCAAACACATGAAAAAAAATTGTTATGAAAGATATATTGATAAATAATATGATACAGCAATTGAAAGATATCGAAAATGCTGATCTATGGATCGATGAAAACTTCGACAAAAAGCTTACTGAAGTTAATGAAATGACAGCGTTCGAGCGTCCGCTTCCGGACATGCACAGCATCGCCGAATTGATGTCGCATTTGATCGAATGGCGAAAGGAAGTCCTCAGCCGTCTCCAAGGAAATCCCCGCGGACTTGAAATGACCGATGCCGCAAATTGGCGAACCAATACAGAACTTGCCAAAAAAGGATGGAAAAATATGCTGCAGGAATTTCACAGCACACAACAAAGCATCATCTACTTTCTGGAAGGCAAAGACGATGTATTTCTATCGACACCCTACCCTTATGCAGATCCTGCATTTCCACACGATTACCAATATTTAGTAACAGGACTTATCCATCATGATCTATACCATCTCGGACAGATGGGCATAACGATTAAATTCTTAAAAATGCGCGAAATCAATCAGATGGCATAATCATCTTTCAGCTTCATGGCATGTTTTACCCTTTAACATTCACCATAAGTTTAAATAATGAACTAACATTCTTTTAGATTGTTTATTAAATAAACATGAAGAGCATATACGATGGAAAATTTATTGCAGGAACAGGCCTATCTGTTAAATAATTTAGTAGAGGCCAATAATGACCGAATTGCCGGTTATACCAAATATATTGAACTGTTACCAAAAGATACCCACAACGATATTGATAAGTACCTTAGGCAATACCGGGACCAGTCGGAGCAATTTATTACAGACCTCAAGCCCTTTGTCTATGAGGCGAGTGAATTTCCACAGATAAATACTACGATTTCAAGCAAATTACGCAACATGTGGCTGGATCTCAAGAATAGTTTTGTGGAAAATACGATCCAGAGCATCTTAAACGACTGCGAAAAAAGAGAAGATATTTATAAGCGCGTGTATCAGCACACCCTGGAAGAGAAAGAAGTGCTGACATTAGAAGCAGAGCATCTTATTCGGCACCAGGCGATACTGCAGCTTCAGGCTCATGATCATATAAAAAGCCTCCGGGACAAAAATTTAGCGGATTGCTCCTCATTGCCGCATTGATCCGTTAAGATGATTTATTAAAGTGGCGATGCGCAAAAAAAAGCAAGCACCAATCGATGCTTGCTTTTATATCCCTATTTATTTCAATACGTGAATCGATTTTCGCAGTTCTAAAAATCTGGAACTGCTATCCTTAGAATCGAACTCCTAATTCCCACAATTAGAGAATAAAAAATGTCTTTGGCTTCAACGGCTCCGGTATATGATCTTCTCCAAGCAATTGTTTGATATTGATTTCAATATTACGGGCTATCGCGGTTACGGGTACATCACTTTGCCGATTGCGAAAAGGATCCTGCAGATTATAGGCCGTCTTATCTGCCAGGAAAAACAATGCAGCGATCAGCACCAATAGCGGGATCTCGAAAATCGGGCTGACATCCTGTATCGCGATCGAGAGGGTAATCAGAAAGAGATAGATCGCTCCGTGAAGAAAAAGGCGGTAAGTAACCGGAAATACCGTCGAATTGATCCGTTCGGCTCTACCCATCGCATCAACCAAACGCACCAAAGTCTGATCCAGCTGGACTCGAAAAAAATCAGGTATCGCCTGCTTTTCTGATAAGTCCTTGATGGTAAGTGCCTGCATCTGGGTAATTGCCAAGGGTACATTTCGATGCTCCTGTAAATGGTCGAGTTCTTCCTGTGTCAATTCCAATGGTCTTGCAAGCGGGTTAAGGTCGCGAAGAGAATCCCCTAATGCATAGCACCAGGCAATCTGCTTATAAGCGATATCTTTGATCACTCCTGCATATTCAGCAGCGAGGTAACTCTGCATCTGGATAACAAGTGACCGGGAGTCATTGACAATAGCGCCCCATACTTTGCGTGCTTCCCACCATCTTTCGTACGACTGGCTCATTTTAAAAGACAGTAAGACCGATATGGCGGTACCTAAAAATGCAGGAACCCCCAAGGGCATATCCGGAAGCTCGTCGTGCAAAATATAAGTCAATCCATTAAATATTAAGCCAAAAATGGCCACCAAAGCCACTTCCCTTTTAACTTTGTTAAACATATAACGGAAGGGAATTTTAGAAGAGTTTAAAATCATAATAGCTTAACAAATAGTATTTATATCTGTTTCCGACTGCGCTATTTTTTTTTGAATTTTGTAGCGGTATGCGGACAGACATAGGAATTACCATTTGATTTCCCGGTTTAGTAAAACTTTTAGATATTTGTGTATAATGCCTTATACGATAACCGGCCGTGACTAAATCAAACGTAAACAACAATAGATTGAAAAATTATGCTGACAGTATTGAATACAAAAAATATTTGGAGCAATACAATTACATATTTGATAAAGACTATTTCATCGATCAAAAAATCCATTTTTTGACAGACGAAACCAAATTGACTATTGACAATTACAATCATTCTTATAACCTCACGCACAATTATGGAAAATCAATTAGTTGCCAAAGGTTAACGTTGTACGATAACCATGACAATCAATTATATACCACTCGATATGCTTTTGGAAAAATATTTTATCAATATATTAGGCATTCAAATAACAACGAGTATTTTGTTTCAGGTAACGACTTGATGGAGTATGCTATTTATAACATCACAAAAAACAAAGCATATAAATTTGTCAGTGAATGCCGCATTGACGAAAATTCTGAAGAGGATTGCGACAACGAATTTTGGTATATAAAAGAATGGCTTTATAACCCGGCAAATAATCTGATTGCCATTCATGGCCAAGATGGAATGAATTGTTCGACGGTAACGGTTTGTGATTTTACCAACCCGGAAATACTGCCTCTAAAATTTAAAAATCTTTATAAAATTATAGCCGACCACTGTCAAGATGGAACTTGCAGTGCTAAGCGCTGGACCGATAATAATCTTTTAGAACTAGAAGTGTGTGAAGAGAATTCAAAAATCATATATTTGTCAGCGCAAGAAATTATAGCATTATTAAACCTAAAATGAAACAAATAAGCACAAACGCCAACCTTAAACCGTTCAAGGTAATATTAACCCACACCACAATTAAAAACTGTTCAATACAGAAAAACATCAGTCAGTAATTTATTTTTAAGAATTCGTTTTACTGACAACACTTTTGAACCAAAAAATCACCAAAATACACATGAAGAAATTTTTAAAAGTCCTTAAATTCACATCGATTACTATTTTAAGTATTTGCGTGCTGTTTATCTTATATTTTTTTATCAGCAATAAATTATTTTTAGAATCTAAAAATGAGGATAATATAAGCTATCTGATGAAAAATAGTACGGAAATCACAAATTCAATTAATGACAAATTATTTGATGATGATTTTTATCAATCAAAGGTTTTCCTTTTGGGAGAAATTCATGGCTACGCTGACAATCAGATATTGGACAGGGAGTTACTTTTTTTCTTAAATAAAAAAGTGGGTGTTAAATATTACATTGCAGAAATGGATAGCACAACAGCTGCAAAACTGAATAATTTCCTGACAGATAGCTTAAAAAATCAAGAAACTTTAAAGGACGTTGGATTGGCAATCCGTAAAAGAATTCCGCAACAATCAAGTCAGGAGCTTTTGGAAAAATGGAATGCTATTTACGATTATAATCAGCAACTAACCGACTCATCAAGAATTACAGTAATAGGAGTTGACAAGAATGTTGATGATCATTCAAAAGTGGCCAGAGATTCGGCAATGGTCATTAATTTTAAGAATTCAATCAAGCGCTTAAAACTTGAAAATGAAAAATTCTACGGTCTTTTTGGTTATTTCCACGTATTGCAAAATACAACTGAAAATGGAAAACAAACATTCGCTTCTGAATTAAAAAAATCGGGTATAAAAACCACGAGTTTTGTTAGCTATACCTTAGACAGCGAAATGTACCTTCCTAAAATTCCGCAATTTCCCACGCCAGAAAATGAACGAGTGGACTGGAGTAATGCAGATGGTCCATTACAACTTGTAAAGGGAATCAATGATTTAAAAGAATTGAGTAAACCAAATTCAATTACGCTATTTAAGTTAAATTCAGAGAACTCACCCTTTCGAAAATCGCAACACCTAATCAGTATAAAATCGAGAGTTTTTGGTGAAAATATTGTTCCTCAAAAGGGCACGTTTACAACAGATTATTTTCAATATGTCTTTTTATTGAGAAATTCCAAAGCATTAACAAGCCTGAAATAAGTAATTCAGCTTTTGCTAAAAACGTTAAAATAAAAAAAATACCCGGCATGACCGGGTATTTTTATGATCGTAATGCTGATCGCTTATTCAGCGGAAATTACTGTTTCGAGATTAAACATCCATTATTTACAACGTTACCTCGTCACGCAACATTTTAATGGCATCATGTGCCTCCAGCTGTTTATCCAACTGCTTTAACAGTATATTTTTCACCTCTATAGATAATTGATCATTATCCTCTTGTAGAATTTTTTTGTACGTGTCCTTAAAAGCATCCTCTCCTTTTTCACAGCTTTCCAATAAACTTTTTCTGTCATTACCTGCAATGGTTACTTTCACACTCATCCACATTCTGAACAGTTTACCGCTTAACATAGTGGAATCGGTAGGTTGTTCACCTTCCAAAACGACAAAAGGTTTCAGCTCTTCAATAAAATGCTGTGATTGTAAGATATATTTTGCAAATAATTGCTGTAAGCTATCCAAACTTAGTGTATGCGAAAGATCTAATGCTGTTTTATAACCTTCCACCCGATCATTATTAATTTTAATCAGGTCATTGATAATTTCTGGGTTGTTCAAATGATTTTCCATAATACATTGAGTTACTTAATAAAATATTTGTACAAGAATAACAACTCATCGGAACAGGAGTTCACCGTTACTTTGATTTCAAGTATTAACACCACTAATTGGTAATAAATTACATTTACAAACTTTTATTTACTGTTTCCTGTAAACTAATTCTGCTAATAGTGGTCAAAATCAAGCGTTAATCATCCAGGAAATACAGCTTTTGAAAATTTCATAAATTAATTTTTATCGGCAACTAAAATAGCTCTAGATTGTTATTGCTATACAACGGAAGACTTAAATAAAAAATATATGATACAGGATGCGCACATTATCATTCACGCCGCACGGGCAGGCAATATTGAAGTACTAGAAGAACTCATTCGCCAAAAAGTAGATCTAAATAGTCGCGATGACAAAGGGTATAGTCCACTTATCATTGCCTGTTATAATAACCAATATGAAGCTGCGCAATTATTACTGAAATCAGGCGCACATGTCAATGCCCAAGATAACGGAGGCAACAGTGCACTGATGGGTGTGGCATTTAAAGGCTATAAAGATATGGCAGAACTGTTGATCAATCATGGTGCTAATCTCGATCTCCGACATGGAAATGGTAGTACTGCACTCATGTTTGCGGCTATGTTTGGAAGAAACGAAATCTTGCAGCTTTTATTAGAGCGGGGTGCCAATAAAAGTATTCTGGACACCAGAGGATTATCGGTGGCAGATCTGGCTGCCCAACAAGGTAATGAGACCGCATTAGCGCTTTTACAAGATTAAGAACACATATATATTTAAAACAACAATACCCGGCAAGACCGGGTATTGTTGTTGTCATCAATCACTCAGCTGTGATTCCAGTTTCATTTTTCATCGGATATTATTTATGAGGGCACCTGGTCGCGCAAACTTTTAATTTCATTATGCGATTCAGATTGTTTGCTCAATTGTTCCAACAATTTATTACATGCGCCCAATGATAAATCGTTGACATCCTCTACAAGTATTTTTTTATACATTTCTTTAAACGCATCTTCACCCTTTTCGCAACTTTCGAGCAAACTATGTCTATCATTTCCGACAATATTTCCTTTAATACTCATCCACATTCTAAACAGCTTACCACTTAACATCGTCTCATCTGTAGGTTGCTCTCCTTCTCGAAGTACATAAGGTTTCAATTCTTCAATAAAACGTTCGGACTGTAGGATGTTATTTGCAAATATCTGGCGCAGGGTGTCAAGCTCTAAACCATGAGCAAGATCCAAAGCCCTTTTATAGCCTGCTATGCGATCATTATTAATCTTTATTAAGTCGTTGATGATATCCGGGTTGTTTAAGTTATTTTCCATAATGAATATTTTAGTTGATTAAACAGTTATAGAAAAAGAACAGGTCGATGCATCGATAGTTCAGTACAGGGATGATTTAGGGTATTTACACAGGAGTTGCGTATTAACCACAGTGCGAAGCATAGTCGATATCAATCAAAGCGGGTAAAAGTATGCTCAACATACAGACTAATTTGAGTAAACAAATTTGTTTCACAGCATATCTATGAATACATTCAAAGTAAAAATAAAGAACATCACATTTTACCCTATATTTCGGTTACGTCGAAGTTTTTGAATTAAGAGTTATTCCAGCATTTATTAACGAAGTAAACCTACCCTTTTAATTCTTTAACGAACTATTCGCGATGAAGCCATTTGGTCAACACGGCACGTAATGTCTGTTCAACCACTGGTTTAACCACAAAATCATCCATTCCTGCTGCCAGACATTTCTCCTTTTCCCCGAGTACATTACCTGCAGTTAAAGCTATAATAGGAGTTCTAATTCCTGTTTCTTCCTTACGTATTGCTTCCGTGACTTCGTATCCATTCATATCAGGCATTTGAATATCCATCAGAACCAGATCTGGATGCATATCCCTAAAAATCGCAATTCCCTGTAGTCCATCTTTAGCTTCCAGAATCTCGATTCCCGGCATGATGTTTCGGATCAAGATGGTCTCTAAACGTGTGTTAAATTCATTATCTTCCACAAGAAGAATTTTAAAGCCTTCTCCATGTTTCCGATATTCAGTCCCAGGATCACCGGCTTTTTCAATCTCCTGTATTTCAATTTTTGACAGAACGGCATAAAGATCATTATGTACGACCGGATTTTCGAGCCAATGCCTGATACCTAAGGATGTACATATGTTACTTATATTTCCCTCGTTAGCATCAAATATCGGTATGATCGTGTGATCATTATCGATACTAAATAATTTTTCCTTGATCTTTTTAATGGTTTCAACACCGCTCATTATCGGGAGGTCATTGTCAATAATAATAACATCATACTGATTGCCCTTCATTAACAGCTGTAACACTTCAAATCCATTAGCCGCTTCGAAAACTTTAATTTTCTGCAGGTTTAACATCTGTGCTAAAAGCGTCCGCTTGGCAGGATCATCAGCTACGATCAACACCGCTCGAATGGTTTTCAGATTTAGCCATTCGCGTACAATACCATCATCATACCGCACACTAAGATCAAAATAGAAACGGCTCCCAACCAGATAAGTACTCTCCAATTTTAAACCGCTGCCCATCATCTTCAGCAGTTTATTAGAGATCGTTAATCCCAGTCCCGTACCGCCGTATCGTTTTGTTGTCGACGCATCTTCCTGCGAAAAAGCATCAAAAATTTTCTCCTGTTTTTCAGCTTTTATACCGATGCCCGTATCCCGCACACTGAAACGCAAGCTGGTCAGATCATCTTCCTTAGATAAAAAATCGACACATAGCTCAATTTTACCTTTCTCTGTAAATTTCTTTGCATTGCTTAGGAGGTTCATTAATACCTGCTTAACACGAAGGGAATCGACCCAGATATATTGCGGTACATCCTTCGATATATTTAAATGAAATTCAACGTTTTTACCCGGTGCCTGAATATTTAAAAAAGTGGTTACCTGCGTCAGCAATTCATAAAGATCACATTTATCAATGTCCAGCTCCAGTTTTCCGGCTTCAATTTTTGAAAAATCGAGAATGTCGTTAATGATACTCAATAGTAAAGTTGCAGACTGATCCACAATAGATAAGTATTCGTGCTGGGTATCATCGAGCGAAGTTCTGGTCATCAAATCTGTAAAACCGATGATTCCATTGAGAGGAGTTCGGATCTCATGACTCATATTTGCTAAAAATTCAGATTTCGCAATACTTCCCTGTTCAGCAAGAATTTTTGCTTTTTCCAATTCTTCCCGTTGATGAATAATCTTGCTGATATCGGTAGCAATACCCAGATAACCAATTATGTTTTCTTCCGTGTCCCGAATGGTAGTTACTGCAAGGGAAACATATAATAATTGTCCGTCTTTTCTAACATAGGTCCACTCTCTTTGCTCTGCCCCGTAAAGTTCAGGCTTTTCAACAAAAACGCGAAATCCTGTTATTTGATGCCCCAATTCAATCGTAAGTTCATTCGCGCGGGCCAACATCTCTTCTTCTACATGGAAAAGAGCAGGTGTGAATTTGCCGATAATCTCCTCAGTGCTGTAACCAAGAAGATTTTCAGCACCTTTATTAAAGAGCGTTATAAGACCTTCATTATCTGTCGCAATAATACCTACTGCAGATGTCGCCTCCAGTACATCCTCCAGAAGCTTTTTAGACTTCACAGATTCAGCCTCGATACGCTTTCGCTTATCAATATCTTGAAAGGTGCCGTATAAACGAATGCATTGACCATTTTCAAACTCGGCATTGCCCAATGCCCGTACCCAAAGATCTTCACCCTTAAATGTGATGATCTCCAGCTCCAAGTCCCATGAGATCCCTTTAGTAATCGCCTCATCAATTGCCTGGCTAATTTTTGTTCGACTTTCACCCTCTTTATAAAAGTCTAACCCTTGAGCGATATCAGGTTGATAAGTAGGTGGGACACCATGAATTTCTTTTGTTATATCAGACCAGGTCAGATGTTTTTCAAGCAGATTATACTCCCACCCACCTATTCGGGCAACCCTTCCGGTCCGTGTTAACATACCCTGAGTTTCCCTTAGATCTTTCTCAAGAAAATGCTGTTCCGTAATATCAACGGCATTACCAATGACATATGGTTTTTTATCACCATTCGTCTGGAGAATGTTATTGAATAACCAGATACGTAATTCGCCCGACTTTGTCTTAGTGCGCATCTCTCCTTTTGCCGTACCGGTTTTAACAAGCTGGTTGAGGTACGCATCTAAATTTTTATGCCCTTTGGTCGGAATAATATCATAAAGAGACAGTTTTTCAATTTCAGCTCTAGTATAACCTAAGATAGATGCACTCGCATTATTAACTTTAAGCAGATTACCTTCCAGATCATGCGTACACATCAGACTTTGGGAATTATCAAAAAATGCTTTTAATTCCCGTTCGCTTTCTTTATATCTTTCTTTTTCTTTTCGATTGATAATCAGGGACACGACCTCATCACGAAGCAGCGACAGCACCTGTTTTTGATCTGAACTTATGTCTTTAGGCACCGTGTCTATAACACAAAGCGTTCCCAGAGCAAAACCGTCTGGATCAACCAAAGGAAATCCTAAATAGTATCGAATGTAGGGGTCCGAGGTAACAAGCTCATTATTTTTGAATCGTTCATCTTGTTGCGCATCTGGAACCTCCATGAAATCACGATCTTTAATAGCGTACTGGCAGAATGCCAAGCTTCTGGAAGTTTCTCCGACATCAAGACCAACCCGGGATTTAAACCATTGCCTGTCCTCATCAATTAAGGAGATCAGTGAGATCGGTACACCGCACACCAGCGAAGCTATTTTTGTAATACGGTCAAAATCTTCTTCGGGTTGCGTATCTAATATTTCGTAATTATATAGTGCATCTAACCGCTCCGACTCATTTGTTTTTACTGGTCCCTTATTCATAACTTCAATATCAAGTATTATCAATAATTTTAAGACTTCAGGTTTTTATAACTTCTTGCTAAACAATATCTGCTTGTATAACATCTCTGCGGTTCTCCTTCCAAAAAATCAGAAATTTTGACAATTTCTGTATTTGCTCCTTGCAAGGTTTTTAAATATAATAAATATCGTAGATTTCATAATCAAAAACTTAGTTAAAAAAACTATTATTACCTAAAAAACATCCTTCAAATACATGTTATTTATGGATAATACTAATTATTTAAGGAATTAACTTTAAGGTTATCAGGCTTGCTATTCACTCTTATTCACTTTATTATACAAACATACATTCTGAATGTTTTCTCTCCTATAGCGGTATTTTAATAAAAATCAATAAGTAATTTGATGAGGAAAATGTCCTACGTGATAAGATCTTTTTAATACTAGTCTACTAATTTAATTCAACTCTTTGTCGAAGTTTTTAATAGGTTTGATGGCCTATTTCAATCCGTTACTATAGAACAGTCTTCATATATCACGTCCAGAATATATGTTAATTGATAATTTCCTTTCTGAAACACCTGTTTAACACCATTCTGATACATCTGCTGTACCATTAATCCATCATGTAAAGTACTTAATCCATAACTTAATATGTTAGGATAATTAATCTGCAACAAACGCGCTGTTTCCACGCCATTATATTTTGGCATTAAAATATCCAACAAACAAACAGACGGCGAAAAGCATGTATTTTTCATATTGGAGATTAAATCATATCCGCTATTAAATACACCAAGTAACAAAAACCTGTCGTCTTTTTCTATAAGTAGCGATAATAGCCTTCGATATATCGCTGAATCGTCTACTATTCTTATTCCTATTGGTCCATTTATAAATGTACTGCTTTTCATAGCACTAAATTAACATCTTCAAAAAATAGAAAATGCCCAAAAATGTGCAAAAAAAAAACACCTTAAAATAAAAATAAAAGCAATGTTAATAACTATTTATTTATATTTTTCTTAAAAACACTTAGAATATATCATGATATGCATCTCAAAAATGCTTATATAATTTTCTCAGCGAATGATCTACAGTGACGCCATGACTTTATTGAATGTATTGCGATGTATCCCTAAGTATGATGCGATATAATTGTAGGGGAATAACTGAAAAATATTGGGGAAATGATCTTTTAACAACTTTATTTTATCCTGAGAAGTTTTAGCCTGTAGTATTCGTAGATTTTTTAAGGCCATTAAAAAATTTGGTTCCATAATCATAAGCTCCAACTGATAAAATCTTGGAAATTTTTCATAGAGTCGTTTTACAGAAGCAATATCTAAAAGAAGAAGGGTTGAGTCTTCATAGGCCTTAAAAATTTTCGTTGAGGATGCGTTTTGTAAATAATCTTCATAATTAAAAACAATTTCGGTTAATGAAGATGGATAGTGAAAGCCTGTTATGCGCGTTGATCCATCAATATCCAGAGTGCTGGAATAGATAGCCCCTTTAACTAAAAGAGCAATAGTATTTACGCGTTCTTCGAAAGAAAAAAGAACTTCTTTACGTTGAATTTCTTTAAAGCTTAGAATTTTGGAAAGTTCATAGATCTCCTCGTCATTCAGATTAAAATGAGCAAATTTCTCAATAATGTAAGGATATATCATCTTTTTGTATTAGTATGTACAATATGTTCTGAAAATTTGAAATAGGTATATATTTACTCAGACCAAGATTGCTCCGAAAAAAAACACAATAGATGAGGCACTGTACTTATTATGTGGGCAAAGGATGAATTTCGAAAAAACTATTCCTTTAAAATCACTTATAATTAAATAATCGCAACACGGATGTAACGTTAAAAATAATTGACGATTAATAATAAATCAGTATCAGTGCCTACCGTGGCTTAGAATTGTGTAAACAAAGTTACTATTTAAAATACAGCATTTAGTAGCATTTCAATATTATCTATAGCAACTTATGAAAGCAAATTACTATTTTAATAGACCAAAATAATTTTCGCTTCCTAAACAACACTGCCTATTAAAGCAATACCCTATTTAATACAACATACGCGATTTTGAACACTTAATTAAAAATGATGTTTATAAATGGACATTACCATATTATGGCCTTCCTAAACAAGATACATCAATTTGATTTTATAAAAATACTATTTGCTGTTTCTAATTTTATCCCAGGTTATTAATTGGATCTTATTTTCCTCGATTTTTAATCGGCATGCTTCACTTGTAAAGTAATCGTAATCGATCTGTCGCCACTGTGAGCCAAAATTAGGATGATTGATCGTAATACCCTGCATTTCATTATCATCGAAAGCAGGATGGATTAATAGCACATTGAAGCCTGGTACTACATTGTCTAAAGCTCTTTCATAATAACTCATTAGTTTATTTTGTTCAAAAGCATTATAGTTTCCAATATGAAGAACATCTGCAAGTAATACATCCTCAAAATTATACTCTTCCTCTGTTAAGCAAACAGACGCGGTAAATTCCTTATTTAAGAAAACCGGGAGGTTATATTGTTTTCCTAAATTAATATAAATCTCCAAAAATTGCGCAGATACGCCGACACTGCACATATGTGAGTCAATATGCGTTGGCTTCAACCCAAATCGCAGTGCTTTCTCGATTTGTGCACGAAGTTCTTTTTCTACTTCTTCCGGTTTAGCCATGTTGAATAGACTGCTTCTGTTTTTGTAGAAATAGCCATTTTCATCTACCAAAGACGGTACCTCATCGATCGGTAATACAGGTCCAAATCTGTAATTTTCCCACTCACAGGTAAGTGTAAGATGGATTCCATTGTCATATTTTGGGTTTTCTTTTGCGAAATTGGCCATTTCATAAAACCATGGACAGGGTACCATGATACTGTACGAATTCACGATTCCATATTGAAGTGCCTGAATAGTTGCTCTGTTTTCGGAATGGCATAGCCCTGCATCATCAGCATGGATCATTAATAATTTGCTGTCTTCAGGATATCCCAGTTTTTGAGCTAAGTTCATTTTCCGCAGTTCTATGTTTAACAATATTTATTCATCAAGCTTTTGCTCATCATCAGTTTCTACACTTTAGAATTAGACAGAACATTTAAATATAAAAACTTCATTTTTATAAGCAATTTAAGAAAAAAATCTATTGAGATCAATAACATACCTTCTATGGATAAATTTATGAGTGAACTACACTGTACGATAAAATTTAGAGAGGTTAAATTGAACATCTATCTCAATAAAGAATCTGCTGATATTATTTAATAATACAGCTCAATAAACACGAGGATTTATGGCGTTTGGCTCACCTTTAGATTCCTGAAAAATCCTTCAGTGCCTATATCGACAAAAAGCCCTAAAGATCCGGATTGATCAGCACCCATTTTTAGATCGTTTACAATTAAGTATGGTTGCTTTGAGCCATTGATAAATAATTTAGCTTGATCACCATTTACCTCAATCTTTAATTTTATCCATTCATCAAGCGCTATAGGCGCATAAGATTCATATTGTCCCGGAGCGGTTGCTCTGGAATGTGTGAACTTAAAATTAGGATAAGAAAAATACTGAATGGTGCGGTTTCTTCTCAGCTGGTCGTCTGCTGTACTATTGGTAGGGCGTACGTAAATACTTTCAAATTTTGAATCATCTTCATTTATACGAAAAGCGAGACCAATGAAACCTCTGGCGTGTGCCGGTGCATCTGGAAGTAAGCGTGATAAAACCTCAATCACGCCATTTTTAAAATTGAAATCATTGATCTTAACATAAGTCGCTTCATCATCTTCCTTAACTGCGGCAGACTTCACTACCCGGACAGCTTTTTGACCTTTAATATGCGTAATCGACATAGATGTCTGTACAGCGGTTAACCGATCCTCATCTAGCCTAATCTGCTGTGCCGTAGCTTTAGTCATCGAAAATACTGTAAAAACTAAAGTAGGCACAAATACCATGCGCTCAACAATAGGTGTTTTAATCTGCTGTGTTCTATTTTTTATCATATTTGAAACGTTTTTTTCTTTCCATTCTTAATTTGCTACCTCCATAACTTTGATCAGTAACAACTACTCTTGTGCTGATTCTACCACAAAATTAAATAGTTCTTACGAATGCTACCCTTGAACTAGTTTAAGAAATAATCTGAAACGAACTCAGATCTAATATGAAAAGATGACTATTTACCAACACTTTTTTTTCGGATCTTACTTAAAAATTCCGAAGTAATTCCTAAATAAGAAGCAATCTGTGTATTGGGTAAACGATTGATCAGATGTGGATATTGCTTTAAGAACGCCTCATAGCGGTCATCTGCTGTAGAGCTAATATTTTGTAATATCCGATTTTGGTAATCGATCAATTTCCGCTCGGTAATGATTCTAAAATTACGGTCGAATTTATGGTAATTGATATATAAGTAAAGCAGATCTTCATGCTTTATCTGGAAGACAGTTGAAGGTTCAATCGCTTCAATATACAATTTGCTGGGTGACTGATCGTAAAAACTTTGAAAATCCGTTATCCAATCATCCTCTGCAGCAAACTGAAGATTATGCTCCCGGAAATTGGAATCAACGGCAAACATCCGGAAACATCCGGACACCACAAAAGAATAGTGCTTACAGACCTCACCCTCCTGTAATAAATATTGCTTACGCTTTATTACCCTCGATGTAAAAAGTCTTTCAATTTCTTCTTGTTCAGTATTATTAAGATGAAAAAATTGCTTAAAATGATCTATCAATCTAACAAATAGCTGTTCTGTATGTGGCTGTTCCAATTAATTCGCATTTAGTATACGTAAATATATCATTTCTAGATGAACAACCTCCAGCATATTGCACTTACAATCATCTATCTGCTATATATTTTTGATAGTATAGTTCAAAGTCCTTATTGACTGCAACTTTGACGATTCAATAATTTACCAAAATCTCTTTCGGTATTTATTGATTCATAAAAGGTTTCATACTTGCCCACACCGCAGGAAAATTGGCAATAAATACCGGGTGGGGTGCATTGGGTATAATACTTAACTGCGCATGTGGAATCATGTGGTACGCATCTAACACAGTATGAAGTGGTGCGTTCTGATCCTTCTCCCCTGCCATAATCAAAACTGGACAGGAAATCTTTTCGAAAATTGGACTTCCAATAGTTAAACCATTATAATAACGATTAACACTTTTTAGCCATTGTTCCGTTGTGTTGGGATTGGGTCTCAAAGCCAATTGCTGTTTCCAGAATTGCGTGTCCATAGCAGAAAGTCTTTCGAGGGTCATATCAAATGATCTGAATCCCTGTTTCCATTCTACGGCACCAATCGCAATAAGCTTACTAATTTTTTCAGGATAATGCTTAGCAAAAAAATATCCGGTGTATGCTCCATCACTAAATCCCAAAACCATCACTTTATCTGTAGTTAATGCCTGAATAACAGCAGCGACATCTTTCGCTTTCTGCTCATAACTAGGGATTAACGAACCCGTTTCGGACTTACCATGGCCACGTGTAGCAATAGCGATAACCTGATAATTGCGCGATAAACTATCGATAAACTGACCCATTTCAAGAGCAGATCCAACAATCCCTCCATGTAAAACAACAATGGGTTTACCTTTTCCATAGAGCTCATAATAAATTTTAGCATCTCCAGAGTGCACATAATGTCCCGCTGTGGCATTGTTTCCGTATGGGATCTGACTACTTGTACCTTCACCCTGCATAAAATAACGCATATCGTGTGCAACTTGTGCATAGGATGATCCCAGAAAGCCTAGCGAAATGCAAGCTGTCAGAATAATATACCGAAGAAATTTTCTGTTCATTTTTGTTGTATTATATATCATTAGTTAACGCACATGATAATGCGACCTCTGTGATCTGATCATTAGCGTAAAAACACTATTTTGCAAGTCTAATTCCCGTAAACTGCCAACGCTGGCTTGCATGGAAAAAATTGCGGTAGGTATTTCGGCTATGCCCTTTGGGTGTCGCAAGAGATGCTCCGCGCAATACCATCTGATTGATCATAAATTTTCCATTGTACTCACCCACTGCACCGGCCTCTTTCTTGAATCCTGGATAAGGAAGATAAGCACTACCGGTCCATTCCCATCGCTGCCCCCAGTTAAAATGTTCTGATGCGATTTCCCATTCTGTTTCTGTAGGCAAACGAAATCCTTTCCAGGCAGCATAGGCAGAAGCCTCATAAAAATTGATATGACAAACGGCTTCGGCCATTTTAACCTCTTCCATACCGTTCCAAGTATAGTTCATCCATTTTCCGTCTATAAAATGCCAGTATAAAGGAGCTGCGGTTTCGGTTTGCTTAACCCAGTCCCATCCCTCTGCATGCCAGTATCTAAAATCATGATAACCATTATCTTCCATGAATTCCCGATATTCCGCATTTGTAACAAGTGGACTGGCTATTTCAAAATCATTGAGATATACCTGATGCCGCCCCTTTTCATTGTCAAAACAGAAGCTTTCTTTATAAAATCCTATTTCATAAACTCCAGCATTAATTTTAATCATCGAAGCCGGATCTTGATTGGTTGGATATAAATCAAGATCCTGACTATATGCTGGAAACAACGGATTATGGCCCAGTATAAATTTTATATCTGTTAACAAAAGTTCCTGATGCTGCTGTTCATGGTTGAGCCCCAATTCCACCAGATCTTCCAAAGCAGCTGTCATACAATCACTTTCTAAAAATAATTGCATCTTGCTGTCTACATAAGTTCTGTACCGGTATATATCTTCAACAGAAGGACGACTCAAATTACCACGATCTGTCCGGATCACTCTAGCGCCGATAGTTTCATAATAGCTATTGAATACAAAGTTATACTGAGGATCAAATGGTTTATAATCCGGAAAGTTTGGCTGCAGTATAAAGGTTTCAAAGAACCAGGTTGTATGTCCCAGATGCCACTTCGGTGGACTTACGTCGCCGATGGGCTGTACAACATAATCTTCAATTTGAAGCGGTGTACAAATAGAAACACTATGTTTGCGTACCGCTGAATACCGTGATTTTAGAGTTAATAAACGATCTGTCTTTCGTATTGTCATAATTACAAATGGATTAAAGTTAGATTACTTGCCAAACGGCATCTAAAAACCAATGGTTGTCATCCGTTATTTCACGCATACTTTTAAAACCAGTATCGTGAGCAAGTTGTTTGATTTCAGATGAAGAGAATTTCTGTGAAATTTCCATATGTATCAGCTCATCCCGATAAAATGATAAAGTATGCCCTTCAATTTGGACCATCTGATCATGGAGACTTATCAAAAAACTTCTACAGGCACCTGTCACAGGATCATAGGTTTGATAATGCTGAAATTGCTTTAGATCAAAATCAGCTCCAAGCTCACGATTTATACGCGACAAGAGATTGAGATTAAAAGCAGCAGTAGTACCCGCTTTATCATTATAGGCTTCTAATATTGTATGTGGATTTTTCTTCAGGTCAAATCCAATTAAGACAATATCACCTTTAGCAAGCTTTCTATTTAGTTGTTTACAAAATTCATGCGCTTCTGCTAACTCCATATTACCAATATTACTGCCCAGAAAAAGAACAACCTTCTTACGTTTCGAAAGGCGTTGCGCCTCCTCAAGCATATCAAAGTATTCACCTTCTAGACAGGTAATTTTCAGTAAAGGCATTGCTCCTTTTAGCTTATTATCTAAAACCGTTAAGATATTTTTGGAAATATCGATCGGCATATAAGAAAAGTCGGCATTACTATCTATCAGATATTGCAACAGGTAGGATGACTTCGTGGCATCACCGGCGCCAAGTTCAATCAGATCAAAAGGTTCTCCATGTGTTGAAATCGCTGCGGCGAGTTCGGCAGTCTTGCTACGGAATATATCCAGTTCACATCTCGTCAGATAATATTCTGGCATATCCATGATACGCTGAAACAGCTTATCGCCAAAAGAATCATAAAAATATTTTGATGGAAGCCTTTTAGGATTACCCGTTAAGCCCGCGATAATTTCCGCCTGAAACTTTTCTTCGGCGCCTTTACCAGTAACATGATATTTATTTTGTATTGCACTAGATAACTCCATTTTCAAAAATTTTTAAATATTTAGACCAGTACAACTATTTTACCGCCACCTGCGTTACTTTCCATAAAAACATGCGCATCCACAATTTCCTCAAATTGAAAGAAACGTTTCACAACCGGAGCAATTAGCCCCTTTTCAATATCATCAACAAACGTCTGAAAATATTCGCCTTCCACACGAAACTGCCCACTGTCATAAATTGTTAAGTTTACAGTTGCTGGAATAAATTCCATTGGAGCAAAATCGGGTATAGACCATTGTTCAGAAAGCATACCTGTCATACACACGGTTCCTCCTAGTTTAACGCATTGTAAAGAATCTTTTAAAGTCCCAGCACCAACGAGTTCCAGCACCTTGTCAATTTCAGGTAGACCATTAACTTTCATGGCTAAGTTCCCGTCATCGATCAGGACCAGGTCGGCACCATGATCCAAAAGAAATTTTTCTTTATCAGGATTTCGTGTGGTAGATACCACATGTAGTCCATATGCCTTGGCAAGCTGAGCAGCAAGAAGCCCTACAGAGGAGGTTCCCCCACGGATTAAAAGCGTTTCTCCACTTTGTATTTTAAGCGCAGCGTGTAAAGAACCATAAGCGGTCTGAAACATTTCTGGAAGTGCCCCAAGTATTTCCCATGGGAGCTTACTTTCAAATGGAGTAATAATGGACAACGGCAAAACTGCATATGTAGCATAGCTGCCATCAAAATCACGTCCCATACCCCCCATAAATGCCGCCACCTGTTGCCCCCTCCTTAATTGGCCGGAAGGATCATGTTCAACCTCTCCTACACATTCAATTCCTAACACACGTGGTAATAAAACATCGGGAGAGAGTCCTTTCCGCGTCATCAATTCAGAGCGGTTCAATCCAAAAGCCTTCACCTTTATTAAAACATGACCAGGATTTACCCCAGGTAAGGGTTGATCCACCTGTTTTAAATTTTCGGCAGCACCGGTCTGATATAAAACAATTGCCTTCATCCTGTGCGAACTATATAGTGAGGCTTGGACTATTATTAAAAATATAACGGTATATTTTCCAGCTATTTTCTTCTTTTCGCAAAACAAATAAATCACGGGTCTGTTTCATCACAGCATCATGCGTAGCGCTTTCTTTCATACTGGTTTTTGCTGTTGCCGATACAAATGCAAAATTTTCTTCCACCTCAATTTTTTCAATGGTGTATTCAATCTTAAAATCAGTTTTCCTAAGAAAATTTGATGATTTTTCGGGAGATAGGTCTTGTTTCGTTAATGTTTTAAATCCCTCGGGCATGAACAGCCCCTCTTCAGAATAGAACGCCCCTATTGATGCTGTCTGTGCATCATTGATTGCAAGGGCATATCCCTTTAATAGTTCGGCAATTTGGTTTTCTACTTGGTTTTCCATAGCGGATATATTTATATTTAAACTCTAATAATACCGGATATGATTAATATCCGGGTTTTTTGTAAAGATCATCTAGGTGCGGAATTATCTCTTTGTTATAAACCTCCTGCATCCATTTATCTTCAGATACTTCATCAATTCTAATTGATACAGCAGCATCTGGTTTTCCTGTAACACTCATGATTACTTTTGTAATCTCTGCGGCAAGTTTTACTTTTTGTTCCTCCGAATCGGCAGGATACATTTTAACAACTACGTGTGGCATATATATTTTCTTTTAAAGTTTTAATAAATCATTTATCATCTGCACTATTAAGATCAAAGCATGTAATATAGGTCATCTCTCACCTTCCGATCTACTTCTACAAAACTGAGAACAAAAAAGAACCTACACCCATAAACTAGTTTAAGAAATAACCTTAAACTAGTTCAAGAAGTTTTGTGCATACTTTATCACTTTTTCCTCATTCTTCCCAATAGCCTGCTGTCACATAACTCACGACCGTCCCCACAACAGCCATTAGTGCTGTATGCATGATATCACCCAAAGAAAAGCTTACCCAGATCGAACAGAGTATGCCACCTAAAGTACCGATACGGATATCATTGGATTTCTCATCCTGTACCCAATTTTCTTGATTAGTAAGGAGTCCTTCTGCTGTCGGCGGGTCTTCCTCCTCTCCTATATTCTCTTTATCCTCCAGCACAGTCGGACGGTCAACAGGAATTTGATAAATGGGTACAGATTAAGTCTGTCTTTTGTATATGGTAATTATTACGGAATCAATTGTTCTTTTCAAAGATATTTTACCATTTTCTATGATATAATGCTATTTTGTTAAAGCTGTTTAGTTACCTGCGAAAAAACTATGCAATATTTTTTCGCAGCTAACATATCAGTAACAAATTTTCACAATTTAAAATTAATATATCATGAAATTATTCTTAAGCTTTGTCAGCTTCCTATTTTTATCCAGCAACTTAATGGCGCAGACGAAAACAAAAGAGAACCAAATCAGAAAGTTAGAAAAAGAATGGACAACCCTCTTAGATAAAAAAGATACAACCGCATTAAAATCAATTTGGACCGAAAACTATGTTGTAAATAATGCAATGGGAAAAATAGTTAACGTTAATGACATTTTAGCTTTAATAAAGCGTGGCCATGTTTTTCCTAAAGTTGATCGGGTTGTGGAAAAGATCACTTTTCAAGACGATCTAGCAATTGTAATGGGAAGTGAGCAGGAACATAGTAAAGATGGAAAAATAAAAAATCGACGATTCACGAATATATGGATGGCTAAGCAGGATAGCTGGAAACTAGTCGCGAGACAGGCCACGGGAAATTAAAGTGTCCTATCCAATCGACTAAGATTCAGCTACACGAAATATTTCAGACGTCTGTTCAAACTGACGACAGGCTTGATGCCCCATGATTTTAGAAATTCGAACTGAAGATATTAAAAGTAAAAAACAACAGAATTTTATTAAGCAATAGAAACTACTAGCCTGATCTAACATTATATCAAACTAGTAGTTCAGCTATTTGATCTTTTGTTCTAATCTACCTAAAAGTCTATTTTTAGGTAATTCATAGCTGTGCTCACACATGCTTTAATAACAAAACTGTCAACAAAATTTATGATACTTATTTTATTTTAAAATAGGTGACGTGAAAAATCTATTATCAATCCTTTAAAGCAGTATTAATAAACTGATTCAGATCCTTTGCTGATTGATAGCAAGCTATGATTTCTTTTAAATTATCTTCTTTTGTGAAAAAAATATTTTCAAGATTCCGAGAAACATAGAAATCTTTCATCTTTAAAAATTCAAGTGCAGGATTATGTTCATCAATGTTACGTGGTATTCTTTTTAGATACTTATTGGATACGATTCCATTAGGAAATTTTGCAAGCAGCTTTTTATCTGAAACAAGTCTGTTCCAGTCCTTTAAATTAAAGTCTATCTCCTGATGTAATTTCCTTAAGTTTTTGTTATCAGGTTGAAAGGACCCTGCACCAATACTGCATTTTCCTGGTTCTATAATTAGATAATAAACTGCATTGCCACTCTTTCTTCCATCTTTACTGATAACAGCATATAAATATGTCTTATAAGGGGATTTATCTTTTGCAAATCGTAAGTCCCGGTTCATTCTTGGAATACAACTTTTGACTGTCAGATTTGATGACAGAATATCCTGATCGAACTTACCAATTTCTTCAACAAGTAGAGAAACAAGTTCTGTAAAATTCTCTAAACACTCGTTATATTCATCACGATGTGCATTCATCCAATCTGTATTATTATTTTTTGCCAACCTAGATAAAAATGAAAATGTATCTTTCTTTAACATGAGATAATATGTGTTTTCGTAACCGTTATCATATAATTTATACTTTATGTTTTACTAACAAAAGCTTAGTATGGTAAATTTACTTCAATTTTTCCTTCAATTTTTCCTTCCAATAGCTCTATTTATAAAAAAACTCATGCTTTTAACTAAAAAAATAACCTCTTTTTAATCATGGATAACTTGTATAAATTTAGAAATGCAAATTCAGACATCTTTGCATTTGATCACGTGATGGAAACATATATGTCACCTATTAAATGATCAAATTAAATCTAGAAATGATAAAAAAGAATAATTTTCAATATCTTGCACATAGGCAAAAAAAAGCTTCAACATATTATTATTTTTTTGATCTTTACCTAAGTGAGCTTGATTGTGGTGGCAAAGAATCTGTGTAGCTCCTACATATTAAACTGTGCCAATTGACAGTACTTATTTCATAAATTCAGTTTAAAATCATGTTAACGCAATTTGATAGACTTACGATCTACGATACAATAACCTCAACCCAAAAAGTTGTCGTAGGTATCGATCTTACAAGCTCTGAAAAGAAACCATCAGGCTGGGCACGCTTGCAGCGTGGACTGGTGGAAACAAAAAGACTGCGTAGCGATCAGGAAATTATTGAGCAAACCATTCAATATAACCCACATGTTATTTCTATTGACGCCCCCCTTACACTGCCTCGAGGTAGGCTTACAGTGTTTGATGATGATCCTGGAAGACAGGAATTTGGGATTACCAGGCTGTGTGAACGGTTACTGTTAAAAAGGGGAATAAGATCATATCCGCCCCTCATAAAAAGTATGCAAAAACTCACATTAAGAGGTAAAATGCTTTCTTCACACTTCAAACAGCTTGGATATACTATTATAGAAACTTTTCCTGGCGGATGTCAGGATATACTTGGATTGCCACGTAAGCAAAAAGGCTTAGAAGAATTAATAACAGGTATTTCCCTATTGGGGTTGAGAGGTGAATATCTCAAGACCAAAATCAGCCATGACGAGGCAGACGCCATTACCGCAGCTCTAGCCGGAGTCTTTTTCCTTGGCGATCAATATGAGTCCATCGGAGACCCTGAAGAAGGTATAATTGTAATACCTAGATTGAAAAGCGCAATTAGTGTTTCCGACGTTCCGGTATCAACACAAAAATAATGGAAACCAATGCTCTTATAGGTTCAAGATCTCAGTTTTGCATCAAAGAGCAAATGACATACAATATTTGAAAACATAATTTTAAAGTTTAATTACTCTTTATCATGAAAGAACTACTAAAAAACAAAAAATTAAAGATACAACATGAACCAGGAAAAGGTGCCTGGACTTACCACCTGGTCATTCCTGGGACGAAAGATATCAGGGGTAGATGGGGGTTTATTAAAGTATCGGGTACAATTGACGGTTACGAGTTCAAGGACATGAACCTTGCTCCCCTAAAAAATAACGATAAACGTATTTCACTAAACGGCACGATTCGGAAAGCGATCAATAAAAGCGGTGGTGATGAAGTCATTGTAAACATGGTCAAAACATCTGATGATAAACTTACCAGTGAAGATGAGATCAAAGAATGTTTTAAGGACGCAGATGTGTACAAAAATTTTAAGGATTTACCCTCTGACGAACAGAAAGTGGTCATTGATGACATCATTTCACAAAAGACAGAAAATGCACAAGAAAAAAGGATCAATGCACACATTAAAGAACTGTTATCAATAAAATAAAGAGGTCTTTCTGACCATAGTTTTCAGGAGCTATTCTATAATCTAGGGTCACATTTTCTTTAACAATAAGCTGCTTATAACATCTACAGAGTATATGTGTTTTAAATTGATAAAATTTAATAAAATTTTTATACGTTCTACAAAACTTACTATTCTGCATCAATATTTCTGATCATAAAATTACTAACTGTTTATATAAATTGATGTGTTTACTACATGTACTTTACTAAAATTCATTTTTATCAAGCTGCTTACGGTACAGTAATGGTGATTTACCTACCATGTTCTTAAAAAATCTACTGAAAGTTGCGAAATCTGAAAAATTTAGTTTGCCCATCACATCTTTAATAGACAAGCTTGAAACATTTAGTAAAATAACTGCTTCTGAGATTACGATTTCGTCTAATATTGATTTTGGAGTTTTCCCAGTCACTTCCTTAACAATACGACTTAAATGTTTTCTCGAAATAAATAATTGATCTGCATAATATTGAACAGATCTAATAGTTTTAAAATTAATGGATACAAGATTTAAAAATTCCATTACCATCCGGTTTTTGTGTTCAAATCCTGTATTTGTTTTATCCAAACTTCCACTAATTTTTGCACTTATTTCATAAAACAACAACATCAATGTCATTTTAATTATTTCCATTCGGAACATCAGATCTTCCTGGGCAGTATTTTGGTTTTCCAAATTATGGAAATATTCATAAAAACGATTTGACTCTCTTGATGATAATAAAAGTATAGTTTCACACTCACGTCCTAATTTTTCCATTGAATAAGCTTTGTATATCGGTAAACTCATTTTTTGAAAAAAGTCAAAATCTGTAAATAGGGTGTACATTTCAATATCTTCCGAACAATCTAAAATCTGCATCACAATCATAGGAGATAGAAAATAAATACTATCTTGAGAAAGAGTATGCTCAACAAAGTTTAAGGAAAATTTTAAAGTTCCTTTTCTAATTAGACAGACCCCCAAATAGTCAAAACGAACAGGTTGTTGCAGGAGATAGGTATCAATCTCAGTTTTAAAAGATTTTAACATTAAAAGTCCCCCATGAACGCGATTATCCATTGTTTTATGAAACAGGAAATCTTTAAAAGAGAATTGATTTATCTTCGTTACCATTTACTAATCCGTTAGTAATACTATGCTTAAAATATGATATTTCACCCTCAGAAAAGAAGTTTTTTTCTAAAAAATCTTCTAATAATTCATCTTCGTGGCGTTTAATTGTTTTTTTCAATGGATCAAAACGCTTTGGCAAAAGATCCTTCGTCGTGTAATATTGACATAAAATCGGGTTATTTTTATAATACATATTTTTGAACGCAAGCAGCTCTTTCAAAAATTCTTCTCTATTTTTCACATGTATATAGTTCATTCTCATTAGCGCATAACACTGCGATATTTGATGAAATATTGCTAATTCCATTATACCATAAATGTTTCCAAAGTACTTAAAAAACGTTGATCTTGAAACATGGATTGAATCAACAATATCTACAACTTTTGCTTTTTGGAATCCATGAGTAATAAAAACCACTTCTGAATCTTCAATAGCTTGTAAAATAAAATTCTTCTTTTCTCTCATTTCCTTTCACAGGATATATCCATTTAAAATAACTAATTTACCCATTTCCCTAAAAAATTTGAAGCATGTTGCTCATCATCCAAAAGCTTACTTTCACCTTGTATTTGATCACACTTTGCCTGTACTTTACCCCATTAAACATAAAGCCCTTTTAAAATATTACTGTTGCTGTCAAAACCTAATGTTCAGATTTGTTGTTATTGTTTAGGTAACAGGTGTCTTGTCTTAATTCAACAGTTGTCACATACCCGACAGATGCCGACTACATGTTTATCAAAACTTCATCACAGGTTATCACTGCTTGTATAGATATTTCAAGGGCAAGATATATACGAAAGGACTTACTTTTGCTCTGACATACAAAAACTAACGAGTAATCCTGACACCTTTAGTAGTAGTTAGACCGCTTTACTAATTCAAATACTTTTCGTTAATTTTTATGAAAACAAATATAAAACTGTAATTTTCTTTTGAAAAGGCAAGAAGATACATCAAGTTGATAAAAAGACGCATTTAAGAACAATGATTTAAATTTTATAAAACATTTTTTCTGAGAGAATTAGTATAAAGAAAAGAACGACCATGCATATAATGGCCGTCCCTCACTTTTACCTTATAATAACGATGTAAAAATAGTTGGATATAAAATTTTAAAAAATACAGAAAGACGCTATTTGTAGTTTAAAAGTCTACATATCTCACTATCAAAACTAATAATTTTCCTTTTTACTATCGGGAATTGACGTTCATCATTGAAAAAATCCTTCTATTAAAATAACTGTTAAAAATTTTAGTACAGATATAAGTTTCCCTTTTGAAAATTGAATACCATCTTAAATTGTTTTAAGAATGGTGTACCTAAGAGTCCGACCATTGGAAGCTGTTGATCTCCCTTTCCTGCACCTATAGCTTGTTCCGTAATAACTGTTGACATAGGGGTTAAACTCAGTGAGTCGATATGTGCTTCTTCAAGATGCGCCACTTCACTCTTGGTCTGACTATTTCCCACACCTAGCAGACTTGTAGTCTTTCCTTCAAAGCGTAAATAAGGCATGAGTTCATGTACAACTTCGTTTTTAAGTAAATTAGTATTTGCTCCACAATCTATGCCCATGGGGTAGCTTCTCCCTCCAATATTTAGATCGATAATCGGAATATGCCGTCTCATTTTTATAGGAATAGTAGCAAGAGGTTTACCATGTTTGAAAGTTAATCCTGCTAAATGACCAGCCCTATCTACTCGCTCTAAAAGCAGCTCATGTTTATCATAATCTATCGAAAGCTGAAAAGCACTGAAGATACCGAAACCCATTAGTCCAAAAAGAGGGCCAACCACTAACTCTTCCTGATCCATCTCCGCCATTGACACCGCTGGAGCATCCAGAGAGTTAATGACCATTTCACCCCAGATCAAATGATTGCCGGTAGACCAATTCACATCAGACATACTGCCCCCCATACCCGTAAAATCCAAGTTTACATCCTTATTTATAGCATGCTCAGGTACATACTTTTTTCTAAGCATAATCGATGCAGCTCCTGAATCAAACATAAAAAATCCATCGATTCCGTTTAATATTGCTGGAACATAAATTAAATCATTGATTAACTTAAACTTGACACGCATAGTATCCGGCATAATTGTATTAGACAATGCCGCAGCGAGCGCCTGTGTCGGATTGGCCGTTAATTTTACCTTAATAATCCCAAGCTCGACCATTTTGCCATCTTTATTAAATACAAATGTAGGTTTCCCACGACCTCCATTTCTATAATTTATCAATAGCGAAACAAAGTGGTCCCCACTTGCCATTACAGAATCTGTAATCCATTCATATGTATCGACACCTTGGAAATTAGCAAGTATATCTGGGAGAATGCGCTGCTTATCAATAGTCGAAGGTAAATTGCCTATTGTACAGGAGTCTGCCATCATTTTCAATAAACCAATGCTATTTTTATTATTTAACAACACTATGATTTTTTGAATATCTGCCTGTACCGCTTTCTCTTGCGCATGACAAAAACCGATCAGAGCGGCATATAAAATTAAGACGGCGATTATTTTTTTTCTCATATCAAACAGCATAATTGATTATAAAAAAGAAGAGCCGCTTTGAGAGGCGGCTCTTTCCTTTCTAACTAGATATATATTGAGGTTATTATATTATTTTCCAAATATCTCCGCAAGTTTATTATCCAGCTCTTCCCCACGTAAATATTTAGCAATGATCTTTCCATTCGGATCCACCAAAAAATTCATCGGTATTGCCTTCACATCATACATCACACCCGCTTCATTTTCCCATCCTTTAAGATCACCTACCTGCTTCCAAGTCAAGCCATCATCTTGTATCGCTTTTAACCATTTTGCTTTATCTGCAGCTTTATCCATAGACACACCCAATATTTCAAAGCCCTCTTTCTGGTATTTGGCATAAGATTTCACCAGATTAGGGTTTTCACGTCGACAAGGTGCGCACCATGATGCCCAAAAATCAATCAGAACATATTTACCTCTATAATCAGATAATTTAACAGGCTTACCATCAACATCCGGCTGTATAAAATCCTGTGCTTCTACCCCTTCACTTGTTTTTTTCACTAAAGCTATGCGTTTCGCTAGATCCTGACCAAGAATTGAATGCTGTAAACTTGGGTCAAGCTTTAAAAACACTTCTTCGGCCTTGATAGCATCAAATTCAGGAGGTAAAGTAGAATTAAAGGCCATTAGCGCCATATAACTCTTCGGATTTTTGGCTACATAATCCATTTTTGCATCAATCGTAGCTTGTTGAATAGCATCAGCACGCTCCTCAAGAGATTTGATATATTTTGGATCTTGCTGGTCAGCCAATGATTTGGATTTATACTCATTATTCAAAACTTCATATTGATCATAGATCGGTTTTAGAAAAGCATTTACCTTTTCATTTTCAGCATTCAATGGTGAGCCAGCTATTTTAGCATGCTTAATAGAATCCGTAGAAATCAACTTTATCGTAGCTGCTTCAATTAAAAAAGGCAGTATATCCTGTTTCGGTGGTTTTGCTGGATCAAAAGGAGCATCATCATGAACAATACGCACATGCGCTTCCATAGGAGAAGGAATGCTACCTTTAAATTCAAAGTTACCATTCTTTATTTCTGTAGAGTCAATTCGTTCTTTTCCATCATAATTTAAGCGCAGGTATGCCTTTGCTGGTTTGTTTAATTTACCAACTGTTCCTATTACGGTATAATTTTGCTGTGCAAATCCAAAAGCCGGCAAAGCAAAAGCTAGCATCAAAGCCCATTTCATATTTTTCATCATTAATTTATTAAGTATTTTATTTTTTACCTACTGTTCCTGTATTTAATAACTGTTTAAAAAGATTTTCATCTCGTAAGACAAGTAATCCTTGTCTAAAACTTTCGTTTGCCTCATTACGAATTCGTGCCCTGTAGTCTCCGCCGGTGTACAGCAGCGAAGCCACTTGAGCTTTCAATTCCGTGTCAATAGCCTCGTGTGAAGCCTTATATTTTTCTCCTGGTATTTGGATTGAAAGTTTACGACCTGCATTCACCAACTGCCCATGAAGCTCTTTAGCAACTTTAAAGCGCTTATTAAAGCTTTCAAAATCGGGAAACGCTTTTAACAATGCAGCTCGATTTTGCTGTACAAATTCAAATCCTCCTTTAGCGACCACACCTTTATTCATCAATTGCGACATCCATGTGCTGTATTCATTTGTATCAATAGCTACAAATCGATCAGGCATAATTCCACCACCTCCGTAGACAATTCTTTTATTATTAAGTGTTGTAAATTTTAATGAATCGGGAAATTGTACATGTCCTTCTTCCAGCAATTCTTTCGACTCCATACGTCTATTAAAATCCTCGAAATAGTCTTCTTTTCCCTTAGTGTAGGGCTTCTGAATAGAGCGTCCCGAAGGCGTATAATATCTTGCACCAGTCAGCTGCATCTCTGAACCATCCGATAAAGGAACAGGTTTTTGCATCAAACCTTTCCCAAAACTGCGACGTCCGATAACAACTGCTCTATCCCAATCCTGCAATGCGCCAGTCACGATCTCACTTGACGATGCTGTGGATTCATCTATCAAAACCACCAGTTCACCTTCATAAAACTGACCATACCCTCCTGTAAAATAATAATCTTTACCACCCTCGTTTGGCACTGAATAGAAAACAATTTTTTCTTTTGGCACAAATTCATCCACTACACCAATTGCAGATTCCACATATCCGCCGCCATTGCTCTGTAAATCCAAAATGAGTTTTTTCATACCCTGCTCTTTCAGCTTTTTTAATGCTTCATCGATTTCTGGACGTGTAGTACGGTTAAAAATGGACAGCGCTATATATCCGATTTCTTTATCGACCATATAACTTTCACGCACCGATTTTTCCAGAATATTTTCTCTAACGATCCGAATATTTTTGATTTCTGGATTACCTGGAGATACGACCCCTAACGCTACGGGCACATCTTTCTCCCCGCGAAGTTTTTCCATCACCTCTTTATTCCCCCATTCTTTACCCGTAACTGTTTCGCCATCCACTGTCAGAATTTGGTCACCTACACGGATTCCTGCTCGCATGGCCGGACCATCTGGATTTACCATTGTGATAAAAATCTGATCATTGTCTTTCAAAAACTGAATCCCTATCCCCGCAAAGCTTCCACTCATTGCTTCGCGCATAGCCTCCGCCTCTTCTCTACTGGTATAACGAGAATGCGGATCCAGATCAGCAATCATCGCTTTTATTGCTGCGTCTACCAGATGCTCCTCATTAACCTGATCGACGTAATTTTGCTGTATCAGTTTCAAAGCTTCCTCAAATTTATATTTCGGATTCATCTGCGCCTGTAAAGACAGACTTAGACCAACCATCCCAACGAGCAAACCTGTTGCTTTCCTATTCATAATATGTGATTTATAAAACTGTTTATTTTTCATTTTTTAAGATCTCTACCGCCAGCGATAGCTCATCCATCAATTTACTAGGACTACCCGAGTATCCACCAGAACAGTAGCGCACACGACCATCTTTCACTATGATCTTACGTGGAATAGACGAGTCACCAAACAGCGGTACCAACTGTTTAAACACCAAATCCTGCTCATTAGTGGTCGGATTTACCGAATCATGCAATAAGTTGAATCTATATCCCTCTCCACGTACATAATTTACCGACTTGCTTTTATAATCTCCCGTCTGCATGGTGCCCAACATATAGATGCCTACTGCTTTATCATTTGCGTATTTGTCTGCCAAGAGCTGCATCCCCGGAAATGCCATGATACATGGACGACACCAAGTAGCCCAAAAATCTACGACAACAATTTTACCCTTCCAATCTTCAGGAGTTAAAAACAATCCATCTGCAGTTTCAAGACGAAAATCTGGCATTGGATGGTTTACCCAATTATGATCCACATAAGCCTTCATCTCGGCCTTTTCTTCGTCCGATTTTAAACGAGAGAGATAAGCCTCATATTCTTTTCCATCACCATTATGATTTTTTAGATAGATCACTTTCAATTTTTCAAACATGCGCGGTGTCATCGCATTATACCTAGCACTCATCTCCAAAAGAGGCAAGATCTGTTTATCATCGTTAAGACCTTCCAATACCTGAAGATTGATCTCATTCAATTCAGCGTTGTCATATTTCCCTTTTTCAGAAAGTTCCAAGAAATACTTGCGTGCCTCTCCATACTTTTTAAGATCATTTAAAAGAGAGATATGAGTAAACAATCGCTCATCCAAGTTTTTTACGACATTAGAATCTGCCTGTGCTTTAGTATCAAAATCCTCTTTATAAGAGTTATCTCCTTTTCTCGCAATGAGCTTAGGCATAATCGCCTCAGCAATGTTGTACAAACTATCTTTTCCTACCATGTTGAACATATAAGCCCGCATGATATTCCAGCGCATCAACTCATTTCCTGTTCTAAAATCAAGATCATCATAAAGGGAAATAAATTTATCAAATTGCTTAGATTCGAAATACGACGATCCCAATCCACGATACACAGCATAATAGATAAAATTTTGTGCATTCGGTTTTTTACGCCATTGTTCAATTGGAAAACGTTTTAAAAAATCTTCATAAGAACTGATTACCTCCGCTTTGTCTGGACTGGATCCTTTAGTATTCGTAAAAGCGATAAACCGTGCCGTAGGGCCATTTGGAAAATCAGCATTTACCCGTTTCTCTAAGCGTGAGATCAATGCTGCGTCCTTTAACCGACCATTTGCATAATTATAAAACAAGCCCAATGTTTGATCATCAAGTCCTTTATCAGCAAGCGCATCGTTGATCAGTTTTTGTGCATAGATAGGGAATGCATCACCAAGTGCTAACTGTTGCAAATTCATAAAAGACTGAAAATAGTTTAAGTAATCTTTTCCTGACAATGCATACTCTTTAGCACCCAAAGTTTTTAAATACTCAGGTGCAGGTACTGCAGGAGTATTGGCATAATAATATATGATGTCACCACCAGTTATGCTAGGTACCTGAAAAGCAGCTTCAGCTAAGTAACTGCCGGCGATCGCTTTTCCTTTCTCATTTTTCAAAGCAACCGCATAACCCCTATCGTTATTATTATCCGCGGCATCCGGTTGGTTGATATCCCCCTGATAGAATTTTACGCCTATGAAAGCCGTCGTCGAACTAATAGGCACATCAGCCGTCCATACTCCAGTACTGTTCTTCTTTAAAGGAAGCACAGATTTGCTCCAACTAAAATTGTTAAAGACAAACACATTAGCGTTCACCTCATCACTGAATTCCAGATCCTTATCCTTCGCATTGTACACAATCTGCACAACATCATCTATTTTGGAGTTTTTCTGTTTAAAGACACTGCTATCATAGCGAGGCTGTGCATATAGCACAGCCTGCACGAGACACAACAGTAAAAAAATCGTTTGCTTTTTCATCAATATATAATTTGTTATTTATTCTTGATGAAACAATCATGAACAGTATCCATCACTATTTATGAATCCTACCCATGATGTTTCATGTTATTGTTATTATCTAGGGTTCTGACCAATTTCAGGGTTAAGCGTTAGCACCTCCTGATTGATAGGATATACAAAACGTGGGCTATTGGCCTGCAAAGTATAGGTTTGCCCATTCAGAGTTCTAGTGACTGGTTTATAGTAATCTGCATCCAGAGTCAAGCGCCTCATATCGTACCAACGTAAATCTGTCCCGACAAATTCGCGACGACGCTCATCCATGACATATTGCAGCAGATCTGCCTGGACATCAGTTACTGTCAATGCAATATATTTAGTTGTTGAAAATCGTTTTTTCCGTAGTATGTTCAACATTTCAACAGTTTTAGCTGCATTATTTTGGCGTGCATATACTTCAGCTCTATTGAGATAGATTTCAGGCGAATTCAAGCCTACATAAGCATTGTAATAATAAGTTCCGTTAAACTGTGGCTTAATATATACATAACCTTTAACCGTATTCTCTTCTCTACCGATAAACATTTTAAAACGAAGATCATCGGCATTATATAAAGATATCAATTCAGGATTGAGAGGTCCCCTGACAAATCCGGCACTTGTTTTAGATAAGAGCACCTCTTTATCATCGACAAGTCTTGGATAAGTTGCGGTATTAAATTCTTCCAAATTATACACCGTCGGATTCAACGCCAAGGCGAGATCCGCATATCTTCCGCTCTCTTCAAAATTGCGCATGGTCAAGTACACCCTTGAAATCAATGCATAAGCAGCAATCTTTGAAGGATGGTAATTAAATGACGGAAAATTAGGAAGGTCAGCTATTGCTACAGTAAGGTCTTCAATAATCTGTTCATAAACACGAGACAATGGCACCCGATTTAAGCTTTGAAACAAATCTGGAGTTAATAATAACGGCACACCTTGCTGACTCGTTGCTTTTGTAGGATCGTAAATAGGTGCATATTGATTTGCTAAAGAAAAATAAGAAAATGCCCGATGCACACGCGCTTCGGCGGCTATGCTACGTTTCTGTATTTCGCTACCATTTTGACTATCCATTACACCAGTCAAAATCTCATTGGCAATATAGATATGTTTATACAAATTGTTCCATGCTACATCTTGTTGATTATCGAAATAGAAGTAATCATTCCATAAATAAGCACGTTGATAGATATCACCCCATGCGATAGATGCTGACTGTGCAACAGATGGCGCTATATTGTCACTGGTAACAAGGGGCAATACAAAAGAACTTTCAAAATTGCCTTTATTATTGACCAAGTAACGGTAGTCGTCCGTCGTCTTCAAAGTACGTCTATCATTTTGGTCTACCTCCACATACTTTCTGCAGGAGGAAGTTATTAGAACCCCCGAGATAACCAAACTATAGAGTATAATATTTTTGATTTTCATAGCTTTAGTTGTTTAAAAAGACATATTTAACGTTACAAAAAATGTTGGCGATGGTGGCAGGTTAGAATACGTATTCAAAGTTCTATACATAGGATCTATACCTTCTTTATTTTTGCGCCATATAAGACCTAGATTTCGTACACTACCGCTCACATTGACTGTTTTGAAAGGAGTTTTTTCAAGCGTTTTGAAGGGAACATTATAACCAAGATCAATTTGCTGCAAACGGATGTTGCTACCACTAATCACGAGTGCATCCGAATTGGTGTAACGAGAAAGACTATTAAACTGATACCCTTCCTTACTCAATCCCGGTATATTTGTGATGGCCTCATCACCAGGCTTTCTCCATCTTTCTGCAAGATCAGACTGTAAACCGATAGCCCCGCTGTAAGGTGCATAATCAGGATAATTTTGTACTGATAAGCGTCTAAAAACATGTCCCAATTCGTAACTGATCCGTACGCCCAAAGTAAAATCTTTATAAGAAAACGTATTAAAAAATCCGCCAAAATAAGGCGGTGTCGTACGACCGACTTTCACTAGATCATCTGCTGAAATTGCATTAGCAGGTTCATCCGCACTAACGATATCGCCATTTTGTTTATAAATTTGTGATCGGCCTTGATTATCCAGACCTGCCCAGCGGTATGCATACATATAATCTGTCGGGTTTTCTACAATCGGCACACTTCCATTGATGTAGTCTATTACACGCGTTGGGTTGACAAATCGTGAATCGGTAACCTTATTGGTATTATATCCAAAATTAAATAAGGTACTCCACTTCACTTTAGATTGCAGCCACGTTGCCTTAACACCCAGATCTACGCCATGACCCTCCATAGTAGAGCTGTTAAATTTGACTCTAGTCCAACCATAAGTTGGGTTAAACGGAAAATCGTAAATAATATCAGATGATCGTTTGGTGTAATAGTCAAAATTAAACTGCAATCTATTATTCCAGATGCCATAGTCTACACCGATATTAAAAGTCTTAACCTTTTCCCAAGAAATCTGTTTATTAGCGGGTGAGACAATATCTGCTGTCACTTCATTAGAGATCAGATCTGTGCTCGTATTGATAATAATTGTTCGGCCAGCACTATTGGGCAACGTTCCATTGACACCATAAGTCAATCGTATACCTAAGGCATCCGCCCATACAGCATCTTGTAAGAAATTCTCTTTTTTAGCATCCCACTTTCCCCCTACTGACCACAAAGGTTTAGCGCGCTGATCTCGAGATGCACCTACAACCGTAAAATCATCGAAACGGACACTTCCAGAAAACACATATTTTCCTTTAAATGCTGAAAAAGCAGCATTAGAGTAATACGAAAGTGCACGTGATCTATTTTTAGCTACTGAGGCATTAGAACTGAAATAATCAGGCCAACCATAGATATTTGTATATTCACCTCTCGGGTTGATCACTGCAAAAGAATAAGTATCTTCATTAAATCCAAGGTAGACATCAGTTGACGATCGATAACTGTTCTGCTTCCACTCTGCTCCCGCCAAAAAGTTCAACGCATGTTTTTCATCAGCACCGAAAGCTTTATTTATATTTAATTGTGAGCGGAATACATACTGAGAGCCATTATAGTTGCGCACACCGAGTGTTCCTCCCAGCGGATAGCCATATACGAAATTACCATTTTCGTTAAATGTAGTTCCCAAATTGATCTGATTGCGAAGCGAATAGCTATTCACATCATCAATATTCTCCTGGTTATTCAATTCACGTTGCCATTGCCCCATGAAAGAAAGATCTGCCCAACTGTTCAATTTTGTATTGACATCCATATGCATTCGCAAACGATGAGTTTGATCATTGTAACTTCCCGTTTCTAATTCTTCGATAGGATTATAAGCCCAATCAAGGTAACCACGGCTTTCAAAATCCTGAGCAACTTCAGGTCTAAATTGAATATAACGTCTCAAATTATCTCCATTTTCATCTTTTAATAAATTGTAAGGTAACAGACCTCCACCATAAGGATTAGAAGATAGGGCATTGATCGCAGCATTATTAGTAACAGAATTTCCGTAGTTATAATTTATACCCGTACCGATTTTCACCCGGTCATTAAATAACATATTCGTTAAATTAGCCGTTGTGGTAAAGCTTTCTCCTTTATTACCCTTAAAAACTGGTACATCTTTACTGTAATTGGATGACACAAAATAAGTGCTTTTACTTGCACCACCAGATATCGAAAGGTTATACTGTTGTGAAGCCGCATTTTGCAACAAATAGTCTTTAATTTGACTCCTGTTGTCCGTAGCTCCCAATCGGGCCAATGCTACATTACGTTCCTGTTCCGTTGCTGTCCCACGTTTTACACGAAACATCCATTCCAATGATTCGGAGTGCGGTTGATTAGCATTAAAAGGTTCCCAATCATTTTTTAGAAAATTATCACCAATAAAACCTTCATCAAATAATTGTTTCTCCAGATCAATATATTGTGATGATGACATGCGATCCATCTTATTTAGATCTGCTGGTGCTGCGATACTTAGAGATGTACCAAAACTCAATGATGTCGGTACATTACGACCTTTTTTTGTTTCAATAACAATAACACCATTTGCCGCCTTTGCACCCCAAATCGACGAAGCAGCAGCATCTTTAAGTACGGTAATGCTTTCAATATCATTTGGATTAATGCGACTTAAAATTGCTCCTCCTGCACTCTGAGTAGTTCCTTTTCCTGTCAATGAAAATGATGCATCGACTGTTTCAGCCATTGGGAATCCATCGATTACGATCAAAGGATCTTTAGGAGTATCTCCTGTACCAAAGCTATTGATCCCACGTATGCGTATCGAATTGTTTCTTGGATCTACATACATTCCTGGTACTAATCCCTGAATCCGTTCCAATACATTAATCGCCGGAGTCTCTTGTATTTGTTTTGAAGTAACAGTACCAAACGATCCAGTAGCACGTTCCTTTGGTAACTGCGTATAACCCGTCGAAACAACCTCTACATCTTGAAGTACATTAACAACATCATTCATAGTAACGTTGAGTTGCGTATGGCTTCCAATAACACGACGTTCAGGATTCATCCCGACATACGAGAAAATAAGTGCTTCTGCAGGTTCGATTAAACGTAAAGTATACCGACCATCGCTACTGGTCGTTACGCCAGACCTTACGCCATGTCCATCTGTCAAAACAGTTACGCCAACCATTGGCTTTCCTTGATCGTTTTTAACTATTCCGGTTAATACTTTCCAGAAACGGTTATCTCCCTCTCTATTATCTCTACTATCACGGATAATGGTAAAATAATTATTTTGTACATAGAGGAACAAGAAATTACTAGGGTATAAAAGCTCTTTTAATACAGATTCAACTGGTAATTTTCTATTTTTAGGTACCATTTCGGTTTCGACAAAAGCATTTCTTATCAGCCCCTCTTCATAAGAAAATTTTGTCCCATAAATTCGAGAGACCTCATCCAATGCATGGGAAAGAGATACCCTTTTTTGTGCATAGCCACCTGCATAGGTAAACAGGAGGAGAAGTAGCACGAGTAATCGTGGTTTCATAAATGTTGATTAATGTTAATTGTTAAGGTTAGTTTGTTTTCTTTATTCTGTTAGGTTTCCATTTTTGCGGTCACTTTTCTACTTATTTGATTTAATATTAATTTGTTTGTTCTGGACAGTAATATCGACATTCATCGTGTGTTTGATTACGAAAAGGATATCATCAATTCCTTTCACAGGAATCGTTCCTGTAAAGCGCTTATTTAATAAGTCTGGGTCCTCGACATTCACTTGGTAACCATAATTATCTTCGAGGACGCTGATGATGTTTGCAAGATCACTATGTTCTATATTGAGTTCACCACGAGTCCATGAGGATACTTTAGATGGGCTACTACTATGACTGATTTCGTCAACTTTAAGATTTTCATCATATACAAATGTTTCCCCTGGAGTCAATATCCTATCCACGCCATTTTCTCCTTCAACTTTGACACTCCCTTCAAAGAGTGTAACTTCTATACGCCCACGACGATCTTTTACATTAAACTTGGTACCTAGCACAGTCAAGGACAACTCGCCCACATGCACCACAAAAAGATCATTTTCCTGAAGGCGGTTTTTTATAGCGGTATGCTTCACCTCGAACAATCCTTCCCCTTCCAGCCAGACTTCCCGAGGTTTGTCTGTTTTCCAGTTTCGTACATAAGAAAGTTTTGAGTTACTATTTAAGTTTATGATAGAAGCATCTGGAAGTAATACCTCGGTACGCTGCCCATATGCAGTATTGGTAGATTTGGTTCCAAATTGGCTGATCTCATAAATAGCAAAAAGAAAAATAATAATTGCAGCAGCACGAGCAGTCCATGCGACAATATTTCTAATCAATAGCTGTTGTTTCTGTTTACGAGAATACGTTGGAATAGCCTTTTGAATATTTCCCCAACGTTGATCATTTGTCATCGGACTTTTTGCAACAGGCTGCTCTTTAATCAAAGTCATCCATACTTCTGCTATGCCCATCTGTACGGAAAGATCTGGATCGTAGGAACCCAATCTATACCAAAAATCATTTTCAATTTCTGTCTGATTCAACTTTGATTGCACAAAGTCTTCATCAGCAAAGAAATCTGCTGCTTTGTAATTTTTGTATTTTAAAAATTGAGTGTCCATAACCTTTTTATTATAGATACACCCCTTTTTAAAATTTTACCCCAATAAATTTTATTTTTTTTTAAAAACTAATAAAATAATTAGCAAATAACCAATCGAAACGACCTTTTGTTACGAGCAACGCAGAGCGCGTCACCTGTTTTAATTACATATCACCTTTTTTTTCTAATCTACATTTTGACCTGGTTCAAAAAATGCAGCAACACCAAAACGCCAAACTTTCCAAAGTGTTTCTTCAGATTATCCAGGGCTCGGTAGTACAGTTTGTATGTATCCTTTGTTGACAATCCCATTATATTTGCGATTTCGGCATAGGTCAATTCATCAAAGAAACGAAGATGAATTATTTCTCGTTGCCGGGGAGACATCCGAGACAAGGCTTGATCCAATTTATCTTTGATCTCTAACACACGCTCTTTACGGATCATGCTTACATCATGGGGAAGCTCGATGGTAAAAGGGAGATGTTCAATTGAAGAATTTACTGCATTGTTCCGCTTGACTATTTGCTCTATATTTTTGACCAATGTACGGCGGAATGATTTATATAGATAGTTTTTAACGGAGACATCGTTATTTAGGTTTTCTTTATTACTCCATAGCTTCACAAACAATTCCTGTATACTATCTTCGATAATGGCATTATCCTGCGTAAATTTAAATCCATAATTATACAATGAGTTGTTGTATCGTTCAAAAAGTATCTTGAACGATGCCTCATGTCCTACTTGGAACATCTGCCATATTTGTAAATCGGAATTCATAAGTAAGTGCAAGATTTCTATTTTGAGTTTTAACCGTAAAAATCTCCTTTTCCAAATGTAGAAAAAAAAATGATGTGATGCATTTCATGATCGATAATGCTTTTAAAAGTTCTCGTCACGAGAAAAAAGAACATTACTAGTAATTTTAAAGTTTTTGAACAGATCTAAAAACAACAAGGATAAAAAAATGCGCATTTTATAAAAAAGACCACTTTAAAAAGTGGTCTTAACTATCATTGGTTAATTAGATAACAAAGTAAGCGTAATCATTTTTATCTCTTTAAGAGATGAAATTCATTTAGGTTAAAAAAAGTAACCTATTGTGATGCTATAAGTCTATTTAAAAGCATTCCATATTTTTGTTGGCCTCCCGTTATTATCAAATGCACCTAGTGTATATCCATTCCATCCTCCATAAGCCAAAGGTTCCCAATAAAATATACCCAACACTTTGTTGTCAGGAATCCGGTTTGCAGCCTCAAACAGTTCACGAAGCCACAGCTCGGCAATCTCCTCCTGATCCCAGCTCATGCCCACCTCACAGATCATGACCTCTTTTTGATATCGACTGATCATATCGTTCATGTTGGCGACAATAGACGTGTTGTACTCTTTCCAGTTTTCTGGACTCGGATACAGTGACATCCCCACCACATCCCATTTTCCACCATTATTTTTCAGACCATCAAAAAGCCAACGGAACAGGCTGTTATCCTGACCGTTTTGCAGGTGTACAATTACTTTACTATCTGGAAATACAGTTTTCACCGCATCGTATCCAGCATTATTCAATGCCGCATAATTGGCCATATTAACCGAAGCTTTCCCATCTTCCCAAAGCATACCATTGCCGGTTTCATTTCCTACCTGTACCCATTCCGGACTAATCCCGTTATCTTTTAACAATTGCAATACCGATGTGCTGTGTTCCGCTACAGCCATCTTTAATTCATCGAAAGATAGGTTGACCCACGCTGCGGGTTTTGATTGTTGTCCCGGGTCTGCCCAAGTATCGCTATAATGAAAATCAATCAAAATACGCATTCCCAAGTGCTTTGCACGACGCGCTTTCACTAACACATCATCCTTGTTGGACCATCCCTTTTGAGGATTTACCCATACACGCAACCGTACAGCATCCACACCAAGAGACTGGACCAGCTTCATCCCGTCTACAGAAGTTCCGCCCGTATTATAAAACTGCACACCCGAGGCCTCCATTTCTGTGATCCAGCTCACATCTGCACCTTTAGCCAAATGCCCAGTTTGTTTTGCAGGTTGCGCCACCCCTTCGTCGCTGCAGCTTGATAAGCTAAGTCCTAAACAAAGAAGGTAAAAACGTAAATTTAAAAGTATATTTTTCATATCATTTTTTCTAAAATGGATTTATCATGCTATTTCTCATCAAAAAAATAACAGTTTATTGCACCCAGTATTTAAATGCATTCGGATCGCTCAGATCGAGGACAAGCGTATGCGTTCCGACCTTATCATATGCAAATCCACCGGCATCTGCTGTATATAAACTACATGTTCCAGCTTCCTCTGCAGTACCAAAAAACCAGGACCAGCTCCCGTTGATCAAGACCTTGATTCCCCATTGTTCAGCGGCTGTATTTGTAATCGTTGCTTTCCATAATTTTGTGGTCCGATCATAAGTCATTGGTGTAGCAGTTGCACTCCATCCATTAAAATCACCGCTAACACTCAATGATGTTACCGGAGTTTCTGTCCAAGTCAGCTTATTGATATCGGCACTGATGTATTGATATCCGCCATTGCTGATCCAGCTATTCCAGCGGTCACTACCACTATACAGAATATATTGACTACCCTCAAGTGGGTAAGATCCATAGATAGCTGATGCATTGGCACTTTCTTCATTGGTCAGGTAGAAATTAAACCATTGGTCTAACTGTACAAAGCCGTCATATACACCATCTTCCTTACGAGAGCATATCTTCCACGGAAACTGCGTCAATTCTTTATTAGCCATGTAGAGGTAGTTTGCATCAGAAATAGCTTCATAAGCAGTCACTTCTATTGCGATCACATTACTATATACTATAGCTACATTACGAGCTAATTGTGTTGAAACACGTGCATATAAGGTTTTCTTTTTAGCAGGTTCAAAGCCCATACCCATGACCAAACTATTGAGTTGTTCATGCGTATAACTGAAGGATGCCGCCACCATTTCAATCTTTTTTTCAATCACTTCGAAAGAAGCGTCGGTCGCTAGCTCCAGCGTATGCTGAAGTGTCGACTGTGGAATAGGCTGTGCGCTCGTCAACGGTGACTCATCCCACACAAGCTGCAAAGCAAGACTTTTGCGTTCTGCCGCATTCAGCTGTACATTAACCTTGCTGCTATGCAGTACAGCCGGTTGAAATCCAGTAACAGCAGGTTCGCCCCCCTCCTTTTTACAGGAGAATAAAAGAAAGGCTAACGTACAAATAATAATATGTTTCATAATTGGTATAATTGGTTAATATATACAAACATTTAGTAACCTGTATTTTGTATTAAATTAGGATTCGCGGCCATGTCAGTCGTCGGGATCGGATATAGATTAAACTTTTCATCCACACCTCGCCCATTCACAGTACCACCCTTCCACTGCCATACATAGCTATTTCCGGTAAAGCGTCCAAACCGGATTAAATCAGTTCTTCTCGTACATTCCCAAAAAAGCTCTCTGCCACGTTCATCCAAGATGAAATCCAAAGTCAGTTGCGCCTGTGTAATAGCTCCAGTAGAACCCTGATAAGCTCTTTGGCGAATCTGATTAACCAGATTGAGAGCTTCCTGTATTTGACCGCCGCCACCACGTAGCACCGCTTCGGCATACATCAAATAACTATCAGCTAAACGGATCATGGGAAAATCGGTATTCACCAAACCTTCATCTGTTTTGTAGGTACCATCATCATTCAGATTGGTAAATTTTACGAGTCCATATCCTTGACTAGACGAAGCCGGATCATCTACATCCAGTGATTGTCCCGTACTCCAAAAATCCCCACGTTTATCGTTCGCATTAAAAACAGAAACAAATTCACGCAAGGTCCTAAAACTGTTCCAACCGGAAAGCACACCATAATCAGCAGCTTTCATACTGCCCACAATCGGACCATTTACTAAATAAGTCGTCGCTCCCCAACTAGTCGTGTGCTGCACATCAGCTTGAATTTGAAAAATAATCTCATTTGTCCGTTTATCATTATCCGCGTTAAACAGTTGTTTGTAGTTATTATGCAAAGCGTGTCCACTGTCTATTACTTTTTTACTATACAGCAGGCAGTCTGCATAACGCGCTGTCCCCGTATAAATCTGTGCATTAAGGTAGTTTTTAGCTAACAGGGCCCAAGCAGCTGCACGGCTAACACGTCCGTACTGATTCTGACGGGCCTCGGGCAATAAGCTGGCAACATCGATCAGCTCTTGCTCGATAAAAGCAAAGAGATCTGCCCTTTCGATACGGGGAGGAAAAAATGCAGCAACTGGATCTTTCTCCGTCACAAAAGGAACATGGCCATAGAGATCCATAGCATGACTATAGGTCAAAGCACGTAAAAAACGTGCTTCTGCAGCAAAACGCTCAATCTCCGCACGCTCCGTAGGATCAAAAGCAGCTAATTTTTCCGGTGTTGCATTCCGCAAAAATTCATTGCATAATGCCACTGAATAATAGATCCGATAATACATGGCATTGACCCAGGTATCCGATGCTCCCCAGCTTATGTACTGAATATCTTCCATATTATCACCACCGGCCCAAGTATAGATTACCTCATCGGTAGGGACCTCCTGGAGATTAAAGAATACCCGAAGGTAACCCCAAGAAGCCGTTGCACCTGCCATATCCGGATCAGCATCACCACGGCCATTTCCAGCCACGGCAAAAGAAGCATATAATTTTGCCAGCACCGCACGATAACCATCCACGGAAGTGTATACAGCTTCCGAAGTATTCTGTACTGTAGGATATTGATCCAGATCTTTTGTGCATGAAAGCAGCAACATCAAGATCGATAGGACACTACAGCTATATATTTTAAAGTTTTTCATTGCAATATCATTTATTTTTTAAAAGCTATAAAGCGATCATAAGTATTTTTGGATGTCCCACACTTTTGTAGGTAAATAATCATCACGCATGAATTAAAAGGATTAAAAATCTAAATTCAAGCTCAAAGAGTATGTCCGCGAGCGTGGATAAAAAGAGCTATCGAAGCCACTCGGCACCTCCGGATCATTACCAGTATAGTTACTGATCACAAAAACATTTTGTACCACAGCACCTACCCGTAGATTAGACACCTTTCCGATCTTTCCGAAATTATATCCTAGCGAAAAATTCTCCATCCTTAAGAAAGAAGCATTCTCAACATAATAATCCGAATAATATTGTCTGCTTTGGAATCCCGTATTCAAATAATCCCGATGTAGATTATTGATTGCAGGATCGACATATTGTACAGTCTCCAATGCACTCAGGTTCATCTTGGTATTGTTAAACACATAATTCCCCAGGTTTGCTCTCAAAGTCGTAGCTGCCGTCCATTTTTTATAAGATAGCTGTGTATTAAAGCCAAATAACCATTTGGCAGCTGGAGATTCATAACGGTATAAGTCCTTCTCATCGATAGCACCATCGCCATTCAGGTCGGCATAGATACCTTCTAAAGGTCTTCCTCCATCATCATATAGCTGCTTGTAAACATAAAACATATAGGGTTGGTAACCTGTTGTCAAGATCTGTATACCACGTCCACTGACTACCGGTCCGACATATGTACCTACCGAAGAAGCATCCTGTACCAACGCAATATTCGTTACCTCAGTATGCTGTTTGGTCGCATTAATATTCACTTCCCAACGGAGGTTGTCGGTCTGTACAGGAACTGTATTTAACTGAAACTCCCAGCCTCTGCTTTCCACATTTCCGACATTTATGGTTGCATTTTGATCAAAGTTTGTTCCTGCAGCAACAGGAACATTGGCAATCAGATCATGCGTTTTGCGGGTATAATATTCAATTGCACCAGATACCCGACCTTTCCATAAAGAGAAATCCAAACCATAGTTAAATGCTTTCGTTGTCTCCCAGCGCAAATCTCTGTTATAGACCGATGGACGGTACACCAAGTGGTACTGATCGCCAAAGCGATATTGTGCATAAGGAGTACCTTGCGTATATACTGGTAGATACTCATAATTGCCAATACCCTCTTGCTGCCCCGTGATGCCATAACTTCCACGTAGTTTCAAATCATCTAAAAAAGAAACTTCTTTCAGAAACGATTCTTCCGAAAGTCTCCAAGCCAAAGCGAGCGAAGGAAACGTTCCCCAACGATTTTCAGGACTGAATCTGGAAGTTCCATCTTTTCTGATCGTCGCTGTCAAAAGATAGCGACTATCGTAATTATAATTAAGTCTTCCATACCAAGAAATCAAGGTATGTCTTTCGTCCGAAGCAATGCCTGTAGAACGCAAATCTCCGGCATCGTTAAAATAACTAATGGCAGGTCTTGTAGAACTCCAATACTGATAATCGTGTCCTGCTGTAAACTCTATGGTACTTTTCAGATTGGGAAAGTTTTTATTATAAGTCAGATAACCTGTAAACAACTTATTTTTAAGCGTCTGTTCATATTCGTCATATGCACCCCCAATCATAAAATTATTTGCTGCGCTTGCTGGAATATGGTTTGTCCCATTGCCTTCAGCGTAATCGTAACCCAATGTTACGTGAGCTTTTAATTCAGGTAAAAAATGAAACTTATAATCCATATCAAGGTTTCCGATCGCCCGATTAACGGTGCTACGGTGTTTCTCTTGTTTGATCAGACCCAGAGGATTGAGATTTGCACCGGTAGCAGGAAGACCGGCATTATCCAGGCTTTCATAATAGCCGCCATAAGCATCTACACCCGAATAAACAGGCTGCGTCGGATTAAAAGCTATCGCAGACCATATCGCATCCGTATTCGCAAAGCGATTATTGTTACGAGCACCTTTCAAATTTAGATTAACAGCTAAGTGCTGATCGAAAAATTTTGGTGTCAGCACGATTCCACCTGTCATGCGCTCACTTTTATCGGTTTTTAAAGTCCCTTGCTGATTATAGTAACCTAAAGAGGCCCGAAACGGCAGCGTTTTTGCAATTTTACCTTGCAAACTCAAATTGTTATCTGTGCCCATCGCCTGCTGAAATACTTCGTCCAACCAGTCAGTAGAGGCATTACCCAACAAATTCTTCTGCGCCGGAGTTCCTTTGGTATTGATAAGATCTGCAAATTCTTCTCGCGACATCATATCGGCAACGCCCAAAGCCTTCTGCATGGATACGATAGAAGAAAACGAGAGCTGTAAGGCATCACCTTTACCTTTCTTTGTCGTGATCAACAACACGCCATTGGATGCACGTGAACCATAGATCGCAGTTGCAGACGCATCCTTTAAGACCGTCATGCTCTCGATATCATTTGGATTGATCAAACTTAAAAAATTGCCGCTATTGCCACTAATCCCGCCCGTTTCCAAAGGAACACCATCCAGTACAATCAAGGGATCGTTACTAGCGCTGAGCGATGCTCCACCACGAATGCGGATCGTACTACCTGCAGAAGGCGACCCACTATTGGACATCACCTGTACTCCGGCAGTCTTACCGTTGATCAGTTGCTCTGGAGAACCCACCAACCCTGCATTAAAATCTTTACTACTTACTGTATTAACAGCACCGGTCAAATCTTTCTTAGTGGAACTACCATAACCGATCACCACCAATTCTTCCAAAACCGTACCCGCATCCTTCATCTGCACATCCAATTGCTGTCCCGTCACTGTTAATGTCTGACTAGTATACCCGATTATCGAAAAGACCAATTGAGACTTCCCACTGGGAACAACAATACGATATGATCCATCTGCTGATGTCGATGTACCTATTGTGGTACCTGGTACTAGAACCGTCACACCAATCAAAATCTCCCCTTTTTCATTGCGCACAGTACCCCGTACTTCCTGTTGAAGGGGTTTGATCCATCTGCTATGCGGCAGCATACTCGCATGCAGATCTGTCATCCCGCTCAAACACGAAAGCAAAGACAAGCTCAATACACTTGTTTTAAATGTAAATCCTCTCATATTTTTAGACTTATAATATTTTATAATTTTATTATTCCCTTCAATACGACCCTTGCTTCGATCAGCAAGGTCGATTCTAACCTCCAACACAGTGATCAAGACATCAGCTTGGCTGTATCTCACCTCTTCTCCGTACATTTTTCCCTTTCAAAGACGACCCTTGCTTTGATCCGCAAGGTCGACCTCAATCTACTTTCGTCCGATTAAACCGCAATCTGTTTAAGACACACCTTTCTTATCACTATTTTACTCCAGCCAGCTTGCGCCGATCGATACCGTAGTGCCCTCAGCCACCTCACCACTAGTCGATATAATCAATTTTTCGATTTGATCTTTCATGAATGGCAGGGTTGTCGTCGGATTAAAATAGCGGTTCAGAAAATCCGGATACGGTGCCGGTAATAAAGCCGTAGACACGAGCTGTAGATCAGCTAGCGCAATACGTAATACGCTCCTCGCCTCACTATTTGCAGACACTTGTTTGGCATACGTATATCCTTGGTCATCCACAAAGCCGATATCGAACTTACCCGAGTATCCTTTCACCTGCAACTGCAGACATAGTGTTCGAGCTTGATCTATCCCCTGAGGTCTAGCTACAATAATTTCTTTTATATCTTTAACCCAAAAGTAACGGGCATCCGGAATTTTTCCTTCCAAAGTATATTGCCATTGTGCTGCTTCAGTAGTATCATTAAGCTCCATTTTTGCTTTTACAGAGGCTTTTTCAGGAATTGCATAACTTTCAAATGGCGATTCCGATTCATGTACAGAAATCAAGCGTACTGGTCTTTTAGGCGCTACTAAATCAGTTGTCCAATAGTTATCCACTTTATAATCCCAATCTAGAGGAGCTCCATTTTTATTATCAGGATAAGTAAACGAGTTCCCTCCCATAAATACCGTCACCGTATAGCGAAGCACATCGCCGTCCAACATCGATGCTGGCAAAGTGGCTTCATACGTATAATGATCTTTGGGCAATAACTTGATATATGGATTATGTTCTTTCCAGAAAGAAACCTGATCCGTCTGTAAAATGATAGAATCAGCTTGCTCTGGATGAATAAAACGAAAAGTCAAGCGTAACGCTTTTTCTTTTTCAACAATAGGGTCTTGCTCATGTAGCATTACCGGTTTATCGATTACTGTTGCGGCAGGTGCATAAAAATCACCAATCTTTCCAAGTTTCCACTTGCTATCTGCCGTCCAGTTACTTTTACTCTTCAAATCTTTACGTTTGAGCAAATAAACACCGGGTTTACAGCTAAAACTAGTTTGCACCACCTCTTGATTTTTATGGTCATCGCTACTATTGCCCAGATATTGAATCGAATATCCAATCCCTAGATTGGGCAGTTGTATATCCATAACATGGGCTGTATGTAAAATCTGAGTTACCACCCGAGAAAGAGAAGGTTTGCCAAAAGGATCTGCTATCTGCACAGCATCGGGCATCAACTCTAAACGCCAGACACCATCCTCCAGTTGGTCTAAAAAATAAGCACCAGAACCGCTATACCTCACAATGGGCGAAGAGCGATAGCCCGCAATATGCTGTAACCGGTCCACCTGCTTGGGCACAGTCAGCGTTTCATTGCTGTAATAAAATTTTTCGGCTGTATTCATCTCTGATAGATCCTGCTTATAGCTGACCATAAAATCACCAAAGAGCGTATCCTGCGGATAATTCAGAAACTTTTGATTTCTCGGAACCGTATAGGCAATTTCTGCGGCAATAAGCGTACTGATGGCTTTTGCCGGTGTATAGGCCAAATTGAGATAATGAGTCTGGTATTCGGTATTATAAGCAGCGATATCGATCGGATCATAAGCAAATTGTGTGATCCACTGAAAACCTGCTCCGCGAAAAGTACGCGTCATTGCAGGGTGCATATACCCATAAAGATTATCTGCCGGATCATATTCATATACAGCCTTAACCTTATTATCAAAACCTTTAACCGCCGAAAAAGGAATGTTATAATGATCGATATACGGCAAAAAATTACCGCGTCGCTCTTTTCCTGCAACTAGACCTACCGGATACCATTGGTATGTTGTCCCCTGAATATCCGAATCAAAATACGCCGGCACATGCTCCATATTATGACTTACATTATAGAAAATAGGTTTCTTATTTCCGGCATCTTTCATCGCCGATACCATTTCTTTTATATAAGCAGCCGTAGTGTGCACCTCACCCGTGTGGCATGGTTCATTATTGATCTCAATTCCCACAACGTAAGGATCGTCTTGATAAGAATAACCTGTGTAAGGGTTCTTGTGACGCAGGAGCTGTGTAATGTATTTTTTCTGCGCTGCTATAGCCCGCGGATCAGCATGCACCAGACATTTATCATATAAATAAGTAAAAGCACCAGTATTTTCATTCTTCTCCGGGTATCCATTTCCAAAATTGGTCATTCCGGTAATTAAAATCCGTATACCTTTTTCTTGTAATTTGAAAAATAAATAATCCAGCAGATCCAGGTGTTCATTATTGATGAGGTTTCCCGTAGCATCCGAGATTTCAACATCCCAGATGTGGATGCGATAAGCATTATAACCTAAACGAGCCAGATGGTATACATCGCGATCTATCGCTTCCTTATGATTGATCCCTTTATAGGATAAAGCACGGTAAGCATGGGCAAATGGGACGGTATAATTCGTACCATAAAAGGATGCTTCTTTCTTAGAATCAGACCAGCGCATAACACCCTGCTTGTCAACAAAAATAGTAGGCACATCCTTCTTTACTTGAGAAAAAGATGTTAAAAACGCAAAAAAAGCGCCGATAAATAAAATACTTATACGCATACCGTAATTCAGTTTATAAATTTGGTTTCAATTGATAACACAAACTTATAAAGCCCGAACAATATCAGCGAACGCATATCGGACAAAATGCAACACAAATTGGACATTTGAGAAAACACGCCTTTACAACGACGTAAACAACAAACTCAACAACAATTAGTTAAGAAATCTTTTCCATATAAGCCTTTGGTGTCATCCCAAACTCGGCCTGAAAACATTTGGAAAAATAAGAGGCATTGGAGTAGCCGACCATATACATCACTTCTGCCACAGTAAACTTTTTCTGTTGCAGCATTAAAGCCGCTTTTTTGATCCGGATGGAACGGATATATTCTACCGGAGTGTAACCCGTCATCTGTTTAATTTTACGGTATAGTTGCTTTGCGGCAGTACCTGTTTCTTCAGCAAGTCGCTGTACAGAAAAGTCAGAATCATCGATATTATTTTCGATAATTTCGGTCACTTTACTCAGTAACTTTTCATCTGGTGATATCTGATCATTGGCCACACTAGGCTGACTGATCCCTTGCAGGCGTAACTGTGCGGTAAGGTTGTCTTTTTTAGCCAGTAGCTGTAGCAACTGCATCTTGAGCACTTCTAGATCAAAAGGCTTAGCCATATAAGCATCTACTCCTACTGCAACCCATTCGCGCTGGATCAGCTCATCATTTTTAGCAGTCAATAAGATAATAGGAATCGTGGAGGTCACTGTATTTTGACGCAGTTTTCTCACCATTTCAAGACCACCCATGATAGGCATCATCGCGTCCGAAATGATGATATCTGGTAAAAACGCATTCGTGCTGATTAAGTGAAGGCCTTCCTGGCCATCTTTTGCTATCCGACAAGTATAAGTGGATTCGAGCGCTAATTTGAGAAAAGAAGAAAGTTCTTCATTATCCTCCACGATCAGTAATTTACGTTTATCTGACGGTACACGGTCTTCGCCATCCTCATGCAGATCCCAACCATCCATGAAAATCTTGAGCGATACAGCAGTACCGACCTGATAAGTCGATACCAGATTTATTTCCCAACCCAATTGATCACAATAACTTTTCACCAAATACAAACCAACCCCTGTTCCTTCCAGTTTATTGATCTCCTCGGATGACGAGCGGTAAAATTTACTAAACACATATGGCAGATCTTCAGAAAGAATCCCTATGCCGGTATCGACAACCGAAAGCAGTAATGCCGCGTCCTGTTTTTTGATCTCCACTTTGATCACACCCTTTTCTTGCCTGCTATATTTACAAGCATTAGAAAGCAGGTTATTGATGATCGATCCCAATTTTGACACATCCGTATGGACAAACACACTATCAATATCCGAATCAAAATAAAACTCTAGATGTGCATAAGTAACATTGTTTTGCCATTCTTCAGTTATCTGTTTCGCATAGGCGACAAGGTCAATTTGCGAAGTGAGTAAATTAGTGGACGATAAATTTTGACTTTCGTCTTTATCAAATGCCATCACTTCCTGAATCAAATTATTTATTTTAAGCGCATTCCGATGTACGCCTTCTAGGCTTTTCTTATTTTCAATATTTTTTGTTTTTCGCATCAATTGGCTTACAGGAGCCAGGATTAAACTGAGTGGTGTTTTCAACTCATGGGATATGGCAGTTAAAAAATCCATTTTCATACGGGTCAATTCCAACACCTTATACCGTTCGCGCCTTTCCCATTTTAAGGTATTCCGCACACGGAAAAAATTCATCACCCAAATGAGCAGACCTAAACCAGCCAGGACATAGATTATTTTGGCCCATATCGAAGCATACCAGATATATTTGACACGGATATTGTAAACGTAGATATCTGCAACTACGTTTCCAGATAGGTCAACCTTGGTCACCTGCAAGTGATAATCACCTGACCGTAAATTTGAAAGCAGCACTTTATTGTCCCCACGTTCCAATGGAATCCAATTTTCATTCTTATCCTTAAAATTATAGGCCAGTCTATGCCCAAGATGATTGCCATAATGAAGATCCGAAAATTCTAGCCTCAAGTTATTTTGATCATAATCGAGCGTAATTTCATTTCTATAGCGCAAACTATAATTGTAATTACCAAAAGGTTCATTGTTTACATACATTGCTGTCAGCACAATTTTTTTGTCTGCTGTACTGGCAACATGGCTAAATTGAGCCGGAAGAGCTGTCACTTCATTAATGCCACCTAAAATCACTTCATCCTGGGCTTGATCGTAATACATAGCAGTAACATCATGACCATATCGCAACAATTCGGGTTTCAAATCTTTTTTATGCACGCGCCAAACTCCTATACTGGTCGAAAGCCAGATATAATCATTTACTTCTACCATAGCAGTGACTTCACCTTTCACCACGGGATCAAACACCATAACATCGGTACGACCAGATCTATCCATCCGTCTCAATTGACCATGCTGCCCGATCCATATTGTCCCGCCACTGTCTCTCAACATAAACGTTGCTTGACTCAATGATTTCCCATCTTTGTCTTTTAGCTCTTCCACTTTACCAGTCTTAGGATCAATACTACTGATACCCAGATTATAAAAAAGTGCTAGTATTTTCCCCTGACCATTGTCGACAATCTGATTGGCAAAATCTGCAAGCAAACCGTTCGATTGCAAATAATTTTTCCCGGCTACAAACGAACCGGACGAAGATAAGAGTTGCTCTTTATTTACCCTAAAGATACCGCCCATATAGGTTGCTATCCACAGATTACCCTCTTTATCTTCCAAGATATTATAGGCCCATTTAGCATTACGCGTACCTTTTGAATCGACAATATCAAAACTTCTGAACTGCCGGGTTTGTGCATTGAACACATTAACTCCACCATCTGAAGCAATCCATAGATGACCTGTCCGATCCTGATAGATATCCCGAATCCGATTATGCGGCAACCTGTACTGTGGAGCATCCATCCGATACCAATAGCTTTCAAAATCTTTGCGCCCCAGACCTTTGGTCCGGATCAATCCATTGTCACCACCCAGCCAGTACCATCCTGTCTGATCTTGATAGACCTTATAAAAACGATTGCCATCACTACTTTTTGTAAACTGATATATCGGGATCCTTTTTTCAATTTGTTTACTGGACCATAGGGAGATACCCAGATCGGTACCCAACCAAATATTATTGGCACGATCCCGGTATATGCTCCAAATAATATTATTGGCCAGCGAATATTGATTACGCGAGTCATGCTTAGTCCTTGTGATTACTTGTTGCTCGGGTTGATAAGCGAATAGGCCATCATCAGTTCCGATCAGCAATGTCCGATCATCGTTGGTCGCCATAGATTTGATAGGATGACTTTGAAGTACAGGAGCTTTAGACAACTTTTCAGATTTATGATCATACATGTACAGTCCATACTCTGTCCCCACAAAAGTATTCTTGGTCGATGATAAGGTAAAAATCGAATTTACAAACTGGTTGCTCCCAAATCTATAATCTGGCAGCACCAATTTCTTGATCATCTTCTGGGCAGGATCAAGCTGATACAAACCCTTATAAGTACCCACTAAAATTTTGTCTGCTTGAGCGGATAATGCATAAATGGCCTGGCCGTCCAACTCTTTATGTAGGGTTTTACCATAATTGATCAGTTTCTTCGTTTTCGTATCGTAGCAATATAAGCCCGAGATAGAGCCGATCCATAGTTTGTTTCCCACCAGCATCAGCGATCTGACATCCGAGGGTCCACCCACTGGAAATGCTTCATAGCGATCTTCCCTATAATTGTACAACAAAACCCCTTTTCCGGTTCCAATGGCAAGATGTGTCGCATTCAGGACTGATATACTGTAGATAAATGTTTGGTACTGCACAGCAGCATCTGTGGGCGCATGAAGAGAATAACCATCATAACTATATAATCCGTTATTGCTACCCAACCAGAGTATACCAAGGCTATCTTGCGCAAAACAATGAACAGTGCTCGCTTTTGTTCCTAATCCTATATTCTTGAAAAACTGAAAGTCCAACGCTTGTCCAAAAACAGAAGAATTAAAAAAAGAAAGGAAGACCAATAAAAAGGAATAAACTATCCGCATCATAAAACAAGCTGTTTACAAACATAAATATTTAAAAGTTTAAATACAATGTGTCATGCAACAGGCTGTCAGGTTATATTTCTACACAACAAAAAAATATTTCTTTAAATATCTTTTTTATTCACTGCTGTAGATCCCATTTCAATGTACAGATTTATCCAGTTAATAAACTGATTTAATTTAAAAAGCCGCTCAAGATAATGAAGGTTAAAAAAGGAGAACAGGAGCACTAGCACAGTTTCTAGCACTTAACATACTCTCATCTGTAGGTTGGTCCCTTTCCCGAAGCACAAATAAGACATAAGCAGTAAAATATAAAGTTATACTGCTTATGTAAAAAATCTATCTAGTTTTAATAACCTGTTTATTTGAAAGTTCTAAATATTTGACAGAAAGCTTAATGTCACCAGGTGTATGCGAGCCTTTAACAATAGCAAGTGCTCTGCCCTTCCATACTTTCCTAGACAAACCTTGATAGCGATCGGTATCTTTTAGATTGCCGTTATCTATACCTATAAGCTCTCCAGGTCCTTCAATGTTAAAATTTAATAATCCAGCAGCTTCATCACAAACTGTTCCATGCTCATCAACAATTTCTATGGAAATATATGATAAATCCTGTCCATTAGCGGTCAAATTGACCCGATCGGCGCGCATTCTTATTTCGCTAGGTGCACCAGCAGTTTTCAGTATACGTTCATCAACTTCATGGTTATCTTTATTTAAAGCAACAGCCTTTAATTCACCTTTTTTATAAGAAACTTCAAAAATAGCTTTAAATTTTTCAGCCTCTTCTGTTTTTTTCTCACCTAAAAGTATACCATCTTGATACAACCGTACTTTTGGATAAGACGAATAAATTTCTACCTGCAATTTTTCTCCTTCATAACCTTTCCAGGTCCAGCTTTCCCATGTGGGCCATACGCTCCAGAGTGTTTCGTGAATATGTTTAGGGGCTGGCTCTGGTTCTCTAACAGCTAGATGTAAAGTAGGTTTTTGATTATATAATAAATCTCTATAATAAGAAATAGGTTTTCTCCAGCCTGTCAAATCAATATCTCCACAATAAGCTCCATGCCATGGAAAAAGATTACGATCGTAATGTTCTCCTGTTACTTCACCAGTATAAAACCAACGGCCGATCCCCGATTCGCCAAGGTAATCTATTGCTGTCCACACAAAATCGCCTATAATAAAGTTGTTTTCTTTCACAAGTTTCCAATTCTCATAAGCATCTCGAGGATAAGATTCTGTCTGTAAAATTACCCGTGACGGTACTCTCTTATGATCATCCGGTGCTCTATGTAACTGATAATTATATCCAGCGACATCATGCTCTGCCATTAAAGGATCAAAAATATCCCAATCATTATCCCAAGTAGTCATCGCTGAAACTACAGGACGAGTCTGGTCAATTTCTCTGACCGCATCTCGAAGCATTTTTGCTGTTTTAACAGCTTCGGGATCCTTTCTTTCGATAATCTCATTTCCTATACTCCACATTATTATAGAAGGATGATTACGGTCTCTTTTGACCATTGCTTGGACATCTTTCTTTGCCCATTGATCAAAATAAAGGGCATAATCATATTCAGTCTTTTTCGTTCTCCATCCATCAAAAGATTCATCTATTACTAATAATCCAATACTGTCGCAAGCTTGTAGAAATCTTGTAGAAGGCGGGTTGTGTGATGTTCGTACGGCATTAAATCCCGCTGATTTTAATAGCTCAACTTTACGAACTTCTGCCCTATCGTAAGCCGCTGAACCTAATGAACCGTTGTCATGATGGACATTACCTCCATTTAGTTTTATCTGATTTCCATTCAATAAAAAACCCTTTTCGCTACTAAAGTGAATAGAACGTACGCCAAATTTGGTATCTACCTGATCTAATACTTTGTTTCCATCAAGTATCATAACCTGAGCGGTGTACAAGTTCGGCATATCGGGAGACCAAAGTTTTGGATTCTGTAGATTGAATGTTTGCTTGATTATATTACTATCGGCAGGTTCAATACGGAATTTCTTAGAGTTTCTTAAAATTTCTTTACCCTTTTCATTAAAAACAACAGTTCTTAAAGTTAGATCTTTAGGACTATTGTTGGAATGATCAATTTTAGTATCAATATGGATTGCTGCGTTTTTTTCAGTGATTTTGTCAGAAACAATACCAACCCCCCATTCAGCTACTGAAATATTTTTCTTGGCAATAAGCCATACATTCCTATAAATCCCGGATCCTGTATACCAGCGGCTGCTTTTTTGCTTTGAATTGTCAACTTTTACTGAAATTAGATTGTTTTTACCGTAATTTAAATGAGAGCTCAGGTCATAAGAAAAAGAAGTATAACCATATGGATAAATACCTAAAGATTTTCCATTTATAAAAACCTCCGCATTCATGTAAACACCTTCAAAATAAATAACAGTCTTATTTTCTTTCTGTGAAGAAGGGATGTAAAATGATTTTCGATACCAACCTACTCCTGTCGGAAAATATCCCCCATCATTGCCTGATGTGTTATTTAAATTGACAGCGCCTTCAATACTCCAGTCATGAGGTAAATCCAAAGATCTCCAATTTTCATCATTAAAGTTAATCAAAGAAGCACCTGAAGTATCACCAAGATAAAATTTCCAATCGCCATTAAAAAGATTATTTCGGTCTAACTTTAGTTCCTGTGCAAAACTAAAACTAAAAAAAAGGACGCAATAGGTTATTAAGGTTACTACTCTTCTCATTGTTATTAAATTTATAATTTAGGTACACTAGTTTTCTGTCAACATTTAAATAAAAACAAACTGTTACAGCATGACTACCTTAACTTATGCGTGCATGGTGTTATTAAACAGATTGAGATTCTAAATTCATATTGTCAACGTGCATAAATGTACTAAAATAAATTATATGTCAAAAATACATTTAATAAAATAGGGGCTATTAAATAATACAACTATTAAAAACTATTTTTATTTCTATTTTAAGCTTATCAACAACGTAAAATAGAAGAATACGTACTAAACTCCTTAATATATTAATCATCGAATTTAATTAAAAAAGCCTCTCAAAATAATGAAAGGCTAAAAAACCAAGAACATGTGCACTAATGTTTCCCTATTTTTCTTAAAAACCTACTCGTCATATAACTGACCACTGTACCTAATGCCGCCATTATTACAGTCTGCATGACATCACCAAGAGAAAAGCTTGCCCAGATGGAGCATAGCGTACCGCCTAAAGTACCTACACGGATATCATTCCATTTCATCCTGTACCTCCTTTTCTTGATTAGAAAGCATGTGATCTGGTGGTGGCTCCCCCGCTCCTTTTTTATCTTTATCCTCCAGTACAGTCTCCACCACACCAAGACCCAATGCAATGTATTTAATAATATTCAATGCTTTTCCCGGGAGTTTAATCGGCGCCAACAAGACCACTTGCAACGCCGCACTTATTTTTTGAATTATTTTTTTCATTTCTGTAATGTTAATATTAATAGGCCTGGTATTCCGATTGCGTTTTTGAAGCGATGAAGAGGCGTTAAAAATGAGTTTCTGTCTGAGTGAAACGAGTTTAAATTCATTTAGCCTATTCAAGGTGAAATAGCATTAAGGAATACAGCCTTGAGTTTTTTGTTTACTTTTTGTGTCAAGACAAAAAGTAAAAGCCTGTCGCGGCTCGAGCGGCAACATTTAAATTCATTTAGACTATTCAAGGTGAAATAGCATGAAGGAATGCAGTCTTGATTTATGGATTCGTGTTTGTTTTTCCGGCATCCATGGTCTCCCTACGGTCGGCTTTTGATTACTTTTTTCATCAAGGAAAACCTCGAAGAGAATCTTGAGTGCCAATAAAATCAAATCCTTAACGAAAAAAAGTAATTGCCTGTCACGGCATGAGTGACAAATACTGCGTCACTATTTAATAACCAAATACACCTCTTCCATTTTATCCCACATTCCATACACTAAAGCCTTCAGTTTCGCCAATGCTTTTCCGCTGAAATCACCTTTACCTTCACCAGTTAAAGTTGTGACCGGAGCGATACAACCTAAAAGCTCCTTTAGCGCATCATTTGCAGCATGTATCAGGATCGCTTCTCGTCCTAATACATGCGGAATACCGATCTGCTCCCCATGTCTTGGGTAACGGCGTTTCTCCAGTTTGTACTGACCTATTGGGATACAGCTTATGCGGGGGATATTATTACGATCTGGCAGTTCGATGGTATGGCAGATGAGCTCGCCTTTATAGGTAATAGTTCCATTTGTTCCCTTAGCTCCATAAATCCGTTGGAGCAGCAGGATATGTTTTGTTTTCATTTTGTTGAATAACCTAAATATTGAGAACGGGAATATTTGCTTCCCGAACGGTCACTAGCCATGAGGTACAGGTGTAGACCGTCGTCCTGAAAACCTTTCGGCAGCTGAACGATTATCTTTCCTTCCTGTCGGTGCCAGATCTGCTGATTCACAAAAGCATAACCTTTGTCAACCTGATAAGCACAAAGTGTAAGACAATCATCTCCAGCACTAAAGTCTGAAGGAAACCAATTGTGCAGCACTTCGATACGATCAGTAGAACGTACGATCTGCTCTACCCGAATAGATGCCAGTGCACCCTCGCTTAACATCACCTCTGAGGGATCAACCTGAGGTTGACCATCCTTTATTTTTATTGCGGTATGCAGCACATGCCCGAGCGCCAAAGCTGACGCAACCGATTTTTTACGTCTAGCCTTTTCGGCAAAACCCTTTTTGATCACCCCTTTCAACGGAGTCAAAAAAGCAACAGCCATTTTAAATGCAGTCCTTACGCTCTCCTGCGCAGGACTAACGATTCTTTTTGCCATATTTTAAAATACCTTAGAAAAAGGGTCAGACCGGATAGGCCTGACCCAGGGTTTTAATTAGTTAAGTAATACCTCTCCCAGATATACACTTTTTGATACTCTAGTTTTAGATCTATTGGTTAAAAACATCCAGGTGTGCACGATACCCATCTGAAGATGTTCTGAAATGATAAAGCTGATCTCCCCACTTGCCCGTGTACTCGGTGCCGGTGAAGACATGAACTCATCTTTTTCCGGATGATAAGCCAGCACGAAGACCATATCATCACCAAAAGTCTCAAAAGTATCATTGGCAGTCGGATCCCAGGTAAAAGTAAGCTCACCTGCGGCGTGCGCTACGGACACTGTGCCACCGCCATATAACGTACCATCCGAAATGCTGACCTTGGAGTAATCCAAGGAATAGGCCGGATACGTACCCGTAATGGCCTGCTTCAGATTAAACTGAAAAGCCGCATTGATCGGAGTTAAACGTTCCGTATTTTTACGTCCAAAACCGATTTTCAAAAACATATTGATGGGAAGCAGAAACCGCATCAATGTTCTAAATTTTTCCTGTTGCATCATCTGCAACTCTGAAGCGGGCTTTGATCTCTTTTTATAAAGTCCCTTGATATAGTTGATACTTTTCCAACTGCTTCCTATTACTGAGCCGGCTTTACCTTTAAAACCTCCATTTGCTCCATTTACGATTGTTCCCATATTTTTTTTAAATTAAAATCAACCTTGTTTTATACCGGTACTATCGATTGACATAACAAACATAAAACACTAAAAAACAATAACAAATAAGTGCACAACGAAAGACCGACACGTGACCGAACAGCATCGGATTTTTGACCGATACGTTGCCGACTTGAACAAAACTTTAGGTTAAAACCACTGCAAAATTCACTTAAAAACAGAGACATCAACAGGTAATTAATTCCTGACCAATTCCACCATTTTATCGGCTCGGCCTCGGGTGCGCTTCGGGATTTCATGCATGCCCGCCGATGAAATCCCAAAGCCAGGTCGAAGAAAACTGACGTAAAAGCAGAAGTTGGTTATAAGAAAATAAGAATCAAATCACTCTGAAAGATGAGTACAATTTTCAAAAAATTCGTCCCTCCAAAAGAGAGGGACGAATTGCAAAATGTAGTTAAGAATAGCAAAAGATCGGGCGATCCTTTTCAGCTATCCACGGTAACTATTCCGCAGACGCTCCACATCTATATCACGGAAATACCGTTTGTTTCGGGTGCGTTTGGCAACGCAGATATACCCGTCCCGTTGCAGACGGTAGAGCGTTTCTGTCGAAATACCCACGTAAGATTTGACATAGTCCGCATCCCGCAGCAGTACGTTGTCCTCCTCCATCTGCTCCCGGAGATCAAGATAGCTAGCCAACTTACGCTTGGTAGCTAGGAGCTCCAACAAGATTAATTTTTGGGCATAGGAATACACCGGGCTTATGAGAAAGCCCCTTAAATAGCGATTTTTACGCATAGTTATATAATTAGATTTATAAAAGAATAGACCGTTTATTCCAATTTATCATAGCCGCTGATATTGATTTTGCGACTCTTGCTGATCGGCAGTTCGGTTTCCGGACCCTCAGATAGAATCAGTGTACTTTTTTTCACTTTAACTGCGAATCTAAAATTGACAATAAATCCACGGTGGATCCGTACAAAATACGACTTGGGCATAATTTTTTCGATTCTGCCAATGGTAATACGCGCTGTGATCGTTTCGTCCCGGGTCACGATATCGACGTAATTATCAGCACTGGTAATATAGATGATGTTTTTAAAATGAACAATCTTCGAATAGCCATTTTTCACTTCAAACAGGTAATATTCCAGCTCGTACTGCGTATAGATATTGACCGAAACATTCATGACCTTTAAACAGCGCAGAAAGGAATTGGTGACATCAGCATATTTGGCCGGCTTCAGCAGATAGTCGACCGCAGCCAATTTAAATCCATCCAACGCAAATTCCGTATGAACGCTCACCAAAACAAGTGCAGGCCGCTCCTTTTCCGGCAATAAGGTATACAGCTCCAAACCTGAAATATTCGGCATTTCAATATCCAGAAATAAAACATCCGGTTTATTTTTAAGCAGGTACTTTGCGCCCTGTACACCATCATAAAAGACCTCAATATGACCTACGTCATCAATTTCCTTTAGATGTTGCACTAAGCTGTCGGCATCCGCTTTATTGTCATCAATGACTACAATTGTATATTTAGGCATATGTTATTTCAAAAATGATAATTTGACAATAAAATAGGTGTTATTTTCGATGGTATAATCCAGCGCTATGCGATCGTTTTTACACGATTCGTAGAGCCTATTGACCAATCTCAGGCCATTGCCAGTACCTCTTTTTATACTAGTTGCGTGAATCGTATTCCGTATTTCCAGCACAAGATTATCCGATTGATTGATCCAGGTGAGCATAATCGGATTATCTGTACCATCCATGCTATAGGCTACCGCATTTTCAATCCATGTCAACAGAGACAACGATGGAACAGAGCGGTTCCAGAACTGTTGCGATACATGTTCCTCCCCATGAATTTCAAAATGGCGGTCATAACATAAAGCTATCATGCGTTTTACAAAATACCATTCTTCCTCCAATGCTACTCTTACATTTTGCGCCACCAGCTTGTTGCTTATCGATTGAAAGAAATCCAGAACCTCCACATCTACCTCCTTTTTTCCTTTAGCAGTCAGTTGGTAGAGCCGACGTAAAAAATGATCCGACAGCAAACTACTATCTGCCCGGTCCCTCATCATAAGTTCGAACCGCGTACTTTGAATTTTCGTTTTTAACCACTTAAATAAGATGTAGTCTACACCGATCAACAGCAAAATAATTAACAAGCCCTGACCGATTTTCTGCATTAATACCCAATGGTGATGATCCTCCCAGGACGAATAAAAAACTACACCTATCGCAGGTAATAGGTTATAAAAATAAGATTTGACAACCCAAAAACTTCCCAAAACTAATAGCGAGCAAAGAACCAACCAAGCAAGTTGTCTTATACGAAAGCTCACACTCAAATGAAACAGCGCATAGCATATACAGAAATACAGGAGGTATGGCGTTACAAAAAGCGGAAAAACATACATTGGTTGACCTGTGAATGTACCGATATTGCGTATGTATATCACCATAAAAAAAATGGACATAAATAGCAAACAGCGATAATATAAATTATAAAGATATGTTGTGTTTTTAATACGTGTATACATTACGGGAAAAGGTTTATGATTAACCTAAATTACAAAATATTATTTATTCTTACAAACCACCTCAAAAAACCCTCTAGTAGCTATATCAAATAGGTATGCTTTATGACCCAAAGTAAAAGGCATTAACCAACTACCAGTGCTATTGATACTAGCAGATCGATTTTGCTTTTTGACCACTGTATACCGATGCAACAGTGTCCAATTTTCCCAAGCGGTCCAGTCGCCAGCAATCATCGCTTGAAAAGTTTGCTGCAATACCTCAAACGCTTTTAATAAGGCATCCTGCCGATTTTTATCTCTGGTGCTGAGCACTATTTGAGGTATCCGCATTTGCCATGATTGTTGGTCACCTTGTTGTCTCACTTCCATATGCGTGACATATACCGAGATGCCCAGACGTTGGGCTAACTTCAGCATATTAGTCCGCCAATAGAAATAATGTGCACCAAAGGCGATCCGCAACTTTCCCTCCCGATCCTTATCCGCATTATTTGCCAGGGACTCATGCGCATCTAAAAATACCACGACCATCCGCTTGGCCTCTACAGCTTGACAAAGCTTGCGGAGTACCATTGGATTTTGGGCATCCAAACACTCAAAACAATCTTTAGACAGCCCCATGCTGGCCAGCTCTCGCCGGTAATCAGTTTCTTCACGGAGCAGCACATCTGCCGATACCAAAAGTGTTACTTTGTAACCCATAGCCAGCAGGTATCGTGGCACTAAGCGATACGGACCATAGTGAAAGGTGAGCATGATCCCTGCTTCTAGGTCTACGCGCGGATCTCTCTCCAGATCTTCCTTTAATCGACCAAGATCCATTTTAGTATATAGCTTTTGGAATGCTTGTTTGTGCTCGAGCCACTGGTTATAGCCCTGTTGCAGATCCATTGTAGACCTGTCCGGGAAGAAGCTATGCACATTGCCAAGCCACAGCAGACGCTTCAAATTATTTTTTTCTTGTTCCTTCATATCTTCAGATTAAAAACCGATCCACCTACTGCTGCAGATGGATCGATTAGTGAAAAGTTCAATTCTTTAAATTGATACCGGCCAGCATTTGTCATCATCGATATCCCCTAGTATAGGTTCTTTATCCAGCAGGTCGAAGAAGGTGTAACCTTCCAATAAAATTTCATCACTAGTTTGCATGTCATTTTTCATAATTTTTAAATTTTATAGTAAACATTAATTCATCAGCTGATACCCAAAAATGCAGAAGATTTTGGCAAATATGGATTTGAGGGAAACATAGTTGATTGGCCACTGTGAATGGTTGCAGTCACTATAAAGCGTAAGTGAAGCAATCATTCATCCCTCATATTGAACCATTCACCCCTCATATAGGCTAGTTTTCCCTGAGTAGCCCTTTATAGCAAAGCATTGAATATCTTACAGGTCTTTTTTAGCCAGAAAACCATTATAAAATTAAGCCATGAGGAAAAGTAAAGAAGAGATTTTAGCCAGTTTTTTAAAGGACATCCATGCAGAATGGGTATCTGCCATACCTGAACTAACGGATGCATTTGAGGAGATCCGCTTTGTTAAGGGCGAGTACCTGACCAACAACTGGGGAGAGCTTTATCTCATTGCAGAGGGAATATTTGGAAAGTATGAAAAGAAATGTCCGGTACGGTATGCCGTTAGCGGCGAATCGCTGATGATCCCCAATCATAGACACAATTATCAGTTTATCGCACTGAGTGACTGCAGGACCTTCATGACCACACGGAAACAACTGTATGAGATCAACGCGAAAAACCCGAAGCTTTTCCAGATCTACGCGAGTCTCATGGACAAACAGCAGCAGTATCTCGATTATCGGGCAAATCTGCTTTCATTGCCCAATCCCGATAAATATGACTTTGTGTTTGACAAATATCCCGACATACGCCAATATATCAAGCACAAAGAATTAGCCCGATTTATGGGGATCGGTGAAGAGCTGCTTCGTCTTATGCTACGGGAAAGAGAATAACTTGTTAAATCATAATCAAGGTTTTCAAATTACACCTTAAAGGTCAAAACAGTTTTATTTACCTGTTATGACCCGACGGTGTTCCGTACCCCATGCTGCAAGGCTTTCAATAATAGTTCTCAGCGTATTGCCATAGTCCGTAAGCTGATAAACCACTGTCACAGGATGTGTATTGACAACGGTACGGCTTACGAGCTTGTTCATTTCCAGCTCCTTTAGCTCCTTACTGAGCATCTTGTTGGAAATACCACTGACATCGTTCAAAATATCCGAGAATCTTCTTTTATTGTAATAACAGACCGCAGAGATGATGGATATTTTCCATTTTCCATTCAAAACATCCATGGCATCATGTACAGCCCTGACCTGATTTTTACTAACCTCTTCCGTGCATTTATATTCTTCCATAAGTTACCTAGTTACTCAAATGTTACTGTTACTTTTAGTTACAAAGTTACTAAAATAAATAAAAACACAATACATTTGCTGCAGTAAATAAAACAATTCAAAAATGGATTTTAAAAATAAAAACGTCGTCATTACAGGTGGAACCACAGGAATTGGTTTCGCTACAGCTGCAGCCTTTATCGATGCTGGAGCAAATGTTTGGATAACAGGGAGAAAAGAAAATAATTTACAGGTTGCGGCTCGTCAGATTGATAACCCGAGATTAACAACCGTCCTATCAGACACATCAAATTTTGATGGAATCGCCGCTCTTGAAAAACTAGTCACTGAAAACAATATTAAGATTGACATCCTGTTTCTGAATGCCGGTATAGCAACCTTTGCTCCCATAGAGCAGGTCACTGAAGCCGACTTTGATGCACAGTTCAATACCAATGTCAAGGGACATTTCTTCACCTTACAAAAACTGATTCCCCACCTTCAAACAGGTTCATCCGTTATCTTCACCTCTTCGACCGTTGCAACAGCATCTAATTTAGGATCTTCAGTGTACTCCGCAACAAAAGGTGCATTAAATAAAATAGCACAGATCGCCGCCAATGAGCTAGCATCTAAAAATATCCGGGTCAATGTAGTCAGTCCGGGTCCTATCGAAACCCCTGGGCTGCAAAATGCGGTACCTCAAGAAGCGATGAATCATCTCGCTGCTGCTACTTCACTTCAGCGTATCGGCAAACCAGAAGAAATTGCAAACACGGTGCTTTTTCTAGCTTCCGATAAAGCAAACTTTATCAACGGAACCGAATTTTTAGTAGATGGCGGGTATATTACCTATGCCATGAAATAATAATAAAATTCAAATCTAGAACAAAGCCGCTGTATGTAAAACTACAGCGGCTTTGTTGTGTATAGTCCTAAAAAATATAATCCTGTACCCCACATGTCAGAACGCATTTAAAGCTTTTAAAGCAATAAATATAGAAAAAACCCCATTTATTGGGATTTTACACCCCACATTTTGGGCTACAATTCCCAAAACATAGTGTCTCATTTCCCAAAAAATAACAGAAAATGCTGTTGAAATTTGTAATAGCAGATCGGATGAAAGCATTTATGTCCGTCAAACTTAATCGTATCAGTACCATTTTCTTCCGATCTGCTCACTAAAAAAACAAATTATGAAACAGTACAAGAAAAAATTTGCAACCTTCCCCATTAATTGGATTATTGGGTTTCTAGGAAATCAATGTCCGCATTATTGAAAAGCTTCGTTATGATAAGCTCGAAGCTCACAAAATAATAAGCTTATCAAATAACCAAATTTAAGAATTCAAAGCACTTAAGTGCATTACTAGTTATGATTACATTAAAAAACACGCGACTATTTGTCGCCACTTTATTTGCATTAATTTTAGGAGCATTTTACGTAGTAAATGCAATGGACAAACAAATCGAAACAGAAGAGCCTAAGTTGTCAACCAAGTGGTATTTTCAGGGAAGCTCTCTAGCAGAAGCTGAGGATGCATCGAACTATTCGCAGACTCCTCATCCTAACTGTAACGTGGGTTCAGCATTACCATGTGAACTTCCAGTAGAAAATGCACCTGATGAAGAATCACTGCAAACCTTTTTAGACGGAAAATCGGGTTCCGATATTCGAGATATATATGCTGCCTCAAAGCGTAATTAATAATCTTATATAATTAGGGGCAAAACCCACGAGTTATCGTGGGTTTTGTTGTATTCCAGTCAGTAAAATAATATCTTCTGGAATTGCTAGAGCGTATCTCTTATCATTTGGTTTAAGTATAAACTCGTTACCCCCAATAAAACGCCTCAAACTTATATTCTGTCCCTCTTTATTCAATCTTTTAATATCCATCCATCTAAGTCCACGCATCAAGAGTTCTTTCCGTCTTTCTTTTAAAATTACAGCAAGTGCCTCGTCTGCATTATGTATTTTACCTTCTATCAATGGATCATCAACATAGCCCACTTTCCATCTTTTAACCATTAACTCACGTAATGTAGCTAGAGCCTCTAGGTATTTGCTTTGTCTTGCTAATGATTCGGATTTTATAAGTATGATTTCATTAGTAGAAACTCCACCGAACAAGGTCAAATTTCCACTATAACTGCCTCTGAAATGAACGGTTCCATCATTATTTTTCTTAAAGTAAAGCTCTTTTCGGAGGTCACCTTCTTTATATTGACTATATAACTCATCAGGGATTCTAGCAATATCCGGTTGTAGTATATTCGTTGGCATACCGATTACCGAAAAGATAATACTTTCACCATTAAACTGGCTAAATGGGTATTCAGGTGCATTACTAATTTTATTGTAGTCTAACAAAATATTATAGTACTGCAGGCAAGAACTTGCGGCAACTTCTGCTTGGTCATACTTACGCATCCATAAATAAGTACGAGCTAAAAGTCCGAAAGCCGCGGGCTTGGAAGATCTGATCACATGCTTTGGGGTAATCGGTAATAAAATCGTTGCCTGCTCTAAATCACTTAAAATTACATGGTATGTTTCCTTAACTGAACTACGTGTTGTCGGAATGTTAAAATCTGTTTTCTGCCTTATTGGAAGACCTAGATCGTTCTGGGCCGATTGCTCATCAAAGGCCGGAAGAAACAATGCCGCCAGCTGAAGCATAGATTTAGCTCGCAGATAATATGCTTGCCCTTTGATATCGTCATAGCTATTTCCATTAGCTGAATTCCGCTGAATTTCCTGTATACGTTCCAACACAGTATTTGCCGAGTATACCGAAGCATAGCTGTAAGTCCAACTATTGCTCCGGTCTTCAAAGATATAATCAGCCTCCCAAGTATACATCCGTCTATATTGTTCACTTGTCAATGACATATAATCCTTTTCAGTAAGATAATAGTCGTCACTGCTCACCTCTCCCTCTCCAGGATCTGAAAACACATTTCTTGAAGCATTATCTAAGATAGATTGTAGATCCATGAGCGTCGTAGGAACTACAAGCTTATTATCAGACTTCTCTTCCAGTATTTTGTTGCAAGAATAAAAGCTAACGCATAGCATTAATGCGATTATCATTTTTAAGATATGTTTCATATTATCTTATTTTAGTAATTAGAGATCTAGTTTTAAGCCCAGCGTAAAGCTCGTTGGAGTTGGCATATAATAATCCATGTAATAGGCGTCAGGATCAATTTTCTCCTTATTTGCTCTCCATATCACACCTATATTGTTCACATTGAAAAAAGCCTTGATATTTTTAAGATAAAGACTCGTGGCTATACTTTCAGGAAAGCTATATGTTAAATTGATATATTGAAATCGGACATGATCTCCTTGACGAATCAGGGGCTCACTTCCTCCATAAAATGCATCCCGTTGCGTAGAGGCGGGATATGTCATTGATGGTACATCTGTCGATTGCTCATCTCCAATATGTTGCCATCTATTTGCAAAATCCTCATTTCCAATCCATCTCGAATAAAGATTCTGATAGTTGATTGATCTTTTCCTAAAGTAGTACCCCATTTTATAAGAAATACTCAGACTTAAAGTAAAATCTTTAACCGAAAACGAATTGAGAAAAGAACCAAAATAAGTAGGCAGTGCCGATCCAAAATAAACAAGGTCATCAATCTTGGTACCATTCCCTACCAATGCACGATAGTCTGTACTCACCTCTCCGTTCAAATACCCTCTTGGATCTCCGGTATTCGGATCCAACCCTGCCCATTTGTAAGCAAAGGTAGAGTATACTGGTTTCCCTTCTATTCCAGAAATGGGAACAGCAGAGGAAAGAAAACTACTTGCTGCTTGTGTACCGAGATGATATTCGGTCACTTTATCCTTATAAATACTAAAATTTAAAGTACTCTTCCAGTTTAAATAAGATTTTTTTAGATTAACGGTATTTAGTTGGATATCTAATCCCTTGCCGGTCATTGAAGCAGTATTTTTTACTAAAGTTGAAATCCCTGTTGTATAGTCGAGCTGTGAACTGCCAAAAAGATTACTTCCATACTTTTTGTAAATATCTAAACTACCGCTTATCCTGTCATTTCTATTTGCGAAATCTAGCCCAAAATTTAAGTTTTTAACTGTCTCCCATCTGAGTTCAGGATTGTTATAGTTAACAAAAATTGAGAACGGATCGCCAGTATAGGGTGAATTATTCAAATACTGGATCGTAGTGACCGCACTCATTGCTGGATCAATATTTCCACTTGATCCCATTGTACTACGGATCTTTAGAAGTGAAAGCTCATTCAGTTTGAACCAAGATTCATCGGAGAGTTTCCAGGCAACTCCCACAGACCAAAATGGATTCCATTGGTCATTAGTTCTTAAGCCAAAGAGATTAGAAGCATCTCTTCTTGCACTCAATGTGACGAAATATCGAGATTTAAGATTATAGGCGAAACTTCCGAAAAATGAAAGGAAGTTATTATGAAACTCAGAAATACTGGAATTATCTTTGATAAATTGTCTGCTTCCCGTAATTAGATGCGCATATTGAGTCTTATAGTCTACCGTTCCAAATGTGAGGATATCTTTATTAAAACCATATAATCTATTTGCATTACCCGTGCTGCTTCTTGTCAGTAACTCCGCTCCTATCAGCAAACTGAATTCATGTCGTTTCCACTTATTTAGATAAGACAACTGTCCTCTAAAATTATTGGAAATTGAGTTTGAAAAACTATTATCCAATATTCCACCTACAGGGATGTTATGTTTCAACCCACCATTGCTATTGATCTCAGTAAAACTATTGATCAAATCGTGGGTATAATAGCTATCAATATCATTATTCAGTCTATTTTCACCGGACTGTTTCTCAAATTGATATTTAAATGATAATTTCAGATCTCCAATAGGCTTGTAATCAATGCCTACATTAATCAATAGGTCGTTCACTCCATTCTCAGATCTAGTATGTTTATGATCTTCAAGAGGATAGTAATTCCAGTCCAACAAATTGTATTGATCGACTATATTATCGATAAAAGATTGTCGATAGACTTTTCCTATAGCTATAGGATTACCCATTTCATCTGCAAAAGAAGTATATGGTAGTATGCCGCTAGCGTTTTGTATGATAGCGCCATATCTTGGTCTGCCGCTACGCTGTTGCTTTTTAGTGTATAAAAGTTCTGTACTTAATTCCAGCGACGCTATAGGTTTATAGCTTGAAAAATTTCGGACATTTATTCTTTCAAAATTAGCATCCAAAACATCTTTATTGCGGTCATACCCTATGGATAACAGGTTGGAAATCTTATCAGCCCTTGCACTTAAGGAAAGCATATGTTGCTGATTGACGGAGTTTTGATACATATATTTGGAATAATCATTTCTGACATCACGATCTCTTAATTTATCAATATCTACATATGCCTTAGACCTTTCGCCCTTTTCATTTTGATCATTATATATCAACCTTTCCACTACAGGCGACAAGAGCATTTTATTGCTAGAATTTATCCATGAATTATAATAGCCGTTTTCATACAGCATCAACTCCGCATCAATAAAATCAGTCGTTGAAATATTCGGTATGGAGAACAGATCAGGTTTATTTCCAAAAGTTGTATTGGAGCTAAAGTCTATTCCAAATGTCTGTCCTTTCTTTCCTTTTTTGCTGGTGATCACAATCACGCCATTGGCGGCTTTTGCCCCCCAGATGGATGAAGCTGAAGCATCTTTAAGAACTGTAATACTTTCTATATTGTTCGGGTTTATGTTGTCAAGGTCCCCATTGTACGGAAAGTTATCCAGCACAATCAAAGGTTCTTTTGGTCCACGAATTGAACTGATTCCTCTTACCGTAATTCTACCTCCAGCATTTGTACCTCTATCCACCATGATTCCGTTGGTGACAGCCTCCAGTCGGTCAAGTATATTAGTACTAACCTGCTGTTCCAATAGTTCAGGACCTATTTTTGTGAATGAACCTGTAGTTTTTTCTTTTGACAAAATCTCATATCCTGTATTGACCTGTACCTCATCCAATACCGCTTCATTTTTCGTCAATCTGAACGTGCTATTATCTTTCAGAGCTTGTAATTGAACTCTGAAAGGTATAAATCCAATATAATTTATTGTTAGAATGGTGTCCCTTAAGTTGGTCTGTACTGAAAAAGCACCCGATTTGTCGGTACTTGTCCGCGTTTTACCATCTATTAACACTGTTGCTCCAAATAAGGGTGTCGTATCAAGATCCGAGATTACCTTTCCATTAATTATTCTTTGTCCCAATGCAGTTGTCCAACAAAATACTAAGTATAGGACAACTATGCTGCTGTATTTTTTTAACATGATTCAGTATTTAATAGTCAAGGTCTATGTTGTCCGTTAAAATAAAGGTGTTCAATGATCTAACTGTCTGTTGGAGTCCAAGTCCATACTTAGCTAATTCAATTTGTAGTGCCTCTAAAGATGTTATCTTTTGATCAAATACTATATCGACATTATACTTGATGCCCGTAATATCCCATATTGGCAGCTTTATAAAATCCAGATCTTCGGTCCGAATAATAAAATTTTGAATAGGTTGATTGCTAAGCTCTGATCGATCATGACGAAATAGGGTGTTCTTTCCTTTGCCCCCTTTTGAGATCAGAATACGAGATCGGACAGAATCAGTAACGACCAATGTAAGACAATCTCGTTCTTTAGGTACTATCCTTCCATAATAGCCGGAGTAACTATTCAGTGTCTTCAGCATATCGGAGTACAGAGTGGATGACCTAGCAGGTGGGTTTATAAAATCGAAACTATACTCCCCTTCTTGTATGAGCGACTGATCTTTGACAGATAAAACAATTCTTTTACCCGTATAACGATCGTTCAATTCTTCAAAAAGTGCTCTAGCGATGCCTTCGTACATTAGTAATAAGGAGGTATTGGTAAATGATCTTCCAATGACACTATTATTATCATATCTAAATTTACTTCCCTGCGGGTATCCTCTAAAACTTCCTTTTGTCAATATTGAATAATGCATTAAAGGATTTTGTGTTGGATAGTGCTCCGATAAAAACAAAGGAGACTGAATATCCATATCATATTTATTGGATGCTGGTGTCGTTCCATTCTGAATGAATTCCTTGATGGAGGATAGCGATACAGATTCGCCAGAAGTAATGGCCGCAACCTTCCGATCAGCGGTAATCCATACATAGTGCGGAATCATTTTGTGCGGAAAATAAGAAGCCAGTAGCTTACTATCAAAAGTGGTAAGCAACTTATAATCATTTTCACCCCTTTTTTCGAAAAATTTTTCCACCCTCGTTTTAACATCCTCTGTTGCCCCTATAATAACAACTTCCCCATCATAATCTTGCTGAATTTTTTGCAGTTCACCGAATTTTTCGATACAGCTGCCACACCATGTGGCCCAAAAATCTAACAGTATTAGCTTCTTGTTACTATAATCACTTAACTTAATACTCTTTTTATCTTCAAGCTCATTAATGACTTGTATTGGCATATCCCACAGCTCATCAGGGACAGTATCACCAACTTTAAGTGGAATAATCTTATCAAGCCCATTCACCCCGCTGTCCTTGCGGGGTGTCTGAGCTGATAAACATAAACTATGAAATACTGCGAGGATCATGATACAGGGTATCGCAATTACTTTAACGGCCTTTAATAAGCATAAGAGCAGATTAAAGGCATGGAGTATTGGAGAAAGCAAATAACAAACGGGTACTTGCTTCAACCAATCTATTTCTAAGGGTGTAACTTTATAGGTGCTACTCCCTCCTTCAGAAGAATTATTTCTGTCGTATATTTTTTTGAGTAAAGGACTTTTCAATGTGTTTATATTTTGGTTTGTTTTGGATTGAAGACCAAAAAATAACACTGGATTTAGGACAGTATTTTCCCTTCGGGATAGCGCATAGCTTCCCTTATTGCATTTTTTTTGCATTACCTTAAGGTTTACATTGAAGGAGGATTAGAAGCTAATATTTAGGCAATAAGCATCCTGTTCAACCGCCAATTGGTTAAAAAAATAAGAATGAAAAAAATGCAGTTATACTGTATCATCAAGGTTATAGCGGGTCTTCGTGATTGCATTTTTAATTAAAGAACAAAACCGACTTCTATAATATTAATGTATTACGATAAAATCTTAACGAACATTATTTGCTTTACTAAAGGAAAGGTGTTACATTTAAAGTGTCAAGAATGAATGTAGACCTCCGATCCTCTTTTTGTTGAAGCATATCATGATGCATGAATAAAATAAAAGTCGGAAACATAAAACCATTAAGGGATGGTAAAAAGCTACTATTAACCTATCAAGAGCTCGCTATACTTAGTATCAGCTTGGTCATAACACCATGCTTTCTACTGGTTGAGCACCTTTTGATTTGGAATAAGCTTCCACCTAGCCTATTTGACATTATGTTTAAATTTTAGCGAGCTATTGTGGCGCGCAAATGATGCTCTTTAAAAATTGGTAATGTGAGAACCGAAAACCTTGATCCTGGATTAGGTTTGTGGTGGTTCTTTGATTGGTTTTGATTTGTTTCATCATAATCTTAAAAGGTTATTATGAACAATATTGATCTCGAAGAAAAGTCACCTCAAAAAAACAAGGGGTGATTCACACTTTAGGCCCGAGGGTGACTAGCCCTTTGTCTAAGTCTACTCGAGACTCTTGACTCAACCTCCTAAAGTTAACGTGAACCACCCACATGCTTTAATATAAAGAATTACAAATGTAATAAACTTTTTTGAGCATGGGGCGATTGCACGGTTCTCTCGAAGGAATTAGTCGTTTCGGGTCGAGATACATCGTTCACAAAGGCAAATGCCAATGTTTTTTTAATCGCTTAATCAAAAATACAAATAACTATTTAAAGTACCAAACATATGGTACATAAAAATTTAATATGCGACAATTATTTGAAACTAGTGCTATCTTCAGAATAGAATATGAGCTTATCATAAACATCCAAAATTTCAGAGAAAAAACTGGATGGTCACAAAGGGTTCTTAGTTCGAAAATGGGCTTAGCCGAAACATTTGTAGGAAAATGTGAATCTTTAGATCAACCTGAAAAATATAACTTAAGACATTTAGGAATTCTAAAAAAAGTTTTCGCGTTTAAAAGTTTAGATGACTTTTTTCCAGATGGAATTCCTAAAGATGAACAAATCATCATTAAGTACAAAAAAGTACCTAAAAAGAAGGCTGACGGCAGCGATTCTAAATTAATGGATAATGTAGTCGTAGAAATAGTTGTTGTCGATGGTGAAACAAAAGCAGAGGTCAATAAGGAGAATAAGAGATAAAAATAATTACATAACAAACCCATGATAAGCTAAAAACCTTATCTTATGAAGATATCATCAATATTAACGACGTATATCGTCTGGAGTGGCTGCACTGCAATAGGACTGTATAGAGTAATTAGAAATCCTGATGAAATATTTGTATGATGCGGATCACTTCCAGCTGCTATATGTGAACAAAATAAGCACCTAAGGAATAGTTGCTGTCATCAGAGAGTCTAATGATAACAACGCAGCACCTCCAGAAACGAGATAAAACATTCAGATAAAACTAGGCCCTAAAATATGAATTCTATATTTTTATCAATACATAATTCTAAACTTCATTCTGTTAGTTACATGTGTTATTGGAGCGATTATAATAAAGCGTATTAGAAAAAAAAAGGAAGAGATGAAAAAAAAATATATTGAATTAGCTCTGAACTTGGAAAGATCGAAAAAACTTTATGAAAAGCTAGGAGCTATTTCTGAAGGGCTAAAAAGTTTGGACTCCCCGACTATATCACCAGAAATTATAAAGAAAATAGATAAAATAAATTTCGATGATGTTTAAAATTACCATTGAAAAAAGTTAACAACAACCTGTCCAAGTGTATATAAAATGTGTCGTAGAAATAGTTGTTGTTGACGTTAACAAAGTAAGCGGTTTAAAGCCCTAAGAACCTAACCCTCAACTACATAAAGTACTGAACTTCGTCCGGAAAGGTGATACTTTAACGGTTTGGAGATTGGATCGGCTTGGAAGGAATACAATAGGTTTGATTAAGTTTGTTACTGAACTAAACGAAAAAGGAATAGATTTGAAATCTATTCCTGAAAACATAGATACAAGTTCAGCATCTGGTAAATTAATTTTTCAAATTTTTTGCGTACTCGCTGAGTATGAAAGAAACGTCCTTATTGAACGTACTAATGCAGGTTCAAAATCTGTAAGAGAAAGAGGGAAAAATGGAGGTCGGACAAAAGGAATGACCGCAAAGTATATAAAGATTGCCCGATTAGTAAAGTCTTCATACGAAAGTAAAGAATTCCTAGTTGAGGAAATTATGACGGCTTTTAATATTGGAAATAAAACTAGGTTTCATAAAATTATTAATCTCAAATAACAACTCAATGGAAAAAAACGACATAAATTTATGTGATGCTTGTAAAGCTCTTTTAGGAAAGAAAAGACATACCCCTCCACATAAATATTTAATTCAAACCAATTTTCTGGAAGTCAAATCACAGTTCTGCAATGTAGATGAATATTTTTACACCTGCAGAACATGTTCTAAAACTTGGTTGCTTGAAAAGGGAACTTATGGCCAAGGATGGGTATACAACTAGATAATCTCAGAAAACGATAATTGCCCAGCTGTAGATCTTCTGCAAAACAACAGTGAAGAACATAACAACTAAATCTCAAAAAACGATGGAAATACAAACCGAAGAATTATTACAAGCTGTAATTAAAACCCTAAAAAAAAGAGGAAAAGTCTTGCCTGATGATCTGTTAGTGCATGGATCACTTTTATTCAATTTGAATGGTTATCATATCACACAAAAGGACTTAATAATAGCATTAAAAGACTATATTGAAAATGGTCATTTTCAATACACTGATCACAACAATATCCATATTACTCAATATGGAATAGAAATGTTAAAACTTAATTCTTAATCGCAAAAAACAATAAAATATTAAATTATGGGATTTTTTGATTTTTTTGCAAAAAAAACTAAAACTACTCAGGTTTTAGTTAAAGAATTACCTAAAGATAATCTGTATATTCCAACTGAAAAAGAAAAACTACTTTTTCTAGATATGGTTAAGGGGAAAAGAGTTGATCAAATTTTTTTTGGGAATACATCTTTAATTCAAGAATATAAAAGGAATTCGTTAAAAGATTGGTTGTACAATTCTGTATTAGGACACTTAATCGAGATATCTTCTGGTAATGAATCGATAGCGATTAGTGTTAGCAAAAATGAATTAGTGAATATTTGTAAAGACCTTAATTTCCCTATTTCAGGTAACAAGATAAATCTTGTAAATAGGATAGTTGAAAGGGATTCACATTATTTTGATAATCATCAAATTGATGACTGGTTTGTAATTACTAAAAGTGGTAAAGAAACTTTAGACGATTTTAAACAGAAAGAGAATCATGTCAAAAATGAGATGAAAGAAAAAGTTTTACAATGCTTAATTGCACATCAAGAAATCAAGGCGATTGATCTTGTTGTAGAATATCGAAATCAATATCCTTTTAAAGATTCGGGTTTTTTCCTTGTTTTCTCTAAAGAGAGTTTAATTGAAATAATCAATCAAATTAATAAATCTGATGTTTTTCATAATTTAGGATTTTCACAGCAAGAAGTTGAATCTCTCAAGTTGCTGTACTGTCGTCATTATTTGTTAACAGATGTTTTTATTGAAGATGAAATTGAAAAAATATCTTCCGGAGCATTGGCGTTGATCAAAAAATCAAGGCTGATAAAAAATAAAGATTTCCCATTAATCGACCTCAATAATCTACTTCGAGGATATAAAGTCAAAAAGTATATTGATAGTAAACAGTCAAAACTTTAAATTTAATCAGTTATAATTTCAAAAAATGATATCATGAGCAATAAAAAAGATATATTAAAAGCGGTAATAAAAGCATTAGCAGCAACTACAGCACCTAGAGCTGGAAATATGGTCGTGCTAGGAATAGTTAATTCTTTCTCTACAATCGGTCACATTTCTAATGTAGCATTAAACGAAGGGCTATCTGAATATATCAAGCAAGGTTATTTTGAAATTGTAGGCGAAAAGATAAAAATTACAGCGTTAGGTGTTGAAACATTATTTTAATCTCAAAAAATGATGGGTTAATTCTAAAGCGTTAGTATGGACATATAATATACAATAAAAGAACAAGAGAATAAGTAAAAACAATTATAAACACTTTATGAAACAGACTCCATATCAACGAGGTAAACCACTTAAACCATACAAACCTAGAAATCCGTATGCTGCAGCTAAAAATTCATATTCAAATCGTAGAAGAAATGAAGAAGCTCAAAGAATAAAGCAAGAAATGATTAATAACGGAACTTGGGATGAAAACGATTATCAAAACGCAAAAATAGTCGCATGGATAGTTATATTTATCATAGCAGGAATAATCCTTTATATTAAAATATCAGATGTAAATAGTCGTTATGAATAAACCTTTTTTAAAATCATCTCACAATGAAAGAAGCTATTAGAGAGAAAATAAACGAATTGATAAATAAAGGGATAGAGTCAGAAGCCGAATGTGTTTACCTCCTATCACAACTTAGAAAGTATCGGGAGCAACAATCTATATCTGGTTACCACAATTTATCTATGTGCATGAATTGGGCATTGCATAGCAGTATAGATAGAGGAGCTGTTAAAAACCTTTTGAAAGACATTCATGATTTTTTAGCATATAAAGACGCTAAAAGCGATAATTTGAATTTTGACGGATTCGAAGAATTGCAGAATAAACTATTGTTTGTACAGCCGTTAAGGGTCGAACTGCTTAAATTTTTGGATACGAATGGATTTGATATATCAATATGTATTGATACAGATAAATATGAAATGTTTCTTCAGTTTTTTGCAAGAGTAATTGAGGACACTCCATTGCTGTTTACAACTAAAACACAATCAGTCGAATTTTCCCAAATCTCTGTTTCAAAAATTTCAGATTTCGATGAACCTATAAAATATAATTGGATAATCACTAGTGATAAAGCTACTATAGAATTAAATCCCTTCAGTAATTAGTCTCAAAAAATGATAGTTTAATGGTAAACTTCAAAGTAACAGGTAAAAAAAGGTACTTATTAAAAATGAGCGAAACACTTGCTACCTGATCAGAAATCTTAAGCTTCTCTTAATTCCACAAAAAATTGATAATTAATGCTAACGCTAGAGTATCCGGCCTACGAACTATATATTTGATTGTTGGATGATTTGTTTATAGTTCTGTGGGAATAGGTCTTTTAAGTAAAGGACAGCAGAGGGTAGTTATGTGTTTGAAATAAATGATGAATTCGGAATATTATGAAAAAACATCCTACTCATAAGGAGCTGATTTTCAACATTTAAAGATGAAGATTCAAAGACCAATCTCTTCACCATCAACTATTTTGTAACTTAAACTTTGTCAGTGAAATAATTTAATTAACCTGATATTTAATACTATTAGCGATCTCTTTCTTCCGTTTTTCAATCTCCACTTCACTTTTGTATGGAAGTTTATATCTTGGATCATTTTTGTCTAAATAACTATGATAACGCCAAAAAGCTAAAGGATTTTTCCAAAATAATCGACATAATACAGTATCTTCTGCTATCAATTTCTCAGGATCTATAGATTCTTTAAATCCTTTTTTGATTGCAACAATATTGTTTCCTACTCTATCTATAACATAAAAACTTCCTGAAGCATCAGCATATTTATAATGTGTTTCATCTACAAGCCAATCAAATGTATATCTTAATGGAGGAATATTACAGAGAAAGATAATGACGATTAATGACGTTAAAATATAATATCGTTTTTTCATTTTAATTAAAATTAGTAGAATGTGATGACCTCGCTCAATGACTTTTCATTCCATATATTCAAAATGTATAGAATTCACCAAATAATTCTTCCAGCGCCAAAAACACAATGGATTAATTTTATATAAACGGTATAGCTTCCGGTTTTCTTTAGCAGGAGATGTCTCTTTAATAAATTCATTAAAACCAAAAGTCGAGAATCCAGGGCTTTTAAAAGAGAAATCCTGAGTTATGACATATGAACCATCTAAGTTAGCATAGGTAAAATGCCCCTCATCTAATCGATGAGCAATATACTTATTGATGAAAGGTAAATTAGGAATCAGTAGTATACTGATAATCAAAGCAAGGATTGTTTTCTTTTTCATAGTTATATAATAACATGCAGATGCTCTTTTAGATCTCTTCTCTGAAAAGAGTTTACTATTTAAAGTTGATCCTAAAAATCTTGATATCTATTTTCAGGATTGTAAGGAATCCTGTTAGGTTCTATCTCTTTCCATGATTTATAATCAAAATCTTTGCTTGTTAAGAGATAATGAGACCATCGCCAAAAGCATATTGGATTAATTCTGTAGAGCCGATATATTTTTTGATTCTTTTTTTCTGGATGAGTGTCTGCTATGTATCTATCAATTGCCCTTTGACTAATAGATGGAGATTTAAAACTGAATGTATCATGATTGGTATAGGATGCATCTGCGTTAGAATATTTAAAGAGGTCCCCATCTAAACTATGAAGTAGGTAACCGTTGACAAAAGGTAGATTACTCATGAAGCCTGCGATCAGGTAAACATAGATAAATCTTAATAAGTATTTTTTAGTTTTCATATTAATTAGAGTTTGTTCTAGTAGCTGGTTGGTCAGTGATAAACAACCTTGACTTATTTAGTTATCATTAATCGATCTGATCATGTTATAGTTTATTAAAGAAAATACTGCATATTTTTCATTCAAGAATAACTATCGTTCCTGTAATGCCGAACGTCCTTAAATCTACATTAGAATGAATGACACTAAATTAAGGGTAGTAAAACGATATCCTTTTGACAAAAGGCAAAAAATATAAATAGTTGAAAGAGGGGGAATTTAAGCTTAGATCTTTGCTCGAATCCTGCTTAGGGTAGATTGTGTTATTCCTAAATAGGATGCAATGTATCCTAAAGGTATACGTCTTAAAATTTGTGGTTTTTTAAGTATTAATTCATGGTATCGTTCCTTTGCAGAGAGCATACGGAGAGAGTTAGCTTTACTTTCGCTTCGGATATAATATTGCTCGGTCAGAAATCGACCTATATAATTAAACTCCAAATGACTTTTATAAAGATGTGTCAGTGTTTCGTAGGAGAGTTCTAATGTCACACAGTCTTCCAATGCTTCAATCGCCTCAAAGCTTTTTTTCTGGCTATAGAAGCTATAGACTGAAATAGCCAGCTCTCCTTCTGTCAGCAGCCAAGAAGTATGTTCCTCGCCCTCCTCATTCAAATAATAGGTTCTTATACAGCCCTCAAGTATAAAATATATTGATCTATTTATTTCGTTTAACTCAAGCAAGTGAGCCTTTTTATTAAACCTGGTAATCTTGCTATGTTCACGTATGCTTTTTTCAAGCGCTTCACTCATCGGGTAAATGCTATTAAAGACCTGCATGACTTGTGCGTGCGCCTGGTTAAGATCTATTTTTGTCATATTAAAAATTAAGGTTTATCAATCGTAACTATCAGCTATCGGTATATAACTTAAATATAGTGAAGAAATTGCGAATGACAAAAATTGGGATGTAGCTATTTTTTAACTGATCTTTTAAATTTGTTGAGTAATTGTCCCCTAATAAGCTTTGCACTTCTCTTTGGGTAACAAGACATATTAGTGTAAAGAATAATATTATCTGGCAGCTTAGAAGAGCAGAAAAGCCATATCTAAGCCATTACTAATATGGCGGTTTCCACTGTAAATCACTTATATTATTTTAACACATTTATAATAAAATGATAAGCTATCCATCTTTTTTAAAGTAATTACTGCCCAAAGTAATAAAAGAAGTCTGCTCACAAAATGAATTCTTAGAGAGATTATGGAGTACACTTAATCAACCAATCACCTTTTCAGTAGTTCCAACTCCCCTGCTATAAGATCTTGCCAACGAGCAAAACCTTCTCTGATAATCTCTTCACCATTCGCTATAGTAAATAACTGAGAGATACTAAAGGCAGACTCACGGATCCCTGCAATCTGTCTAAAAGTTAGCTGTGCTCTGCTTTTTGCAGATTTTACTGCTTCAGGATAATGGTACATTCATCGCAATTAGTATTTATCGTTTTTGCCTTATCCCAACAGGGTTGACATTTCGAACTTAAATCCGTTTACCGTAAAGTGACCTTACAGAGCCCTCTCCTGCTTTAATTCAATATTGAACAGGATGAATACGAAAGAATCTCGATCAATCGGTTATCCTATAGTGCGCGCATCCATATTGTTAATAAAAAAGAATTAAAATCAAACCATTTCTAGCTAAGTTTTTCATTATTTGAATTGTCAAATTGATAGATGAGTTAAAATAAAAGGTGTTAAATAACCAGAACCTTAAAGTGTAATTAAAGCGCTCAAAAGTGTAATTTTTATTGATATGCCCATAGCTACATTTGTATCGGTGTAACGATAGCTTAGCCGGCATAAGATATAGCACCTATAACACATAATTTTAACATAATTTTTTTTAAGATGAAATTCATAAAATTTTCTTTACTGACTCTTCCTCTTTTAGTGTGCTCTTTAAACAGTAATGCACAGGAAAG
>NZ_JBBGYV010000003.1:0-794901 GCF_037479535.1 Sphingobacterium sp. MYb388 | reverse complement strand
AGACTCGAACTGATGACCTTCGGGTTATGAGCCCGACGAGCTACCAACTGCTCCATCCCGCAATATATTTTTAGTTCAATCGTCCTTTTTGTGTTAAAAAGCAAGATATCTTTACCTCCGAATTGGAGCACAAAGATATATTTTGTTTCTTTGTAATCCTAATTAAATTAAAAAAAATGTCGCATAAAGCAGGATTCGTAAGCATCATCGGTAAACCTAATGCAGGTAAGTCTACGCTAATGAACGCTTTAGTGGGTGAAAAGATGTCTATCATCACTCCTAAAGCTCAAACAACAAGACACCGCATTATTGGAATAGTCAATGATGAGGAGCACCAAATTGTCTTTTCAGACACACCTGGTATCATCAAACCAAACTATTCGTTACAAGAATCAATGATGAATTTTGTCCAAGGATCGCTGATCGATGCGGACATTATTTTACTTGTTACAGATATCAATGAAAAATATGATGAAAATGATGTTATTGAGAAATTAAAAAAAACAAGTTCTCCAGTAGCTGTTCTTATCAATAAAATTGATAAGTCTAACGAAGCTGAAGTGATGGCTAAAGTAGAGTTCTGGAAAGAAACGATCAACCCAGAAGTTATTTTTGCGGTATCAGCACTTCTTAATCATAATATCACTGGAGTAATGGACTATATCAAGGAAAAACTTCCTGTACATGCTCCTTACTATGAAAAAGATGAATTAACAGACAAATCAATGCGTTTCTTTGTTTCGGAAATGATTCGCGAAAAAATATTCAAACTGTATGACAAGGAAATTCCTTACAGTACTGAAGTCGTTGTTACATCTTATAAAGAAGAACCGAAGATCACTCGTATCGCTGCAGAAATCATTGTGGAGCGTGATTCACAAAAGAATATCATCATCGGTACCGGTGGATCAATGATTAAAAAAGTCGGCACGTACGCTCGCCAGGATATTGAGGCATTTATTGACAAAAAAGTCTTTCTTGAGGTTTTCGTAAAAGTAATTCCAGATTGGAGAAGTAAGAAAAATTACTTAAAAAGATTTGGTTATGACGACTAATGCTAGAAAATAGTTTTTAGTACAAATGTTAACCAGCATACAAAAGCCCCATTAGTGATCAACTTATTGGGGCTTTTCTCTTAATAAAAAATGCAAGACAAACGCGCTTAATTTCGCTTAAAATGTGCTAAAAGTGCCTGTAGCTGTTTTAAGTTCAACACTTTTCTCAACTCTTCTTCTGGAGCCTCTTTAATCTTCTTAACAGATTTAAAGGTAGTCAGTAATTTCTCTACCGTAGTCTTACCTATGCCAGGAATATCTTCGAGTTCAGATACAAAAGTTTTTCGGCTACGTTGATTTCTGTGAAAAGTAATTCCGAACCGATGGGCTTCATCCCGCAAGTGTTGAATGATTTTAAGAGTTTCCGATTTTTTATCCAAATAGAGAGGATATTGATCACCCGGATAATACAGCTCCTCCAGCCGCTTAGCAATACCAATTACTGTAACCTGTTTCTCTATCCCTAATAATCGCAAGCTTTTCAAAGCGGCCCCTAACTGTCCCTTACCCCCATCAATAATAATCAACTGAGGTAAATCACCATCTTCTTCCAAAACCCGCTTATATCGCCTATATACAGCCTCCTCCATCGTGGCAAAATCATTTGGACCTACTACTGTTTTAACATTGAAGTGTCGGTAATCCTTTTTTGATGGCTTACCATCTTTAAAGACTACAATAGCAGATACAGGATAACTACCTTGAATATTAGAGTTATCAAAACATTCAATATGCTGAGGCAAGACATTTAACCGCAAATCTTTCTTCATCTGCGTTAAAATACGATCTACACGTACATCTGGATTCAATTTCTCATAATGTAGCAATCGTTCTTTTTTAAAGAACGCTACATTCTTCAACGATAGATCCAATAGTTTTCTCTTTTCCCCTAGTTTTGGAACCGTAAATTTGATCTGATCATTTTCCTGAATATCCAGTTCAAATGGAACGATAATTTCTCGTGATAAGCTTTTAAACCGATCCCGGATCTCAGGAATCGCTAAAGCAAGAAGTTCTTGTTCAGTCTCATCCAGTCGCCGCTTCATTTCAACAGTCTGTGTTTGAATGATTACCCCGTTCATCACTTTTAAATAATTAACAAAAGCATAACTTTCATCCGATGCAATACTGAAAACATCAACATTCGTGATAGATGAATTAACAACTGTAGACTTACTCTGATACAGATCCAGTTTATCTAATTTCATCTTAAAGGAATGCGCCTTTTCGAAATTCATTTCCGATACTGCAGCAGACATCTGCTCTTTAATCCTATTCGTGACAACAGAAATTTTACCATTTAAAATATCTTTAATATCACTCAGATTCTGATCATAATCTTCTTCAGATTGATAACCTTCACATGGACCTTTACAGTTGCCAATCTGATATTCAAGGCAAATTTTGAATTTACCCCTAGCAATATTCTCCTGAGTCAGTGCCAAATTACAGGTCCTTAGCGGAAAAAGATCCCGGATTACGTCCAATACAATGTGCATCATCCCTACAGAGGCATAAGGACCATAATACCGAGAGCCATCTTTAATATATTTACGTGTCCAAAAAACTCGGGGAAAGCGTTCATTTTTAATGACAATCCAAGGATAAGTTTTATCATCTTTTAATAATACATTATACTTGGGCTTATGTTTCTTAATCAATGAATTTTCCAGCAACCATGCATCAATCTCCGTATCTACAATTGTAAAAGAAATACGGTTGATCTGACGAACTAATACACGCGTCTTACCGTTATGTTGCGTTTCATTCACAAAATAAGAACCAACCCGATTCCTGAGATCTTTAGCTTTACCGATATAAATCAGGACATCCTGTTTATCAAAATACTGATAAACCCCAGGCTTATGTGGAATTCTTTTAAGCTCCTCTTTATAATCAAACACGCTCATATATAACAAATAAGCCAGATAACAAATTTCGAAAAACTCAATTATCTGGCTTTATATCTTTATTTAATAAAATTTAAAAACCTAATCGATCATCATTTAAGTTTGATTCCGAACCCGTGCTGTCTGCTCCGGAGCTTCCGCCCCCTCCCCAGTACTTAGAACAGTCGACTACTCGCGTTAGCCCACCTTCAGGAAGTTCAAAATCGCCCTTCGTATAATTGAGGTTTTTATCTGCATACACCTTCTGCATATAAAGTGCAAATACAGGCATTGCTGCTGCAGCTCCCTGCCCGTCTTGCATATTCGCAAAACTAATACTACGATCTTCAGCTCCTGTCCAGACACCCGACACCAGTTCAGGAGTGATCCCGATAAACCAAGCATCAGCATTATCATTGGTTGTACCCGTCTTTCCTCCGATTGGATTCGTCAGATGATATTTCCATTGAATTCGTCTTCCTGTACCTTTCGAGACAACCGATTTTAACATGTCTACAATAATATAAGCAGACTCACTGTTCAAAGCCTTAACAACTTTAGGTGCCTTTTCATAAATAGGAGTTCCATTCTTATCTTCGATCCTCAAGATCGCATTAGGTTCAATCCAGGTACCATGATTTACAAATGCCGAATAAGCACCAACCATATCAAATACAGAAGCTTCATATGCTCCAAGTGAAATGGATGGATAGTTCGGGACATCACTGGTAATACCCATACGTTTCGTCAATGCAGCAACTGCCTCCGGTGTAACTTGATTCACCAAATATGCAGTCGCATAATTCTGAGACAAGGCCAATGCATTAGCTAAAGTAATCGGATTCCCACCTTCAGCTGTACCCCTTGGTGTCCAATTTCCATAAGTCTGTTGATAATTTGGAATACTGTAACATGGAGAGTAGCCATTATCAACTGCGACAGCATAAGTAAATGGCTTGGCAGTTGAACCGACCTGTCTCGTCCCCATTTTTACTTGATCATACTTGAAATGCTCAAAATTTATTCCACCGACCCAAGCCTTGATATGTCCAGTTTTTGGTTCCATCGACATCATTGCATTACGTAACATCAATTTATTGTATTTGATAGAATCAATCGGAGCCATAACAGTATCCACAGAACCCTTCCAAGTGAAAATAGACATCGGAACTTTTACCTGAAATGCTTTCTTGATTTCATCTTCAGAAAGTCCATTTTCCTTCAAAACACGGTAGCGTTCAGAACGTCGCATACCTGTCGTCAGTAACTTGGCTTTATCTCCTTTAAAAGGATCCTTATTTTTCCATTGTACAGCAAACTTACCCTGTAAAGATTTCATCCATTCTTTCTGGGCATCTTCAGCATATTGCTGCATGGACATATTAATTGTTGTATAAATTTTCAACCCATCACGATCCAGATCATAAGGTGTACCATCCGATTTGGTAATCGATAATTTTGAAAATTCTTTCTTGATTTCTTCTTTTAATACCGCACGAAAATAAGGTGCTAAACCTTCCCCATAATTGGCGATTTTCAATTGTAATCCCAATGGTTTAGCTTGTGCACTAGCCTCTTCCTCTGTAGAAATGAAATTTGCTTTATTCATATTGTCCAAGACTGTATTTCTACGCGCTAATGCGTTTTGCGGATACCTGACAGGAGAATAAACGCCCGGACCTTTCAGCATACCCACTAATAAAGCAGCTTGGTCTGCAGTAAGTTTATCAGGAGTTGTATTGAAATAAGTACGTGCGGCTGATTTAATACCATAGGTATTATATGCTCCAAAGTCCACTGTATTGAAATACATGGTGATAATCTCTTCTTTGGTATAATTACGCTCTAAACGAACAGCAGTTATCCATTCCTGAAACTTTTGAATGATACGCTTAGGAGCACTTTTAGCACGACCGTCTGAAAATAAATTAAGAGCTAATTGCTGTGTAATCGTACTCCCTCCTTGTTTATTTCCAGTTAAAGTGTGGAAAATGACCGTAAAAGTACGTGTATAATCAATACCGGAGTGATCGTAAAAACGCTTATCCTCTGTTGAGATCAAGGCATGTATCAAGTAAGGTGACAACTCACTATACTTCACATTTGACCTATTTTGAATATAATAAGTACCTAAAACCTTATTATCTTCCGTTATAACTTCCGAAGCTAAATTACTCTTAGGATTTTCTAAATCACTAAAAGACGGTAACTTTCCAAATAACCCCAGGCGAACACTAAATATAAATAGAAACCCAAAAGCTATTATTCCAATAATAAATTTCCAGAAATTACGTGTGTACCGCTTAATATCTTCTGGTTGCAGTTGGTTTTTTTTTGATTCTCTCTTCATTGAACCTTATTCTTTCTCGATTTGATCATTATAAAATATGATGACATATGCCTCCGCTACAATATCAGATAATGTGCCAAAGATTATGTGCATGACAACAAAGATATTACAAATATTTTGAGGAATCTTCATTCGATACAACATCCGTTAAAAAAACACTGAAAAAGAATCAATTACTACAAAAAAGAAACTTTAAACCAATCGCACATTTCAGTCTTTAAAACCATTTTCTAAATAAAACAGATCGCCTTTGATTGGTTCAAAAACAATCCTTAGGGTATGATCCTAATTTTTCAATATCGCTAAAGCTTGGTATTTCAGAAATTTAGTTTAGATTTAAAAACAAATCAATTGTCTGTCATTCGTGACAGGCAAAAACATATAGATTATTAAAATAAATGATAAAGCTATAGGCCAGTAAATCGTTTAAAAGCCTATCTAAAAAATAAAAAACAGTAAAATATGCAAGTCAACACTTCAAAAAGTCTATTTTTCATTTTTTTAACCGTACTAATTGACGTCATTGGTTTAGGTATTATTATACCTGTAATGCCTAAATTAATTGAAGAATTGATTGGCGGCACATTAAGTGATGCATCGCGATATGGTGGTTTGCTCATGTTTTGTTATGCATTAACTCAATTCTTCTTTGCATCCGTGTTAGGTAATCTCAGTGACCGATTTGGTAGAAGACCCATCCTTTTAATATCACTCTTAGGCTTTTCTATCAACTATTTACTCATGGGGTTAGCTCCAACCATCCTGTGGTTATTCATCGGTAGGTTTATAGCAGGTATTACAGGAGCCAGCTACACAGTAGCTGCTGCATTTATAGCAGATATCAGTTCGCACGAGAAAAAAGCTCAGAATTTCGGATTATTGGGAGCTGCATTTGGCTTAGGTTTTATAGTAGGTCCATTGCTAGGAGGGTTATTGGGGCATTATGGTGCCAGAATACCGTTTTTCGCAGCAGCATTATTAAGCTTTTTGAATTTCTTATATGGTTATTTTTTCATTCCAGAATCATTAAAAAAAGAAAACAGAAGACCTTTCAGATGGAAAAATGCAAATCCGGTAGGTGCCTTCAAGCAACTTGCTAAATACCCGCATCTAAAACAATTATTTTTTTGCATCTTTCTGATAAACATCTCTTCTCATGCCGTACAAAGTACTTGGTCATATTACACCATGGAAAGATATCAATGGGATGAAAGAATGGTTGGTATCTCTTTGGGTTTTATAGGTATGTTGTTGGCTATAGTTCAAGCCGGACTGATTCGAATTATTATTCCAAAATTGGGATTAGAAAAAAGTATTTTAATTGGATCTGGACTCTACGTGATATCGATGCCCTTAATGGGGATGGCATACGCTCCATGGTTAATTTTCCTAGCCGTAATACCCTATGTATTTGCGGGAATCGCAGGGCCAGCTATCCAGAGCCTTGTATCCAACGAAACGCCATCGAATGAGCAGGGACAGATACAAGGTGGATTAACAAGTATTATTAGCTTAACAGCCATTATAGGCCCTCCCGTCATGAGCTGGTTGTTTGCTCACTTTACAGATAAAAAAGAAGCCCTTTATTTACCAGGAGCTCCTTTCTATCTAGGATTCGTACTTACAGCAATCAGTTTTATTGTTGCCTGCTTCTTTTTTAAAAAGAAACAGAAAGTTTAAGCTTTTTCGATCAAACAAACAGCATATGCTACTACCCCCTCTTGTCTTCCGACAAATCCCATGGATTCATTCGTCGTTGCTTTGATCGAAATATCATCAACGTCCAAACCTGAGGCCTCCGATATTTTAGCCTTCATCTGTCCGATATACGGTTTAATTTTAGGAGCCTCCAGGCATAGCATAGCATCAATGTTCCCTATGGTATACCCCTTATCTCCAATTAGCTTAACACAATGTTTCAGTAAAACAAGACTGCTAATACCTCTCCATTGCTCATCTGTATTTGGGAAATGATAACCAATATCCTCTAAATTTGCGGCCCCCAGGAGCGCATCACAAATGGCATGAGCCAAAACATCCGCATCCGAATGGCCGAATGCACCAGCATGATGATCCAATTCTACTCCACCTACTATAAATGGATGCCCCTCTTCTAATTGATGGACATCAAAGCCAAATCCAACTTTAATTTTCATAATAAAGCTAAGGTAACATTTTAAATTATCATCCTTACCATTAAATCAAACGCAAAACTTATTTGTTAACAATCAGATTTTAATCTAATATATAAGAGATCCTTCACTGATGATATTTCACAAAAAAATAGCGTCTAATTTCTTAGACGCTATTTAAATACGTTTAATTTCTATTTTAAACCGTTGTTTCTTCTTCTACAGGAGCAAATTGATCAAAAAGATCATTGAAAGCTTCATAATCTTCATCACCATTAGGTTCAAAGACCTGAATTCCTTTTTCTTTTGCATATGCTAGAATTTCTGGATTAACACCCTCCTCAGCTACAACCGCTACATCGGTGAAGTCCAAAGCACCTTTATAGATGTTGACATAACTACCGTCACCATAACTAGCAACATCATCTTTTGTCAATGCACCTTCAGGGGCAATTTCTCTGTATTTATCGCCTAAAGTTCCGGAGAACTCTTCGTTATACAACGAATACATAACTTTGGCACCTTTAAAAGTAGGATCATCTTTATATGTCGTCTTTAAATAAGCCGGCACTAATGCTGAAAACCAACCGTGGCAATGTACCACATCTGGTGACCAACCTAACTTCTTAACCGTTTCCAGTGCTCCTTTACAAAAGAACACAGAACGCTCATTGTTATCATTAAAAAATTCTCCATTCTCGTCACGAAAAACTTTTTTCCGCTGAAAATAGTCTTCATTATCCAAAAAGTAAACCTGCATACGTGCCGCAGGCAATGAAGCTACCTTAATGATTAGCGGATTGTCATTGTTATCCACCACAATGTTTAAGCCTGACAGACGAATTACCTCATGCAATCTATTTCTACGCTCATTAATATTACCAAAACGAGGCATAAGAATACGGATTTCAAATCCTTTCTCTTGCATAGCCTGTGGCAATTGACGCGTGATTTCAGAAATTTTAGTTAATTCGAGGAAAGGCGACATCTCGTGGGTTATAAACAATATCTTCGTTTTTGCCATCTCCAGTTTTTATTTATTTTATTTTTATTAGAACAGTAAAATCGGTCTACAAAGATACAAAAAATATCCCGACAATACAATTCCTTACAAATCATCGTTTTATATTCACAAATATATTCCCCACTTTTGCCCTGTATTAAAATTTCTAAAAGTGAGAATTTTCGAGACTAAAAAAGAGCTCCAAGATTACCTGGAAACAGCACGAATCAACAAACAAAAAATAGCTCTTATCCCAACAATGGGTGCACTACATGAAGGACATATCTCTTTACTGAATTATGCAAAACCTTTATCAGATGTCACCGTTTGCAGTATTTTTGTCAACCCAACACAATTTAACGACCCAAAAGATTTAGAAAAGTATCCAAGACCCATTGAGCATGATATCGCATTATTAGAAGCTGCTCATTGTGATGTCTTATTCTTACCGACCGTAGAGGAGATGTACCCTGATCCAAATGAAAAATGGCACATTGATCTAAACGGATTAGATACTATATGGGAAGGGAAAATGAGACCGGGGCACTTTCAAGGTGTAACGCAAGTCGTTTACAAATTATTCGCCTTAGTGCAACCAGATATTGCATGCTTTGGTCAAAAAGACTTCCAACAGGTCATGGTTATTGAACATATGATCAAGGTAAAGCAATTACCGATCACCATTGCATTATGCCCAATCATCCGAGATGAAAATGGTCTTGCTTTAAGTTCAAGAAACATGCGCCTCTCATCCAATGGTAAAATACAAGCGTTAGCTTTGTCCAAAACACTTCTGTATATCAAAAGTAACTTTGGAAAGATACCTTTACTTCAATTAAATAAACAGGCAACAGAACTATTGAACTCCAGCGAAGGTATTACCTTAGAATATCTCGCTATTTGCGAAACAACGACATTGAAAGAAATCAAAACAATTGAACAAGATAAACAATATGTAGCACTTGTCACTGCGCGGGTCGAAGATGTACGGCTTATTGATAACATGATTTTGAATTAAATGTCACATTATACTTATTAACTTTACATTTTTACAAGAAAAATCTAACTTTGCCACATGTTTATAGAGGTAATGAAATCTAAAATCCACCGTGTTCGGGTTACACAGGCCGAGCTTAATTACGTTGGTAGTATCACAATTGATGAGGATTTAATGGATGCAGCAAATATTATTGCAAACGAAAAAGTTCAAATCGTTAACAATAACAATGGCGCTCGTTTAGAAACATATGTTATTCCTGGAAAAAGAGCTTCCGGTACCATCTGCTTAAATGGCGCTGCAGCAAGATTAGTTCAAGTGGGTGATATTGTGATCATCATATCGTATGCACAAATGGAAATGGAGCAAGCTAAAAAGCATATTCCTAGCTTGGTTTTCCCAGATGACAACAATCAACTTATAAAATAATATTTAAATAATACACTTTCAATAGAAAGCTACGTTTATTTTCAATAATTTAGCACTCGTATTAAGCGGGTGCTTTTTTATTACCTACATGTCAAAGAATATATATATCAGAAAGATCTTAGCATCAATGCAATTGACATTGATCAGCTTGATCATTATTTCTGGTGTTATTTTCATGCACAAAGAAGTAAAATCAAACGGAGAGATTGTCATGCACAATCACCCCTACGATTTTACAAACGATCAGCCCAGACCGCAAGAATCCGACGATCAAATTGATTTCCTCAATGTCGTCTACAATCAGAACTTTGTTCAAAGTGAATTTATCGTTTTTGAACAACCCATTCGAACTGTCGTTCATATCTACAGTTATCAAGTCTACACACCGGTTGTCACCAATCGTGTCGTCGATCACGCTTTCTCAAGGGGTCCTCCAGATTTTGCTTAAAATAAAATTAGTTATTGCATTCATCCTTATTATCAAGACGAATGCTATTCGCCGTGCGATAGCACGACGCATTGCGTCGTGCTGTAATTTATTAATTATTTTAAGTAAATAATGTAACCATAGTGGACATAGCTGGTATGAAAATATACATGGAGCAGGCATTCGCATTGCTTCGTACCGATATTTCACACCTCCCATGATAGGTTCATTACTATTAAAAGGACAAATACACTCCAATGAGAAATATCAACCTATTGATCATCATCATGATGATCAGTATGCATACATATGCACAACATACATTAAAAGGTAAAATCAGTAACAATGACGGTAAAGGTATAGTTGGAGCAACTATCAACATCGAAAATGGTCTTCACTCGACCGTTTCTGATACCGCAGGCTATTTTGAATTTCAAAAACTAACTAAACAAAAACAAAATATACAGATAACCGCTGTTGGCTATCAAACCATCAAACAGCTGATATTGCTAACAGATTCCACCGTACACTTTAAATTAAATACAGACAACCTGCATTTGAATGAAGTCGTTGTAAGCGCAACCCGATATGGTGTCAGTAAAAAGGAAGCACCAGTTATTGTGCAGGTATTAGGCCCTAAACTTTTTCAGGCTACACAATCTGTAGCTATGTCCGAAACACTAAACTATCAACCAGGAGTTAGGGTAGAGAACAACTGTCAAAACTGCGGTTTTTCACAAGTCCGTCTAAACGGATTAGAAGGCGCCTATTCACAGATCTTGATCAACAGCAGATCCGTATTCAGCGCATTAAACAGTGTATATGGTTTAGACCAACTTCCAACCAGTATGATCGACCGCATCGAAGTCGTTCGAAGTGGTGGTTCTGCCCTATTTGGAGCAAATGCAATTGCCGGTACCATTAATATCATTACTAAAGATCCTGTCGAAAATGATTGGCAGATTAAATCTACCAACTCATTAATCGGCGGTAGCAGTTGGGATAATACGGTAGACTTCAACACCTCCTACGTAGATGAAGACCTTACAACAGGAGTTACCTTTTATGGTATGCACCGGAATCGTCAACCATTTGATAAAAATAAGGACGGATTTTCGGAGATAACAGAACTTAACAATACCACATTCGGAACAAAAGCATTTTTCAAACCTTCCGATGTCAATAAAATAACAGTAGATTTCAGTACCATACAGGAATTTAGAAGAGGAGGAGACCAATTTAACAAATCACCCCATTTTACAGCCATCACAGAACAACTGGAAACCAATTCACTGATTGGTGGTATCACTTACGATCATTATTTAGCTGACTATAAACAAAAAATCTCCGTGTATGCTTCCGGCCAAAAAACAAAACGTAAAAGTTTTTACGGGGGACTGGGCGAAGCGCCCACTGCAACAGATAGTTTAAGAGCCGCAAATTCTTATGGAGACACAGATGATTTGTCTTTTGTTACAGGAACACAATACACAAACAATTTTGAGGATGATGTCTTTACCGGCGGTATTGAGTTCAACTACAACAAAACAAATGATCAGATTCCCGGATATCAACGTATCATCGATCAAAAAACAAAAGGAATAGGAACTTATGCCCAATACGAATGGAAGCCAATATCCTCTTTCAAAGCATTAATAGGAATGCGATACGACTACATCTTCGTCGATGGAAATTATCAGCTCCAACAAGTGGAACGCAGCAGTCAGAAGAATTTTGGATCTTGGAATCCGCGATTAACCATCTTGTACGATATCAATAGTAATATTCAATTTCGTGGCGGGTATGCGCGCGGGTTCCGTGCCCCACAAGCCTTCAATGAAGATATGCATGTGACCTCAATCGGAGGAAAACAGGTTTTTGTATTAATTGGAGAAGACCTAAAAACAGAATATTCAAATGCTTATACCGGATCGTTCAATTTCAGCAGAAATTTTGGTAATACGCAAACAAGTCTTTTAGTGGAGGGCTTCTATACACAGTTGAATAATCCATTTACGACAGTCTTGAAATCAGAATCCAATGACATTATGATTGAAGAAATGCGAAACGGTACAGATGCCTATGTATACGGAACAAACCTAGAACTTAATGTAGCCCCTTCAAGTATATTTAGTCTACAAGCTGGTGGTACGATACAACGCTCGCGATACCAATCGGCACAACTGATAGCTGAAGCTAAAACAGGTCAAGAAGCCATTTTGTCCCAAGATTTCTTACGTACGCCAAATGTCTATGGGTACTTAAATGCCAATTGGAAAGCAACTAAGAAATTCGCAGTTGACCTAACAGGAGTTTACACCGGAAAAATGAAGATCTCGCATATACAAGAAGAAATCATGAGCCTCAAAAATACGAGGGATTTTATGGAGCTGAATGCACGGTTAGGATATACTTTTGCTGTTCACAAAGATTTTAACCTTGAATTATTTGCAGGTGTACAAAATATGTTCAACGCATTCCAAAAAGATTTCGATAAAGGCGCTAATCGAGATTCAAACTACATTTACGGTCCGACAAAACCACGTACAATAACCTTTGGAGTAAAAATTGGCCATTTTCACTAATCCCATTTATTAAAGAAAGATGAAGCATATGCACAAATTTGTTTTATTAATAACGATTATCCTTTATCCGCTCAGCCATTATGGTCAAGAGCGGATAATTTATACCTCTTTTCAACAATTAGACTCTTTATTAAGCATAGCACCAAAAGAAACAATCATCTTCATTCATACCGACTGGTGCAGCTACTGCAGAAAAATGGAAAAAGAAGTCTTTTCAAAAAAAGAAATCTATGACCGATTAAACAAAGATTATTATCTAGTTGAATTAGATGCGGAGACGGTTGAGTACATCACTTTCGATCAGCAAGTATGGAAATCAAAAACTCCCAAAAAAAATACCGGACAATATCATCCCTTAGCCTTACTCTTGTTAACCAGCCAAAAGATGGTTTTCCCGAGTCTCCTGCGTTATGATCAAACATTTAAATTAAAAAGTATTAAGCAAAAATATCTAAGCCCAAAAGAGTTAGCGAATTTTTTAAGATAATTTAACATCTCGCTGTAGCGAAACCGAAAAACATAACGTTTTAGTGGTAATATAAGATACAATTTAAAAAATTATGAAAAAATTTACGAAATTTTTAATGGCATTTTTATGCATGGGGATAGTTTTTGCTTCCTGTAACAAAAATGATTTTGATTATGAGAAAGCTGAAAGAGAGCAAATTGAAAAAGCAAGATTAGAAAAAGTACGCAGAGATTCATTAAAAAGAATACAAGCTCCTTTATTAGAGCAATATGCAAAAACCAAATGGGGAGATAATGCTAAATACTCTGATTCAACTGGAATCTGGTATAAAGTAGATTTAGCGGCTGGAAATGAAACTCCTTACGTATATAAAGGAACTGTTAATGGTATTGGACAAGCAGGGTTAAATGTTTGGGCAGCAACTGTAAATTTTAAGGGTGAACTGATGAATGGAACTGTATTTGATAAAAATACAGATGGAGTTCCTAAAAATTACACAGATATTCGTCAAGCAACTACAGTATACGGAGCTGCTTGGGTTCAAGCATTTGTACCAACAATCATTAATATCCAAGGTAAAGATGTAAGATTCGAGGGATTACTACCAAAAGGTCTCCAAAAAAATGATAAAATTAGTTTTATTTCACCATCTTATTATACTTTTGACCAAGTAGAATATACAAAAGGTAGCGAAAAAGTAACTGTTCCTAAAAATACTCCAGTTGTTTACACAATCGAAGTGAAAACTGTTGGAGATGTTACTGGTTCGTAATTAATACAAAATCAATAAAAGCATATAAAAGGTCCTTTACATCGTGATGTAAAGGACCTTTTATATATATATAATTTTCACAAGAAAACTATTGTTAACGAACAAAAAGACAGCACATTGCCCAATAAAAAATTATCCTACACTTTACTTGCTTTAAAATTCTTTCGTACCTTGTAGCACATCTAAACAATTGAACGTTTTAACCGGTATAATAACAGTAATAAGTAAAGAAATTTATGAAAAATTTTACAAAAATCTTTTTTGGAATGTTGGCAATGATTATTGCTTTGGCATCTTGTAGTAAATCAGACGACTTTTCAAAATTAGCTGAAGAACAAAGAATTAAAGATTCTATCGAAAATGCGAGAATCCAAAATTTACTAAAAGAACAGGCTCCTCAGTTGAAATCATTTGCCATCAAAAATTTCACGAATCCTAAATTAGATACAGCAACTGGTATTTGGTATGATCTGATAGCTGAAGGTGACGATGCTTCATACGCTTATCAAATCAGCTCCGGTGGTTACCTGATGTATCCTACCGCTGTAGTAAATTATAAAGTTAATTTACTGAACGGCGCAGATAAAGGAACTCTTGTTGATGAATCTAAAGAGGCTAGCCCAGCAACATTTACGATAAATAGAGACCGTATTATCTTATTCTGGCAGTTCGCTTTTTTTCCAAAAAAATTATCTTTTCAAGGTAAGGAAGTAAATATCGGTGGATTAACTGTAAAAGGACTTAAAAAAGGAAGTAAAATAAAAGCTGTAGCACCATCTCCATTCGGTTATGATCAAGTTGCAAAAGATAAAGTTCCAGCAAACTCTCCACTATATTCTGAAATTGAAGTTGTTTCAATTAGCAATTAAATGGCGTTTGGGAGATTTATTTCTTCTAAAATTTTAAACGAATACACGATGCAGGATCTTTACTTACGTAAAGATCCTGTTTGTTTTTAATTCACTATCAAAAACTAAAATAAAAAAACAATAGTATCAAAAAGTAGTCTAAAAAACTTCTTATCTTGCTCTTCATATCAGTATACCATTCAAAACAAAGACGCAAAAATGAAAATAGCTTTAGCCCAGTTAAATTATCATATCGGCAACTTCAGTTCCAACACAGCAAAAATTATTACTGCTATTGAAAATGCAAGAGCACAACAAACTGAAATTATTGTTTTTTCTGAATTAGCAATTGGCGGCTACCCAGCAAAGGATCTTTTGCAAAATGCAACATTCTTAAAACAGTGTAGTGAATCTATTACCACCATTGCATCACATTGCCAAGATATTTTATGCATTATCGGAGCGCCTGTCCCCAATACAGATCCAGAAGGTAAAGCGCTATACAATGCTGCAGTTTGTTTAGAAAATGGAAAGATTACACACATTAGTAAAAAAGGACTACTTCCTAACTATGATGTTTTTGACGAATATCGTTACTTTGAACCTAGCAGAAAATTCGCATGTCTCACCTATAAAAAAACAAAAATAGCATTGACCATTTGTGAAGATTTATGGGATGACGATCAAGGAAATAATTCTTATGTTGGCGATCCCATGAGCGAATTACTTCAAGAAAACCCAGATTTGCTGATCAATATTGCAGCATCGCCTTTTTCTTATGTCCATTACGAAGATCGTGTTGCTGTTTTGAAAGCACAAGTGGCAAAAGCAAAACGTCCGTTAATCTATGTTAACCAAGTAGGTGCTCATATGGATATAATTTTTGATGGAAGATCATTAGCTATTGATGAAAATGGAGCAATTTGTTGCGAATTAAAAAAATTCGAAGAAGATGTACAGATTATAGAATATAGAGATCAAACCATAAAAGCAACAACAGCATTTACGGTACCCCAAGATCAGGAAATAGCACTGATTCACGATGCCCTGCTTTTAGGTTTACGTGATTATTTTCACAAATCTGGTTTCAAAAAAGCTGTCTTAGGCCTTTCCGGTGGATTAGATTCAGCACTAGTTGCCGCATTAGCCTGTGAAGCATTAGGTTCAGAAAATGTACTTGCAATATTGCTTCCTTCTATTTATTCATCCGACCATTCCATTCAAGATGCATTAGATCTCGTAAAAAACACCAATTGCGCACATCATATCATTCCAATAAAAGATATTACACAGGCCTACGAAACAACATTAGCTCCCTTTTTTGAAGGGCAACAAGCGGGTGTTGCCGAAGAAAATATCCAGGCACGTACCAGAGGTACGTTATTAATGGCAATTTCCAACAAATTTGGTCATATCGTTTTAAACACTTCAAATAAAAGTGAAGCAGCGGTAGGTTATGGCACCTTATATGGAGATATGGCAGGATCGATTTCAGTAATAGGAGACGTATATAAATCAAAGGCCTATGATCTCGCCCGATACATTAACCGAAATAAGGAAATTATCCCATCTAATACAATTGAAAAAGCACCTTCTGCAGAATTAAGACCCGATCAAAAGGATTCAGATTCCTTACCACCATATGATTTACTGGATGAAATATTATTCCTATATATCGAAAAACAAAAATCAAAAGAGGAAATTTTAGCTCAAGGTTATGATCTTAATATTGTTGAAAAAATTATAAAACTAGTTAATAATGCCGAATTTAAAAGATTTCAGGCTCCTCCAATACTGCGCATTAGTCCAAAAGCTTTTGGTCCAGGCCGTTCGATGCCATTAGTTGCCTTTTATCAATAATTTTTTTTACTGATATAATTAAACTTTTAACATTTACATTTGTCTAACACTAAGAAAATAATATAAATCCTATTGGTCATGAAAAAAATAATTTATTTCCTATTTGCAAGTCTAATTCTTGCATCTTGTGCCTCATATCAATATAATACGATGCGCGACGAAAAAGTAGATTTTTCGCAATATCGTACTTATGGCTGGTTACCACCTGTTGATTCGTTATCAAAATCATACTTTGATAATGATATTGCAAGAACAAATATATTAGACGCGAGCAACAGCGAATTACAAGCAAGAGGCTTATCTTACAGTAAGGATAATCCAGATTTGTTATTCCGTTATATAACAATTGTCAATAACAAAAGCCGTTTAGTATATGGATCCTCATACGCTTATGGAGGTCCATGGGGTTGGTACAGACCGTGGTTTTCTCCTTATTATGGTTATGCAACATATCCTGTAGCCAAAGAACGCTACCGCTACGCTCACTTAATCATAGAAGCTGTAGACCGTAAAACAAATAAAGTTGTTTGGCAAGCACGTGGATCTGGTGAAGTTAATAGTCCAGAGAAAGCTGCAACTAATGTTGCTAAAGTTGTTCAAGGAGTATTTAAACAATACCCTTTAACCATAAAAAAATAATACTGTAATCGTGATCAAAAGTATAAAAGCCATGAGTTTTCTCATGGCTTTTTTTATAGTCTAAGAAATTCCTTTATATAGAAGCTCGAATCTTAATATTAAATGGAACTTCTAGCCTCTCTTTAGAGTTATTTTTAATCAAATTTGCCGCCATCCGTCCCATTGTTTCAAAATCAGTTGATATGGTTGTAATTCCATTCAAAATAAATTTCTTTAAAGGTGTTTCATTATAGGAAATAACACCAATATCTTTACCTATCAAAAGCTTTTTCTGCTGGATCTTGTTCAGTAGCTTTACGAGATCATCTTCAATAATATTAATATAACAAGTACCCACTACCACTTTTTCTTTATTTAATTCAGACACCAGCTCATGATCAAAAGCGTATTGCTGACAAAATTTATAAAAACCTTTGATAATTGCTTTTGGGAAATCACTATGATCTGGAAAAACCAATTTTATCATTTTATATTTACTTAAAACTTCATTAGCTTGTTCCAATGCTAAATAAATATCCTGTTCATAATTCTCATAAACCGCTGGAAAATCACCAGGTACATCATCAATAAATCGTCCTAATAACATTAGCTTATCGATTGGTATTCTACGAATAATATCTGGCGCTTTATCTCGTCCCTCTTTAAAATGTGGAAACAGCACGTAATAGTCATAAGTTTTGGTCAGATTCGCTAATAAATTCTTGAGATAAGAAAGGTCTGAATTATAGACAAATAAATCGAGATCAGCATAATCCCCCAACTCCTTCGCAAATGAATCATAGACTATTTTTTTGTGAACACTCAATTTATTCAGAAACAGTGCAATTTTACATTTGGATTGAATATCTGTTTTATTGACATAGTATCCCTTACCTGGATTTGATGCAATAATTTCATGCTTTTTTAAATAGCGATAAGCCTTTTCAACCGTATCTCTAGATATTTCAAGATAAGTACTGGATTCATTAATTGAAGGAAGCATTTCACTCTTCTTAAGCCTTTCATTTTTTACCGCATCAATGATGGTATTCGCCAATTGGAGATATTTAGGAGTTGCTGAAAAATCACTGATCTCCAGTGTCATTAAAAACTGAGCAGTTGAATTGGTCATTTTAAAATTTAGATTAATCACTAAAATAACAATTAATTAGCATAAAATTTTAAAAAAGTTAAACTCTAAGACCATTCATATTTTTCATATTTCAACTTTTTTAGGTGTTTACTACTAGGTACCATAACAGCACAAGATGGAAACTATTGTCAATAGCCGTAAACTTGTTCTGGTAAAAAATCTATTTACGCCATTCATGATTAGACAAACACCTTAAAGGTTGTTTGTCTAATGATTCCTAAAAAACAATTGGTTTTTTAAAGACTTTCACGCTCTCTATTTAGAAACCTTTTGTATTGAAGAAAAGGATCAAGTGATTACACTCGACCCTTTTCTTATTCATAGTTCTGATCTATAACAATTTAAATTTCATTTATTTCTAAAGTACCGCAATGCAATAAGGTCATTCGGTATTGCCAGCTCATTCCAATGGTCATGAATGACAAGAGCTGCGCCCAATGCTGTTGCCTGAGCCATTGAAGCGCCAAAAACTTCGACTTCAGGAAATTCTTTTGCCAGAAGACTCATATAAATATGGTTCTTACTAAACCCACCGTCTACAAATATTCTAGAGATCTTATTCGCATCTAAAACTAGTTTTGTTGATTCCACCTGTACTTTGATGAGGTGTAAAATTAAACTATGGTAAGCTTCTTCATAATTACGGTATCGATCAAGCTCAACTTTTGAAAATGCTTTTAAATCCACAATTACAGGCTCTTTCATTAATTTTTCTAAAATCCTTAGATTAAGCTGAAGATTACGAAACTTCGCTGTCGTAACATGAAAGAAATCAGCAATTCGTTTAGATTGCAGTTCATGTTCATAACCTGCAAATAACCGCGAAGCCTTAACCGGGTTTCCTAAATAAGATTGATAAAACAAACAGTCCTTTTTTAGTTCGCAAGAAGTTAGAGCACTATTATTAAATGGATTAAATGAGATACACCAAGTGCCCGTGGATATTAGAACAAATGGTTCACTAAAATTGAATAAATAAGGAATTAAAGCCGAAGAACTATCATGAAGCCCCGCTCCTACTCTAAAAGGGCTACCAGGAAATGCACCATCAAAAACTTCATCTCCTTTAACAATTGGAGCTAACACCTTGGTAATACCCTCATCTTGTACCCATTGATGATACTCACCCTTTTCAAAATCCCATAGAGCAGTATGACAACCGATGCTGGTCATATCTGAGTAGAACTTTCCAGAAACCAGAAAACTTAAATATTGGGGCAAATGCAGAGCAAAGTTGACCTGTTTATAAATTTCTGGTTGCTTCTTTTTTAATCGAAGAATCTGGAAACCCGAATTTAAACTACCTAATGTTGGCGATGAAGTTGTTAAAGAAAAATGTTCCTCTCCTCCATACTTATTATGCAGTTCTTGTTGAATAGTAACAGGAAATTCTTTTAGATAATTATATAATGGAGTTAAGGGTCTACCATTTTCATCAAGATATACAAAGCTAGCCCCGTATGATGTAAAATTAATCGCTTTAATTTCAAATTCATTCTTTCTAAAGACCTCATGAAGTGAATCAAAAACCGATAATCTAAGACTTTCAAGATTTTCACAAGGATCCCCGTCCTCATCCTTTGTTTCTAAAAATCTGGCCGAACGTTCAAACACGATCTGATAATTAGAATCAAATAGAAACAGCTTTTTGTTGGTTTTACCAACATCGAAAATAGCAACTACAGGAATTTTATCATTATTCATCCTAAAAACTTTATAATCCAGTTGCAATAGTTTGTAAACCTCTCTCTTCTATTAGCTTATCACGTAATTTTTCCTCTTCAAATAATAATACAGGATTTAAAGCTGCACCACTCCTCAACCTAGATTCAGCAACCAATGGTCTTACATCCGTACGAAATGCATCTTGAAGAATTTCTTGTGCTTTTACAATATTATTCGCTTGTTGAGCGGCCTTGAGTGCAACACGATCGATAAGTAATGCTTGCGCATAAGCAATTTTAATGGCTTCAACAGATTGCAGCAAGTCCACTAAAGGATCTTTAAGATTATGTGAAGCATCAATCATCCAACCTAAACCAGTAGCGTGATCCATTCCCTTCACATCCATCCCATCAATTAATTCATTAAAAATCAGAAAAAGCTGATAGGGTTTAATACTTCCTGCTGTTAAATCGTCATCAGCATATTTACTATCATTAAAATGAAAACCGCCAAGCTTCCCCTCCATTAATAACAATGATACGATCTGTTCAATATTAGCATTTGGTAAATGGTGCCCTAAATCCACTAATGTGTAAGCTTTAGGGCCAAGCTTATTTGCCAAAAGTAGAGACTGCCCCCAATCTCCAATAGTCATCGAATAGAAATAAGGTTCGAAAGCTTTATACTCGATAAACAATTTCCAATCCTCGGGTAAGTGTTTATAGATTTCCTGCAAACTGGATAACGTATTCTGAAAAGCCTCACGGAAATTCAATTGGCCAGGAAAAGATGAACCATCAGCTAACCAAACAGTCAAAGCCTTTGAACCGAGAGCTTTTCCATAATTGATAACCTCTATATTATGATCAATAGCCTGCTTGCGAACCTCAGGATCAACATGATGCAAAGATCCATACTTATAACTATATTCCTGCTGTGGTTGATCTTGAAAAGTATTGGAATTAACAGCATCGAACGTGATATTTAAAGAACGTGCCAATTCCTTCATTTTTGCGGTGTCTTCTGGAATATCCCAAGGTATATGTAAGGAAATAGCTCCGCTAGATTTATTAAGCGCATGTAGTAGACCAACATCTTCAAACTTTTGCTCCAAACTCCCTGGCTCGCCAGGGCCAGAAAAACGTCCGAAGCGTGTACCACCTGTCCCTAGTGCCCAACTCGGTATCCCGATCTGAAATTTCTGAAGTTTAGCAATAAGCTCTTCAACTTCATCAATATCCTGAGAAATAAATTCAAATGCTCGATTATGTTTCTTTTCTAATTTATTATTGTGCTTTTTTATTAATTGTTGATCTAAAATCATATTAAAAATGGTTATTGGTTAAAATTTACTTAGATACAGCATGTACTTTCTTTTCATTCCTTAAAAACTAAGATATAAAACCTACCGTAAAAAAGCCATTGCCACTCCCCCATCAACGTTTAATATATTACCTGTAGATTTATTCAGTAAACCACCAACATGTGCAAAACACGCATTTGCAATGTCTTCTGGCAGAATAATCTCATTTAACAAAGTACGTTTTGCATAATATGCAGGTAACTCCTCTATCTTTACACCGTATGCCTTAGCACGACCTGCGGCCCAACCACCTGCCCAAATATTACTATCGGAAATTACGGCATCTGGGTTCACTACATTCACTCGAATTTTTGCTGCCCCTAATTCAGCGGCACTCAAACGGCTCATGTGTAATTGAGCCCCCTTTGCACTACCATAACCAATATTATTCGGACCACTCACTAAAGCATTTTTACTTACAATATTGACAATATCACCACCGATATTTTGTGCTTTTAATATAGCTGTTGCAGCCTGAGTTACCAGAAACTGACCTTTAACCAAAACGTCATATAAAAGATCCCAGTCATCTTGTGTATGTTCCTCGATCGTTTTAGAAATGGATAAACCCGCATTATTAACGACAATGTCAATCCCACCAAAAGCTAGTACAGCATCATTGAGTGCATGTTTTATCTGGGCCTCATTAGTTACATCGAGTAGAGTCGTAATAACCGCATCTCTACCAAACTCTGCTACGAATTCTACCTCGCATGATGCAAGCCGATCAGCATTGATATCATTCAACACGACAACAGCACCTTCCTGTGCCATCTTTCTTGCAATCGCCTTTCCAATCCCACCACCACTTCCTGTCACGAGTACAATCTTACCTGATAATGCTTTTGATTTTGGCATACGTTGTAATTTTGCCTCTTCCAACAGCCAGTATTCAATATCAAAAGCTTCCTGACGTGGCAATGCAGTATATTCGCTTACCGCTTCAGCACCTTTCATTACATTAATGGCATTAATATAAAATTCAGCAGCTACACGAGCAGTTTGTTTATCCTTTGCAAACGAAAAAAGACCAACTCCGGGATATAAAACAATAACGGGATTTTTATCACGTATAGCGGGGCTATTTTCATGTTTACAACGGTCATAATACTGTTCATACATCTCTCGATATCCTGCAAACAAAGGCTCCAATTTTCTTTTAACCTCCGCTACATTATCTAAACATTCAGATTTATCTAAATTTAGTACTAAGGGCTGGATTTTAGTTCTTAAAAAATGATCCGGACAGCTTGTCCCTAATGGTGCTAATCGGTCCAGATCGTTTGAATTGATAAATTCTAAAACACGTTCATCGTCTGTAAAATGTCCGATCATATGGCGTTCACTTGAGCAAAATCCCCGCAAAATAGGAGCTAATTTTACGACTTGCGCATTTCTTTCTGCTTTATTAAGACTTACCATTTTCTGGCTGCCAAACACGTTATTCTTCTTACCAGAACTTTGTTCAAGGTAGGTGGCACAAGTCTCAATAACATCCAAAGAATTAATATAACAATCGTAAGCAGTGTCTCCCCAAGTAAACAAGCCATGAGATCCCAACATAATACCCTTGATACCAGGATTTGCTTCTAAACAGGCTTTTAATTGTAAACCTAAATCAAAACCAGGACGTTGCCAATCAACCCAACCGATCGATCCTTTGAACAATTCAGCAGTGATACTTTTCCCATCTTTAGAAGCTGCAATTGCAATTGCGGCATCTGGATGTAAATGGTCAATATGCTTAAATGGTAAAAATCCGTGCAAGGGCGTATCAATAGAAGGCGCCTTAGAGCTTAAATCAAAAATACAATGATTAAATAGTGCGACCATTTCATCCTCATATTCGATTCCTCTATACACATTTTCAAGATTACGTAAGCGCTGAAGATATAATGCTGCAAGCCCTGACTTCTTCAGCGTGCCGATATCTCCGCCAGACCCCTTTATCCACATGACTTCAACACTTTCATCAGTAAGTGGATCTTTCTCCAAAACTTTACAAGAAGTATTCCCACCTCCATAATTAGTAATTCTTAGATCGGCGCCTAGAATATTTGAACGATATAATAATAAAGCAACTTCATCACCTTGCAATGATTGCGCTATTTTATCGTCCCACAAATAATTTACATGTTTGTATGTTTTCACTGCTATATATATTAAATTAATTTTCTAAAGTTCTTGCAAACCCTACAACACAAATAGAAATTATGATTGTCGCTATGCCTGCAATTATAGATCGATATGCCATTCTATTCACGCCCTTCCACTCATTTAATATAATTCCCCAAGCATTTGAAATTAAAATAATGAACGCCATGTGAAGAATCCAAGAACTGGCACCATTACCCAATCGACTCTCACCCATACCATAAAAGAAGAACTGTAAATACCACATTGTACCTGCCAAAGCACAAAAAAGTAAATTCTTTCCTTTTGGTACATTGGATTTAGTATAGTCTGAAAAAGTTCTATTTTTAATTAGGAGATAGACGCACCATATAAAATTTGTAGTAAAACCTCCCCAAAGGATAATGATATAAGTCACATTATTTTGATAAAGAAATTCTCCACTGTTCGAATTACTATTTTTCCATATGGAATTTGCAACATTAGCAAGCGGTTTACCTGCTTCAATACCAAAATTGAAACAAGCACTAAGTACACCAGAAATGATCGCAACGATAATACCCAGAGTAAAATTGTAATCAGACCTTGCGGCCTTAGAAAGAGTCGAAAGACTTTTCTCCTTTGAAACACCTGCCCGACCGCACAGCACAACACCCATTAGACATATTAATAAACCTATCAATATGCAAGTTCCTGATTGAGTCATAAAAAAATAGTTGACTCCATGTTTACCCACTGTGGGGTAAAAAAAATAATAAAGACTTGGCATCAGCGAACCAAAGACCATACTTAAGCCCAAAATAATACTGCTACCTAAGGAAACACCAAGATAACGTATCCCTAGACCATAGGTAAGTCCACCTATACCCCATAACAATCCAAATAAAAAAGTATAATATAAAGTAGCTGCCTGGGCATTGCTGATAATCTCCCAAAAATTAGGAATAGTTAACCATGCTGCAAATGGTGGTACAATAATCCAAGAAAATAGACCACCTAGGATCCACATGGATTCCCATGACCATCCTTCAACTTTCTTATAAGGCACATAAAAACTTCCTGACGCAAAACCGCCAATGAAATGAAATAAAACTCCGAAAACAGCATTCATATTTATCTTTTTAGGTATTGTACATAAACTAAATTACAAGATTAAAATAGGTAAACTGTTATGGACTGTTATGCATAAATACAGAGATTATAGCCAACAGATATTTCATGATTTAGAAGCAAAAGGTCAATTTTCAATGTGTGGAAAATTGACCTTTTGCATATTATTATTATTAAAGTAATAAAACTAGATTATTTATATCCTAAATTTTGTTTAAGTCCTTCCCCTTCTTTGTTATTTAATTGAATTTCACTCAAGGGGATTGGAAGTAAAATATTATAATCTTGGAAACCACTGGTTATTTTATTTGCCGGTCCTTGATCACCATTTAAAGCAATACGTTCTTTGAGTTTATTTGTTCTCACCAAAGTCATTCTACGATTTTCTTCTGAAATCAACTCACGGGCACGTTCATCAAGAATAAAATCGATCGTCATATTTGATGCGAGAACCTTTCCTAAAGCGGTGTTTCCAGATTGAATACGCGTATCTTTAAAAGAACGATCTCTCAACTTATTGATATCCTCAGCTGCTCCGCCTAGATTATTTTGTCTAAGACGTGCCTCTGCCCTTAATAGATACGTTTCTCCAAACCGCATGACTGGCCAATCTTTGACCAATGCATAGCCAAAATCATCAATCGGATCATAACCACCCCACTTTGTTGGGAAAGGATACCATACTTCCAAACTGTCTGTACGAAAAGGAATCACTTTATCACCAGTTTTTATCGTCACATTTCTAACCCCTGCACCTTTAGCAACACGATAACCATCGGCATCCACACCGATTTCTGTACTCCATGGTGTTACCACAGCATTGTTGACGGTCATATTAGGTCGGTTATAATTTGTGGTACGACGGATATTATAATTGCTATTCCGAATATCACCTTGAAGTCCTTTCCAGACCGTATACTTCATAAAATTGCTTAATCTCAAACGTCCATTACCCCTTCCTCCAAGAGAATCAGCGTTTACCATTCCATCCCACTTGTGATAGGAAGGTTGCCATACACGACGATGCTGCGGATTATCGATGGTTCCACCATTCACTTCGCGATTAAATTCAACTTCAAAAGTCCATATGGCTTCGGTATTTCCTTGAGCGCGGCGCATATTGCCCTGTCTAAACATATCTCGAAAAGCATCGCCACCCTCATTTAAGTATTTACCGTAACGACTGTCAATTAATTTATAACTGCCGCTTTCAATGATGGCTGTTGCCATGGCTTCTGCTTTAGCAAAATAAGCAGGATCTCTCATGCCCATTCGAAGATAAACTTCAGCAGCCAATTGTCTTGCCATATCTTTATTGATCCGGCTTGGAGCAGCAGCTTGTCCAACATTAGCCAATTCCTTAGCCGCATATTCCAGATCTTCAACAATCACTTTGTCCACTTCTACAGTAGAATTTCGTACATAATTGAACGTTGGAACTTTAATAGAAGTAGTCAACAAAGGCACATCGCCCCATAGCGTGACCAACATATGATAAGCATAAGCTCTAAAGAATCTTGCTTCTGCTGCTGCCTTTGGATTAGTATCCCCTACAGCTTCAATAATGCTATTTGCATTGTTAATAAACTCGTAACAGCGTTGCCATAAGTAGCTTACTCCACCATTTTCTGGATTGAGATCAGCATATTGAAAAAAAGGATTTTCCACACCTTCCGTAGAACCAGCATTTGCGATATCAGTACCGATCTGCCAACACGACAAAAATCCTTGACGCCCACTATAACCCCACAATTGACCAAAAGTCGCATGCAAACCTAAAACTCTATTTTCTATTGTTGATGGATCACTATTTCCAGCTTCGTAATTAGAATAGGGTTTCTCTTCCAGAAAATTCTTACTACAAGATGCAGAACCTAACAAAAAGATCGCAAAGACAGGTAATAACTTATTTTGAATATTCATTGTTTTTTTCATCAGTATATATTATTTTTTATCGATGATGAAGCTATCATGAGCAGTATATCTTTCTTTGTGCACATTTACTCATGATGGTTTCATGATTTCATTAAAAGGTTAAATTAACTCCAAGTACATAGGTGCGAACCATTGGATAATTTAGATGAGCATTATCAGATCCACGAGTGATATCTCGAGCTTCGGGATCCCAGCCAATCCAATTGGTCCATGTATATAGGTTTCGGCCACTGACATAAACCGTAGCCCCATTGATACCCAATTTATTCAAGGTATTTTGTGGCATATTGTAACTTAAGGTCACATCTTTCAACCGTGTAAAACTTGCATTTGATGGAAACCCATAACCATATACATTGGAACGATTACTCAATGAACGCCATTCGTTACTTTTATTTTCAGGAGTCCAATAGCCCAATTCTGCTGGCGTACTTTTACGTCCCATTTCATCTGCAGCCGAACCGATCTGCGGATTATTGCGTAGTGCTCCTTGCACCGTATTGATGAAAATATTTAATGAAAATGCTTTATAGCTAAATGTATTGGTAAGTCCAGCGGTCCATTTCGGGGCAGTTTGTCCCAATACAGATCGGTCGTCCTCATTAATTAGACCATCACCATTTAGATCCGCTAATTTTACACTTCCTGCTTCTGCTTGTTCATCCCATCCTTTATTAGCTCCCGCTTTTATTTCCTCTTCCTGCCAGATCCCCACTTTGGTAAAATCATAGATGATACCCAGCGGATGTCCGATCAACCACCTATTGCCCAGATCTTCTTTTCCATCACCATAAACTTCTACAATCTTATTTTTATTGCGGGAGAATACAACCGTACTGGACCAAGTAAAATCATTCTTCACAATATTTTTGGTATTCAGCGTCAGGTCTATACCTGTATTAGCAACCTTTCCAATATTAAAATACACATCTTCAAAACCCGTAAGTCTTGGAAGGCGCTGTTTTAAAAGTATATCATAAGAATTGGTTTTATACACATCGATGCTTCCACTTATTCTGCTTTTAAATAATCCGAAGTCAATCCCTGTATTGAATCCCTTTGTTTTTTCCCATTCCAAATCATCATTTCCCATTCTTTTACGAATATTCAATGCCGTATTGGATAAGCCTTTCATCGCAATAGTACTGGCATCCATTAACGAAAGCGTTTCATAGATGCCAATAGCCTCATTTCCAGAAATACCGTAAGATATTCTCCATTTTAAATTGTCCACCACATCTTTAGTGCTATTCATGAACCATTCATTATGTATATTCCATGCGACAGCGGCAGATGGAAACATTCCGTATTTATTATTTCTACCAAAGATAGAGGCCCCATCTCGACGTGCAGTTACTGTAAATAAATAACGGCTATCGTAAGAGTAATTTAATCTACCCATTTGGGAAATAGAGCGGTACAAGTCGGCTTGAGAAGACACTTTCTGTGTGGCGGCAGCACCTAGATTACCCCATTCCAAGGCATCATTAGGGAATACCTCTCCTGTAGCAATAGCCTGTTGCCAATATTTACTTTTTGAGGCATATAATCCTGTGAAATCAAGATGATGCTTACCAAAATCCTTCGTGTATGTTAATATATTCTCCAATGTATAGGACTGAGATTCACTGTTGGTGATACGACCCATCCCGGCAAAATTATAAACACTCTCCCCTTCATATTCGTTGGTACGACCAGGGACATAAGTATATCCTGCATTGAGTTTATATTTTAAACCTTCCAGCGGTTTGTAAAGCTCCCCAAAATTAAGATCTGCATAACCGTTGAGGGAGATATTAAATTGACGACGCTCTGGATTTAATGTCGTTGGCAAAAGTGGATTGGTCCAAAGCTGTTCCGAATACATGGGATGCTGTGTTAAAGTGCCGTCATCGTTATACATTTTGGCATAAGGGCTCATTGCAGCAGCCTGTAGAAGACTCGCGCGTCCACCATCTCTATTATGCGCTATGATATAAGATGATGTACCTACCGATAAATATTTAGTTGGTTTAAAATCTGTATTCGTTCTAAATGAATATCTTTTATAGTTGTATCCTAATAAAACGCCTTTTTGATCCAGATAATCTCCAGAGACATAGTATTTGGCATTCTCACTTCCACCTGATAAACTGACATTGTGATTCTGGATCACACCTGTCTGCATCACCGCATCCAACCAATCGATGGTCACACCATTGGTGTAATTATCAAGCTCATTCCGATTGCGAACCGGACCACCATTATATAGCGGACTATTATTAATGCGGGAATATTCAGCATAACGCTTTAAAAGCTCTTCTCCCGAAACGGGCTTAAGAATATGTGCAACATTTTCTACACCGCCATAACCACTGTAACGAATACGCGGGGTTCCGGATGTACCGCGCTTTGTGGTGATCAAAATAACACCATTAGAACCATTCACACCATAAATCGCAACAGCTGATGGATCTTTTAAGATCTCGACCGACTCAATATCATTGGGATTGATATCATTAATAGAACCATCTGTACGCGATAGCGGAATTCCATCAACGACAATATACGGTTCTGAAGATGCATTGATCGAGTTCTTACCTCGAACTTGAACATTTGGAGCATCTCCAGGTATAGAGGATGCTTGCGAAACCGAAACATTGGATACGGCACCTTGGATAGCTTGCATCACATTCGTAACCGGAATTTTTGACAATCGATCCTTTGGTACTGATGCCACAGACCCCGTAACATCCGATCTCTTTTGTATTCCATATCCGACCACAACTAATTCGTCAAGTACATTTTCAGATGGAACAAGCGTAACATCAACAATTCCCCCCTGAGGTACAATAACCTCCTTTTCCTGATATCCGACCGAGGAAATGATCAAAGTATTTCCGTGATTAGCTTGAATGGTAAAGCTACCGACGGTATTTGTTTGTGTACTGACCGAACTTCCTTTTACTTTAACGGTAATGTTGCTTATGGTTTTTCCTGTAGAAGCGTCTCGAATAGTTCCCTTTATGGAAGTTGCTTGACCATAAGTAGTCATCGCTATTAAAAATAAACTGTTTAATAGCAATGTGCTTTTTGCGTATTTATTGCAATAGTGGGTTAACATAATTTACAATTGGTTTTTAGATTAGAATTACTATTTTATTCCATTTATTATAGGACCATACCTTTATCCTATAATCCCCCTAAAGGTTGATTTCAACTTGATCCCATCATCGTATAGTTTATATTTTTGTTTATAATTGGTACTTAGCAAACTCAAGAAGATCGTTCGCTAAAATTCCATTGGTTAGGAAGAGAAGCACTCTTGTTGCGCTATTTTCCAATTCCCTCTAGGTCAAAATTATAGCGGATTCGCTTATAAACGGTTTGAAATCGATTCAATAAGGTTGAAAATCTATTCAGGAGTCATAATAATTCACTAAAACTCAATAAAAAGCAAAAACCATTTTATTTAAGAGATGCCTTGGGGACATTTTAAATAAAATGGTTTTAAAAATTTTGTTGCGATATATACTAGCTCTTGCGCAGTAGCATTATCTCTTTTCTCTAAATACTTAAAATAGATTCTTAACCATAACGACCTTTGATATAGATCATATTCGCCATTACACTTTTCACTTGCAAAATATTGATCAAAGGTTATTATTGTTGATCCGTGGATATCAAATTCAAGACTTGATAACGACCATTTTTCCTACTAATTCCTACTTGATTCAGCTTTTGGTTCAATTTTTTTATTGGGAATAATTCATCATTAGTCCATTTTTCGCCCGATTTTTTCCATAACATAAGTGTCGCAAACAATTGCTTTTGATTTGCACTTGTGTTTGCTTTTAAATTCAGGACTTTACTCGTTTCAGAAACTGGGTTTAAACCTGCTGCACTTACTATCTCCACCTCTTCCCAGCCCTCAACAGGAATAACAGCTAACTGATACTGCCCATTGTCAATAATACTTGCTGTCCATTTTTTATATTTAATTTGATGCTCAACAATTGCTCTATCTTCATATTGTGGCAATGCGTAGTGTCCCAACCGTAGCGCAATAGATTTTTGGCTATACACCTGATCCACACGCAAGATTCCGTTAGGAAGTATAATATCTGCAAGTTGCAAGCTGATGGTAGAATCCGAAGCTAATACAGCGTCCCTGTAATAAATATCATCCTGATAGCCTTTGAATTTATAACGGCGAAGTGATTCCCATTTCTTCCCACCAATTTGAAACATATAGTTCATTGATACTTCACCATTCTTTCCATCCGCTTGCCAAGGAAATGCGCTATTATAAGCCAGTTTATTATAATTCTCAGTTCCCTGATAATAGCCGATAGTTTTACTATCACACCAAGCCCTGATCTCTGATGCGCCAATTCCAGCATAATCAGTAATCAAAATTTCAGCACCAGGAGCAAGCTTATTCAACACCTTCGCTTTTGGTATCTCGCTCTCCCAAGCACCTAAATTTTCATTTGCTGTCCAAAATATATTATCATCAGGAATGAGCAATCCTAAAAATATTTTACCCAACCAAAAAGCACTTCCCCTACAGCTGTATTCCTGCACGGCAGGTTCAAATGCACCATAAAAACCAAGTGTAGGAATACCTTCAGATAAAAAATCAGGCTGTTTGAGAAATTGTAACAGTGTTCCTGATGCAATTCTTCGCATCCATCCATAATTGATGCTTTTGTCCTCTAGAAAACCCATCAGAGGAAAGGGAACAGCAGCTCCCATGCGATAGGCAATACTTCTCCCCCACATAATCATTTCCCCGTCCTTACTGAACATATAAGGATAATGACCGACCATTTCTCTTAAATGAGTCCTGAACTTCTTCGCATAATCTGGATACATCTGATCGCCATAATAGGTAGCCCATAAAGTTCCGTACATCTGATACCCCCACATACTATAATAATCATAATAAGGCTGGTCATTATACCAACCATTCCCCTTATAATCAGATAAACATTTCTCCAACAATTCCTTTAAATAATCTTCACGTATCGAGTAACCTTTACTCTTAAAGAAGCTTAAAATCATGACATTAAAAAAACGCCAATTCATATCAATAGTAGGTCCGTTACCATAACTTAAGAGTGTATGCGCTAAAGTATCTTTTTTCTCCTGTGATAGCGGATCCCATAAAATTTCGGGAGCGGCCATCAGCGATACGGCCAAACCACCAAATTCAACAAGCTTTTGACTTGGTCCTCCTTTTTTGGGTAAAGGTGGAATGAAACTCGTCGAATTTGGATTCACTAATTGCGTAATCTGATGCCGGTAATAATCGGCAATCTTTAGACCACCAATTTCATAGTCGGGATTTCCCTTCATCAAAGGCAAAGCAATAAACAGAGTCCTACAAAGTCCTTCCAACCGTTCTGTTTCCGTATGAACGCCGTCTCTAGGATAACTACGTCCTGGTTGTTTAGGAAACTCCATCGGGCTATCCAGATTACTGACGTAACTAAAGGCACCCTTTAAAAGATATTCGGCTGCATCTAACCAATGTTGACGGTTCATACCGGTATAGGGACTGAGATTCAGATCTGGATTTTTGACGTTAAAAACAGCATCTCTTGTCCCTTGTCCGAACATATCCATGGGATAGGATACAATGAATATGAAGCAGGACATAAACCCAAACATGTATTTTTTCATAATTAATGTTTGATTATATTTTGTATTGCCTCGAGACTAGGCGCCCATTCAATAACCCTGACCTTACTTGGACCAGATTCTAAAAGTCCTTCTCCATCCTTTTGATCAGTAGCTTGAACAAATAGTGATAATCGCCCCTTGTTTCGCCACATCTCAGTATCATAACTGGGTTCCCATGCTCCTAATGATTCGTTATTCAAATCAAATAGTTGATAATCATTATCCGTCACCTTATTTAAGTTCAAGACAGAAGCTCGACCTAATCTTTCCTTATCCCGGAACAAGAGCATGACAGCAACCCTATCTCCTTTCCCTTTAACCATTAATTGTGGTCTCGCTATAGGTATTTCTTTTGTCCCATGTCCACTCAAACTGAAAGACATTTTTCTAAAATCAAAAGAACGGACTTCCCAAGCACCTTTCCTATAATAAATAAGTTTATATTGAGGAATTGTAGAACCTGCAGCCCGCCAGTAAGTCGCAATAAATGGATTGCCATCATCATCTGCAGCCATCGATGTTTGATTGATCAATTCACTGTTTTGAGGAATACGCACCGCATATTCCGCTGTTGATTCCTGTATAGGTAATGTATATTGAGCTCCAGTAGTAGACTCCCAAGTGAGCCCTCCATCCTTAGAACAAGCATATGCCATATCATGATTACTGGCTACATCGGGACTTTCTCGCCATACCCAAGACAAATGTATCGTTCCTTGGTTGTCGACATATGCCTGCCAATAAGCATTTCGTTTCCCTTCTCCATCGATTAAATTACGATGCAGTCTAGTCCATTTTTTATTCTTGGGATCATAATTATTCATAACAAGATTTCCTGATCCAGAACCGCCATCACGATAAAGAAATAATAATGAACCATCAGGCATTTTAAAAAATTCAGGATAAGTCACATACTGTTCATCTTCCCCGATCATAGACTGCTCAGGTCCTAAGTCCAGTGTATGCGGCTGCTTTGTTCGAGCATATCGCAACTGACCATTATGATGATCCCAACAAACATGTAAATATCCCTCTCCATCAATCATGATACTGATAATATTATGTGCATCCTTAGCTCTGCCCGTATATTCGGTAACCTGTAGCTGCCAGCTCTTCTCGTTCAACTTTCTTTTTCCTAATACAACTTTTCCCTTCTCGTTGTAGTAGGCTATGTATTGAAACTTCGCATCACTAACGAGAGAATTTTTTCGAAAAACAGCTGTATTGACCGTATTCTTAGCCCAACCGTCTCCAACTTCCATGACCTGAAGCTGCTTGCTTTGCGAAAAACAGAAATTTAAGGAAAGGATAAGATAAAAATAAATTACTCCAACTGTACAAAATGTTATTAATCTCATGACTCTTATCTATTATTGAATGACCTTACTTTGATCTTTTTTCCAATCCTGTCCAGACCAAATACGCTTCGAACTCCATTCTTCTTCTTTGGAAGTCCAAAAACTATCCGTTTCAGAAAGTCCAAGAGGTAAAAAAATAGTACTGCATAAATATGGACTCCCCTGATTGTTATAAAAATCCCCTAATCCGGGCTGATCTCCATATAAACCAATCGTTAACCAGTTTTGATGGTAAGTTGATGGGCTTTCAAATGTTTTCTTCATAACGGCAGATAAAGCGGCGCGAACTTGTCCTTCCGTTAACTCTTTGGGTAATCTCTTTTTCAATGCCATGTCTGCCAGGTGATGAAATGCTGCTCCACGATAAATTACTGACCGGCCCGATGGTGGAAAAGTCCCATCTGTATTAATCAACCTTTCCAATATAGTGGCATATCGTTGGTTTCGTAATTTAATTTTTGCAAACATGCTATCATAATTTTTAGTCTTTTGCTCGATGACATCCATAATTCCGGATAAAAAAGGATGAATGACATAACTATTATAATAATCATATGCGTAATGAGGACCATCCATATACATCCCATCTCCAACATACCATTGTTCCAGTTGTTGCAAAGCATAATCCACTCGCATAACATCCCAACCTGTACTGTACTGGGCTAAAAAAGCTTCATTCATAGCAGAAAAAAGTAACCAATTGGAAAACACCGGTCTGAATTGACGTGTCGTTTTGATAGCCTCAATCAAATGACCTTGGGTTACAGGATCCAGATGATCCCATAACCAAGGACAACGCAAAAAAGCAACTGAAATAAATGAGGCATCCACTAATTGCTGCCCACCTAGATCAAAACGCAGAAAATCATTTGCATTACTATCTAAGGCATTTTTTAAGGCTTGAATAGTCCAATTGCGATATTGTTTTCTCAATGCTTGCTCTTCTTCCGAACCATCATTCAAAGCCAACCAAGGCGATATTCCGCTTAAAACTCGACCTAATACCTCTACATATTGTACTTGAATGCGATGTTCTTTATTGTCAACTGCAACAGAAGTAATTTGAGGCATATTGATCTTTAAACTGTCATGAGCCAGACTACGCATAACCGGTCTTGCCATACGATCCATCTCCTTTAGCCAAAAGGCTCTTGAAGTTTCTTTCCATGCAATAGGATTTCTCTTCTGCCCATATGTCACAGCGGCGAAGCATATGAATATCCATAATGTCCATACATTTTTCATCATTACTCGCTTAAATATCTATACATTTCAACACCTGCCAATAAAAATGCTCCGACACCGAATGGCGATGTTGAATGGGCATCAACCACTTGACCCGGTATGGCCTTTTCTCCTATAGGCTGAATATAACCTACTTTTCCATCACGCTGTAAAGCAACAGTACTTAAATAATGCCATCCTTTTTTTGCAGCACCCTCAAATTCGTTTTTGTTCAGAATACCATTATTAATGCCCCAAAGAAGTCCATAAGTAAAGAATGCCGTTCCACTGGATTCTTTACCGGGTGCATGTTCTGGATCCAGCATACTTCTCGTCCAGAAACCCTCCTTCTGTTGACACGCTACAATAGCATCGGCCATATCTTGAAAACGTTTTACATAATGTTTATAATGAGCATTGTCTTTGGGTAGATCTTGTAGCACTTTTGCTAATCCCGCGAATACCCAACCATCACCTCTTGCCCAAAAGTCTTTTTTTCCATGGGCAGTCTTATGTTTTGGATAAACGTATTTTGCATCCCTATAATACAATTTTTCATCCTTATCATACATGATACCATCTGCATAATCCAAATATTCATGAAGTTTTTCTAAATAGAGCGGGTTTTTAGTTAAATTGTACATCTTAGTCATTACAGGCATAACCATATATAGTCCATCAGCCCACCACCAGTAATCATAATGTTTGGAATGAATTTGGTAATTCATCACTTCTTGCGCTCGAGCTATCTTGTAAGCTTTAGGGGCGATATGATAAAGATCAATATACGTTTGAAAACAGATCTGCCAATCGCCAAATAACACATAGTCATCGGTCTCCCCATAGCTATATTTCCAATTCGCTTTATCAGTTGATTTTGCACCCTTCCATTCATTAAAATCTGCCCAATCTTCTGTATATTTTAAGAAGTTTTTATTTTTAAACTCTTTATAAAACTCCATATTACCACTGTGATAAGCGGCTTGATCCCAAAATGCCCAAACTTGAGGCTTATGATTGGTCTGCCAATATTGATTAGCAACATTCAATTGGGCCAAAACATCACTCTTTTTAAAGTCTTGTCCAAAGACAGAATAAGTAATCAGAAGAAAATAAACAAGAACGTATTTGTGCATATCTTAAAATTTTAAGGTTTAAAAAATCCAATCAACAGGGTTTAGCAGATGTAAATATGATTGAAGATTGGTTATTCAAATCTAGATAAAATCTATACGGTCGATGTTTAATTTTAGTTTATTCAACATACAAAATGGGATCATTTTATGATTATAGCCATTGATTACATGTTTCTTTTGACTAAAAACGCATTTTTACGGAGCTTTTGATAAAAAAGAGACACAAACAAGAAAGTAATCAATTTTTAAAATAAATGTTTATATTACATTTATTTTAAATAACATTCTATATCTTTAAAGAAGATACCAATTTGAATCTGACTTTTTGAAACATTTAGATGCTCAAGTAAGACGGAAAAAATGAGCTATTTAAAGCTAACCATTATTGATTAAGGAATTAAATTAAGTTTCCCTTTTTTCTTGTGTTATTTAATTCATTGGCTCTTTAGACAAAGTTGATGCAAAGAGATATAAGTGAAGAACAAATTGTCGATCTGATTAGATTAAACCAATTGATTATGAAAAATACATATCAAACCTTCTTCTTCATTATATATTTACTTTTCTATATCCAAGTTAATGGTCAACAAATGGGATTGAATCCCATTACCAAAAATAATGAATTACCCTCATTGACAATCAATCAAACTTGTCAGGATAAGGATGGGTATATCTGGTTTGCTTCTACACAGGGATTAAGCAGATATGACGCCTATAATATTTTAAATTTCAAATTGAAGACCAATGATGGTAAAACGGCTACCAACCAGAACATTAAAACACTAGTAGAATATCATAATTACCTCATTCTAGGTACAGAAAAAGGATTATATACATTAGAAAAAGAAAGCTATGTGATCAAACCCTTCAAAAATAACCTCCAATCTGCAACACGTATTACAACATTACTGATTGATAAAAAAAACAGATTATGGGTAGGATCAGACAATGGTATTGTGGTATATAACAAAGACTTATCCATTATCCAAAACTATCAAGATGATCATAATTCCATTTATAAAATACCACCGGGGACTGTTAATACCATATTTGAAGATAAAAATGGCAATATTTGGGTAGCCATTTGGGAACAAGGGTTATTTAAATTAGATATACAAACAAATCAATTCGTTGCGTACCCAAAACTTGGAACACGTAACAATCCTTTTAAATTATTTGAAGATCATAATAAACAACTCTGGGTATGTACCTGGGGGGATGGAATTTATTTATTTAATCCAGACAATAGAAAGAATTTATATCAAGAAATAGAAATCAAAAACAAGCGTCGAAATATTGGAAAGGAAGATTTATTCTATAACATCGTTCAAGATCGGCATCGCAATTATATTTGGATACTTTCATTTTCTGGTATCTCTACTTTTCAATATATAGATGGTGCACTTCAAGAAGTAAATATGGCTCCCCATTTTGATCATACAACCAATATCTTCAATGATATTTATCAAGATAGATCAGGAACATTATGGTTGTCTATCGGTGGGAAAGGAATATCTACGATTAGTTTTGATAAACCTCTCATTCAAAATTACACCTTTAAAGAAATTAAAAGTCGATATAGCATTGCTCCCAATGTAAATATGTTATATCGAGATAAAAAGGGTATCTTTTGGTTTAATCTAGAGCGTTTTGGTTTTGGAAGTTTAAATCCTAAAGATGGTTTATTAAATACCTATAGTAACGCCAATCTACGCGAATTAATCTCCATTAGAGCTGCTAGCTGCGCCATTGATGTACAGCATGAACTGTGGGTCGGTTCTGCTTATGAAGCAACTATAAACGTTTTCAAAAAAAAGCATAAAAATATCAAGTTAGACTATAAGATTGATCTAAAACGTGAAGCCAATCACTCCGGGGTCCCCATCTTCTTTTTTCAAGATAATCAATCGAGAACTTGGATAGCGACAAACCAAGGTGTATTATATAGTGATCCAAAAAGCAAAAAAATAAAGCTCATCACAAAAATAAAAGATCAAGCGGTTAGCATAGCTGAAGATAAAAAATCAAATATCTGGATTGCCACCAAAGGAAGCGGCATTTATTACATCAATAAAAATAATCCTGATCAGGTACTCCAACATATTGGTCAATCAACAGCAGTTCTCAAAACGAATCAAATTGAATCCTTAGATGTTGATAAAAATGATAATCTATGGATTGGAACCAAAGATAATCGCTTACTCTATTATCAAACAGGTTTAAAGAAAATGGAGGAATTGGCAAATTCGGCTTTATTTGGAAAGAACCAACTTTTGGATATCGTTTGCCTAAATAATACCGTATGGCTTTCCAGCACCAGAAATATATTTAAAATAAATGCACTCAATAAAGACATTTTGGAATTTACATCGACTGACAGCCTGCAAGTCAATATGTTTTCCAAAAGAGCATTTACGATTGATAAGAAATCAAACTCGGTCTACTTTGGAGGATATAACGGAATGGTTAGATTGGATGATAATAGCAATATCCCAAATTATAAAGCTAAAGTGCAAGTAACAGATATCAAGATTAATAATAAGTCCATTGTCCTTGAATCCAATCAGAAAAAATTTAATTTCAATCAACAGATATTAACATTAGAACCCGAAGACCAAAATATAGAATTTTCCTTTTCATCCCTTGGCTATACCCAGGATAATAAACTTCGATATGCCTACAAGTTAGAAGGTATTGATCAGGATTGGATCAATGCATCCCGAGATCGAATTTTTGCAGCATATAATAATTTAGGAAAAGGATCTTATCGTTTTTTAATAAAATCGACTGATTTAAATAATAAATGGAATACGACGATTACTGAAATTAATATTTACAAAAAGGCTGCATTTTATGAGAGTAACTTAGCCTATTTCTTATATGCGTGTCTACTGATTGGTATATTTTACTATTTCATAAATTTTACTTTACACCGTTTAAAATTAAGAAATGATCTAAAAATAGCCCAAATAGAAAAAGAAAATGCACATGCACTGGCACAGTCCAAACTCAGCTATTTTACAAGTATTTCTCACGACTTGTTAACACCACTAACCATTATTTCTTGTTTAGTAGATGATGTTCAAATGACCACAAAGCATCATTTAAGTCAGTTTGAAAAAATGAGATTGAATCTAGATCGCCTAAAACGCTTATTGCAACAAATTTTGGATTTCCGCAGAATAGAAAATAATTTGATGGAATTGAAAGTTAGTCAAGAATATCTGCCCACATTTATAAATCAATTGAGCCATGTGTTTTTTAACCCATTAGCCATTCGAAAAAATATTGAATTTGAAATCAATCATGGAGAGTGTACAACAGATATCTACTATGACGCGGATAAAATGGATAAGATTCTTTTCAATTTACTCTCGAATGCCTTTAAATATACACCTAGAGGTGGTAAAATCACCCTGTCATATTATATTAAAGAAGATAAAAAACAAAAACTGCTCTATCTTTTTGTACGTGATAATGGCATTGGAATCGATAAAAATGAGTTAGATAAAATATTTAAACCATTTTATAACAATAAGTCATTTGTAAATCAAGAAAGCAATGGGATTGGTCTCTCAGTAACAAAGGAGTTAGTTGATATTCATTTTGGTAAAATTACTGTTGAAAGTGTTCCTGATCAAGGAACCTGCTTCCAAATCATATTACCAGTTGATCAGGAATTTTATGTCAAAAATGGTATTCAGATATGGAACGAATCTTTTGCTAAAAAAGACGAAATTACTTACGAAGCAGACAAATTCACAACAGCTATCATTGAAGATACGAATGAAAATTCAAAACAACTACATATTCTATTAGTAGAAGACAATGAAGATCTTCAACAAACCATGTTTAGCATTTTATCAAAAAAATATCATGTTCACGTTGCCTCTGACGGTAAGCAAGGACTCGATCTTTTAAATAAAAATGAAATTGATATCATTGTTAGTGATATCATGATGCCTGAAATGGATGGGCTTTCTCTGTGCAGAGCTGTCAAACAAAATATGGAAATCAATCATATTCCAATATTGTTGCTAACTGCCAAAAATAGTATGGAAGATCGTATAGAATGCTATCAAGCTGGAGCTGAAGGTTACATCAGTAAACCTTTTGACATTCAAGTTTTAGAAGCCAAAATACAGAGTTTTATCATCAATAAACGGACGAAGCAAATCAACTTCAACAACAACACACAAATTAATATCGCTACTTTGGATTATACGCCTGTTGATGAACAGTTTTTACAACGGATGATCAAAGTTGTTGAAGAAAATTTAAGTGATGATCAATTTGATATTATCAAGCTCGGTGAGATTCTGGCACTATCCAAATCAACTTTGTATCGTAAAACCAAAGTTTTGCTAGATTTATCTCCAAGTGAATTTATAAAGAATATTCGCCTTAAGCATGCATGTCAAATGATGGAAAAAGATAAATCAATTACAGTTAGTGAAGTGGCATTCGCGACAGGTTTCTCTGACCCAAGATACTTTGCAACTTGCTTCAAGGCATCATTTGGGATAACTCCTACTGAGTTTCAAAAAAATACAACTGCACAACATATTTGATCAAACTGTCTTTTTCATCTTTTAACTATCCATATCATCGATAATTTACTTATTTTTAATAATAAATAGAAAAATACTTTTTGAAAAAATACATATTATTTCTTGATACAGAAACCTCAGGGTTACCCGAAAAATGGGATAAAAAATATAACAATACACAAAATTGGCCCCGTGTACTTCAAGTTGCATGGATAATATATGATTCAGATTTTAATGAAATTACACGCACAAACAAATATATTTATGAACCCTTTATTTTTATCAACCGAGAATCTGAGAAAATTCATGGTATAACACCACAGTTTTTAAGAGAAAATGGTGTCAACAAAAAAGATGTATTACGTAAATTAGCTTATGATTTAAAAAAATACAATCCCTTAATTGTTGGACACTTTTTATCATTCGATTTACAAGTCCTTGCTGCTGAATTTGTCAGAACTAAACTCAACATGCCATTTAACCATTTAATTTATTTCTGCACACTATGGCATAGTAAAAAGTATGTCAGAAATCCCCATAGAGTTCACCTGAATCTTTCACTGCTCCATGAGATGTTATTCTCGACCATACCTCAGTCTTTACATAATGCAGTAACGGACGCCGAAATAACTGCAAAATGTTATTTTGAGATGGCTAACAGAAATGAACTGACGTCCGAAGATATTGAAAATCAACAGGCCCGTTTCTTTAATTTATTTCAAATCTAATTTTGAACCTATGCATAATTCTGAAATTATTTTATCCCTATTAAAAACTACAGCCCCTTTCCATGTACTGCAAGAATCTGTACAAAAAAGTTTAGTGGATCTGATGACAAAATGCACATTTTCAAAGGAAGAACTTATTTACCGACAAGGAATAACAGATATAGATGGAGTAGATCTCATTTACAAGGGACAGTACGAAACATTCTTTCTCGATAACATGGAGAATAAACGATCAATCGAAATCCACGAAAATCCTTATTGTTTTGGCGGAATTTCAGTGCTTTTAAATCGGAAAAAAGCATTAAAATCAGTAATGGTAAAAAAGGGGACAATCATATATCGATTGCCTCGTAAAGATTTTTTTGAACTTTGCAACGCCAATGAGGAGTTCTTTCATTTCTTCACAAATGCTTTTGGCCGTAAAATGCTGGAAGAAGAATTTTCACATTTTGTAAAATCCCCTGCATCATTTGAAGAAAGTTATTACGCAGCAGATCAACTCTACTCCCGTAAGATTGATAATATCATTTATAAAGATATCGTCTCAACAGATTACAATACGCCCATTTATGAAGCTGCAAAAATAATGTCATCCAATAAAGTGAGTTGCATTTTTATTATGCAGAAAGATAAAATTGTTGGGTATGCAACAGATATAACACTCCGAGATAACGTTATTGCAAAACAAATCCAGGCTGATAAAGCTATTGGAACCGTTATGGATAATCCTATCGTTAGTATTTCTAACCAGGCAATTCTATACGAAGCGGTATTGATGATGTTTAGAACAAAAACGAAGTATTTATTAGTTGAAAAAGATGGAGAGTACGTTGGCTTCTTGAGCCGTAACCGCTTATTAAGCGAACAGGGACAATCACCTTTAGTTTTTATACAATCCGTAAAGCTCGCGGAGTCATTAACCGAACTTAAGGATAAGTGGGATAATGTACCGAAAATCATCAACCAATTACTCGGCCGAGGTGTCAATGCCGCTGTTGCAAACCAGGTTATTACAATGATTGCTGATACCATTGCCATAAAAGTGATTGAGAAAACGATTCACAATATGGGACCTCCCCCAGCTAAGTTCGTATTTATGGTAACAGGAAGTGAGGGCAGAAAAGAGCAGACCTTAAAAACCGATCAGGACAACGCCATTATTTATGAAGATAAAGCCAATGAGCAACGTGAGTACGTGAGAGACTACTTCCTCAAATTCGCCAACCAAGTTTCAGATGACTTAAATAAAATTGGATTTGTCTACTGTACAGGAGGATATATGGCCAGTAATCCCGCATGGACACATTCATTATCACACTGGAAAAATAATTACAAAAGTTGGATCGAAGATACCATACCAGAAAATGCTATTAAATTTTCCACCTTCTTTGATTGTAGAAGACTGTATGGTGACAAGGGAATCATTGATGAACTTAAATCTTTTCTCAACCACGAATTACAAAAACCCAACGAACGTTTTTTTTCTTTTATAGCGAAAAATGCTTTGCAATATGAACCACCGCTAACCTTCTTCAATGCCATCAAAACACAGACTATTGGTACTTCAGAATTTCTAAATATCAAAAAAGCAATGAATCCGATTGTAGATCTCGTACGGGTATATGCATTAAAAAACCTAATCTATGAAGAAAATACCGGAGTTAGACTTAAGAAGTTAGTAGAAATAGGAGTTTTCACACAATCCCAATATGAAGAACTTAGTCAATCCTATTATTATTTAATGGCTCTTAGATTAAAAAATCAAGCAAATCAAATTATAACAATAAAATCAAATCCCGATAATTACATCCGAATTGACAGTCTAACGAAAATAGAAAAAGCAACATTAAAAGAAATTTTTAAAACTATTAGTAATTTTCAATTAGGTATAAAATTTAAATTCACAAACAACCTTTTAGGATAATTCCGATCGCATTAGACTAAAAGATCTCTTTAATTTATTATAAACAGACCACATGAATATGCAATTTATAATAAATTTAAAATTTAAAGCCTCAAATCTTAACTTTTTAGTATATATTAGAAGCAATCATTACTTTTGTAAAAATCTGTAACATCAATTTATATATGCATATTTTAAAATCATTAATTATCACTGTATCTCTTCTATGTGCGCAACAGCAATTCGCATCGGCTCAAGCTCCAGTAGCTCAACCAACAACAGCGAGTGCTAATAAGTTTGGCCCAGAAGGTTTGAGTAAAGGTAGTCTTGCAAATCAGTTTGACCATTTGAACTACATATCAAAAAATAATTATGATTTCAAGATGGTGCGCAAAACAAATCTTGAAATTATCAAAAAAAATGTAGTTGATACTGTAAGTAAACTTCAGAAAGAAATTAACACCTTAAAGTCTGCTAGTTCTAATTATGGATCAACAACAAAAGGTTTACAAGATAGTGTTCAAATTTTAAAAGATCAATTAGCGCAAGAGCAAGAAAAAGTAGATAGTTTTTCATTTTTAGGTATTAATACGACAAAGTCAGCTTATAGCAGTATCGTGTGGATAATTATTGCTGTACTTTTAATCAGCACCGTTACATTTTTATTTTCTTACCGCAAGGCTAAGGTGAATACTGATGAATATCAAAAAACAGCAGATCAAGCACAAGAAGAGCTTGCATTATTCCGTAAAAAAGCGCTTGAAAAAGAACAAGCTTTAAAACGTCAACTTCAAGACGAGTTAAATAAGAAATCATAAGATTCTAAGATAGATAATTAGGGGCAATCCACATGATGTGAATTGCCCCTATTTTATTGGATGATAGATCAAAACGATTATAGAAATAAAAAATACAAGGAGGTTTTTTCTCCCAATCATCAACTTTCGAAAATTAAAATCACCTGATTAACAATAATTATGATCATATCAGCTATCATGAATTGTTAAAAATAAAGATTTCTTGATCTCCTCAGGCTGTATAGCTAAAAATAAAAGATCCAGAAAAAATGCCATTAAGAAGCATAGGCACGTATTATGGAGCCAAAGATGATTTTTTCAGCGAACCCAGTCAATTAGAATGAATAACAAATTGACATATTTAAATAAAAAAGAATTTAATTGAAATTTCTATTTGTTTTTCAGCGACAATAAGCTTATTTTTGCTGACCAAAAAGAGGCGGTTTTTATTGCCTTTATAAAATTGATTAATAAATATTTAGTCCCTATAATATGCCCAATATTGGTAAAATAGCGCAGATTATCGGCCCAGTGGTTGACGTCAACTTCGCCGACAATGAAAATCTACCTAGAATTTACGATGCCTTGATTATCGAAAGAGAAAATGGTCAGCGTGTCGTTTTAGAGGTTCAACAACACTTAGGTGAGGAACGTGTTCGTACAATTTCTATGGATGCAACCGAAGGTTTGGTTCGTGGAATGAAAGTTGTCGACACAGGTGCTCCAATCAAAATGCCTATTGGTGAAGAAATTAAAGGTCGTGTATTCAACGTTGTGGGTGATGCCATTGACGGGATCAAAAATTTAGATAAAACAAATGGTCGTTCGATCCATAATGTTCCACCTAAATTTGAAGATTTATCGACTGAAACTGAAGTACTTTTTACAGGTATTAAAGTAATCGATTTATTAGAGCCTTATTCTAAAGGTGGTAAAATTGGATTGTTTGGTGGTGCCGGTGTAGGTAAAACTGTATTAATCCAAGAATTAATCAACAATATTGCAAAAGGACACGGTGGTTTATCTGTATTTGCTGGTGTTGGAGAGCGTACACGTGAGGGTAATGACTTATTACGTGAGATGTTGGAATCAGGCATTATCAAATACGGTGAGCATTTCATGGAAGAGATGGAAAAAGGTCAATGGCCTTTAGATGCTATCGATACTGAATTAATGAAAGAATCAAAATGTACTTTCGTATTCGGTCAAATGAATGAGCCTCCAGGTGCGCGTGCACGTGTTGCTTTATCAGGTTTAACAATCGCTGAATATTTCCGTGATGGTGAAGAAGATGGTAAAGGTAAAGACGTATTATTCTTTATTGATAATATCTTCCGTTTTACACAAGCTGGTTCTGAAGTATCTGCTTTATTAGGCCGTATGCCTTCTGCAGTAGGTTACCAACCAACTTTGGCAACAGAGATGGGTTTAATGCAAGAGCGTATCACATCTACTAAAAATGGATCAATTACATCCGTTCAAGCGGTATATGTACCTGCCGATGATTTAACTGACCCTGCACCAGCGACAACATTCGCTCACTTAGATGCAACAACAGTATTGTCTCGTAAGATTGCTGAGTTAGGTATTTACCCTGCGGTGGATCCATTAGATTCAACTTCTCGTATCTTAAGCCCTGCAATTTTAGGTAATGAGCACTACGATACAGCACAACGTGTTAAAGAAATCTTACAACGTTACAAAGAATTACAAGATATCATCGCTATCTTAGGTATGGATGAGCTGTCTGAAGAAGATAAATTAACAGTACAACGCGCACGTCGTGTTCAACGTTTCTTATCTCAACCTTTCCACGTTGCGGAGCAATTTACAGGTTTAAAAGGTGTATTAGTAGATATCAAAGATACAATCAAAGGATTCAATATGATCCTTCAAGGTGAAGTTGATGAATATCCTGAAGCAGCTTTCAACTTAGTAGGTAGCATCGAAGAAGCAATCGAAAAAGGTAAAAAATTATTAGCTGAAGCAGTTTAATTAGATATTAGACATTAGATATGAGGTAATGGAGACGCTATTATCTCATATCTATTTGAAGACCTCAAGTTCTCAAATTTCAAATCTCAAATCTTATATCTAAAAATAATGAAATTATCTATAATCACTCCAGACAAAATAGTATTTGAAGGTGATGCAACTGCAGTAACTGTTCCAGGAACTTCAGGATCTTTTCAAATATTGAAAGATCACGCGGCTATCATTTCGACTTTGGAAGACGGAAAAGTAATTGTTCAGCAAGGTAAAGACGAGCAGATCTTAAACATCAAAGGTGGTGTTGTAGAAGCTAAGAATAATGTCGTTACCATTTTGGCCGAAGGAATTATTGAAGCATAATCATCTTACGATGATCTCAAAAGCCTCTTATTAAAAAATAAGAGGCTTTTATTTTTTCAACACATTATAAACAAATTGTTGAAAAACTATTATAAATCCGAAAATGATTTCCCTCTTAACATGTCAATAGAAAAGTGGCATATCCTCCAACCTAAAATAAACATCATTTGTCCACAATGTGGATAAGTTGACAAAATAGTGCATTATGCATCAAGATTAGTTTTTCTCCTTATACTAAGACAAAAAAATCATCTTAAACAAACACTTTAGAAGACTCTTAAATTCCACCATAATAAAAACGTTCTGACCCATTCTTGACATTTCTCCATACACAGATCCACAAGACACATCCAATCTAACACCCAGCAATCTGAAAGCTATCAACAATTTGTTTAAAGCAATGCAACTTGTCGGTTTCCAAGTCCCCAGTTTTCACAACCTATCCCCCCATCATCCCATTTAAAATTTTTTCCACATATTGTTCATAAACTGTAGTCTCATGAATCAAAAAAAACGGAGTATCGCTTCAAAGAAATAACACTCAAAAAAATAAAAAGAATAAGGAATTATCAATTTTTAAGAAGAATTTGAGGTTAAAATGAAAAAAAATATTTTTGACCCAAGTAGACCGATTTTAAATACGGTCTACTTACTGCATTCTAAAATATCACTAATATTAAAAATATAAAAATTTAATTTTGCAAAAAACAAATAATCAAAATTATATACTTAATCAAAAAAGTTAGATAAGGCTATTGCCAATTATTTTTATTCGGAGTAACTTAAAGAAATAATTTCAGCAGTAAAGTTTACGCTTAAATTACATTTACCCAAGGGAAACAAAAACAGGTCATTTTCTAATTATTACTAATAGGGAGGGTAGATAACAAGGTTATGAAATATTACGACGAGAACACATTAATTTACTTAGACGGATCTTACGTCAAAGCTTTTGCTACGGGTCTTGACCTGTATACTCAAGCTTTGCATTATGGATATGGTGCGTTTGAGGGTCTTAGGGCATATAACACCCACAATGGACCTCGTATTTTTAAGGCACTGGAACACTTTGAGCGTCTAGAGAAGTCATGTGAGGCAATCAACATACCATATACGTGGGATAATAGGGAGTTGATTGACCGTGCTTATGAATTATTATCCATCAACAATCTACGTTCAGCCTACATTCGTCCATTGGTATTCTCTGGATCCAACATGCATCTCACTTCATCAACAGAAGCTCGGATCATGATGGCGGCATGGGAATGGGGACCTTATTTAGGACAAAATTTATTAAAGGTTGAAATATCGGATATTCAGCGACCAAGTTCAAAGGCATTTCCGATTTCATCAAAAATATCAGGCCAATACATCAACTCCATTTTAGCAAGTAGTAAAGCAATAAAAAATGGATATGACGAAGCACTGTTGTTAGATCAGGATGGTTATGTTGCACAAGCGTCAAGTGAAAACTTATTTATTGAAAAAGATTTCAAACTGTATACACCGCCTATTCAGAATATTTTTCCTGGCATAACCCGAAAACAAGTCATGCTGATCTGTAAAAAATTAGGAATTGAACTAATTGAGAAAAGGTTGACAGTGCAAGATATCCACGAAGCAGATTCAGCTTTTCTATCAGGAACGGCAGCAGAAATAATAGGAATCAAACAAGTCGATCACATTATTTATAAAGAAGATTGGGAGCATACAATAGGTGCTTCTATACAAAGAAGATATAAAAATTTAGTATTAGAGAACGAGAACTATGAAGTCATCATCTGATAAAGAACAAATATTGAATAAATACAGCCGTACATTCACACAAGACGAAACACAACCCGCAGCAAAAGCAATGCTTTATGGTATTGGTCTTACGGATGCGGACATGGAAAAAGCACAAGTAGGTATTGCAAGTATGGGTTATGATGGGAACACCTGTAACATGCATTTAAATGATCTAGCACAAGTCGTTAAAAAAGGTGTCTGGGCAAGTGATTTAGTCGGATTAACATTTGGTACAATCGGTGTCAGCGATGGTATGAGTAATGGTACTGCGGGTATGCGTTATTCATTAGTAAGCAGGGATGTCATTGCTGATAGCATTGAGACAATCTGTGGTGGCCAATATTATGATGGATTGATTGCGATCCCAGGATGTGATAAGAACATGCCAGGTGCAGTTATCGCTATGGGCCGTTTAGATCGTCCTGCGATTATGGTATATGGTGGAACAATTGCACCCGGTCATTATAAAGGCGAAGATTTAAATATTGTCTCCGCATTTGAAGCTTTAGGGCAAAAAATATGTGGTAATATTTCCGACGAAGATTACGATGGTGTCATCCGTAATACATGTCCAGGAGCAGGTGCCTGTGGTGGAATGTATACCGCAAATACAATGGCTGCTGCCATCGAAGCATTAGGAATGAGTTTACCTTACTCATCATCCAATCCTGCTGTATCACAAGATAAAAAAGATGAATGTTTAGAAGCAGGTAAATATATCCGTATCTTATTAGAAAAAGATATCAAACCTTCCGATATCATGACACGTAAAGCATTTGAAAATGCCATCCGTGCGATCATCATACTAGGAGGAAGTACAAATGCCGTATTGCACTTTATAGCAATTGGCAAATCCGTTGGAGTAAATATCACACAAGATGATTTCCAACGTATGTCGGATGAAACCCCGGTTTTAGCTGATTTTAAACCATCAGGTAAATACTTAATGCAAGATTTACATCAGTACGGTGGAATCCCTGCAGTTTTAAAATATTTATTAAATGAGGGATTGCTACATGGGGACTGTTTGACTGTAACAGGAAAAACATTGGCTGAGAATTTAGCAGATGTTAAATCCGTAATAGATTATGATCAAAAGATCATTCATAAACTAGCCGATCCTATTAAAGCAAATGGACACTTACAGATCCTATATGGAAACTTAGCCGAGAAAGGTTCGGTAGCAAAAATTTCAGGAAAAGAAGGAGAAAAATTTGTCGGACCCGCACGTGTATTTGATGGAGAACAAGATCTTATCGCAGGTATCTCTTCAGGACGTGTCAAAAAAGGAGATGTAGTGGTTATCAAAAATGAAGGACCGGTTGGAGCACCTGGAATGCCAGAAATGCTAAAACCTACTTCAGCTATTATTGGTGCAGGATTAGGTAAATCCGTAGCATTAATCACAGACGGAAGATTCTCTGGAGGTACGCATGGTTTTGTCGTGGGACACATTACCCCTGAAGCGTATAAAGGAGGTTTGATCGGATTAGTAGAAGATGAAGATATCATTGAAATTGATACCATCAACAATACACTAAATCTAAAAGTAGATGAAGCAACAATTGCTGCTCGACGTGCAAAATGGATACAACCAGCACTAAAAGTAACAAAAGGAGTACTTTACAAATATGCTAAAACTGTTGCTGACGCATCAGAAGGCTGTGTAACAGATCTATAAAGGAGAAGACCGAATAATCAACAAAACAAAGAATTAAAAATCGAATAAATTAAAAATAATGAGTACGCTGGAAAAAACTGAAAGCAAGGAATGTGCGAAGCAACCTCAACCTATTAGTCAACTAAAAGGTTCGCAGGCGGTATTAGAAGCCTTATTGTGTGAAGGTGTTGATACCGTATTTGGATATCCTGGAGGGGCTATTATGCCCATCTATGATGCATTATATGATTACAATGAAAAATTGACTCATATTCTAGTCCGCCACGAACAAGGTGGTATTCATGCAGCACAAGGCTATGCAAGAACCTCAGGTCGTACCGGTGTTGTATTTGCAACTTCTGGTCCCGGAGCAACAAATTTGGTTACTGGTTTAGCCGATGCTATGATTGATAGTAACCCTATAGTCTGTATCACTGGACAAGTATTTGCTAGTCTATTGGGTACCGATGCCTTTCAAGAAACAGACGTCATTAATATTACTGCTCCTGTCACCAAATGGAGTTATCAGGTGACAGAAGCATCAGAAATTCCTACAGCTATAGCAAAAGCTTTTCATATTGCCAGTACTGGCCGTCCAGGTCCCGTATTGATTGATATTACCAAAAATGCACAAATGGAATTATTCGATTATTTAGGTTATGAAAAATGTACGCACATCCGTTCGTACCGTCCATCTCCTATTGTAAGAAAAGAATATGTACAGGAAGCGGCAGCTTTAATCAATAGTGCACAAAAACCATTTATACTATTTGGTCAAGGTATTATCTTAGGTAAAGCTGAGCAGGAGTTTAAAGATTTCTTAGAAAAATCAGGAATACCTGCTGCAGCCACAGTAATGGGGCTTAGCGCACTCGAAACAGATCATCCACAACATGTTGGAATGCTTGGTATGCATGGTAACTATGCACCTAATGTGATGACTAACGAGTGTGATGTTTTAATCGCTATAGGTATGCGTTTTGATGACCGTGTTACGGGACGTCTTGACAAATATGCTAAACAGGCAAAAGTAGTTCATTTGGATATTGACCCTGCCGAAATTGATAAAAATGTTCAAACAACAGTTGCAGTTTGGGGAGATTGTAAAGAAACTTTGCCGCAACTGACCGAGTTAATTGACAAAAAAGAACATACCGATTGGTTAGAACAATTCAGAACCTTAGAAAAAGAAGAAATTAAAGAGGTCATCCAAAATGAGCTTCACCCTACAGGTGATGTGCTAACAATGGGTGAAGTTGTTCATTTATTAAATGAATTGACTGGCGGAGATGCAATTATCACGACCGATGTCGGTCAACATCAAATGGTTGCCTGCCGTTATGCAAAATTCAATCAAACCAAATCCAATGTTACTTCAGGAGGATTAGGAACCATGGGATTTGGTCTACCTGCGGCAATAGGTGCCTGGTATGGCGCTCCACATCGCGATGTTATTGCTATTATTGGCGATGGAGGATTCCAGATGACACTCCAAGAGTTGGGAACTATTATGCAATTTGGTGCTAAAGTAAAAATCTTGATCCTAAACAATCAATTCTTAGGAATGGTTCGCCAATGGCAACAGCTTTTCAATGAAAAACGCTATTCTTTCGTGAATATTACCAGTCCAGATTTTGTTGCCTTAGCAAAATCATACTACATAGAAGGGCAAAAAGTTTCAGAAAGAGATCAGTTGAAAACAGCTTTAAAAACGATGTTGGATCATGATGGAGCTTACCTTCTCGAAGTAATGGTTGGCAAGGAAAACAATGTATTTCCAATGGTTGCCCAAGGGACAAGTGTTTCAGAAATTAGATTGAAATAAAATGGAAAAACAAGAATATACAATCACAATATATACAGAAAATTCTATCGGTATGATCGGTAGAATATCAACCATATTCTCAAGAAGAAAAATAAATATCGAAAGTTTAAACACTTCTCCTTCCGAAGTAGAAGGGATTCATCGCTTTACGATTTTAATTACTGAAATAGAAGAAGTAGTACGCAAATTATGCCGTCAAATCGAAAAACAGGTAGAGGTACTCAAAGCATACTACAATACTAATGATGAAGTAATCTGGCAAGAACAAGCTTTATACAAAGTTCCAACAGAAGTCATTACAGAAAAAGTGTATGTAGAAAGACTATTACGTCAATATGGCGCATCTGCAGTTGTTATCCGCAAAGACTACACCGTCTTCGAAACCGCAGGTCATCGTGAGGAAATTGATAAGTTAACAGAAGAGTTGACCAAGTATAATTTAATAGAATTTGTACGTGGTGCACGTATCGCTATCATTAAAGAAAGTGCTGGATTTCATGCTAAATTAAAAGAATTTGAACGCAGAGAACCTTCTGAAGATGTCGTTGAAAACGAATATCTCGAAAAAGGAGATGATGTTTTCACCATGTAATGGCAACATTTCTTAACTTTCAAAAAATGAGGCAATGTCCTATAAAAATCATTGCCTCATTGAAAATTTCGATTAAAAAAGTAAAAAATGACACAACACATATTTGAATTTATTATCAGTAGCCGTAAAGGATTTATAAGATTGCTAGATGATTTGACATTAGACGAATTAAATCTTATACCAGAAGGATTCAATAATAACATCTTCTGGAATTTTGCGCATATCGTCGTTTCAACACAAACGTTGAGTTATGTTCGCACCGGTATCTTAGCAGATACGTTATCAGTAAAGTACAATGAAGACTATAAAAAAGATACTAAACCGACACGTAACGTGACACAGGAAGAAGTAGATGAATTGAAAGCATTAGCACTAACAACCGTCGATCAGATTCAAAGCGACTATGAGAAAGGTATTTTTACGACTATCACTCCTTACGCTACAGCAACCTATGGTGCTGAGATGAAAACAATCGAAGAAGTACTAATCGCAACCCTATCGCACGACAATTTGCATTGGGGATATGCCTTAGCACAACGCAAAGCAATTAGAAACAGTAAATAAAATAATCAACAAACCATCAATAAAGAAATTAACAACAACAATGGCAAATTATTTCAACACACTACCACTTAGAGATCAATTACATCAATTAGGTCAAGCAGATTTTATGGACAACAGTCAATTCGCTGACGGTGTAGATGCTTTAAAGGGTAAAAAAATCGTAATCGTAGGCTGTGGTGCACAAGGTTTAAACCAAGGTCTAAATTTGAGAGATAGTGGTTTAGACGTATCATATACTTTACGTAAAGAAGCTATTGAGCAAAAAAGAGATTCTTGGAAAAATGCTACAGATAACAATTTTACAGTAGGAACTTATGAAGAATTAATTCCTACTGCAGATCTAGTAATTAACTTAACACCAGATAAGCAACATACTGCTGTGATCAATGCTGTAATGCCTTTAATGAAAGAAGGTGCTACTTTGTCCTATTCACACGGTTTCAACATCGTAGAAGAAGGTATGCAAATCCGTAAAGACATTACTGTTATTATGGTAGCACCTAAATGTCCAGGATCTGAAGTACGTGCTGAATATGTGCGTGGTTTTGGTGTTCCTACTTTAATTGCTGTTCACCCAGAAAACGATCCACAAGGAAAAGGATGGGCTGAAGCAAAAGCATATTGTGTAGGTACAGGTGGTCACAGAGCTGGTGTATTGAAATCATCATTTGTTGCTGAAGTAAAATCTGATTTAATGGGCGAGCAAACCATCCTATGTGGTTTATTGCAAACAGGTTCTATTTTATCGTTCGATAAAATGGTTGAACAAGGAATTGACGCTGGATATGCATCTAAACTAGTTCAATATGGTGTGGAAGTTATTACTGAAGCATTAAAGCACGGTGGTGTAAGTGGTATGATGGATCGTTTAAGCAATCCTGCTAAAATCAAAGCTTTTGAATTATCAGAAGAATTGAAAGATATCATGCGTCCGCTATTCCAAAAACACCAAGATGACATTATCTCTGGCGAATTCAGTAAAACGATGATGGAAGATTGGGCTAACGGTGATGCAAATCTATTAAAATGGAGAGCTGAAACTGGTGAGACAGCATTTGAAAAAACTCCTGCAGGTGATGTGAAAATTGCAGAGCAAGAGTACTTTGACAACTATACTTTGATGGTTGCTTTCATCAGAGCTGGTGTTGAATTAGCTTTCGAAACTATGGTTGAAGCCGGAATTAAACCAGAATCAGCTTACTACGAATCATTGCACGAAACTCCTTTAATCGCGAATACAATCGCTCGTAAAAAATTATTTGAAATGAACCGTGTTATTTCAGATACAGCAGAATATGGCTGTTATTTATTTGATCAAGCTTGTAAACCATTATTAGCTGATTTCATGAAAACAATACAAACTGATTTAGTAGGTAAAAACTATAATGCTGGTAAAGACGCTTCAGTAGATAATGCTCAGTTAGTGGAAATTAATGATATTTTACGTAATCATGAAGTAGAAATTGTAGGTCGTAAATTACGTCAAGCAATGACTGCAATGAAAGCTATAAAAACTGTTTAAATTTTCGTAATTTAGACTGCAAAAATTCGGTTGTTTTTAGGAAGTTCCAAAAAAACAACCGAATTAAATTGAAAAATTAACATTAGAGAAGAAAATGTCAAAAACATTAGTAGAAAAAATTTGGGATGCGCATGTCGTCAAACGTGAAGAAGGATTTCCAGATATTATTTATATAGACACCCACCTTATCCATGAGGTAACTTCCCCACAAGCATTCGATGGTCTGCGCAAAAGAGGTTTACCGGTATTTCGTCCCAACCAAACTGTTGCCACGGCAGATCATAATGTCCCCACTTTAAATCAGCACCTTCCCATCAAAGAAGAATTATCACGCTACCAAGTTGATATGTTGACTAAAAACTGTGCTGAATTCGGTATTAACCTATATGGTTTAGGTCACCCCTACCAAGGTATTGTACACGTGATTGGGCCAGAATTAGGGATTACATTACCAGGTAAAACTATGGTATGTGGAGATAGTCATACCTCAACACACGGTGCATTTGGTGCTATTGCTTTTGGAATAGGCACTTCTCAAGTGGAACAAGTTTTTGCAACACAATGCTTACTGCAACAAAAACCAAAAACGATGAAAATCGAAGTAAATGGTGATTTGCAAAAAGGAGTAGGCGCAAAAGATATTATCTTATACATCATTGCAAAAATCTCTGCAGCAGGTGGTACAGGCTATTTTATTGAATACGCTGGTTCAGCAATCCGTTCATTAAGTATGGAAGCTAGAATGACCATTTGTAATATGAGTATTGAAATGGGAGCTCGTGGAGGCTTAATTGCTCCCGATCAAACTACTTTCGATTATGTAAAAGGACGTGAATTCGCTCCTAAAGGAGAAGAATGGGATAAAGCATTAGCATATTGGAAAACATTATATTCTGATGATGACGCACAATTTGATGCTGTATTAGAATTTGATGCAGCAGATATCGCACCGATGATCACCTATGGTACTAATCCAGGAATGGGTATGGGCATTACAGAAAGTATTCCAGCTACACAGTCACAACCTGAATCAGAACAGCCATCTTATCAAAAAGCACTCAACTATATGGGCTTTGCTGATGATGCTCCAATTTTAGGAAAACCAGTAGATTATGTCTTTATTGGAAGCTGTACAAACTCCCGTATCGAAGATTTACGTGAAGTTGCTGCATTTGTTCAAGGAAAACAAAAAGCAGAACAAGTAGAAGTTTGGATCGTTCCCGGCTCAAAACAAGTTGAAAAACAGGCAATCGAAGAAGGATTAGATAAAATTTTCGAAGCGGCAGGATTTCAATTACGTGAACCAGGCTGTTCAGCATGTCTAGGCATGAATGAAGATAAAATTCCTGCAGGAAAATACTGTGTTTCGACATCAAATAGAAATTTTGAAGGACGTCAAGGACCTGATGCCCGCACGATGCTGGTATCACCTTTAACTGCGGCAGCGGCAGCTGTAACAGGTAAAATTACCGATGTTAGGGAGTTGATATAATCTAATTGCTAATAGTAGCTGTTCTTAAATAACTTTTACAAATGTGCCAAATTTGTCAGACAGTCGCAGTCACCGAAAATAAAGTGATTCAACGTGAAGAGCAAAGTGCAAACGCAATCTTTAATCAAAGAACGTTGGAAAAAGATTATCATACATTGAAATCTGCTCTAAAACCAGGATTAAGAGTTTTGGATATCGGTTGTGGAACAGGTGCGATCACAAAAGATATCGCAGCCATAGTCGGCCCATCAGGTGCTGTTGTTGGAATTGATAATACAGAGTCTTTTATTACGGAAGGAAAAAATCTATTTGGTAGTATCCAGAATCTAGAATTGATTCATTGTGATTTACTAGATTTTGACAGCATCGAAAAATTTGACCTGATCGTTTCAGCACGTACTTTTCAATGGATTTCAACACTTGATAAAGCGATTGATAAATTGAAAACGTTATTAAAACCCAATGGGCAAGTATCGATATTAGATTATAATCATGAAGCCATCGATTGGACTCCAAAAATACCCAGAAGTATGGAACATTATTATCACATGTTTTTGATGTGGCGAAATGACGCTGGTATGAACAATAGAATCGGATACGATCTGGATGACATTTTTGAAGAACATGGTTTTGGTCAAATCGAAGTCTTTAACGCCGATGAACATTATGAGCGCAACAACCCATTACACCTAGACAAATTAAAAATATGGTCGCAGGTAGCCAACTCAAAACAAATGGTAGAAGAAGGGTATGTGAGCGATCAAGAACGTTTAGATGCTATTAAAGATTACAACAATTGGGCTGATAATTTAGCCGTCAGCATGACTATGAAGCTTAGAGAAGTTAGAGCAGTTTTAAAATAAAACATTGCACTGACAACAACATAACACGGAAAATATCAAGAGCTTGAAACAGCTCACATATAAAGTGAAACGAGTTGTTCATTGATACAGTTAAAGACAGATACTCGTAAATAATGAAGTGGAGGAAACCATCATGAGGCAAAAGTGGCTCAAAAAGGAGATAAATACTCTTCTCATGATAGCTTCATCAACATAAAATAACAAATTATTTAGATGAAAAAATTTGAAACAATAACAACAACGGTAGTTCCTTTACCGATTGAAAATATAGATACCGATCAGATTATCCCAGCACGCTTTTTAAAAGCGACTACACGGGATGGATTTGGTGACAATTTATTCCGCGACTGGCGTTATGATAGCGAAAATCAACCCAAGTCTGATTTTGTAATGAACAACCCTACTTACACAGGAAAAGTTCTTGTAGCAGGTAAAAACTTTGGTTGTGGTTCCAGTCGTGAGCATGCTGCTTGGGCTATCCAGGATTATGGATTTGATGTTGTGATCAGTAGTTTCTTCGCAGATATCTTCAAAGGCAATGCCTTGAATAATGGCGTATTGCCGATTCAGGTAACAGACGAGTTTTTAGAAACTATTTTTGATACCGTATTTAAAAACCCGAACACAGAAATTATCGTGGATCTAGAAAATCAAACCGTTACATTATCTGAAACAGGTGCACAACAATCTTTTGAAATTAATCCTTACAAAAAATCATGTCTTATTAACGGATATGATGATATTGATTTCATCCTAAACAACAAAAGTGCAATCGAAACTTTCGAACAAACAAGATAATGATAGAACCTGTCGTCCATATTGCCAATTTAACTGTCCAGCACCAATATCATGTGGTACTGCAGGACTTGAATTGGCAAATTGAACCAGGTCAGCACTGGTTAATCGGTGGTAGAAGCGGTACGGGAAAGACTACTTTGGCACAAGCAATTGCAGGCCAAATTCCATACAGTGGACTTTTAAAAATTAACTTTAACAGCAGCTCTCCTCTTCCTGCAGAAGTTTTATATGTTTCAAATTGGTATCAATTCACCAATTTAGAAGGCGATAAAAACTTCTATTACCAGCAACGTTACAACAAACATCAAACCAACGATACTTTAACAGTACAGGCCGAATTTCTACATTTTGCAAAAGAAAAACATTTGCAATTTGAAGAGGTAAAACCATACTTTCAAACTTTTGGGTTTGAAGATGTTCAAAACACACAGCTTATAGAATTATCCAGTGGTGAACATAAAAAACTGCAGTTAATTAAAGCGTTATGGCTAAAGCCACAAGTATTGATTATTGACCAACCCTATACAGGTCTGGATCGTCAATCTCGCCAAGAACTTAATCAAGCGTTCGATGATTTAGCACACGCTGGAGTGACTTTGATATTAATCAGTAATGATCAAACAGTGCCAACCTGTATCAATCATTTTGCAGAAATACAAGGAGGTCAGTTACTTGAAGTTTCTTCACAAGCAGCATTCTCAAGAGAAAAAGAGCGCGCAAGAAAACCACTTCCACATTTTTTACAGAAATCTCCACGTATTACTTCCCAAACCATGGTAAAAATGTCCAATGTGGATGTAAGGTATGGTGAAAAAGAGGTACTAAAAAAAATTAGTTGGGAAGTAAAAGCAGGTGAGAAATGGTTATTGCAGGGGCATAATGGATCTGGAAAGTCTACGTTATTAAGTTTAATCAATGGAGATCACCCTCAGGCCTATGCCAATGATATTGTTCTTTTCGGTAAACAAAGAGGATCTGGAGAAAGTATATGGGACATCAAAGCTCATTTAGGAATTATTTCACCTGAAATGCATTGGTACTTTGATCAGTCAGCGAAAGTTTGGCAAAGTGTTGCTTCAGGTTTTTTTGATTCCGTTGGACTATTCCGTAATCTCAGCTTTGAAAACCAACAATTCCTCGATCAAGTATTGGATTTCTTTGATTTGAAAGAAGATAAAAATAAATTATTAAATACACTACCCTTAGGCAAACAACGTTTAGCTTTGCTAGCAAGAACAGTGATTAAGAATCCTGAATTATTAATTTTGGACGAACCCTGCCAGGGTCTTGATTACGAACAAACACAACATTTCAATGCAGTTGTAGATGAACTATGCACCTATGGAAAAACATTAATTTATGTTGGCCATTTTGAGACACAGCTACCGGCATGCCTTGAAAAGAAAATCATATTAGAAAAAGGAATGGTTAAAACCATTGAAGATATTTTACAGTACGCATAACAGGAAACTATCATGCCCACGCTACTCCCAACATACAGTAGATATGCGCATGATAGTTTCATCATAAAAAATAAAAACGAGTGAAATGGAGTCGATTATCCAATTGAAAACATACACTCAAAATAATTAATCTGATGAAAAAAAATATACTCGTTATTCCTGGTGACGGAATAGGACAAGAAGTAACTATTTGGGGTAAAAAAGTTCTAGAAAAAATCGGACAAAAATATGGTCATGAATTCAGTTTTGATGAAGCGATCATGGGTCACGTTGCTATTGAAGCTACCGGAAACCCATTGCCAGATGAAACCTTAGAAAAAGCAAAATCAAGTGATGCAATCCTATTCGGTGCCATTGGACATGCTAAATACGATAATGATCCATCTGCTAAAGTACGTCCGGAACAAGGATTATTAAAAATCCGTAAAGAATTAGGTCTTTATGCAAACTTACGTCCCATCTTGTTATTTGATGAACTATTAGACGCATCTAGCTTGAAACCAGAAGTATTAAAAGGAACAGATATCCTTTTCTTCCGCGAGTTAACAGGAGACGTATACTTCGGTGAGAAAAATCGTTCTGAAGATAATAATTTCGCTTCAGATCTAATGAATTATAACCGCTATGAAGTAGAACGTATAGCACGTAAAGCTTATGAAGCTGCCCGTACACGTTCTAAGAAATTATGTTCGGTAGATAAAGCAAACGTATTAGAAACATCCCGTCTTTGGAGAGAAGTCGTGCAAGAGATTGCAACAGAATATCCAGATGTCGAAACTGAACATATGTTTATTGACAATGCTGCGATGCAATTGGTGAAAAATCCAAAGAAATTTGATGTGGTACTAACCGCCAACTTATTTGGTGACATTTTAACAGACGAAGCTTCACAGATTGCTGGTTCTATGGGCATGCTAGCTTCTGCATCTATTGGTGACGGTACAGGGTTTTTTGAACCTATCCATGGTTCAGCGCACGATATTGCAGGACAGAATAAAGCCAATCCATTGGCATCGATTTTATCTGTTGCATTAATGTTAGATATTAGTTTTGGTTTACAAGCAGAAGCTAAAGAAGTAACGGAAGCAGTTGCAGCAACTTTAAAAGCTGGCTGGAGAACAGATGATATTGCAAATGTAAATACACCTGCAGACAAAATATTAGGCACACAAGAAATGGGTGCTAAAGTATTAGAATTTATTAAATAGACTGAACAGAGTTTCTAAATTATAAACATAAAGCTATGTTACACGATCCAAATCATCTATACATCTTCGATACCACTCTTCGCGATGGCGAACAGGTACCAGGATGTCAATTAACTACTCCTGAAAAAATCGACATTGCAAAAGATTTGGAGAAACTGGGTGTCGATGTTATTGAGGCTGGTTTCCCAGTTTCTAGTCCCGGAGATTTTCAATCGGTTGTTGAATTATCCAAGGCCGTAAATGATGTTATTATCTGTGCTTTGACACGTGCCAATGAAAATGATATTAAAGTTGCGGCAGAAGCCTTAAAATATGCAAAAAGACCACGTATCCATACGGGTATCGGAGCTTCTGATATGCATATCAAGTATAAATTCAACTCCACACGCGAAGAAATATTAGATCGCGCTGTTGCGGCAGTAAAATATGCAAAATCACATGTTGAAGATGTAGAGTTTTACGCAGAAGATGCCGGCCGCGCTGATTTAGTTTACTTAGCGCAAATGGTCGAAGCAGTTATTGCCGCAGGTGCTACTGTTGTCAACATTCCAGATACGAACGGTTACTGTTTACCTGATCAATATGGCGCTAAAATAAAGTTTTTGAAAGAAAATGTTAAAAACATTGATCAAGCGATTATTTCTGCACATTGCCATAATGATTTAGGATTAGCAACAGCCAATTCCATTGCTGCAATCCAAAATGGTGCGCGTCAGGTAGAATGTACCATCAATGGTATCGGCGAACGTGCTGGAAATACCTCTTTGGAAGAAGTGGCTATGATTCTAAAAGTTCATAATCAGTCTTTCGGTAACCTAACTTCAAATATTGACAGCAAGATGTTCACTTACCTTTCACGTAAAGTAAGTGAAATGATGAATATGCCAGTACAACCTAATAAAGCAATTGTTGGGCGTAATGCCTTCGCGCACAGCTCCGGTATTCATCAAGATGGTTTCTTAAAACACCGTGAGACTTATGAAATTATTCGCCCCGAAGATGTGGGATTAGAAGAAGCAGGTATTATCTTAACCGCTCGTTCCGGTCGTCATGCTTTAAAGCATCACTTAGAACGTCTCGGTTACACCTTAGAAAAAGAAGCCCTTGCAGAAACATATGAGCGCTTCCTAATTCTAGCAGATGCCAAAAAAGATATTTGCGACGATGATCTCAGAAGTTTATTCGCAGAAAGCGTTTAATAACACAAAAACTTATTAAAACGTCATTTTGACAAAGAATAAATTTGCAAGTAAAAAGTCAAAAAACTTATTTACTTTTATTCTAAGTCGAAATGACGTTTTTTTATTTGAATAAAAAAAAACAATCACCTAATCATAATAGAACAAAATGAGTTTAGATTTTTCTAATTTACAAATCGACTCAGAAAGCACTTACCATCGTATCAAGGACGTCGTCAATCGCACAGCTTTGCAATACAACACTTATCTTTCTGAGAAATATGGCGCAGATGTCTATCTGAAACGAGAAGACCTGCAAATCGTTAGATCATACAAATTAAGAGGAGCATATAATAAAATAATTTCGCTGAGCCAAGAAGAGCAAAAGCGTGGTGTGGTGTGTGCAAGTGCAGGCAATCATGCACAGGGAGTTGCCTTCTCTTGTAAAAAGCTCGATATTAAAGGTGTTATTTTTATGCCCGGCCCAACACCAAAACAAAAAATAACACAAACAGAAATGTGGGGCAATGGCAATATCGAAATTATATTGACCGGAGATACTTTTGATGACTGTCAGAAAGCGGCTCGCATTTATACTGAAGAAAATAACATGACCTTCATTCCTCCTTTTGATGATCCAAAGGTTATTGAAGGACAGGGAACAGTAGCCGTAGAAATCTTACAAGACTTACCAGATGTTAATGCTGTTTTTATTCCAATCGGTGGCGGTGGACTTTCTGCAGGAACGAGTTACTATTTAAAAAACAAAAATCCCAATATCAAATGCTATGGTGTAGAGCCACAAGGAGCAGCTTCTATGCAGGCGGCATTTACAGCGGGAAAACCTGTCGAACTCGAGAAGATCAATAAATTTGTCGATGGTGCTGCTGTTCAAAAAGTTGGAGACCTTACATTCGAGATCAGCCGCGAATATTTAGATGATATCCGATCGATCCCAGAAGGAAAAATCTGTACCTGCATATTAGAGCTATATAATAAAGATGCAATCGTCGTAGAACCTGCGGGAGCGCTTTCGGTAGCGGCATTAGAGTTTCATAAAGATGAAATAAAAGGAAAAAAAGTTGTCTGTATTATTTCAGGAGGCAATAATGATATTAACCGTATGAGTGAAATCCAAGAATTATCACTCTTATATGAAGGATATAAACATTACTTTATTGTACGTTTCCCAAATCGCCCAGGAGCTTTAAAACTATTCGTATCCGAGGTATTAAGCCCCAAAGATGATATTACCCGTTTCGAATTTATCAAAAAAACCGAACGCGAGCGTGGTCCAGCCTTGATTGGTATCGAACTAAACAACCCGGCAGATTACCAATCGTTGTTACAAAGAATGACGGAAAACAAATTTGAATATATCGAATTAAATAAAGATCAAACCTTATTTGAATACCTTGTTTAAGTGCTTAATGAGAAAAAATAAAAGGGGAATATGCAAAACACATATTCCCCTTTTTGTATTAAAATTTATTTCTAGCCTTCTCCAAGTACAACTATTCCTCATTTACACCAAAACTTTACCATACGATCTACCTATGTATCAACAAAACTAAAATTGTGGCATCGATATCTCTAAATACAAGAAATTACTTTAAAAAGCTTACTATCAATTTTTTACTTTAAATTTTTATGTATATTTAATTAAAAAATATTATGAAAACAACAGCTATCTTATTTATGTTAACGATCATTTGTACCACTGTATTTGGACAAACTGATAAAACCAAGAGACCAAGCCCACCTGATAGTGTTAAAGTCACTACTAGTGATGGTGTAACCATTGATGTAAACTACAGCCGTCCATCTTTAAAAGGTAGACAAATTGGTGTTGATATTGTCAAAGTTGGAGAAATATGGCGTACGGGTGCAAATGAAGCAACAACTGTAGCATTTGATAAAGATGTACTTATTGAAGGTAAAAAATTAACAAAAGGAAAATATAGCTTATATACTATTCCCGGTGAACAAGAGACAATTGTTATTTTCAATAAAACATGGAATCAATGGGGAACAAAATATGATCAAGCACAAGATGCATTACGTGTAAATGTTAGAAATTCAACAAGCACTACACCACAGGAACAATTTAAAATTGATGTGGATAAGTCTGGTAAAATTGCATTAATATGGGGCGATCATTTACTACCAGTCCAAGTCAAAGCTGCGCTATAATTAAGAATTTCAAAAGAGATCAAACTGTAAAATAACATTTGACATGCGTTAAAAACGCATATGTATTAAAAAAGCCAGATAATTTTTATCTGGCTTTTTACTAAGGGTTATTTGTTTTTTAAATATTTTTCTAAAAACTTATCCTGTTCCCACAATAGGTGGAAAATATTTTCCTTTGCAACATAACCATGTGCCTCACGCGGTAAAATAACCATACGAACAGGAGCTCCAAGATTTTTCAATGCTTGGAAATAACGCTCTGTCTGTAATGTAAAGGTACCCGGATTATTATCTGCCCCCCCATGTACAAGTAATAAAGGAGTTTTCATCTTATCAGCACTTACAAATGGAGACATGGTCATATACAGTTGTGGGTCATCCCAAAAGTTACGTTGTTCACTTTGAAATCCAAAAGGAGTTAACGTACGATTATAAGCACCAGATCTTGATATTCCAGCAGCAAATAAATTTGAATTAGATAAAAGATGTGCGGTCATAAAAGCACCGTAAGAATGTCCTCCAACAGCCACTTTCTTTCTATCAATATAGCCTAAACTATCGACCGCATCGATTGCCGCTGCACCATTCGCAACAAGCTGTTCAATAAAAGTATCATTTGGTTCCTGAGTACCCTCGCCAACAATTGGGAATGCGGCATTATCCAATACGGCATACCCCTTAGACACCCAATAAATAAATGATCCATAACTCGGATAGGTAAATTCTTTCGGGTTTGCAGTACTTTGGCCAGCTGTATTTTTATCTTTATATTCTCTTGGATAAGCCCAGATCAACAAAGGAAGTTTTTCCTTATTCTTAAAATCGTAACCTGCAGGCAGGTATAAAGTACCTGAAAGATCAACACCATCTTTACGTTTATAATTCAAGATCTCCTTGTGTACTTTTTCTAAATTCGTAAATGGATTTTTCAACTGTGTCAATGCCTTTTGTTTTCCTGTTTTAATATTCTTTGTAAAATAATTGGGAAATACCGAAGCAGATTGCAGAGAAACCATCATGTCTCCCGTTTTCGGATCAATAAGCTGAATAATACGTTCTTGAAGATCTGATTTTTTAGCGGTGTAAAGTCTTTTTTTCTTTAAACTCTTTAGATCCAGCTCATCCACAAAAGGAAATTCCCCTTCCTTTGTAAATCCCTTCCCTATTAAAAACACTTTATCATTTTGAATTGACATCGGATACGTTCCAAAGTTATTACGTGCCTTAAACACATCCCCAGGATCATTGTAGATATCTTGGCTATTGCGGTCATTAATCAATTTTGACGCTCCAGAACTTGGATTAATCAAAAATGTTTTCACATTACGGGTATCATACCATTGCGAACTGACCATTGCATATTCATCATTTCCCCAGATGACACCAGCAAAGCGATCTTTGGTTTTGGTGATCAATTTAGGGGATGAGGTAAAAGGAAAGTCCAATGTATATAAAGCATCACGAAATTCAACATTCTTCCCGGGATCACCGCCGTCCAAAGCCTCAACATAGGCTAAAGTTGCTGGTTTATCATCTCTCCAATGCAAATTCCGACGACCTGTACGTGAAGCAGAAAAACCCTTAGGCATAACTTCTATCAAAGGAACATCATTTACCTTGGTAATTAATTTGCCTGTCAGATCGTAAATAGCTGTTTCCTGGGGAAATCTAGAATAAGGTACAATATAAGAATAAGGCTTTTTAATGGTATTCACTAAAATATATTCGCCATTTGGAGAAAAAGAGGTCCCGGCAAAAATTGCTTTATCACTAAACTTTTGAACTGCACCTTCTAGATCTACAATTTGTAATTCAGACTGAACCAACGTTTCAAAATTAGTCTCATCCTGTGGATTTTTCAGCAAATCCTGATATGTTCTCAATTGCGACACCTGTCCATCACTTGTCGAAACAACTGGCCCGGTCGGCAAATCTTTTGTTTGGTCAATTAATTTTATTCTATTTACTGGTAGTGTTGAAATCAACAAACGTTCAGAATTACGGAACCATTTATAAGGTGCATCTAATAACGTATTCAACACATATGATGTCAATTGTTTAACCTGCAATGATTTTAAATCTAATATAAATAAAGCCGTACCGGTAGTATTTGTATTGGTAAAAGCTAATTTCGCATTATCTGGTGAAAACGTTAAATTTGCCAATGAAGGATTAGCAGGCATGCCTCTAAAATCTGTAATCTCCTTATCATCAGCAATTTTCTTTAAAGAAAATTTACTAAAGAAGGTTTCTGCACTTTCAACATTTGTTGCCGGATTGATACGAAGACCGGCCAGCTTCATCTCTTCCTGCCCCAATTCTGCCAAAGACTTATAAGTAGGTCGATATAAAAATAAGATCCAATTATGATCATTAGACATTCGTATCTGTGGAGGGCGTATAAAATCAGCTAAGGCTAAAATTTCAGAAGAAGGTTTTTGGAAAGTGACATTCTCTTGAGCGGAGGCTTCCAGAGATAATAAAAATAGTAAACCGCAAAGTAATTTTTTCATATATATATTTTAATATAATAAGCTGTCAAAATATAGTAAATAATTAGATTAAACGAAGAAAGTGTAGTCACTTTATGACATAAATATTAGACTAAAAAAAGATTCTTAAAATACAGATATTTTCTATCTTCTAAAGTTATCAACATTAAATTAATATTGATAACCAAGCGAATACAAATATTCCGCATGCGCAAAGCCCTATATCGATCATTTTTTTCCACCAATGTGGAAAAGTCAAATTACAGCTTCAAATTAAATTTATGATATTTGTTAGAGTTGGGAAATTAGGCTTCTCAAACTTGTTAAAATCATTCAACTCAACTCGCCTTCTTTTAGGAAGCGCGATTTTTAAATTTAAGTATAATCATGGCAAGAATCATCAAATTCGAGAAAAACGATTGTGCACCTTGTGCGCAAGTATCTGCATATCTAGATCAAAAAGGTATCAAATATGAGTCTATCAACCCATTTGACCAACCAGATTTAGCTGCAAAATTTAAAGTTCGCACAGTTCCGACCGTAATCGTTTTGGAAAATGACGAAATTCAACACCGTATCATTGGATTTAAGCCTGAAGAATTAGGAGCGATCGCATTATAATAATAATCTGGTATCAAATTTTTATAATCCATGATACATATTTATTACGATAGCAAAACTGGAAATGTGCAACGTTTTATGGACAAGCTTACCCAAATCACAGGCTGGCATGCTCATAAAATAACCACAGATCTTATTGCTGAAGAATCGGGGCATCTCGTAACGTTCACAACTAATTTCGGACAAATGCCCGAAACGACCCGCATATTTATGACAGCAAACGCGTCTAAAATATATTCGGTCACTTCGAGCGGGAACCGCAACTGGGGACAGAACTTTGGACTTGCCGCTGATAAAATTTCAGCTGACTTTGACATCCCATTGGCTTTCAAATTTGAATTGTCTGGTACAATGGAGGATATTAACCAATTTATTGACATCATAAAGAACAACTGCGATGGTAGCAAACGAGGTAGCAAAAAACTGGATATTGCTTAACAACGAAATCATGATTAAACATGATGACGAGTTTAGCTTACATAAAGATAAAGAGGCCGTACGTGCCTATTTTTTAGAGTATGTAAATAAGAACACGGTGTTCTTTTATACTTTAAAAGAAAAAATCGATTACTTAATTGAGCAAAATTACTATATCAATTTCTACGAATGGTTTACATACGAAGAAATGGAAACGGTCTATAATTTTGTTTTCGCAAAAAAATTCCGCTTTGCCTCTTTCATGGCTGCGTTTAAATTTTTCCAAAGCTATGCGTTAAGAGACGATTCTGGAGAAAAGTTCTTAGAACGTTATGAAGACCGTGTCGTAGCAGTAGCTTTATTTTTAGCGCGTCACGAAGGTGTAGAAAAAGCAATTGCTTATGCCGAATTATTCATCAATCAAGAATATCAACCAGCAACACCAACATTCTTAAATGCAGGTAAAAAACGTTCTGGAGAATTGGTTTCTTGTTTCTTAGATGAAATTGGTGACAATTTAAATGGTATCGGCTATGCGGTTGATTCAGCAATGAAATTATCTTCCATCGGAGGCGGAGTTTCATTCAATATTTCGAAAATTCGTGCTCGTGGCGAAGCCATCAAAGGAGTTGAAGGTCGCGCAGGAGGTGTTCTTCCAATCATGAAAATCATGGAAGATACTTTCTCATATGCCAACCAACTGGGTCAGCGTCCTGGTGCTGGAGCTGTATACTTAAACATTTTTCATGCTGACATTGAAGAGTTCTTAGACTGTAAAAAAATCAATGTGGATGAGAAAGTACGTATCAAATCCCTTTCTATAGGTATCATTATTCCTGATAAATTCATGGAGTTGGCTGAAAAAGATGAAGCCTGTTACTTAATATATCCACATACTGTGATGCTGGAATACGGCATTCCATTGGATGAAATGGATATGGACAAGATGTACGAAGAGTTGATTACCAATCCGAATATCAAGAAAAAGAAAATCAACGCCCGTCACATGTTAGTAAAGGTTGCACAGACACAAAAAGAGTCCGGCTATCCTTATATCTTCTACAAAGAAAACACCAACCGTGCTCATGCATTGAATGGCATTGGTAAAGTAAAATTCTCAAACTTATGTACTGAGATCATGCAGGTGTCTGAAGTTTCAGAAATAAATATCTACGGAGAAGAAGATCAAATCAAATATGGTATCTCGTGTAACTTAGGTTCCTTGAATATTGCTACCGTAATGGATAATAAGCGTGTTAAAGAATCTGTTAAATTAGCAATGCGTGCTTTAACAATGGTATCTGATGTAACAGATATCAAAATGGTTCCTTCTATCGCCAAAGCAAATAAAGAATTACATTCAGTAGGACTTGGAGCTATGAATCTACATGGTTATTTAGCGAAAAGCTTTATTATGTACGAATCGGAGGAAGCATTAGACTTTGCCAATGCATTCTTTATGATGATGAACTTCTACTCTTTGGAAGCATCGATGGAAATCGCACGTGACCGTCAAAGAACATTTGTAGGATTTGAAAAGTCAGCTTATGCAGATGGATCATATTTCAACACATATACAGAACGCGATTATTTGCCAAAAACAGATAAGGTTAAAGAATTATTTGAAGGAGTACATATTCCAACAATTGAAGATTGGGAAAAATTGAAAGCAGAAGTTCAAGAGCACGGTATTTATCATGCTTATCGTTTGGCTATTGCACCGAACCAATCTACATCTTATATCATGAACGCAACCGCTTCTGTTATGCCGATTGTGGATATCATCGAAGTTCGCGAATATGGAGATAGTACAACCTATTACCCAATGCCTTATTTGACAAATGATAATTACTTCTACTTCAAATCGGCATACGACATGGATCAATTCAAGGTACTTAAATTAGTATCTGTAATCCAACGTCACATTGATCAAGGAGTAAGTACTATTTTACATACAAATTCTAAAGATAATACACGTGATCTATCTAGATACTACATTTATGCACATAAATTAGGATTAAAATCATTGTATTATACGCGTACACGTAAGTCATCTATTGAAGATTGTGTTTCTTGTTCAGCATAAACTTCATTTAAAATAAAACCCATAAGCTATTCAAAAGTTATTAAAACTTTTGAATAGCGCTATTAACATATACATTCAATAATTCTCGCTGTAAAATAATGAGTAAACAATATACTGCTGTAAACTGGAATACGCCAGATAATGATTATGCCTTGATGTTTTGGGAGCAAAATATTAGACAATTCTGGATTGATACCGAATATATCCCTTCAAAAGATATTGATAGTTGGAAAGGATTAAGCTGGGAAATGAAAGAATGCTACAAAAAAGCATTGGGCGGATTGACTTTGTTAGATACTTTACAGAGCCATACAGGAATGCCAAAAATCATCGAACATACAGAATCGTTACAAAATAAGGCTGTATTATCGTATATGTGTATGATGGAGGCGATCCACGCAAAATCATATTCGACTATTTTTACAACGGTATCTACTACAAACGAAATCAATGATATTTTTGGTTGGGTTGAACAAAATAAATTTTTGCAATTCAAAGCATCCACCATTGACTCTTATTACCATGTATTAGACAAAAAGAATCCAACAAATGAAGAATTATTTATGACACTGGCAGCTTCAGTGCTTCTTGAGTCATTTCTATTTTATTCAGGTTTCTTCTTACCATTGTGGTTATGTGGTCAAGGACAAATGGTTGCTTCAGCAGATATCATCAAAAAAATTATTGCCGATGAGTCTATCCACGGTGTTTTCGTTGGATTAATGGCACAAGAAGTCTTCAAAAAACTAAAAAATCAAGAAGAAGTGAAACAAAAATTCATCAATTTATTGAACGAATTGTTCGACAACGAGATGAAATATACAGAGGAAATCTATACCGAAGTTGGTTTAACAGCAGAGGTAAAAGAATATGTTCGTTACAACGGTAATAAGGCATTAATGAATCTTGGATTTGATCCGATCTTTGAAGTGAAGCAGGTGAACCCAATTGTTTTAAATGGCCTAAATACAGAAACAACGCAACATGATTTCTTCTCGAAAAAATCAACAAACTACGAAAAATCAATGGAAATCGTACACCTGAAAGATGACGATTTTAAAATGGATGCCACGGTCAACGTATAACTATCTAAATTCCATTATAGCGATTCCCTTTACAGATTATGTAAAGGGAATTTTTATTTTAAACTAATTGAATCCGTCGTAGTCATATAGGTAGATAACCTAAACCTGACGATTATGACCACATTGCAAAAACAGCCTTCAGGCACACTTGTATTTCTAAGCTTTTTAATTATATACTTATGTTGCACCCATCTGTGCCAAGCCCAATTAAAAAAAATTATTCTGCTTGATGCCACAACATCACACCCCATACCCAAAGCAAGTATATTTTTAGAAGAGGAAAATAATGGAACCGTTTCGGATGAAAATGGAATTGCACGTCTAGGAAATACACAAAGTAAAAATATACGCATATCGCATCTCAATTATAACATGCTCACTATAAAAACCAGCGATCTTACTCACGAGATAACAACTTTAAAATTAATACCAAGGCCCGCCAATCAACTGGAAGAAGTCATTGTTTCAGCAGGATTTGATAAACTTTTAGTCGGTAAATGGAAACTTCTTGAAATCACTAACATTCGGATTCTATCCGATGGGACAGAGCACAGTACCAAGAGAAAAAACTTCTTTTGGCAATATAAAAGAGTATAACGCAGATCGATCCTTCATAATTACCAGTTCAAATGGATCCAAACAATTATCAGGTAGATTTACAGCATTAAATAATCAGATATATGAAGACATCGATTATTCATATGATAAATCACTGCAAGGGATAACCAATATCTTATTTTATTCCAAAACAGAAAAAGACCACCAGATAAGAGTGAAATATCAACTTCCAAACTCCGTGTGGGTAACCGAAGAAATATGGAAAAAATTATAAATAGTAAAACCTATATTACACAATCGTTTGTCTTAAATGAAGGTCATAAATAAAGCTATCTTTTGGATTATATTTGAAATTACCTTCAAACCAATTCAATAACGATGAATAAACTATTTACTTTTTTATTGATAACTGTAATAACTGTACAGTCTTACGCTCAGCAACAGTATAGCCAAGTATTTGCAAAAGACGATTACAGTCAATTAAAAAAGAATGCCAGAGATCAGGACATTGAAAATATCAATAATTTGATATTAAAGCAGGCTGCTAGACAATTAAAAGAGGGATCTTACCCCATTCAAAAACGTTTACGCGCTTATACAAATTATCAATCTCCCAATAGCCTAAGCAATCGACTTAAAACAAGCCCTTACTCCCAATATGAAAATCCTACTGGTATTTACTTCACAGCAGGAGATGAAGCTATTGTATGGGTTGGAAAAACCAATGGAAGCACTATTGCGCTACGCGTAACAAACTGGGATGATAAAAACTTCAAACAAAAAGACTACAATCTAAAAGAAGGCTATAATGCTTTGAAAATTGAAAATAAAGGAAATGCTTACATTCAATATTTCACAGAAGACAAAGTATCTTCAAAAAAGATCAACATTCACATACTTGGTGGAAAAGTGAATGATGTATTTGAACGAGGTAAGCATACCAATAAAGATTGGGATCGTATGCTAGGAAATGCTTCTGGACCCATCTTAGATATTGTAGGAAAACAAGTACAACTTGCATATTCGGTAAAATCATTACAAGAAAATGCACCCCATCAAGGAGTAGAACTGATCCAACTTTATGATTCTATAATTGGTATCCAGCACCAAATCATGGGGTTGACACAAACAAAAAGAGTTCCGAAGAACAGAATGTTTGGCCGTGTTATCTGGCAAGGATTTATGCATGCTGATGGTATCGGCGCTGCATTTCACGATAATACCATGAAAGATGTCGCAAATGTGGCTAATCTTAGGAAAAATTCTTGGGGAGTAGCGCATGAGTTTGGTCATGTCAACCAAGTAAGGCCTAATATGAAATGGGTAGGTACAACAGAGGTAACCAATAACATCTATTCCGTATGGACACAATATACGTATAACAGCCATAGTCCCAAATTAGAACGAGAACGCTTAAAAGACTATGATGAACCTAAAATTGGAGGCCGTATCACTGCTTATATGGAATCTGCATTTGTACACCGTCAACCCTGGTTAACACAAGCCGGCCCAGACAGGTGGGATCGCCAACGTCCACGTGATTGGGGCGGAGATCACTTCGTAAAACTAGTTCCACTTTGGCAATTACAGCTGTACTTCAATGTCGCAGGAAAAGGAAATTCATGGGAGAACAAAAACTTTTATGGTGATATCTTTACGAAAGCAATTAATGCTCCAGCAACAGCAACTAAACAAGACGCATACTACCAGCTCGAGTTTATCAAAAACGCATGTGATGCGTCAAAATTAGATCTCACAGATTTCTTTGAACAGTCTGGAATGCTTATCCCTATTGACCTTTGGGTAGATGATTATACCTGCGCACAGATGACCATCACAGCAGCTGATATTGCAGCCGTAAAACAGTATGCATCTAAGTATAAGAAACCTTCCACACCGGTATTACATTATATTACTGCAAACAGCACTTCAATTTATAAAAATAGACTGCCCTTAAACGGGATCGAAGGTTCTGGTTTCGAGAAAAAAGAAGATAAAATCATTGTTCAAAACAGCGCTTGGAAAAATGCTGTAGCATTTGAAACCTATGCAGGTGATAAACTTGTAAAAATTGCATTTGTAGGAGCTGGGTCTAATGACGTCTCCAGCACAACCGTTCATACTCCAAAAGGTACAACACAGGTCAAGGCTGTGGGATGGGATGGAAAAAGAATCAATGTATTATAATTTAATAAAAAAATAGGCTGATATAATCAGCCTATTTTTTTATTAGTATCCAAGTTTTGCCAGTCGCGCATACATCTCTACAAATGCACACTGATCTAGCAACCCTTTCGTTTCCTTCCTATCTTTAAGTGTCCAGTCCGTATAGAACAAACCTTTTTCATCTCGCATATGGTTCCAGGCATATTGCAGATTATTAGCAAAAACTGCCAAATACTTAGGATTATGATCTTGTTCAAATAGACTGATAAATCCCCGCATCATCACAGCATGAAACCATAGATTGCTGTTTTTTAACAATTTAAATTCTTGTCCTGTGACATCTTGAAAAAAATAAGAATAACAGGCTTCTCCGAGCTTTTGAGCATCCATCAAATATTGCTTCTCCTGAGTCAACCGGTACAATAAAGCCGCTGCTTGCAACATCTGACCCGAATTATAAGAGTATTTTGCTTTATCTATATGTCCATTTAAGCTCATATTATCCCAAAAAAGGCCATCATTAGGATCTTCTAATTTTTCTTTGGTCCAATGGTAAAGTCTCCTGCCCTCTTCCAAATAGTGGTTATCCTTCGTTGCTTCATACATCTTAAGCGCAAATACACTCGCAGGAGCATTAGAACATGCATTTTTAGATTCTTTTTTTTGTTCACACCAGTAGATACCACCACCAATTAGGTCGTCTTCACCACTCATCACAAACGCCCACACTTCCTTCGCTTTAGTAAGATAATCTTGTTTTTTCGTCGACAAATAACTATCCGTAAAATCAATACCGAGCCAGATATTATCATCATAAAAGCGATCGGAAACAGGAGCGTTATTTAAGTATGATGCATATCCCACAGGAAGGCGTTTTTGATCACGATACCCCGCAAGGCCGACCAATACTTTTTGATCGAGTACATTCTGAAATTCTCTTTTTTTCTTCGGCAACTCCATCAAAGCATTAACAGCTGAAAAACTACCCGAAAAAGGCTATAGATAAGCATATTTCTTTTGCTGCGATGCTTGTTCGGTGTTATTCAAATAATCGGCTTTAAAACCCTCATCAAAAGGAAACCTTTCCAATAGAAGCTGGTTTTCAACATTGCCAAATAAATGATAAATCTGTTTCATAGTCTGCGCGGCTGCAACATCAAAGTGTACTTTTTCCTGTGCCTGTAAACCATTCGCCAAAAGTGTAATATTAAAAAGTAGGTAAAAACTAAATATTCTCATCATTAGATCCTTAAAAAAGGCTGTCCAATTTGATTGGACAGCCTCATTATGCTATTTATAACCTTCGTTTTGTTTTAACTTAGGATTTCTTTGTATTTCATCCGGTGATATTGGCCATAATAGATCAGAATCTTTAAATACTGCACCTGATGCATTTTTAGCACCAATAAGGGGTACAAAATCTATTTTACCAGCATCAGTAGTTGAGATAACAGGAAACATCTTCGTTCTTACAATATCATCCCACATCTTGAACTCCAATGGAAACTCTCTCAAGCGTTCAATCCAACATTCTTTCACAAAATTATCAACAGATAAAGCTTGTAAATCAGAAGTAAATTGAGCAACAGTTTTACCTTCTGTATTCGCACGGGCCTTAACCTGCGCTAAGTAGCCCGCTGCTTCAGGTGTAACACCGCCACTTTTAGCAATTGCTTCAGCAGCAATCAACAAAGCTTCAGGATAGCGGTAAAAATTCCAATCTTTTGTTCCTTTGCCAGTTGTTAATAAGGCATCCTCATCCACATAATACCAAATACCAGCTTCAGTAGATTCCCACTTCGCCAATGTTTTTGGATTCGTATAAGACCAGTGAAAAAACTGATTAGGTTTAATTCTCAAATCTTTTGTATCGTACACATTTAAAAATTGTTTTGTGGGACCAAAAACACGTTCAAAGATCGAATATTTATCAAATACGGATACTGCAGACGAACTAAATCCATATGTTGGCCACCAGCTGCTGCTGCTAATGGTTGCATTATACTCTTGAGCATAAATCACCTCATCTAAATCATCGATCTTACGCAACTGGTTATAAGCACTATTACTTGCAAGATCCGAGTTTTGCGTCATTTTATGAGGAGAATTAACCACTATCTGAGCCATTGCTGCTGCTTCAGCAAATTTTCCTTGCTGTAAATATACGTTCGCTAATGTCATTGCCGCAACAAATTTTGTAACGCGGTGCCCATTACTGGCAAACTTAACTGCTGGTAAAACATTTACTGCTTCTTTAAGATCGGCCTCGATTAATTCATATACTTTTGCAGCAGGAGATCTTTCTAAATAAAGATCATCATTCAAAGATTCAATTACAGTTGCAGATAATGGAATATCACCAAAAGTTTTTACTAAATAAAAGTAATTGTAGGCTCTAAAGAATTTCGCTTCTGCTAAAAGTAAGCTTCTACTTTGATCAGACATCGGAATTATAGGTACATACTTCAATCCTGCATTTGCGATATTAATTGTTTTATACGATTCATCCCAAATGGTATTCATGGTACCAGAAATCAAATTTGTATTATTTTGACGAGTCAATTCTCGCGAAAACAAACAAATACGTTCCTGCCCCTCATAACTATTAGTGAAATAGCCTGTTAACATGGTATTTATTGATGCCGTTGGACCTATATATGCACTAGAAGCAAAAGAGTACCGTTGAGAAGCTCCTCTTCTATACAAACTATTAATTGTTGCTTCTGCCTGATCTTCGGTCTCATAGTATGATCCTAAAGTAACTGTTGATTTAGGTGCTTCTTCTAAAAATTTATTACATGATGTCGTTAGCGCTAGCCCTGCTAATAACAACAAAAACAATTTATTTTTCTTCATTAGATTTTTCAAAATTAAAATGTAACATTAAGACCTAACATAAAAGTTTTTGCTCTTGGATAAGAGAAAAAAGTCATATTCTGGCCAAATTGGTTCTCTCCTTGCGAAGTACTCTCCGGATCATACCCTTTAAATTTACTAGAGGTCAATAAAAATGGATTATTAGCATTTGTGTATATACGTAACGCTGATAAACCGACTCTCTTCAAAGCTTCAGGTTTGAATGTATACCCCAACTGAATCATATTCACACGTAGGTATGATCCATCAGCTACCCAAGCATCATCGACATTCGTATCTTGACCTGCATGACCACCATTACTCAAGTAAATAGCCTGTTGCATTGTATTCGGATTACTTCCATTATAGGCATCTGTTAAAATTTCTTTTAAACCATTGGTAATTCCAAAACGGTCATAAGTAGAGTGGTAAAATTGTTGCATAACATCTACACCTTTTACAAATTGAAGATCTAATGTTAAATCAAAATTCTTATAACTTAAGTTATTAATAAAACTTCCTGTCCAATCTGGCAGTCCTTTTCCAATAATCTCTTTTTCTGTCGTACGTTTAGCCCTTCCGATTTGATGTATTTCGGCATTTCCTGCATCAACATCTGCCTGTGTATAAACACCTAATCTACGATAACCATAAAAACTATTTAAATTTTCTCCTACACGAATAATACTATTGGCGCCACCAACCCAACTGTTCATTAAGATGTCGGCATTATTATCACCCAATTTCAATACCTTATTTTTATTATAGTTCATGTTTAAAGATGATTTCCAGCTAAAGTTTTCATTGGCAACTATAGTTCCTGTTATCATCATATCTAAACCTTGATTTTGAACTGATCCGATATTCTTCATCACTGAAGGAAAACCTGTTGCTGTTGGAATAGGTGCGTCAAGTAATAAATCTGTAGTTTTCTTATGATAAAAAGACATATCGAAATTCAATCGATTTTGAAATAAACCCAATTCAACACCAACATCATATTGTGCTGTTTTTTCCCATTTTAAATCTGGATTAGCAATCGTATTCACAAAAGAATAAGGCTGTCTGGTATCATTTAATAAAATGGTTCCTCCTTCTACATTTGCAAGTTTTTTATATGGGCTTATTTCAGAGTTTCCTGTTAAGCCATAACTCGTATGCAATTTCAGATTACTGATCGTTTCGTTACCTTTCAAGAAATCTTCATTGGACACATTCCAAGCTAAACCAGCTGACGGGAAAAAAGCATATCTATTATTCTCCCCAAATTTAGATGATCCATCATAACGGCTGGTAACAGTAGCAGAATATCTATTATCGTATGAGTAGGACGCCCGTAAGAAATAGGAATTCATAGTCCATTTATTCCAGTTTGATCCTGGTGCCGATGGGATCGTACCAATTCCCATATTATAGTATTCGTAGAAATCATCCTGAAAACCTTCAGTTCTTGAATTATCATAATCATAGGTCCGTCCCTGCCAAGATAAACCGGCCATCGCATTAATGCGGTGCTTATCAAATTGCTTATTATAAGTCAAATAAGTCTCTTCTTGCCAGTAAAAAGTATTGGTATGATTAATCTCAGCCCAACCATTTGGAGCAGATATATTATTCAGCAATACAGAGGAATAACCTCGATAAGTTTTTTGATGATTATCAACACCCAATTGTGTTTTTAAATCTAACCCATCGGCTAAATGAAATGTCAACGCGGCATTTCCAAAAATCTGCGTATTGTAACGCATACGCTTTTGTAGATCTAAAATAGAAACGGGATTCGACATCCCTTCAAATCCTAAAGTTTTTGAAACTGTTGAAGAAGAAGAATTTGTATACTTTCCAAGCTTATCGCGTACAGGATACCAAGGTAACATTTCAATCATTGTTCTTCTTGCATCTTGGCCACCTCCATCTTCAGGAGTATAACGGCCCCAAGTATGGTTTACAGATAAATTTATTGCTGTTGATAACCAAGAAGTCGGTTTCGAATCATACGCCATCTTTCCGTTAACACGCTTGTTCCAAGTGTTGTTCATTACCCCTTGCTGATCAGTGTAATTCAAAAATGCTCCTACAGAAGATTTATCATCTCCCTGTTGAATATTTAACTGATGATTATGGGTAATTGCAGTACGAGTAGCCTCTTTTTGCCAATCGGTATCATAAAGCGGATTACCATTGGCATCAAAATAATCAGGGTCATTAAACCAATCTTTTCTATCTAAAGACCAAGGTTTCCAGTCTTTATCTTTGTCTTTTAAAAATTTAGCTTGATATTTATTTTCATTTTCTAATCCAATCATAAAGGCATCTGTCCACTCCTGCGCATTCAGAAGATCCATATAACGTTGTGGAGTACTTATCCCTACCGAACCTTGGTAACTGATGGTACGTCTTCCATCTTTATTTCCACGCTTAGTAGTTACTAAAATAACCCCATTTGCACCTCGTGCACCATAAATTGCTGCAGACGAAGCATCTTTTAATACCTCGATATTTTCGATATCGTTCGGATTGAGCAATTGAAAATCTTCCATCACCACACCGTCCACTACATAAAGCGGATTTGATGAAGAATTAATCGTAGCAACACCCCGAATGATAACACGATTACCATAAGCACCTGGCTGGCTGGAATTGGAGAAAATATTTACCCCCGATGCTTTCCCTCTTAAATTATCTAGCGGACTAAATCCTTGATTTTTAATCATATCAGCACCTTTCACCATTGCAATAGATCCTGTCACATCCGATTTACGCATAGTACCATAACCGACTACCACGACTTCATCCAGCACATCTGCGGCAGATTCCAATCGAATGGTTAAACCTGAGGTACTACTTACTCTTGTCTCCGCGGTCTTAAATCCAACTGAAGATATGACCAGCATATCCCCTACTTTCGCATTAATACTAAAGCTACCGGTCTCAGAAGTCTGGGTACCTACAGAAGTTCCTTTAACAGAAACCGTTACACCCGAAACTGGGTTTCCGCTACTGTCCACAATTTTACCACTAACCTGTCCTTGCTTAGCAACAAGTTCTTTTGCTTTTGATACATGCGCATACCCCGACAAAGTAGCGGACGAGGCATTTACCTGTTGCATAGATCCAGCAATAACAGCTAAAGAAAAAAACAATTTAGAATTTTTCTTCAACTGCAAAAATGTTCTTGCGTCAAATTTGTTCATAATTTTTAAAGTGATTTTAGATTTATTTATTTGTTTCAACCGTTTAAAAGAAGAAACATGTTTGCTTATTGGTTTTTAATTATACAACGTATATAGCCAGTACATCTAAAATTTCAAGCATAGGTATCCTTAGCTTGATAATAGTTTAATCGTTTTAGCTATTTAGAGTAAAAAATATTGTGCTAGAATTCCCTTTCAAAGACACTCAGACAAAATTATTACTTCAGTTTGTTAATTATAATGGATAAAAGGGTATTCAGTTTTTCATTTTAGTTTCGAACATAAATTGGTCATCATATCATAATTTGTTTAATCGTTTTAGCAAATAAATTGTAAATATCATTCCTTAAGCCGTATCATAAACCGGATGTGAAGATATTTGGTTTGGTTTATCTTAATTTGTGATAATTAAGATTGGTTTAAATTAGTGCTTTAATTTTAAAGATTAAGTTTTTTTTTCAAAAAACTTAATCTTTAAAATTTTTTAGATATTTCCTTTTTTCATCTCATTTACAGCATAATCCACTGCACGGGCCGAAAAAGCCATATATGTTAGAGAAGGATTTTGTGTAGAGGTGGAAGTCATCGCTGCACCGTCTGTAACAAATACATTGGGTACAGAATGAACTTGATTCCATTTATTCAGCATCGATGTTTTAGGATCCAATCCCATTCGTGCTCCACCCATCTCATGAATATCAAGACCTGGAGCCTGGTTACCGTCATCACGTCGGATATTTGTAAACCCAGCAGTCTGGAACATATCCTCCATTGTATCAAGATAATCCTTCTTCATCTTTGCATCGTTATCATCGTAATCGACAGCAATATGGAGTAGAGGAATTCCCCAATCATCCATTTTCTTTGTATCCAAGGTTACCTGTCCAGACTCTTTTGGTATAGTTTCGCCCATCATGTGAGAGCCAACCTGCCAATTTCCAAGCTTTGGATTCAGTAAGTTATTTTTTAACGATTCACCTGCTCCGCTTCGGTCACTGTCTTTACCCCGATATGCACCAAAACCTGCGGCATATCCGCGGAGATAATCTGTTTCCTGCTTATGCAAGTTTCTAAACCGTGGAATATAACCACCGCCCGCAGGATTTCGTCCTTCCGTTGTATAGTCCTGCAATCCTTCATACTCCGCATAAATCCGGGCACTATAATTATGGAAAGCAACATATTTGCCCAATACACCGGAATCATTACCCAATCCATTCGGGAAACGATTTGATTTAGAATTCAATAAAATCAAATTTGTATTAATTGCTGCCGCATTAACAAAAATAACGCGTGCATAAAAATCGATTTCTTCCTTCGTATTGGTGTCTATAACACGAACGCCAACAGCTTTCCCTTTTTGCTCATCATATAAAATAGAATGCACAACTGAAAAAGGACGCAAGGTCATATTACCCGTTTTTGCTGCCCATGGCAATGTCACCGCATTGGAACTAAAGTAGCCTCCAAAAGGACAGCCACGCTGACATAATGTACGGTTTTGGCACTGCACACGTCCCTGATCAAAATGAATCTGATTAGGCTTCGAAAGATGTGCACAACGTGCCGAAATTAACTTCCGTTCAGGATAATTGGATGCAACGGATTGTTTGAAATATTTTTCAACCATATTAAGCGGATAGCCCGGTAAAAATTCGCCATCAGGCAATTCCGGCAAACCATCCTTATCTCCTGCAATCCCAGCAAATTTTTCAACATAATCGTACCATGGCTTTAAATCGGCATATCGAATCGGCCAATCAACAGCAAAACCATCGCGGGCTGGGCCTTCAAAATCAAAGTCAGACCAACGCTGTGTCTGTCTTGCCCATAACAACGATTTGCCACCTACCTGGTAACCACGAATCCAATCAAAAGGTTTGTCCTGCACATAAGGATGCTCTTTATCTTTTACAAAAAAATGAGCAGCATCTTCATGAAAAGCATAACATTTACTAACGATCGGATTCTCCTGTTTGATCGCATAAGGCATCTCATTACGATGTTCAAATTCCCAGGGATTCATATTGGTTGTCGGATAATCTTTGATATGCTTGACATCACGGCCACGCTCCAATACCAAAGTTTTTAATCCCTTTTCACACAATTCTTTCGCAGACCAACCACCGCTAATCCCCGATCCAATCACAATTGCATCGTAGGTTCTATCTTTTTGACTGTCTATATTAATATTTGCCATTTACGCTTTCAATTTTACCGCAGCTTGATAAGGCCCAGGAATCAATTTGTATATCAACTTGTTTTTCATCACGTATTCAGAATTTAAATATCCTTGAATAGCCCGATTTTTGAATATCTTAAAAAAAGCAACTTCATCTCCCTCCTTTTGACCCTCCAAAGTTGTTATCGAGGTTAAAAGCTCCTCTGAAGTCTGCGATTCGGAATTGTCCTTTAATGCCTGCATGCCCTTTACAAATACCTGTTGGTTTTCTGGACTTTCACAATCATCAACCATTTTCATCACAAACAGATGTAAGTTCAGCTCTAATCCACCAGGAGAGTCGTTCTTAGGGATCAGTATTTCAGCTAATTTTGCAAGGAAATCTTCATCTGTTGCAGATAACTTAATATTTTGGAGCACAATAGATGCTCCTCCTTGTTCACGAAGGCAAGATGGCAATAGAGCAATTCCTCCAGCAATAATAAACAATTGCTTAACAAGGGTTCTTCGATTCATCATAATAAGGTGTTCTTACTGCTGTAATATTAAAGATAATATTAAAAATAACAAAGCTAAAACGATTAATTTTTTGTAACAAAAATGCAAAAAGCTACCTCAGGATAGCATTAACCTCTTTTAAGTCTGAAAAAAGATAGGTTGCAAAATCCAGACGATCACGCTCAGCTTTTTGTTTTGTGACAGCAATGCACTTCAATCCGGCATCGATTGCCGCTCTCGCGCCTGTTGCAGTATCTTCTATAGCAACGACCTCTTCCCTACTAAAGCCCGATAACTGTAATGCGTTTTCATAACAAGATGGATTAGGTTTTGGATTAACAACATCCTCACGAGTTACAAACCAGGAAAAATGCTCATGTAAATCATAATGTGTCAACATGCGATCTACAGTTGGCCTAAAATTAGAAGTCACTAATCCGATCTGAATATCCTGTTCAACCAAAAAATGAATCAATTCTCTTGCATGGGGCATTAGGGGGATACTCAGCATATCTTGCTGCGCATAATTTTCCCTGGTGGTTTTCCACATAAATTCTTCCTTTACCTCTACGTCCCAGAGCTCTTTCATCGTCAATAGATTACGCGCTAAAGTATGTCCTGCAAAATGTTGAATCCAAGTCTCAAAATCTAAATCAATTGAAAAATGATACTTAAGAATTGGCTTCCATGCTTCAAAATAAAAACGTTCAGAATCCACCAATGTCCCATCAAAATCAAAAAATACGGCTTTTAAATCTTTCATGCTTTAAAAATAGTCAAACCAAAGAGCAATTCCTACTCAACTATGCCGCAATACACCGAATCGGAATTTAAATCAAGGTACGAATCCCATATTACAAAATATACGTGAATGGGAGTTTTCTCGTCAAAAGATCCAATTAATGGTACTGTACAAGAGCCTTAATTAACCTCAGCGACACCGATGTCAAGTTGCATAAATTCTTTTGTGTTAAATAATGCGAAGCTCATTTTGTACATTTTATCCTTATAATCGGCATTAACGATCCATTTCATATGCAACATCTTGCCATGCCTTTCAACAGAACAACCTGTCGGAGGAGAAAGCGGACCTCTAAATACAAAAACTTTTTCAACATTAACATAATATTGGCAATCAGCATCCAGCTCCATCGTGTCCTTTAAGATATGTTGTTGCGCTGTCTGAAATGGTCCAATTATACTTCCCTTTGGAGCTTGATGACGATAGCCATACTGCATTAAAGCTTTTACAGATACAATAAAATTATTCGCAACCTTCATCTTCTGCTGATTCATTAACATAGCTTCGGTTGGAGGCTTTCTATTTTTATTTCGAGCACCTCTAATAATATTTTGACCATTGAGCTTATAGCCATATACTGAACCTACTTTACCTTTAAAAGGTCCATTAGGACCGTTCTCTTGAATTGCCATTGGTTTAAATAGTTATTTGGTTTTCAAATCCTCTTACACTCCTCAATACCAAATATATACAAAATTATACATTAATTTAGGTATAAAATATTGTTTAGTCAGTTTTAATAGGGAGTTAGTAGGGCTATACCCCTATTATCCCCCTATTATCCCCCTATTAACTCCCTATTAAATTATAACACTTTCCCAATTTGATCCGAATCAATTTGAATTACTTTCTACATTTGCTAAGTTTGTATATTCCGCACCATCAACGCATATATCCAGGTGCTTTACTTTAAGAAAGATCAAGATGAAAGTCATTGCTATAGGCCGTAACTATGTAGACCACGCTAAAGAACTGAACAACCCTATCCCACAAGAGCCTGTTGTATTCATGAAACCCGACACCGCTTTATTGAAGGATAACAAAGACTTTTATTATCCAGAGTTTTCTAACGACATTCACTACGAAGCGGAAATCGTATTACGCATCTGTAAAGAAGGAAAACATGTAAGCCAAAAATTCGCAAACACATATTTTGATGCCATCGGACTCGGTATTGACTTCACAGCGCGAGACATACAACAAAAACACAAAGAGAAGGGTCTTCCCTGGGAGTTAGCAAAATCTTTTGATGGCTCAGCTGTCATCAGCCCGTTGATTCCAAAGGAAGAGATTGATGATCTTAAAAATCTTGATTTCTCCTTGCTAAAGAACAAAGAAACCGTGCAGCAGGGAAATACAAAGGATCTGATTTTTTCATATGACGATTTGATAGTTTATATCTCCAAGTTCATTACTTTACGAAAGGGAGATCTTATTTACACAGGTACTCCTGCAGGAGTTGGTCCCGTTGTAATCGGTGATACTTTAGTTGGTTTTATTGGTGAGAAACAAATGTTTAGTTGCACCATAAAGTAAGGTCTATGAAAAAATTAACCGCAATAATCGGGATGTTTGCACTTGTTTCCAACACACTCCATCCACAGGATATCATCAAACATCGTCAATACCCTCAAAATTATTTTAGACCGCCTATGGATATTGCTCCGCAAGCCTCGGGTTCATTCGGAGAATTGAGAGCAACACATTTCCATGGCGGTGATGACTATCGGACGCAACAAAAAATAAATATACCAGTATATGCCGTTGCAGACGGTTTTGTTTCGCGTATCCGTGTACAGATCGGGGGTGGAGGGAATTCCGTTTACCTCGATCATCCCAATGGCTATACTTCTGTATACCTACATTTAGAAAGCTTCAATAATGAGCTCAATGCTTTTATAAAAGCAGAGCAGTATAAACAAAAACGTTTTGACGTCGACCTATTTCTAAAACCTGGTCAGTTCAAATTGAAGAAAGGACAACTTCTGGCAAACTCAGGAAATACAGGAGGATCTGCAGGTCCACATCTTCATTTTGAAATTCGCGATACAAAACAGCAGCTTCCTTTCAACACACAACTTTTTGGACTTACATTTCCAGATGGTATTAAGCCTATCATACGAGGTGTAACACTATATGATCTGGACAATCCAATTTTCGATGAAAATACACCCCGAAGGCATCAGACTGTAAAAGCATTGGCCAATGGAAATTATAGTCTTGCCGGTAGCTCACCGATTCCTGTTAATGGTAAATTTGGTTTAGGGATCAACACCGTAGATAGGCGTAAAGGAATCTCCTTTACTTACGGTGTATATTCAATAGAATTATTTTTAGATAATAAAAATATCAGTACTGTACTTTTCGAAGCTATTCCTTTTGATAAGACCCGTGCTATCCATTCCTATATCGATTATCCTTATTGGAAAAAATCAAATGTACGTGTACAAAAGAGTTTTAAGCAACCGGGAAATCCAATCGATATCTATGCACAATTGGACAACAGCGGTGTTATGGAACTTAAAGATGATAAAGTACATCAGGTTCGTTATGTTGTCAAAGATGTTCAGGGCAATGCCACAGAAATAAATTTCGAAGTGCGACGAAATGCAAACTATGTAGTCAAAAACAATCCGTCAAACGCTGGTAAATACTTCAACTTCCTACTGGACAACATTTACCAAGCAGACAATTTTAAAGTAACCATACCCAAAAATACGCTATATGACAATTTAAACTTTACTTATAGTGAAGGTCAAAAACCAGCCAACGGTTATTCTCAATTACATCGCGTCCATAATAAATTTACGCCTGTATTTGGTTCTTACACATTAAGTATTAGGCCAACTGCCGACCTGACGAAAGAACTGTACAGTAAAGCTCTTCTCGTTTCAACAGATGGTGGTGCACAGGGTGGAAAATATGAAAATGGTTTAGTAACAGCGTTGGTACGCAGTTTTGGCGACTTCTATGTAGCAGTTGATACGATAGCTCCAACCATCATAGCCCGTAATCTCATTAACAATAAAAATGTCAGTGCACAAAAGCAAATTGACTTTACCATTTCTGATAATCTATCCGGGATACAGTCATTCAATGCTTACATTGATGGCGAATGGGTGCTGATGAAATATGACCCAAAAAATCGTCATATCTGGCATAACTTCGAATCCACTTTAGGATCCGGAAAACATAGCTTTAAGCTGGAGGTCAAAGACTGGAAAGATAATGTCAGAGTTTATGAAGCAAGTTTCACCAGATAATCAGTATCTTGTTCATTAGATTAATTAATAACACATATGGCTACATTAGAAATAGGACAGAAAGCGCCTGCAATAACGGCTAAGAACCAAAATGGAGAAAGTATTTCTTTGTCAGATTTTATTGGAACGAAGGTGATTTTATATTTCTACCCAAAAGATAATACACCAGGTTGCACAACAGAGGCTTGCAATTTTAGAGATAATTATCAGTCTTTAAAGAAAGATGGATTTGAAATTATCGGGGTAAGTATCGATGGAGAAGCTTCTCATCAAAAGTTCATCAACAAACATGAACTTCCCTTTCAATTACTGGTTGATGAAGATCAGAAAATTGTCAATGATTATGGTGTTTGGGTAGAAAAAAACATGTACGGTAAAAAGTATATGGGAACTGCACGCACAACATTTGTTATTGATGAACAAGGAAATATTGCTCACATCATTAAAAAGGTGGACAATAAGAATGCATCTCAACAAATTCGCGATCTTATAAAATAATATTTGACAGTACTAGAATCATGATAAAACAGCAACCGACCATGCATTTATATACATGGCCTGCATACGATTATCATTATCTAAGTACGACTATCTAAAATCTAAATACTAATATTTATATTTGCTACTTATGAGCAAACAAACAGACGACTTCTTTAAAAGTATAGTATCCCACTCTAAGGAATATGGTTTTGTATTCCAATCAAGTGAAATATATGATGGCTTAAGTGCTGTCTATGATTATGGTCAATTAGGTTCTGAATTAAAAAATAATTTAAAGACCTATTGGTGGAAATCCATGGTGCAATTGCATGAAAACATTGTCGGTATCGATGCTGCTATCTTTATGCACCCAACGACCTGGAAAGCTTCAGGCCACGTGGACGGGTTTAATGATCCAATGATCGACAACAAAGATTCTAAGAAACGTTACCGTGCAGATCAATTGATCGAAGATAAAATAGCGCGTTACGAAGCTGATGGTAAAACTGAAAAAGCGGCTGCGCTATTAGAAGCATTGAACGTTGCCTTGAATGCTGATGATCTTGCTGGTTTAAAAACTATTATTGAAGATCACAATATCGTTTGTCCTGTTTCTGGAACTAAAAACTGGACTGATGTACGTCAGTTCAACTTGATGTTTGCTACCCAAATGGGTGCTATGGCAGATGGTGCTGAACAAGTATACTTACGTCCCGAAACTGCTCAAGGTATTTTTGTTAACTTCTTAAATGTTCAAAAAACTGGCCGCATGAAAATTCCTTTCGGAATTGCTCAAATTGGTAAAGCATTCCGTAACGAAGTTATTGCTCGTCAATTCATTATGCGTATGCGTGAATTTGAACAAATGGAATTACAATTTTTTGTTCGCCCAGGTACAGAAATGGAATGGTACAATAAATGGAAAGAAACTCGTCTTAAATGGCATTTAGCTTTAGGTTTCAACCCTGATAACTACCGTTACCACAATCACGATAAATTAGCTCATTATGCGAATGCGGCAGTAGATATTGAATTCAATTTCCCATTTGGATTTAAAGAGGTTGAAGGTATCCACTCCAGAACTGATTTTGATTTAAAACAACACCAAGAATTCTCTGGTAAAAAAATGCAATATTTTGATACAGAGATCAATCAGAACTATATCCCTTACGTAGTCGAAACTTCTATCGGTTTAGATCGTCTGTTCTTAACAGTTCTATGTAATTCATTGGTTCAAGAAGATCTTTCAACACCTGAAAAGCAAGATTCACGTGTCGTATTGAAATTCCCTCCTGCAATTGCACCTGTTAAAGCGGCCATCTTACCTTTAACAAAAAAAGATGGTCTTCCAGAAAAAGCACGTGAGATTATGGCTGTATTAAAATTGGATTACAATGTACAGTATGATGAAAAAGATTCAATTGGTAAACGATACCGTCGTCAAGATGCAATCGGTACGCCAATCTGTATCACAGTAGACCATCAGTCATTAGAAGACAATATGGTTACGATCCGTCACCGTGACTCCATGCAACAGGAACGTGTAGCAATTGCAGACTTAGAGAAATTTGTTGCTGATCTAGTTGGTTGGAACACACTTTTGAAAAAAGTATTGTAATCTCTTAAATAAACAAAAAAGAGCTTGCTGTTGAACGGCAAGCTCTTTTTTTGTTTCGAAATTTAATTAAACAACGTTGGTTGTCGATATTTAACTTTAAAAATCAACATCGATGTTTCCATCCCATTTTTCATTCTTCCGTATTATAAATCCTTGTCCAGGATTGATTTCTTCTAATAATAAGCCCTTAAAAAGAACCTGCATATTATTCTTAACTTCACTTTTTAATTCAAATGATCTAATAACAGATCCCTTTTCGTAAACGGTGAGTTCATACTTGATCGTTTTATTTGTATCATGAAACCCCATAAATTGATTAAAAAAGAAACTTTTATTATTCTCTGTAAAATTGGGTTCGATCTTCAAGAAAGTCGCATCCAACTGACTGTTGCTGCTGTTACTAAAGGGATAATAATAAAAGCCGGGATGCTTTTGCTGTATTCGGATACTATCAATATGACTTAAATCAACTATATCGGTAAACTCTACTTTCACCTCACTGTATAAACGTTTTAATAGCAATGTCCTTTCTATAGACTGTTTAACCTCAAAGGTATCTCGAACCGCATAAATCTCGGCTTCCTTCTCCATAAATGAATTACTGATATAAAATCCATTGCGATTGGTACTATTAGCAAACACGATAGGACTATTGGAATTTTTTGTCAGTACACTCAAATAATATGTCCCCAATGGCAGATCAACCGCAAAAGTTTCCGCTGCTGAGATACCGCCCTGTTTGACCAGTTCATTACCTGAAGCATTATAAATATGATAATATAATTTGTTTTGTAATGCTGTATCGTTCACAACTCCAGTAATCAAAACATTATCAAGTTTAAATGTACTGCTGGTCGGATTATAAATGCTTCCAGGCGGGCGTTTACCGGAATACAAACGTATACGTATCCAAACGGCATCTTTACCCATAACCGGTATCGCATTCAGAGATTGAGAGATTGGGAGCTTTGATATACCGGTGCTTGTTAAATCCAGTGGATAGTGAATCGTATCCGACAATTTCGAAAAGTTTGAACCCTTATCGGTCGAATAATCGATCAATAAGGCACGTGGACCTGTCCCCGAACTATTCACATCTAGACTCAGATTACTGAGCAATTCGATCTGCTGTGCGGGAAGTTTAAAAAGGATTGACTCCACCCCTCTAAAACTAATTGATTTGCCTGTAGTAGGCCATCCTGCGGTAAAACCGTAATCAACTTTCCCATTATTATAATCAATAACAGGTAACGGATTAAATGCAATAATAGGATCTGCATTTCCTAGATCGAAGTCCCATTTAAATAAAGTTTCTTCCTGAGAATTAACAGAGGCTTTTGAGGAAACTAATTTCCTAGCGCCATTTGCCCTTTGAAGCGGCGATACAATACTTTCAAAATCTTTAATTTTGAACTTTACTGAGAACACATTTTCGTCTAATTCATCTGAAATTTTCTTGTTCTTTTGACATGATGAAGCAACGGCTAATAAAAAGATGAATACCAAAGAAAATATGTTAAAATTAAATTTAACATTCTTTTTCATAAAATATCTATGGTTTATAATATATAAATAACCTTAAAGATACCTACTTAAGTAGAGTATTAAAACTTTGAAATTAAAATCTCCAACTTTTCACTACGGCACGTTGTTGTTTTATTAACTTTTATCACATATATTTTTGAATTTGAATTCGATTTATTTAACAGTAATTCATTGTTATTTCCTTTTGGAGAAACATATTCGCCATTAAACTCATCCCATTCATATAATAATGTACCATTTTCGTTACACCATAAGTAATTGTAACGATCATCAATCTTTTCGCTCAAAGTAACACGTATTTTATTCAACTTCTTATCGAATCGTACTTTCGCACCTTTTGGTTTTTCAACTTTATCAAAAACTTTAACTAATATTCTCTTTTTTTCAGATTTTTTGCCCTGCCACATACTTTCCACGAAATAAACAGTAGATTCATGGATATTATTGACACTCACATTCGATCCAGTAGCGAAAGGAACTGTTAATTGATGTTCGCTATACCAATTGTAAGTCAATCCACGACTTGCATGTTTTATGGATAGTACCTGTCCGCCATTATAACAGGTCTCGAGCGTATCGCCCCAGTTTGAAAGTGGCATTGCGAGTGCGCAGTCCATTTTATTGTTAATAGACCATACTGTTTCATAAACATGCTGTTGATGAGAATGGATACGAACTAATGAAGTTGTATCTTTCACAATCGCTTTTAATTGGTTTACACCCACTTCAAGCATACCCATATTCAAATAAATAGAGTCAATATTTTGATCAATTAACCGATTATTAAGATACCATTTCACTTCAAGTGTATTGGGGGATGGTTTTAACAATTTTAAAGAGAAAACAGACATGCTATCTGCATCTACAGGTTTACTCGCGACTGGCAGGGTAGCTAGAATTGGATTTGTTTTCTGATGTATGGTCTCTACAAAAACTTCTTGACAAACAGCACAAAAAGGAGCCACTAAGTATTGCATTTTACAAAATTCATGCGGTCTAAACCAAGTCGACTTTGATCCTGATCCTCCGTAAGAATATACACCAACACCTTGTGTCCCGACCCAATTCTTCCAAGGAACCTTTGTCGGATCAGACTCCTGACTACGATTAGGACCTTCAATTGCATATTGATTACCTGCCCAATATTCGTCGGCTAAAATAGAAAAAGAATGACCGATCTCATGAACAGCAATATCATTACTCATAAAGTTAACGGTTGCTGTCGCATACTTACCACCAGAACCTCCGTAAAAGGGAGAGTTTACCAAAATCACAACTTGTGTATAATTGGGAATATGCTCCTTTAATACCTGCTCGATAACCTGATACTTTTGTGGTACCACCAGCCGGTGCAGTCCTCCGTTATCGAAACTGCTTCCAAAGATGGTATTAGGTGATGCAATAGGAACTGGATATTTTTTTGTAAACTTATTAAAGCGGGCTGGATATTGACTCAAATCCGTATTGCCGTGTACACAGTCACTGGCAGTACAAGCATGTACAGCTCCAGATTCTAAAGACGGTGTTTTAATCGCGAATACATTAAAGTAATTACTGTACTGACGAAAGGGTTCCGTTTGAAAGAAATAATCTGTGAAACGTTTGGCATCTTCTTCAAAATCCATCAACTGCGCCTGTGTATAACCATCGCCCAAGATCACTAGGTTGACAACCTTTTGATCAGTACCTTGATATTGTAACGTATCGATCGCATAACGCTGTGCAAAACAATTGGGAAACAGGAGAAATAAAAATATAAAACTAAAAAGGAAATGCTGTAATCTGATATTCATTACGATAGGTATTGATTAGGTATTAGTTCATGTCTTTAATTTTGTGCTGCATCAGGTATTCACTGGGAGATACCTTCGTGATTTTTTTAAATACACGATTAAAATTCACCACATTATTAAAGCCGGTTTTAAAAGCGATATCCGATACATTCTCAGAAAGACCATGTATCAGCATTTTACAAGCTTGCTCAATGCGAATTTCATTGAGGAAAGTAATATAAGTTTTTCGGGTGTGTTTTTTAAAGTATTTACAGAAGGCATGCGGTGTCATATGGGCAATTGCCGCGATATCTTCCAAGGCTATCTTTTTCTCAAAATGCTTAAATGTATACTGAAAAATATCATTAATGCGAATCCCTTCTGCGTCAGAATACTTTTTTTGAGGAATTCCTGTATAAAGTGAAGTCCATAGATCTACTTTTTCAGCTAAATAATCGACAAGCCCCATAAATGCCGTTAAACGATCTAACCCATCCGTCTCATTAATCTGTAAAAACTTACGTTTGATCCCTGGATTTGAAGCGGCGTCCAGTTTTTTACTTACATTGATATTTTCTAGAAATGAACGGACTTCTGTCAATTCCGGCAATTGTAAGAAATCTTTAAACCGGGCGTAATCAAAGAATATATGAATCGCATGGATCTGCTCTTTTAAATCAGGATCAGGAACTAGCTCAGATCGTTGAAACATATGCGGTTCATCGGCATCTACAATATAAATTTCATCTTGTTTGAATTGATGTGTAAAATTGCCAATCAAAAAAGTACCTTCCCCCTTTAGAATGTATGTCAGTTGGATTTCTTTATGTCGATGATAGTTGCTGTAAAATTCAACCAACAGATCTTCTTGTACACAAACGGAACCTTGATTGGGGACAGGAACGGTAAACTGAACAATTTTCATTCTTACAAATAGCTACAAAAAAACAGATATTGTTTAATTATTCAAATTTAAACATTATAGCGGACAATAAACGTAAATTGTATTATAATTTATTCTTGACATTTTTAATAAAATCTGGTAACGTTGGATCTGCACCTGCCAGTTCAATAACAGTTCTTGATTTTGGATCCAGCCATAAGTATCGTGGGGTTCCAATAACATTATAGCTATTTTCGATAAAATCACGATCAGTCACGTTTAACAAATAACTGTTCATTCCTAATCCGATTTGTCGATTGCTTGCCCTCCAACGTTCATAATCTTCATCATCGGTCAAATACACAACTTCAACACCCATTTTTTTCAATTCGGCTTCTTTGCGTACTAAAACCGGTAAATCCATTTTTGAATTTTTGCCTTTACTTGACCAAACCGCAACAATTATCATTTTCTTATCTACTAGCTGGTCAAACTTCAAAGAATCACCTTTTAGATTACGAGGAGTAATAGCCGGAAAAACAGGCATATTAGCATAATAATTCTTGACATCATCTACTTTTGCAACAGCTGCTTTAACAAGTGGGTGTTTCTGAATAGCAGGATCTAAATGTGCTAAAATTTGATCATAATCTTTATAATTCTCCTTATTCAGGCTGATGTACTTAAAGGAATAGGGAATCAGAAATGATGCTTTTTGTTTGCTATTCAAAACATATTCTTCGTAAAATCTTTTATCATCTTTTCTAGCCCGAATTTCATTCGACTGTTTTGTTATTTCTTCAAGTCTATCTATAGTTTGATTATAGACAGACTCTTGTCCTCTGCTAAAGTTCATGAGCTTAGCATTCAAAGCAGCAGTTTCGTCGCTGTATTTGGCAAGCTGTTCATCTAATTCGTGCTGTACTTTTTCTTTGTTTTTATTGAATGCTATCAGTTCATTTGTCGTCAATGAATTTGTTTTTACCTCAATACTAAAATGATCGCCTTTTTCCTTGATAGCAACATCATAATCAGCATCAGCTTCCACATAAAGGGGCGTGCTATAATTAAAGGATTTCACAGCTCCCGAATCGGACCTGATGATCAGATCATAAAATGCATCAATGACCAACTCGCCTTCTAAAACGAACTTGCCTTGTTCTACTTTAGCTCGACGAAACTGCTGCATGGAATTATCGTGATCTTGCAAATAAACGGTACCATTTACTTCGGGATTTAAAGACCCCGTAATTTTATAGACAATTGGTGTTCCTTTTTTCTCCTGCTTTTTTTCTGGATTGGACTGACATGAACTTATAAAAAAGACGAAACATATCAGACAATAGTAAAGTGGTTGGTTCATAAAAAAATTGGTTGTAAACTCATCATGAATTTACAACCAATTTACAGAATTTTATTTATAAATTATTTTATTTTATAATTTTCGTATGTCGATCCATTTAATACTTTAACAACAGTTTTATTTGGTCCCGTTATTTTATAATTGGTGATCTGTCCATTCTTCCAAGTCATATCAACCGTATAATTTCCTCTAGCTTTCAATCCTTTTACGGCGCCATCTTTCCATGCTTTTGGCAATGCCGGCAGTAGGTGAATAAATCCGGAATGGCTTTGGAGAAGCATTTCTCCAATTCCGGCAGAACCTCCAAAATTACCATCTATCTGAAACGGCGGATGTGCACAGAACAGATTAGGGTAAGTACCTGCTCCGACTCCTTGATAGGTCGTTTCATTAACAAAAGCTGGTTTGAGCAATTGTCTTAAAATTTCTAAAGAATGGTCACCATCTTGCAACCTTGCCCAGAAAAGAATCTTCCATGCGCGAGACCAGCCTGTCCCCTCATCTCCTCTTACTTCTAATGTTTTACGAGCGGCCTCTGCCCACTCTTTATTTTGTTGTGGTGAAATGAAATGAGCCGGATATAATCCATATAAATGTGAAACGTGTCTATGTTTTGGTTCTATTTCAGTATAATCTTCCAACCATTCTTGCACACGGCCGCTTTTACTTACCACTACTGCTGGTGGAATCTGTGTCAACTTATCTTTTAACTTTTGAATAAAAGGATCGTTTAATTGCAAAAGACTATCCGCCTGAATCAAGTTCCCATAAAGTTCTCTAACAATTTGGTTATCAATCGTAGGTCCCATCACTACTGATGCGACTTCACCATTTGGAAGACGAAATCCATTTTCTGGAGAAACTGAAGGTGAAGTAACCAACCAGCCTGTCTTAGGATCCTTAACTAAAATATAATCATAAAACTCTGCTGCTCCTTTTAATACAGGATAAACTTCTTTTAAATAGGCTTTATCCTGAGTAAATTGATAATGCTCCCACAGGTGATTACATAACCATCCTGAAGCTGTACTCGACCCCCAAGATGCATTTTCTCCGGGTGCTGAGAAACCCCAAACATTTGTCATCATATAAACGACCCATCCTGGCGCATTGTAATAAGCTTTAGCCGTTTTTTCACCTGTCTTTGCAATACGCTTGATCAGGGCAATAAAAGGGGTATGGTATTCAGATAGATTACTTACTTCCACTCCCCAGTGATTCATTTGTGCATTGATGTTTAAGTGATAATCCCCATTCCAAGGTGTTTGAATCTGATGTGCCCATAATCCCTGCAAATTTGGAGGTAATGCATTCTTGTGTTCGGGAGCTGTGCTTGAAATACTCAAGTAGCGGCCAAATTGAAAATATAATGCGGCCAATCCATTATCTAAGGCTGGATTTTCAAAAAATTGCTGTAAACGTTTTCCAGTCGGAATATTCACCTTAGTCTGATCATCTGCGATGGTTAAAGCAACACGATCAAATTTCTTTGCAAATGCTTTTTTATGATTGCTATAGAGCTTTTCTTGTGCTATTTTTTCAGCAGTAGCGATATCCTGGCTGATCACCTGTTGTGGATCAGTTCCATAGTAATTCGTACTCGCTGCAAAAAGAACAGTAGCTTCGTCGGCACCTGTCAAGATCAATTGCTTACCATCATCCGTTAGTTTTCCGCCCTTAAATCTAATCTTCACTTTACTCGCAAACTGTAAGTTTTTGCCGCCTTTACCATCTGGCAAAGAACCCTGCAAAATAATCTCCCCATTTTTAACTTGATAAGAATCAATATTTTCAGCTCTTTCTAAGGCAATAGCAAAACTGATATTTTTTTTCTTTGAAGCAGTTAAGTGTACAACACCTACATTTTGATCAAAAGAAGTATAATAAGTCCTCTTATAATCCACTCCTCCTACAGTAAAGGAAGTCTGCGCGGTTGCATTGCCAATATTTAAGGATCTTTCATAATTTGAAACACCTTCAGCACTTAGTTTAAAATTGAATTTTAGAAATCCAAAATTCTGATAACAACCAAAAGGTGCATTGGCTCCGGTTCCGAAAGCAGATCCTTGGCCATTACAGACAAAATTCTTATTGACCAGTTCTTCTGCTTCTTTGTTCTTTCCAGCTATCAATAACTTCTGAATTTCACTGACACTCTTATATGCGTTATAATTATTAGGGTCTTCGGCAGAACCCGACCACATGGAAATTTCATTTAATACCAATGATTCAGACTGAATACCCCCATCAGGCATCATTCCGATTAACCCATTGCCTAAAGGAAGCGTTTCTTCCCAGCGGTTGGCAGGTTTGTCATACCACATGGTTAAAGCGTCTCTTTTTTGCGCTTGCGCCTGCAAGCAAGTCATGGCTGCCAGCGCAAATAATGTTGATTTTGTTATACCTTTCATTTCTTACTTAGAATATAATTCAAAGGATGCTACTGTGAATACATTTTTGGTTAACGTTTCCGTTGGAACAAATTTGATGTATTTTACTTTTACAACATCGTCAAAAATGATTTGCTGTAAAATCGGATTTGCTTTGATATTTGAAAATTCACCTTCCTTCAAAAGTTCCCATTGCTGTTTATTTTGACTGCTGTAAATTTTGTACTTCGTAGCTGTACCGATTGTTTTACCATCTTGACGAGGTAAGTATCCAAACCCGTTAATCGCTTCTTTCAATTCAAAAACAAATCCTTTCTCATAAGCAGTGACTGTTGCAAAAGTTTCCGCATTATTATCTATTGCTTTTGCCGATTCCGTAAAAGCTGCTGCCGTAAACTGCCTTGCACTTAATTTTTTGAATCCAGTATCCTCAAATTCAAAAGATTCATCAAATTCTTTAAATAAACCAAAATCACTTACTGTAATCGCTACAGGTGCAAATAATTGAATTCGTAGTTCATCCGTTGTAATGGGCTTCGTCAGTTTCATTAATCGATTTGCTCCGATACTGGTAGCTTTAGTGAGCAAGGTCCATTGCCCATTCACTTTCTGCTCAACTAAAACACTATCCAGACGTTGTCCTAATTTAATATTTTCTCTGATCTGGATAATATCAAATGTTTGCGCTGATTTCAATTTAATTTCCAGAGCAGCTTGATGCTCATCATCATTGGTTGCCCAATAGCTATAGCGATCATTATCGATAATATATTTCGTCCCGTATTCTCCAGTTTCATGATCGCGAGTAGTTGTTGCCGTAATCTGCGCATCTTTTGCTAAATTATTTTCAAACGTTTTTTTCACCTTTCTTCCGAAAGCTTCAAGTGATTTCACATCATTTTCATGCAGTTGTCCTGATGGCATCGGTGCCAATCCAAGATTCATATTTGCACCACGGCCTACAGATTTCAGATAGATCTCAAACAGTTCAGTTGGTGTTTTTACTTTCGCATTCTGCTCGGCATGATAAAACCACCCTGGTCGTTGTGGTACATCACATTCCGCAGGAATCCAGTATTTCCCATTTCTTACTCCTGAAGTCAGTGTTTTTTCATTTACCAATCCAGGAACTGCTTTTTTCCCATCAAGGCCTTCCGGCGTAAATGTAGCCCATGAGGTTTCTCCCGCAAATCCACTTTCATTTCCTACCCAACGCATATCTGGACCAACATCACTAAAAATCATGGCCATCGGTTGCAGTTTACGAACGATTGGCCAAGTTTTCTCCTCCCACGCATAATAGGTGTTGCGGTCAATCGTCCTTTTCTCTTTTAAACCTCCATAATAACCATCTCCACCATTGGCGCCATCATGCCAAGAGGTAAACAATTCACCATAATTAGACATTAACTCAGTCAATTGCGCCCGGTATGCATCAGCATAAGCGGCTGTTCCATATCTGGTATCATTTCGATCCCAAGCAGAAAGATAAACACCAAATTTCATGTTGTTTGCATGCGTCGCAGTCATAAAATCTTTAACCATATCCCCTTTTCCTTGTTTCCAGGGAGATGACGCTACACTATAAGTTGTCGTGGCTGTTGGCCATAAACAAAAGCCATCATGATGTTTTGCAACAGAGATGAGCCCTTTAAAGCCCCCAGAAGCCGCTGCCTTAGCAATTTGATTAGCATCAAAATTTGTAGGATTAAAGATAGCAGGATCTGCGTCACCATATCCCCACTCCTTATTTTGGAAGGTAGTTGGTGTATAATGTATTAAACAATACATATCCATTTCATGCCATTTCAACTGCCGTTCGGAAGGAAGTGCTCCATAAGGTTTTGGTGGATTTACCGGTTCAGATAGCAAAAAACTACCATTTACCCAGAGAAGACTAGAGAATAGAAAAGTAAACATATAATTAGATAAAGGTTTTAAGGTTTAAATATAGTTTAATTTTAGGGTATTAAAAATCTAACAAAATCATTTTCCTCAAGCAATCGATTGATTATATTTATATTACATATACAAAATAGTCATCACTAATCTTGATAAGGCATCAAGATTATCAATAAGATAAGCTCATTCATTTCATTTAAATTTGTTGTAGAACAATAGGGGAAAACTCATAAATTTTTTAAAAATGGAAGACAATAGAAACAAAAAAATTACAACAGCATCGGGCGCTCCTGTTGTAAACTACGAAGACACGATGACAATTGGCCCAAGAGGTCCGGTGCTATTACAAGATTATTTCCTCCATGAAAAACTGGCTCATTTCAACCGAGAACGTATTCCGGAACGTATTGTACATGCTAAGGGTTCTGGTGCCTATGGTACCTTCACGGTAACCAATGATATTTCGAAATACACAAGAGCAAAACTCTTTAATGGTATTGGAAAGCAAACAAAATTATTCATTCGCTTTTCAACTGTCGGAGGAGAAAGAGGTTCGGCAGATTCCGAACGTGATCCACGCGGATTTGCTGTTAAATTTTATACCGAAGATGGAAACTACGACTTGGTCGGTAATAACACGCCAGTCTTCTTTATCAAGGATGCTAAAAAATTTCCTGATTTTATTCACACTCAAAAGAGAGATCCTCATACTAACTGTAAATCGGCAACCATGGTCTGGGACTTCTGGTCACTCAATCCCGAATCATTGCACCAAGTAACGACTTTGATGTCCGATCGTGGAACGCCATTTGGATTCAGACATATGCACGGTTATGGAAGTCATACGTACTCTATGATCAACGCGCAAAATGAACGTGTCTATATCAAATACCACTTCAGAACACAACAAGGAATAAAAAATTTGACAGGTGCAGAAGCTGATGAAATGCGCGCTAAAGATATGGATTATGCACAACGTGATTTACATACAGCTATTGCGAAGGGTGATTTTCCGAAATGGAAGCTTTATATCCAAGTCATGACAGAATCGGAGACTAAAACGTTCCGTTGGAATCCATTTGACTTAACAAAAGTATGGTCACAGAAAGAATATCCTCTCATCGAGGTTGGTGAAATGGAATTAAATCAAAACCCAGATAATTACTTCGCTCATGTAGAACAAGTGGCTTTTGCTCCGGCACATATTGTAGATGGAATTGGATTCTCACCAGATAAAATGCTACAGGGACGTATATTATCTTACCCTGATGCTCAACGTTATCGTCTAGGGGGAAATTATGAACAGATTCCTGTGAACAGATGTCCTTTTATGACTAATAATTATCAACGTGATGGTCAGATGACTGTCAATGGGAATCAAGGGGCAGCTCCAAATTATTATCCAAATAGTTTTGATGGTCATTACGAAGACCAATCCTACAAGGAACCTGCATTGCAAGTAGATAGCCTAGTGGCTGATAATTATGACCGCAACGCTCCTGGTGAGGATGATCATTATACCCAGCCAGGTGATTTATACCGTTTATTGGATGCTGGACAGAAAGAACATCTCATTCAAAATATAGTAGGTGCTATGTCCGGAATTGAAGGACCAAAACGAGATGAAATTGTTATGCGACAACTGTGCCATTGGTTTAGAGCCGACATGAATTTAGGACTAGGAGTTGCTAAAGGATTAGGATTCTCTATGGATGAAATGGCGAAACATATGCCTCAAAAATAAAAAATCATTCGGCAATAATAAAAAGAGCGGAAATGTACCCATACACTTCCGCTCTTTTTATACCTTCGCAATACATCATAAACTATGATAATTATCAAAATTTAAAGCTTCACATCTACCTATACCACACTTATCCTAGCTTTTTAATAGTACTTATTCAGAATCGAATCAATATTGACAAAACTAAATGAATCGCATTACAATCGATTTAACTGTATGATAGGCTGTTATTTGAGATTGGAATCTTATAAATTTACAAAACCTAAGTTGTTCTACTGATTATTTTTTACGCAAAATTATTTGATAAAATATAAAAAATAAAATTTACAACTTGTACCTTTACCTCATCATGAACAAAGATCAATCTAAAATCATCCGCGAACAAGCCGATCGTTCTGCAACACGTGAGCATTCGGTGCCCCTATATCTTACTTCTAGTTTTATCTTTGATAGCGCAGAACAGGGAAGAGCTATTTTTGCTGATGAAGAGCAAGGAATGATATACTCCCGCTATGCCAATCCAAATACTTCAGAGCTTATTAACAAAGTTTGTATCCTAGAGGAAGCAGAAGCTGGGCTGTCCTTCTCTTCGGGTATGGCAGCAGTCTTTGCCTCTTTTGCAGGTATTGTTGAAAGTGGTGACCATATTGTTTCGTCACGCGCTATTTTTGGTTCAACTCACCAACTATTTACGCAACTATTCCCTCGTTGGGGAGTAACAACAACGTATGTTGATGCGGTCGATCCCGAAGAATGGGAAAAAGCCATTCAGCCGAATACAAAAATTATTTTCCTGGAATCACCTTCTAACCCTGGTCTGGAATTAGTAGATCTGGAATGGTTAGGTTCTTTAAAGAAAAAATATCCTAATATTATTTTAGCCATTGACAACTGCTTTGCAACACCTTATCTTCAAAAACCATTAAAGTATGGTTTTGATTTGTCAATTCATTCTGCTACAAAATATATGGACGGTCAGGGTCGTGTCCTTGGTGGATTAGTTGTAGGTAAACAGGAATTGATCGACAAATTAATGTTTTTCATTCGCCATACTGGTCCTTCCTTATCTCCTTTTAATGCTTGGGTCATCTCTAAAAGCTTAGATACACTGGGCTTACGTATGGATAGACATTGCAGCAACGCATTAGCATTAGCAACAGTTTTGGAAACAAACGAAGAAATTGAAGATGTTAAATATCCATTTCTTCCTTCCCATCCGCAATATGAGCTTGCAAAAAAACAGATGAAGGCCGGTGGTGGTATTGTCACTTTTGTTGTTAAAGGTGGAAAAGAGCGAGCTTTCCGTTTCTTAGACGAATTAAATATGATTTTATATACTTCTAATTTAGGGGATGCAAGATCAATCGCTACCCATCCTGCTTCTACAACGCATTCGAAATTAACAGAAGATGAACGTCTAAACCTTGGTATTCAACCGGGTAGTGTGCGTCTATCGGTTGGTTTAGAAGATCAGGAAGATATTATCCAGGATATCTTACAGGCATTGGAAAAAACTAAATAAAAAAAATAGAGCCATCTCCAAGAAGATGGCTCTATTCTTTATTTATGATCTGCTTATTTCAAAGATGCCAATGCAGCTTCGTAATTTGGCTCTTCTGTCACTTCCGCAACTTGCTCTTCATATAAAACTTTACCGTTTTCATCCAATGTAATGACTACACGGCTCAATAAACCCGCTAAAGGGCCATCGGAAAAACGCAATTGATATGCATCTGAAAAATTACTGTCTTTATATTCCGACAATGTAACCACATTATTCAAACCTTCCGCTGCACAAAAACGTCCTTGAGCAAATGGTAAATCTTTGGAAATACATAACACCACTGTATTTTCTAATCCTGACGCTGCTTTATTGAAAGCACGAACAGATGCTGCACAGGTACCTGTATCTACACTTGGGAAAATATTTAAAACTACTTTCTTTCCTTTATAATCTGCTAATGATTTATCAGATAAATCACCTGCTGTCAATTTAAAATCTGGAGCTTGATTTCCTACTGCTGGTAAATTTCCAACCGTATTAACTGCTCCACCTTTGAATGCTACTGTTGCCATAATTATTTTTTTTAGCAATTTAATGATTTCCTGTTAATCTTACTACAAAAATCACATTTATTAACACACATTCTTTCAAAATAAATATTTATCAATTTTCGCCAAAATAATATCGAAAAGCCACAAAAATTTACTATGTTAGCATTGTAATTCAAACACAAACGATAAACCAAATTTGATGTATATGAAGAAGTTACTAATTACCTTGCTTTGTGTATCGCCGTCTTTACTTTTAGCACAGGGATCTCAAGTCAATCTTCAGAGTCCAAAATCTGTCGGTATGGGTGGTGCAGGTTCTGCCTACTTTATAGATGAATCTTCCATCTTTTATAGCCCAGGAGCACTTTCAAAAATGAGCCACAATGCGGTTTCTGTAAACGGAAATGGTGTTATGTTTAAATCTGCTTTTCAAGCAACAGGAAGTTCTGTGGTGGATCATACTAAAAATCAGATAACGCCACCTTTTTCTGTTTTTGCCACAGTAGGACCTAAAAATACGTGGTGGAAAGCGGGTATAGGAATATATACACCTTATGGAGGTGCAGTAGACTGGGGCACTGAATGGACAGGTAAATACAGTTTAGTTAGTTTGTCGTTACGCGCCATATACATCCAACCTACCGTCAGTGTCAAATTAACGGACAACTTCAGCATCGGTGGGGGTTTTGTGTATAACATTGGTTCTGTGGATTTACAAAGTGCTGTTCCCGTTTATTTCCAAGATGGGTCATCAGGGTTGGCTGAATTAAAAGGAACCGGTACTGGAACAGGATATAATGTCGGTGTTCACTACAACTTAAATGAAGAATTTGCCATTTCTATGAGCTACCGATCTAAAGTTGTTACGAAATTAAAAGATGGAGATGCTAAATTCACAGTACCTGAAGCGGCGCAAGGAACATTTCCACCAGATAGTAAATTTAGCGCCGAACTTCCACTCCCATCTACTTTTGCTGTTGGTGTAACATTCCCGATCAGTGACAAAGTGAAAATGGCTGTGGATGGAACGGTGATCAATTACGATATTTATAAAGAACTAAACTTTGATTATAGTGGTGCAAATACTCCTGACACGCATTCCCCTAAGAATTATACAAAAGCAGGTTCTATTAAAGCGGGTATCGAATACTTGCCATCAGAGAAATTGCAACTCCGTATCGGTGGCGGTTATATCGCAACGCCTGTGAGTAAAGATTATGTCTATCCAGAAACTCCAGATAACAACCGTGTACTGATCGCTGGCGGTTTCACATACAAAATGAATCAGAAGTTTGATCTAACAGGCTCTTTTGCATACCAGAGAATATTACCTCGCGAAGCAAATAATGTAGACAGCCATTTATCAGGAACGTATACGACGAATATTTACGCACCAGGTATTGGATTGACGTACAAATTTTAAGCATTTATATTAAAAATGTTATTATCATGAACAGAAGAAATTTATATATAGGAGTTGCATTGGCGATACTGAGTATCACAGCATGTAAACCATCTCTCGACGAATTCACACCTTCAGCAGGAACAAAAGCTGACTTTAGTAAATATATTGCCATTGGAAATTCTCTTTCTGCAGGATTCGCTGATGGGGGACTATATCTTGATGGCCAAAAAGTAGCTTTTCCATTGCTCATCTCAGAACAACTTCAAAAAGTAGGCGGAGGCGAGTTCAAATCTCCATTTTTTAGCGAGGAGCAGTCCAATGGATCGGGCTATATTCGTCTTAAAGCATTGGTCAATGGCCAACCAGTAACAGAACAGGTTACAGACAAATTAGCTTACCGCTCCGCTAGTCCAAAATTATTAACGAAATTTACTGATCCGATCAATAATTTAGGGGTACCGGGTATGCGTATGGATATGGCTTTTGCACCTGGCATAGGAACAGCAGCTGGAAATATGTACTTCGAACGTCTATTACCAGAAGGCACTCCACCAACAATGAATTATTTCACTTATTCTACGTCACAAAATCATACGTTCTTTACATTTTCATTGGGAAATAATGATGTATTGGGGTATGCAACCAATGGAGCTGTTAATGAAGGTCCAACGACAACATTAACCTCTACAGCACTGTTCAATACCCTATTGAATAATTATGTAACAACATTAACAGCAAAAGGGCAAAAAGGTGTGTTAGCAACGATCCCTGATGTAACATCCGTGCCTTATTTTACAACAGTAACACGTCAAGCGCTTCTAGCGGCAGTAAATGCCGCAAGTACAACCAAAGTGACTGATATTTACATCGCAACTAAGACGGGCCCGCGAGCTGCTACGGATCAGGATTTCTTTGTCCTCCCTTTTTCATCGGCAGGTTTATTGGGTGTTCCAAATGTAAACAAAATACCTTACGGATTACACCCGCTCAATCCTGTTGAGGACAAATATGTTTTAGATACAAAAGAAGCTGCAGAAGTGGTAGTGCGTGTCAATGATTTCAATAAATCAATTAAATCGATCGCCGCGTCTAAAGGCTTAGCTGTCGCAGACGTCAATGCATTTTTAACAGCTGTTAAAAATGGCATCCGCATCGATGGTCTATCGGTAAGTGCGAAATATATCACTGGAAATGGGTTTTCATTGGACGGAATACATTTGACGCCTATTGGAAATGCATTAATGGCAAATGTATTTATTGAAGCCATCAATAAAACGTACGGTGCTCAAGTTCCGAGGTTAAATATATCTGATTATAGAGGTGTGAAACTTCCATAAAAATATTAATAAATGGTTTGGTAAAAGGGTGTATCATAATTATGATCACCCTTTTTATATTTATCCTCAATTAGATGTGTTTAGGGTAATAAGTATATCTTATTATGTATATAACCGCTTTGTAAGAAAAAAGTAATAACAAGTCATGTTATTTACGTGTCAGCGCAATTATATTGTTAATGAAAGCAAATTTCATTAAATTTGTATATACAAGGAGATTCAATCATGAAAGTAACACTAAATCGTCAAAATAAAGCAGTTCACTTTGAAGCAGCAAGCGAACTATCCAATGTAAAAGTAAATATTGATGGTTCAGAAGCTATTGGTGGTGAAGGCAAAGGAGTTCGCCCGATGGAATTAGTCTTAATGGCACTAGGCTCATGTAGTGTATTTGATCTTTCTTCTATTTTGACGAAACAGCGTCAGGAAATTGAAGATATACAAGTTGAGGTTGAGGGAAAACGCCGCGAGGAAATTCCAAATATCTTTACAGATATCCACATTAGCTTTTATCTAAAAGGTGCTATTGATGAAATTAAAGCTCAAAAGGCAGCAGAATTGGCGGTCAAAAAATACTGTTCGGTACATGATATGCTTGCCGCAGGTGGTATCAATATCACCTATTCACTCAAAATCAATTAATAATAGTGGAATGCTTAGCTCATAATCTGAACTTACGCATTGTAAAATAAAAACATACAAAAACCAGATAACTATTGCTATCTGGTTTTTGTATTTTAATATTATGCTCGCGAATTACAACCTCCCCTGCTCTTCCGTCTTTTTAGGTACAATGGAATTATTCTTTATCTTCTGATTGCCAAAATGATAGCGTAATGTTATATTGACTTTGCGTGTATCTCGATAATCGTTATAGTAATTATTTTGGTCCGCATATTTTGAAGATACCCTTTGTCTTTCCGATTTAAAAATATCCATAAAAGAAAGATTGACTTCAAACCGTTTACCAAAAAACTTACGGCTCGTGATCAGATAGGTACTAGAATAACCTGTGATCTTAAAAGGTCCCTGTATGGTAGGCGACTCAAAGGTGTTTCCAAGCTCAAGGTTCCAGTCGCTTTCTTTATTCAGCACGAAAATTGAACTAAAATTTCCATTGGCCATCCACACTCGATTACGATACAATTGCATATCGCTACCTTGATAATTATTGACATTGTACATCCCTTCCAGTTGTGCGTTTAAACTCCAATTTTTCAATAATTGAAAACTTTTACCCAAATCTACACCTGCTCCCTGCCCGTTTCGAATATTCGTGTAATGATAGATCAATTGATGATTTATATTATCTTGAATAGCAATCTCCATGGACGGCCATTGCTCATATCGATAAAATAAATCTACATTCCATTCTTTTTTCGTTAACGTAATATTGAGATTATGAATAATTGTAGCCTTCAACCGCGGATCTCCCTGAAAATAAGAAAAAAGATTATAATAGGACTTCGCCGGGTTTAACCACGAATAAGCAGGTCTGCTGATACGCTTACCGTAAGAAACCCCCCATTGGTATTCCTGATCTGTTTGGTACTGAGCATAGAAGGTTGGAAAGAGTACCCAATAATTTTGATTATTCCGGTCTTCCGGTTCTGAGACGACTCCTTCCAATGCCGTATTTTCAAGACGCAAACCTCCTTTCCAGCTCCATTTTCGCCATTTATATGCTATTGATCCATATACAGCCGCCTGCTGTTCATCGTAATCAAAAATATTACTCTTATCTGATCGAGGCTCAAAACTTCCTGAAGCATCATCTGAAAACATTAAGGTACTTTTCGTTTTCACAGCACTAAACTTACCTCCAAACTCAATGGCAATATTATTCATATTTACAGAAAGATCGAGCTGTGTTGTGAATAATTGGTTCTGTGTAGCATTGTCACTCAGAAAGCGCGTACTTTTAGGATCTTGATTCTTAAATTGTAGATCTGTCCATACATCCTGTAGATTAGATTTACGATTTGTTGTAAAATAGGAAGACCAATTTGCATTCCAGTTGGAATTTATTTTTTTATTAACCTGCAAGTAATAGTTATTGGTTTTACGCGATTCGATATGATCGTTCTGTGTTAAATAAGAAGACTCCAGTAACCTATCCTTATTATAGATGGAAGTCGGTACTTGATATAATCCTGTTGATTTTGGTCCATAATATCCGTTTAGACCGACGGCAATATTCCAGATACTATCCGGCGTGTAGTCGAGCGAAAACACATAACTGTTTTGACTATTATTTTTATCAACACGGGTCATAACACTTTCCCAGGAAGTTTCATCTTTGGGGTAGTAAACAAAATCTGTCCCATAGCGCGCATATGTCCCTCTTCCAAAATTATAAGTGGCGCGAACATTAACTTTTTCATTTTTATAGTATTGGGTCAGTCCAAATAGTTGCTTACCATAATTACTTTGCTCTGCCAATGCCAGTAGCGTACCTCTGTACCCAAATAGTTGCGATTTATTGAGTTTTATATTAATAATAGTACTTCCCTCCGCTTCATATTTTGCAGGTGGACTTGTAATGACCTCAATAGATTGAACATCCGATCCTGCTGTATTTTCGAGTAACGTTTTTAGTTCTTCCCCGCTCATCATCAGTTTTCTTTCATTAATCATGACAACTACTTTTTTGTCTCCACGTACAGTTATACTACTTCCACTTACCATAACCATAGGTGTCCGTTTTAAAATATCCCAACTGTTCAATCCGGATAGGTTACTTCCTTGCACATTAAACTCTAAACGATCAATTTTTCGAGTAACCCTTGGTCTTTTACCGGTTACTTGCGCTTCTTCCAATTTCGACTCATTAGGACTTAACTTTATTAATAATGGAACTTGTAAGGTATCTGATCGAAAATTCAATTCTCGGCTCTGATAATTTAAATGGGATATTGCCATACGATATAGCCGGTTGTCTTCTATTACAAAATCAAACCTACCGGCAGTGTCGAGACTTAATGTGTGGATGGGTTTACTTATACTGTCCAATAAAATGACAGTTGCTCCTTTCAAAGGAATTTCGTTTTGATCGCACACACTACCGGATAAACGCTTCCCTTGAGCCTGTCCAAGAAAAGGTAATAATAATAGAATAATTAGATACTTCATACTTGATTAAATTGCTGCTACAAAGTAGCCTCAAGTAGTGGAGAGCGATGGTTAATAAAGAGTTAATGGTAGGTTAAGGTTCCATTTATTCAAAATCGCAACCTATATTTGTATATGGAACTTAAGTCTAAAAACTATATTTATTTTTTCACGATCCTCTTTGTTATCCTTATGGGCATTCAATCCTATTTGCTCTTGAATTCTTTTCAATTGAAGAAAAGGGAGATATATTCGCTAACAAAAGAGAAACTAGGAAAAATAGATGAGACTGACGCTCTATTCGACAATGATCTCCTTAATAATCAAGACGCAACTTCTTACTACATACAACTAGCTCAGAAAAAAATTACGCTTGCAACGCTGGAAAGCAGTTATGCTGATAAAGTAAATAAAACTGAGAAAGCGTTGACACATTATGTAGATAGTCTTTTTTCCCCATTAGGTTTTCAGGTAAGATTACAAAAAGAGATTCTGCAAATCACCTTTCAAAACGCTCAAGAAAAACTGATCAAAAAACCAATAATTGTCTATAAAACAAGTGGTGAGATGACGCATCCATTGGAGTTATCTTCTGGAACCTGGTCTACTGAAAAAACTGTTAAACAGTTAACGAAAGAACAGTCAACAATCACTGCTGAGCAGGAAGATAAACAGTACAGTTTTCTTGTTCTTCGAAGATCAACGTTTGAGGTGGTCAATATCAACTGGATTGTTTTTAAGGAGTTAGCATTCCTACTCTTCAATTCAACATTGATTCTATTGGCTTTATTATTCTTATTTTATCGAACATATCAGAATTTAAAACAGCAACAGAGAAAGATTAGTCAGTTGCATGATGCCGTTGACAATATTTCGCATGAACTAAAAACGCCCATTGCAACGCTTAAAGTAGCTTTAAAAACAATTCAAAAACAACCTGATCCTACCATTCTAGCCGTTATGGAACGTCAAGTGGAACGTCTGGAAAACACTTTACAACCTTTGCATGAAAGTGACAAAACAGATGCAGACATCCCCATTACCTTTGATCAAGTGAAGATGATACTTGCTGATTTTAAACTTGCTCATCCTCATATAAAATTTGATATAAATGAGTTTTCAACAATCGAAATACCAATTAACGAATCCGATTTTACGACCATTATTGTCAATCTTATGAATAACAGCATCAAGTATGGTGCTTCTCATCTGAGTGTATCAATTTCCACGAACAAGAATTTATTTGAAATCCAAGTACGTGATAATGGGATAGGAATGGCTTTAAAAGAAATTCCTCATATCTTTGAGAAATTCTACCGCATACAAAAAAATAATATCCATGATAGCAAGGGTTTAGGACTAGGATTATATCTTGTCAATACGATTGTAGGGCGTCATCAAGGCAAAATAGACGTTACTAGCAAAATCAATATAGGAACTACTTTTAATATTATAATTCCCCATGAATAAACTTTTGTTAATTGAAGACGATGCTGATTTCGGATTTATGTTGCAGCATTATTTACAGCTTTCCGGATATGATGTGCACTGGATGCAAAGCCCAGCGGAATTACTGCTTGCTGAAAATATACTTCCTTACGATCTATTAATTTTGGATGTAATGTTACCCGTTAAAAGCGGTTTCACATTAGCGCAGGAGATCAAAGAATACTATCCTGAAGTCCCTTTTATTTTCCTAACCGCCAAAGAACAAAAAATAGATAAAATAACAGGTTTAAAAATTGGCGCTGACGATTACCTAACAAAACCCTGTGATCCAGAGGAATTAGTATTACGAATCCAAAATATCCTAAAGCGTAATAAAAAAACTGATCAGATCACATCAATTACCCTTGGTAGTTATCAATTTTTCCCTCAGCGATTACTCCTCACTCATCCACTGGAACAATTTAAACTAACAGAAAGAGAAGCGAAGCTCTTACAGTTTCTATGTCAACGCAATGGTTCTCTTGTGACAAGGGAAGAAATCTTACAGCAAGTCTGGGGTAACAGTGACTTTTTTAATGGCCGCAGCATGGATGTTTTCATTACGAGATTACGCAAGTACCTCAAACATGATTTAAATCTACACATTACTTCTTCAAGAGGTGTAGGCTTTAACATTTCCTTTTAAGTATGCGCGCTTGGTACTTATATCGTGATATTAGGTATCTAAACTATCTTCTCTTTTTTGCCATAATTTTTCTGCCCAACGACCAACAAACCAGAATGATACTGCCAAAATAAGAAAAAAGATTGCACGATTGATATTATCCCAAAGGTATTCTACATATCTTGTGTAGACATTCAATACAAAAAATACAAAACCAATTTCTCTTGTTGTATTGTCTTTCATCTTCAGTCCATAGATAACGAGACCTGCGGCTACTGCTGTCGACAACAGACCCCAATAAAAGATGTGGTACTGTCTTACTAAAGTCCATTCATAGAAATCTGAATAATTACCAAAAATAGAAAGAGACCACAATGAAATCATTAAGTATAGTAAGCCAATGAGGTAGCTTAGCGGTTGAAATTCTATCAGTTTTTTGAACCGTGGCTGCACATAAACAGCAATTAATGTCAGCATTAGTCCAAAAATAGTAAAACGTAGTGGGTAATTCATTCCCCAGAACTTAAATCCCCAATCACTATGATATGCTGTTTCGGTCGCAAACCAGATTCCTAATGCAACAAGCATAAATACCCATATGAGCTTAGATTTTAAGCGGTTCGCGAGATATCCGTATATGAGGACTGATAATAGAAATAGTAAAGAATAGTGCATACTATTCTTATCCAATACCTTTCCTAAAAATCCGATGCATGCTGCTGTCGAAAAAACACCTATCAACATCATGGTTTCAATAGAAAGATTTTTATTAGGAAATTTTGTTTTGTAACGAAAGCCGAGGGTATAAAACAATACAGCTAAAGCACCAAAAAAGAGACAGAATAAAATATTGGGCGCTTCGTACAGTGTATCTACAAATTTGAGAAATGCAGTATCAGTCATTAAAGAAAAAACTGCAAATACCAAAGATGCTAAGGCAACCCAAAATGCATACCGTGCTAGGCGCTTCCAATCAAAGCTTTTGACATCAATGCTATCGACCATAGCTTTTGCTGTCGATGCATCAATTACATTTTCCTTTTCCCAAAATTGTATTGCTTCTTCTAAGGATTCTTTTTCTTGTTTAGTAACGTCTAATTTCTTCATATAACTTTTGTGGTTGCAAAATACAAATTATACCTTTCACTTAGGGTATAGATTTGCAATAGCGTGACAATAATAAAGAGGTGAGCACTCTTAAAGTTCATTAAAAATAAGTAATTTTGCATGTTTGCAGAAATTCATCTGCGTTTGGAAGAAAACAGCGGTTACATGACAAAGAAAATCACACCTGATTTAGGTGAACAAAGTGAAGTTCAAGTATTTGGAGCACGTGTACATAACCTCAAAAATATTGACATTTCATTTCCTCGAAACGAATTGGTTGTTATTACAGGATTAAGTGGCAGTGGTAAATCGTCATTAGCTTTTGACACCATATACGCGGAAGGCCAAAGACGTTACATGGAAACATTTAGCGCTTATAGCCGTCAGTTTTTAGGTGGTATGGAACGACCGGATGTAGATAAAATTTCTGGTTTGAGTCCTGTGATTTCTATTGAACAAAAAACAACAAGCAAAAATCCGCGTTCTACTGTCGGCACCATCACTGAGGTGTATGATTTTATGCGTTTGCTATTTGCTCGCGCAAGTGAAGCATTTTCTTATGTTACAGGCAATCGCATGCAACGCATGTCTGACGACCAGATTGTTGATCGTATTTTAACCGATTTTGATGGACAGGCTTTGAATATTTTAGCTCCCGTGATCAAAGGGCGTAAAGGTCATTACCGTGAGTTGTTTGAGCAAATCCGTAAACAGGGTTATGTTAAAGTCCGTGTAGATGGAGAAATCGTAGATTTAACGCCTAAAATGCAGGTAGACCGCTATAAAATACACGATATTGAAATTGTGATCGACCGCTTAAAGGTTACTGCCGACGATAAAAAAAGGTTGCAAACATCTGTTATGCAAGCGATGAAGACAGCAAAAGGAATTATTAAGGTAGCCAATCAAGAAAATGTCGAGCAATTTTTCAGCCGCTATCTCATGGATGCCGAATCAGGTATTTCTTACGATGAACCGCAGCCTAATACGTTTTCATTTAACTCCCCATACGGTGCCTGTCCAAAATGTGATGGCCTAGGATATATTTTTGAAATTGACAAAAACACCGTTATCCCTGATGGAAAATTAAGCATTCAAAAAGGAGGCTTAGCTCCCTTAGGACCTGCAAAGGAGACCTGGAACTTCCAAGTGTTGAAAGCTGTGGCTAAAAAACTTGATTTTTCTTTGACAACACCGCTAGAGAAGTTGACAGAAGAGCAAATCGACACGTTACTATTTGGTGCTGAGGAGCCTATTTCAGTTGCTGTTTCCTACGGCAGTTACGATGTACGTGATTACCGCATTGAGTTTTCTGGTATTTTCAAAATGCTAGAGGAGCAGTCTGGCAAATCTAGTGATGATATGTCTTCTTTAGATGATTTCAGATCAAAGATTGTATGTCCAACTTGTCAAGGTGCAAGACTTAAAAAGGAATCACTTCATTTTAAATTTGCCGGTAAAAACATTTATGAACTGGCACATATGGATATTAAATCGCTATATGAATGGTTCTCAAATGTAAACGCTTCTTTAGATGAACGTCAACAGATCATTGCTACCGAAATATTAAAAGAAATACAATCACGTCTAGGTTTCTTACTGGATGTCGGTTTAAATTACCTGACTATAGATCGTTCTTCTAAATCGCTATCTGGTGGTGAAGCGCAACGTATCCGACTTGCGACACAAATAGGTTCCCAACTTGTCAATGTTTTATACATCTTGGATGAGCCGAGCATCGGTCTCCACCAGAGAGATAATGAGCGTCTGATCAATTCTCTAAAAAATTTACGTGATATCGGCAATTCGGTACTGGTTGTTGAACATGATAAAGACATGATCTTAAATGCAGACTATGTTATTGATATGGGACCTGCCGCGGGTGTCAATGGTGGTCAAGTGGTCGCTGAAGGGAAACCGAAAGATATCCTGAAATCAAAATCACTAACTGCAGCTTATTTAAATGGGAAAAAAGAGGTTGCGATTCCTTCAGAACGAAGAGCTGGAAACGGAAAAACATTATCTTTAAAAGGTGCAACAGGAAATAACTTAAAAAATGTTTCTGTTGATTTTCCACTTGGAAAATTAATTCTTGTCTCGGGTGTTTCGGGTTCTGGTAAATCAAGTTTGATTACTGGTACGTTATATCCGATTCTAAATAAACATTTTTTCCGTGCAAAAGGTATTCCACTTCCTTACAAAAGTATCGAAGGTCTGGAGCATGTCGATAAGGTCATTGAAATAGACCAAAGTCCGATCGGTCGTACGCCAAGATCAAACCCTTCTACTTATACGGGTGTATTTTCAGATATCAGAACTTTATTTGTCCAACTTCCTGAAGCGAAAATAAGGGGTTATAAACCGGGACGTTTTTCATTTAATGTGAAAGGCGGTCGTTGTGAAACTTGTCAAGGAGGTGGAATGAAGGTTGTGGAAATGAATTTCCTTCCTGATGTCCAGGTTCCTTGTGAAACATGTCATGGAAAACGTTATAACAGAGAAACTTTGGAGGTTCGCTTCAGAAGTAAATCCATCTCAGATATCCTGGATATGAGTGTTGATGAGGCAGTCATTTTCTTTGAAAATATTCCTTCCATCTATCGTAAGATTAAAACATTACAGGATGTTGGCTTGGGTTATATTACATTGGGACAGTCTTCAACAACATTATCGGGCGGGGAAGCACAACGGATTAAATTGGCGACAGAGCTTTCCAAGAAAGACACCGGAAATACATTTTATATCTTAGATGAGCCGACAACGGGTTTGCATTTTGAGGATGTTAATGTATTGATGGGCGTAATCAACCGATTAGTTGACCGTGGTAACACGATCTTAATCATCGAACATAATCTCGATGTTATTAAATGTGCTGATTGGGTGATTGACATTGGCCCTGAAGGTGGTAAAGAAGGCGGTAATGTCTTATTTGCAGGTGTACCTGAAGAGTTAATCAAAAATAAAAAGAGCGAAACGGCTCGATTCCTTAAACTGGAAATGCAATAACGAACAGTTAGATTTGATACGTAAGTATTACGTATCAAATCTAACTCATGAAAGTTAATAAGTAATGTAATTTATACGACAACTTTCTAACGGAATTAAAAGCATTCCTCATTAATTTCGTAACTTCGCGTCATATGTCGGATATTATTCAATTATTACCAGATAATGTTGCCAATCAAATTGCAGCGGGTGAAGTCGTACAAAGACCTGCCGCGGCGATCAAAGAATTGATTGAAAATGCTATTGATGCTGGGGCTGACAAGATACAATTGATCATCAAAGATGCTGGAAAATCATTAATTCAAGTGATTGATAATGGTTGTGGAATGAGCGTGACGGATGCACGTCTTTGTTTTGAACGACATGCTACTTCCAAAATTCGTAAAGCAGAAGATTTGTTTGCCATTCGTACAATGGGATTTCGAGGTGAAGCAATGGCTTCCATCGCTGCCATTGCACATGTGACATTAAAAACACGTCGTTTTGAGGATGAATTGGGTACTGTCGTAGAGATAGAGGGCTCTAAAATCATCAATCAAGCACCAGAAGCTGTCGCTGCTGGCACCAATATTTCCATTAAAAATCTATTTTACAATATACCTGCACGCCGAAACTTTTTAAAAAGCAATTCGGTCGAGATGCGTCATATTATTGAAGAGTTCCAACGGATAGCATTAGCTAATCCTGAAATCTTTTTGACGTTACATAGTGATGGTAATGAAATGTTTCATTTACCTGCGGAAACATTGAAACAACGTATTGTTCATCTATTTGGCAACACGTATAATCAGCGATTAGTACCTGTAGAAGAGGATACCACGATCATAAAAGTAAATGGTTTTGTAGGAAAGCCTCAGTTTGCTAAAAAAACAAGAGGGGAACAATTCTTCTTTGTTAATAAGCGATTTATCAGAGACCATTACTTGAATCATGCTGTGATGAATGCTTTTGAAGAAATTCTGCCAGCAGAAACATTTCCTTTATATGTACTTTTCATTGACATCGATCCTTCAAAGATTGATATCAATGTACACCCAACGAAAACGGAAATTAAATACGAAGATGAAAAGGCAATTTACGCGATCATCCGATCTGCTGTTAAAAGGTCTTTGGGACGATATAATATCGCGCCTTCTTTGGATTTTGAACAAGAAACAGGTTTCTCAAACATGATCACGCCAAAACCTTTGGACGAGATCATTGTACCTACGGTGAATTTTAATCCTGATTTTAATCCGTTTGAACCTGATCAGATTACAAAGACGACATTTTCGCGATCAGATAATTATCTCGCAGGTTTTGAAAAGAAAACGGCCATTCCTCAAAATTGGGATACTTTATATCAAATTACTGAACAGGATGAATCGATGCAACTGCCTTTAGAGCACGAACAACAAGACCGTCCAATTCATCAGATACAAGGTATAAAAAGTCAAGCGACAACGAAACAATTTTTTCAGATCCATAATCGATTCATTGTTTCACAAATTCATTCTGGTGTGATGCTGATCGATCAACAAGCTGCTCATGAACGCATCTTATTTGAACAGTTCAAATCACAGCTTGATCAACATAAAGGTTTGAGTCAACAGAGTCTGTTTCCTCAAAGTATTGATTTAAATCCTTCGGATAATGAATTGATGCAAGATTTATTGGAAGATATTCAAAGTTTAGGGTTTCAAATTCGTTCATTTGGAAAAAACAGCTATATCATTGACGGAATACCTGCAGATTTAGGTACCGGAATTGACGAACGTAAAATTATTGAACAGATCTTAGAAGATTATAAGAACAATCTTAATGATTTCAAAATTGAGAAACGTGAGAATTTAGCAAAAAGCTTAGCGCGCAATGCGGCAATAAAACCAGGTACTTTTCTGGATAATAATGCGATATCAGAACTTATTGATCAGCTTTTCGCTTGTGAGTCTCCAAATATCTCTATTTTTGGGAAACCAATCGTTATTACCATTACCTTACAGGAACTATTAGAAAAGTTTAGTAAAAATTAGAAAATAAAAATTATGTTTCCACAATTAACACCTGTTGTCAAGAACTTATTAATAGTCAATATTGTATTTTTTATTGGTTCTAATCTAAGTCCAATGGCGTACAATTATCTTCCAGTATTTTATCCAGATTCACCCTTTTTCAAAATTTGGCAGGTCATCACCCATATGTTTATGCATGCGGATCTATCACATATCTTTTTTAATATGTTTTCACTTGTGATGTTTGGCTCCCTTATTGAACAGGTTTTAGGACCTAAACGTTTTCTAAATTTATATTTACTTTCGGGTTTGGGTGCTTGGTTATTACAATCGGGTGTGCAGGGCATTGAACTGTACAATGCTACGGGTTCATTTTTTCCTCTGCATCATAGTTTAGATCTTTCTAATTTAGCTTCTAGCAATCCAAACCTTGTTAAAGAAATATACACGACTAGAATGTTAGGTGCTTCAGGTGCTGTTTACGGAATACTTTTATCATTTGCTTATCTATTTCCGAACTTACCATTGCAATTCTTATTTATACCAGTACCCGTTAAAGCCAAATACATGATAGGGGGATTTATTCTTCTCGAAATTTATATGAGTATATCTAGACCGGGCGATTCTGTTGCACACTTAGCTCATGTCGGTGGAGCTTTATTTGGTTATATACTATTAAAGGTCTGGGGTATAAAAAAAGGATTATATTAATTAACTTTATAAGATGAGGGAAAACTCGTTCAAAAACTTTATCAGGACAACCTTCGGTTCAGGCTCTCCCATTCCATTTATTATTGGTGGACAGGTTTTCCTATTTATTCTGATTTATTTTTTTGATCTCCTTTTTGAGCTGAAGATTATTTCTTTCCCTCTTTTTCAATGGAGCGTAGATAAACTAAGTTTACCAACAAATTTTCAGGCATTCATCCAGCAACCGTGGTCTCTAATTACGTATAACTTTCTATATACAGGCCTTTTCAACGTTGCTTTTGATTGTTTATGGCTATATTGGTTAGGTACTATTTTCTTTAATTTTTTAAATAGGAAACAGTTTCTTTTCATTTACATTGTCTCCGCTATCATGTCGGGACTGATCTTTTTAGTCTTCTCACACCTTGCTCTTTTCTCCAATACGATTAATCCTCCATTGAGCACTGGAGCATTTGGATTAGCTGCAATTTTAGCTGCTACAGCTACCTTAGTTCCAAAATATGAACTTAGACTATTGCTGTTTGGGAATGTTAAATTAAAGACTATCGCTATCATTTATTTTGCAATCCAGTTTTTGTTCTTTATTCTTACGAATAGACCTGCGGCCATCAGTTATTTTTGTTCCATTCTCTTTGGAATGGGATTTATTTATGCACTGCAATCGGGCATGGACTGGTCTAAAGTATTTAAAAGAAAACAGAAAAGATCCGCAAAAATGAAAGTTGTCGTTGGGAATGGTGCACAACAATCAAAGCATCATCGTTATGATTTGCCCAATCAGGATCAGATCGATCAAATTTTGGATAAGATATCCCTAACAGGCTATGATAGTCTAAGTTCACACGAAAAAGAAATTCTTTTCAAAGCAAGCAATAATAATAAGATCGATGGTTAAGCGTGTATTGTTAAAAAAAAAATTGGGCTATTTAAGCAGGACCGTTTTCATTTTTAACATTCTTGCTATTGTTGCTTTATTGATTAGCTATTCTGCTTCTTTCATCAATCCTAAGACAGTTTGGCCTATTGCATTTTTTGGTTTAGGTTATTTACCGATATTACTTGTCAATATTGGTTTTATCGCTTATTGGTTGTTAAGAAAACCTAAAATGATTGTATTTTCTTTAGCAACGATCTTACTTGGCTGGCCACTGCTAACAAAACATTGGAATTTACGTTCGAGCTCGCCAATAACTCAAAAAGCATCTGATCAGATCCGCGTACTTAGCTTCAATGCCCATCTTTTTAAAGATATCAACGACTCAAAGAAAAACTTCAAAAATGATGCGATAAAGATATTGGACAGTATTAAACCTGACATTGTCTGTTTCCAAGAATATTACAGTAAAATAAAAGGGAAATATGTCATCTCTAATGAGTTTAAGAGCAAACTAGGCTATGACTATCATTATTTTGCAGAAAGTGCCAAAAATGATTATGAGGCTTATGGAATGACCATATTCTCCAAATATCCGATTATAAATTCTGGTAATATCTTAGATAATGACTATGGTATCAACCGCATTTCGTACGCAGATATTGAAAAAAATGATAGTACTATCCGCGTCTACAATGTTCATCTCAGATCTTTTGCTCTTCAAAATGATGAAAAGGAATTTTTTCAAAATCCATCATCCAAAAAGGAGACTGATAATGCTGCTACACGTCGCATTGGACGAAAGCTTAAAAATGCTTTTGAATTTAGAAGTGAGCAGGCTAGTTCTTTAAAAAAACATATGGACGCTTGTCCTTTCCCTTTTATCGTAATGGGTGACTTTAATGATACTCCTATGAGCTATTCAGTAAATCGGGTGAGTAAGGGTCTCCACAATGCATTTAAAGAAAAAGGATCGGGTTGGGGAGTGACGCATTATGAATTATTGCCGATCTTTCAAATTGATTATATTTTTGCCAGTTCCAATTTTGATATCTTAAATTATCATGTGGTTAAAAGAAAATTATCAGACCACTACCCTATCTGGAGCGATTTGAAATTGAAGCACCTTTAGTGCATCTGAATTCCCAATGCACGAAATGCTCCTGCAACAAAATGATCTTTTCTATTTTTTATCTTAAAGTAAGCTTCTCTACCAAAATAATAACGTCCTACTAGTGCCTCAATATCTGATTGAATAATTTGATGCAGACGATCTGCTTCAAGTTTGTTCACAGCTATTCCTTTTTTTAATAAAAAGGAAATGAAATCATTAAACTCGGAGTCAGGCAAATTGTAACCACTCAAGAAATTTTCTATGGAATAAGCTGGCAATTTTTTTGTAAACCTATCATAAACAAATTCTTGTATACTATTGGAATGATATATTTCTCTATATTTAGCACTGATTTCATTGGAATCTATTGGAATGAGAACGTCGGGCTGAATTCCTCCTCCCCCAAATAGCATTTTCCCCTTACTGGTGGTATATAAATCATGAGGATTAAATTCGGTATCCAACGTCCATAGGTCAAATGTGGTCATATACTTAGACTGATCGTAATTTGCGCGCGTATATTTGCGCTGAATACATCTGCCCAAAGGCGTGTAATAACGTGCTACTGTCAGGTTAACGGCAGAGCCATCGGCAAAATCAAATTGTTCTTGAACTAATCCTTTGCCATAGGAACGACGACCGACTACTGTACCTCTGTCTAAATCCTGTAGCGCACCTGTCACGATCTCGCTTGCGGAAGCTGAATCTTCATTAATAAGTATTACGATGCGACCTTCACTAAAATCACCAGTTTCTTTTGAGAAATAATCCCTTCGCAATTCATTGGCTCCTTCGGTATACATCAGTAAACGCTTATCTTTAAAAAACATACTGGCTATTTCAATAGCTGTATGTACATAACCGCCGCCATTACCTCTCAAATCTAAAATTAAATCTTGCGCTCCACTTTTTCGAAGATCGCGCAATTTGATTTTAAAATCTTCAGAAGTCTGATGCCCAAAACGTCTTATTTTTACGTAAGCTACTTTAGGAGCTATCATGTAGGATGCATCCAATGTACTCACAGATACTTGATCGCGAACAACTTTGAGCGGAGTTGTCAAGATTTCGTTATTTCGTTTCACAATGATGTCTACTGTAGATCCTTTTTTACCTCGAATCAACTTGTCTACTTCATTTTCTGTCACACGTACGCCAGCTATATTTCGATTCGCAATTTTGACCAATCGATCTCCAATCTTCATTCCAGACTTTTCTGCAGGACCTGCTGAGATCATTCCGACAACAAGCAAGGTATCGTTAAGATTAAAATACTCAACACCAATACCATCAAAAGTTCCTTCCAGAGCCTCTGCTTGTGCTAAACGTTCATTGGGTTTTAAATAGGTTGAAAAAGGATCTAATCGGGTAATGATATGCTGAATGGCTTCATCCTGAATCGTATCCAAGCTTACTTTATCAACGTAATTGTCCGATATTAAATTAACTAGATATTGAACTTTTTCAGAATTACCGGTCAGTCCTCCTGCTAGAATAGAAGTTGACTGTTTATTACCTTGTTCATCGGCATATTTTTGCCCAAGCAATAGCCCCACGAGTAAAACTCCTGCGTATGTTGCTGCCACAAAAATATTCCGTTTTATACTTCCTTGCATATGAAAAGATGCTTCAAAAATACTAAGTTTTATCCATTAAAACCACAATATATGCGTTGATTTTTGGATTAAAACAAAAGTCGTTAAAAGTGGTTAATATGTGAAAGTTTTCTCAACTTTGTGTTTGTAACAATCAAATAATCTGCCAAAATGCACGAAATTGAACCTTTTTACAATTGGAGACATGATTATATCGCATCGGAAGATGAACAGTCTCCTTTTTACGGAACGATATATAATGAATTTGAATACGACAAACAGATTTATAATTTCCTTTTACACCCCCAGTGGGACGACTTTGGTTCACATACTTTATATTTGAAAGTACTATTTGTAGACTATGACAAGCAATTTTGCATCATCGAACTGATAGGCGAATGGAATGATGCCATTGATAATGATATTATGATTCTGAAGCGTGAAGTGATTGATTTGATGATCGCTTCGGGTATTAATCATTTTATATTAATTGGTGAAAATATTCTTAATTTTCATGCTTCGGATGATACTTATTATGAAGAATGGTTTCAGGATATTGATGATGGTTGGATAGCTGCTGTTAATTTTAGGACACATGTCATCACAGAATTTATGCAAAATAATATTGATTATTATATCAATTTTGGAGGAAACCTCAATGATCTTTCTTGGCGTACCCTAAAACCAATCCAAGTTTTCCATCATATCAATGAACAATTAACCAAACGATTGAATGGTTAATAACATTTGAAGATACTATGACATTCAAATTTTACTAAGATGAAGTGTTTGAATGCCTGTTCTCTATATTTTTACTTAACTTTGTTATATTAAAAAAAATCAAACGCTATGTCATTTAGAATAGAAAAAGATACCATGGGTGAAGTTCAAGTACCTGCAGATAAATACTGGGGTGCTCAAACTGAACGTTCACGCAATAATTTCAAAATTGGTCCTGCTGCATCTATGCCACATGAAATTATCGAAGGTTTTGCTTACTTAAAAAAAGCTGCTGCTTATGCAAATGCTGAATTAGGTGTATTACCTATTGAGAAACGTGATGCTATTGCTGCAGTTTGTGATGAGATCTTAGCTGGTAAATTGGACGATCAATTTCCATTGGTAATCTGGCAAACAGGCTCGGGAACTCAATCTAACATGAATTTAAATGAAGTAATTGCAAACCGTGCTCAGGTATTAGCTGGTTTCAAAATTGGAGAAGGTGAGCCTGTATTAAAAGCGAATGATGATGTGAACAAATCACAATCTTCTAATGACACCTACCCTACTGGAATGCACATAGCGGCCTATAAAGCAGTTGTTGAAGTAACAATTCCTGGTGTTGAAAAACTACGTGATACATTAGCAAAAAAATCTGCTGAATTCATGAATGTTGTTAAAATTGGCCGTACTCACTTAATGGATGCAACTCCTTTAACATTGGGTCAAGAATTATCAGGCTATGTAGCACAGTTGAATTATGGTATCAAAGCTGTTAAAAATACTTTAGCGCATTTGGCAGAAGTAGCATTAGGTGGTACTGCAGTTGGTACGGGATTAAATACACCTGCTGGATATGATGTCCTGGTAGCAAAATATATCGCTGAATTTACTGGTCATCCTTTCATTACTGCTGAGAATAAATTTGAAGCTTTAGCTGCGCATGATGCCATTGTTGAATCACACGGATCATTAAAACAATTAGCAGTTTCGTTAAATAAAATTGCTAACGATATCCGCATGTTGGCATCTGGCCCTCGCTCTGGTATTGGTGAAATTATTATTCCTGAAAATGAACCTGGTTCTTCAATCATGCCTGGAAAAGTTAACCCTACTCAATGTGAGGCTTTAACAATGGTTGCTGCTCAGGTAATGGGTAATGATGTTGCTATTACTATCGGTGGTACTCAAGGTCACTATGAATTGAACGTATTCAAACCTTTAATGGCGTCTAACTTTTTACAATCAGCTCGATTAATCGGAGATGCTTGTGTATCATTTGAAGAGCACTGTGCAAGTGGTATTGAACCAAATTATGCTCGTATTAAAGAATTAGTTGATAACTCTTTGATGTTGGTAACGGCTTTGAATACTAAAATAGGCTACTACAAATCGGCAGAAATTGCACAGACAGCACATAAAAATAACTCGACATTAAAAGAAACGGCTATTGCATTAGGATATGTAACTGCTGCAGAATTTGACGAGTGGGTAAAACCTGAAGAAATGGTAGGTAGCTTAAAATAAGGCTATGATTCCATTTTTAAATAAATTAAAAAATATCAAAGCATACCTATTTTTAGCAATGGGTATGCTTTTGCTATTTGGAAGTTGCAAATTCAATTCGGAAATGCAATCTGAGGGTGCTGGTTATTTGCAAGGGGAATGGAAACAAGACAGTATTGCCGACCAAGATCAAATGTTGCAATATACGCTCACGGATTTCCGTTTTACCTGTGACTCCATTTATGCACGCATGTATGTCCATGCTAAAACAAAGCAGATATCGGATAGCTGTTACAATAATGGGTCTTGGATCGAATATGCTAAAGGTATTTATGTTGTACGTGGTGACAGTGTCATTGTCGATGGTATATACGTCAAAGAAAATGGCAAACAAAAAGTATCTGGTTGCTATCGCCAAGGTCAATATTTACCAAGGTTTAAAGTTGCTTTCCACTCTAAAGATTCTCTAGTATTAGAAAATAAATATGATCAGCGTCCTATCATATTACGTAAAACAAAGGATGTAATTTGTGTCCCGCAGAAACGCTGGCAATAAAAAAGAATAAACATGTAGCCATTTAATTTTTTAAATGGCTTTTTCTATCATTAACGACACGCTCGTCACTATCTGAGCAAAAAATATGAATAAAGGAATTATTGCATTGGCATTTGGAGGTCTCGCTATAGGAATGACAGAATTTTCTATGATGGGAATCTTACCAGACATCGCAAAAGACTTAAATATCGATATTCCAACAGCTGCCCATTTAATAGCACTTTATGCTATCGGTGTTGTTGTTGGTGCCCCTACATTAGTACTATTATCTGGAAAATACCCTCCTAAAAACGTTTTACTTTTTTTAATGGTTCTATTTTTCATTTTTAATGGATTATTTGCTATATCTCCTACCCATTTTACTATGCAACTTTCCAGATTTATGTCCGGTTTGCCACATGGAGCTTTCTTTGGTGTAGGTTCTGTTGTTGCAGCTAGATTAGCTCCTAAAGGTAAAGAGGCGCAGGCAATATCGATTATGTTTACAGGTATGACGATTGCTAATTTAGCAGGTGTGCCTTTAGGAACATATATCGGACATCATTACTCTTGGCGCATTACCTATGGTGTCATCAGTGTACTAGGCCTCCTGACATTTTTAATGATTTATCTTTGGTTACCAAAAATTGAATCTTCTAAACAAAATAATATCTTAGCACAGGTAAGTTTTTTCAAAAAGCAAGAAGCATGGCTACTGATGGCAATTATTGCAATCGGAACTGGAGGTCTTTTTGCTTGGATCAGCTATATTGCTCCATTGGTTACAAATGTATCTGGACTTGACCCTAATCGTGTGCCTATTATTATGATTTTAATCGGTATAGGTATGTTTTTTGGAAATTTATTGGGTGGAAAAATGGCTGATACCATCTCTCCGACAAAAGCGGCCATTGCTAGTTTTAGTGCTATGGCGATATGTTTAGTCTTTGTTTATTTTGTTTCACCATTTCAATGGTCAGCATACATTATGGCCTTTATTACGGGTTTGGTTTCTTTTACAATAGGTCCACCTACACAGATGATGTTGATCCGCACTGCTAAAGGTGCTGAAACTTTGGCTGCAGCGGGTGGTCAGGCAGCATTCAACTTGGGTAATACTTTAGGAGCTTATTTAGGAGGTATACCCATTACATATGGCTTAATGTATAATACTCCTTCTTTAGTAGGTGTTGGAATGGCCACTATAGGAGCTTTACTTGCTTGTGTATTCTTGGTTCAATTTGTACAAAAGAACAGAATCCCAAGTGCAGACTAACAGATAATATGACTGAAAAACTTAGCTATATCAGTGTCCTTCGAATTATTGCTACCATTGCAGTTATCGCGATACACGCATCTTCTGGTTACTTAAATAGTACTGATATAGCTGGGTTTGACTGGAAATATGCAAATCTGATAAATAGTTTCACTCGATTCTCTGTTCCCATATTTGTGATGCTTTCTGGGGCTCTCCTGCTGACGAAAGAAGAACATACAGGACAGTTTTATAAAAAAAGACTCCTTAAGATTTTTTATCCCTTTCTTTTTTGGACTATTATTTACTTTTTTTATAACACGAATGTGCTGGAATTAAATATAGACCAATTGATCTCTACATTGGTCTATAGACTCAAAAACGGTGCGAACGCACATCTTTGGTATCTCTATATGATCATGGGTCTATACCTTGCTATTCCTTTTCTTCAAAAGATCGTAAAGCATTCATCTATGAGAGAACTGGAGATTTTTTTAGTTTTATGGTTTATAACGCTGTTTATATTCAACAAAAACTTTTCAACCTATCTACCAAAATTCGATCTTACATTTTTTTCGAGTTATACAGGGTACTTGATCTTAGGTTATTATTTGAAGGTAAAAGATTTTAGTGGGATAAAATGGTGGTGTTTGTTTTTATTTATCATGGCTGCATTGGGAACAGCTTATTTTACTTATGAAATGAGTTTAAGCGCACATGAATTTCGTCCACTTTTATACGGTTATTTGTCACCGAATACAGTCCTTATTGCTACCGGCATATTTATATTCATCAAAACAATATCGAGTGATCTAAAACTTCCCCAGTGGGCAGTATGGATCGATCAATATAGTTTTGGAATATATCTCTGCCATATCCTGATTTTAAACTATGTACATCCGATATTACCCGTGGGCACATTTTTAAAGATTCCTTTAGCAACTTTTGTTACACTTGCCATCAGTATTATGGTTATATACGGTATTCGCAAAATTCCTTTTGGCAAATACATTTCTGGTTAATAAAAAAGCTTCAATAAGCGCAGGGCGAATTGAAGCTTTTTTATATTTGAGATTCGCGTAAGACTAGAAAGGTAAATCGTCGTCGTCATTTGATCCTGATAAATCAACTGGAGCTGGCATTTCAGCATAACCTGGAGCAGGAGCTGAAGCAGCAGTATTTGCTAATTTAGTAACTCTCCAAGCAACTAATGAATTGAAGTATGTTGTTACACCTTCTTTATTTGTCCAAGGACGACCACGTAAATTGAAAGAAACTTCAATTTCTTCACCTACAGTCAAACCATCAAAAATTGATGTTCTGTCTTGAGTAGCTTCAAAGCGAATATATTCAACAAACTGCGGATTTTCAGCGTAAGCCACGATTATATCACGCTTCTTAAATGACTCTGTTACTTGTTGCGTAGCACCTATTTCGTGTACTTTTCCTCTAATTTCCATAATCAAAAATATTAAACCGTAAAAATAAGCATTTTTTGAGTAAGAGATTAACTAACTTTGTACAAATATTATGGAAGTTTTCAACACCCCCAATAAAATCATCATCACTTGCAATAAGCGACTTTCTCCTTATTTGCAACAAGAAGTCGAAGAACTTGGCTTCGAGATCAAACGTTCTTTCTCTACTGGTGTAGAATTATTTAACACCTTGAATGAAACGATTAAGTTAAATTTGAATTTGCGCACTGCTTCTCAGATTCTTTATTCGATAAAAGAATTTAAAGCGTCCAACCCTCAGGAACTATACGATGAACTGAAAGACATCGCATGGGAAGAGCTTATTGCTTTTGACGGCTATTTTTCTGTGACTTCAAATGTCGATAACGAAACAATCACGACACCTTTATTTGCGAATTTGAAAGTTAAGGATGCCATAGTTGATCGTATCAAAGAAAAAAAGGACATTCGCCCAAATTCGGGTTCTGATTCAAACAAAGCTGTTATACATCTGTATTGGAAAGATGATCGCGCAGAAGTTTTTATCGATTCTTCCGGTGAAACACTAGCGAAACATGGTTATCGTAAACACCCTGGAAAGGCACCAATGTTAGAAGCACTTGCTGCTGGTACTATTCTTGCAACGAAATGGGATGGTCTATCATCTTTTGTCAACCCAATGTGTGGTTCTGGTACTTTAGCTATTGAAGCAGCATTGATCGCGACCAACCGTCGTCCTGGTCTTTACCGCATGAACTATTCGTTTATGCATTTCATTGGTTACGATGAAGAAGTCTTTTTTCAAGAAAGAAGAAATCTTAAAGAACAGGTCAATAAGAAAGCAAATCCGAAGATAATTGCTTCAGATCTTTCGCAACAGGCGGTAGATATTGCGATCATGAATGCCAAGACTGCTGGTGTAGATCAGCTTATTGATTTTCAAGTTTGTGATTTTGCTGACACAACTGTACCACAAGAAGAAAAAGGAATTGCTATATTTAACCCGGAATATGGTGAACGCCTTGGTAATCATAGTCAATTGGAATTAACATATAAACGTGTAGGTGACTTTCTAAAACAAAACTGCAAGGGTTATAAAGGTTACATTTTTACTGGAAATCCGGATCTTGCCAAAAAGATAGGCTTACGGGCTTCTAGAAAAGTTGAATTTTATAACGGTAAATTAGATTGTCGTTTATTAGAATACGAATTATACGAGGGAACTCGCGAAAAACCAAAAGTAATTTATGAATAAGATTATTGAAAGTACGGTTGCATTTGTACAGGACAGATTAAAATTTGCTGAATCTGGTCATGATTGGTCTCATATCCAACGTGTATGGAACAACACAAAATTAATTCTTCAAACTGAAGAGGCGGATTACCAAACTTGCGAACTAGCCGCTTTATTACATGATATTGCTGATAGCAAATTTCACGATGGAGATGAAACGATAGGCCCTCGTGTTGCTGGTGAATTTTTAACCTCTATAGGCGTTGATAAAGACGTAATTGAACATGTTGAAAAAATTATTTTAAACATGTCTTTTAAGGCAAGTCTTGGCGAAATCGTTTTTCATTCTAAGGAACTTGAGATTGTTCAGGATGCTGATCGTTTGGATGCAATAGGTGCAATTGGTGTTGCTCGAGCATTCAACTATGGTGGTCATAAAAACAGAGAAATGTATAATCCGAATGTCCCTGTTCAAGAATATCAGGACAAGGAAAGCTACAAACATTCTGAAGCACCGACAATTAATCATTTTCACGAAAAGCTTTTATTGCTTAAAGATAAAATGAATACCAAAGCCGCTCAAGCTATCGCTGAAAAAAGACATGAATTTATGCTTTCTTTTTTAGATGAATTTTATGCTGAGTGGGAAGGTAAACGATAATTATAATAAAACTTAATATTTCCTTAACTCGGAAATTACACAAAAATGGTACTTTCGATAATTATCGAGGTACCATTTTTTTTGTTTAAATTTAGTCTGTAAAACTAAGCCCGTAATAAATTGCAATCTATGCGAACAGGTTATGATCGCTTATTTTTTATATTTAAAACAAAAAGAGCTCGTAGGCTCCTAAGTAAAACAAAGTATTCGTCTATACCAGAAAACATGAATACTACTTTATATTTATATCCGATGAAAAAAACAGTTTTTGTAATCCTTGCCACTATGGCCGTTATGGGAATCACTGAAGTAAATGCTCAAACCAAAATCATTGCTCACCGTGGAGCTTTTAAAAACACGAAAGTTCCGGAAAATTCAATTGCTTCGTTAAAAGCCGCTAAGGATTTAAATCTCTGGGGTTCGGAATATGATGTACATCTTACAAAGGATAATGTACTTGTTGTCAATCATGATAATGATTTTTACGGAATAGATATTGCGACCGCTACTTACCAGGAGTTATTGGCCAAAAGCCATCCAAATGGAGAGAAAATTCCTACTTTGGAGGAATATATCAAAGCAGGGTTAAAGCTTAAAGGTTTAAAATTAATTCTTGAATTGAAGACTAATAAACTAGGACTGGAACGTACTTTGGAGGCTACTGAAAAAGCTGTCGCTTTAGTAAAAGAATTAAAAGCTGAAAAAGTAACTGAATATATTGCTTTCAGTTATGATGCTTGTAAAAAGATCCATGAACTTGATCCTAAAGCTAAGGTAGCCTATTTAAATGGCGATATTGCTCCTGATCAAATTAAAAAGGATGGTTTAACGGGTATTGATTATCATCTTAGTGTTTTCACGAAAAACCCAACCTGGTTACAAGAATCAAAAGCATTAAAGCTGACGACAAATGCTTGGACAGTTAATAAAGAAGATGATATGAAATCTCTGATCAGTCAAAAGATTGATTACATTACAACGAATGAACCTGAGCTTTTAAAGACTTTACTCAAAAAATAATTAACCTTGTATAGCAGTTCATATATATGAACAACACATTTATAAAAAAATAAGTTAATGAAAAAAATTATTCTTGCTTTCTCTATTTTACTTGTGGGTTTAGGAAGTGCTCTTGCACAGCAAATGCGAGTGGCCACCTACAATATAAGACAGAAAAATGATCATGATATTGGTAATATGTGGAATGAACGCAGAGATGCTGTAGCCAATTTGATTAAATTCCATAATTTCGAAATTTTCGGTATACAGGAAGCATTTATTGACCAAGTGAAAGATCTTCAAGACCGTCTTCCTGATTTTAAATCGATAGGTGTTGGTAGAGATGATGGTGCAGAAAAAGGAGAACATTCTTCAATTTTTTATAACAAGAACCGTTTTGATGCTATTAAAAGCGGAACTTTCTGGTTGTCTGCGACAGATACAAAACAACCCAATAAAGGCTGGGATGCTGCACTGCCACGAATCTGCACATGGGCAGTTTTAAAGGATAAAAAAAGTGGAAAATCATTTATTTTTATGAATACGCACTTTGACCATGTTGGTGTTGAAGCGAGAAAAGAAAGTGCTAAATTAATCTTAACTAAGGCAAAGGAATTAGCCGATAATCTTCCTTTAATCTTAACAGGTGATTTCAATGTTGATGAACATAATGAAGCATATTTTACTTTAGCAAATAGCAAAACTGTGGTCGATAGTTATACCGTTAGTCCTCGAATCTATGAACCAAGCTCTTCTTTTAATGGCTGGGGTAAAAGTATTAAACAGAAAGAAAGGATAGATCATATTTTTGTTGTTCCTAAAACAAAAGTAAGTAACTATGCAATATTGACTGATACGTATCAGGGAAAATTTCCGTCAGATCATTTTCCTGTTATTGTAGATTTATCGCTATAAAACAGAATTATATTGTGCCGGTCTAAAACCGGCGCAATTAAACTACCTTTTCCCTTGATTTATCAAGAGTTAGACGATCATTTGGGTATCCACTCACCCTTCTAAATACGGTAAATATTCGTACTCTTCGTTAAACTTTAGATTCCTTTTGCGTTCTAATTTGTAGTTTTACAAAAAAAAGACATGAAAAGTATCTTATCATACGCTCTTATTGCATCAGGATTATTCTTTGCAACTCAATCTCAAGCTCAGTCCAAAGGGCTTTCTAAGTTAAAGGATATCTTAAATTCTACATCTGCTCAAAATAAAACAAATAGCGATACTACTACGAGTAAAGTTGTTCCCTCTAATCAGGCTGTCGTAAAAAATATTACAAAGAAAGAAGCTACTTCAGGTATAAAAGAAGCTTTAGCTAAAGGATTGACTAACAGTGTTAATATTCTTTCTGTAAAAGATGGTTTTTTAGGAGATGCCGCAGTCAAAATTTTAATGCCTGCTGAAGCTCAAAAAGTAGAAAAAGCACTTCGCGCAGTAGGTATGGGTTCTTTGTGTGATCAGTTTATCAGCAGTATGAATAGAGCTGCGGAAACAGCTGTTAGTGAAGCAGGGACTGTTTTTGTCAACTCTTTATCGAAAATGACGATTACAGATGCTTACAATATTTTATTAAGTGGTAATCAAATTGCCGCAACGACTTTCTTTAAAACAAATACTTCGACCGAACTGACTTCAAAATTCTCTCCTGTTATAGACAAGGCAATGGGGGCTAATAATGTATCGGGTTACTGGAATCAATTAACGACTGCTTATAACAATTTACCATTTTCAAAAAAGGTAGAAACCAATTTAACAGGTTACGTTACGCAAAAAGCTATCGATGGATTATTTGTAAAAGTAGCAGATCAAGAGTTAAAGATCAGAGAAAATATTGGTGGATCGCGAAACACGGATTTACTATCAAAAGTATTCGGCTGGGCTGATAATCAAAAATAAGGTATTGGACAGAATTTTTAATTCTGTCTACACCTTTACGTTTCTTTTGTTAATATGGCTAAAATATAGCCTGGACCAATTTTTATACTGGTATATAGTAGCAAGTCCGATCAATAATAAGATAGACTTCACAAATAAATTTACTCCAAAATAAGGTGTGATCTGCACATGTTTCGCCATTAGTATTAAAGCGAAAAACATATAATATAATCCACAAATAATCAGATAAATTTGAAATGCTTTTCTTAAGATTCGTTGATTCTTTGTCTTGATTAAAATCCAAAACGGAATTAGAAGGTATATAAATTGACTAATATAGATCAATTGTCTAATAGAATTATCCATACTAAAAAGTAAAAATAACTGAGCGATAAAAAGAAGGAGAAACATTGCTTTTAATAAACGCAACATACTGGAAATCAAATTTTAAGTTTTTTAAATTTACAAAAAAAATATTGTTTTACAAATAATAAACTATAAAAGTCAAAATTCGCTAATGCTCACATTTTTTGTAATTTTGCAGGGCATAATCACATTAATGATATAAAAAGTATGAGTAAGTTCGAGATCAATAACATCAGTGATTTTTCAGTTTCTGAAAGATTCCAACGTTATGTACAGATAGATACACAGTCGGATGCAAGTTCGCCTACTTGTCCTTCGACAGAAAAGCAAAAAAATTTAGGCAATCTTCTTGTGGAGGAATTACTGGCATTGGGAATTTCTGATGCAGCCATGGATGAAAATGGCTATGTATATGCAACTATCCCTTCCAATAGTACTAAAAAAGTACCTACTATTTGTTTCTGTTCACATATGGACACGTCACCTGACTCCTCAGGTAAAGATGTTAAACCTTTGGTTCATCATGATTATCAAGGTCAGGATCTGGTATTACCGGATGATAACAGTATTATCATCAAATATTCGGAACATCCTGATCTGGCAAATCAAATCGGTCATAATATTATTACAGCGAGCGGTACAACACTATTGGGCGCCGATGATAAGGCGGGAATTGCAGAAATAATGGATGCAGCTCGTTTATTAATGAAACATCCTGAGATCAAGCATGGGGATATAAAAATCTTATTTACGCCAGATGAAGAAATTGGAAGAGGGGTTGACAAAGCTGATCTTAAACGCCTAGCTGCTGATTATGCATACACGATGGATGGTGAAAAAGCGGGCACGATAGAAGATGAAACTTTTTCTGCAGATGGTGCAACATTAACCATACATGGTGTTTCCGTTCATCCTGGATTTGCTAAAGGAAAAATGCAAAGTGCTATCAAAATTGCTAGTGCAATCATAGAGGCTTTACCCCAGGACCGCCTGTCGCCAGAAAGTACAAATAAAAAAGATGGTTTTGTTCATCCGACAAATATCTCGGGCACAGTGGAAAAAGCAGAAATCCATTTTATTATCCGTGATCACCTTACAGCTAATTTAGTAAAGCATGAATCTGAGCTGGAAGCTATTGCAAAATCTATAGTCGCTCAATACCCTAACTGCAGTTATACGTTCGAAGTAAAGGAACAGTACCGCAACATGAAGGAAATTCTAGATCAATATCCTCAAATCATGGAAATTGGAATTGAAGCAATTACACGGGCTGGCATGAAGGCTGCACGCAGAAGTATTCGCGGTGGTACTGATGGTTCGCGTTTATCTTTTATGGGATTACCTTGTCCTAATATTTTTGCTGGTGGACACGCCTTCCATGGAAAACAGGAATGGGTATCTGAACAAGATATGCAAAAAGCTGTTTTAACAATTTTGCATGTAGCCTCTCTTTGGGAAGAAAAATAATCATTAACTTCATACATATTCAACGCGTTTAAGGAAATAACATATATGCAATCTAACGAAGTTTTAAAAGCAATACAGAGCCGAAGATCAGTTTTTCAAGCTAATTTTACGGATCAAGATGTTAATAAAGAAGATATCTTAACGATTTTAGAAGCGGCGAATGCTGCTCCTACTCATAAAAGAACGCAACCTTGGCGTTTTACTATTTTCAAAGGCGAAGGTCTTTTACGTCTAGGCACTGAACTTTCGCGTATTTATAAAGCGGTCACTCCTCCAGAAAAATACTTTGAAAAAACAGAAATCACTATGGGTGAAAAGGCTACGCAATCCAAAGTTGCAATAGCTTTAATTGTCAATTATACTGGTGACGTTCCTGAGTGGGAAGAACTGGCGGCAACATCTTGTGCGATTGAAAATATGTGGTTAGCGGCACATTCTTTAGGATTGGGAGGTTATTGGGCTACTCCAGGATTAATCAATCACTTAAGCAATTTCTTAAATTTAGAAGAGAATCAAAAGTGCATTGGGTTGTTCTATTTAGGACACCATGAAACAGAAGCTAGAGAACCTGTTCGATCTCCTATTGCGGACAAAATCCGTTGGGAGGAATAAAAATATTCTTTAATTATAAAAAAGGTCGACCCAATAGTCGACCTTTTTTATTGCAGTTTATTATTAAACTTCTTAATCTCAAATTTTTAAAAATTTATTTTCACAGTCTACGATATATTCGTAAATTAAACCAAAATTGGCCTATGAAAATAATCATATCCTTCTTATTATACATAATCTTTACATTCTCTCCAAGTTTCGCCCAAAGCGTGATTAAAGGTGTTGTATTGGATAGGGAGACTAAGCAACCTATTCACGGAGCTACTGTTTATATCAATAATTCATCTTCTGCAACCAGTACTGCAAAGGATGGTAGTTTCCAACTGCACCAAAAAATTATCCAGAATCAAGAACTGGTCATTTCAAATATTGGATATGAGGCCGCATTTGAAACAATTACTACTAATAATTATGAAAAGGTAAAGATTTATTTAACACGTAAGATTACTACTTTAGAAGAAGTTAGTGTTATCCCGTTTGAAAAAGATGGTTGGGCAAAGTGGGGTAAATATTTTACGGAAAGCTTTATCGGAACAAGTAAATTTGCCCAAAAAACGAAAATATTAAATCCAGATATACTGCGATTCCGATATAATAAATCATCAAAAATATTAACTGTAATAGCGAACGAACCAATACAAATAGACAATAAAGAACTGGGTTATATGATCTCATACGATCTCATTAGTTTTCGATCAAACTTTCCTGAAAATACAATTCAATTTGAAGGTTTTAGCTATTTTAAAGATTATAAGCGGATTACAAAGAGTATATTGACGCAAAGAAGAGTGGCCTACCAGCTTTCCATGATGCGCTTTATACGAAGTTTATATGAACATAAATGGCAGGAGGATGGTTATGTAGTCCGCGAGCTTACTAAAAAAGAAAATCTAGAAAGAAAAGATGCCCAGGAAAAACTGAAAACAATAACGTCACTGGTCAATACGAAATATGAAGGTAAATGGAACTCATTTTATATACTGCAATCAGAAATCATCAAAGATAGTGTGACTAAATATCAAAATATCATGCGGCAACCTGCGTTCTATGACGTCTTAGGAAAACAGTTAACTGAATCTGATCTTGAAAAAGGAAGCTTGGGAAATCAATTAAAGGAAATTCACCATCAAAATTACATTCATATCTTAAATAGGACCCAAAAAATAGACCTCGATTATTTCAATTCTAACAATGCTTATGATGAATCATCTCGTTTAAAAATAGATGACGATTCATCCATTGTCATAAATTATCAAGGAAACTATACGCCTGCTATACAATGGTCAATGGAAGGTTTTTTTGCCTGGTATTCTAAAGTTGGCAATATGCTCCCCTTGGATTATACTGTACAGGAAAATAATAAATAGTCTTTCTTAATTACTTTTTTCTACAATTCCAAAACAATGTGTCGGCTTGAAAGCTTGGGTAGGATTTTCTATAGGAAAGCTAATAATTAATTTACCTTTTTTTCCATGCCACTTGGGTCCCTTGTCTATTAATCTTAATATCTCCTTTTTTAGAACTTCATTGGGTGCGTCTTCAAAATTAACATTTTTTAATTTTCCATTTTTATCAACTTCAAAATTCAGGATAATTTTACCTCCTACATCCCGCACCTGTACATTTCTTTGCAGATATTGCTCGAATGCATTCCATCCTTCTATCGGTGAGGCATCTCCACCAGTTAAGATGGGTTCAATCCCAATCTTATTTTCAGGGGAACTCAGCTCGACTTCTGTCGTTCTACTTTTATTTGTATTAAAATTCTTAAAATAAATAAAGGCGATAAGCACGACAAAAATGACTGCTGCTGCTGATCCAACTGCCAATCGTTGCCAAGTATAAAACTGGGCATTACGGGTAGATATCGTTTGCTCCACGCGGCGGTTTAAACGCTGTTGCAACAAACTCAATTGTCGTACATCCACTCCTTTTTGCAAACGATAACCTTCAATTGCATCCTGCAAAAAAGGATCTTCCAATGCTTCTTTCTCTAGTTGAAACATTTCCTCTTTATTCATCAGACCACTGATGTAGTTATGAATTCTGGATAATTGATAATTATTTTCCATTTTACTTACTCTCCATACAAATTTTAAGATTTCGCTTGCCATTTTGAATATAGCTTTTCACTTTATTCATTTCTATTCCGGTAAGGACTACGATATCTTTATAACACTTTTGCTCTAAATAAAATAACCTGATACAACGCTCCTGCTCAGGTTTTAGCGTCAACATGCACATTTCTAATTTTTCAAATTGACTTTCGCTCCATTCTTTGGGATCAGATTCATCTAAATAATCATGACCAACCGCAACTTGTTCATCAATATCAACATACTGCGTTCCCTTTTCTTTCCTCAGCTGCATGAGGCAAAAATTTTTAGAAAATGTGTAAAGCCAGCTTTTAAAATTATCGACCTCGTGGATGCGCAATTTCCGAATCAATTCTTCAAAAATTTGCATGACGGCATCCTGACTCTTTTCGGCATCGTGCAAATATTTAAAACATACACCATAAAGCAATGACATATAGGGAGCATACAATTTACCCAAAAGATCCAGATCTCCTGTACTTCGATATTGTATTAATAATTCCTTTTCTGTCATGCTCGGGATATTACTTTGCTTAATTGATGCTTTAAGATACATAATTCCATAAAACAATCAAGCAAAGATTAATATTATGTTTCACTTTTATATCGAGTTATTGAAATTCTATCGCTTCAAATTGATTGTAGTATCTTCGTACAATCAAAACTTGATAGTCTTTATCAATTATTTGATGACATTTTAAAGAATAATAGATGCTTATGAATGAATATGAATTAATAGCTATTGGCTTATATATGGCCTTAATGATTGGAATTGGAATTTACTCTTGGAGGAAGTCAAACAGTAATTCCGATGATTTTTTGATCGGTGGGCGCAAGATGGGCGCGGCTGTGACTGCTTTATCGGCAGGTGCAGCAGACATGAGCGGCTGGTTACTCATGGGACTTCCCGGTGCGATGTATCTTTCAGGATTATCCAGTGCATGGATTGCAATTGGTCTGACTATTGGCGCATACTTCAATTATGTTATTGTAGCCCCTCGACTTCGGGTATATACAGAAGTTGCCCAAAATGCAATTACATTCCCTGTATTTTTTGAGAATCGTTTTAAAGATAAGACCCAGCTCTTAAAAATTGTTTCTTCAATTTTCATTTTAGTATTTTTCACTTTATATACTTCAGCTGGTATGGTTTCGGGAGGTCGATTGTTTGAATCTGCTTTTGGTATTGATTACTATACTGGATTGTATGCTACAACTTTTGTTGTTGTACTGTATACTTTCTTAGGTGGATTTTTAGCTGTTAGCTTAACAGATTTTGTGCAGGGAACAATTATGGTTACTGCGCTTGTTATTATTCCAATTGTACTGATTATCCAACTTGATGGACTGGGTAATACATTGGATATTATACATAATAAAGGTGCTAATTATTTAGATTTACTAAAGGGTACCACCACTGTATCGATCGTATCTTTACTCGCTTGGGGATTGGGTTACTTTGGGCAACCTCATATTTTAGTGCGATTTATGGCTATTGGAGATGTTAAAGATATCCCTAAAGCTAAAAGAATCGGAATTAGCTGGATGATTCTAACTGTTGGGGGAGCATTACTTTTGGGATTATTTGGAATAGCTTATTTATATAAGTTTGATCAAACTACTATGTTGCAATTTGATCAATCAAAGGAATTGTCAGAAACTATTTTTATCCATCTTTCGAGAACTTTATTTCATCCCTTAATTGGCGGTTTTCTCTTATCCGCAATTTTAGCAGCTGTCATGAGTACCATATCTTCTCAATTATTAGTGACCTCTAGCTCAATGACAGAAGATATTTATAAAGCTTTTTTTAATAAAACAGCCTCTCCTAAACGTATGTTACTCGTAAGTAGACTATCTGTGCTTATTGTAGCGATAATTGCCTTACTACTCTCCCTAAACCCTAAAGACAGCATATTAAATCTTGTGGGAAATGCCTGGGCCGGTTTTGGCGCAGCCTTTGGTCCCCTTATCATCTTGTCGCTGCTTTGGAAAAAAACAACCGCCACTGCAGGATTATTAGGAATGTTGGTGGGTGGTGCTGCTGTACTTTTATGGGTGTATATCCCTCACGATTACAAATCTGTTTATGAAATCATACCTGGTTTCATTTTGAGTTTCTTAACGATTGTTATTGTTTCGTTTTTCAGTAAACCTGTTGACGCTTCCATTGTGGAGGAATTTGATCAGGTTACGAAAATTCTGAAATAATAAAAAAGGATAACCTAAATCTGGTTATCCTTTTTACTATTTGAAATGTTGATATTGACGAGATATTAGTGGCCTTTTTCATCCATCATTGTATTTCTAAGTCTACTGAAATAACAAGAGTGCAATAATTAAGGTCACAATAATATTAAATGTTTGTGCAATTAAAAAGGCATACAGTGGCTTTTTATTATCCTGTTGAAACAGGTCTTTAAAATTAGTTTCCAGTCCTATTGAGGTAAAGGCCAGGGTAAACCAAAGTCCCTGAATAAATTTCAAACTTCCTTTAACCGCAACATTTGTTTCTGGTGAAATAAAAAATGAGAAAAGTAAAGATGCAAATATAAAACCTAGGACAAACTTTGGAAATCTCTCCCAAATAATTTTCAAAGTTGGTTTCTCTTTCTTTGTTTCATCATCTACTGACTTTGAATAGCTCCAATAAATACTAATTGCAAACGCTGCAATTCCTAATAATACATTTTGTGAAAATTTAACAATTGTACTGATCTTTAAGGCTTCCTCTCCAACTAAACTACCTGAAGCGGCTACAGCTCCCGATGTATCTATTGAACCTCCTAACCATGCTCCTGTTACTTCTTGAGACAATCCCATTTTATCTGCCAAATAAGGCATAAAAATCATCATCGGAATTGCCGTGATCAAGACAAGTGAAATAATATAAGATAGCTTTTTACTATCTCCTTTAATTGCTCCAGATGTTGCAATTGCTGCTGATACCCCACAGATAGATACTGCGCTTGATAGCATTAAAGCCATTTCTTTATCAATCTTTAATTTTTTACAAACCCAAAAAGCAAAATACCATACTGAAATGACCACTACTAATGCTTGGATAAGTCCCAGTGAACCAGCTTTGAGTATATCTCCAAAAATAACTGTTGTTCCTAAAAGAATCAATCCAATTTTGACATACAACTCTGTACTTAATGCACTTTTAAACCAATCAGGAAGATTGAAAAAATTACTGATGACCAAGCCGATCGCCAAACTGAAAATAACAGCTTCTAGATTATAGTCTTTTACGAGTGAATTTCCAGCAAAGATGAGTGCGAGCATGGTTAACACATAGACAGACGGAAAAACTATTAATAAGCTTTTAACCGACTTACCTAATAAGGAGGCTCCGATAATGGCGACAATAAAGACTAGACCAAATTGGGTCGCTATTGCCTGCAGGTTATGAATGGAAAATACTTGGTTTCCTAATTCTGAAAAATTGCTCCAGCTGAAACTTGGTTGAGGAACAATGACCCCAAAAATTGCTAAAAAGACAATTCCTAATCCTAAGATAACAACTACCCAATCCTCAGCTAAGGAGAATGATTTCGAAGATGACATGTAAACAGGTTTTAATTTAGAAACCCCAAATTTAGAAATATTATCCATGCCGGCAACTAGTAAACGAAAAAGTTACCAAATAATAAAGCCGAGATGTTTTCATCTCGGCTTCTAAACCTATAATCACTTTTTAAAACCTAAAAACAATATTTATTGGCATCAATCAACTTCTTAGCAATTCGTTGACGCGCATCTTTCACATTATATGGTTCTGATTTTGTAAAGCGACGTAAACCCACTAACATCATTTTCAACTCATCACCTTCAGCAAAAGAATTTAGGGCTTCTTTTCCTGCAACATTTACTTTATCAATGGTTGAATATAGATAAATTTTAGCCATATCTGTTGCATCAGCACTTGCTTCTACTCCTTTTGTATGATATAATTTCTCCGCACGAAGTAACGCTGACTCAGCGATGTATACATAACCAATGATATCGGCAATATTCATCAAAATCTCCTGCTCCTTAGATAAAGACATCATCAATTTTTGAACTGCGGCGCCAGCAATTAATAAGCCTGCCTTTTTCAAATTAGCGATAATTTTCTTTTCTGCTGCAAATGGTGTTTCATCTTCTTCTCCAAAATCAGGAATAGCTAATAGTTCTGATGCAACTGCAGTAGCAGGTCCCATCAAATCAATCTCACCCTTCATGGCACGTTTTAAAAGCATATCTACCACCAACAGTCTGTTAACTTCATTGGTACCTTCAAAAATACGATTGATACGTGAATCTCGATAAGCGCGTTCCATTGGTGCTTCTGCTGAATATCCCATGCCTCCATAAATCTGTACGCCTTCATCCACAACATAATCTAACATTTCCGAGCACCACACTTTAATGATCGCACACTCGATAGCATATTGTTCTACAGATTTCAGTTTTGCTTTGGCTTCATCCATTCCCCCTGCAACTAATGATTCGTAGGTGTCATCAATATTCTGACCGGCACGATATGCTGCTGATTCGGTTGCAAATAATCGTGTTGCCATTTCAGCTAATTTGTAACGGATGGCTCCAAATTTGGAAATAGGTAAATTGAACTGCACTCGCTCATTCGCATATTTAATAGCTTGTGTAATCACCATGCGTGATGAACCGATAGTAGCGGCACCTAATTTTATACGACCAATGTTTAGGATATTAACCGCTATTTTAAATCCATTTTCACGTTCAGAAAGCATATTTTCAACAGGAACTTCACAATCGTTGAAAAATACCTGACGGGTTGAAGATCCTTTGATTCCCAGTTTATGCTCTTCCGGGTTCATGCTGATTCCTCCAAAATCTTTCTCAACAATAAAAGCGGTAAGATTCTTATCATCATCAATTTTTGCAAAAACAATAAAGATATCAGCAAAACCACCATTTGTAATCCACATCTTCTGTCCATTAATGACATAGTGTGTACCTGCGGCATTTAATTTTGCTGCAGTACGACCAGAATTGGCATCTGATCCTGAATTAGGTTCTGTTAAACAATAAGAAGCTTTCCATTCCCCAGTAGCTAATTTTGGAATATATTTTGTTTTTTGAGCTGCATTTCCATAGTATAAAATAGGCAAAGTACCTATGCCTGTATGTGCCGATAATGCCACAGCAAAGGAGAATCCTCCCCCAACCGCATCTGCAACTAACATGGATGTATTGAAGTTTTTACCAAATCCCCCGTATTCTTCTGGTATGGACACACTCAACATTCCTAGTTCTCCAGCTTTATCCATAAGACTTGGCATCAAACCTTCTTCCTGGGAGTCAATACGATCCAATTTGTTTAGAACTTCCGTATCTAGAAAGTCAATACAGGTCTGACGAATCATCTTTGCTTCTTCATCAAATTCTTCAGGAATAAAAATATCTGTATAAGATGTCTCTTTAATTACAAATTCTCCGCCTTTAATTGTGTTGCTCATAATTTTTCTGATTAAAGTGCAAAGGATAAAGACTAAGACCTTATTTCTTTGCTTCTATTGTTAAATATTATTCTCTAATTTAAAACAGGTACATCTCTATATGTCACCTTATTGATCTCTAAGCTTAAAATCAGTTTAAATGGTCCGATTTAAAAAAAACATCTGGATGAAAAGCTCAAGTCATCCTCAAAATGTGCCATTTGATTTCGATAAAGAACATTTCATATACTCTGTCGAAGTCTTAAAATTTGCGCTATCTATAGTAATTCAAAAATACCTGCTGCTCCCTGCCCTGTTCCGACACACATGGTTACCATGCCGTATTTTTTATTTCTACGCTTCAGTTCATTTAATATTTGAACAGTCAATTTGGCTCCAGTACAACCCAGTGGATGTCCTAAAGCAATGGCACCGCCATTGACATTAACTTTTTCTTCATCAAGACCCAATTCACGAATTACGGCTAAAGATTGTGATGCAAACGCTTCATTCAATTCGAATAAATCAATATCTTCCTTTTTTAATCCTGCCATTTTCAAAGCTTTTGGTATTGCTACAATAGGACCAATCCCCATGATACGTGGCGGAACACCTGCCACGGCATAACTGACAAGACGTGCTATCGGTTTTAGGTTCAATTCCTTCATTTTTTCTTCTGAAACAATCAAAACAAAGGCTGCTCCATCTGAAGTTTGTGATGAGTTACCTGCAGTAACTACACCGTCAGCTGCAAAAACTGGACGCAACTTCGCAAGCGCCTCAAGCGATGAATCTGCTCTCGGTCCTTCGTCTGTATCAACGACATATTCTCTTGTTTCTAATTTTTTGCCATCCTTTAAGTAGTTTTCCTTTACTGTAATCGGAACAATGCCATCTTTTAAATGACCATTTTTAATAGCCTCAACAGCTTTTTGATGTGATTTTAAAGAGAATGCATCTTGGTCTTCTCGAGATACGCCGTATTCTTTTGCAACAGCTTCGGCTGTAAGTCCCATTCCCCAATACCAATCTGGGTTTTCTTTTGCTACTTCAGGGTTTGGAACAATTTTCCATCCTCCAAAAGGCATTCCTGACATGACCTCGACTCCGCCAGCAATAATACAATCTGCCATTCCGGCTTTTATTTTTGCTACAGCTGTGGCTATTGTCTCCAACCCAGAGGCACAGTAACGGTTTACAGTGACTCCTGGTACTTTATCCGTTTGCAAGCCCATCAAAGAAATTAAACGTCCTACATTCAATCCTTGCTCTGCTTCTGGCATCGCATTACCGACGATTACATCGTCAATTTCTTCTTTATTTAAGTTGGGTACTGATGCCACCAAATGCTTGATCACATCAGCGGCCAAATCATCCGCACGCATAAAACGAAATCCTCCACGAGGTGCTTTCCCTACTGCTGTACGATATCCTGCTACAATGTATGCTTCCATAATTTTTAGATGTGAGATGTGAGATTTAAGATATCAGATCGTTAAAATTCACATATTATTTATTATCATTTTTTAATTTATTCAAAAATCCAAAAATCATTTTTTGAATTTCTATAATTTGAGAACACAGCTGTTCGGCTTGCTCAACCTTTAACAGCTTTAGATTTTGTGCTATAATAATTTGTGTCTGCAATTCGAAAGATGATCCATTTGCAATTCCAAGAAAATGAATAAATTCATTTCCTGAATTTCTACCTGCTCCTTCTGCTATATTTGACGCAATCGATATAACCGATCGTTTAATCTGAGATGATAATCCAAATTTTTCTTCTGAAGGAAAAAGAGATACTACTTCATATACTTTTGTAGCTAATTCAATTGATTTACTCCAAATCTTTAATTCTTTCAGATTATGCATATCTCAAATCTAATGTCTCAAATCTCTAATCTAATTTATACTCTAATTTCTTAACGGTTTTCCTTTTGTTAACATAAATTGGATACGTTCCAAAGTTTTTCGTTCTGCACATAGCTCAAGAAAAGCTTTACGTTCTAGATCCAATAAATACTGTTCAGAGACTTCTGTTGGTGCCGATAACTCACCGCCACATAAAACATTTCCTAATTTTTCAGAAATCTTTTTATCATGGTCAGAGATATAATTTCCAGCACGCATTGAACTTGCTCCTACATAGACAATTCCTAATCCTTGTTTTCCCAATACCTTAATATCAGTCCTTTGAACGGGCTGTATATAACCTGCATTAGCTAATTCTAAAGCCTTTTCTTTTGCATCAGCAATAAGTCGAGCTTTATTCATAGTAATCGCATACTTACCTTGCTGCAGGTATCCAAGCTCATAGGCCTCTATAGCTGAGGTTGACACTTTTGCTGTTCCTATGGTCAAAAAACGATCTTTTAAAGTATTTTGAACAATTTGATCTTCTTTATATTCATCTGAAGCACGTAAAGCAAATTCTTTAGTACCTCCGCCACCTGGAATTACACCAACTCCAAATTCAACTAAGCCCATATATGTCTCAGCATGTGCCTGCACAAAATCGGCATGCATTGAAAATTCACAGCCTCCTCCTAATGTCATTTGAAATGGTGCTACTACTACTGGAATGGACGAATAGCGAATCCGCATAGAAGTATTCTGGAAAGCACGAACCGCCATATTTAATTCATCGTAGTCTTGCTCAGCGGCCATCATGAATATCATACCTATATTAGCTCCTGCGGAGAAATTTTTTCCTTCGTTAGAAATTACTAATCCACGATATTCTTTTTCAGCTAAATCAATTGCTTTATTCACGCCTTGAATTACATCTCCACCGATCGTATTCATTTTGGTATGGAATTCACAATTGATAATTCCATCTCCAAGATCAATAATGGAAACTCCGGAATTTTTCCAAATTGTTTTGCTTTCACGGATGTGATCTAAAACAATAAGATCTTCTGTTCCTGGAATAGGTTTGTATGATTTTGATGCAATATCATAATATTGACGAACGCCATTTTCGATTTTATAGAAAGACTCACAACCTGCGTCTAACATATCATGAACCCATTGTGAAACTTCACCACGTTGACCTGGGAGACGTTTCTCTTCGTTCTTAATTTTTTCTATTGTCTCTCGAACACCTAAAGCATCCCAAACCTCGAAAGGACCTATCTCCCAACCGAAGCCAGCACGCATCGCATCATCGATACGGAAAAAATCGTCAGTAATTTCAGGTACACGATTAGATACGTATTCAAACAAAGGATAATGCATGGCACGGAACAATTCTCCTGCTTTATCTTTCCCTTGTTCATATACTTTCATTCGTTTGCGAATATCTTCCACCAATTTTGTAGCTTCCAGGGTAGCAGATTTCACCTTTCCTTGAGGTCCAAATGTTAAAGTTTTCAGATTTAAAGATTGAATTTCTGAATTTCCAGAAGCATCTTTTACTTTTTCGTAAAATCCTTTTTTGGTTTTTTCACCTAGCCACTTATTTTCAACCATTTTAGTTATAAAGGAAGGCAATTGAAATACCCCTTTAGCTTCATCATTGGGTGCATTCTGGGCGAGGCCATTAGCAACGTTTACCAAAGTATCTAAACCAACAACATCAGCTGTTCGGAAAGTTGCCGATTTCGGATGCCCCATCGCTGGACCGGTATACTTATCAACTTCTTCCACAGTCAAACCTAGCGGTTCAACGAGATGGGTTAAAGCAAGCATTGAATAAACACCGATTCTATTGCCAATAAATGCTGGTGTATCCTTGCATAAAACAACAGTTTTACCTAAAAACTTGTCACCAAATTCTAACAGAAAATCAACAACTTCTTTTATTGTATGGGGGGTAGGAATAATTTCCAACAATTGTAAATAACGTGGCGGATTAAAGAAGTGTGTACCACAAAAATGATCTTTAAAATCTTCGGATCTACCTTCCGTCATAAGATGTATCGGAATACCCGAAGTATTTGAAGTAATCAAAGTGCCTGGTTTTCGGTATTGTTCAACGCGTTCAAACACAGATTTTTTGATATCCAATCGTTCAACGACAACTTCAATGATCCAATCGCATGATGCGATATCAGACATATTATCATCAAAATTTCCTGTTGAAATCCTTTTCACAAAAGATTTACTATAAATAGGAGATGGATTAGATTTTACAGCCGTTTCTAAAGACTGGTTGACAATGCGATTGCGAACGAACTTACTATCCAAAGTAAGTCCTTTTGCTGTTTCAGCTGGCAATAGCTCTTTTGGAACGATGTCCAAAAGTAATACTTCCATACCGATGTTAGCAAAATGGCAAGCGATCCTAGAGCCCATTACTCCAGAACCTAATACTGCTACTTTTCTAATGTTTCTACTCATTTATCTAATTGTTTATTATCAATAATTGCTAAGCTTATTATTGATCGATGGTACTATTTTCTTCTTGATATGAAGTCGCCAATTCATTTAATTTGGCTAAAGATTTCATCAATTGATTCCGCTCTTTCTCTGATAAATTTTCCTCGAGATAATGATTAAAATTACGAACGACGTTTTTTGCCATTTCTCTTTTTTCTTTACCCAGCTCTGTTAAATACACTTTAACCGATCGCTTATCAGATGCACTCGCTTCTCTATAAATAAATCCCAACTTCTCTAAATTATTTAACACCCGAGACAAACTAGTTGTTTTCACACCTGTTAAATTGGCGATCTGTGATACGGGGGTCCCCTCTTTATGGATATTAATTAAAATATAACCAGCAGCCTGAGTAAAACCATACTGCGTCGCAATCTGGTTATACTTATTAGCGATAGTCTGCCAACCTGTTTTTAAAAAATAATCAATTGTTTTATTTTGACTCATAATTTGCTTTATTATTTACTATGCAAGCATAACAAATCTAATTTATTTTTTTTGGATTTCAAATAGTTAATATTAAATTTTTAATAAATATTTGACGGAAATGAATAGTCCCTTACTAAGGTATTAAAATACCGATTATAATCAACAATATGCCATATTATCAAAATGTGGAAAACTTTTAACAACTACAAACCAACAACTTAAGCAAAACACCCCTACAGTTATTCACATTTGTGTTTTTATATTCAAAATTAAATCGGTTACCTTTGTACAAACAAACATAAACGTATGGCTTTAGTTAATATACCGAGACTTGACTTGTTAAACTTTACTGAGGGGAATTCAGAACAGCGCGGTCAATTTATCCAAGACATTGGAAAAGCTTTTAACGAAACTGGTTTCGTTACTATTGCTAATCATGGTCTATCAAAAGAACTAATAGACGAATTGTATCAAATCGTACCCGCATTCTTCTCATTACCGACAGAAACAAAATTGAAATATGAGTTTCCTGAACTTGCCGGACAAAGAGGGTATACAACAAAAGGTCGCGAAAAAGCAAAAGATTCCACAACTCCAGATTTGAAAGAATTTTGGCAAAGAGGACAAACAATCGTTGGTGAAGAATATAGTAAAACTGATTTTCCTGATAATCCGGAAGTTGCCGAATTACCCCGATTCAGTGAAATCACCGCCGAAGTATATAAAAAACTAGAAGACACTGGTCGTGAATTATTAAAAGCAATTGCAACTTATTTGGAGCTAGAAGAAGATTATTTCGAAAAATTCGTTATCAACGGTAACTCTATTTTACGTGCAATCCATTACTTTCCGATCCAAAATCCTGATGAATTAGCACCTGATGCTGTTCGTGCCGGAGCACACGAAGATATCAATTTAATTACTTTATTAATTGGAGCGAGTGCTGACGGTCTTGAGGTTATGACAAAAGACGGTGAATGGTTTCCTATTAAAGCTAAAGGTGAAGATATCGTTATCAATGTTGGTGACATGTTGCAGCGCTTAACAAATAATAAATTAAAATCAACTACACACCGTGTCGTTAATCCACCGCGTGAATTAATGGGTAATTCTCGTTTTTCTATTCCTTTCTTCTTACACCCTAAAGCATCAATGAGCTTAGCTTGTTTAGATTCTTGCATTAGCGAAACCTATCCAAAAGCTTATCCTGATTATACTGCAGGTGAATATTTAGATGAACGTTTGAGAGAGATCGGTTTGAAGATGTAAGTATTTTTTATAAAAAAGAAGACCAACCTTTCAAACAAACTGTTTATTAGAAAACAAAAATGGCCTGTTAAAAATTTAACAGGCCATTTTTAATTTTTAACATCATTAAAATCTTGATTTCCCTTTTGACAATGATCAATCAGGAAATCCATATTAATCTGTTTAAAAAGAATAACCAAAACCTACGTTGAGGTAAATATTATGCATACTGAAATCGATAGAATTGAAATCTTTTTCTAAAATATTATTGAAGCCATATGTAAGGTCTGTCAATAATTTAAAATGTTTATTCATTTTCCATTCTGCTCCAAGTTGAGTACCCCATTGAAATTTCCGAACATTGTCCGAGAAATCATATGCAGCTTGACTTCCGTCTTCAAACGATATTTTTGTTCCTGTTGGTGTATTTTGCCTTAAATAGCCATCCGATACATATCCATCAAATGTATTGTCAATCAATCTTGAAAAATAGAGACCTCCATATAAATTCCATTTATCCGAAAGTTTATAAACAGCCAAAACAGGTATAGTAAAATATGTATTACTCACATTTGTCTGTACTTTTCCTGTATAGTAACCTCTAACTTTTGAATTATCCTTAACCACTTCTGTTAGATAGTTCTTGACGCGGGCATTGGTCTTCATTCCTTTTTCTTCAAAACGAAGCCCTAATCGCACTCCCCATTTTCCATTTTCATGTATCCATTTAGTAGCGTTTGCTTCTAAACCAAAACTAAACCCGGGATTAAAACTTTCAATCTTTCTTATTTCACGAGGCATACCTAATGGACTACTGCCCCCTATACTAAATTGCGCTTGCACTGCGTAATCAATATTTGTATCAAAAAAATTTGTGTTACTGTTAACTGTACTGTCTTGCGCCTGGGCATATTGGGTAACCATTAAACAAATAGCTACAACATATAGTATTCTGTTCATTACAATAGTTTTATTATTTATATTCATCATTATTTTTTTTGACCTGTAACAAGCTCTACCTCATCAATAAATAAAGTACTTCCTACAGCACCATTAAAAATATCTCCTTCTTTACTTGAACTGAATACTATGGTATACATATATTCTTTAGCTGGATCAAAAGATTTACCATTCACAAAAGAAAAAGGAACATTAAATGCTGTCCATTTATCAGTTTCAATTTGTTCTTTTGTTCCAATTCTAGCAACACTAACGATCCGAGAATCTTTAAAGGCATGTGTACCTGTTAAGAAATTTTTATTTAAATCAGCTGATTTTTCAAATAAAATTGCATATCCATCCCACGTATCTTTAGTGAGCTGTGATGGTTTTGTATTATCTACAAATTTTTCACCGGCTTTATATTTAAAGAAACCTTTTAATGCTACCGGAGCAGTATCATTGTTGTACGAGATACCAAATCGAGTAGAATTAACAGTAGGAAAAGTAAGCCTGAACTCCCCAACAAACAGATTACCCGCAGCCAATGGCGAACCGAACATCCCGCCTAATGGACCGGTATCTTTCGTCATTAATTTAGCAGCATTACCAAGATAACCGTCTGTTACTTGCGAAGTTGGATAGAAAGATGGTATTAAATCTTTATCCTCTCCCACTAATGTACCAGCAAGAATATTATATCCCTCATTTGCTGTTTCCCAAATAATATTTTTCTGACCGCCTGCTGTTAATTCAAAAAACTGATGGTAATGACCTACAGGATTATCTGTATCAACAACTTGTGCATTTTCAAATGCACCATAAAAATTAGCGCCTTCGTCAACTACAAATGAGACTGTATAAGTCTTTGACCATGCACCATCTTGAGAAGTTACCGTATATTTTTGAGGTTGTGAAAAATCAAGTTCGGTACCACTTTTTGGCAAGATAGTCGCTCCTGGTGTCAACACAAACTCAGGCGTATGTACGTAACTACCAGAAAAGCGTTTTAGTTTAAAAATAATCGTATTATTACCTATAGAAGGTGCTGTACTAAGTGCTAAATCTCCATTCAGAATACTCGCCTGTTCAATATCAGCTTCTGTATTCAATGCCTCTTCTTTAATACAGCCATTTAATCCAAAAAACAGCATAATACAAATCATAAACGATAGAATTCGTTTTTGTTCCATAATAAATTAATATTTAATGTAAAATATCGTTAATTGTGAGAATTATTAACGTGGCGCAAAGTTAAGATTGTTGGGGTAACAACTTAAATTTCGTGGAGAAAAAAGACCTTTGTCTCTAAAACTTGACAATTAAAGGAAATTCAACTGTTATTAAAGATTTTCTTTTATTTTTTTAGGCAATGATGCAAATACAAGATCATAACTATGATCAATTAATTCCAATAACTTTTGGTCTGTTAATTCACGATTTGCATGAACTGTATTCCAATGTTTCTTATTCATATGATAACCTGGAAAAACTGTCTGCAGAAATTCCTGTCTCAAACTAATAGCATACTCTGGATCACACTTAACATTAAAAGATAGTCCCTCCAATTGATCTAACCCAACTAATAGAAAAACTTTAGAAGCAACTTTAAAAACCAGTGTATCAGGACCAAATGGAAGTTCTTCTGTTACTGCATTTTTTGCTATGCAATAATCGCGTAATTCTTCGATATTCATGTTTGGATTTTTTCTGAAAGTTAAGAAATAATTATTATTTTACCCAATGTACAGCCTGCTGATAAAGATTATAAAAAAACAAAAAATGTTAATTATTGTAAATAATGCTCTGTTTTTATAACATTCTGATTACACAAATATTAAGAACCGGTTAATATTCTATATTTGACACATAACTTCACCTAAATAGCATTATGAACAGGATATTTTTCCTCCTATTATTTTTTTGCACATCATTAAGTTACGCACAAACTTCTATTAAGGGTAAGGTTATAGATCGAGGCGAAAACAAGCCCCTTTTCAATGCTTCAGTAATCTTACTTACGGCACAAGATTCTATTTTGAAAGTATTTACACGCACAAACGAGGAAGGTAGTTTCAATATTCAACCCCCAGAAAAAGGTGCTTATCGCGTACTTGTGACTTATCCAAAATTTGAACTATACAGTGACATTATAAATGTAGAAGATAGCAAGATTGATTTACATGATATTAAGATAAGTTCACGAGCCAATGTTCTTGAAGAGGTTGTTATTACGCAAAAACTACCAATAAAAATTAAAGGTGACACAATAGAATATAATGCCGGTAGTTTTGAAACTGAAAAAAATGCAAAATTGGAAGACCTTCTCCGAAGGTTACCCGGTATGACTGTATCTTCGGACGGAACTATTACTGCTCAGGGGAAAACAGTTTCAAAGGTATTGATAGATGGTGAAGAATTTTTTGGTTATGATCCTAAAATTGCGATTCGCAATGTTAGAGCAGATGCTATTGACAAAGTACAGGTATACGAGAAAAAATCTGATGAAGCTGAATTAACGGGAGTGGATGACGGCGTACGTATCAAAACGGTTAATGTGGTGCTTAAAGAAGAAGCTAGAAAAGGTATTTTCGGAAATGCGAATGCTACAATTGGTACTAAACATTTATTTGACGCGGGTTTATTTGCCGCTAAATTCAATCGTTCTGAACGTATAGGACTAACCGGAAACTGGAACAATATGGGAGGGGGAAATGATTCAAGGATCCGTTCCAATGCCAGCATTCAAGGTAAACCTGAATATAAAAATATTGGCGTAAATTATGATAATGTATTTCTAAAGAAAAGATTATCATTAAATTCCAGTTATAATTTCAACAACAACAGCGCTACTAATGAACGAACTTCTAACGTTAAGGAATTATTTGAAGACAAAACACAAGAAACAATAGGAAGTAACAGCTCCGATAACGATACAAAAAATAACAATGTCAGAACACAGGTACGATTCAAAATCGATTCTATCCAAAATCTAGACGTTCAATTGAATGCAGGCAAATCAGACACCTATACTAAAAGTACGTCGAACCGTAGGATCACCATTAATGACACTACACTAACGAACACTTTTGATGAAAATAACAGCTCAAAGGGAAATAATGATAATGCCGATTTCCGTATTAATTATAGAAGAAGATTAAACAATAATGGACGGTCTATTAATGTTCAGTTTAATACGCAATTATCACAAAGTGAATCTATTGGTCAAACAAAATCGATTACAAACTATTATAAAAACAACGCGCTTAACAGAGCTGATACTATAGATCAAAAACGTGTAAACGAAGCGAAGAACAATCGAATCGGTGCTTCTCTAAATTTAAATGAGAAATTACTTCAAGACTTGTACCTAACTGTAGGATATACGATGAACAGTAGCGTTTCAAAAAGTCTAAATAGATCATTAAATGCCAATGGACTGGGTGAATATACGTTGTTAGATTCATTATATTCTAAAAATGAAGAAAACAAAAATTTCAATCAGGGTGCAAATATTCAGTTAAACTACAACATTAAAGACAAACTCAATATTAACCTATCAAATACGATGAGCTATAGGAATCAAAAATTAATTGACACCTATCGTGATATTAATCTCAATCGCAACTTTTGGGATAATAACCTGAATATGAATGTTAATTACAAATTGTCTTTAAACAAAAATTTGATGCTTAGCTACGGTACATCGAACAGAATTCCGACGTTCGGACAATTGATAGCCTTACAACCACAGACAAATCCATTATTTGTACAATTAGGAAACCCCGATTTAAAGAAATCAACTGAAAACTCTTATAATTTAAATTTTAATACCTTTAGCATTTTAAGAAGTTCGAGCTTCAATATCAATGCGGGTATTACAACAACACATAATCCGATTGCAAATAAGAGAATCCTTGATTCTGAAGGGGTGACAACCAGTAATTATGAAAACATACGAGATAAAATAAACTGGTCCGCTAGAGTATACTCTGGTTATAGTAAACCTTTATTTAATAATTTACTTCAGTTCAATCCAAATGCGAATTTAAGTTATGGAAATAGTTACGACTTTCTGAATGGTGTATTGAACAATTCCAAGAACTACAATGCAAGTGCAGGTTTTGGATTAAATAAACAAAATTCTAAGGTTATTGACTTCAACTTCTTTACGAATATAGGTGTTGATCGTGTGGAGACTCTTTTACAACCTGATTTAAACAGTAATAGTCTGAGAGCAAATATCAATACGGATATCAAATACTTCCTACCCTTTAAATTTGATCTGGTGCAGGTTATTAATTACGGATATACGGGTAAGAACAAAGTATACACTAAAGCTATCAATCAATTTTATATGAATATGGAATTAAATAAGAAATTGATGAGCAATAACCTACAATTAAGCTTAAAAGCATTTGATATTTTTAAAACATTCAATACTACCAATCGCTCATTTGACAGCAGTAAATTTTCGGAATCACAACAACAGATGCTTACTCAATATTTCATGCTTGGATTGAAATGGGATTTTAACAAAAAATTAGGAAAGAAAAATGACTAAATTATTAATAGGTTTCATTCTTTTGCTATTTGGCACAGATGCATTTGCGCAACATGCTTACTTTGCAACAAAGGGAACCATCAATTTTGAAAAAGTGGTGTATACGAAAGCGAGAATGCGAGAATTGATGGCTAAGCATGGTGGAAACGGTAATAGAGGTATGATGTACATGGGAAACATCGATGAAATGCCAGAAAGTTCTACATCCAATTTTGTTCTGAAGTTTGATGAGAACCAGACATTGATGGAGTCCAATGCAGAAGAAACGCCAACAAAACCCAATACCTCACCAGCAAATACAAGAGTTGGAAGAAGTTCAGGAGGAGGACGAGGGAATGCAGGAGGACGAGGGAATGCAGTAGCCAATCAACGAACAGGCACAAATGGAGGTGGCGGTATGCGTGGCATGGGCAGAGGAAACAACAGAATGGGCGATAAAACTTATTTTCAGAACCTTAAAGCTAAGCTTTCTGAAGTACAGCTTCAAATTGACGAAAAAATTATTATAAAAGATAGTCTTCAGGATGTTACATGGCGATTCACAGATGAGTTTAGAACAATTTCAGGGTATGAATGTAGACGTGTAAATGGGGCGACGAAAGATTCACTCTATCTAATCGCTTTTTATTCAGAAGAGATTCCTGTCTCAGGAGGGCCGGTATTAACAGGAGGATTGCCCGGAATGATCTTGGGACTTGTTGTTCCTGAAATGCATATCAATTATTGGGCGACTGAGGTAAAATTCACCACTGATCAGGTTTCAAGTTCGTGGAAAGATAAAAAAGCAAAAGAGATGTCATCCAACGAATTTTTCAAATTGCTTTCAGGCAGTATGTTTAGGGGAAGAGGTAACAGTGATGCGCAACAAAGAAGACAAATATTAGAGCAGATTCTTTATTAAAGAATCTGCTCTAATCAGTTATCGACTAAGTATGTCAACTAATTCCTCCTGTATGGCAACTCCTTTATCTTGATTATACCATTTTTGAATCTCTTCTTTAATGTCATTAAATTCAGCTCCTTTACCTTTCATCATAACAAATAGATCTGTACAGCCCTGAGGGCGCGGTCCCCATACAGCCAAGTCATCACCTTGCTCATTACGAATCACTAATTTAGGAATAGACTTTCCGCCATTGGTCAAATATTGGTTAATTGTATAAGGTTCCGAATCACGTAACTGTATATCCAGAACAAGCAATGGATTACTCTTCACCATCTGGTAAATCATGGGGACAGAATGAGCGGCATCACCGCACCATGGTTCTGTTATTAAGATCCAATGTTGCTTGGTTGCAATCCCGTTCATAAATGAAGCTGTTTCAGCATTGGGTTCAAATTTTTTCAACCAGCGATTCATTCTCGACCAATTTAATTTGGTGTAATTAAAGATTTCTTCGTCTTGATAACCTTCATAATTCTCGGGATTTTCTACGATAGCTTTAAAATAGGATACGTATTCTTCGAACTGCATATATTAGCTTTTATATTTTGGGATACAATATGACAAAATTTTGCCATTTGCACAATTCAGACGAAATAAAGAAACATAGAAATGACAGTTTGTCACCAATTCTGACGTTTACTTGTCAATTTTATTCATTTTCATCAAAACAAAATGATTGGCACAAGGGTTGATTAGGTAGGTATACAACAAACAGATTAGTAAAAAATAAATATATATAATATGTCTAAAATAATAGGAATCGACTTAGGTACGACCAATTCATGTGTTGCTGTAATGGAAGGTAACGAACCGGTAGTTATTGCTAACAATGAGGGTAAACGTACAACCCCTTCTATCGTTGCTTTTGTTGAAGGTGGCGAGCGTAAGGTAGGTGATCCAGCAAAACGTCAAGCGATCACAAACCCGACTAAAACTATTTACTCTATTAAACGCTTTATGGGTTTATCTTATGATGAGTCTGTAAATGAAGCGCAACATGTACCTTATAATGTAGTAAAAGGCGACAACAATACACCACGTGTAGAAATTGACGACCGTAAATATACACCTCAAGAAATTTCAGCTATGATTCTTCAAAAAATGAAGAAAACTGCAGAAGATTTCTTAGGTCAAGAAGTAACTGAAGCTGTAATTACAGTTCCTGCATACTTCAATGATGCACAACGTCAAGCAACTAAAGAAGCTGGTGAAATCGCTGGTTTAACAGTTAAACGTATTATCAACGAGCCAACAGCTGCTGCTTTAGCTTATGGTTTAGATAAAGCACACAAAGACATGAAAATTGTTGTTTTTGACTGTGGTGGTGGTACACATGACGTTTCAGTATTGGAATTAGGTGATGGTGTATTTGAAGTTAAATCTACTGACGGTGATACACACTTAGGTGGTGATGACTTTGATAATGTAATCATCAACTGGTTAAATGACGAGTTTAAAAACGAAAACAATGGCTTTGACTTGAAAAAAGATCCAATGGCATTGCAACGTTTGAAAGAAGCTGCTGAGAAAGCTAAAATTGAATTATCAAGCACAACTTCTACTGAAATCAATTTGCCATACATCACTGCTGATGCAACAGGCCCGAAACACTTAGTTCGTCCTTTATCACGTGCTAAATTTGAAAGCTTAGCTGCTGATTTGATCAAACGTACAATTGATCCTTGTCGTTCTGCATTGAAAAATGCTGGATTCAGTACAGGTGATATCGATGAGATCATCTTAGTTGGTGGCTCTACACGTATCCCTGCAATCGTTGATGCAGTAAAAGCATTCTTCGGAAAAGAGCCTTCTAAAGGTGTTAACCCTGATGAAGTTGTAGCATTAGGTGCTGCTATCCAAGGTGGTGTATTAACTGGTGAAGTGAAAGACGTATTATTATTAGACGTTACTCCTTTATCATTAGGTATCGAAACAATGGGTGGTGTGATGACTAAATTAATTGAAGCAAATACAACTATTCCTACTAAAAAGTCTGAAACGTTCTCAACTGCTTCTGATAATCAACCATCTGTTGAAATCCACATCTTACAAGGAGAGCGTCCAATGGCTGCTCAAAACCGTACGATTGGCCGTTTCCACTTAAATGATATTCCTTCTGCTCCTCGTGGTGTTCCTCAAATTGAAGTAACATTCGACATCGATGCAAATGGTATCATTAAAGTTTCTGCTAAAGATAAAGCAACTGGAAAAGAGCAAAATATCCGTATTGAAGCTTCATCTGGTTTATCTGACGAAGAAATCAAAAAAATGAAAGAAGAAGCTGAAGCAAATGCTGAAGCGGATCAAAAAATGAAAGAAGAAGCTGATAAAATCAATGGTGCAGATGCTTTGATTTTCTCAACTGAAAAACAATTAAAAGAATACGGAGATAAAATTTCAGCAGATAAAAAAGCGGCTATCGAAGCTGGTTTAGTAAAATTGAAAGCTGCTTTTGAAGCAAGAAGTTTTGCTGATATCGATTCAGCTTCTGCAGAAGTAAACAATGCTTGGAATGCTGCTTCTGAAGAGATGTATGCTGCTTCACAAGGTGGTTCACAACCTCAAGGTGATGCTGGTCAAGCAAACAATGGTGGTAACCAAGGTGGTGATGACGTAACTGACGTAGAATACGAAGAAGTCAAATAATTACACTCCTTTTAAATAATAAAAAGCTCGAAGATGAATCTTCGAGCTTTTTTATTATTAGACCAAGTCTGAATCTTCCAATTGGAATAATTCTTCTATACTTTTATCCAATACTCTTGATAACTTAAGTGCCAATACAGTTGAAGGAACATATTTCGCAGCTTCCAAGGCATTGATTGTCTGTCTACTTACTCCGACTTTATTTGCTAACTGTTCTTGTGAATAATCTTTCATCAGTCGATTGATTTTAATATTATTCTTCATGCGCTAACCTCCTATTCATTTTAAAAACCTGGAACCGAAAAATAATAATATAAAGCAATAATATAATATTTGGACTTAAAAATGCCAGGCTTATATACCAACTAGCATAAACAAATGCAATTAATAATACATTGAAAATAGCAAAAGAAATAATAGACCAGGACCAAGAATAAAGACGAATAGAATTAATCATTTCATCCTCATACTTATACTTCGTAAATGCAATAAAACTCAACCCTAAAAAGATCGATAAAAGCTGTAATGTTAGTGACATTTCTGTATTAATAATTTCAAAAGGGCCATCATTTCCTCCCAAAACTGCAAAAGTAGAAAAAGATAATTCGAAAGGCATAATCTCTACCCCTTTTATTCTTGGATAATTAGTAATTAAAATACTATTTTCTTTTAGCATATATAATGCCGTTGGGATTAAAAACATGAGGACTAATCCTAATCCAATCCACCGGAAGTACCGGGGTAATAAAGGAATTTTTTTCATAATGATTTTAAGTTTTATATTGTTAGTACGACAAATGTAAAACTAATCATACATATTGACAAGTGTTTTTTACAAAATGTAAAAAATACTTGTCAATCTATTATGTCTTTTATTGTGATGAATACTGGAGTGCTATTTTTTGTAATGGCTTAATATTCCTTTATCTAATGTTGCCCATATACCCGCTGGCATATTCGCCTTTTTAAGAGCCTCGTTCGTCCAAGTATTGCATGAGTAAAACATGCTGTAAGATCCTTTGGCTTCATAAAAAGCATCCGAATCACCATACTGTGCATTAGTATTAATTACAATTGGCTTATTTTCAGCATCATATTCCAACGATGATTTCACAAAATCAATAAGGATTTGATATTGTACTGTATCAATCATATACTTGTAACAGAGCTCATTCTCCTCCACTGATTTATGATAGGTAATATGTAGTGCCGTTTCACCAATGCCAGTTGCTGCTACAAATGCTGTCGAAGCTTTTAGATCTTTCCATTCTGGGGTATTTAAATAAAAGCCCTTATCTCCCCATCCTATTCCCATGTAAGTATATGTGGTATCTTTTCCCTTATTATTACTTAATGGAAATAGATGTGTCCAATCCATCAGATTATTTTTAACGGGGAATACTAGATCTGTATGCACACCATTTGACATAATATACAACGTTATATCTTTCGGTAGAGCAGAATTTTCTCTATGTGCACTTATTCGCGATAAGACACGTTCTGACAACCAATAAATAAATACAATTAGAATGAGTGTGATAAGAATATATAATAGCACTTTTAATATTTTTTTCATGTTTATAATGGACTTGATCTTAGAATGATAATACCTTCTAATACTCAAACATAAAAAAAACCCGCAACAAATATTGCGGGTTTAGAAAATACTACGATAATATTTTAAAATATTTTTTCTGGATATGCACCATCTGCAATCAATTTTAGGATTGATGCCTGCACAATTTCCTTATCTTCTTTATAGGTAACACCGAACCATTTTGATGAGGTCGGGATAACTTTAAAATCTGCTTGCTTTGTTTGCACGAAATAATCTGCTACAGAAGGAATGAAGAATTCAGATTTAGGATCTTCCGAATTTTTCTCAACAAAATCTCTAAACATGCCTTCAGCCACTTCAAATACTTTTGGAGTAAAGCCCCAGAAATTCATAGATACACGACTTTCCGGATCCAACTCTGTTATTACATCACCTTCTTCGAAAACTATTTTTTTCTCGCCTTCAATTTCTTTATAGTATATCTTAGTACGTTCCGTAACACTTTCCATATGTCCTGAAGGACTTACTACACATACCCCTCTAGATACATAACCATAATCGGATAACGTATTACCAACTTGAAATCCCATCAAAGCCATTTGGTCATCTGATACTTCAGTTGTTAAGAACTTAGCCATTTTTTCGTAAGAATCCGTACCGTAAAAATCATCTGCATTAATCACACAGAAAGGTCCATCAACGTGATTTTTTGCACTCATTACAGCGTGTGCAGTACCCCAAGGTTTAGCACGCTCTATTTCACGGTCAATACCATACTTCTTTAAATCAAAATCTTGGAAAGCGTAATCTACTTCGATTTTTCCTTTTAACTTTTCGTCAAAGACTTCTTTCATTTTATCTAAAAATTCTTCACGAATTATAAATACTACTTTGCCAAATCCAGCATTAATAGCATCATAGATAGAATAATCAATAATAGTTTCGCCGTGAGGCCCAAAAGCATCAATCTGTTTCAATGATCCGTAACGGCTAGCCATACCTGCTGCCAAAATTAATAAAGTTGGTTTACTCATATCCAATTTCTAGGTCGTTTCTAGTTTAAATTTGTGCAAATATATAAATATTAGATTACTTTTTCTTAAAGAATGCTGTTAACAAACCACTTGCCAGTTTCCCCAACAACTTTACCCCTTCTCTTGCAAGTGTGGTCGTCGCTGTTTTCTGAGCGGCTTCTAGTGGTGTTTGTCTTCTCGAACTGCTCTTAGCAAGCTTAGCCTCTTCTTTTTCTCGATCTTGCTGTATCTGCTGATCATTTGCCACTTTCATTCTTTCATCAACAATCTCAGCTGCAGAGCGATTTTCCTCACGTTGTTGATATTTCAAATACAAATCAGATTGTTTGACAAGCTGATCGTAAGTTGTTGCATCTGCAGGTCCCATGACAGCTCTTGCTGGTACCAGATGTGTGGAAACAACTTCTGTAGGAATTCCTTTATCATTCAGCACTGTAATGAGTGCCTGCCCTGTTCCTAAGGATGTTAATATTTGATCGATTGCATAAAAATCTGATTTAGGATATGTTTTGACAGTTTTTCTTAAATTCTCAGCATCATTCGGAGTAAAAGCACGTAAAGCATGCTGTACGCGATTCCCCAACTGTGCCAACACAGACTCGGGAATATCTGTTGGTGACTGAGTACAAAAGAATACGCCTATACCTTTTGATCGAATCAATCTAACGATCTGCTCTACCTGCGTCAGAAATGCTTTAGAAGCATCTTTAAATAGTAGATGAGCTTCATCAAAGAAAAATACCAACTTTGGTTTATCCAAATCGCCTACTTCAGGTAAATTTTTAAACAACTGGGCTAATATACTTAATAGAAATGTTGAAAATAACACGGGTTGATCCTGAACATCCGAAATATTCAATAAACTAATGACACCTCTGCCATCTACTTTTTGAAATAAATCTTCGATATCAAATTCCTTCTCTCCAAATATATGAGCAACACCCTGTTGTTCTATAGCAACTATCTTACGTAAAATAGTTCCGGAACTCGATGTACTTATTTTACCATAATCATCTTTAATCTCCTCACTTCCTGGACCATCGGCGAGGTAACTCAGTAACTTTTTAACATCATTAAAATCAACCAAAGGCATATTATGATCTTGTGCATATTTAAAGATTGCAGCTAACACTCCAGTTTGTGTATCATTCAGTTCTAAAATACGGGACAAAAGAATAGGACCAACATCAGATACTTTTATCCGCATTGTTGTTCCTTTATTACCTGTCAAAGAAAATAATTCGATGGGAAAACTCGCTGGTACAAACGGAACGCCCACAGCATCTCCACGATCTATAAGCGCTTGATTGGTTTGTCCTTCAACAGCTAAGCCCGATAAATCTCCCTTAACATCTAGCATAAACACGGGAACTCCTGCATCAGACAACTGTTCTGCAATTAACTGCAAAGTACGTGTTTTCCCAGTTCCGGTTGCTCCTGCAATTAAGCCATGTCGATTCATCATTTTTAAAGCCAGGTTAACTTTAGCCTCTGATAAAATATTACCGTCCAAAATACCTGCACCTAAATATATATAGGCTCCCTTTGGATTGTATGATGCTTTTACTTTTTCAATAAATAGTGTTTGATCTTCCATTACTTAATTTGCTAATTTTTAAAACCCAAACAGTTAACGCTTGAGAAATCTCTTCACTTTTTACATGTTATATTTCCTCTATTAAAGATAGAACGAAATATTGAGTCTTTGTAATTTTTTTGTCAGCATGGATTTTTTTAAAAAAATTTCACAATTTTTTAACATGAAAAATGTATTTTTACATACTCTAAATAGGGGACAGATACAGTTTTGAAGAAAGATGTTTAATAAAAAAATTAGAAATATAGCCGCTTTATTATGTGCTTTAATCTTTTTCACAAAGATGAGCATATCAATAACACCTATATTTTCATCTTTATTAGATCAAAATACCATTCTTCAAATTGTGCTTCAATTAGAAATTGAGAACAACAATGGAGCACATAGTGATCATAATGAGTCCGGATCAAAGTTTTTTAATGCCAAAACTGAAGAATCTTACTTTCTAGCGATCATAACTGATAACCACGGAAAACAAAAGCACTACTTGAAAAATGAAAAAAGTATTCGTGCATTCCACCCATCTGTTCCTACGCCGCCTCCTAACTGCTAGGCTTCCTGTACATGCTTTGGCATGACCTCAACTTTGGTCAGATCTGACTAAAGGAAAATCTTATATAAAAAAAACAGGTAAAATTTTAGACAAAAACTAATGTTTGGAACTCGTATGTCTGCTTTTCTGAAACTATCGAAAAGAGACTTAAAATATGATGTACCCGCTAGTGTTGTGGTGTTTTTAGTAGCACTTCCACTATGTTTGGGTATTGCAATGGCTTCTGGTGCGCCATTGTTTGCAGGATTGTTAACTGGAGTAATTGGCGGTGTAGTCGTTTCTTCTATCAGTAAATCACCTTTAAGCGTCAGTGGTCCTGCAGCTGGTCTTACAGTTATCGTTTTAGGAGCCATTCAGAGTCTTGGAGCTTATGAAACGTTTTTATTAGCCGTAGTTATTGCTGGAATACTTCAGTTGATTCTAGGTATTGTAAAGGCGGGAATGATTGGTAATTATTTCCCATCCTCGGTTATTGTTGGAATGCTTGCTGCCATTGGGATTACCATTATATTAAAGCAAATTCCTTTGGCACTTGGTATGTTGGAAACACATGCTTTTGAGCTTGATAACGGCCATGGAATTGGCGCATTTACAGACACTTTGGTATCTTCAATTGGCCCTGGGGCTTTGATTATCTGCATCTTATCACTGATTGTTTTAATTTATTGGCCAAGCATACCGAAATTGAAAAGCATTCCTGCTCCACTAATCGTAGTGGCTTTAGGTATCGGATTATCATTTGCCTTTAATGGAACAGCATTTCAATTAGCAGAGTCACAGTTTGTACTTGTACCGATTGTTAATTCCTTTGCAGAATTTACAGGGCTGTTTACGCTTCCCGATTTTACACAGATCATCAATAAAGAAGTTTGGATTGTCGCTTTCACCATTGCGATCATTGCCAGTTTAGAAACACTATTGAGTATTGAAGCGGTCGATAAAATTGATCCATTTAAAAGAAATACGCCGACCAATCGGGAACTGATTGCACAAGGAGTTGGTAACATAACAAGTGGTCTATTGGGTGGTTTACCAATGACGTCAGTTATTGTACGTTCATCAGCGAATGTAAATGCTGGAGGAAGAACAAGACAATCTGCCTTACTTCATGGTATGTGGTTATTACTAGCGATTCTGATCATACCTAACGTATTAAATTTTATCCCACTATCTTGTTTAGCTGCTATTTTATTGCAAACTGGCTATAAGCTAGCGAAACCAGCTTTATTTACATCTATGTATAAAAAAGGACTTGACCAGTTTATTCCTTTCTTTGCAACAATTGTGGCAATTGTATTTACAGACTTATTAATGGGTGTAGGTATTGGTCTTGTGGTAGCCACTTTTTATATTTTAAAAGCTAATATGCAGAATGCTTTCAAATTTGATATCGTCAAACAAAATGATTACGACAAAGCTGTAATCACTTTAGCGGAAGAAGTATCTTTTTTAAACAAAGCTCCTATTCAACAAAAGCTTTATAGTCTTCCAAAATCTGTTGGCCTTATTGTTATTAACGGTACAGGTAGTAAATTCATTGATAAAGATGTTATCGAGGTCATTAAAGATTTTGAACAGAATGCCCTGACCAAAGGAAAGCGCATTGAATTGACAGATATTGAATACAAGAAAAAATAATAAAATAAAAACAATTAATTAACGAGATTTGTATCCTATAAGGGATAAAACATACAGCACATGACTGAATGAACTGTATTAATATATATATAAAATGGAAAAAGATTTAGAAATAGGATTTAAAAAAATTTTACAAGGAAATCGTGAGTGGATGGACTTTGTTAAGAATGATACGACTGGTCGTTTTCAACAATTAGCAAAAGGTCAAAATCCAGAAATTTTATGGATTGGTTGCGCTGATAGTCGTGTTCCTGCAAATGAAATCACAGGTACTAAACCTGGAGAAGTATTTGTACACCGTAATATCGCAAACATGTGTGTGCATTCGGACATGAGCATGTTATCAGTACTCGATTATGCTGTAAATGTATTGAAAGTAAAGCAGATTATTATTGCTGGTCACTATGGCTGTGGTGGTGTAGCGGCATCATTAAGCCGTAATCAATTTGGAATTATTGATAACTGGTTATGTCACATCAAAGATGTTTATCGTTTACATGCAGCAGAAATAGATGCAATTGATGAACATGATAAAAAAGTTGATCGTTTAATTGAGTTAAATGTGCAAGAACAGGTATTTAACTTATGTACAACTTCTATTATCCAAAATGCTTGGAAAGACAGAAACGATCTAGCTGTTCATGGAATGGTCATCAACATTGGAACAGGTGAATTAACAGATCTTGATTGTACGTTCACGAGTAACGAAGATCTTGGAGATGTATTCTCTTATAGATAGCATATAAAAGGATCGGGCAACCGATCCTTTTACTATTAAAAACAGTTCTTTACAGCATCTCTTCTCTCCGTTACAACTCACTCATTTTTCTTTCGAAACAACTTACTTTAAAATGTAAGAACTACTACGGATAATTCGAAGTAATACTTAACTTTGTATTATGATAAACGAGGAGAAATCATTAAATTTTATTGAAGAAATTATCGAAGCAGATCTTCGTAATGGGACCCATGATGGGCGTGTATTGACACGTTTCCCTCCCGAGCCTAACGGCTATCTTCACATCGGTCATGCAAAATCTATTTGCCTAAACTTCGGTTTAGGGCAAAAATACAATGGCCAGACCAACTTACGTTTTGACGATACTAACCCCGTGACAGAAGATACGGAGTACGTTGAAAGTATTAAAAACGACATTCAATGGCTTGGCTTCAACTGGGCACAGGAATTATATACTTCTGATTATTTTGACACCCTTTATCAATATGCTGTAGACCTCATCAAAAAAGATTTGGCTTATGTAGATGATAGTACTGCCGAAGAAATTGCAGCAGCCAAAGGTACGCCAACTGAACCTGGAGTTCCAACTCCTAATCGCAGTCGTAGCATTGAAGAGAATTTGGTTCTTTTTCAAGAAATGAAAGATGGTAAATACCAAGATGGTGAAAAAGTGTTACGTGCTAAGATAGATCTTGCAAATCCAAATATGCACTTACGTGATCCGTTGTTATACCGCATCAAACACGCGCATCACCACCGAACTGGAAATAAATGGTGTATTTATCCCATGTACGATTTTGCACATGGACAATCCGATTCTATCGAAAAAATCACACATTCTATCTGTACGTTAGAATTTATTCCACATCGTGCATTGTACGACTGGTGTATTGAAAAACTAGAAATCTATCCTTCAAAGCAATATGAATTTGCACGTTTAAACATGACCTACACCGTTATGAGTAAGCGTAAGCTTTTACAATTGGTAAATGATAAATTTGTAGAAAGTTGGGATGATCCACGTATGCCTACTATTTCAGGTTTACGCAGAAGAGGTTATACTCCAGCAAGTATCCGTACTTTCTGTGATAAGATCGGCGTCGCTAAACGCGAAAATATGATTGATGTGAGTCTGTTGGAATTCTGTATTCGTGAGGATCTGAATAAAACAGCATGGAGAAGAATGGCTGTGCTAGACCCTATTAAATTAGTGATCACAAACCTTCCTTCTGACCACATTGAAGAACTACATGGTGAAAACAACCCAGAAGTTGAGGGTGGTGAAGGTTCTCGTATGATTCCTTTTTCAAATGAATTATGGATTGAACGTGATGACTTTATGGAAGATGCTCCAAAGAAATTTTTCCGTTTAGGTCCTGGCCTTTCTGTGCGTCTAAAAAATGCATATATAGTAACCTGTCATGATTTCGTTAAAGATGCAAATGGTCAAGTAACAGAAGTACACTGTACTTATGTGCCCAATTCAAAATCTGGCGAAGATACTTCAGGAATGAAAGTTAAAGGAACTATTCACTGGGTTTCTGTGCCACATGCTAAAGAAACAGAAATCAGATTGTACGATCGTTTATTTAACGACGAGAATCCTGCTGCTTCAGAAAACTTCAAAGAATCGATTAATCCAGATAGTTTAAAAATCAGCAAAGCATTTATTGAACCTGATTTGTTAAATGCAATCCCTGGAAAAGGTTATCAGTTTATCCGTTTAGGGTATTTCACTTTAGATACATCTTCTAAACCAGATCACTTGGTTTTCAACCGTACGGTCGGACTAAAAGACTCTTGGGCCAAGGAAGTTAAAAAAGGATAATATTAATATTAACAAAAAAGGGAAGCAGCTGCTTCCCTTTTTTTAATATATCATTCTGATAGATACATCTTTTTATATTTATTGCTCAGCTCAGCAATATATGCATATCGGTCCTTTTCTTTTGTATTAGAAAGTATACGTTCATATAGATCGACCGAGTCAAGAGCCATCCTTATATTTTGAACTTCCAACCCGTTTTCAGGTTTGTCAATAGCTAGTTGTTGATAATAATCCATATGCTCTGTTAAAAATTTCATATTACGATCAACCAGCTGGTTTGCAAATTTTATTTCTCCAGTTTTATAAAGCGTATCAATAACATCCCCATAACTCGTCACATCAGACATGCTATATAGTCTTTGGGGTAATTCATTAAATGCTTTTACTGCCACTTGTCTTGCTTTTTCGGTCTCCCCTTTTGCCAATAGGGTTCGCGCTGCTTTCCCGAAAATCTCCTCTGCATACATACCTGCAAAACGGAAGGAATCCGTATCAAGGTAAGTTGCTTGATGTATGTTTCCCCAAGCGTATTTATCAACAATATTTTTATATAATTTATCGACATTAATTAGAGACTCCCCTTTTTCAAGCTTTGCTTCTATAGGCATCAACCGTTTGGCAAACCCTTCATTAACCATGTATTTATCCAATCCCATCAAACTTTCAGCGGGTACCATTCCTGAAAAATAAATTGGTCTTTTCCAATTATTATTCACAAGAACAGACATCAAGCCTAGATCTGCGCGGGTGACGTAATCATTACCAAAAGTCCACTCCATTTGTTTTGGGATCTCACTTTCCCATTCTTGAGGTACGACTTTATTTCTAATGACATCTTCCTTATTCACGGCAAGCTTCAAGCTTTTTGTTGGCAGAAAGTTTTCATATTGTCCGTCTCTCATTTGAAGTTTGTTATCATTACTATCTGATAATAAAAAATCCAACAACAAGTTTATATCTGTAGATCCTGCTAAATTCAGATCATGGTAAGGCAAAGATTCTCGAAGGCCTTTTGCCACCTTTTCATTCGGTATCGTGATCGGCAATCCTGCGGCCTGATAGGTACCATTTTTCACCTGGCGGAAATACCAGTCAGAAGTCAAATAACTGATCACCACTATTCTAACATCCCGCCGAACACCTTCTACTTCTTGTAAATACCATAGCGGAAAAGTATCATGATCACCGTAAGTAAACAGGATCGCATTGGGAGCACAGGTTTCTAAATAATTTTTCGCCATATCCCGAGCTAACGATTTCTCCGATCGATTATGATCATCCCAATTTTGACTAATAAGAATCAATGGGCCAGCTATGAGACATAATGATGTAGCAAGCAGATTTGCATTTCTTTCATTAATATATTTTTTAAAAAATTCAGAAATAGCAAATACACCTAATCCAATCCAGATTGCGAAAGCATAAAATGATCCTGCATAAGCATAATCACGTTCACGTGGTTGCAAAGGAGATTGATTTAAATAGATAACGATGGCCAATCCTGTAAACATAAATAAGAGACTAACAACAGTTGCATCTTTCTTGTTACGTTTAAAATGCCATAGTGCACCTGCGAATCCAATTATTAGCGGAAGGAAAAAATAGGTATTCCGAGATGGATTATGGATCATTTCATCCGATAATTTAGATTGTCCACCTACATGTAAATTGTCGATAGCCTTAATCCCTGATAACCAATTTCCTTCTGTTAAAGAACCGTGTCCCTGCTGATCATTTTGCCTTCCAACAAAGTTCCACAGGAAATAACGTGCATACATATGCCCCACTTGATAGTTAAAGAAGAATTTCAAGTTGTCAGCAAAATTTGCTTTTCTTCCTTCTTCAATACCTAAATAACCTTTATAAAAATATTGATGATAGGGTTTTTGACTGTAAATCCTTGGGAAAATGGTTTCTCTATCAAATTGATAACTTGCGGCTCTTTTTATTGAAGTATACTGGTGGTTGTCTTTTCTATAATCAATACGTTCATTGATACCTATGGGATTTGCATCAAAATATTGCCCTTTTATGAGTGGCTCTGATTCATACTGTTCTCTACTTAAATAACCCAAGAAAGAAAATACGTTTTCAGGATCATTATTATTTAAGGAAGGGTTAGCATTAGCCCTTAGCAATACCATAGTGAAAGAGCTATATCCTAATAAAATAAAACAAGTTGCCAAAATCGCTGTATTCAAAATAACTTTTCCTTTTCTTATGGAGTAATATATGCCATAAACTAATGCCGATAAGATCATTATGATAAAAACGAATATGCCCGAGCCAAATCCTAATCCAAGTGTATTGACAAAAAACAAATCAAACTTGGCAGCAAATTTAATAAGGTACTGGATTATTCCCCACAGAATAATGGCCAATATTCCTAGTCCAATAAACAATGCTTTACTAATTCCCCAAAACGTTGTACGATCAGTTTTCTTAAAATAAATAATAAGTGCTATCGCTGGAATAACTAATAGATTCAATAAATGAACTCCTATTGAAAGTCCAATAATATAAGCGATGACAATAAGCCAACGATCTGCATGCGGTTTATTTGCACGGGCTTCCCATTTTAGAATTGCCCAGAATACGACTGCTGTACATAAGGATGACATCGCATAAACTTCAGATTCTACTGCTGAATACCAGAATGTATCGGAGAAACTGTAAGCTAAAGCTCCCACCATGCCTGCTCCCATTATTTTAATCAGATGATTTTTATCATTGGATTGATGATCAGATTGGATAATTTTTCTTGCTAATGCTGTTATGGTCCAAAACAAAAACATAACTGTCAAACCACTGCATATAGCAGAACCCACATTCATCCAAAATGCAATCTGAGCTAAATTTCCTAAAGCAAAATTTGAAAATATATTCTGCAACATTAGAAACAAAGGTGCTCCAGGCTGATGAACAATCTGAAGTTTATATGCTGATGCAATAAATTCACCAGTATCCCACCAACTTGTTGTTCGCTCTGCTGTGATAATGAAAACGGATGTTGCTATGATGGCACATAGCCAACCTAACACGTTGTTTACTTTCTTATAATCCATGAATGATTCAGGTTTAATTGATTATTTGATAAATCAAATTAATTTTCAATTAAATATAATAAAAAGAGATTTCATTTGAGGGTGATTAACTTTTTTTAACAAAAATCGAAACGCATAAAAAAGCCTGCTATAATGTGATAGCAGGCTTTTTTATACGATATAAGTCTTAGAATAACTTTTCTACAATACTTTTAGTCGGTCCAGGATTACTCATGGTATAAAAATGTAAAACTGGCGCACCAAAGTCAATTAATTCTTTACATTGTTGTACCAACCACTCTTCTCCGACTTGTCTCACGTCTGCATTATTTTTACATCCGGATACTGCTTCACTCAATTCCTCTGGAATATCCAAATGAAAAATTTTCGGAAGCGTAATCAGTTGTTTTTTTGTTGTCAATGGTTTTAAACCTGGTATAATTGGAATATGAATATCATTTTCCCTGCACTTATTGACAAACTCTTTATATTTTTCAACATTAAAGAACATTTGTGTAACAATAAACTCAGCCCCCATCTCAACCTTCTTTTTTAACCATTTAAAATCGGTATTAAAATTTGGCGCTTCGAAGTGTTTTTCAGGATATCCTGCAACGCCAATACAAAAGTTGGTCTTTTCTGAAATCGCAATATCCTCATGTAAGTACTGTCCTTGGTTCATATCGGCAACCTGCTGTAAAAGATCTGTTGCAAATGCATGACCACCTTCTGTTGGTATGAAATCAGGATCGCCTTTTCTTGCATCACCTCTCAATACGAGCACATTGTCAATACCCAAGAAGTTCAAATCTATCAAAGCATTTTCAGTTTCCTCTTTTGTGAAACCACCACAGATAAGATGTGGTACAGCATCCACTTTATACTTATTCATAATAGCGGCACAAATTGCAACAGTCCCTGGACGTTTACGATAAGCCACACGTTCTAATAAACCGCTCTCGTGCTTCTTATACATGTAGTCTTCTCTATGATAAGTCACATCGATAAAGGGAGGCTTGAATTCCATAAGTGCATCCATTGTTTTAAAAATACTTTGGATACCTTGCCCCTTAGCTGGTGGCAACAGTTCAAAAGAAAACAAAGTTTTTCCTTTGGCATTACTGATATGATCAACGATTTTCATTAATATTTTTTAAAGTGATTTTGGTTGGCTTACATCGAAATGCACAAGTGGACTTGTTTCAACTTATCTTTCCCAGCTCTGAGTTGGGGTAGAATGTAGCACCTTATAAAATAACAGGTTGCTAAGGCTTCATTGGGTCTATTCCCTCGGCCTTTCTCTATAAGCATCGGCTAATATCGGCAATAGAAATTTATAATCAAAATAATATTAAGGTCATGCCTAAAAAAATGCCCCAATAAAACGTTTATTAAAATGGATTTCTTTAAATAAAAAAGAGTTACTGCATATAACTACAGTAACTCCTTTTTATTAATCTGTATATCGTGAAGACTTTAAATCTCCTTATATAGCTCAACCAATCCATCTGGTAAATCAACCTCTAAAACTTTATCCTCTGAATCAATTCCTAGCATAAGATCGTCATTTAATGGGAACATCAATTCTTTTCCATTAAAGTCTACTGTTGCTATAAATTGCTGAGGCATTTCCTGTACATGTTTAATCTCTCCTAATTCTCCATGAACTTCATCAATCACCAAGTATCCAATTAAATCCGTATATCTAAAATCATCAGGATCACGCTCTGGCATTTTATCATTTGGAAGGTATATTTTCTTACGCACTAAAGGTTGTGCTTTATCAATATGATCGACGTCTTCTAAATTTAAATAGGCTGTACTATTTGATTGGTATTTGATATTGTCGACAAAGTAAGGCACTAATTTTTTATTCACTTCAGCAAATAAAACATCAAAGTCTAAATCTTGATAATCTTCAAATTCAAAAAAAAGCTGAAGCTCACCTTTTAATCCACGTGTTTTGCTAATATAACCGATGTAAAAACTTTCTTCTATGGTCATGTTCTAATTTGAAAGTGCAAATTTAAAAATATAAATATATAAATACAGTACTTCGTAGGTATAGCAACTACATTCTTAAAAAAAAGCCGGATCAAAATTGAACCGGCTTTCTTGATACTGTATGAAAGAAAAATTAACCTTCAGTTTCTTCTGCAGCAGGAGCTTCAGTTTCTTCAGCAGGAGTTTCTTCTACAACTGGCGCATTTTTAGCGGCAATAGCAGCAGCTTTTTCTTCTTTTTTCTTAGCTTCAGCAGCTAATGCAATTTTCTTAGCTTCAGCTTTAGTAGTTGCTAAACCGTCTTTTTTACCAGCAGTTCTTGCATCATTAGCTTCAGTCCAAGCTACAAATTTAGCTTCAGCAGCTGCTTCATCAAATGCACCTTTTTTAACACCGCCTAATAAGTGTTTTTTGTATAAAACACCTTTATCCGAAAGGATAGTACGAGCTGTGTCAGTAGGTTGTGCACCATTATTCATCCAATCCAAAGCTTTGTCAAAATCCAAAACGATAGTCGCTGGATTTGTGTTCGGGTTGTAAGAACCAATACGTTCGATGAATTTACCATCACGTGGAGCACGTGCATCTGCTACTACTAGGTGGTAAAAAGGACGTCCTTTTTTACCATGTCTTTGCAATCTGATTTTAGTTGCCATGTTTTTGTGTTATTTATGTATTCAACATATCCCCCGTGCTACATGCAAGAGGGGACGCAAAGATACAAAGGATTATTGGAAGTTAAAAACTAAAAATAGAAGTCAACTTCCACAGAATAAGAAAGATGACAAATAAGCGTCATTATATACCATTATGGCCAAATTATTTCATGCACACCGTCTTAGTCTTACAACGAAACAAATCATAGATGCCATCTGGATGATACAAATTTATATAGGGAATTAATTTGTAATTTTGCCTTATTTCTAAAGGTTCCGTACGCATTAGCAATTTTGTCTATTCAAATTAATAAGCGTATTTTCATCCTTCCAAATCAAATTGAATTCATGTCATCGATAGCGCCATTAAAAATATTAAAAGCCTCAGCTGGTTCAGGCAAAACATTCAGCTTAACTGTCCATTACCTGACTTTATTACTTTCAAAAGAAAACAGTTATCGTGAAATATTGGCCGTCACTTTTACTAATAAGGCGACCGCTGAGATGAAGGAAAGGATCTTATCTGTTCTAAAAGGATTAGCACAAGGTGACAAAAGCCGAAAAATCGATGATTATAGACGTTTATTGTTGACCCAATTTCCATATTGGAGTACGACTTCAATTCAAGAAAAAGCACATCGTGTTTATCGTAAAATCTTACATGATTATAGCCATTTTACCATCAGTACCATTGATGGTTTTTCGCAAAAAGTGATTCGAAGCTTTACTTACGAACTCAATTTAGATGCTGCTTACAAGATTGAAATGAATACAAGTAAGGTGCGGCAGGACCTTACTGTCATGTTAAATCAACTTCTGGATCAACGCCCTGATTTATTGGAATGGATTATTGAATATGCGGAAAAGAAAATTTTAAATAATGAAAACTGGAACTATCGTCGTGAATTAACCAATCTAGCGAATGAGATATTTTCTGAAAACTTTAAAGAGTTTGACAAACACCTCCTATCGCAAGATTCGGATAAAGTGTTCAATACCTTAAATAAAGAAATTGAAAACTTTACAAAAATATTCCTAGAAGCAGTTCATGAGGAAATAAAAAGTTTTGCAAATACTTTTAAGGCATTAAATATGGATTCTGCTGACTTAAAAGGAAAAAGTAGAAATCCGATTTACTCGCTTTCTAATTCAAAGAACAACGTATTCAAACAAAGTACTTCTAAACTACAGGAGATCATTGGTAAATATGTAGAGCTCCTAGATAAGGAAGATGCATTTTTAGATGGCAAAAAAGAAGTTAATTACGGACTACAGCAGGCACTTTTACCTATCTTAAAAAATTTCAAAATATTACAGGATAAATTAAGTACTTATATCACATATGAGGCATTCCAAAAGAATTTCTACTACCTCCGTCTTTTAAAAGAAATGAGTGATTTGTTAGCGCAATGGCGAAAGGAAAATAATGCACAATTAATTTCCGATGCGCAGATCCAATTGAATAAGCTTGGGCTAGATCAACATGGAGATCCTACTTTTATTTGGGAAAAGATTGGAAATCGCTATCAGTATTTCTTGTTCGATGAGTTTCAGGACACTTCCCGCATTCAGTGGAAAAATTACAGTCCTTTATTGATTAATGCCCTTGGGAATGCATCGGGAGAATTATCCGAGCATTTAATCGTTGGTGATGTTAAACAAAGTATCTACCGTTGGAGAAATGGAGATTGGCGAATACTATTGGAACAGGCTGAAAAACAAGTAGCAGATGCCTTTCATATTTCAAACGAGCAGGAATTACAGGAACTTGTTGAGAATGGCTCGCTGGATGTAAACTATAGAAGTCTTCCAAATATTATTCATTTCAATAATTACCTATTTGAGACAGTACCTGATCATATCCAACAGTTACTTAATGAACATATTGCTACTAATCTTACTACGGAAGGACAAACATGGTGGCAGGAAATGGGATATGACCACATGATTAATAAAGCCTACGATGGTGCGTCACAAAAGGTTCCAGAAGCAAAGGTCTTAGATGAATCACAAAAGGGTTCTATTACCATCAAATATTTTGATGTAGAAAATAACGTGAGAAGAAACTCACAAGTTGAAAATCTTACTGTATCTTCCTTATGTGAACAGATTGAAGAATGGATTACTTCGGGCAGATACCAAGCTAATCAAATCGGAATCCTTGTACGATCGAATAAACAGGCGCGATTGATTATCCACGAATTAATGAATTATAGAAATGAAAAACAGTTACATTTTGAAGTTATCTCTGGAGACGCACTGGCATTAGAGGCTAACGAAGGTATTCAGCTGTTGATCGAAACATTAAAAGCATTTGTTTTTAATACGGATAAGCACATTTTATATAAAGCTAAAATCACACATCTTTATCATATTATTCAAAAAGAGCAAAATTTCAATGCCGAAGTCTGGTTGAAATTTAAGGAAAATGATGTTCTTAATTTAAATGAGGACCTCCCTAAGGATCTGATTGAAAATTGGGAAAATTGGCAAAAATTACCCTTAGTTCACCTCGTTGAAAAACTTATAGAAGTTTATAGTTTAACCTCATTACACAACCCACATTTGCCTTATATTCTTGCATTCAAAGATATGATCGCTAATTTTTCTGCAAATGGGGAACGCGGAATTAACCAGTTCTTAACCTTTTGGGATGAAGATGGGGTGAAGGCGGTACTTCCTTCTTCGGGCAAAGTGGATGCCATTGAGGTAACCACTGTACATAAATCTAAAGGTTTAGCTTACGATGTCGTTATGATTCCTTTCTGCAGTTGGACACTAGATGGTATGACCAACGGAAACTTCTGGATAGATACGGAAGGTACAGCTCTTGAAATTATTGGAAAGGCGCCCATAAAATATACCTCTTCTTTAGGGCAATCAACACTCTATCAAAAATATTATGAAGAGATGGTTTTCAATTATATGGATGCCCTGAATACATTTTATGTGGCGACAACCCGAGCAATAGAACATCTTTATATATCGGCTCCTGCTTTTAAGCAAATCGTTGACAAAAAAACGGGAGAGATAATGGGAATGGATGTAAAAAATGATTTAATCAGTGATATTGTTTATCAAGTGCTTGACAGCAATAATGGAGCCTTTACACTTACCGACAACGAATTGCATATCGACCATGTTATTCGTAGAGAAAAAAGCACTAAGATTGAAGTTGGCAAAATTGCCTTACAGCAATACCCGATTTCAAAAGAATTGGATAAAGCCTTTGATAAATCATCACAACGCACTATCACCAGTATCCTGCTATTGGATAAAGCGTCCCAATATGGTGTAATGGCTCACGAAATTATGTCGATCATAACTTCTGAAGACGAAATTGATGGTATTATAAATCAATATATTTCTGAAGGAATATTTACACCTTCAGAAAAGTCAGCGATTTTACATGAAGTCAACCAAATTTGGCAACACCAACAGATTAATAAATGGTTAACTGGGAATTTCAAAATTTGGAATGAATCGGCTATTATTACTGCTAAAGGAGAAACATTACGTCCTGATAAAGTTTTCACAAGTGAAGAAGAGACAATCGTATTAGACTTTAAATTTACACAGAGCGAAGCGCTGTCACATCAGAAGCAAGTCAAACAATATGTCAAAACTTTGGAAGAATTGGGGTATAAAAATGTGAAAGGATTTTTATTTTACGCCAAGTCAAATGATTTAGTAGAGGTTATCATACAAGCAAAAAACTAAGAAATGAATCCATTTTTAAAAGACGTCGCTATCGATTTGAAAAATCGTTTTGGAGAAGATCTACACGAAACTGCTATAATATTCAATAATAAGAGACCGATTACGTACCTCAAACAACATCTAGCTGAGGTATATGGTCAAGCAATTTGGTCACCACAATTTTTTACCATTCAAGAATTTTTTCGTCTGTCCACTAACTTGTCTGAGGCTACACCTATTGCACAATTTTTTATTCTCTATCATTTACACAATGAACTCCTCGCCAAGGAAGGTCATGAAGCGGAGACCTTAGAAGAGTTTTACCCAATAGCAGAAACCATATTGAGTGATTTTTCACAGCTGGATTATGATCTTGTTGACATAGACGAAATCTTTATGGAATTGTTTGACAATACCCAAATTGATTTACAGTTTCAACATTTCACTGCAGAACAGCAGGATTTTATCCGTCAATTTTGGCAATCATTTTCCATAGCAGGTCATACTGCTGTACAAGAACGATTTTTAAAGTTATGGCGACGTCTTCCGGTGCTATATCGGTCGTTTAAAGAAGAATTAAAAGTTAAAAAAATGACAAATATGCCGACCATCTACCGTGATATTGTGGATGGAAAAGCAAAAAACCAAACATTCCACCAACAGTATAAACAAATCATTTTTGTCGGATTCAATGCTTTGAGCAAAGCAGAAGCTACTTTATTCAAAAAGTGGCAAGATGCAGGTTTGGCATTATTCTATTTTGATGCAGATGCTTACTATTTAGATGACAAACAACAAGAGGCAGGATTATTTATTCGTCGTAACATATTTGAAAGCGGATTGAAAAATGCATTAGGTGAAAGTTCAAATGTTATTGGCAATCGCTATTCAGATGTAAACCTTTATTCCGCAACCGGAAATGTATCGCAAACCAAATTATTGCATGATATTTTAGTAAATAATGAAAAGGAAGGCAAATCTTCTGCTATCTTATTGGCAGATGAATCTTTACTAGTATCGCTATTACAAAGTCTTCCAGATGTGAAACCTAATATTACCACCGGTTTTCCTTTGACTCAATCTCCCATCTACGGCATTATAGAATTGTGGATGGAGGTACAACACCTCATCACACATCAGAAAAAAAATAAAATTCCATACACACTGATTGAGACATTTATCAATCACCCATTGACCAATGTGTCTAAAGAGGAAAAGTTGGACATTCAAAAGCTTATATCAGATAAACAACTTTTCGAAGTAGAAATCAAAGAGCTTTCCTTCAAAAGTTCAAGTTTAGCACACTTCTTCCACCCCATTGTAAGGATAGAGGAAGCAATTGCTATATTGATTCATATCATTGATAATCTACTGCAAAATCTAGCACAGGAAGATCGAATAAAACAGATTGACAGCAACTTATTGATTGAAGTAAGAAAGACTTTAAACCAGCTTAATTTAGGCCTAGAATCGCTTCAACCGCTAAGCCTACCATTTCAATTTGGACTAATCAGTAAAGCAATTGCAAATATCAATTCGGCAATCGAGGGTAATCCACTTGAAGGACTGCAGATCATGGGGCTTTTAGAAAGTCGTTGTCTCAATTTTGACCACGTTTATGTTTTAGGTGCAAATGAGGGTATATTGCCTAAAACATCTAGCTCTCCAACATTCATCCCCAATTCACTAAGACAGGCTTATGGATTACCAATTCTGGAGAACCAGGACGCGCTTTCCGCATATTTGTTCTATCGTCATTTTCAATACAGTACCGAGATCCATCTGCTCTATAATGGTATTGTTAGCGACAGTTCATCTGGAGAGGAAAGCCGCTTTATCAAACAGCTGGAGTTTGAAAGCAAGTTCAATTTTTTAAAACATAATCAACAGCAAAATATTACCTTTTTACCTGATCAAGATGAAGTTATCATTGACAAAAAAGGAAAAATTTGGGATAAATTGCGCTCGGATTTCATTACTAATAAGAAAAAAATTTCTGCAACCGCGCTCACGACTTATTTACAATCTCCCCTACAATTTTTCTTGAAATATGTAGCTGAGATTAAAGAACCTCCCAGTATCTCGCAAGAATTTGAAATGAACAATTTGGGTACTGTTATTCACAACGTGATGGAAAAAGTCTATCTACCATTCAAAGGTGCAGCAAAATTTGTACCTATAGGAAAATTAGAGCAATCATTACAGACAGTAGATGCTTTAATTATTGCCGAAATAATTGAATTATATCAATTGGAAGGCACGGGACTAAATTCGCTAAATAGTCTTCAGCGGATCATGCATAAGATTTCTTCTGAATATGTCAGATTACTGGTTCAACATGACATCGATCACTTTATTGGCATCAAAATCATTGAATTGGAAAATGATGAAGACTATATCATGGATTTACCTATCGAGGTTGAAGGGAAAGAGGAAAATGTACGTATATACGGTATTATTGACCGCGTGGACGAAGTGCTATTAAAAGATAAAACAGTCAAAATACGTATTGTTGATTATAAAACAGGCGCGGACGAAGTCAATTTTAAGTCATTGGATAAAGTGTTTATCAAAAACACGGAGAATAAAGCATTGGTGCAAACTTTATTTTATACGTATGTCTATGAGCAGGTAACAGGACGTATCGGAATAGAACCTAATCTGTATGTTGCTCGAAAAATGAGGGAAGAAGGAACTTTATTTTACGCCAAATCAGAAGTGTTAGAAACAGTATATCTTGCAGAAGTGAAAAAAGAATTTATTTCCTTTCTAAAAGCTACTTTGGAAGAGATCTTCAATCCAGAAATTCCTTTTAGACATGATCCAAAAGCAAAAATATACGATTCGGATCCTTATACTTTATTTTACAAAAACGCTATCGACGAAGAAGACGAAGAATAAATGCAATATCATAAAAAGAGCTCCACCCTTTTGTGTCGGATGGAGCTCTTTTTATCAATTAAAATATACTATTTTAATTTTTTAATCGCTTTTTGCGCTCGTTTTATTGCCATTTCTATCTTATAATCCAACCATTTCTTTTTAAAGATCCTACGCATAGCATCATCAAAATAACGGGTGATGAACAAATTGCGGGCACCAATTAATTTTTCAGAGAATGTATTTGCTAAAGCCCGAACTGAGATGGAATAACCTTCCGTATCATATTGGATATAATGCCACCACCCTGCCGGCATATATAACGTATCTCCAGGATTTATAACCGCTTCATAGCCTTTTATAAATTGTAATCCAGGATATTCAGCTTCAGTACTGTATTTAGGATTGGCTATACTATGAAAATTATAGGGTAATTTGTACAATAAATCAGATTGATCATTTGGAAATAACCAGATCCGCTTAGATCCTTGAAACTGGGAAATAAACACATGTGACATATCAATATCAAAGTGATTTCTTGTTGACGACCCTTCTCCACCAAAAAATAAGTAAGGTAACCATTGAATCACTTTACCACCGGTCACATCGTTATAAATAACATCCTTTTTTAGTTCTGGTCTAATCTTCAGCAGATTAAAAAGGAACAACCGTAGCTCGGTAGGTTCTGCACTTATTTTATCTAAGTATTCTGCCAAAGTCATTTTCCCAACAGGAGGACTTGCAGCATGATTTTGAGAATTTTCTTCACGCCCATACACATCTACTTGCTCTTGACCTGCAATTTCCTTGAAATAATCGTAACTCCATTTATCCCAACATGCACTATCCTTACTTATAAAGTCTTTAATAATTACAGGCTGACCTTTTTTTAAGTAATCTTTTACAAATTCTTTTGGAGTTATTCCTGAGATACTATCAACTGGTTTTAATTTCACAAGCTATCTGTTTTTACAACTACTACAAACTTAAAAAAAATATTTCTACTTAAACTTATGCCATGATTAAAAACAATCACTCCTGCTAAAGTACTAATTTAGCTCACAAGTTAGTAGAAATATTCTAAATAACTAAATGACACTTGTCATTTAATTTTATATTATCATCTTAATATTACTGAATAAAAACATATAGAGAATTACAAATAACTTTTCAGTATTCAATCAAACTTCGTCTTAAGCCTTATTTCGATCATCATCTCAAATTGAGATAATGATATTTTTATTTATTTACCATTTTTATATATTCCTCAACCGCCATTGTCATACTAGGTGCCTTAGGTGTTGGTGCAGGAATATCTAAAACTAAGCCATGCTCAAGTAATGCTTGTTGTGTGCTTCCACCAAATGCAGCAATTCTGGTTTGATTTTGTTTAAAATCTGGAAAATTCTCATACAGAGATTGCACACTAGAAGGACTAAAGAATACGATGACATCATAAAAAACATCCTTCAGATCAGATAAATCACTTACCACTGTTTTAAAAAGAACAGCAGGTGTAAATTTATAGCCATTTTCTTTCAACCACTTACTTGTCTCTTCATTTGCGACATCTGAACAAGGAAATAAGAAATTTTCGTCTTTATGCTTCTTAAGAACGTCTTCTAAATCTTTAGCTGTTTGCTTTCCAAAGAAAATTTTACGCTTACGATACTGAATATACTTTTGAAGGTACAAAGCTATCGTTTCAGAAATACAGAAATATTTCAACTCAGAAGACACTTCAAAACGCATTTCTTCACAGACTCTAAAGAAATGATCTACAGCATTTCTGCTTGTAAAAATAACAGCCGTAAAATCAGCAAGATTAACTTTATCTTTTCTTACATCACGTGCTGGAACACCCTCTACGTGGATGAAACCTCTAAAATCAAGTTTTAAATTATACTTCAGTGCTAATGCAGCATATGGTGACTTATCATTTTCAGGCTTTGGCAAGGTTACCAATATACTTTTTACCTTTTTCGCTCTTTCTACGTCGGAAGTTTGCATATTATCATTTAATTAGCTTAGTAGTCGCACCAATATTAAAATAGGTGCTATTTCTAGGCAACAAAGATACAAAATTAAATAAAAAACTGAAAACTGCTGTTGAGAGACAACATTTAGCGCTGTCCGTAAAAAACGATAAGAAAACAGCAGTATACCGATGATTACCGTGAAACTGAAGATATAAGACAGATATTCTAAAGGTACAAGACTTACTACAAGCACTACTGGCAGTAAAAATAACAATGAATTAAAGTAAATTAAATATAAGATTGTAACATATTCTTTCACTAATCGCTGTATTTCAAAAACAAACGCTATAAACCTTATAAATCCTATTTTTAAAGCAAATATTATTGCTATGATCGCTGATATTTTTAAATAATTGGTAAAAGATAAGAAGTTAAATCGTTGTAGGATGTATGCATAAAATATACAGACAAATAAGCTTAGTGCTAAAGAAAACAGTAGGTATAAAAAGATAAACGGCCAAGAGGTTAATATGGTATCTTCTTTACTTACTTGTACAATAATTCGTTCATTAAAATATGCAGATACAATTAATTTTACATCTGAAGAGAAGAAAAACCGAACTATTGCAAATGCTAAAAAAAGAAATAGACTTGTAAATAATACCCACCTTTTCCGTTCATATTTTAATATGCCAACATGTACTTTATCTTTACCTTTTAGATCACTTGTTTTAAAATATTGTGTAACAGCATATGAGTTCAAATTATGAAGAATAATTTCATCGCCAACAATTTCTACGATATGATAGGGCCGTATTAAAGATGGATGGAGCAATTCCTGTCCTTTTGGAACTTGTTTCACAGCCAAAGTATCTGAGATCGTTACAGAATCAATGGAAATCTTGCTTATCGAATCAACAGTCTCCTGTCCTTTTGCATTATGGGCAAAAGATAAAAAAATGAAAAAAATAAACTGAATAATGTAGCTTAACTTCACCTGCATCGCTTTGAAACTCTTTAGAGTTGTAAAGTTATGATAAAAATTGGCTTAGAAAAAAAACATTACAAACGCTTTTCTTAACTTCAACCAAAATTAAAAACGAACAGATGTCAACAACAAGATGTTTATGGTGCGGGAACGACCCGCTGTATATGGAGTATCATGATTTGGAATGGGGTAAACAGGTTAAGGATGACAAAACCCTTTTTGAATTTATGATTTTGGAATCTGCGCAAGCTGGATTAAGCTGGATTACCATATTGAAAAGAAGGCCCCAATACAAGGAGGCATTCGCAGATTTTGATGTACAAGCTGTGGCAAAGTTCACTCCTGAAGATGTAGAGCACATTTTAACAAATACGGGAGTTGTCCGCCATCGTCGGAAAATTGAAACATCAATAACAAACGCCCAAATTTTTATCAAAATTCAAGAGGAGTTTGGTAGCTTCTATGAATATCTCTATCAATTTATGCCCAATCGGGAGCGGATTGAAAACAACATCCTAACACAAAAGGACACCGCAGTTACGTCCTTAGAATCTGATTTAATTTCTAAAGATCTAAAAAAAAGAGGTGTTAAGTTTTTTGGATCTACCATTTGCTATGCCTATATGCAAGCTGTAGGGATGGTCAACGATCACCTTAATTCTTGTACTTTCAGAAACTAAATAACAATATTTTTATAAATATGTGGGATATTTCGTCCCAAACCATTGTAATCCATACCGTAGCCAACAACAAACTCTTTTTCAATCTCAAAGCCTACATACTGAATGTTTTCAAAATCATTTTGTAAACATTCAGGCTTTAACAATAGCGTACATACCACTACACTGGATGGTGACTGCTTTTCGATGGAGGCTATGGTATGCTTTAATGAATTACCTGACTCTACTATATCCTCTACAATAATAACATCCCTTCCTTTAAGATCTATACCCAAACCTATAAGCTCACTCATTTCCCCCTGGTTGGTACCCTGATAAGAAGATAGTTTTACAAAAGACATTTCACAAGGAATTACAACCTGCTTCAAAAGGTCGCTCATAAACATGAAACAGCCATTTAAGACACCAATAAATACTGGATTTTTATCTTCATAACGATGATTAATATCAACGCCAATCAAACGTATCCGTTTTTGAATCTGATTTTCATCAATCATCAATTCAAAGTGCAATTCATCTATCTGTATCTGTTTCATTTATTTTTCTTCTTTATTTCGCCCTAATAATTTATCAAAAAGAGATCGCTTGTGGGCTTCCGTTGTCTCATCTAAGTTTAGAAAATTATCTTCTCCCTCTTCTAGATCCAATGTATCTGTTTGTACTGAATCAAAAAATGCAGGTCTTGCCGATCGAAGATGTGGCACCAACTCGACTTGATAAAAACCATAATTAGACACCGTAGAGTCTACTCCAATCTGCTTTGTCTTAACCATGATGTTGCCATAGGTATTAAAATAGCGGATCATATTTGACTTCAGATGGCCTGTCCAGTCAAAAGAATATAAACCCGTCTTAGGTCGAGGTACAATACTAGACAAAAAGATACTTTCACCTAAATTTAAATCTGCAGGTTTTTTACCAAAGTAATAACGAGATGCTTCTGTAATACCATAAACATTATTCCCCCACTCTATGACATTCAAATACACTTCATAAAGTCGTTTCTTACTGACTTGTTTAGAAGACTCCATCAACCAGACTAAAATAATCTCTTCTACCTTTCTTACTACCGTTTTATTACGGTTCAAAAACACGTTTTTCACAAGTTGCATCGAAATTGTGCTTGCTCCACGTTTAAATTTTTTCTCCTTTAAATTTGTAGCAATTGATAAACGAAAAGCCTCTTCTTGAAAACCGTTATGAGAAAAAAAGAATGGATCTTCCGTATTGATTAAGGATATCTGCATATACCTTGAAATCTGATCTAAAGGTGTAAAATCTTTATTCTGAGGGCCAAGTACTATCGTTCTCATGGGCTCTCCTTTCTCATAGGCAATGTAGGTAAATGCTGTATTTAATTCTTGAATATTAGCATTACCCCATTTTTCTATTTTTAAATCTTTATCATCCATTTTAGATGTAAAGATCACTTCATTCGGTTTCTTAAAGTTCAATGCAAAATTTAAATCATATTGCATATGTCCGGAAACACGTATACCTTCTAAAGAATGAAATAACCCTTGAGGTATGGCATCAAAAAACTTTTGAGCCTCAATTCGATCGGTATGAATGGCCAGTTCTAATTGTTTATCAGGTTTATGCACATATTTTACATAAGGACTAAATTCAAACTCTTTAACCTTAACCTTACTTTCCTTATCAATTTCAACAGATGTTTTTCCAATATTAAGAATACCACTCATTAAACCTTCAGGAAAAAGAACATCTTTATCTGAAATACGCCAATGATTCAATTTCAAATTCTCAAACCCCCATTCACCAGATAGCGACAATAACTCTTTATTTTTACGATCGACCTTATTTAAACGAAATGTCAACGCATCAAAACTTGCTCTTAAACCAAATTTTCGTCGTAACAATGGTAGCTCTACATCTTTTGCATCAGAAAACAACCGGAGATACATTTCCTTCCCATCAGGATTGACTGTGCCCTCTAGATTCCAGACAGCTTCATGATCATTCAACAGGAATTTTGTTTTAAGATCTCCACCTGAGATTTCTGCCTCAGGAATTGAGATACGCTGTGAAGTGCTATCATCCTGATAGGATATTTCGAAATTCTGTAAATCCATATCCTTTGGAATTTTAAAGAATACGCTCTTTAGCATACGATCGGCCAGTTCTGCAAAATTAGTTTCAGCTTTATCATTAGCTGTGCTATCTCTATTTTTTTTCTTGAATAGGAAATCGTAATTACTTGTCGAATCTTTCTTAATCAAAGTGACCGCACTATTGTTCATTAAGATCTGACCTAATTTGACATCACCGAATAGTAATGGAAATATTCGAATAGATACAGTCAGATCCTGAATATGGGCCAATTGCTCTTTACCTTTAGGTTGCAAAATAATATTCTGAAACTGAACAGCTGATAGGCCTTTAAAAGAATAATATTGGATTTTAAGGTCCAAGTCATACTTGGTCGCAAGTTTTTCTTTTGCCTTGTTGATTGCAGACAACAAGATACCGTCTCTTTTTTGATATGCGAATACACCTCCTGCTACTATAAATATAGAAATAACTCCTAATACAATGTACAAGATTCGCATTTTCTTGGAGCGAAGAAGGGTCTTAAGATTATTGGACATATTATAACAACGTATCACACTCGATTTTGAATACTCAAATGTAAAAATTAAATCTTAATATCATTAAAAACATCTTTATGACAAGTTTTAATTTATCATTCAGTAAATTTGTAGTTTAATATACATGCATCCATATATCAGATGATAACCAAAGAACAAGTACTAGAAGCATTATCATATGTCGAAGAGCCAGATTTGAAAAAAGATTTGGTTACGCTCAATATGATTCAGAATATTGTGATTGAAGATCAAAAAGTATCTTTCGAAGTTGTTTTAACAACTCCAGCATGCCCACTTAAGGATCATATAGAACATGCTTGTCGCAATGCTATTGCGCATTTTATTGACAAGAATATTGCAGTAGATGTTCACATGACCTCACGTGTATTAGGTAAAGAAGGAAATCAACTTTTAGGAATTAAAAACATCATCCTTGTTTCTTCGGGAAAAGGTGGTGTGGGTAAATCGACTGTTGCTGCAAACCTAGCCTTATCATTACATGCTAAAGGTGCAAAAACAGGACTTTTAGATGCCGATATCTATGGCCCTTCCCTTCCAATTATGTTTGGCTTAGAAGGTGAAAAACCTCAATCTGTACAACATGAAGATGGTACTGTTAAAATACAGCCTATAGAAAAGTTTGGTATCAAATTGTTATCGATCGGATTTTTCACAGATCCAAATCAGCCTATTCCATGGAGAGGTCCAATGGCAACATCGGCTATCAAACAATTATTGAATGACACTGATTGGGGTGATTTAGATTATTTAGTGATCGATATGCCACCAGGAACCGGAGATATCCATATCACTGTTGCCCAAAACTATCCTATTGCAGGTGCAGTCATTGTAACGACACCACAGCATGTAGCACTAGCTGATGCTATTAAAGGTATGGGAATGTTTCTAATGGACTCTATCAATATCCCATTGCTGGGTATCGTGGAGAACATGGCGTACTTCACACCAGCAGAATTACCTGAAAACAAATATTACATATTTGGTAAAGGTGGAGGAACAAGGCTAGCAGAAGAATACAAAATACCTTTCTTAGGGGAGATTCCTTTATTAAAGGGGATTTCTGATGCCGGAGATAACGGTTTTCCAATCGCTATTGATGAAGAAGATCCAACAACCAAAGCATTTATAGCAATCGCTGAAAAAGTAGCACAACAGTTGTCTATTATACAAGCTGTTAGATAGCAACTTATATCGTATAAAAAGAAAAGGCCCTAATAAAGAATTAGGGCCTTTTCTTTTGTGTTGTAAATGACGATAAACTTATTCCATCATTAAATATGGAAGCTACTGCTTCGACATAGTATTATTTTAAGTTAAGGACAACTGGACAGTGATCAGAATGTACCGCCTGATTTAATATTGTAGCCGATTCGATTCGATCTGCTAAAGCATTTGATACCATATTATAGTCAATACGCCAACCTAAATTTCTAGCACGTGCTCCTGCACGATAACTCCACCAGCTGTAGTGATGCGGATCTGGATTTAAGTGACGGAAAGAGTCAATATACCCTGAGTTTATAAAATTTTCCATCCACTCCCTTTCCTCTGGTAAAAAACCTGAAGAGTTAGCATTTGATTTCGGATTGTGAATATCAATCGGACGGTGACAGATATTATAATCACCACATACAATTAAATTAGGCTTTTCCTGTAGTAACTGATTCGAATAATCCTGAAAATCTGCAAGAAACCGATACTTAAAATCTTGTCGGATATCTCCCGTGGTGCCTGAAGGAAAATAAGTACTCATGATGGACAAATCATCAAAATCTGCACGAATAATTCGTCCCTCAAAGTCATAATCCTCATGTCCACATCCATACTCAACATGTTTTGGTGTTATTCTAGTAAATATAGCGGTACCACTATATCCTTTTTTCTGAGCAGGATACCAATAATGTTCATAACCGAGCTGTTCCAGCAATGCTATTTCAGGAATTTGATCGGGAGTCGCTTTTATCTCCTGCAAACATATAACATCTGCATTTACTTCCTTTACCCAACCTAACCAATCTTTTTTTATGGCCGCTCGTAAACCATTGACGTTATAAGTAACTATTTTCACAGTAATCTTTTTTGAAGCTTAATAATTTTGAGAAGAAAATAAATCTGCAATCTTTGTAAAGAAACCGTTCTGAGGTTTTAAACCCTTTAATTCACGTTCCAAATTAATTGCTTCTCTTTTCGTTAATAATTTAACATACATACGCTCATCTGTTAAAGGACGATCATTTTTATCCGTTTTTACAGCGGCAATCGCGTCGATAACTTCCGTTCCATTGACCAGCTCTCCGAATACCGTATAATTTCCATCCAAATGCGGAGTACCACCCACGGTTGTATAAGTTGTGCGTTGTGCTTCAGTAAATTTTACGCCTTTCATTCGTAAAGTTTCTAAACTATCCAGACCTGCATTCGTAAATTTCTTGCCCTGTACGATGTAAAACTGTGACGCAGAGGAAGCTTTTGCCGGATTATCGTCACGTGCGGCACCAAGAGCACCTTTTTTATGAAATAATCCCGATTGTATTTCTGAAGGAATTGTATAACTTGGACCACCATCACCTAACAGTTGTCCTGATTTGGCATTTTTTGAATCAGGATCTCCACCTTGAATCATAAAATTCTGTATAACACGATGAAACAATAAACTGTCGAAATAGTTTTCTTTCACCAATTTGATAAAATTATCCCGATGCTTAGGTGTTTCATTATACAATTTTAAAACAACTACTCCTTTATCTGTTTGAATACGTACATATTTAAACGCAGGCTTTGCAGCAAATACTACGATCGATAAAGCACAAAAAAATAAACTTAAAACAATTCTTTTCATTACGTTTTATTAAATTACATTTAGCTCTTGAAAATAATCAATGATCAATGATTTTATGATCAACTCTTGTTCAAGCAATGTATAATTAGGAATAGGCTTAATCAATTCCCAATGTGGCCATCCTTGTTCGTCCAACCCCTTAAGCTCATAAAAGCCCATTGCACTAAAAAGGCGGCAATTAGCTATATGCATCAACTCTTCTTTTTCTCTTTTTGAAAAAGTCTGCGGTCCTTTCCCTAATTCCTGGACACCTATCAGAAATAAAAACACTTTTAAATCTGGTAGATCCATATCAAATGACTGTGCAATCTCATGTTGCAAAATCACCCATTTCTTATTTACTTCTGATGCATTCATATAAAGACAATCTTAGATATAAAGACAAACTTAGATAAATTGTAATTTATATACTAATATATAAATGTGAATATGAAACATAGTACATTCAGATTATCAATTTTACCTCAAGTAGATCTCAGCGCGAGATTAGCAAGATGTACCTATCTCCTGAAAATATGGGGTTCTAGACATTTCATATTATTACTTCCACGCTTTGATTAATTCTTTACAACGAGCTTCGATCATCTTATAAACAGGTTCAAATAAGCTTTCATCAAAATAGGGATCGGGAACAATATCATTAACTAAAAATAAAGCAACTTTATCTTTTTCTTCTTTTGTTGATGCCTGTGCAACGACATCCTTATAATTTTGGTGATCCATTACCAAAATATGATCATAGATTTCAAATAAACTAGGATTAAAATGCATTGCCTTTTGTTGTGAAATATCTACTGCATATTTTTTAGCCACAGCGATAGATCTACGGTCTGGGCTTTGACCAATATGCCAGTCTCCTGTTCCAGCAGATTCAATTGTCCAATCTAAACCTTCTTCCTTTGCCATATGGCTCAGAATACCATGTGCCAATGGTGAGCGACAAATATTTCCTAAACAAACCATTAAAATTTTCATGCCTTAAAAATAATGATAATATTGCTATTATAAGTGGTATATATAAACTAAAAAAAGGTGATTTCGATTCCGAAACCACCTTTCCATAACCAACCTAAAATCTAATTAATATTCAATAGGAACATTAATAATAACAGTACTTCCACGCTCAGGAACTCCTTTTAAGCTTACAATATTACGTTTTGTTTTACCTAATGCCGCTTCAATTTCATCAACATTATTAACTGGAACCCCATTCACCTCTGTTATCACTAATCCTCTTTCTACTCCAAAGTATTCAAATACACCACCTTTATTTATTTGCGTCACTACAACACCTGAGTTAATTCCTAATTCTTTTTTCTTCTCACTAGAAGCAGGCATGAAGCTAGCACCTAACTTATTATAAATTTCGGTAGCACTTTTACTTGATTTATCACCAGCTGCAGCTTTATTAATTTCTTCGCCTTTTAAAGTTACCGTCACCTCTTTCTCTTTTCCATCGCGCTTAAACGTTAATTTAACTTTATCTCCAGGACGTAATCTACCGATTGTTTCTTGTAGAACTGGCGAAGAAGTAATCACTTTACCATTAATTTTCGTAATCAAATCTGCTTTCTGAATTCCTGCAGCTTCAGCAGCTCCACCTTTAACGATATCTTGAACATACAGACCATTCACATCTGTAAATCCTTTTTCTTTCGCTAACTCTGGTGTAATTTCAGTAAAGGTAATACCAATGTATCCACGCTTAACATTTCCAAACTCAATAAAATCGTCAACAATTTTTTTAACTAAATTAACTGGTATTGCAAAACCATATCCAGCATAAACCCCTGTTGGTGATGCTATTGCTGAATTAATACCGATTAACTCACCCTGTGCATTAACCAATGCTCCCCCGCTATTACCTCTATTAATAACGGCATCTGTCTGGATAAAAGACTCAATTGAAGAATTCACAGGAGGTTGGTCCTGATTTCCATATCCTCTTGGTTGTTGTTGACTTTCACCTAAGATCCCAATCTGACGACCTTTAGCACTCACTATACCTGCAGTTACTGTAGACTGTAATCCCAGTGGATATCCTACCGCTAAAACCCATTCTCCGATATTGACATTATCCGAATTCCCTAGCTTCACGACAGGCAAACCTTTACCCGTCACTTTAAGAAGGGCCAAATCCGTATTTGGATCGCGACCTATTACTTTTGCTTCAAAGGAACGTTTATCTGTCAAGACAACCTCAATCTTATCGGCGTCCTCCACAACGTGATTATTTGTTACAATATAACCATCCTCTGTTATTATTACTCCAGAACCTGACGCTTGGACAGGTTGTGCCTGTCTCTGTTGACGACCACGGCCCTGCGGTGTTCCAAAAAACTCTTCAAACATGTCGAAAGGAGAACCCGATCCACCACCTTGAGGCGCTTGTCTCGTATATGTTGTTTTAATATGAACTACCCCCGGAGACACAATAGCAGCAGCTTGTGTAAAATCAGGATTTCCTGTTGAGGACATCACTCCAGTTGGATTGTTCGCAAAATATACTTTCTGTTTGTCCTCGATAGACATTCCTTCAAACTTTTTATTTTCAAAAAGCTTATAACCCCCAAGGGCTACGGCTCCACCGAAGACTGCTGTTAATAAAGTTAAACTTACTTTGTTCATAAACTATAGCTTCTAAATTTTTTATTAAATATGATATACTTCAAATTGATATTTATCCCGAAAATTTATTCTACATAAATATAACAGATACTTTTCAAATCTAGTACCATTTCAATATTCTCTGCAAATTAGACACGTTAAAAAATGTTAATTAAAGCCTATGAAAGACTATTTTAACAAAACTTAACTTTCCCTATGTTATCTGTAACAGAAAAGTTAATTTTGCTAGATACAATCACTCAAATGGAATCAAAAATTAAATTTTCAAAATACCAAGGCGCCGGCAATGATTTTATTCTAATTGATAATAGAAAGCTTCATTTCGACAGTAAGAATGAGGGTTTGATACAAAAGCTTTGTGACCGAAGATTTGGTATCGGTGCAGATGGCCTGATGTTATTGCAAGAAAAAGAAAACTTTGATTTTGAGATGATTTATTACAATTCGGATGGACGAGAAGGAACTATGTGTGGCAATGGGGGCCGGTGTATTGTTGCATTTGCTAGAGATCTCAAATTAATATCTGACAAAACTGACTTTTTGGCAGTAGACGGAAGTCATCATGCCAATTTAGAAAATAATTTGATTGACCTGCAGATGATTGATGTTCAAGAAATAAGCCGTGATGGAGAGGCATACGTGATCAATACAGGCTCCCCTCACTATATTAAGTTTATGCATAATCTGGTTGATTTAGATGTTTTCAAGGCAGGTTATGAGATTCGAAACAATGAGATCTACAAAACAGAGGGTATCAACGTCAATTTTATCGAAAAAGAAGGCGACTCCGGATATTTCTTACGTACATTTGAACGAGGTGTTGAAGATGAAACATTTGCTTGTGGCACCGGAGCAACTGCAGCAGCGATGACTATAGCTCTTCACGAAAATCTAAATGGACAAATAACAATACCTATCCGTGTATTAGGAGGTCAATTGTATATTTCCTTTCTTAAAGACGGAACTTCCTTTACAGAAGTTTACCTGAAGGGCCCTGCCACATTTGTTTTCGAAGGAATGATTTAATTCCCCATCTTTGACTGACCAAAAAATTTATTAAAAAGTCAAATATTACTTGATGAACATAAACAAAATCCACGTTTATGTTCATTGAGCATAAATTTATTAACAAATTTTAGCCACATCATATAGATTAATCTGTATATTAGAAACCTTTTTAGAGGTACGAATATATTAATGCAACAAACAAAGTTATCTTCATCACACCGAATTGTTTATTCAATCTGCGAACATCCTTACTTGGGCTATTTAATAGAACCACATGTGGTTAAGTTAAATCCAAATGGGACATATTCACTTCGATATCAACGCGTATTTAGCAATACAGTCAATGAATATGCGCAAGCGGTCGATGAATTGGATTATAAATTAATCCGATTATTAGATGAAATTGAGCAAACAAGCCTTATTAAAAAGTTCCATAAAAAAGCAATAAGACCCGTAGACTTTTTTTCAAAAGTATTTGATAAAAATCTGTATGAATTATTAAGAACAAAAATTGATCAGGTATTGTTACAATTCTTTGCCCTTGTTGGAGAGAAGCCTATATTCCTCATGAGCAAAGATGGTTATCCTGCAGATCAAAAACTATTGATCGCTCCTCAACCCGCTTCCGTACTTTTCCATTTTAGAAGAAATGAAGAGGAAACCCGCTATTTTCCAACGATTAAATATGAAGACCATCGTATGGAATTCATGTTTAAGAACGCACAAGTCATTGTCAATGAACAAGCTTGGCTACTTTTAAACAATACCCTATTCCACTTCGACCAACAATTAGAGGGGAAAAAACTCAGCCCTTTTTTAAATAAAAGATTCATATCTGTATCCAGAAGTACCGAGAAAAAATATTTTGAAACTTTTGTTTGTAGCTTAATAGAGAAATATAATGTATATGCTGAAGGCTTTGAGATCAAAACCCATCAACATAATGCCAACCCAATATTAAAATTAATCTATCATGAGGAAGGTGATTCGCATGTTGAATTGCAGTTTCAATATGGGCCTTATATCTTTTCGTCTGGAAAAGACAATAAGGTCAATGTACGTATGGAATATGATGAGGAAAATGATCTGTATACTTTCCATCGTATAAAAAGATCGATTATTTGGGAAGAAAATCAGGCAAAGATCATTACTGAGCTTGGTTTAGAAAAACTATATCCCCACTCTAATGATTTACTGCCAAAAGAAATACTTGGAAAACGGCCTTCTATTTTTGATTGGATAAGTCAAAATGATTTGGTATTGCGGGAAAAAGGGTTTGAAATCATTCAGGATGTAGCCGAAAAGAAATTCTTCATCGGCCAAACTTCCATTGATATATCCATCAATGAGGATAACGACTGGTTTGATATCAAAGCGATCGCAAAATTTGGTCCTTTTGAAATTCCTTTTATTCAATTGCGCCATCATATCCTTCATAACATTAAAGAATTTACTTTACCCAATGGAGAGATTGCGATGATACCTGAAGAGTGGTTTGCACAATACAATCACTTATTTCAATTCTCTAGGGATAAGAATGAATTAAAATTAAATAAAATTCATCTGGGTTTGCTGTATGAAATCAGTGAACATACAGAACTTACCTTTAGTCGAAAATTAAAAAAATTAGCTGATTTCGAAGAAATCGCTGATGCACCATTACCTAAAAATTTTCATGGTCAACTCCGACCTTATCAAAGGGCTGGCTACAATTGGTTCAATTTCTTACAGCAATATAAATTTGGAGGATGCTTGGCAGATGATATGGGTCTTGGTAAGACTATTCAAACATTAGCCCTACTGCAACATCAAAAAGAAATATTAATAGCAGACCATGCTGTCAGAACATCTTTACTAATATTGCCAACCTCATTAATTTACAATTGGCAAAATGAGGCTACTAAATTTGCTCCTGATCTTAAGATTTATCTGCATACGGGAAATAATAGATTAAAAGACCCACAGTTGCTTTCTCCGTATGATCTGGTCATTACTACATATGGTATCACTCGTATTGATGAGGAATTTTTAAATCAGTTTTACTTCAACTATATCATCCTAGATGAAAGTCAAAACATTAAAAATCCAACATCAAAATCATTTAAAGCGATCAAAAGTCTAAAAAGTCAACATAAATTAGCATTAAGCGGAACACCCGTAGAAAATTCAGTTTCTGATTTATGGACACAGATGCATTTTACAAATCCAGGCCTCTTGGGTAGTTATACTTATTTTCAAAAAGAATTTGTTCAACCAATCGAAAAGAAAAAGGATGAAGAAAAAGCAAAAAGACTTCAAACTATAGTTAAACCGTTCATTTTACGTAGAACTAAAGATCAAGTAGCAACGGAATTACCTCCAAAAACGGAACAGGTCCTTTACTGCGAAATGTCAGAGAAACAGCATGAACTGTATGAAAAGGTTAAATCGGAATATCGTAATGCCATTTTAGACAATCAGCTCGCAGGAAAAGCAAAATCAAATCAGATCGCATTATTACAAGGATTGATTAAATTGAGACAACTTGCCAACCACCCGAAAATGGTTGATCAGGAATACACAGGCAATTCGGGTAAATTCGATACTGTCATAGAAACACTTGAAAAAGTACTTCAAAATGGTAATAAAGTATTGATTTTCTCTCAATTCGTCAAGCAGTTGAATATTTTCAGAAGCTATTTTGACAAAAAAAGTATTAATTATGCCTACTTGGATGGAAGCACAAAAAATAGGGACGAAGCTGTTAGTCAATTTAGAGAAGATAAAGACACCAAGCTGTTTTTAATATCCATCAAAGCCGGCGGTGTAGGCCTAAACCTTATTGAAGCGGACTACGTATTTATTTTAGATCCATGGTGGAATCCTGCTGTGGAGCAACAAGCTGTTGATAGATCCCACCGTATTGGACAAACAAAAAATGTCTTTATATACAAATTCATCTCAAAAGATACTGTCGAAGAGAAAATACTTGCAATGCAAAACAGGAAGCGTTCCATTGCTCAAAGTTTAATTACCACTGAAGAAAGTTTTATCAAATCACTCTCTTCAGAAGATATTCAAGAGCTACTGGGTTAGTTGCTCAAAAAAAGCCCCCATACAACGCATGGGGGGCTTATCATATATATCAGTGCTCTTATTCAGCTGTAAAAGCTACTAAAGCTTTATTAACACGAGCTATTACTTCTTCTTGTCCTAATAATGAAACGATTTGGAACACATCTGGACCAAATTTACCTCCCACTAACATAATACGGAAAGGCATCATCAATTCACCCATTTTCATGCCTGACTCCTGAATAGCACCTTTAAAGTACGCTTCCAATGCTGAAGCATCCCAAGACTCAAATTTACCAAATTCGCTATTAACTTTCTGAAAGAAATCCGTTTTCTCAGCAGACCATTTAGGTTTAACAGCAGCTAGGTCATAATTTTCTGGTTGTACAAAGAAGAATGATGCTTGTTCCCAAAAATCCGAAACAAAAGTCAAACGCTCTTTCACTGCACTTAAAACTTCAGTAACAAAATGATCGTCTACCTTTTGCACGTTATGCAATGTTAACAGGGCTTTAATCTGTGGCAATAAATCCTCGTTAGACGATTTTTTGATCCACTCATGGTTGAACCATTTCGCCTTTTCAAAATCAAATTTTGCTCCAGCTTTACTAATACGCTCTACCGAGAATTTTGCGATCAATTCATCTAAAGAAAACAATTCTTGTTCTGTGCCATCATTCCATCCCAGTACACCTAACATATTGACAAATGCTTCCGGCAAAAATCCCATTTCACGGAATCCCTGCGTTACAGTCTCTGATTGCGCATCTTTCCAATTCATAGCATACACAGGAAAACCTAATCGGTCACCATCACGCTTACTCAATTTACCATTACCATCGGGCTTCAATATTAATGGTAAATGTGCCCATTTTGGCATTTCATCATTCCATCCTAAATATTCCCATAATAAAACATGTACAGGAGCAGAAGGTAACCATTCTTCCCCTCGGAAAACGTGAGAAATCTCCATTGCTTTGTCATCGACGACAACAGCTAAGTGATAAGTAGGCATTCCATCAGCTTTTAACAAAACCTTATCATCAATAAGATTAGTATCAAAACTTACTTGTCCACGAATCATATCATTAAAAGAAACGGTTTCATCTGTTGGTACTTTGATACGAACCGTATGGGGTGTACCTGCGGCTAATAGTTCTGCTGTTTCTTCTTGTGATAAACTTAATGAATTTCTAAGTTTCAATCTATTTTCATGGCTGTAACGGAAATTCGGTTGTTCTTTTCGTTGTTCATCCAATTCAGCCGAAGTATCAAATGCATAATAAGCATATCCCTTTTCTATCAATTGTTCCGCAAATTGGCGATAAGAAGGTTTTCGTTCACTTTGACGATAGGGTCCAAAATCGCCACCTTTAAGAGGACTTTCATCTGGTGTTAAGCCACACCAAGCTAAACATTCATTAATATATTCTTCTGCACCAGCAACAAATCGTGTCTGATCAGTATCTTCAACACGCAAAATAAAATCTCCTTGATGTTTACGCGCGTACAAATAATTAAATAAAGCTGTACGAACTCCTCCAAGGTGCAATCCACCTGTAGGACTTGGTGCAAAACGCACTCTTACTTTTCTTTCAGAACTCATGACACAAAATTACCACAAAATTTTCATTTCAATGAAACTATAGCACTGATAACCACAATAAAATAATAAAACAGGGAGTTTATGAATAGATAAATGTTGCCGATAAAGGTAAATTTCATTTAATTACTTAATTTGCGGCAACAAGATTCCTGATCACTTATATGAATCCGTATCAATACAACCAACAACGTTGGAAATTTTTCTTGCTTATTTTCGCGGCCATCATCGCGGCGGCTTCGCTTTTGTACACAAATTACCTTGTTCGAAATTTATCAAAGGTAGAGCGAACAAAAGCAGAAGTATGGGCAATGAGTACAAAAAGTATTATGACCATGCCAGATGTTGACGATGAATTTATAACGTTCGTCTACTCGGTAAGAGATAGTCTAGCAGTTCCTGCAATCATTACCGATGAAAAGGATAATATTGTATTCTGGAGGGATTTAGATTCGACCAAAACCAACATTAAAACAACAGCAAAAGATAGCTCGAACCATCATTTGGATTACGATCCACATTACTTTGAGAAGCAACTCAATTTCATGAAGAAAAGCCATGCTCCTATTATTTTAAATTTAGACAATGGAGCAAAATGGATGGTATATTACAAAGACTCCTGGTTTCTACAACAACTTCGTGTGTTTCCTTATATTCAGTTATCATTAATCGCTATCTTTCTAATTATTGGATATACCGTCTTTAATTCTATTCGAAAATCAGAACAGAATTTAGTCTGGGTAGGTTTGACTAAGGAAGCTGCTCATCAGCTCGGTACACCGATTTCTTCATTAATGGGCTGGGTTGAGCTTATTAAATTAAAGTTCGATGCAGAAGATGACGAAACTTTAAATGAGATGGAAAATGACATTAAACGTTTAGAAATCGTCGCCGATCGCTTTTCCAAAATTGGTTCAACACCTGTTCTTCACAATGCGAATGTTTATGAGGTGATAGCCGCTTACATTCGTTACTTCAAAGTAAGAACAAGTGACAAGATTCTCTTCGAGCTCACGGGTGACAAACATGTTGAAGCGAAACTAAACATTCCCTTATTTGATTGGATTATTGAGAATCTTCTGAAAAACGCCGTTAACGCAATTGCATCAGAAGGAAAGATAACTGTTAAAATATCTGAAAATATTGCGAAAGAGGAAATTTTTATAGACATTAGTGATACAGGTAAAGGAATTCCCAGATCAAATTTTGAAACGGTATTTCAACCAGGTTTCACCACGCGCAAACGAGGGTGGGGATTGGGACTGAGTTTAACCAAAAGAATGGTACATTATCATCAAGGCCACATTTTTGTCAAAGACTCGGAAATAGGAAAAGGAACAACATTTAGAATAATATTAAAAAGTAATCTAACATATGAACCCACTGAAATCTGATGAATACCCAGCGGTGTATTCCACGTACATTGAGACCGTTGTCGGCGATGTCATGGAAGTACTGGAAGAACAAATTTTATCCTTTCCAGCGTTCCTAGATACCATACCTGAAGAAAAAGGCGATTACCGTTATGCTGAAGATAAATGGTCTATTAAAGAGGTTATAGGGCATATTTTGGATAATGAACGTATTATGGCTTACCGTGCCCTGCGCTTCTCTCGAAATGATATGAAAGAACTTTTGGGGTATGATCAAGAATACTTTATCCAAAACTCAAGATATAGCGAACGCACATTAGCCTCTCTAAGTAAAGAATTTGTACATCTTAGAAAAGCAAATATGTTTCTTTTCGAAAACTTCAATGAGGCAGAATTGGAGAGAAAAGGAATGGCGTCAGAAAGACTTACAAGTGTAAAAGCTTTATTATATGTGATTGCCGGACACCTAAATCATCACCGCATAATTATTCAAGAGCGTTATTTCAACTCAAACAATGTCCATGATTTGGTTTCAGAATTACAGCATTGAGCAGATAAACGGTATCCTCTCTCAATATATGACCGGTCTGCTCGAAATTAAAGCGACGGCAATCGATAGTCATTCCATTACTGCAACGATGCCCGTGAATGACAAAACAAGACAGCCATTTGGAATCCTGCATGGCGGAGCATCTGTTGTACTAGCCGAATCAATAGGAAGTATCGCATCCAATCTGATTATTGATCCAGATATTTATAAAGGCGTGGGATTGGAGATTAATGCTAATCATTTAAGACCAGTTGCTACAGGATTAGTAACCGCAGTTTGTACAGCCGTACACATTGGCAAACAAACTCATATTTGGGATGTACGAATTGCAGATGAATCGGGTAACTTAAATTGTATTTCCAGATTGACAGTCGCTATTATACCAAAATAAAATTATTTTAAAACATTTATTCTTATTACTTGTCTTAAATATAAATGAAGCCAACTGGATTGGTTTACAAATACGGTTTTTACAAGAAAGGAGTATTATACTAGGTATAATGCTCCTTTTTTCTAATGAAAATATTACTAAATAATCTCAAAAACCACTTCTTTTTATTTCCTATATTGAATTTATTTAATTAGTCTTGTAATGGAAAGCATGATTTTTTATTATAAACCAATATCAATCGATTGTGTAAGCACATCTTGAATAGAGACACTATAAAAATCATTATTTTCTAATTTTATAATCTAAAAAACAATTAATTGATACTAAAAAAATGAATTCTCAACCAAATTCAGGAAAAACAGCATTTCGCCCCATGGCTATGTGTTGTGCCTTATTCTTCATTTTAGGATTTGTCACTTGGGCAAATGGAACACTTATCCCATTCTTAAAGATTGCCTGTAATTTAGAAACAGATTTACAAGCCTTTTTTGTAACATTTGCTTCTTACATCGCTTACTTCTTTTTAGCAATCCCAAGTTCTTGGATTTTGAAAAAAATTGGTTTTAAAAATGGATTAGTTCTCAGCTTAATTTTACTTGGAGTTGGTTCTTTAATTTTCATTCCTGCTGCAGATGGTAGAAGCTATATTCTTTTCTTAACAGGAATTTTTGTTCAAGGTTCTGCAATGGCATTACTACAAACTGCTGTTAACCCATATTTAAGTATCATTGGCCCTATTGACAGTGCTGCACAAAGAATATCTATTGCTGGCTTTTTCAATAAATCTGCAGGTATTATTGTTCCATTAATATTTGGTACATTATTCTTAAAAGATTCTTCTGCTATAACAGCTAAATTGGATGCCGCGGTAGATATGGAAGCTAAAAATGCCATTCTAGATTCTTTATTACAACGCGTACATACACCATACATTACGTTAGCTGTTATCTTCGTTTTATTTGCGATCGTTATTAAAATAACACATTTACCTGAGGTGGATGTAAATGCAGAAGAAGAACATACTGATGAGAATGGGGCAGTTATTCTTAAAGAGAAAAAAACAAGTGTATTCCAATTCCCACACCTATTCTTAGGCTCTTTAGCTATCTTTTTCTGTGTTGCTGTAGAAGTAATGGCTGGAGATATTATTGGTGTTTATGCAAGAGAATTAAATATCCATGGTGCATTAGTTACCTATGCGACAACATTCACATTAGGATGTATGCTTTTAGGTTACATTGTTGGTATTATTGCAATACCAAAATTTGTTTCTCAACAATTAGCATTACGAGTTTGTACTATTGTTGGTATTTTATTCACTGTTATTTCTGTATTTACAACTGGAATCACTTCATTCATTTTCGTTGCCCTTTTAGGTATTGCCAATTCTTTAATGTGGCCTGCTATTTTCCCACTAGGTATTAAAGGTCTAGGCCGTTTTACTAAAACAGGATCAGCCATCATGATTATGGGTATTGCCGGAGGAGCTATTTGGCCTCTAATTTATGGTTACTTAAAAGATAATTTACATGTTGACTTTCAACATGCATTTCTTTATGCTATGGTTCCTGCTTATCTGTATATCTTATACTTCGCAACAAAGGGCCACAGAGTCGGACAGAAATAAAAAATACTAATTACAATCAAATAGCGATTATTTTTAAGAAATAATCGCTATTTTCTTATCCACCTAAATATGAAAAAATCGTTTTATTGTTTACTATTTGGTCTATTCGTTTATACACAACAGGGCTATTCCCAGAGAATAAATGAACTGAAAGATCCAAAAGCCCCTCAAACAACTGAAAAATGGAACAGTCTAAAAGAGAATAATAATTTTTCTTTTAGCACAGCTGATTATAGTTATTCCAAAAGAAACCCACCCACCCTAGAAACACTAAGTAAATCATGGATTACAAAAGCTTGGAGAGGTGAGAAAGTACATACACAATTAGTCTTTTGGAGTAACCAAAATCACGATAAAATTGAAGTGAGTTCTTCACCGTTAAAAAATAGCAAAGGGCAGGAAATCGGAACAAAAGATATTACTACTGGGTATATTTCTTATGTAATGACAGACCTTCCTGGAGATTTAAAAAATGGTTGCGGTATCAGTAAAATACTAGATTCCGCTTTAGTTGCAGACCGTATCACTAATCAATCAAGTTTTGAATATGATAAAAATACCACGAGACCCCTCTGGTTAAGTATTCAAGTTCCTCGTGATGCAGCTCCTGGAATCTATAAAGGATCACTTACACTAAAAGGTACAAATTATAACACCACTATTCCTTATACAGTAGAGGTATTATCACATATACTTCCTGAAGCAAAAGATTGGGCTTATCATTTAGATCTATGGCAAAACCCTTACTCTATTGCTCGGCATCATAACGTCGAGCTATGGTCTCCTGCACACTTCAGTGTCATGAAACCATATTATGAAAGGTTACGCGATGCTGGTCAGAAAAATATCACTGCAAGTATCATCAACGATCCTTGGAATGGTCAAACGTATGATAAATACCAAGCTATGATCAAATGGACTAAAAAGAAGGACGGTTCTTGGTCATATGATTACAGTATTTTTGATAAATGGGTAAGTTTCATGCGTGAAATTGGAATTTCAGAATATATCAATTGTTATAGCATGATTCCATGGAATATGAATTTCCAATATTTTGATGAAAACACCGGAAAATATGAAATTTTAAAAATAAAAACTGATGATCCAAAATATAGAGCACATTGGTTACCTCTTTTAAAAGATTTCGCAAAACACCTTAAACAAAAAGGATACTTCGAATGGACAACCATTGCCATGGATGAAAGACCCCAGGAAGATATGAAACGTGCTATTGCTATTATCAAAGAAGCTGATCCCCAATTCAAATCATCTCTTGCCGGTGGATATCATCCACAAATTTCGAATGAATTTGCAGATTATAGTATTACTCTAGGAGAAGATATGGCTCCAGATGTATTAAAAGCCCGTCAGGAAAAAGGTTACAAAACCACTGTTTACACTTGCTGTTCAGAAATATTCCCGAACACTTTTACTAATTCTGGATATCAAGAAGCAACGTGGTTAGCGTGGCACAGTGTTCAAAGAGGTTTTGATGGTTATTTAAGATGGGCATTTGACTGCTGGAATTCAAATCCTAATCAAGATACACGTTATGGAACGTGGTTAGGTGGCGACACCTATTTTGTTTATCCTGATAATATGACTTCTATTCGTTTCGAAAAATTAATTGAAGGGATTCAGGATGCTGAAAAAATAAGAATCTTGAAAAAAGAGTTAAAAGCATCTCAATTACAGAAATTGAATGATGCCATTGCTGGATTCACAAATAAAAATATCAATCAAAAAGCAATACCAAACCAAGTGAAAGAAGCACAAAAAATATTAAACAGTTTATAAAAATATAGAATATAAGAGCCGATAAAGATGATTTACCGGCTCTTATTATTAATAATCAAAATTCTTTATTCTGATTTTTTACGAGTAAATTAGGAAAAATTAAACGTTTCCAAAATGAAAAAATCTATTTTAACACTGTGCGCCGCGACGGTACTCACATTTAGTATCTCTACAACTTCTTTTGCTCAAGTAAAATTGCCGCAAGCAAGTAGTACGACTTCGATTACTCAAGGTTTAGGAATTAAAAACATAGCGCTTACATACCAAAGACCGAACATAAACGGTCGTGTTATCTTTGGTAATTTGGTTCCTTACAATGAAGTTTGGAGAACAGGTGCTAATAACCTTCCTATTATTAAATTTGAAGAAGAAGTTACAATAGAAGGAAATAAGGTTCCTGCAGGAACATATGGTATTTTAACTATCCCAACTAAAGGTGACTGGACAATCATATTAACAAAAAACAGTAATCAGTGGGGAGCCTATACCTACGATAAGAAAGATGATTTAGTTCGTTTTAATGTAAAATCCACAAAGCTTTCTAATAAGGTAGAAACTTTTACCATGCAATTTGAAAATGTAACAACTAATTCGGCTACACTATCATTAGCTTGGGAAAACACATACACGAAATTTACAATTAAAACCGATCAAACGAAGGAGATTTTAGCTAATATTGATCAAGCAATGAAAGGTGATAAAAAACCTTATCTACAAGCTGCACAATTTTACCTAAGTAATAATTTAGATCTTAATAAAGCATTAGCTTGGGCAAATGAGGCTGAAAAAGAAAATCCTGATGCACCATATGTTCGTTATTGGAAAGCTAAAATTCAATTAAAATCTGGCGATAAAAAAGGTGCAATTGCAACAGCTCAAAAAGGAGTAGAAATTGCACAAAAAGGGAATAATGCTGAGTACGTTAAATTAAATAACCAGGTGATCCAAGAAGCTGGTAAATAATAATATTATGCTATAAAAAACGCCACTTCGAAAAAAGTGGCGTTTTTTTATAATTCTTCTTTCAGCAATTCTGCGAGTTCCTCATGTGTAATATTCATATTGACATTGCCATCTTTTGCAAAAGATATTTCACCCGTTTCCTCTGATACAATAACAGCGACAGCATCAGATACCTCTGTCACCCCAATCGCGGCACGATGTCGTAAGCCAAATTGCAAAGGCAGATCTTCGCTATCTGATAAAGGTAAAATACAAGAAGCTGACATAATTTTAAAATCAACAACAACTACAGCTCCATCATGTAAAGGGCTATTCTTATTGAAAATACTTTCTATTAGGCGCTTAGAGATATGTGCATCAATATACTCACCACTGCTTTGATAGTATTCTTCATCAAAATATTTAGAAAAAACCAATAGCGCACCCGTACGGGATTTTGACATGCTACGACATGCCTCAATAATAGGTCTCATGTGTTCAGAATTATCTTTTGCAACAGTACGTTTGCTAACCAAAAAGGACCATAAGATCTTCTTTCGCTTCATCGAAATGTTTTTCCCTATATGTAACAGGAAACGCCGGATCTCCTGTTGAAATACAACAATCAAGGCAATAGAACCAACAGAGATAAAGCCCCCAAATATTTCCGTCAGCAAGCGCATATGCATCTGCTTAACAATTATATATATTCCGTAGAATAATGCGACACCTATTAATATATTAACAGCAATGGTCCCGCGTATCAAACTATACACATAGTAAATAATAATCGCTACTAAAATAATATCGATAACATCGAGCAAGCGGAAACCTCTAAAAAGGCTGTAATCAAATCCTTCCATATAGATGCAAGTTAAAAAAAATCAATTTAAGAATCTGTTCTTTATCAAGCAAATTGTTGCTAATATGAGTAAGCATGCAAATTGTTTTGTATTTTTACTTTAAAGATTGAAATCAACATGACTGCATTATCTGTAAACATCAATAAAATTGCTACCCTACGTAATTCTCGTGGCGGAAATAATCCAAATGTATTAGCAGCTGCTCTAGCCTGTGAACGTTTTGGTGCAAATGGAATTACTGTACATCCAAGACCTGACGAACGCCACATCCGTTATGCAGATGTTTTTGACTTAAAAGCCAATATTCAAACAGAATTAAATATTGAAGGTAATTGTCAGGAACAAAAATTTATAGATCTTGTTTTGGCGAACAAACCTGCTCAGGTAACATTAGTTCCTGATGCGGAGGGACAGATTACTTCGAATCATGGTTGGGATACTATTAAAAATAAGGCATATCTGACTGATATGTGCAAACTATTTAAAGATCAAGGTATTCGAGTTTCTATTTTTGTGGATCCAGATGAAGATATGGTTGAGGCAGCAGCAGAAACGGGTACTGACCGAATTGAGCTTTATACAGAGTCATATGCTCAAGCATTCTTAGATGAAAGAGATGAAGCGATCAAACCTTATTTTCATGCCGCATTAAAAGCGAGAGAGGTAGGATTAGGCATTAATGCTGGTCATGATTTAGATTTAAATAACCTAACTTACTTTAACGAACATATTCCCGGATTGTTAGAAGTAAGCATAGGACATGCTCTAATTGCTGATGCCCTGTACTTAGGCTTAGAAGAAACGATAAAAAGATACTTAAACGCACTTAAATAAAACAAAAGAGGCTTTACAAATGTTAAGCCTCTTTTGTTGTTATGTTTATTCTATTCCTTTGAATATTCTATTCCATCTTATTTTCGATAGTCCCGATCCCAATTCATCAAGACTTAACCAGGTAAATAATGCTTTACCCACTATATGATCTTCCGGCACGAAACCCCATCCTCTAGAATCTAATGAATTGTGTCTATTATCACCCATCATCCAGTAATAATTCATTTTGAAAGTATAAGAATTAGCTTTTACACCATTAATATAAATACCATCAGACTTATTTTCTAATTTATTACCTTCATAAACAGTGATTGCACGTTCATATAGTGGCATTGTTGCACTATCTAATTGAACTGTCCATCCTTTACTCGGAACTTTAATAGGACCAAAATTGTCAAAATTCCAGTTCAGAGATGCAACATGAGGAAAAGTTCCATCTTCATTTTCTCCAGCTTTACGAATATTGGGAACAACTTCCTTTACATTTATCCAACCTTTGACCATTGCAGCCTCATCTGCTGTCATAAAAACTTGATAAATGTTAGGTTGTCCGGTATCAGACATTTCTAATCGTTTTTCTTTCATCACACGCAGATCCAAACCAGATTGATCCGTTACTACAATATAATCTAATTGTCCTTCTGGCGGATTAAAACCAGGCTTACCATTTACAAAAAATACTGCATTTGCCATTGAAACTTCATCTCCAGGCATCCCTACACAACGCTTGATGTAGTTTTCACGTTTATCAACGGGTCTGTTGTAAGGAGCATCGGCTTCCATAGGATAATTGAATACTACGACATCATTTCTTTTGATATCCTGAAAACCAGGTAAACGTTTATAAGGAAGTTCGATCAGTTCGGAATAAGCTTTTCCGCCTGTTAGCGGCATCGTATGATGAGCAAAAGGAAATGCCAAAGGTGTCATTGGAATACGAGGCCCATAATTCAACTTACTAACGAACAAGAAATCACCGACTAACAATGTTCGCTCCATGGATCCAGTTGGAATCATATACGCTTCAATCAAAAAACCACGAATTAAGGATGCTGCAACTGTTGCAAAAACAATCGCATCTGCCCATTCGCGGGCCATTGATTTTTTATAAAAATATTTCTTTTTAAATTCCTCTGAATTTGGATTTCCTAAATACTTTACTAGAGGATCGTTACCCCAAAGAGGCAATACAATAAAAGGAGCTAAAACTGCTGCCGTATTTTCCCAGAATCTTCTTTTCCCAAATGCCTTTATAAGGTCCAAATACAATCCATAGAAAATAAAAATATTTACGATTGGAACTAGCAAAAGAACAACAATCCATTTTGCACGACCTGTCAATTGAGCCATCACATATTCCCGATAAAAAGGAACTAATGCTTCCCATCCCGGTCTTCCTGCCTTAACAAATAATTTCCAAAGCCCGTAATGAGCAACTACTGTTAAGACCGCAAAAATAATATACCACATAAGCTTCTTAAAATTTTATTGTTTAATAATCTAATATTTCAATTAGTATAATAGACTATGGATTCGTTACAGAATCCTTATTTTTTAATGCAAAATCGGCAACTTAGTTACCGATTAAAATCAAACATTTCTGTCACCTGATAGAATCCTTGCTTTCCAAATAACCATTCAGCAGCAATTACTGAACCTAAAGCAAAACCATCACGACTGTGTGCTGTATGCTTAAATTCAATTTGATCCACTTCAGAACTATATACAACAGTATGAGTTCCTGGAACTTCTTCAATACGATGACTCTCTATTAGCAATTGATCTGCTTTCGGAATAACCTCCTCTTCTCCATCGCCAACGACAGAATTAACCCAGGAAGTTTTAGTGTCGCTATTGTTCAGGATACCCTCCGCTATTGTAATAGCAGTTCCACTTGGTGCGTCCAATTTGTGGATATGATGAATTTCCTCAACCTGTACATCGTAAGCTTTATAAGGCTGAATTGCTCTCGCCAACATCTTATTGATATGAAAAAAGATATTTACACCGATCGAAAAATTAGAACCATATAAGATAGACCCATCCACAGAGAGACATTTCTCCTTGATCGTATCAAGATGTTCATACCAGCCTGTTGTACCCATTACAATCGGAAGATTTGCTTCTAAGCAAAGTTCCATATTAGCTATCGCTGCCTGTGGAACACCAAAGTCAATTGCAACATCTGCACCAACCAGTTCATCCACTGTAATGAGATTACGATTTTCGCTATTGACGATCAAATGAATTTCATGCCCCCTCTTTTGAGCAAATTTTTCTATGATTTGGCCCATTTTTCCGTAGCCGAATAATACTATTTTCATATCTATTTCAGATCATATTTAAATAAAGAAGACCAAATAAATCTATGCGACAGCGCACAAATACAGCTTTAAGTTATATAATTTTTATTTTATTTTCATGGATAATTTCAGTCCCATAGTTGGAACGGCATTAAATGCAAAACTATTTGATGGGCCCTGAAGTACAGTTGGCCTAATGGAAAATGCGACCTTTTCAGAACTTACACTCCATCGATTCTTTAGCATTGAGTCCACATAGGCTTCAACCACATTCAACCCGTATAACCCCACAGTTAAAAGCACCATTAAATCTCGATTACGCCGTGCATAATCTTTTGCACTGATAAGACCTTGATCTGAAGCGTTAAAATACAACGGATTTTTCTTCTGATTAAATTCAAAACGATAATCAAGTTCATCAAGAAGTTCTTTATAAAAACGGTTGTTAAAGTCAAAGACAAGTACCGTGGTTGCAAATCCTCCATAAATTACAGGAACCTTGATCCACCATAATCCCTTATTGGTATATTGACCCCATCCTGGCAAAACTAAAGATCGCTTCCATGCGGTAACGGTTTTGGCTTCAATAGCAAGACGTGTTGAATCTTTAAAGATTTTGGGTGTTTTTGCTTCTTCTTCAGCCTTCTCTCTTTTTTTTCGTTCCCTACGGCTCTCTTTTTTTGTTGTATCCTGCACTGCCGATACTTTTTTCGTTGAATCTGTTGCTGTAACTGTTTTTAAAGCAACTTTATCCTTTGTATCAACTTTCTGTGCCTGCGCAGCAAAAAAGATAAATATAGAACAGAATAAACTGATTATTTTATACATCTTACCAGTCTAATAATTCCAGAATACGGCTCAGATCATCTTCAGACTCAAAAGGAATTTCGATCGCACCTTTTCCTTTTGCACTTTTCAAATTTAACTTAACCTGAGATGAAAATTTAGATGCCAGATCATCTTCAATCTTTTGAAACTGAAATGATTTAGGTACATTCTTATCTTTTTGTGCTTTCTTTTTATTGCCATTTTGAATCTCCCGCACCAATTCTTCTGCCTTGCGAACAGACAATCCTAAGTCAACGATCAATTTAAAGATATACAATTGCTTATCTACCTCTCCCACATTAATTAGCGCACGTGCATGTCCCATCGTTAACTCTCCATCACGGATCGCTGCTTGAATAACAGGAGGCAATTTCAATAAGCGTAAATAATTGGTTACGGTAGAACGGTTTTTACTTACACGTTCTCCCAATTCTTCTTGCTTCAAATTACACTCTTCAATCATCCGTTGAAAACTTAATGCTACTTCAATCGCATTTAGATTTTCACGTTGAATGTTTTCAATCAGTGCCATTTCCAACATCTGTTGGTCATTCGCTGTCCGGATATATGCCGGAATTTCGGTAATACCAGCTAATTTTGATGCACGGTATCTGCGTTCTCCAGAAATCAACTGGTAGGCATTCTCACCAATTTTTCTAACAGTAATAGGTTGAATTAAACCTTGCAATAAGATCGATTCAGACAGTTCCTGTAGCGCTTGTGGATCAAAATCAGTACGGGGTTGAAATGGATTCATTTCTATCGTATCCACATTAACTGTACTAATATTGCCAGATTCTTTTGATTTTGTAGCAGATTCTACCCGGGATGTTTCTACCTCCGAATTTCTTTCAGGGATATCGGCACTATCGTTTAATAAGGCACCTAATCCTCTTCCTAGACCTGTTTTTCGCTGTTGTGCTGCCATATTATATTGTAACTGTTGAATCTAATTCTTTTAGATGTCCGTTCTTATGTAAAATTTCTCTGGCCAAATTTAAATAGTTGATTGCACCTTTACAGGATGCATCGTGCATAATCACAGAAATACCAAAACTTGGCGCCTCACTTAATCGCGTATTTCGCTGGATAATCGTTTCAAATACCAAATCAGTAAAATGTGTCTTAACTTCCTCTACAACTTGATTAGACAAACGTAATCGCACATCGTACATGGTCAATAAAATACCTTCTATTTCCAAACTAGTATTTAAACGTGTCTGAACAATTTTAATTGTATTCAACAACTTGCCTAGCCCTTCTAATGCAAAATATTCACATTGAACAGGAATTACAACTGAATTTGAAGCCGATAAAGCATTAATCGTAATTAAACCTAGTGAAGGAGAGCAGTCAATAATGATAAAATCATAATCATCCTTTACCTGATCTAAGATTTTTTTCATCTTATACTCACGTTCGTGCATATTAATCATTTCGATCTCAGCACCTACCAGGTCAATATGAGCAGGTAATAAGTCTAAATTAGGAGTTTCAGTAGCTTGAATAGCATCACGTGGATCTAGATCATTTACCAGACACTCATAGATACTTTCTTTAATGGTTCTTGGATCAAATCCAATTCCAGAAGTAGAGTTTGCTTGTGGATCAGCGTCAACCAATAAGGTTTTATATTCTAAAACAGCTAAACTAGCTGCCAGATTGATTGATGTTGTCGTCTTACCAACACCACCCTTTTGATTTGCAATTGATATAATTTTACCCATTTCGAATGAAATTCTTTCTTTATAAAATGTCATTTTGTTCCCCTAAAGTCACAAAAAAGGATTATTCTGTTCATTCATAAATTCTTCCACGCAAAAAAACACTTAAATCATGCATATTTCTTACTTTTGAAAGCATCTAAAGGAATAGATCCTCAAGATGCTAAGATACAAAAAATCAGGATATACATCCACTTTGTTCCTTGGGTTTTTATAAGTTACAACTAGACAATGATTTTAATAATTTCGGGGACGAATCGACCCAAAAGTAAGACGCTAAAAGTTGCACAATACTATCAAGATTACATACAAAAAAGCGGTGAAAGCTGTCAAATACTACCTTTAACAAATCTACCTGCAGATATTATAGTCTCAGATTTATATGGTCAACGAAGTGACCAGTTTAAAAAGATACAACAGTTGGTATCTGAAGCCGATAAATTTATTTTTATCACACCAGAGTATAATGGCAGTATACCAGGCGTACTCAAGGTCTTCATTGACGCCTGTACTTTCCCAATTAGCTTCTGCCATAAAAAAGCGGCTCTTGTTGGTATTTCATCGGGACGCTATGGTAATTTAAGAGGGATAGATCATCTAACCGGAATATGTAATTACTTACGTATGCATGTTTTACCATTAAAAATTTTTTTACCTCATATTCAAAATGAAATAAGCGAAGAAAATACATTTGTGCATATTGAAACAAGGAATGCCATTCATGAACAAATAGATGAACTTATTCATTTTTAAAAATTTACAAAACACAAGAGCCAATGCTTACACGCATTGGCTCTTGTGTTTTAATTCAATAAAAGCGCAAATATTTGTATTTTGCCCAAAACTTAATCATATGAAATTAAAAATTACATACCTCCTATTATCCATTGGCTTACTATGGTCTTGCAAACAAACTACAGAACATAATACGCTAAGTGCAATCGAAAAAGAAGAGGGTTGGCAACTTCTCTTTAACGGAAAAGATATTAACAATTGGCATATTTACAACCAAGGGAATCAACCCTCTAAATGGGTGGTAAAAGATGATGCTATACTTTGCGACCCCACTGTTAAAACTGGTGTATTTGGAGATTTAGTTTCGAATGAAACTTTTCAAGACTTTGACTTAAAATTTGATTGGAAAGTTGCCAAAGGTGGCAATAGCGGCGTATTTATAGATGTTCAAGAGGATCCAAAATATGACGCTACATTTGTTACAGGACTTGAAATGCAACTTTTAGATAATGCCAATGCGGAACCGCGGCATCAAACAGATTCAACACATTGGGCTGGATCGTTGTACGCAATAAAGGGCATAGGATCCAATTCAAAACCTAATCCCTACAACGAATGGAATCAATCTAGAATTGTACAGAACAAGGGAAAAGTAAGCTTTTGGTTAAATGGGAAGTTAACATTCGAAAACGAAACCAACACCCAGGAATGGAAAGATCTTGTCGCTGGTACCAATATGAAGAACTATCCAGATTTCGGTAAATTCCAAAAAGGAAAAATTGCCTTACAAAACCATACTGATGAAGTTTCTTTTCGTAACATCAAAATTAAGGTATTATAAAAAAATAAGAGCAGGTAATCCTGCTCTTATTTTTTAAATCAGATTAATATCCGAACAACTCTTGCAATGTTAATTTCTTAACTTCTCCAAGTTTTTGCAGATCCTCCATTTTTATATTTTCATCTTTTGCAACAATACAATAAACATAAGGTTTACGACTCATTTCTTTATTATGAAAAGCTTTTAGGTCTGTAAAACTTAATTTTGGTGCTTGTTCATAAACATCTTTACGGATATCTGAAGTAAGTCCCAACCGCTGTGCACTTAGATAATTTGATAAAATATTTGCATTTGTAATTCGGTCACTAGCCAATGATTTTACTAAACTAACTTTAGCAATATCCAAAGCTTTTGGAGCATCAGGTAAATCATTTAATAGTTCATTCATACCGACAACAGCTTCATTAAATTTATCGGCCTGTGTACCGACATATGCGCCTACCGAATAATGATTTTCCTTTTTAACAGGAGAAGCAAAATTAGCATAAGTAGAATAAGCTAAAGCTTTAGATTCTCGAATCGTTTGAAATACGATACTTCCCATACCTCCACCAAAATACATATTAAATAATGCGACAGTAGGACTATATTTTGAATTATACACTTCAGAATTTCTAAACCAGAATACTTCCGCCTGCTTCATATCAAAATTAGTAAACAACACTTGATTTTTAGGGGTAGGCAATTCTTCAAAAGTATTTGCTTTCTGAACTGTAGCAAAATTGGTATTTGAATTTAAAGGTTTAAGAGTAGCAACCAATTGACTGGTGGTCTTAGGCCCGTAATATAATATTTGATGTTTTGTATTTGCCAGCTCGTGTAAAATAGCAACTAAGTCCGATGCTTTGATCGCATCCAACTCTTGATCTGTCAAAACATTATTAAAAGGATTTTTAGCTCCATATTTTGCATATGACCTCAATCCTTCCATGATCAAGTTCTTATTTTCTTTAGCATTTGTTCTTGATTTCTTCAAACGACCGATATAAGCTTCCAATGCTTCTTGATCACCAACACTATTTTTTAATAAATCTTGAATCAGCTCAACTGTTTGTTCAAAATTTTCATTTAATCCTGAAATATTAATACGTGTTTCTTCATTACCTGAAGACACTGAAAAATCTGAGGCCAACTTATAAAACGCCTTGCTGAAATCTTCACTGGTTTTTTCTTTAGTACCTAAGAATTCTAAATAATCTGCGGCAATACTTAATAACTTATTATTCCATTTCCCCATCTCGTAACGATAAGTTAAACTAAACAATGCGTTATCTTTATTTTGCACTGCGATCACATCAAGACCTTTTAAGGTAGTCTTTTGTACATCTTTAGTATAATCTAACCAGACAGGTGCAATTTTGCTTTCAGGCATTGCAGCAATAGTTTTTAGAAAAAGTGATTGATCGTCACGATTTACAACTACAGGCGTAATAGGAGGTTTCTCTACTTTTACAATGCTATCGTCAATGCCCTTACGTTTATAGACCACTACATAATTATTATCATTCAGATATTTTGTAGCAAAATCCATAATATCTTTCTTCGTGATTTTAGTTAAGTTATCTGAATAACTCAATTCTGTCGACCAATCAACTCCAGAAGTAAAGGCATCCATTAACTCCTCAGCACGATTACTATAGCTTTCATTTCGTGAAATTTCTGATTTCTTTTCGTTATTTACAATGGAAGTAATCAGGTCGTCAGAAAAATCACCTTTACGCAGCTTATCCAATTCTCCTAAAATCAAAGATTTCACATCATCTAAAGATTGACCTTGACTTGGATTAGCCTGCATGATCAACATCGAATAATCTTTTAATACATATGGAAAAGCCCCTGCTCCCAATAACTTTTGAGATTTCACTAAATCTAAATCAATTAATCCAGCTGAACCATTTGTAAGCATATTTCCGAGCAAATTTAACATTTGAGCATCTTTTGTAGATGCACCGGGGAAACGGAAACCTAAAAATAGAAATTCCGATTCTGGACCTTTAACCTCTCTTACAATTGGTTGTTTGATGTCTTTTTCAGCATCAAAAGTATAGGCTGGAATTTCTTTCGGTTTCATATAACTGAACGCCTGATCGATTTTCTTTACTACTTCATTTGGATCAAAGTCACCAGACATAATTACCCCCATATTATTAGGGACATAATACGTATTAAAATATTCACGAATCGCTTTCAAAGACGGGTTCTTCAAATGTTCAACCGTACCGATAGTTGTCTGTTTTCCATAATTATTATTTGGAAACATCGCCTCAAACATGGCTTCTACAGATTTACGTCCATCATTATCCAAACCTCTATTCTTCTCTTCGTAAACAGCTTCTAATTCTGTATGAAACAATCTTAATATAGGATTACGAAAACGCTCTGCTTGTACAGCCAGAAACTTATCGATGACATTATTGGGAATATCCTCAGTATAGACAGTCTGTTCAAAAGAAGTGAAGGCATTTGTCCCTTCAGCCCCCATCTCACTCATCAATTTATCGTATTCATTAGCAATAGCATATTTTGCTGCCTCGCCAGAAACCTGATCGATCTGCTTATAAATTTCTTTACGCTTGGCTTCATCCTTAGTGGAGTTATACTGTTCATATAAACCATCGATCTGATCCAGTAATGGTTTTTCCTTTGCCCAATCTTTTGATCCAAACTTATCAGTCCCTTTAAAAAGCATGTGCTCTAAATAATGTGCTAAGCCTGTGTGATCTGAAGGATCAGTTTTACTACCTGCTTTCGTTGCAATATAGGCCTGAATACGAGGTACCTTTTTAGAAGGGCTCAAAATAACTGTAAGACCGTTTTTTAATGTATAAAAACGCGAATTTGTAGGATCATTGGTTACGTAACGATACGTATACCCACCCTCGTTTGCTTCTTTCCAATCATACTTTTTCACCTGTGCAAAAATTGTTACGTGTGATAAGAACACAAAAGCTATTACCGAAATAGATTTTAAATTCATTTCTAATAAGTTTATATAATACAATCAAATATATAAATGTTTATATGAAAACTCATCGTGTTTGAACATCTTTAAAATGACAACACTACTATGAGGTAAATTTCAATTGCGAAAGCAATCAGCTAGATCAATTTAGCTTCGATAAAATATAAAGGAAACATAAAAAGGAGTAAATAAAAAAAGCATCGATAAATCGATGCTTTGATGTGCAGAATACTGGGTTCGAACCAGTGACCACTCCCGATGTATCGGGATGATCTGAACCAGCGTACTAGACACGAATCAATTCTTCGATTTTTAAACGGCTTTTCCAAGATTTAATAAGCGTTTCCCTAATCAAAGCATCATGCTTAGAGCCATATTCTTCCTGGTATACAACCTCCCAATCCTGAGCTCTACCGGTAAAACCTTTTTTATAAACAGCGTTATGCCTGCGAAGTCGCCCCTCAACATCTGAAGAAACACCGATATAATACCGGTCACAGCTTAACGAATATAAAATATATAGGAAATACATAAAAAGGGGTAAATAAAAAAAGCATCGATAAATCGATGCTTTGATGTGGAGAATACTGGGTTCGAACCAGTGACCCTCTGCTTGTAAGGCAGATGCTCTGAACCAGCTGAGCTAATTCTCCTTTTTTCTTTCAATGAACCATCTCATTTGTCAGTGACCACTCCCGATATATAGGGATGCTCTGAACCAGCTGAGCCAATTCACATTTAAGTATTTTGAAACACTTCTGTTTGTGTGGAGAATACTGGGTTCGAACCAGTGACCCTCTGCTTGTAAGGCAGATGCTCTGAACCAGCTGAGCTAATTCTCCATTAAGTATTTTGAAACACTTCTGTTTGTGTGGAGAATACTGGGTTCGAACCAGTGACCCTCTGCTTGTAAGGCAGATGCTCTGAACCAGCTGAGCTAATTCTCCATTTTTTTTCAGACTTTCAATAAATTAGCTGAGCTAATTCTCCGCTTTAGTTCTTGGTATATAATACCTTTCCCTAATTGCGTATGCAAATGTACTGCAAAATTTCGACTCTCAAAATTATTTCAAAAGTTTTTTACGCTTAAAAACGCAATCCACTAGAAGCCACGCATATAATTTTCAATATTTTTAGTCATAGAATTTCCAAGAAACACCAAATCTTATATTCGCATCATTCATCGGATAACGACGAACAGTATAATAGCCTTTTGGCATGCCCAAATATTGGTTTACAAAATTACAACTGATAAAAAGTGTCACGCGTTGTATGTTTGCTGTAGCCCACGCATCAAATATAGGATAAGTCGAAAATTTAATCCCTGCATTATCATTATAAAACTGACTTGCATTAATTGAATAAGATGGTGTTGTAAACGGAGTGTTGAAACGTGCATCAACTCCAATGTTGAAATCAACCACCTTATAAAGCACATTGCTGTAATACAAACTATGCCAGGTATATATTTCAGGAGTTGCAAGTGTTTCCTGCTGATCTGTTTTTTGATATACAATTAAGTTATCCAAGGTAAATTTACTAAACTTGAACTTTTGTCCTACTGAAACCTTTAATAGATTAACAGATCCTAATTGCGCCGGTTCAATTAATTTAGCCAGACGTGGATCATTTTGCGGATTATCAATCTCTTTAAAATAAAGATAGTTATCCATTAAAAAGTATTCAACCTTTCCATTGAACCCAATTTTTGGATTGCTATACTGAAAAGCTAGATTTTGTGTTTTTGTTTTATTAAGATCCCGCTCCCATTGATGGTACGTATAATTCATTCGATTAAACACCATTTCTGGTGATTTATTCTGCGAATAAGCCGAAAGCGTAATTTTACCAACATTAGAACTTAATAAAAAGTCGGCTTTTGCTTCATAAAGATAATCACCAAAATTATGACCCATCACTATCTGATTGACTTTACCTGTCAGATTGACTCGATCTGAGAACTTATACCCCAGCTCCCCCTTTAGCATACCATTTTGATAAAATCTGTTATTGACACCACTATCGGAATACCAATACATATCATGTTGAAAAGCAACATTTAATTTCGCTTCATTTTTAAAAATAGATTTTCCCCTCAAGTAAAAGCTATATTCAAATTCATTTGAAATAGAAGTAATTTCCGTTGTATCCTGCGTTAATCTGGAAGAGCCATAGGGGAAAGCACCATTAGCATCGGTTTCATTTTTAAAAAAATTATATTTCTGAATCCGTACAGAACTATTATGTGCAACACTATTTGTAGGGTAAATCTGCATCGTAGACTTACCTGCATCAACGGTATCAAGATGACCAAGAAACATCGATTGACGAAGGAAGAATGAATTATCACGCCATTCATTTCGAGGTCTATTGTCTCCTTGCCCCTGTAATCTTACGGGGTAACGATCGGACGATTGTTTTTCTTTATCTTTGAATATATTATCTGATAAAATCGAACCATTCTCTGAAGCATCAAGTTTATTAAACACTAAATTTGTCAACAAATTATAGCGGTGATTTTCGGACTCGTACCAAGCAAATAAAGCCGATTTGATATCGGAATACTTCTGATTGGTATAATATCCATCTGCTCTTGTTGCATGAAATTCTCCACCTATATTAAGTCTTGGATTTATATTTTGTGCAAGTCTAGCACGAAACACTTGATCATCAAAGAAAAAACCTACAGCATAAAGTTCCGAAAATCTAGCACGGGCCCTAAAATATTGAATAGAATCCGGTCTGTATAAGGTCCGCTCCAAGCTATGAAATCCACTTTGAAAACCTATCGTTTTACTAGGTTGAAATAATAGGTCACGCGTTGCCAAACCGTAGGAGCCTAAATTGATACTCGGATTCCCTGGTAAATTCTGTTTATTGTAATATTGAAAATTACGATGTGATGTATCTATTTGAACGGTGTAGGTTCCTTTTTTCATCATATCCAATGTTGTATATCGAATATATTTAGCAGACAAAATAACAGAATCCTGTTTTGCATCCTCTTTTGCCCTAGCAGAATCTAAAGCACTACTCCATTCATCATTACTTTGTGCTTGAACTTGATTTACAAAACCAAGAATACAACAAAAAATCGCTAATAAGCGCAGGGTCACCTTCATTAATATTTGAACTAGTATTGTTTAAAAACTATTGCAAAGCTATTAATTCTTTCAAAATTAACGTCATCTTTGGTTCAGCTTTTGCTGCTATATCTACGATATCCTGCAAAGAAACAGGTTGCAGATGATCATGAAAACCCTCATCAGTAATCACAGAGATCGCAAAAACAGGTATATCCATATGATTAGCGACAATAACTTCAGGCACAGTACTCATCCCTACAATATCACCACCAATCAATCTCATGTAACGATACTCGGCTTTAGTTTCCAAATTTGGTCCCGGGGCGGCTACATATACAACCTCATGCGCCCTAATTTCTTTGTGGACAGCAATGTCTAAACCTTGCTTTACCATTTCACGGTTATAGGGTTGACTCATATCAGGAAAACGTGGACCGAATGCGGCTAAGTTTGAACCACGTAGCGGATTATCTGGCAACAAATTAATGTGATCGGAAATAATACCCAAATCACCTTTAAGAATATTAGGGTTTAAAGATCCTGAGGCATTTGAAACAAAGAGCTTCTGAATGCCCAAGACTTTCATGATACGGATTGGAAATGTAATTTCTTTCATATTGTAGCCTTCATAATAATGAAGTCTACCCTGCATCGCTACAACCCTACGACCATTCAGCGTACCGAATATCAATTTACCGGAATGAAATTCAACTGTAGAAATGGGAAAGTTGGGGATATTGGAATACATCAATGAATACTGGACGTCGATCTCATCGACCAACTTACCCAATCCAGTACCTAGTATTATTCCAAATTCAGGCTGAAAATCGCCTATTTTCTTGCGGATAAATCCAGCGGTTTCTTCTATCAATTGATACATACGTGCAAAAAAACTAATTTAATCAAACTTAACTTAATTTTTTTGCACGTACAAATCACTTAACTTTTTTTAATTATGTGAAAGCGCTCTATCGGAGGCTTTACCCGGAGAAGTTAAAATCAACAATAAGAATGTTATAAAACCATTGATAATGATCAAGTCTAAACCGATTACATACGGCGTATAAACTTCTATTACATAAGTTTTCAAAATATACAAAATAGCTGGTGATATAACACAAATGAAAGGCACTAGTTTGTCTTTAACTGCGTATTTTGTAGCAATACCTACAACAAAGAGTCCCAACAATGGACCATATGTGTAACTTGCAGCTGTAAAGATTGCGTTTACGACCGAATCATCATTGATTAATTTGAATACTAAAATCACCAATAACATAACAATAGAAAAGCCAAAATGTACATAATTGCGTTGCTTAACCAATACAGGATCATTTGGATTCTCTTTTTTATTGAAATTTAGGAAATCAATACAATACGAAGTCGTCAAAGCAGTTAATGCTGAGTCAGTAGTTGCAAATGTAGCTGCCGTCAATCCCATCATAAAAATTATTGCCGGAAGAATAGCCAAATGATTTAAAGCAATTTCAGGATATAAATAATCACGAGTAGCGAGCTGACTGATATCAATTCCATTTTTCTCTGCATAGATATAGAGCAGTGCTCCAACTGCTAAAAAGAAAATATTGATCACCACAAATACACTGGTAAAGGTAATCATATTCTTTTGAGCCTCTTTGATTGTTCCCATGGAGAGGTTCTTCTGCATCAGATCCTGGTCTAATCCTGTCATGGCAATGGTTACAAAAATCCCCCCTAGAAATTGTTTCCAAAAATTAGCTTTGCTACCAACAAAATCATCCAAAAAGAATATTTTAGAATAGCTACTTTCTTTAACTGCTTCGAAAGTATCAACAATTCCAAAGTTTAGTCCTTTAGCCATAAAGTAGATGGAAAGAATAACCGCTGTTATCAAAAATGTTGTTTGCAGTGTATCTGTAACAATAATTGTCTTCAACCCGCCTTTATTTGTATAAAGCCAAATTAACAACAGACAGATGACAACTGTAACTACAAAAGGAATATTCCAAGCGTCAAAAATAAAATGTTGCAATACAATAGCAACCAAGTAAAGACGAAAGGCAGAACCAATCGTTCTTGAAATTAAAAAAATAGCTGCTCCTGTTTTATAGGTTGTATGACCAAAACGTTCTTCTAAATAGGTGTAAATAGAAGTTAGGTTCATCCTATAATATAGCGGTAACAAGACATATGCGATGATAATAAAACCAACGGCATTTCCGAGTACAAACTGAAAGTAGCTAAATTCTGAAGCACCAACTGCTCCCGGTACTGAAATAAAAGTCACTCCTGACAATGCAGTACCAATCATTCCAAAGGCAACCATATACCATTTCGAATTGCGATTAGCCACAAAAAAAGTGGAGTTATCTGATGATCCCTTTGAAGTAAAATGCGCTACGGCAAGTAAAACAGCAAAGTAGACCACCAAAAATGATAATAAAATTATTGGTGACATAAGTTTGTTTTATAATAGGTGATTTAGTGTTTAGTGTGTTTCTTGATATGCCTCTATTGCTTGGCGCACATGACCAAATTTTTCCAATAATTCTGTCGCTTCAGCTTCCGTTGCATTCGTTTCATCCATAATAATACGGACCCCGCGAGCCACTAATTTATGATTAGATAATTGCATGTCGACCATTTTATTTCCCTGCACACGTCCCAATTGGATCATAATGGAGGTACTTAGCATATTCAGTACTAATTTTTGAGCAGTCCCTGCTTTCATACGTGTAGAACCTGTAACAAACTCAGGTCCAACCACAACTTCCACAGGTAATTGCGCTTCTTTTGCTATAGGAGAACCACTATTACAAACGATACAGCCTGTTGCTAATCCCGCGGCATTGGCAGCTTGTAAACCTCCAACTACATAAGGAGTCGTTCCTGATGCGGCAATACCGATAACAACATCCGTTTTATTGATACTATATTCAGTCAAGTCCTTCCAGGCCTGTTCTGTATCATCTTCGGCAAATTCAACTGCTTTTCGGATAGCCGTATCTCCTCCTGCAATCATTCCGATAATCCAATCAAATGGAACACCATAAGTTGGAGGACATTCTGATGCATCCAAAACACCTAGTCGTCCACTTGTACCAGCACCGATATAAAAAACACGTCCCCCATTTTTCATCTTAGCCACACACTCATTAACCAACGCCTCTATCTGCGGAATAGCTTTTTCAACAGCCATCGGAACGGTCTTATCTTCGTTATTAATATTCGTCAACAACTCCAAAACAGTCATTTTTTCTAAATCCTGGTAATGCGATTCTTTTTCGGTTGTATTTATCATCCTATCTTCTATATTATCCTTTATTCTATTGTAATAACTCACGAATATCGACAAATTGATATTCCTCTTTCTTTAACTTATCTATTATTTTACCTAAACGGTGATAAAATTTATCTTTTCGACGTGAGTCTGTGCCCATATGTATGAGTATGATAAATCCATTTAATCCGTTTAGCTTTTTATTTTGTTCCCATAGCCCCTTTTCAATATCATCGGAAGATAAATATCGTTTACCCATTTCAGGATAACTATAATCGGCGGCAGTTCGTAATCCAGGAGTATAATTAATGGGAACATATCCCATTTGCTCACTCCAAGTTACAATCTCCTGATTGTACCATTCATACGAAGGAATAAAATATTTGTTATCGGTTCGAAAACCTAATTTTTCTAATTCCCTGAAATTCATCTCCAAATCTTGGATAAATGAATCCTTTGTTACTAATAAACCTTGTCTATTGCCCCAGTCACTAAACAATAAGTGTTTATCAGAATGAGCAGAAAGATAATTTTTATTCCTTTTAATCTCCTTTACAACAGAACGAAATTTGGATGTTCTCAAAAAGTCTCCTGTTAGAAAGAAAGAACCCTTTACATCCTTTTCTTTCAATATTTTTAGCACCGTCAATCCACCATCAGCTAAATCATGTCCTGTAAAAACCAGCGCTAATTGCTTTTGCAAGCTATCTCCTCTCACGATAGCTCCAAAAGAATCTTTGACTACTTTTTTATTTGAGGCTCCTCTAAGGCCTTTTGTTCTTGAGAAGCTAACAAATAGATCAATGAAGCAGTACCATCCATTGTAGGTTCATTTGTACTATAGTCACCATAATCATCATGATAAACAACAAGATCACTTTGAAATGCCGCATACGGATCCTCATTGAGCAATTTAATTCCGATCAGATTACGATATGTCGAAGTCATTATGGGACCATCAACTAACCCACCATCAATTGGAAAATTCTTTAAATGAGTAAAAGCAGAATGCGGATTAACCGGTGTATCGCCCCACGAAGGCAGGCCATAAACCATGCTTGTACCCCAAGGATTTGTACCGAAGATCCAATCTATATTTGCTTGTGCCAATTCATCATATTGTGTATCCTGTGTCAATTCTTTATACCATAAACATTGAATAGCGAAGGATACAGTCAAATTATTACTGCACCAAATAAAAGGAACACCCCTATAAAAGGCATTTGTTTTTGCCCGTTCAAAGACCGACGCTATTCCAGACTTATAATATGAGACAATCTCCTCGCGATCATTGCCTTTTAGCTGTTTTCCCAGTTCATAATGCCCTAGATTAATAAATGGATACCATTGATAATGTGCTGCGGTATCTGTTTCCATCCACGGCGTAATTTTCTCCTGCCGCGCATAAACTATCGATTCATTTAAAAACCGCTTCTTATTTGTTGCTCCATAAAACATTGCTCCAGCAAGTTCCATGTCATCAACCCAATTATCCTCGGCATAAATATAAGGAGACTTCACTGATACTGTTTGTGTTACCCCAGGTTTTATTAATGCAAAGTTATATGCTGTTTTGGCTTTTTTAGCCAAAGTTTTAGCATATTTAATATCATCATTTCGAAACAAAGAACTACCCAGATGAAAAGCACTCGAAAATTTGGCTGCCGTTGAACTTGTACCAGTTGTATTATTCATAAACTTACCTCTTTGTTGCGGTTCTCCATTTATAAAATAAACAGGTCTTTCAAAACCTCTTCCATAAAAAGGATCTTCACCTGGCATTCTCATATTCGTATGATCACGGTCATCTGCAATCTGGTTAAACATTAAGTTTGGCGCAGGATGCATCTTCAGCAACCAATCCAATCCCCATTTTGCTTCGTCCAGCACATCAGCGCGACCATTCTGGCCATCCAATCCATTTGCCTGCTTTTGATCACCAAATACTTTTGGAAAATCTCTATAAGCCGCTAACAAATGATAAGTAGCATTTGCCGAAGTCGTTGAATATTGCAAATAATCGGAAGCATCATGCCAGCCTCCTCCTGCATCAATACGTGAGCTATCTGCAATACCTACCTTATTAGCATGCAATACAAAACCATCGTGTGTATGACAGCTATCTTTCAGATACGGGTTAAAAAGTGTTCTTTGTTGCCGCATATAACGAAGTGCAAAATCAGCAGCTCCTTTATATACATCCTTTCCAATTTTAAAAACTGGTGATTTCACTTTTCCAACTCTTAAATAATAAGAACCCGTATCGCGATATGCTGAAAAATCAAACCTAAAGCTTTGCACAAATGGTCCATAAGTTCCAAAATCTTTACCGATTAGATTCGAAAATACACTTTTCTGCGTTTTCACATCAATCAGTTCAAACCGAGTATAATCAGCCTTTTCCTTTGCTCCAAATACCGCAACTTTAATTCCTGCAGGTGTATACCCTAATTGGTTCACTCTTATCCATGCCTGTTCTTGCGCTTTCGCAAAGTTAAAAACAAAACATGCAAAAACAAGCATAAAAACTCGCTGTAAATGTAATAAGTTTTGTGTAGTTAATTTCATAATTTAGAACTTTTATAAAGTTAAAATTTTAGTTTAACAATTTTACCGTCCATTGTGCTGCAAACTAACCCTTTATTACCCATAATCAATGGCGGATTGACCATACCATTTGATATTTTATATTGCCACATTACAGCTCCTGATGAGGCATTAACAGCTGACAGCAAACCTGAATGACTTGGTACAAAAACAATTTTACTGTTAGCGGTTATCGCTGACGGGGTTAGTTCATATGGAAGTTTCAAATCTGATTTCCATGAGACTTCCATTTTATCAGCTTTGGTGGAAATACCAAGTAAATCACCATCCATTGTTTTCACATAAACATATTTATGATCAGTTGATAAACCCATTGACTCTCTAACTCGTATCGTATCCTTCTTCTCTCGCCAGATAACCGTTCCATCTTTTGCATTTAATGCTGTCATAAACCGATCTGGAGCTACTACATAAATGGCGTTATTCACCGCAACGGGATAACAAGCAGCAGCTGAAAACATCCGATTTGCATGCCCATTATTCCATTCCCACTCTAATTTACCTGACTGCGCATTTAAGGCATAAAAACCATTACCCCATGAACCAAAAATAATTAGATTTTGATAATAAGTTGGAAGCGTAGAAACATACCCCTTTACACCCTTAAAATTCCACTTTTCCTTTCCAGTCAATACATCCAATGCTCTAAAAACTCCATCCGAACCACCGATGTATGCAGTGCCACTCTGAATCAAAGGTGATCCCAAAACAGCTTTTCCTGTTTTTACTTTCCATTTTAACAGTCCACTTTCTGCATCCAATCCATAGATATAATGATCTGAAGAACCGACGATAACAACCCCCTTCCAAGCAGCTGGTGTTGAATAAACTTTACCACCAGTTTTAAATGACCATTTTTTCTGTCCCGTATTATTATCCAAAGCAAAAACATCACCTGAAGTATTTGCTGTAATGATCAAATCTTTATAAAGTGCCATTCCAGAACCGATATCACTCTCATCTTGAAAAACCCAATCCACAGCAACTTTAGAGGCAAATTTTTCATTAACTGCGTAATTTGGTCTTGGATATTTCTTTTTATCTAGTTCAAAATGATGATTTTCTAGCGGGATCACTGCCCAAGGATCCAAGTAAGTTCCATCAACTGTACGTTCTTGACAAGTAGCCTTACCCTGGTCAATCGTCACAATATTATAACCACCATACTCATTCTTGGCGCGCAAATTTGACCTCCCCATGATCCCGGGTATACCCTCCCAGTCGTACACTTTATTTATATGACCATGTCCACAAAAAGCCAATTGCACATTCCTAGATTTCACACGATCCAACGCTTCAAACCAATTATTTAAAGAAGAATCTTGCGGATAATGATTGATATATATGAGAGGGGTATTACGATCAGGATGAGCAATAAACACAGAATCCATCCACACTAGGTTTTCCCTCGGAATCTGACCGGGACTCATCCGCATGTTAGGACCAGAGTTTGTTCCCAAAAATATAAATCCTTTATGTTTAAAGAAGAAGGTTTCACCTCCAAACACACTACGAAATGTATTAGCCCCATTTTCAGACCAGTTACCATCATGATTTCCAGGTATTACATACCAGGGTAATGACAAGCTATCCAGTATCTGCTTGGCCAATTTCAATTCATGATCCGCACCAAACTCTGTAATATCACCCGATAAAATAACAAAATCAATATCTTTTAATGTATTCAGATCTTTTACGGTTCGACGTAAATCTTCTTCTCCAGTTGCACCGCCAACATGCGTATCTGTTACATGAGCAAATTTGAAAGTTTGCGCATGCAAGAAATTGAAGGCAAAAATCATTATGCAAATAAAACTATAGGTTCTTTTTATCATTATAGGAATCAGTTATTAAAGTAAATATACTTAAAAAAATGCACAAACATGCATGTTTGTGCAATAACATAAAATAATAACGCAAACAAAGACTTTTATATATTGATCAATGGAAACAAATAAAAAGAGCCACTTAAATTAAGTGGCTCTAATAACCCAGTAGTCAAAGACTACCAGCCTGCTGTTTGTGTTAATGTATATCCTCTGTCTTTATACTCGTTAACCTGAGCCTGACCAACTGGAGCCATATAAGAGCGATCTGTGAAAGGTTCTCTATGTTGCGCATTTTCAACCATATAAAAACCAACCAATTGATCAGCATTGCTACCATTATATGTAATTGTCGCACCGGTTGCATTCACAACTTTCAATTTACCTTCATTACTCTTATTTAGTAAACTAGGCATATCTGTTTTCACATCTAACCACGGGCCTAAGAAATAGTCTTGATTTTTACTATAATCCATGTAATTAAGTTTTTTCCAGCGCTTAATATCCAACAATCTAAAACCTTCGTACACAAATTCCATTCGGCGTTCACGACGAATTTCCCACATCAAAGGAGAAACATCACCATCACGAGAAGGATCTACCGCAATAGCTCCAAGAATTAAAGGCGCAGTTTTTTTAACTCCTTTTGAAGTTGCAATAGCATCAATTGGACGGTTTCTGATCGCATTAACCGACTTATCCAGATCCGACTGCGTAACTGCAGCTCCACCAAAACCTTCAGCTAAAATCTGTTTCGTCTCGACCCAGTTCAATACAACTTCAGCTAGACGAATGACAGGCGCATCAGTAATATTTGTATTACTAGCCCAAGCCGCAGGATATGTTTTGCCTAAATAAGTAAGAGCCTCACGAGAAGCAAATTTAAAAGCATACAATAAAGTCGCAGAAGAACTTAATGGTTTTTCATAAAATGAAGCCTCAAATCTAGGATCACGCGACACTGCCAAATCTTTTATCTTGAAACTACTTGCATTTGTTGCAGTAGAATTTTGCCAAGGCTTACCATCGTTACAAATAAACGATTTCATCAATACTAAATTGGCTGCTGAATTTTGTCCTTCAGTTCCGTTACTATAAGATCCTACACTATGCGTAACACTTTTACCATTATCGTAGGCTCTATACATGATCACCTCTTTATTGGCGCTTAGATCATCTGAAGAAAACAAACTTTTAAAATCACTCGTAAATGAATACGCGTTCGAATTGATAACAATTTCAGAAGCTTGTTGTGCTAATTCAAGATATTTCTTAGCCCTATTTTTATCCAGGTTATGATAATATTGAAATGATCCTTCAAACAACATTAATCTAGAAATAAAAGATGCGGCAATATATCTATTCAAATACTGTTTACCGTCATTGATTCTCATATTCTCCAAGGCATATTTAAAGTCTTCGTAAACCTTATCCATTACCTCACCGCGTTTATCACGGTCTTTATACATTAATTGGGTATCATTATCCGCGAGTTCACGATCAAAATAAGGAACATCACCAAAAACCTCCACTAAGCGACTATATTCAAACCCTCTAAAAAAGCGCGCAACTGCAGTCCAATGATTATAGGCTTCAGTGGTAATATTTGGTTTAGTTTTAGTATCGATTCTATTGATAAAAATATTTGCCTTTCTTACCCAAGCAAAATTCCATGTTGGGCCAGAATACTGCGTCAACATAGATGGAGCCTCCATAGCAGTAATCGTGCTACCAGAACCTACACGAGATGCAGGAACAGCATTTTCAAAATTTGTCTGAACGTTTCTATTTGTCAAATCATCTGAGAACGTATAACCAGTAACCGGAGCATAATCTGTCCCCCAAGCACTATTATACCCCACAAAGTAATTTTGATAAAACCCATTCGCATATAACCGAAGTCCCAATTCATTTCCCCAACTATTTTCATCTTCCAACTGTGTCAATTGATTTCTATCTAACACTTCCTTATTACATGATGAAAACAAAGCCATTGCCCCAAAAGCAACGTATGCTATTTTCTTTGAATATTTCATTTTCATTGTTATTAAAAATTAACTTGAACACCAAACGATACCGACTTAAAAGTAGGCGTACCAATCCCTGTTCTTCCCGAGTTATAATTCGTGTCATTAAACATTGAATAACCATTTATCACTTCAGGATCGATAGGCAATCCATTTACATGATCTTTTGTAAAGAAATTCTCTAATGACGTATAGACACGTGCTGATTTAATATAAACTTTATTCAGCATCGTAGTTGGCAACGAATAACCCAACGTTATATTTTTAACACGCAGGTATGATAAGTCCAACAGGTATCTCGATTGGATTTGCATATTATTATTCAGATTGTTACCACCATTATTATAAGCTCTAGGATAAAATGCTTCAAGATTATCGGCAGACCAAAAATTATCGGCAATAGTTGAAGGCATTGCACCGTCAGAGGATTGATAGCCAGCAATCGCTAACGAACCATTACCCCACATTTCACGTTTCCCAATACCTTGAACAAACGCAGAAAAATCAAACCCCTTAAAATCAAGACCTAAACGGAAACCATATTCATATCTAGGCGTCTCATTCCCCAAGATTGCTAAATCCCCATGATCATTAACGGTCTTACTTCCATCATTGATAACTCCATCACCGTTTAAATCAGCAAATTTTACATCACCAGGCCCGAAAATAAAGTCACTGCTATTCTGCAAATATCCTTGGTAAGCGCCTTTAGGGTCAGATAATTTATTTACTATTTTACCTTTATCTGTTGTTTTAACTAATGCTCCAGCGGCATCATATTCAAAATCTGAAGCTTGGTACAATCTATCAGTTTTATACCCCCAGATTTCTCCTACTTTTTTACCCACATAATAACTGCTGATCAACTGCGTATCTGTATATTTTAAGATAGTTGATTGTGCATCAGCTAATGTTCCACGCATGTTTAAACCTAAACCATTGCTAAATCTATGATTAAAGTCTACCGCAAACTCCCATCCTTGAGTCTTCATATCACCATAATTCCCTTGTGGTGCTGGCGCTCCAAATGTTGCACTCACATTTCCACTAGGAACAATCATATTTCTCGTATTTCTTCTATACCAATCAAATACAAAACCCAACTTATTATTAAGCACTCTTAAATCAGCTCCTAAATTCAAAGTTTCAATATTTTGCCACGATATATCCGATCGCACAGAAGTTGGTGTACCGATCGCATAAACCCTACTACCATCTGCAGCCAACCAACTCACCTCACCAACAGTCATAGTTGACGTATATAAACTTGGCTTAATCGTTTGATCACCAATAGAGCCCCATGAACCTCTAAATTTCAATTGGTTCACAACAGGCTTAGACCATTCCATAAAACCTTCTTCCGAAGCAACCCAACCAGCTGAAAAAGATGGAAACCATTTCCATTTCAAGTCTGTCGGAAATTTAGAAGAACCATCATATCTAATGTTACCCTCAAAAAGATACTTATTCTTGTAGGCATAGTTCACACGTCCAAAGTACCCCAACTGAGCTTCCCATTTTGCATCACCCGTAGCTTGTTGTGATGCAGTATTAATTCCAAATCCTAACTGAGGATTATTTAAATCTATTAGATTAAATGTTTGCGAAGAATTTTCAGAATAATCTAATGTTACACGGTTCAATCCTGCAATAAATTTAAAATCGTGATCATCATTTACCCTTAAATTGTAAGTTGTCAATGCATTGATCGTATTATTTCGTTCGTTACCAGCTGTCCTTTTATAATGATCAGGATTACCACCATTAGGCGTATACTGATAATAATTTAGATCGTATGCACGCATGGCACCAGAAACATCTGAAGCTACTAAAGCACCTGTATTATCAACATAAACAGGAACGCCATTTGCATCATTTCTAGCCACACCAGCAACCCATGAATCTGCCCCTGTAAATCGTGTTCCTGGATAAGTATTGATCATCTCATTATTTGCAAATGTGTAATCAATATCAAACTTCCAGTTATCATTAATTTTTACTGTCGCTCCTAGATTTAGATTTAAATAATTATTTTGTAGACTGGCTGTATTTGCCGCAGATGTTTCACTCCAAGGACTTCTGATCGCTCTATCATTTTCATCCAAGCCCATTGGATACAGCGAACTCCATCTATACAAATATAACCAAGGATCTGCAGTTGTTGAGTTAGTCGTATACGGATACTGTTTATTTCTTCTAGAGACCATCGCTCCTGCTCTCACAGTCAAATATTTGTTAAGCTCGGTAGAAATCCGCAACGAAGCATTATAACGCTTAAACTTATCGTTGTCAGTAGTTTTCATCATTCCAGCCTGACTGAGAGTAGCCATACTTAAATTGTAATCTGTTTTTCCTGCAGATCCAGAAAATGAAAGATTATGTTGTGACGAAGGAGCAACATCACGAATCATATAATCTTGAGGATCATAAGTTCGTACACCATATTTTTTTGTTGGTTCAGCTGGATTCACATACCAATCTCTTCCATATACAGTTGGATCATTAACACCTAATTTTCCACCATATAGCTTCTCCCATTCTAAAGCACGGTTATAACTTTCACGATTTACTTTATAAAAAGCCCCAGCTTCGGTTCCTCCAACACGCTCTACAGCTTCCAAAGTATATTTCAAAGCATTTACCCCAGCCATATTATAATCGATTGCCGAGCTTTGAAACGAAAAGTTATTTGAATAATTGATATTTACTTTTTCACCTGATCCACCTTTTTTTGTCGTAATCAAAACAACACCAAAGGCTGCTTTTGCACCATAAATTGATGATGCGGCAGCATCTTTCAATACAGTAATCGATTCCACATCAGCAGGATTAACCAACTGAATACTTGGTATTTCAACATTATCCAACAAAATAAGTGGGTTAGATGTTCCTGCAATAGAACCTATCTGCCCACGTATTTTCATAACCGGATCAGACCCGACCTCGCCACTTGGAATAACCACGGTCAAACCTGGAGTAGTTCCCTGAATACCTCTTCCAACATCAGCAATAGCTCTGCCTTGTAAATTATCTTTTACAGAAATTGACGAAACAGCACCTGTCAAATTTCCTTTTTTCTGCGTACCATAACCAACCACAACGACTTCTTCCAAAGCTTGATTGCTAGATTCTATGGTTACATTAACTGTATTAGAAGTTACTGTCACCTCTTTTGTTGCATAACCCACAGAAGTAAATCTTAATTTACTTCCAATTGGAGCAGCAATTTTGAAATGACCTTGGCTATCAGTTTTTGTAGATGCCGTCCCTCCAACAACTACTACGCTTACCTCAGATATGGGCCCATCTGGTCCAGTCACTACCCCCTGAACTGCATTTTGAAGTACAGATTTGGATGAAGCTAAAAGTGACTGTGTTACTTTAGGATTATTTAGAATACTCTCTTTGCTCACATTACTGAAAGACTTAGAAGGCACACTTAATCCCACTGCAACAGAAAATAGTATAAATTTTCTCATTGTATTGTAGCGTTTTAAAATAAATGATTGCTTATATTGATATTTAGTTTGTTTGTTTTATTTAAAATCTGGGTAGATCAAATATTTTTTACGCATCAATTTATATGCGTCTAAATCCTTAGCCCATGATGCTCTAATTTCTTCTTCCGATTTACCCGCAAGAATCTGCAGTCTTAATTGATCTGTTCCCGCTAGCTTGTCAAAAAAGGCAGGTCGAGCAAAGAAAGTTGACTTATCAGGAGTTTTATTGTAAAAATCCAAGAGATATTTCAGGGTAAACTTGTGCTCTGAAGGAATTATATTTCGCAGATCAACACCATAATTAACAGCGCCTTTACCTTCCACATGTTTTGTCATACCATGGCGATCACCTGGAGTAAAAGTAAATGAACCGTAAACTGGATTGGTATAACCAATAATTTGAAATGGCCAGTCCGTTCCACGTCCCACGGAAATATCAGTCCCCTCAAAAAGACATAATGATAAATACAGCCGAACCGATAACGCATTTGGAAGACTTGGTGAGGGAATAACCGGCAGTTCATACATCATCTTATGATCATATCCTTTTACAGGGACAACCGTAACATCACATTGCTTTCCATTTTCTAACCATTTTTCACCATTAACCATTTTCGCCAATTCACCAATTGTCAACCCGTGAATCATCGCTATTTTGTGCCATGAAACATCAGATTTAAATTTATCATCATGTCTTACTGGACCGTCTACTTGATCTCCATTTGGATTAGGTCGATCCAAAACAATCAATTTCTTATTATGTTTTGCACATAATTCCATGACACGATGCAACGAAGTGATATAAGTATAAAATCGAGCACCTACATCCTGAAGATCGAAAATCATAACATCGATAGTGTTTATGATTGAATCCTGTTTCTGATTACCGCCATATAAAGTATATAAAGGCAATCCTGTTTTTGAGTCAACATCATTTCCAAATTTCTCCCCCCTTTCTACATCACCTCTAAATCCATGCTCAGGAGCAAAAGCGAATTTTAAATCCACTTTCTCCCGAAATAATAGATCAACCAAATGTTCCTTTGATCGTCCAACAACAGAAGTTTGATTCCCCATTATCCCAACCTTCTTACCTTTTAGCATTGGTAAATAAATTGCAAGTTGATCTGCTCCAGGTAAGATTTCTGAATTATTAATAACAGAAGAAGTCTTGCTTACAATTGCTGATTTACTAGCACACGAATTGAAAGTAAGAAAACTTGTCAATGCAAGGAATGCAAATAGTCTTTTCATAGTTAAATTAAAATTGATGACAGCATATCTACCATACTGCCAAATAGTTGATAATTCGTCAATAAATGTAAGTAGATGTTTTCGTTTTTTAAATTAAATAACTCATAAAAACGCAAAACAAAGTAAGTGATCACTTTTATTTTATCCATATTCAATTGCTATTTATTTAACATTTTTTAACAGAAAAAATCACTTCAATAACGCAACTAATTAAATAACAACATATTAAACAAAATTTAAAGATGTAAAAGTGGTTCAAATAGTGTAACAGATACACCTTAATGTAACATTACTGATACATATGCAGAATGTAGCATAAAACAGCAAACAACACTTTCTTAAGAAAAAGATAAGAGAAATATCTTTCGGGGATCAAAAGCGACAAAAAAACTCCTCAAATGCAATGAAATCCTCAAAAAAAAATAAATAACAAAAAAAGGAACCCATACGAGCTCCTTTTATTTCATTGATCGATTCGATCTATTATAAAGATAAAAGTTTCAAATCAGTCAGATTTCCCCTCAGCTTTAACATAAAGGCATCCCCTGGATCTGATTTAGACGTAAAATAATCAGGATCAGTCTCTTTCCAATATTTAGTCTTTCGAAAAGCTCTATATTCATGATGGCCAATTACAAAATCAATCGGATACTTACTTTTCAAGTATCTAATCAGCTTCTCATTTGCTTTTAACTGCTTTTCGGTAAGTGGATACTTATCTCCTCCAATATTTTCAATACCGATAGCACAATAGTTTAAACCAATAGTGTGTCTCGCAAACACTGTATCGGGTAAAAACTGATAAATTGTTCCATCTCTGTCAATAACATATTGGGAAGAAACATTTAAAGCACTTGCTTTTCTGAGTTCAGGCCTTCCGGGCAATAGCACTGGATTGAATGTATTAAATGTTGCCTGAACACTGTTATTCGCGGTCCAGTGCACTACTACCATTGTTGGCTTAATAATGGCTTTTTGCTGTACAATACCATGCCTTTTTTTCAAATAATCTAAAGACAATTGCTCACGCTCAGCATTCCAAATAATTGGTTTTTGAATAATTTCAGATGTCTGCGCAAATGAACGAATGGCAAAAAATAAAAATAGAAAATAAAAATATCTCATTTCACTAATATATAAAAGGGTTTACAAAAAAATGTAAACCCTAATTATTTTTTATTTATCCCACCAAATACGTTGATTTTGATATGTTGGCAAATCCGCTTCCGCATTAGCCGCTTTTACTTGAGTTAGGTTATAATTAATTTCATAAGATGGAATTGCAAACCGTCTAGGCCATTCAATTTGCGACGGATAAGCAGTGGCAAATACATGGGACGGCCTTTTAAATCCTTTATAAATACCCGTTGATTCATTGTAATTCCCTGATGCATCCGTACAATAATTCATTCTTCTCAAGTCAGACCATTGCTCAGGGGAGTACGAAAGAGCGATATATTTTTGAATCATGATATGACTTAAAGTTAATTTTCCAGCTTCCTGCACTATGGAAGAACTTGCCATATATGCTGCTACATCAGAAGCCTTAACACCCATTATTTCCATATGCGCCTTGATACCGGCTTGATAAGCGGTTAGCGCAGCTCCCAATTCTCCTTTTTTAAAGCGAACTTCTGCTTCAATGAACTTCATTTCAGAATTAGTTAATAATAATCCTTTACCTCCTTTTTCAGTATACCAAGTTCCTGTTGAAAGTACTCGTCCATTTGCTGCAACCTCCTTACGCATTGAAATATAAACAGAATCTTTATTTGAAAATTTATTTGTCGCGCTGGCATAAACATAAGAAGCAGGGCCTGTTTTTGGCAAATCCGAAGTCATATCTACAAATAAGGTTTGACGATAACTGCCATCTGGATTCTGAGAACTTGGAACTAATAAGTTTAATCGCGGATCAATAACATTAGCATTACCAGAGGGGGCGCCATGATAATTATTGGTAATATAATTATAATATAATTGCGTAATACGGGCTGAAGTCCCAGTATTCCCCCACTGCAAAGAAGCTTTACTCTGATCACTTGTCGTAGCTGTCTCATCGATATATTGTATAATTGTACTCTCATCATTTAAAATTGGAGCTTTCGCCAAAGCGTCTAATACAGCTTGTGAGTTATATGTAGGTAATTTACTATAATGATTTAAAAATCTAGCTTTTAATCCATAAGCTAATTTCAACCAATTCTGTACGTTTCCCTTATTATAAATGTCTCCGGCAGATAATGGAGCTGCTCCAGAAGCTTGTTCTTTAGACAAATCTAAGATAGCCTCATCAATTAAAGCTAAAATTTTGGTGTACACATATTCTCCATCATCAAACTTAGGTGTGAGATTATTAACTTTATCAAACTCGTCATACGGCAACATTCCATATAAATCAGCCATATAACCAAAGCCCCAAGCTTTAATCAGTTTTGCTACTCCAATATAGTGGTAAGCTCCAACTTTAGTTGCACTCTCAATTAATGGATCAATATTTACCGCAGTATTCACATACCATGATTGCCAAGGCCAGCCTGTTGAAGAAGCTGTTGAATTCCACCTGGTTAAATTCCAGTTGTTGTTGTTAGCATTTACAACTGCCAATTGTTGACCTAAAAATGAAGTACGTGTACCTGCAGACTCATATCCATCGATAAACTGAGCCAACATTGATGGCAGTCGTTGTTGAGGTGTAGGTACTGTTGAATTCGCAGAATTAGGATTTTCATTGACATCTAACCATTTACTGCAAGAATTGAGTAGCAATAGTATAGAAGTTGTGGCTATATAAAATATTTTTTTCATTACGTTAGAATTTTAAATTAACACCAAATGTAAATCCAGCAGTTGCAGGAACGCCTGCATAATCAATACCTACCGAACCTGATCCGATAACACCCGCCCCCGCTGCACTTGTCTCCGGATCCATCCCTGAATAATTTGTAAGCAACCACAAGTTTGTTCCGGTTACATTAAAAGAAGCACCTTTGAAAACTTTGGATCTTTTTAAGATAGATGATGGTAAACTATAAGTCAATGAAACCGAGCGTAAACGCAACCAATTAACTTTTTCAACAAAAAAAGGAGTGTTATTTGCATAAATATCTCGATAATATTTTTCTGTAGCAATAACTTCACGCGTTACTGTCTCGTATTCTTTTGTAACTGGATTTAAAGATTTCCCTGTAAAGGTAAGTGTCTGGCCTCTATTTTCTGTTTCTTTACTAAGCCCATAAGTTGTCATCAGATATTCTGTCCCATTCAAGATATCTCCACCTTTACGAAAATCAAATAAGAATGAAAAATCCCAATTTTTATACGTGAAATTATTAGTTAATCCTCCAATAAAATCTGGTTCACGATTGCCAATTGGTGTAGTAGTCAATGTGGATGTCAAAGGATTTCCTGTTTCCCAATCTAATAAAAGATTTCCGTCTGCATCCTTCTGCCATGTTGATCCCGACAGGCCCATAAAATTCCCATTACCAAAAGAAGCAGCTTTACCGTTTCCCACCTGCACATCAGTAACATATAATATTGGGAGTGCCGCAGGAAGCGATTTAACAACACCTTTATTATGTGAAAAATTCAACATCATATCCCAAGTGAAATGATCTCGTTTTATTGGAGTTGCATTTAACGAAATCTCAAAACCTTTATTTTCAATTTCACCCGTATTTACATAACTTAAGATATAACCTGTAGCGTTTGAAACACGAGGTTGTAAGATTTGATCTTTCGAATTATTTTGATAGTATGTAAAATCTAGCCCCAATCTATTTTTTAGGAATTTCAATTCCGTACCAAATTCCATAGAGGTTGTTGTCTCAGGTTTTAATTGATCATTACCTCGTGTCCAGGCATTTCTATAACCTCCACCTATCGTTAATTCAGGACCAAACAAATAAGTATTGGTTTGATATGCCGGAGCATCTTTTCCCACTTGAGCATACGATGCTCGTAATTTTCCAAATGATAACATATCATTCTTTTCCATTAGCTCAGTGAAAATTAAACTTCCTGAAACAGATGGGTAGAAAAATGAACGGTTTTGGATTGGCAAAGTTGAAGACCAATCATTTCTTCCAGTAACACTAAAGAACGCCAAATTTTTATATCCCGCTCTAAATTCACCATAAACACCTAATAAGCGCTTATCCGTGATTACTTGATTTAAATATTTATCTCCATTTTCGGCATTATTGATACTTTGAAAATTTGGAATAGAAAAATTTTCTGCACGTAAAGAATTTGCCTGTATGTGAGTATCTTCAGCAGAAGTCCCTAATAACAAATTTAAATCCCAGTCTTCAGCAATTACTTTATGGAAATTTAACATGAAATTTGAATTCAAATAGGAGTATTGTCTTTTTCCTTCAGAAAGCATACCATTCTGCCAGGCCAATTTGACTGCAGATCCAGGAGAAATTAATGTACTAAAATCCGTAGTATAATTATCGATACCTAGACGATATGTAGCATCTAACCAACTCGTAATTTTAGCAGAGGCATAAGCAGTACCTAAAAAACGATCTGTTTTATCATTTTGTGGATTCTTATTAATCGTCCAATATGGATTATCCGCATTATCTAACAATGGAATATTTGGCAATAATAAATGCTGTGAACCATCAGGATTTATCCAATCTCGCATATTTGAATTTCTCGGCCAAGCAATTATAGATTCCATATAGCCCGAACCAGAACCACCCCATAAACCAGATCCAGTTAAAGTTTTACGAGTTGAGGAACGTGCAAAAGAAGCATTAGCACCAAAGGTAAAGATATCTGTTTTCTGCTCTGCATTAAATCGAAATGTAGTCCGGTCGAAATCTGTTGTTGGCACAACACCGCTCTGTTTAATATTTGAACCCGATAGATAGAAGTTCCCTTTTGCAGATCCGCCAGAAACATTAAATGAATTATCATATGTAGTTGCGGTTTGATAGAAATCTTCCATATTATTATAGATTTTCTCCCCATCTTTAAAAGCATCACCCCAGGATAAGCTAGTTTCAGGAATAAATAAACCATTGTAATATGATCCTTGTTTAAACTTATCCTGTTGCTTTGGCAGACGATTAACCCAATTAGTACCGATACGCGAATTAATACCAATAGAAGTTGCACCTTCTTTACCCTTCTTTGTGGTAATAACCACAGCCCCGGCCGCTGCCCTCAAACCATAAAGCGCAGCAGCAGCCGGGCCTTTTAATACTGAAATAGACTCAATATCTTCGGGATTAATATCTAATGCTCGATTACCATTTGTCGTTGAAATATTTGTATTTCCGTCAAATGCTGAATTATCACCTTGACCAGTCGAATTATCCATGGGCATACCATCAATAACAAACAAAGGTTGATTATCTCTTTCTAAAGATGTGCCACCACGAATAACAATAGATGCCGAACCTCCGGGGGAACCTCCAGAGTTGGTTACATTCACACCTGCAATCTTACCATTCAGAGAATTGATCACATTAGGATTTTTATTCTTCATCAGCTCGTCGGCCTTAATATCCTGAACAGCATAACCTAAAGCTTTTTTCTCCTTCTTTATCCCCATAGCAGTTACAACTACCTCGGTCAATGCTTCTTCACTGTTGGAAAGGGCAATATTGACGGTAGAGCTTGAGCCAACAGTCTGTTGCAATGGTTTGGAACCAATAGTGCTAAAAATAAGCACATCTCCAGGATCTGCTTTAATGGTAAAACTTCCATCTGGATTGGTCTGCGTACTTACTGCTTTGCCTTTGATGCTTACAGTCACATTCGACATTGATGTCCCATCAGATGCATTGGTCACTTTTCCCGAAATAGTTTTCGTTTGTGCCCACAAACTGGTAGATAACATCACTCCCGAACAGAATAAGAGTAATTTTTTATTCATGATAATAATTTAGTTAGTAGCAATTGTTTATATCGGATGTTTCGATCCCGACAGGTTTATACGAATTACTTTACAATAGTATAAAAAGGTTCTAAGCTTTGCAAGATTATGCGTAATTATTTTCAAAAAATGCCATAAAACACACTTGAAAATCATTAAGTTATCATACAATCGATTGATAAACCTTAAAAACAAAAAATACAATATGCAAAAGACCGCACCACTAAATTATTATCACCATCATCACAAATTTATTTTCACATCGTAATGTTGTCTGATATATTCCTGTTGTTCTTGAGAGTCAAATTCCAAATCGAGGGTAGCCCGCTCTCTCTCCTTCTCAATTTCGATTTTAATCACACTTTTATAAAACCGAAAGATCTCCTTTTCACTTTCCAATATAAGTCGCGGAACACGAACAGATTTGCCTTCAGCATTTTTCGCAATCATTGTAAAATATGATGAATTGCAGTGTTTTGTCTCACCAGATTGAATATTCATCGATTCAACACGAATTCCAACTTCCATCGAACTATTTCCTACATAATTGACCGAAGCGATAAGTGTTACCAACTCCCCTACTTCAATAGGCTTTAGAAAGTCCACTTTTCCAACGGACGCTGTCACACAATAATTTCCGGAAAACTTGGAGGCAACTGCAAAAGCAATTTGATCCATCAATGACAAAATATAGCCGCCATGAATCTTTCCGCCAAAGTTGGCGTTAGAGGGTAACATCAACTGAGATATCCGTATAACAGATTCACCAGCTTTTTTATAAGTATCTTCCATATCTAAATATACTTCAGATAAATACGAACTCCAAATCGCTTGTTATCAAGCAATGTAATTAAGACACCGAGACTATAATGTACGCTACCACATCAAAACACGAATTCGCAGAACAAAAAAAAGGGATACCTTTTTGGATATCCCTTTTAATAGATTTATTTTAAATTACTTAATCTTTTCCGCCATATATGGACTCTCATTACTCAGACGGTCCACTGCTTTTACTGCCACATACTGTAACTTTTTACCATTCTTACTTTTTGCAAGTTGCTTGGCAGTAACCGAAGGATCAAAAATCTCATATGACCACTCACCACCATAGTTGCAGTAAAGTATCCAGTGATAAACTTGATCTACTTGTTTATGTTGCCACTTTGCAAAAACAAAATCTTTTTCTGCTGTCAACAACAAAGTTGGCTTCAGCATCGGATTTGCATTCAACCAAGGCGTTCTAGGTATCAATACTTTATTTTGGTAAGGACCTTCAAAAATTGCTCTTGTCATCGTAGGGTTTTTAATTAAACCGGCTAAGCTCCAATGAACAATACCTTTGCTATCTGGCACGATATTACGCATCGCAGCAATTTGATTTACAATTTCAGTTGAATATTCTGCTGTACGTTTCCCGACAGTATTGATACCTGGCCAAAGATGTCTGTGCATTGTATTTTCACTCTCCCACCATTTCAATAAAGTTGTGAAACTTTGCTTAGCAGGCTGTATAGGCCAATACAATTGTGGCGTATAATAATCGACCCAGCCTTTATTAAGCCATAGCTTTGCATCTGCATACAATTGATCATATTGACTAGATCCTTGAATACCTGCCGGATAACCTGGTTTCCAGATCCCAAAAGGACTAATACCAAATTTCACAAAATTCTTTTCAGCTTTTATTTCTTTATAGATCCGTTCAATGAATGTGTTTACACTATTTCTACGCCAATCTGCACGAGCCAATGTACCACCATTCTTTTTGTAATCATTCCAACTGTCATTATCCGGAAAATCCTGCCCTCCATTATATTCCGCATAAGGATAAAAATAATCATCAAAATGTACCCCGTCAATGTTATAACGTTTTACAATATCCATTACTACACGGGCAGCATGGTCTTGAGTAGATTGTTTTGATGGATCAAACCAATACCATCCCTGCTTCAAACGGACAACGGAATTGGGCATCTTTTTAGCCATAGATGCCTCTGTCAACTTACCGCCAGAAGTATGGTGAGCACGATAAGGATTTAACCAAACATGTAATTCAATCCCCCGCTTATGTGCCTCTTCAACCCAAAATTCCAAAGGATCATAATATGGAAAAGGAGCTTTCCCTTGTTCTCCTGTTAAAAAATATGACCAAGGCTCGAGATCACTCTTATACATCGCATCCGACGAGGGGCGAACCTGAAAAATAGCTGCATTGAAATTATTTGCTTTCAAAAATTCTAAAATCTGGATCGCTTCCTGTTTTTGTTCATCCGTAGATAAAAAGTTTTTACTTGGCCAATTTATATTTGCGACAGATGCGATCCATGCAGCACGAAATTCACGTTGCACTTCAGGAAGCTCCACAGCGATTTCTTTTGGTGCTTCAATCTTTTTCTCTTGTATATTAATGTTAACCTTTTCACGTTGCGGTTTATCCTTTTTATCCGGATGCTGTACAATTACAGCAGGTGTGGCTTTTACCTCTTCTGTTTTTCTATTCTTTTTGGAAGAGCATGAAAATAAGAATAAAGCAACTGAAAGTATTAATAAGTGATGTTTCATTAAAAAATGTTAAGGAATTATTTCAAAATAAGTTACAAATGTACGGATTATGGATTTGTATCAAGAGCACTAGCGCGATATTAACTTTCCTTTAACCAGAACATCTTGAAGTTCAAAATTAGAAGTAAAAATGATCACATTAGCTATACTTCCTATATTCAGGTTTCCAATATCTGTACGCTTTAGCAGTCTTGCTGGATAAGTAGTTCCCATCCGTATCGCCTCGTCCAATGGAACACCAACCTGTTGCACTATATTTCTAACCGATTCAAATAAAGAAATGGCTCCTCCCGAAATCGTCCCGTCGGGCAGTGAATAATAACCGTCATTCAACACATGTTGATAGATTCCTTTTGCACAAGCAGCAACTGCATCTGATATCAAAAACAATCGTTCGCCCATTTGTTTTTTAGCCACTTTAACGGCCTCGAAACTGACGTGATGTCCATCTGTAATTATACTCGAACATGCTGTTGGATGATTGAAAATAGCTCCTACCATACCAACCTCCCGATGATGTAAAGAAGACATCGCATTAAATAGGTGGGTACTTGTGGGAATCCCCAAATCAAAACCTTTAGTGCCTTCCTTAAATGTTGCATCACTATGCCCTGCACTTAATAAAAGTTCATACGATTTTAGGTACTCAAGAACATCATCGTCCATACATTCCGGAGCAATGGTCATCATTTTCACAACAGTATTGTGCTCGCCAAGCAAATCCTTAATATTTTCTTTTGTTGCTTTTACAATGAGATCAGCCGGGTGAGCCCCTCTCTTCTTTGCATTCAAGAATGGCCCTTCAAGGTGCAAGCCCAATAATGCATCATGTTTAAAATTGTCAGCAACCTGAATCGCTTCTTGAAAAACTTTAAACGTATTTGTCGCTAAAGTCATCATATATGAAGTCGTTCCTTTTCGAACCAAACGATCAGAAATGCGCTGTAAAGATGCTGAAGTCAAATGCGCCGAAAATAAATCATCACCGTCGCCATATAACTGTAAATCAATGAGACCCGCACAAATATTAGCTCCATTAACAACAATCTGTTCAAAATCAGCTGGAACTTGATTAGGCTCTACTATTGCAGTAATCTTTCCATTTTCAATAAGCAATGTTTTATCTTCAATAAGATTATAATCTGAAAAAATTCTTCCACCAACTAAAGCGAGTTTATTCATTATCTTTTATTTTTGATTGTTTAAAGATAATCATTGCGATTATCAATTTACTAGCGTAACTTAGTTCCATGTACTTTTTTAGAAAAAAAGACCCCAATCGCCCAACGAACGGCAATCTAAAAGCTATGCATATTATTAATGCTATAGCCATCATCGTTTTCATTCTGGCGCTGATTTACAAGTTTTTCTTTGCATCCTAAATACCAGCATATGTCTCAAAAAATTATTTTAAATACCGAAAAAGCACCAGCCGCAATTGGTCCTTACAACCAAGCTATAAAAGCTGACAAAACATTATACGTTTCCGGACAAATTCCTTTAATTCCTGAAACTATGGAATTAATCACAACAGGAGCTGCAGATGAAGCACATCAAGTGTTAAAGAATGTTGATGCCATCTTAAAAAACGCAGGCTATGGATTTGAAGATGTTGTTAAAGCATCTATTTTCTTAAGTAGTATGGATGACTTTGCTACAGTAAATGAAGTCTACGCACAATACTTCACTACAGCACAGCCTGCACGTGAATGTGTTGCTGTAAAGACTCTTCCAAAAAATGTAAATGTAGAAATCTCCGTGATTGCTTGGAAAGATTAATGGCAAACATAGAACAAGATACTGAAGGCCGCGGAAAGTATTTCTTAGCGGCTTTTTTAGGTCCTTTAATCTGGGGGTTTATGGCTGTCCCTATACGCTTATTAAAAAATTGGTCAGCAGAAGATATCCTCCATTACCGCATCATATTAGCCGTTTCACTTCTTTGGCTCTTCAATATCGTTTTCAGAAAGGCCGACATTAGAGCTGATTATAATTATTTTAGGCAACTGCCCAAGAATAACAGAACTAAGATTACCTATCTTACCCTTATTTCGGCTATACTTTTATTTGCAAACTGGTATACGTATATCTACTGCATTAATAGCATCAGTGTACAGGCCGGTGCCTTTGCTTACATCTTATGTCCATTAATCACGACTGCAGCAGGCTATTTAATTTTAAAAGAAAACTTAAATATAGCCCAAAAGGTATCTTTACTTATTGCTATTACTGGTGTATGCATGTTGGCAACCGGATCACTTACAGAAGTATTATGGTCTTTAACCATTGGCTCACTATATGCCTTTTATTTGGTATTACAGCGTATTATACAAGGGTTTGACAAGCTCAATATGCTGGCAATCCAACTTGCCATCTGTACATTATTCATTATACCTCAAATGCTCGTTGATCAAAGTCCAATACCTCAAGACAGCACATTTTGGACTGTTACTTTAACCATAGCACTATTGTTCACAATCATACCGCTCTTCTCGAGCATGTATGCTTTAAAGAGAATATCTTCTTCGACACTGGGGATCATGTTATATATTAATCCCATCATTGCATTCGCACTCGCTGTTACATACTTTCGGGAACAGGTAGATCCTTATAAGTTCTGGGCATATGGCCTTATTTTCATTGCCATTATTATCTTCAATTCTGATAAAATAAAATTTCTCTTTAAAAGGAAAAAACACATGTAGCACAACCTGTTTTAGTTACGTTTACATGGTTAATAAACTAATATTAACCATGTAACCTTAATGCAATGAAAATCTATCGATTTTTTACACTTTCTTTTTTAGTGCTCACGATACTATCGTGTAAAAAAGATCACCTTTCTTATGATGAGCTTTATAAAAAAGCATCAGAGAAATATCAAGAAATGCAATTGTTGACACAAAGTATTTCATGCGGAGACATCAGCAAGTGGTACGTCGATACCTTATTGTTAGATCCAAATACTCGAGGTTACTTACCCGTTTCTCCCACAATAAAAAACAAATATGATCTTCTAAAAAAAGAACATACTAATTTATTAACAAAAGCCATGGACGCTGATGATCGGCCATATCCAAACTTTGTATCTCTACATATGCCTGTACATTTCGGAATCATATGCCAGAATGGATTTGCAAAGGTAAAAACTGTCGAAGATTTCAATACCGAACAGACACGAAAGGCTCTAAACGAAAGAAGTGAAACACTGCAGCATTACTTTAAAGATAAACCATGTACCGCGGCGAATGATTGGATAGTTACTGGCATAAAAAAAGATTGTTCCCAAATATGGATTCCAACCATTGCTAATCAAACATATCGTAATGGATTTTATACAATTCTTACAGAATATAATACCTTATATTTCCATCTAACACAATTAGATAAAGAACTACAAAATTGTACTCCGAATAGTGGCCCCGCCCCCAAATCCGTACGATGTGAAAATAATAAACCGATTTTAGTCTTTTAGACTTTATACTTACTCGATATGAAATTTATAAAACTAGTCAGCTATTTGTTTCTATTTATGTTACTTTTTAGTGCTTGCAAAAAAGACGATTTTACTTCTGAACAATGGTCTGCTAAAGCTGAAGAAAAGAAAGCCGAAATTGATAAACTCATTGCTTCAGAAAAATGTGAAAATTTGAACGACTGGAACATTGAAAAAGTCAGCAACTTTTGGTGTGGGCATGTTTATTTCCCTGTGCATAAACGTTTCAAATCACAATTCAACAAACTATGGGAGGAATATCTAGCACTTAGATCCAACGAAGTCAATGCCGGTATCAAAGAAGGAATTATTTACGAACCCTGTGAGGAGTATATTTTGTTTAATAGTGAACCCACTCAACTTTCCTGCGTAAATGGAAAAGCCAAATTGCTGTACATAAAAGATTTAAGCTTATCAGAAAGTAAAATACGTATTGCCCCTTTAAAAATAAAGATCGACAAATACCTGAATAATCTTACTTGTAGCGGAACCGAAACTGGGGTACGACAATACTCTTAAAAAACTGTGGAGTTGAACATATAGCTTATATTAGAACAGCAGAACGTCCGGAAATCATGAAAGATATTGCACTTTACAATTCCTTAAAAAAGAATATCATAGAACGTGAAAAGCCGAATTGTTCGACAGGAAAATATACATATCCCAAAGGAGTAAAATGCGTCAATAACAAACCCGTTGTTGAGCTCTCAGAATAATAAAACAAACAGCAGTATTTTTAAAATCGGCTAAGCTCTTAAAGTATTGGCCGATTTTTTTTGATCTCCCCCTGTACGTCTGAACATATATTTTATGAGATTAAAACAAATTATGATACAAAACATAATTTCCCTGTAAAAAACATTGAAATAAAACAACCTGATAAATAGCTATTTACAGGAAAAAAATGTTAAAATATATCACATATGTTATAAAACTCTTTTAAATTTTATAGAACAGTAGTACATTAGATTCCTAGAATAAGAATCCTTCTTATTTTTACCTTGTATTGATATTTATTCACATTTGCGAAATTACGTATCCTACCTATCTTCAATATGAGACATCTACTGACCAATGTGCTAAATTGAATTAGCCATTTACAATAAATCTATTCTTATGAAATGTGTAAAGACATAATTAGATCATAACACATATTACTGAATGAATAGTAAATTACAAACTACATTAAAGATACTGGGTATTGTTCCGACAATGCTTTTTTCAGCATCTTTACTCCATGCCCAAAATAATCAAGTAAAGGGTACTATTGTGGACAGCCAATCTAAAGCCGCAATAGCTGGAGCAACCATTAAAGTTCTAGGTACTTCTAAAGCTAGTTCTACGGATGCTAATGGTGTTTTTCAAATTAACGTTGACGATAAGAATCGTATTTTGAGCATTAGTGTGATTGGTTACGAAACCAAAACTGTTACATTAGGGCCAAATGAGACTACTATCAACGTGAGTCTTGTACCGCAGACACAACAATTAGAAAGTGTAGTCGTTACAGCACTAGGAATTAGCCGTTCTCAAAAATCCTTAACTTATTCGACCCAACAACTCAAAGGTGATGAACTGAATCGCGTAAAAAGCACCAACTTAGCCAATAATCTAAATGGTAAAGTTGCAGGTGTCAATATTGCTTCCAGTTCATCGGGCCCCGGCGGTTCTGCTAAAGTTGTGCTTAGAGGTAATAAATCTGCATCAGGCAACAATCAGGTATTATATGTTGTTGATGGTGTACCTATCAATAATCAGACATTAGGAACACAACCTGATAACGTATTTGGTGGCCAACGCGATCCCGGAGATCCAATTGCTATGATCAATCCAGAAGATGTTGAAAATATCTCTGTACTAAAAGGAGCATCTGCTGCGGCTTTATATGGTAGCCAAGCGGCAAACGGTGTTATTCTGATTACAACAAAGTCTGGAAAAGGAGGACGTACAACCGTCAATTTCTCTTCCAGTGCACAAATCGAACAAGCAACATCTTTACCCGAATTTCAAAATCAATATGGACAAGGATCGGGTGGAAAATCTAGTGCGACAAGTGTATCCAGTTGGGGAGAGAAAAGCGATCAAGCTAATTTTAATAATGTTGACAAGTTCTTAAGAACAGGGAGTAATTTTACAAATTCATTGACATTATCAGGCGGAAACGAGAAAAATCAAACTTATTTTTCTTACGCGAACACCTTAGCAAAAGGAATCACGCCAAATAATGACATGACCCGTCACAATTTCAATCTGAAAGAAAGTGCTAAATTCTTTGATGACAAATTAACGGTTGAAGGAAGTGCCAATTATATTACCCAAAAATTGGATAATGCACCAACATCTGGTTTTTATTATAATCCTCTAGTAGGACTTTATTTATTGCCTCGTAGTATTGATATTTCACCTTACAAAGATTTTGAGAAATTTAATCCAAGCCGTAATCTTTATGATCAGAACTGGTTTACTTTATCCGATGATCCTACAACCCAACAAAACCCATGGTGGATCGTAAACAGAAACCAGAACAGTTCTAAAAGAAACCGTTTATTATTAAATGGAAGTGCCAAATATCAAATTGCACCATGGATTAATGTTCAAGCACGTGGAAGTGTAGATCGTACAAGTGAAGTTTGGGATCGAAAAATATATGCAGGTACTCAAAATATTTTAGCTAGACCAAATGGCGGCTATAATTACACGAATACAACCATCACACAACAATATGGTGATCTAATCGCCAATATGAACTTCAATGTGAACGATAAGCTTCAGATTACCGGTGTCGTGGGAACAAGTATTACAGACTGGAAGACTGAAGGAGTAGATTACACCAGTGGAACAGCAGGTCTGCAATATCCAAATCAGTTTATCATTCAGAATTCGACTACACCTACTCCGACAGGTTTATCAAATAACAGAAGACAACTGCAATCTGTTTTTGCCAGTGCTAATCTATCATACGATCAATGGTTATATCTTGATTTAACTGCTCGTAATGATTGGTCAAGTACACTTGCTTTCACAGAATCAAATTCATTCTTTTATCCATCAGTAGGTTTAGGTGTTGTCTTAAACGACAAATTGAATATGCCTGATTTTGTCAACATGGCCAAAATTAGGGGTTCATATGCTATCGTTGGTAATGATTTACCTCCTTACACCACCTTATTAACCAATAATCTGAATGCTTATGGTGTTATCAACCTCAATGATATTGCTTTTCTTAAGGGTCTTAAACCAGAGAAAACACATTCATTAGAGATTGGTACTGAATGGCGTATGTGGAACAACCGTTTAAACGTAGATGTAACCTACTATAAGACAAATACGAAGAATCAGTTCTTCAAAATTGCTGCCAGTCAAGCATCATTGTATGATCAATATGCCATCAATGCTGGAGATATCCAAAATCAAGGGGTTGAAGCATTAGTGTCATTAGATGCCATTAAGAATGACAATTTTACCTGGACAACAAGTTTAAACTTCACTTATAACAAAAATAAGATTATCAAATTAGATGATCGCATTAAAGAATTTGCATTAACCGGAGATGGACGTAACAATTACGCTTCCAAATTTGAAGTAGGCGGTTCTTTTGGTGACATTTATGGTCAAGATTTTGCTCGTGATGATCAAGGCCGTATTCTAGTCTCGGCAGACGGTACTCCCCAAAAGAATTCCAATTATACCAAATTAGGAAATTCAAATCCTATTTGGCAAATGGGATTGAACAATAGCTTTAGTTACAAAAACTTCAACTTAAGTTTCTTGATCGACGGTAAGTTTGATTACGAAGTGATGTCCATAACACAAGCGCTTCTTGACGGTTATGGTGTTTCAAAAGCAAGTGGAGATGCCCGCGCTAATGGAGGTGTAACAATCAATGGCATTACAGCTGCTGGTGCTGAAGTAACAAATGTTGCAGCAGAGAAATGGTATACAACCGTTGGTGGTATGGGACCTGTAAGCAGTCAATATATTTATGACGGAACAGTTGTTCGACTACGTGAATTAGTGCTAGGCTATGACTTTAATCTTAATGATAGTTTCTTTAAAAAGCTCCGCGTTTCGGCAGTCGGCAGAAATCTATTCTACTTTACTAAGAAAGCACCTTTTGACCCGGAAGTGACCATGTCTACCGGCAATACATTAAGTGGAGTCGATATCTTCATGATGCCTCCAACTCGTAATTATGGTCTTACTTTGAATGCAACTTTTTAATAAAACAACGATGAAATACAATTTCAAAAATATAAGTAAGTTGATGTTAGCTTTTGTGGTACTTGGAAGTGCCATGAGCAGCTGTACAAAAAACTTCGAAGAATATAACAAAAACAACAACGGCCTGACAGATGAAGACCTGGCTGCCGATGGAAAAGATTTAGTACTATTCTTCAAAACAGCACAGATGGCCATCTACAATTTTTCTGGAGGTGGTGATCCAAATTCATATCAACTTCAACAAAATTTGAATGCCGACGTATTCTCTGGTTATTTCATGTCCCCTACACCTTTCAATAGCGGTCAAAATAACCTGAATTACGCTATGGTAAATGGCTGGAATGGTGAACCCTTTAAAGTGCTTTACCTTGATGTGATCAAATCTATTGATAAACTACAAAAAAATGGATTGGATAAAAACTATCCAGCACTTGGCGGAGCCGCAAAAGTAATTAAGGTAGCTGCTGCTAATCGTGTAACTGATATTTACGGACCTATTCCATATAGCAAAGTAGGCACATCTGGAGATATTCCTTATGATAAGCAAGCTGATCTTTACACTGCTTTTTTCAAAGAATTAGATGAAGCGACGGAGGCTTTAAAGTCATTTAATGCCCAAAGTCCAATGACCGACAAAATTGAAGAGATCGATTTAGTATATCCGAATTTGGATAACCAAACACGTTTTAAGAACTGGTTAAAATTAGCTAACTCACTTCGCTTGCGTTTTGCTGTGCGTATTGTAAAAGTTGAACCTCAACTAGCAAAAGCACAAGCAGAGAAAGCGTTAGATCCAGCAAATGGTGGCGTTATTGAAGCGAATAGTGAAAACTTCAAAGTAAAAGTTCCTACAGACGGTACATTCAGCAATCCCCTTTGGTTTATTTCAAAGAATTGGGCAGATACCCGTATGAATGCTTCTTTACAGTCATACATGACAGGTTACGGCGATCCACGTATTTCCAAATATATGGAGCCAGTACCAGTTGACAAACAGACAACCGGCTTCGCGGGCAAATACATTGGTATCCGTACAGGTGCAGCAGGTATTGAAAAAGACAAATACCAGATGTTATCAGCGCTTAATACGGGAGGAAGTACGCCGTCATTCACAGCAACCACTGCCCCAATTTTAATGACTGCTGCTGAAGTCTATTTTTTACGTGCTGAAGGCGCATTGAGAGGTTGGGCAAATGTTGGTGGAACAGCAAAATCACTTTACGAAAAAGGTGTTGAAACCTCTTTTGCACAATGGGGCGTAAGCGGTTTATCGGCCTATTTACAAGACAATACGAGTAAAGCTGCTGCTTACGTTGATCCATTCAATGCAAGCAATAATGCAGCTGCACCAACTAACTTAACTATTCAATGGAATGATGCAGCCTCTAATGAAGAAAAGTTGGAACGTATTATTACACAAAAATGGTTAGCGATCTTCCCAGAAGGACAAGAAGCCTGGAGTGAGTTCCGTAGAACCGGATATCCAAAATTATTCCCTGTTGCGGTGAATAATAGCGCTGGTCTTATTGACACTAAGATTCAGATCCGTCGTTTACCATTTCCACAAAATGAGTACAACACGAATGCAGCTGAGGTACAGAATGCCATTTCATTACTTGGCGGTGCTGATAACGGCGGTACACGTCTATGGTGGGATGTGAATAAAGGAAATTTTTAATCAACATCTTATCCTATTTAAAGGCTGCCTCTTCAATAAAGGGGCAGCCTTTTTTATTAATATGCGAAAAAAATATCTGATACCACATCACCGGACTAAATACTCCTTTTTAATTAACATATACAACAACTTTAGCAATCATCTATACTATTTTGCTAAATTTTTAAGTAAAATCCTTAAATTAGCAAAGTAGAAGAATGGCTGATTTATCTTTAATAACCCCAATAGAATATCTGAAAGGCGTAGGCCCTCAGAAAGCTGATGTAATTAAAAAAGAATTGCAAATTTTCACCATTGGTGATCTGCTTAGTTATTACCCTTTTCGCTATATTGACCGTACCGTATTTCATAAAATAAGACAACTGGATGCCGATATGTATTCGGCCCAAGTATTAGGGAGACTTATTGGGCTTAAAGAAGTTGGTGAAAAAAGAGCAAAACGTTTGGTTGGACAATTCAAAGATGAAACAGGGAGCATCGAACTGGTGTGGTTCCAATCGATCACCTGGTTACAGAAATCATTAAAAGTAGGTTCGGCCTATGTGCTCTATGGCAAACCATCTGTATTTAACGGACAGATATCGATCACACATCCCGAAATGGAACCTTATCAAGCTCAAGTAAAAAACCTGGGTAATATGACTTTGCAACCTGTCTACTCCTCCACTGAGAAACTGAAGAAGTTCAACTTGGACAGTAAAGGGATTCAAAAATTACAGCAGACTGCTTTAGAAACCGTATTTCGTCAACTCACTGAACAGCTACCAGCTTATTTATTGGCCAAGCATCAATTGATGGACCAAGTCAGAGCCACTGTTGCGATTCATTTTCCACAGAGTCAAGAGGAACTGACGCAGGCCATAAAACGTATCAAATTTGAAGAATTATTCTATATTCAGCTCAAATTACTAAAAAATAAACAGCTCAATACTAAAAAATTCAGGGGACAGATTTTCTCTAAAGTCGGCGACAAATTCAATACCTTTTTCAAAGAACGGATTCCTTTTCCGTTGACCAACGCACAGAAACGTGTCGTCAAAGAGATCAGACAGGATACTGTTACCGGCGCACAAATGAATCGTTTGGTGCAGGGCGATGTGGGATCTGGGAAAACAGTGGTTGCACTTTTAACTATGCTTTTGGCCATAGACAACGGTTTTCAAGCTTGCATGATGGCACCAACAGAAATATTAGCAACCCAACATTATACGGGGCTAAAAGAGTTACTGGGAGAGGATATCTGCAATATTAAATTGTTAACAGGCTCTACGAGTACTAAGCAACGCCGTATCATACATGAAGAATTGGAAAATGGTTCGTTGGATATCCTGATAGGAACCCATGCCTTAATTGAAGACAAAGTCAAATTTAAGAATTTAGGTTTTGTTGTTATTGACGAACAACACCGGTTTGGAGTTGAACAGCGCGCTAAACTTTGGCGTAAAAATAGCATTCCACCACATATGCTCGTGATGACCGCTACCCCTATTCCGCGTACTTTGGCAATGACTATGTATGGCGATTTGGACATTTCGGTTATCGACGAACTCCCTGCGGGAAGAAAACCGATTAAGACAGTTCATTTTTTCGAGAGCTCCAGATTGCGCATGTTTGGTCTTATCCGTGAAGAAATAGCAAAGGGGAGACAGGTGTATGTTGTATTTCCACTGATCAAGGAAAGTGAGAAACTAGACTTATTATACTTAGAAGCAGGTCTGGAAAATATCCAACGTGAATTTCCGCTTCCTGAATTTAAGATCAGTATTGTCCATGGCAAGATGCCTGTCAAAGATAAGGATTTTGAGATGCAACGTTTTGTGAAACATGAAACCCAGATTATGGTTGCAACAACCGTAATTGAAGTCGGTGTTAATGTTCCCAATGCTTCTGTCATGATTATTGAAAACTCGGAACGATTTGGTTTATCTCAGCTCCATCAGTTGAGAGGACGGGTTGGCCGTGGTGCAGAGCAATCGTTCTGTATCTTAATGTCAAGTAATAAGTTGAGCAAGGAAGGGAAGTTGCGATTGAATACAATGGTACGAACAAATGATGGATTCGAAATCGCAGAAGTTGATTTAGAACTTCGTGGTCCGGGCGATATTTCAGGTACGCAACAATCTGGTGTACTGGAATTAAAATTGGCCAACCTTGCAACAGACCAACAGCTTCTGTCAGAAGCCCGAAATTCTGTTATTGATATCTTCAAGGAAGATCCAGAAATGACAGAAGAACGTCATGCATCACTCAGACAATACCTCGCTAGAAAAACGGACGGTATTGCATGGGATAAGATCTCATAAAGTACTTATCTCCCTCCTATTCCATTATGCATTAGTCTATAAGCTTCTTTAATAAAATTATAGGATCCGCTTTTGGCATAAAACAATTAAACTAAAAACGATTATCTTTGTATTATTATTGAGTCATCGTGCTATGACGTCACATCATTTTCACGTCTTTTTGCAGTGCCCCTGGGCCTACTCATGCAAAATCTTAATAAGCAATACAAAATTAGAATAGAAAACAATGGCAAAAATCAAAATATACGACACCGCAGTAAGACCCGAAACAGCTTTACTCGTGAGTGTAATTCCTCAGGGATTAAGCGAGGAAAAAGCACACGAGTATCTTGAAGAATTAGAATTTTTAGTTCAAACTGCAGGCGGGATAACAAAAGGTATTATCACGCAAAAATTAACTTATCCAGATCGCTCTACCTATGTAGGGGCAGGAAAATTGGAAGATATTAAAGCTTTTGTTATCGCAGAAGAAATTGATATGGTCGTTTTTGATGATGAATTATCTCCTTCTCAATTACGTAATATCGAACGTGAGCTTCAAGTTAAAATATTAGACAGATCAAATTTAATTTTAGATATTTTTGCAAGCCACGCTAAAAGTGCGCAAGCAAAAACACAAGTTGAATTAGCACAATTACAGTATTTATTACCCAGGTTGACAAGATTATGGACCCACTTGGAACGCCAACGTGGTGGTATTGGTATGCGTGGTCCTGGTGAAAGTCAGATTGAAACTGATAGACGTATTATTTTAAATAAAATAACTGTTTTAAAAGAACGTCTTGATCTGATTGACAAACAGAATGAAACACAACGTAAAAATCGGGGTGAAATGATACGTGTTGCTTTAGTCGGCTATACCAATGTCGGGAAATCAACCATCATGAACATGATTTCAAAATCGGATGTTTTGATTGAAAACAAATTATTTGCAACATTAGATACAACCGTTCGTAAAGTAGTGATTGATAATTTACCATTCTTATTATCCGATACTGTAGGTTTTATCCGTAAACTTCCCCATCATTTAGTTGAATGTTTTAAATCAACATTAGACGAAGTTCGCGAAGCGGATGTATTGATTCATGCGGTTGATATTTCACACCCAAATTTTGAAGATCATATTATCGCTGTTAATGAGACATTGAAAGATATTGGAGCTTTAGATAAACCAATCATTACGGTATTCAATAAAATTGATGCTTATGTACCGACAGTTGAAGAGGGTGAAGAAGGTGAAAAAACAGTAACATTGGAAGATTTTGAAAACAGCTGGATGGCCAAGAATGCTGATCCAGCAATCTTCATTTCAGCTACAAATAAAACAAACTTAGAGGAATTTAAACAAAAATTATACGATATCATTGTGGAAATTCACCGTGAAAGATATCCTTATAATAATTTGCTTTACTAATCCGAATTTATAAGTACTTAAAGTACGCTTGAAAAACAGGTTATATCCAATGTAAAATCAAGCGTGCTTTAATCATTTCAAACTGGGCTAAAACGCATATAGCCACATCACTATGCAAAATAAAAAAGTAACCTTTATCGATTGGGGCTTGGTTGACTATCAAGAAGCCTGGGATAGACAAGAAGAGATTTTTAATAAAACCTTAGCTGTAAAACATGAAAACCGGGTTAACAGCACAGAACTTCCAACGGAAAACTTTTTAATTTTCAACGAGCACCCTCATGTATATACCTTAGGGAAATCTGGGAAACCTGAACATCTTTTATTGGATGAAAAAGCGCTCGAAGAGAAAGAAGCAACCTACTATAAGATCAACCGTGGCGGTGATATTACCTATCATGGTCCTGGTCAGATTGTTGGATACCCAATTCTGGATTTAGATAATTTCTTTACCGATATTCATCTTTATCTACGCACGTTAGAAGAGGCGATCATCCTAACCCTAAATGATTATGGAATTCAGGCAGGAAGATACCCAAGTTTTACAGGTGTATGGATCGATGGGGACAACGAAAAGGCACGGAAAATCTGCGCGATGGGTGTCCGCGCAAGCCGATGGGTAACCATGCATGGATTTGCATTCAATGTAAATGCCGATCTAAGCTATTTTGGAAATATTGTACCCTGTGGTATAGACGACAAAGACGTTACCTCTATGGAGCGAGAACTGGGCTATAAACCCAATATTAACGAGGTAAAAGATAAGCTAAAAGGGCATATCGCCAATCTCTTCGCTATGGAATTGGTTTAAAATAAAAAAGGACTTACAAAAGCTTCAGGTCCTTTTTTATTTTATCTTTAATTGACTTTTCTAACAATAAAACATACATTCATAACGGACGGCTTTTCCATTTTCAAAAGTGATCATAAATAGGCCTGCGTCACCATCGGGGATTCGATAAACATGCGGGGCACCGATCCAGTCGGTCGAAACCAGATGTCCAAAATGTTTCACAAATTCCTTTTCATCATAATTCATATCGATTCGCTCCTCTCCCATCCACAAGGCTAGCTCATTGCTGAGGGTAACCTGATATACGGACCCAAAAACTTTTCCCTTGACATTTTCTTCAAATGCCACGATATTATTATCAGATCGATAATAATATACAGGTTCCCAACCGCATTCGGGCATATCCGGAATAACCGATACTTTTTGCATCTGAAGTTGCTTCATCTGACTTTCTGTTATCTTCCCATCATAAAGAAGCAACCCCTTCCAATCGAAATGCATCCGTAAAGATGTCACCTGCTTCTCCACCACATCGAATGCCGGACGAACTTGAAACCAATCTGCCAGATACAATTCAAAATCAATATCAACTTTCGGGTCCTGTAATCCAGCATTTTCGAATGACTCTTTCCAAAATGTCAATGCCTGTTTTAATTTTTTATCATCGGTCCAGGCAATTTCCCGGAGTCTTCCTACCCATAAAATTTCCTGTTTTTGATCCTTACCTTTTACTTTGAGATATTCTTTTAACACTTTATCATAGGTCAATTCCGCACCTAGAAATTTTGCCTGAATGAATTCTGGTCTCTCATGAAAGTGATCACCCACATATACCCAACCGTCCGTGTAGAGCGGAAAGTAATCGATACAGACCAGCTCATTGAGTCTTGCTCTTCTTACTGCAGTGCTTGAAACATCTGGAGCTTTACGCACCCGTAATTCCGATACCTGAACAAAAAAATGAGGGCACTGGCTTCCTTGTGTACCCCGATAGAAATATTGCGCAGGTTCACCCGCTGATCGCTTACCAAACATTGCCCGTTGGAGAGGTTGCTTCATTATAAACCCAATATCCCCATTACTCACCTGCACCTTATATTGTGTTTTTGTAGAGTCCAAAACATATACAGGAGCTTCCGTCGGAAATATCCCCAGCAGATCCATTTTGTTATTTTCGGTTCGATAGAGATGCCCCCATTCTGAAGTGTAAACAGGACGATCACCGGCCGATTGAGCAACAGTATCAAGTGTTGTAAAACAAAGTAACACAGCAAACAAACGATATAGTCTTCCCAACATAAATATGGTATTATTAATTATTAAAAGATCTTAGCAATAATAATTCTTATATTCGACAGTTCACCTCCATGAGACAAAAATAAACGAAAACCACGGCAATAAAATCACTTGAATCCGTTATTTTTTTAAAATTATAATAACGAAATATTGTACTATACAAATTTTCTTGAGTCAATATTGGCCTAATTTATAGAAATCAGGTGCAATGATACCCGACCCTATTCTTTTTCCAAGAAACCAATTTGCTTTTCAAGGGCAAGAATTGTCTTCTCTTGTGTTCTTATCGTCTGTTCCAAAGCATTGATCACTTTATTCATTGCCTCGTCCATCTTAATTGCATTATCATCTGGGCGCTGCTTGGAATGTTCAAGAGAAACCCTTTCATCACCGTTACTGTTCCTATACATTTCACCTGTACCCATCAGTAACCAGGTTGGACATATATCATTATATTTAGTTAAGATCGCTATCATTGCATCCGAACTAAGTGCTGAAAATTTTTGAACGCCTTTAAAATTAGCATAAGAAAATCCCAAGCCTTCAAAAAAAATAGCTTTGCTTATCCCCTTACTTTCTGCAATTAATAACACACGTTCTTTAACTCCCGACATGATTTCTCTTTTTTAACCTATACTTTATGATGCAACACAGCGCTCTCATCATTATAACCTCTTAACTCGCAATTTCTGCGTGTTATTTTACGCTATTTCAATATTACTTTATCCCTACTTAAATATCACCCCGTATGGGTTACTCCTTTTTTGACGATGTATTTTCCTGTTCGTAAACTGATAATTGTCGCTCCATGAAGGAAATTATCTTTTCCTGGGATTTAATTGTTGCATTTTGAGATGCTATTACTTGATGTAAGGCATTAATTACAGCATTACTAATGCCTTCCTGTTCGGCTGTTAAGTAGGTCTCATTAAATTCTTTAACGATTGATTTAGCACATAACATAGCTCCTTCACCTCTTAGTAACCATTCTGCTGAATAATCGGGATAATTTTCTAACAAGCTGATTAGCCACTTTGATTGAATATCTGTCCCGTTGTTCAGGGCTCTTGTAAAAACGCCTTTACTGGCCCCAATAGTAGCTTCTAAAGCAGAAACACTCATACCTTCCCGATCAGCAACAAGCTTAATTCTCTTCAAATAATCACTCATATGTGCAAATTTAATCTTAAAATAATTTGTTTTGACTTAAAATAATCCCTAAATTAGTTTTATGAAGATAATTAAAACCATTTTAAACCAAAATTTCCATTATGAAAAATACGCAAAAGAAACTAAAAGCGAAACATTTTCGCTATTTAAGTAAAAAGAATATCAAAAATCCCATGATCTACATCCGTGATTTTTTCCAACAGCAAACTGATATCATTAACTGGCAAAAGGATATCAATCTCTTTGTAACAACTGGAGCTTATCCAGCGATGTCGACCGGTGGTTATCCCGAAAATGGCTACAATTGCCATCAAATGATTAAGCAGATGGAAATAGCTTATGTTATTTTTAAACAATGTGGACTACCCAAACATAAGAATCCCTTAACATTATTTGACACAAGAAAAGATTACTTCAATTATTCGTATGGACCTGAATTCACTTGTAATAATAAAAAAAGCCCCTACGATTTGATTCGTAAGTTTTTCTCTTATCAGCCCTTACAAAAATGGTATAAAACCATGGATGGCCTGATGGAACAGCTAACTTTAAAAAGATCTATCGGCGATGAACATTTCGGTGATAAAATTGTCGTTATTCGCGAGTTTCTCATTCGTTTGGCGTACGCACTTTATTATATCTATGAGCATGGGGGTATCACTATTCCTCTACCTCCCTATGTTCATATGGAATCAAGGAAACCACGTGAAGAAGCGGAATCAAATAATGAATCATTAGACGATCCTCATGATATACGAGATGAAGAAAAAATGTCGGAAATAAACTCGACAAAACTGGAAACAGAGAATAAGGCGCAAATATAAAAGAAGGAGCTACACAGAAAATAACAGGACTATATATGGAAGCAACAGATCATCTTGACCCGGTAAACACTTTAAAAGAGAACATGACCTGTATTCAGCCAACCTTACAATCTCTATAATCTTAAAAAAACAGAGCATTTAACGAAAAAAATATGTTATAAAACAAATAAATAATAAGGCGTCTGAATACAATGTTACATTTCATCTCCATTCTCACCAAAAAGATGTGACAAGAAATAACACAAACTAAAATGTAGCAAATGAACACAACATACCCCCCTTGATATAGCCTTTCAGACAGCCTATTTAATGCTACCCAACAGCATAATAATCCAATATTACAATCATGAAAAAAAAAACTAAAATGGAAAGAGTTTAGGTATTTACCTAAATATACCTTTAAGAATTATTCAAACTCTTTAGAGAAATTTGCAAAAAGCAATACGGACTGGAGTAAAAATTTCAACCACCTTGTTAATATTTCTGTCAGTAGCAGGATGCGCTGCCAAGATTTCAACTATGGTTACATTTATATGAATATCGGTTATGCAATCGACCTCGCGTGGTTGATTTTCATCCAATCAGACCTACAAAAATGTAAGAAAAAAGATTTATTCTTAAATCATAAACACGAGATAGCTTGTTCGTGCAATAATAACTTAGGAATCTATCCTCCTGATTTCTTAGCTCGAATGTTTCGTTTCAAAACTCATAGAGAATGGTACGAAATCATGGATGAATTAATAGAAAGTTTTTCCATTACCTCATTAAAAGATTCTTTCATACAAAGTGCGGACAGTATAATTCCCATTGCACAATTTCTCACTAATCTTCCCATTGCTCTGCAGACGATACATGCTGTGGGAGGAATAGAAAAATGTTTGGAGCATAAATTAAACTCAGGAATAAATTAGATAGCTAAAAAAAGTAAAAGCCCTCTAAAATATTATAGAGGGCTTTGTTTTGTTATTTTCATATATCATTTACCAAAATTTATTACGAAGTACTACCGATCAGAAACTACGTCTGGATAAGGAACAGAAGCTTTAGTATTTTTAATAATTGGCATCTGAGCATCTACATGTCTTAAATAGCCTCCCAGCTTATGTGATAACCTTTTTACAATTTTGGGATTATTCATCGCAAGATCTTGCTCTTCTCCGATATCGTTCTTGATATTAAACAGTTCTTTTTTCTGCGTTTTATGCCAATAGATCAGTTTCCAGTCACCGTCTCTCACTGTACTTGTTGCACCTATTCCGGGTCCAGTCTCGCCCCAGCTATTTGGAAAGTGCCAATATATGGCCGATTTACGATTTACCTGCTTATTCGCTTTCAGTACAGAAATAAAATTTTCTCCGTCTATATGTTGCACAGTTTTTGTTTTTTTAACTCCTGCCATGTTCAATACTGTCGGAAATATATCCTCTATTATAACGGGATATTCCGTTACCGAATTTTCTTTAACAACAGCGGGCCACTTAACCAGCATGGGTACTCTTATCCCACCTTCATATGCCGATCCTTTGCCACTTTTTAAAGGTTCATTCCATCTGTGTTTTTTACATGTTCTGCCACGATCCTGTATCGCATAACCACCATTGTCAGAAATAAAGAGGATGATCGTATTATCAGTCAAATGTTTACTTTCCAAAAAATCCATCATATCGCCGAGGCTCTTATCCATACCTTCTACCATTGAAGCATATTGTGCTTCAACATGAGTGGCTCCTTTATCAATATATTTCTGATAGAACCGTTTATCTGCATTAAAAGGTACGTGCACTGCATAATGTGACATATACAAAAAGAAAGGTTTTTGATTTGACAATGAGTCATTCAAAACTTTTAGTGCTTTTTGCGTCAATGCTTCTGTCAAGAATATATCCTGACCGTAATATTCTTCCAAACCCGGTACTCCCCAAGGACTTTTGGGCGTTCCATCTTTATTATTCCCAAAATTTTCTGTTCCCAGAAAGCTACCAGGACCACCCGCTGCATGACCGGCAATATTCACATCAAACCCCAAATTTATAGGATCAGCTCCAGGTGTTCCCACAGCTCCAAAGTGAGCCTTTCCTGCATGAACGGTTAAATATCCGTTTTCCTTTAATAGTTGAGGCAAGGAATTGACAAATACAGATCGCTCTATGGTATCAACGGGTTGCATACCATTTACGTTCCACAAAGGAAAATCCAACTCATCATCTTTAGCATCTACGGAAGCATTTCTGTTTAATGTCCAATTGGTCACCCGATGTCGTGCGGCATTCATGCCACTCATTAAACTTACCCGGCTTGGAGAACAAACACTACTGGCATAAGCCTGTGTAAATTTCATACCTTGGTTCGCCAGACGTTCCATATTCGGTGTCTGATAAAAATTGTTTAACGAAGTTTTTTCTTTCCAAAAAGGAACCGAAGTATCTTCCCATCCCATATCATCTACGATGAATGCGATAATATTCGGTCGTTCTTTTGTTTGGGCATGAACTTGGCCACTTCCGATTGCACAAGAAAATAATAACAGGAAGAAGGTTGATTTTTTAAATAGCATGTTTAGATTTATATGTCCTAATTTACAAAGTATTATTCTTTAATCAAATTTGGTTCTTAAATGCAAAAGCCCCTGAGCAGATCAGAGGGCTTCCTGTTACTATTAATTTCCCCTAGTAATGGATATATCTTTTAAAAAATCATTATTTAGCAAAAGCTTCATTTACGGCCTTTCCTCTCCAGGTCGGAGGCTGCTCAAACTCTAAGAACGATAAATTAAAATGATTCTACGGAAGCACAAGCTCACAAAATATTACTTTTATTAAAATTTCAAAACTTATTACACCCAATCTAGTTCTTCATCTGAATCTGGAAATTCCGAAGGACGGCTTTCTTTATTTGTTTCCTCTTCAAACTTGCAGATCTGACCGTTACGAATCAATATGGCATCAAATATTTCTGCAGTCATATATTTTGTGTTTAGGGTCAGAAATTCCTCTTTACGATCTGTGGATAACAGCCACATCCGTACGGTGGCCACACATAATAATAGCACATTGGGTTTATCTTTAATGGAAAAAATGACCGATCGTGATTCGACATCATCACCCTTAACTATAACCAACTCTTTACTTGAACTTATATCAACTGTATTTTCATCATCTATGGACACTTTAATGATATGCATCTTCAGAATAACTTTTCTTACTCTTTCAGGAAGTGTATCTAGTTCACGGGCTAAAATCGGTGGAGTACTTATACATAATTCTTCTTTCTCCGCGTCAAAATTTGTTGTGGGATAATTCATAAAGAAAGTTTGCCAACTAGTCTTTGGTGAAAAACGGAAGTTCTTTAGCGGATTTATGTTCCCGTATCCTAATTTCAATTGTCCTAGATCATGTTGACGATCATTTCGAATGACCATGTAAAGCTTCTTTTTGAGACGTAAGAAGGATTCGTACTTAGCGGAATCATCTTGTATGATTTTCATCTGCTTATAAATCCTGCTGGCTAATGTATTGGAGTATGCGAAATCTGCTCCTGCTAATTTGCTGTTCTCTGACAAATTATAATCTTTTCCTTTTTTTCGATATGGATTCTTAGGTTTTTCGAAATCGAACATGATTTATGCTATACTGGTTTTACTAAAAATAGTTTATTTATTGGATAAATACAATTATTAGCTTTATGAATCAACTAGCTCATATCTCTACATTCAGTAAATTTAAGTGCGTAAAAGTCCATGTAAGTCCGTAGAAGTCCGTGAAAGTCCATACTTTATTCGGGATTGAGTCGGTAGTGCCTTGACATTCATAGGGAACACCTTCGGGAATGGTTCGACTCTCTTTCGCCTATTGTTCGGGAGGGGTTCGGCAAGGAGGCAAACAAACGCCGAACAGAAGGCATACCATCGCCGAACTTGTCTCCTACTTGTCTCGAATGATTCTCAAAGAAACTTCAAACCACTGCCGATTAATGGCGTGTTTTAATTGGTTTTAATGAAAATGATGTGCCACCTGTAGAATAAGTGATTTTTTCCGGTATTACATCAATCTTTATAAAGGACATATTTCTGACGCATCTTTTTATAGCTTTCTAAACCTGCTTTCCAACTTGCTCTGATTTCCTGATCGCTCACATTGTTCTCTATCTGCTTTCGAAATTGGTCTACTCCGGCCAGCTTTTCGATACTACCGATTTGCTTGGAATAGCTCTGGTCAAAGAATTTATCTTTTTCTGGGGATTTATTGTACATTTCTTTTATCCATGAAAGATTGATCTCTTTACTGTCAACGAGACTTTGCAAATCATAATCTCGTAAATCTAATCCGTAACAGACTTCATTCATGAACAGTGGTGTTTCACTCATTCCTTTTTTACTAACGGGTGTGAAGGAAAATGTGAAGATTCCTTTATATATCGGACTGCCAACAATGGTGAATGGAAAATCTGTTCCACGACCGTGATTCAATTTGGTTCCTTCAAAGAGGCAGGTGCTGGGGTATAGAATTATACTCTGTTCAGTATTGAGATTCGGTGATGGGCTGACAGGTAATTTATATAGCATACTGTGGTTATACCCTTCTATTGGAATGATTTTCAATTTGCATTTACGGTCTGTTGCCATCCACTTCTCTCCGTTGATCATCTGAGCAAATTCGGCCGTAGTCATACCGTGGGCAATGGGTACCGGGAACTGACCGATTCCTGATTTATGTTTCATATCGAGTATGGGTCCATCAATGAGGTATGCATTGGGATTTGGTCTATCAAGGATAAGCAACTCTTTACCATTTTCGGCACACGCTTCCATTATATCCCGTAAGGTATTGATATTGGTATAAAAACGGACGCCCATGTCCTGCACATCAAAAATAAAGATATCGACATCTGCTAAATCCTTTGCTGTTGGTTTTTTCTTATTTCCGTACAGGGAAATTATGGGTATCTGCGTTGTGGGATCTCTTTCGTCCGATACTTCGGTTCCATTACTTGCATTTCCTCTAAAGCCGTGCTCTGGGCCAAAAATCTTGACAATATTAACTCCTCTGAGCAAAAGGCTATCGACAAGATGGCGCTCTTTTATTACTGTTGATGGATTGCCTAATATGGCAACTCGTTTATCTTTTAAATAGGGTAGGTATTTTTCCGTCTGTTCTGCTCCGGTTCGTATCTGATCGTTGCAATAGTTTAATTTTGTCTGTGCTTTACCAATCGTAAGCATCATACAAATGGCTATCATAAAACTGATTAATTGTTTAGCATTCATCATAATAGGGTTACAAGTGTAATCTATATAAAGATAGTGATTTCATTTATTTTGGAATGGAAGAAAATTGAGGTATAAAAAAGACGCTTAACTTATGTAGATATTATTTATTACAGTATTGACTGATTAAAACACTTATAAAGTGTCAAAAATATCAACATAATAAATAGAAATATTTACATAAATTCACATAACTAATCCCTAAAAAATTATGAAAAATTCAATTTACAAACTTACTTTGTTTCTAGTTGTGCTTTTATTTAGCTGTTCTAAACAAAATGGAACTGAAATCACAAAAGATGAGCTAAACAAAATTAGCAGTACAAAGTCTCAAAACATTAATCTCTTAGCTAATGGTCCTCCATCTATAACTTTAGAAGTCACTGTCAGCGGAACAATCATCAATACAAAGGCCACTTTAGTAGGAGTTTCCGGAGCAACCCAAATCAATGGGTCAATAGAATGCCTGGGTGTTGACGGAACCTATCAGAATTCTGCAATCTTTGGTAGTACTGGAACCGCAAATTTCCAAGGTATTGCTTCAAAACAATATAATATTAAGGCGACTTTTGATTATTTAATAAATGGAATTATTAAAAACATTTCTTTAACAAAAAGCATCACAATATCTTAAGGAAGTGGAAATAATAATTGCACGTATCCATCTTCACTAACAAGTCCACAATTTCCTGACATAATCACTAATGTTGGACCTAATAATACTGATTTACATAAAAAAGATAATGAAATTTTAGTATTGTTTCCTAATGATTTAAGTTTAAATACATACATAGTTCTTCTATACAGAGAGAAAAACACACAAGATCAATGGTTACAAACTCCACAATTTCATTCTTCTGGAACCGGCTCATTGAATGGACCAAGGAAAACTTATTATGTGATAAATGGCTTAAAAAGCGGAACTGAATATGAAATAAAAAGTGCTATCCTGTGCGCGCAGACTTTACTTATATATCCAACAATTTTTACGGCTTCAACCATGTATGAGTAAATAATTAATTTGAATATTCCAGACAATAGATGATCAGATTAGTTTTCCCTTAAAACAGAAAACCTCGAAACTGAAGTTCGAGGTTTTCTTAATTAATCTATCAATTCTTAAAGTCTTAACAAAAGACAATTAAAATCGAGTCCGAGCACTATATTGAAAAATATAGTTAAATCACTCTATAGCTTATTTTGCATTTGGATTTTTAGTTGCTTTCAAATGAAGCTCATAAATATACTTACCAGGTCTATTAATTTTTGTATTGAAACGAATATTTAATTTCACTGGTCCCTCCTGCGTCAAATAATTTAGACCAAATGGTGGATTCCAATTTTTAGAATCAGCGTAATCTACGGATTTTATCCATTGCGAGTATATTCTATAATAACAGTTAAGACCGTTTGATTGAGTATCCCAGTAAATATCTGGAAATCTTGTCTGCGCATAATCATATAAGACAGCAGTATCAGTAACAGTTGTTTTATATGCAAATGTTGACAATGTTTTAAGAAAATCATTTCCAGAAGGTCTTCTCTCTAATGCTTTACCTGGAAACACTGCTCCATTTTTGTCAATAACTTTTAGTACTATTTGATTTGGTCCATCTGCAACACGTGTTATTTTTAACGTTGTATTTGTGGTTTGACCTTTAGTTTGATCAACCCATTGGTCATCATACGGATAACGAATACTTGTTTCACTATTAGCCTCAACAGCAATAAAGTAAGGTGCATTTTCATAAGAATATTCCTTAACAGGAGAAAGTCGAACAGTCGTTATCCCTTTATAATCTTTAGTTCCTTTGGGATTTTCAACACGTAAATCAACTTCATAATCACCGACTGGAACTTTATCTGTTGCTTGTGTAAACATGAATTGACCACTTTTTTCCAAAACTGTAAAAGGTAATCTCTTTTCAATAGCTCTTTTACTATTTATAATTTCCAGAGTAGTATCAGTTTTGGGATCATATTTTTCCTTCCAGACCACAACATCAGACTCTTTAAAAAAAGCTTCTTCTCGTTTTCCAGTTTCTTTATTTCTAATATCCAATAAAGTGATTTTAAATGGAGGAGTGGAAGCATCAGGAATAATTCCAGTTGCGATATAAAATGTGCCCTGATCAACCGTTATAGGATTAGATCCATAACGAATATTATCACTCAAATAACCGACTTCTATTTTCTTACACCCTGTGTAAAAAAGAGAGAAAACCGCAGTGGCTATAATAATTTTTTTATAATTAATTTTCATTTTGATTCAATTTAAAATTATCTCCTAAAAGCCCAAATATGTGTGTTATTCAGAACATGTATAACTCCTGTATTAGTTAAAAGTCCTGTTGTCTGGCACAAGACCCTGATATCATTTAACTTTGTATTACCTGAGGGATCATTCAATGAACCATTTTTCATAATATCACGTTCACCAATAATCTTAGTCAAATAAATAAATTTTGGTCCTTGCGAAATAATACCATCTACCAAGTAATCATTACTTGTTGATTGTTCTAAAGTGGCTAATAATTTAGTAGATGGTTCCTCCGTCTGATAAATAGTACCGGCCTCGGTCAGATCATCACGTGTAATTCTACCCGAGAAAAAATAAACACTCATTGAATCCTGCAACATTTTAGGTGTGTAGTATTTAAATAACGAATCAATATTGAAATTCAATTTTTCATTCTGTTTGCGAATTTCTTGCTGTTTCGACAACAGAAAATTACGAATTGAATAATTCGTAGGAACAAAAAATGTTTTTGCAGCATTGACCTTATCCTTCAATCCAGCTTTATCTATAATCATCAAAGTTGTATCAAACAAATGTTGAGGATGTGATTTCAAAAAATCATAAGTAGTCATATTAACGTAACCAATACTTAATCTACCATCGATTACGTCATCTTTTTTACAACTCGTAAAAAAACCAATAATTACTGCTGTTAGGAATATTATTTTTTTCATAATTTTCTTCATTAATATCTACCCATCCAATATGGGTTCTGGGTGATTAAACGATTAGTATTTAATATTGTATTGTGAATAGGAAATAAATAACCTTTTTGAGCTAATCTTCCTGCATCCATACTCCAAGAAGTCAATTGAACAAATAAATTATTATTTCCTGATTTCCATGTGTTTCTCACTATATCAAAATACGCATGTCCTTCTCCAATTAATTCTCTTTGTCTTTCTTTTAATATATCACGTTTAAGGTTTGCTCCACCACTATTTAACATCGTTTTTGCACCTGCTCTCGTTCGTATGCTGTTTACAGCTGTCAACGCATCTCCATCACGATTTAGAGCGTTTAGTGCTTCAGCCTTTAATAAAATCATATCAGCCAAACGGAATATCACATAATTACTTTCTAGTCGAGGGTCCGAATTGGTGGCAGCATTTTTATAAACAATATCTGAATACTTCATTAAAGAGTTGTTTTCAGTATTCGTCATATTACGAAAGAATTCTAATTTACGCGAATCTTCAACTGAGTTATCTCCGTAAATTTCATCAAGTTTTGAATTTGTAATAAAATAATTTGGTACATTAAACGGCATGTTGACATAAATTTGATTCGAAACAGTTATGAATCCTACTGCAGCAGAAAATATGTTTACATTACCATCATATTGTGATGATTCATTTTCACTATCTTTAGTTGTAAATACAAAAATATTCTCTTTTGCATTTGCATCTTTGAAAACATTACGAATACTTCCTTTTGGTTGCAATGAAAAGATTTCCTTTTTTGAAATTATTGAATCTGTATAAAGAATAGTTTTAGCATAGTCATTTTGCCAAGCAGTTGTGTGGGCTAGTAAAGCTAATGCAGCCGCTTTATTAGCACGACGTCTACCGTTGCCTTCAACACCCTCCCAAGTTAATAATGATGATGCTTTTTGTGCATCTTCGACAATTAATTTAAGAATTTCATCTGTAGGAGTTCTTCCTTTCAAAACAGCCTGATTAGCCGTTTCAGTTGGCGTAGTTTGCAATGGAAGATCGCCCCAGACACGAGACATATAAAAATAAGCCAGCGCCCGCATGAAATATGCCTCCCCCAAAAGATAGTTCTTATTTCCCGATGAAAATTTATTATCATCAAGTTCTGGTACCCGCTTAATAATCAGATTGGATAAATCGACCACTCGATACCAGTTTGTCCAATTATGAACCCCTGTTTCACGATATGGAAGTGCAAAATTACCAGATGTATATACTCCTGAATGATTTGTTCCTTCAAGCGTTGTTAATATTCCTATTGGTGCATCTCCCCAAATAAAAAAACATTGGTTTGTAGTCATTGCCTTACGGAATAAACCATATGTCCCTAAAACGGCACCATTGATATCTTTTTCATTTTGCCAATACGTATCTGAATACGTATCGTTTATCAATTTATTTTCCAAGTCTTTATTACATGAACTCGCTCCAAATAAACCAATTAAAATCAAGGCCGCTACCCCAATTTTTATATATTGTTTAAACTGTATTTTCATAATAGTATCTATTAAAATTCGAATTGTACACCCAATGTATATTTTGATGGTAGTGGATAACCATCTCCATAGTCAAATCCTCTCCCATCAACACGTTCAGCATCAATCCCCGAAAATTTTTGAAACATATGTACATTGTCCATAGTACCATAAATACGGAATGAATTTATACCTGCACGATTCATCCAAGCATGTTTTGTTTTATCAAAACGGTACGCTAAATTGATGTTCTTAATACGGATATACCATCCTGGTTCCATGAACATCGATTGACCAGCTCTCCAGGCATATAATCCCATATATGGATTCGCGGCAGGATAACGACTTATGTCACCTTCTTTTTGCCAAAAATCATAATTATCTAAATTACCAATTGAAGCTTTTGAAAGATCTTTAGGATTACCATAGAAGAACCCATTAGACATACGCTGCGCAAAAGTACTATTGATAATATCTCTTCCAAAAGTAAACGTCGTCAGAATTTGCAATGAGAAATCCTTATAACTAAAATAATTGGTAAAACCACCTGTTACTTTAGGGTTAGGATCACCAAAAAAAGTCATATCATTTTCACCTATTGCATCTGATATTTTATAATCACCATTTACATCGACCCAATTTGGATATCCCGGCTGTAATGTTCCCCATTTTGAAGCGCCCACAGCACCCGTATATGGATTTACAATAATATCATTGGAAGTACTAATTGCACCATTTACTAAATAACCATAAAACATATTTAATGGTTTCCCAACAACATAAACTGCTTGATCATAATACAGGTCACGATTTCCATCTGGAAGAGCTGTTACTATATTTTTATTGAATGAAAAATTAATAGATGGTGTCCATTGTAAAGCTTTTTCCCTACCAAATACTTTTCCCATTAGGTTAATTTCAAGACCTGAATTACGCACACCGGCTGCATTTGTAAATGTACTCAGATATCCAGTATATTCTGGAATCCATACACTTAACATTTGTCCAGTCGTAGTTCTCACATAAGCATCTACATTGACCGTCAGTCTTCCATTGAAAAGCAATGCATCTACACCAGCATTCCAAGTCTCCGTTCTTTGCCAAGTGATATCATCATTTGTTATACCGGCATAGTTTGGTATAACTGCGGTACCACCACCATATGTACTACCATAATTTCCTGGGTAATTCCCATTACCAGCGATATAAGCATTATAACGATCATTATCACCGATACTACTTTCATCACCTGTTCTACCCCAACTTCCACGTAGTTTCAGTTCTTTAACCCATTCCGACTGCGATAAGAAATCTTCTTCTGTTAAGATCCATCCTGCTCCTAACGATGGAAAATATCCCCACTTATTATTCTTTCCGAAACGTGAAGAAGCATCTCCACGATAAACTGCATCAAAAAGGTATTTGCCCTTATAATCGTAGTGAGCAGCTCCTAGAAAGGATAACTTTGCATATGTAGATTGATCGGAATAGCCACTTAAATTTTGAGATGCAATACCTTTAATAACTTGAATGTTATCATTTGGAATATCTCTGCCTAGCAAATATAAGCCCTCATTTTTACGAGTCTCATATTCTTGCACAAAAGTTGCAGTAATATTATGTTTATCATTTAAAGTCTTAGTCCACAATATATTATTGGTCAATAAGTATTTTCGATATTGTGTATAAGTCGATTTTGCGTATGCTAAACCATCTGTATTAATAATGGACGGAGAAGCAAAGTCATTTTTAGCTGTTGAATAATTAATAATACTTCTTGTACTGATACGAAAGTCTTTTAAGAAAGTATAACGTAATTCTCCAACTCCACTTAGATCAACGTTCACATTATCATTCCGCTGATAATCATACGGATTAATGATACTATTTACATCATCATCGCTCATACCTAACAATGAAGTTGGCATACTGATTGGATTAATCCCGAATACACTTCTATATCTACCTTGTTTTAAGAAATCAGTGGTCCCCTTTCCTTCTAATCTTTTGCCTGTAGAAGCTTTAAAATTAGTTAGAAACTCAAGATTCTGAGTAATATTAAAATTTACATTACTGGTAAAAGAATACCGTTTATAACCTGTACTTTTAACTATTCCTTTCTCGTTGTACATACCTCCACTGATACGATAATTTACATTTTCAGTAGCACCGGATACAGCTAAATCATAATTCTGAACGTAGCCTGATTGATAAAATAGATCTTGGTAATCATTATTATTATTAAATGCAGGATTTAAACTATCAGTAAGTAATTGAGGAATATTTTGCTCTTGTGCATCATTCGCATATTTATAAATTAATTCCATCTTTTTTCTACGCTCTGCGGCACCAATCAATGTTTCCACCTTTCCTGGTTTCGTCACATAACCTTGGTAGGTATTTAAACTCAATTTAGGCTTTCCAAGCACCCCTCTTTTCGTCTTAATAATGATAACCCCATTATTTGCTCGAGCGCCATATAATGCTGCCGCAGATGCATCTTTTAATACATCGACAGATTCAATATCATTTGGATTTAAACTCGCTAAATAATTTGTTCCAGTAACATTAAAGTTTTTAATCTCATCATCTGATACTGGTATACCATCGAGTACATATAAAGGATTACTACTTAAATTATCTGCATCAAAGTCACCGCTTGATCTTGGAATGTTTGTGTTTCCACGAATTACCAAAGAAGTCTTAACACCTGGCTGTCCTGTAAAGTTCTGGACATTGACTCCTGGCAATTTACCTTGTAAAAGAACATCAATACTAGCCGCAGGCAAGTTTTCAATTTCTTTACTTGTAATACTGGAAATAGATCCTGTTGTTTTTCGTCGACTAATTGTAGTATAACCTGTCACAATAGCTTCACTCAGATCATTAGTAGATTCTTCAAGATTAATGGTGACATGCGTCTCTTTATTCACTGGTATTTCTTGTTTTTTATACCCAACACCACTAATAATTAAGGCAGTAGGAATACCTTTAACTTTAATAGTAAAGTTTCCATCACCTCCACTTGAAGCTTGATTTTTGGTACCTCGTTCGGATACTGTTATCCCAGGTAATGTTCTTCCTTTGTCGTCTTTTATTGTTCCAGTAATATTAGTTACCTGTGCAAACAATAAATTACATGACATCAAAAAGAAGAGAAAAATTGGTAAAATTTTCTTCATAACAATTGATTTGGTTAGTAAATTTTAGGTTAATTTACAGCAATTGAAATGGTAACTCAAATTTTACATTTTCTTAATTTTCATTCTAAACAAAAGAATTAACTTGATTGCATCGCAAACGATTGTTCTATTTTCACGCAAACGTATGCGTAATTTGTACTATTTTTTTTCCTGAAATCGGGAAATTTTTACATTTTTTAACATATTAATTACATTGAATTTTTCCCATTTCAAGGAGTATATGGGCATTTGTTGTTTCGTAATAATTTAAACGGTTTTTTTATGAAACAATATATTAATACACTATGCAACTAAATTTTAGTGTTTAAAAATTCCATTTTTCACAAATACTAAACATGAAAACTTTATGAAATTATTTTACCAAATAAATGTTCTTGAATTTTAGCTCGTTAAGGATTTTAACATAAAAAACAAAACCGTTAAAGTTTATAACTTTAACGGTTTAGATCGTTACATTATGTAATGATAAGATTTTCCCTATCCGCACTGACTAATGACCTGATTGCTTTCTATATTATGGAGGTCTAAAACATCAAAAATTTCTGTTTCTTCATAGCGTGTGGCAACGGAAAGTAGAATGTCTTCACAATGTGTTCTAAACGTTTCGTGAACCAGTTCTACGGTGTTATTTTCGCCTGAAAGGTGCGTTAGAATTAAGTGTTTGAGACGGGCTGTTCGGTATTTGTTGAATAATTCTAACGCAACTGCATTGGAAAGATGCCCCCACCCGCTGCTGATTCTATTTTTTAGAAAATAGGAATATCGCCCGTTTCTAAGCATCTCTTCATCGAAATTGGATTCTAGCAATAGTACATCTGCATGTTTGATGACATGCTGCACATTTGAACACGGACGACCTATATCGGTCAACACGCCAATATTATGCGTTCCATCGGAAATCAAAAAACTGCAAGGTTCTTTTGCATCGTGATACTTAGGTATACCATAAATCTTCATTTCTCCGATCTCGGTAACGGCATCTGGGGTAATGATGTGCACCAAGTGGCCAGGAAGATGCAATCTTGTTCCATCGTAACTGCCCTGAGTGATATACACCGGTATATTATATTTTTTGACAAAAACAGATAAACCCCGAATATGATCCGTATGTTCATGGGTAATAAAAACGGCTTTGATCTGAGTTGGAATTATACCTAGATTATGCATACGGAGATGAATGTGCTTATTATTAATACCCGCATCTACTAGAATAGCTGTATCGCCTTTCGCGATATAATAACAATTTCCATTACTGCCTGAGGCAATAGCACAATACTTCATATGTATTTCATTTATTCTTTATTGACATTTATATTGCATGATCAGACCTCATTCATGCAACATAAATATTTTTATGACAACGGGTTCTTTAACATTAACATTCCGGTAAACTTAACGGAATCTGTACAGCCAAACCGCCATCTGCCGTTTCTTTATATTTAACGTTCATATCTAACGCGGTCTGCCACATGGTCTTGACAACTGTATCGAGACTGACTTTGGCTTTATCAGGGTTGGATTGCAGGGCCAACTGCGCAGCTGTGATAGCCTTTATAGCTCCCATCGTATTTCGCTCAATACATGGTATCTGTACTAAACCTCCAATAGGATCACATGTTAGGCCCAAATGATGTTCCATGGCGATTTCTGCGGCCATGAGAACCTGTCTTTGCGATCCGCCGAGACATTCGGTCAATGCTCCAGCTGCCATTGCTGATGATACTCCAATCTCAGCCTGACATCCGCCCATAGCGGCAGAAATAGTTGCTCCTTTTTTAAATATGGAACCGATTTCGGAAGCGGTTAGAATAAACTGAATAATTTTATCTTCTGAATCTCCATTATGGAAGGTAATAAAATATTGCAATACGGCAGGAATAACACCAGACGCTCCATTTGTTGGCGCGGTAACGACTCTTCCAAATGAAGCATTTTCTTCATTTACTGCTAAAGCAAAACAACTTACCCAATCCAGGATATATTGAAAATTCTCTCCTCCTGCTTTTATTGCTGCGATCCAGCTTTCATAATCGTGATAGCTTCGGTTTTTAAGCAATCGCTGATTCAGTTTTGCAGCTCTTCTTTCTACATTAAGTCCTCCTGGTAGTGTTCCCGCTGTATGGCACCCACGATATATACATTCGTATATGGTTTTATAGATATTTAATACGCCGGCGCGCGTCTCTTCTTCTTCACGCCAAGCATGTTCATTTTCTAAAACGAGCTCTGAGATTTTCAAACCTGTCTTGCGGCACCAATGCAATAAATCCTGTGCGGTATCTACCGGAAAAGGTAGATCGACCTCTGTTGAAGAACTGCTCTCATCATTTTCCTGAACAACAAATCCACCACCAATTGAATAATAGGTTTCACTAAGAGCCTTTCCATTATTCAAAAATGCCTGAAAAGTAACTGCATTGGGATGAAAGGGTAAGCTTTCACTATATAAAAAAAGCAAGTCTTCTTTGTATGTAAACGGAATGGTATGTGTACCAGCCAGACGCAACTGATTTACAGATTTGATATGTTCTACTTTTGGTGTTACTTGATTGACATCAAAAGTTACAGGATCATCTCCGCTTAAACCCAACATCACAGCAATATCAGTTCCGTGCCCAGTACCTGTTTTGGCTAAAGATCCATATAATAATATCTTAACAGATTCGACGTTATTAAGTACATCCTTATCCTGCAGTACCTTTGTGAACTGCTGCGCCGCACGCCAGGGACCTAAGGTATGTGAACTGGAGGGGCCAATACCTATTTTAAACATATCAAAAACGGAAATTTGCTCTTTGCTCATGCTATACTAATAAAGCGCTATAAAAATAATGTTTTTAGGACAGTCCAAAAACATTGCAATTTACAGAATATAAAACAACCACAAAGTTCTTACAAAGATTTAATACTTTATCAATAAAGCTTAATTATCTTTGTTAACTTATCATTAAACAAATGAGAATTAAACACGTTCTGCACTTACTTGGAGTATTTTTTTTAATAGCATCAACAGCACAACTTTTATTCGCTCAACCTAGCCCCAAAAGAGAAGTTCGCGGTGTTTGGATTGCCACTATAGGTAATATTGACTGGCCAACAGTCGCCACTGGCACTAATGTTGAAAAACAGAAACAAGAGCTGATACAAATACTTGACCAGCACAAAAAGTCGAGTATGAATACTATTCTTTTTCAGATTCGACCCGCTGCAGACGCTTTCTATGGTCGTGGTAGAGAAGGCTGGAGCCGTTATTTAACGGGGAAACAAGGAAAGCCTCCTGAACCTTTTTATGACCCTTTGGATTTCATTATCGCTGAATGCCATAAAAGAGGGATGGAACTGCATGCCTGGATCAACCCTTACCGTGCTTCAACAACTCTAAACCCGAACCATTTTTCAGAAGATCATATCACGAAAAAGAAACCCGAATGGTTTTTTACCTACGCTGGAAAAAAATTATTTAATCCGGGAATACCGGAGGTGCGTCAATATATCATCGATGTCATCATGGATGTCGTGAGCAATTATGATATTGATGGTGTTCATTTTGATGATTATTTTTATCCCTACCCCGACAGCCGCAACACAGCTATTCCTGACCGCTTAACGTTTGGCCAATACAGCAACAACTTTTCAAATATAGAGGATTGGCGCAGAAATAATGTCGATGTGCTTATTCACGATCTGGGCGTTGCGATCAAAGCTAAAAAACCTTATGTAAAATACGGTGTTAGTCCTTTTGGTATCTGGGATAATAAGGATGCAAACCGTGACGGTTCTAATACACATGGTTTAAGTGGTTACCGGACTTTATTTGCGGATGGCGTGAAATGGATCAAAGAGGGTTGGATAGACTACATCAATCCCCAGATTTATTTTCCTTTCCAAAACCGTGCTGCCGCTTATGAAATTCTGGTTGAATGGTGGCAACATCATACTTATGGCCGACACTTTTATATCGGTCATGGTGCTTATCGCGTGAATGAGCAAAAACCTGGATGGACTGACCGAAGCCAAATTCCGCGTCAGATCCGTTTTTTACGAGAACAACAGAATGTACAGGGAAGTATCTTCTTTAGTTCAAAATCTTTAACGGACAATCTTGCCGGTCTTCAGGATTCTTTGCAACGTAATCTGTATAAAACATCGGCTTTGCCTCCGACGATGCCGTGGATCGACAGTATCCCGCCCAATGCACCTTTTGGATTACAGTTGAGGTCTTCAGAAAATACAAAATTAAATCACCTAGTCTGGCAAAAACCCGATCGTGCGTCTGATGGTCAATCTGCTTATGGCTATATTGTTTACCGATTTAAAGAGGGGGATCAACCTGATTTGAATAATAGTAAGAATATCATCCATATTTCTTATAATGAGGATGACCTTCAATTTGATGATAGTGACCTGGAAATACATCAACAGTACTATTATATGGTGACGGCACTGGACCGAATGAAAAATGAGAGTGAACCATCTAACATAAGAAGTACCCAAAAAACTCATCTATATAGTACAAATCAAGAAGTAACGCGGCAACAATAAAAAGTTATACAGTACTGGTTTCAAAATATGACAAAAAGAAAGCCGATTAGTATATAATCGGCTTTTTTATTATTTTAATAAAGCATTACGGTATTCATCTGTTATAGCCGGCAATTGGATTTCTTGTCCTTCATTTTTTAAGGAGTCTGCAAATGCATTGGTATTGGCTATTGCTTTCAAATAAGCTGCAACCACAGCATCCGAAACCGCAATTTCTTTTCCTTCTTTGATATTTGCGATATATTGATTGTCGACCAATTTAACTTGTCCAAAAAAACGATAAGCAGCGGCTTTTAATAGTCCTAAATCTTCTTTCGACAATTCTTCAATTCGAGCTCCAGGAGGCAATTTAACCTCTATAAAGGCTTTGCCTTTCGCCAAAGTATCAATGGGATTGTCTAATGGGATTGCCGCTAATGAGGCAAGGTTCAGAACGGGCACTCCCGCTTCTTGTTTGTTTTGGCAACTGACCATTAACACGGTCGCTACGATAAGGGTTAAAAAAGTACGCATGTACAATAGTAAACATAAAAAGGGCTTTTCAACGAATTGAAAAGCCCTTTTTAAGATATCCTTACACTGCTATTACTTTAGTAATTCTGCTAATTTAGCTTCTAAAGCTTCACCTCGTAAATTAGAGGCAACAATCTTTCCTGTCGGATCGATTAAAAAGTTCTGTGGAATACCACGTACTTCATATAAACCTACTGGAGCAGATTTCCATCCTTGCAAATCTGACACTTGTGGCCACTGTCCTAATTGATCGTCTGCAATCGCTTTCAACCAGGCGTCTTTTTTACCTGGATTATCTAAAGAGACTCCAAATACAGTAAAGTTCTTGTCTTTAAATTTATTAAATGCTGCTACAACATTAGGGTTCTCTTGGCGACATGGTCCGCACCAGCTTGCCCAGAAGTCTAATAATACATATTTACCTCTTAAAGAAGAAAGAGAAACCTGATTACCTGCAGTATCAGGTAATGTAAAGTCCGGCGCTACTGCTCCGATAGCTACTGCTTTTAACTTTTCAATTCTTGTTGCTAATTCTTTACCTTTTTTACTGTTTTTTAGCTCTGCTGATAACGCTTGATAACTTGGAATAATCAATGAATTGACATTTTCAGCATCTAATTTATCTCCTAATAAATCCAATGTAATGAAACTTGATTTATTATTTTTAATAAACTGCTCGTCCACCAATTCTTGTTTCTCATTGATTTCTCCGGCTTCTTTTTGCAGACCTGCAATAAAAGTCTGGTCATTACGCTGTTCTTCAGCAGCTTCTGAATAACGCTTATTTAATGCCTGAAATCCCTCTGAGAAAGGCTTAACAGCAGTTTGGTATTTTGCAAAATCATTATTGATCGCATTACCCGAAATAACTGCATTTTTCATCTCACCAGTAGATTCTACTTTGATCACTCCAGTTGACAGGTATACTTGCGTCAAATCAGGATTTTGTATTTCTTTGATGCTAGTTCCGTCTGCTGAAAGAATTAAGTACGCTTTAACAGGTCCAGCAACTGTACCGCTAAATTTAAACTGTCCACCTGTTACTGTTGTTGAATCTATTTTGCGCGCATTGTTTTCAGCATATTGCATAAACACTTTTGCTTTATCTGTCGCTCCTTGTATTTTACCTGTTACGGTAAAATTCTCTTGTGCAAAAATTAAAGTCGGGATAAGTCCTAATCCCAATAATATTCCTTTTTTCATCTGTATATAATTTGATATTTATTACTTCATTTACACGGTTTGGATTACCATCTGCCGCTGGCACCGCCACCACCGAAGCCACCGCCACCAAAACCGCCGAAACCACCACTATCTCCACCGCCACCAAAGCCGCCACCTCCGGAACCGCCTCGTCCAAGTGTATTTAAGAGTGTCCACCAAAACAAATCGGAAGTTCCTGTACCATTCATGACTTTACCACCACCATTTCCACCGTTTCCTCCTTTTCTAGAAATCACTGCGATGACAATGATCACAATCACAATCACGATCAACATCTTTGAAGTGCCTCCTTTTCCTTGGGGTTGCTTAGGATCTGCTTTATACTCTCCTTTGGTATAGGAAATCAGAGCATCAGTTGCCTTATTAACTCCTGAAAAATAATCCTGCGCCCGGAAAGCTGGCTTTATTTCGTTTTCAATAATTCGATGTGCGATCGCATCAGGAACAGCGCCTTCTATACCGTACCCTGTCTGAATAGTAACAGCACGATCGCCAATTGCGGCAAGCAACAGAATACCTGTGTTGTACTTTTTATTTCCTACGCCCCACTTTTGAGCTAGTCTTACGGCATAATCACTGATATCATAAGATCCTGTTGAATTCATCAAGACTACCGCAATCTGTATGGAGGTAGAGTCTTCAAAAGCCAGTAGTTTTTGCTCTAACTGCTGTACCTGAGTGGGCGATAATGTGTTTGTATAATCGTTGACCAATCTGTTGGATGTCGCCGGAAAATCGTCCTGTGCAAATACACCTGCAATACTAAATAGTACTGCGACTGCCGTCATGACAACAAAACGTATGGCTGACAATCTAATTTTGGTCAATGACCTATTTTCTTTTCGTTTATCCATTTTTTATTTATCGCCAAAAACAATATCATTCGGTAATTCATTAATATCATCGTCTTCTCGTGGATAAAATTTCGCCAGTTGTTCGCCTGCATGCTCAATGCCTTGGATCAAACCATTCACATATTGTGCATTCCGAAATTCCTGAACCATAATTTCTTTCGTTTTCTCCCAGAAATCGTCCCCTACTTTCTTATGAATTCCCGCATCTCCTATAACGGAAAATTTATGGTCTTCGTGTGCTAAGTAGATTAAAACTCCATTTCTTAAAGCGGTCTTATGCATATCCAACTTTTCAAAATAGTGGGTTGCACGATCGAAAACTTCTCCAGGACAGTGTTTCTCAACAACCACACGGATCTCACCGGAAGTTTTATTTTCCGCAATACTGATCGCATGTACTACTTTTTCCTGCTCTTCTGATGAAAATGTTCCCATTACTAAAGTCTTTTTTAAATAAAAAAAGATGAATGCGTGCACAAATTTCGGCCATCATTCATCTTTTCTAGTAAACTAATACGCTGTATTTAGAAAGATACTGCTGGCGCTTTATCCGCACCTTCTTGTGCTGTGAAAGTTCCTTTTGCTTTAAAGCCAAACATGCCAGCCATCAAATTGTTAGGAAAACTTCTCACAGTTGTATTGAACTGCTGTACCGCTTCATTGTAAGCTCTACGTTCGGTTGAAATTCTATTTTCAGTACCTTCTAATTGCGCTTGCAATTCTAAAAAGTTTTGATTTGCTTTCAAATCTGGGTAAGCTTCTACTGTAGCCATCAACTTACTTAAAGAACCTGAAAACTGGTCCTGTACTTTTTGATATTGTGCAATTGTTTCTTCATTCAAATTGGTAGGATCTACCGTGATAGAAGTCGCCTTGGCACGTGCTTCAACAACAGCTGTTAATGTACTTTCTTCGTGCTTTGCTGCTCCTTTTACGGTATTTACCAAATTCGGAACTAAATCTGCACGTCTCTGATATGCATTTTCAACTTGAGCCCATTTTCCTTTTACATTTTCATCTTGCGATACCATTGTATTGTATCCGCATGAACTGAAAGATAATGCGACCATTAAACCAAAGAATGCGACTAATAATCTTTTCATTTTTTGTTGAATTAATATATTTCAAATTAAATTTTGATAGAAAGCTTACTACAAAGCTCATACCACTCCTACGAATATAAGAATAATTTTAGGCGTTAAGTATTTATAACTAAAAAAATACAGCAGTTATCCTTAACTTTGGGCTGTTTTTGGGATAAAAACCCAGCAAGAAATTTATGCAGAAAGAAATTGAACTGGCTATCGCTCCGGAAAGAATTGAGGACGATAATTATATTCTAATTCAAGGTTCTAAAGCCTTGAAAATAAATGGTGAGCGTATTAAAGGATTTAAAATTCGCAAGCGTTCTATTGATGCCCGTAGCCGACATGTCGTTTTTAGAGCTCGTATTATATTTTTTATCGACGAAGAACCTATTAATGAAGTTTTTGAAACCCACTTTAAATTGGCCCATAACGCACAACCAGTGTTAATTATCGGTGCTGGCCCTGCAGGTTTATTTGCAGCGCTACAATGTTTGGAAAAAGGGCTTAAACCTATTATTGTTGAACGTGGTAAAGCTGTGCAGGATCGCCGCCGTGACCTTGCGAAGTTAAACCGCGAAGGTATTGTTGATGAAGACTCCAATTATTGTTTTGGTGAAGGTGGTGCCGGTACATATTCTGATGGAAAGCTATATACCCGCTCGGATAAACGTGGTGATGTTGAGAAAGTACTTAAACTTTTTGTTGCCCATGGTGCGAATGAAGATATTTTGGTCAATGCGCGCCCTCATATCGGAACGAACAAGTTACCTCATATTATTCAGGACATCCGAGAAACGATTATCGCGCATGGTGGCGAGGTTATTTTTGAACAACGTGTAGTTGATATCAATACGGAAAATAATCAGGTTACAGGTGTCACACTTGCAAGTGGAAAACAATTGAAATCAAATCATGTCATTGTAGCTACAGGACACTCGGCACGTGATATTTTCGAACTCTTCCGTGCTAAAAACTGGTTACTTGAGGCTAAAGCTTTTGCTCTAGGTGTTCGAATTGAGCATCCGCAGGAGATTATTGATCAAGCACAGTATCATTGTGAAGTCCGAAGCGAGCATCTTCCACCGGCTTATTATAGTCTTGTGGAACAGGTAAATGGCCGTGGTGTGTTTTCGTTCTGTATGTGCCCAGGTGGGGTCATTGCTCCTTGTTCTACTGCAGACAATGAAATCGTTGTGAATGGCTGGTCGCCATCGAAACGCAATAATCCGCACGCCAATTCTGGTACTGTTATCCAGATCAACCTGGAGGATGTTCCGGGATCGGACAGCAATCCATTTGCGTTGTTGGATTTTCAACGTGAAATCGAAAAACGTGCTTTTGAAGCTGGTGGTGGAAAAATGGTGGCTCCTGCGCAACGGATGATTGATTTTGTTGAGGGGCGGATATCCAAAGATCTTCCGGAAAACTCTTATAAACCGGGTACGGTTTCTGCAGATTTAACTCAGGTGTTACCAAAATTTGTGTACGAAGCATTACGCGGTGCATTGCCTATCTTCGGTAAAAAGATGAAAGGTTACTATACCAATGAAGCTATCCTTGTTGCTGTAGAATCCCGCACTTCTTCACCCGTCCGTATTCCCCGTGATAAGTTATCTTTACAACATCCTGAAATTAAGGGTCTTTACCCTTGTGCTGAAGGGGCTGGTTATGCTGGGGGTATTATTTCCGCTGCTATTGATGGTATGAACTGTGCCAATGCGATCAATTAAATTGATAAAATATTAAATTGGTCTTGCAAAAATTCAAATAAAGCCGTATTTTTGTAAGACCAACGCGAAAGTAGCTCAGTTGGTAGAGCACAACCTTGCCAAGGTTGGGGTCGCGAGTTCGAATCTCGTCTTTCGCTCAAAATAAAAAAGCTTCCAAAATTTGGAAGCTTTTTTATTTTATACTGCTTCGTTATGGGGCACTTTTTTTCCCAGTCGCATGACAGCTGGTGTAAAAAAGGACAATACGCCTACAATCATCATCAATAATCCTGCGATCACAAAAGCGTTGGCTACTCCAATTACATCTGCTATCATACCCGTAAAAAGTAATCCGATGACACTTGGCAGAATAGCAAGACTAAAATAGAGCGAAAATACGCGACCTAACATTTGGGGTGCGACTTCTTCTTGTATGGTCGTCATAAAAGAGGCTGAGAACAGCGACATGGATACACCGCCTATTCCAGTCACGATTACAAAAGGAATGAACCAAGTGGATGGGAACCATCCTGAAAAAGCAAATGTCAATCCCAGTACAATATGCATGGTATTGATCATAATTACTTTCGAAAAATTCACTTTAAATGCTCCCAATAATCCTCCTCCTACTAACATGCCTACTCCCCATATAATTTCAATCACACTCATCTCCCATTTTCCGCCATTAAAATGATCGATTGTCAAAAGTGGAAACATAATAGCGATCGGCATAACACAAAAAGTAGCGATCATCGCGTATAAAAACAATAGGCTCAAGCCACGATTATGGTAGATGGCCTGCATACCTTGTTTCAGATCACCCCATGCCTGTCCAAAGGATAATTTAGATTCAACCTTTAAATGAGGAATGGTGACAAAGAACAACGATACTATTGCAACTGCCGCACCGATAACATCGAGATAAAGCACTTGAGCGATTGAAAAATAAGTAATCGCCAGCGTTCCTAATGCAGGCCCGGCAATACTACTGACGGACTGAAGCATCTGATTTATTCCAGATACACGTAGCAATTTATCTTCCGGAACCATCAGTGGTGCTATTGCCTGCATCGCTGGTGCATGAAAAGCTGCCCCTATGGAACGACAAGTTAGCAACAGATAGATCAGCGATAGCCCTACTGCAGCCTCCTGCAAAATAAAAGTCATCATTAGGGTGCATAAAGCAATAAATGCATCGGCAAAAATCATTACCTTTTTCCGGTCCCAGCGATCAATTAAAACACCTACGAAGGGTCCAATAAGTGCCTGTGGCAATAAGCCTGCAATACCTGCCAAAGCCAATACCTCGGCCGACTTATGCGTTAAACTCAACCAGACAATCACAGCAAAATTGACAGCAGAGCTCGTCAACAGTGACACAAATTGTCCAATCCAAATATACATATAGGTTTGAAACCAATTTTTCTTTTCCATAAAATAATAAAGTATTATACAACCTTAAATGATGCGAAATATCATTTATTAAAAAAACTATTTACTTGACTGAGCTAAAATCGTCAAGGAATAAAATAAAACGTTGTATATAAAGCGACTTTCATAACGATGCAAATTTACAAAAATTTGTTAACTTTAAGATTAGCAACATCCTATAAATTATGAAAGTTTTCAGAAGCAGACAAGACCCTTTGATGGATGCCATGATCATTGGCCTTATATTATCCATGATAGTCATGATGATCGTTACACTTCGTACTGAACAAGCTACTTTTATAGAATTTGTGACTATAATAGGTCTTCCGACATTGTTGATAGCCACATTATTATTACCAAGACCGAGGTATACAATAGACAGTCCGTATTTTTCTTATCGAACGTGTATCTTTAGAGGAAAGATTGCCATTGACAAAATTCACAAAATAGAGATTGGAAAGACTTTATGGGTGGGTTTTAAACCAGCAGCTGCCCGCAAAGGTTTGATCATACACTATAACAAGTACGAAGAAATATACATTAGCCCAGACGGAAATGATAATTTTGTAAATGAATTACTGCAATACAATCCTGCTATTAAAATCATACGATCAGCTTAATCAGCGGTCCAACCACATCTGAAAATCGGATGATTTATCTTCACTCACGATAACTTCGATACCAGCTGGCAACGCTGGTTGTAATTGGAGCCGTATGCGATTACGAGCTACTTTCAACATATCTATAATGGAATCTATATGGATAATGAATTTGCGATTGACCTGAAAAAAGAATGTTGGATCCAGGCGAGACACAAGACCTGTTATGGTATCGTCGACAATAAATTGATCTCCATCTTTTGTGTAGCCGTACAATATTTTATCTTCAGCCATAAAATAGGCAATTTCTGTTGTCGGTATCGATTTTAACCGCATACCATACCGTACTAGAAAACGAGTTTTGTATTGAATCTCCCTGGTATCCTGGACGATAAACGGCGCGACTTTATTAAGTGCCTGTTGTAACTCGTCGTCGTCATACGGCTTCAACAAATAGGCATAGCCTTGATTCTGAAAAGCTTTTAAGGCGTAATCTTCAAACGCTGTAGTAAAAATAACAGGTGCCTGAACTTTGACCTGGTCAAATATTTCGAAACTCAATCCATCACCGAGTTGCACATCCATAAAAATGAGATCGACTTCATTTTTAAGCAACCAATCGGTAGCTTCACGCACTGTTGTTATAATCGTAGATTGAAATTTCGTAGCAATCAATTGGTCTAATTTCTCCAATAGACTTTCAGAGGCCCAATTTTCATCTTCTACGATTAATATCTTTTTAAACATGTGCTGAATTTAAAAAAAAATCCCCATTCTTTCGAGAATGGGGATCGGAATTTATGAAATTGCTCTAATTTTATAAATCTGGATTATTTGATATCGCTTCTTTAGGATAACGAATGACATAACGTGGATCATTTTGAATTAAAGTATAGTCTTTAGACTGATAGCTATGTACAATTTCAGGTCGTGTTGTACGTTTTAAATCGTACCAACGCAATCCTTCCAAAGCAAGTTCTCGAGCACGCTCATCTAGTATAAACATAATCAGTTCAGCATTAGATAGGGTTGCCAATTTTACTTGAGCTGTTGTAAAAGCACTTGCGGTCAATCTATTTTTTAATAGCGTAGTCAAAGCTGCAATAGCTTGTTCTTTTTGTCCCAATCTCGCTGCTGTTTCCGCTTTAATTAAATATAACTCTGCATTTCTAAACGTGACATTAAAGCGGTTATCTCCCCCTTTTTTAGATACATAGTCACTTCCTAATTTTTGAAAATAACGATTAACACGTAAATCTCCCGCTTTATACTTAGCCATAAAAGATGGACTAATATAAGTTGAGCGAGAAACATTCGTTTTTCCTACCTCTTCCCATGCCTGAATCATCTCTTTGGATTCAAAATCATTTGGTAATTTTGAACCGACTTCGTTTAAATTTTCTAGATTCGCATTAATCGCTAATCCTTTATCGGCAGCTTTGGTTGCAAGTTCCCATTCGCCACGATATAATCTTAAACGTGCTTCAAAGGCTTCGTAAGCACGACGGCTGAATCTGTATTTTACGTTGGTCGCCTGATCTTGAACTTGTAATAAAGCAGATGCGTCTTCCATATCCTGCAGAATCTGGGCATATACTTTTTCTACTGTTGCTGGCGCAAACAATTGCTCCAAGTCTACTTTTATCGAAATCGGTACGCCACGATCTGTTGCAGCTGTTGCAGCATTATAATTATCAGCGTAGGTATTTAATAATTCAAAGTGCGCATAAGCACGTAACAAATAGGCTTCTGCACGGATTTGCTTTACAGCATCTGTATCTCCTGCTTTGTCTTTAGCTTCTGCAATGATGTGATTGGCATAGAAAATACTTTTAAAGAGCGTTTCCCAAGCCATGGATTGAGTATTGCGATCAGGATTTTGATCATTCCATAGATAAAGATCTTTCAATGTTGCCAGATCGGTAGAAAATTCATCCAATAACAACTCGTCTGTACGTAAGTTTAAGTATGATTTGTGTTCTGGATAAACTTTATAGCCACTAAACATCAAAGCTCTAAAATCAGCTTCTGTAGTAGGAACAACAGTTCCTACTGGTTGTATATCTAAGTATTTATTGCAAGAAGTGCTTAAAAGCCCACCAACTAACAATCCTATATATAATAAATTCTTTTTCATGGATATCTTAATTAAAATGATGCTGTTAAACCAAAAGCAAATGATTTGGAGATGGGTTGTGCATAGTTATTACCAAACGTTTCCGGATCAAAATATCCATCATAATTATTACCAAAAACAAACAGGTTACGTCCTTCTATATTAAATCGGATATTAGATGCCTGAATTTTATTTGCTACTGATTTTGGCAAAGTATAACCTAAACGGATGCTATTGACACGTAAATAACTCATCTTTTTAGACCAGATATCTAAATATTTAAAAGCATTTGATGGATCGTTACCATCCATCCAGCTGTAGGCCATCCAGCGATCACTCGCTTCAGCGCTTGTCGAACCTATTGCAATAAAATCTTTTGAGCCTGGAGTCAATGCCTGCAGTACATCTTTTGTATAATTGGATCCGCGATCTACAATGGCTGGATTATAAGTTGGACTACGTCTCATCCATTGGTCAATATTAAATACAACTGAAACAGCTAGATCAAAATTAGCATAGCGGAACCTGTTTGTCATACCACCAACAAATTTAGGGTCCATACTACCTTTGTATTTAAATTTATTCTGATATTCATTGTTATTCATCGATGAATTTACAAAAAGACCCGGCGCCATATCTGCATAGGGATCAAACAATTGAAAGTAATCTTCATATGATACGACAGCTCCTTGATCGTTGTAGAACTGAGGCAAACCATCAGCATCCAAACCAGCTGTCTCAATTTCATACATCGCATTGATCGGATTACCTGCACGCGCATCTACATTGTAAGCTGTCGGATCTGCCATCACACGTTTCAACTTATTACGGTTATGTGCAATATTAAAATCTGTCGACCAAGAGAAACGATCACGCACGATATTTTGGCTATTAACTGAGAATTCAATACCATCATTGCTAACAGATGCCCAGTTGCGTGATACATTCGGGAATCCATTTTCTAATGGCAATTGACTTGTACCAATTAGATCTGTCGATAAACGATTATAATAATCAACCGTAAACTGTACTCTATTTTTTAGAATTCCGAAATCAAAACCTGCATTCCAGGACTGTGTACGCTCCCAACGTAATTTATCATTAGCAGGCATGTCAACAACAATGCTTTCTTCGTTATTTCCAGGCAACATAGATCCATTACTATATGTACCGATAATAAATGGATATGAATTACGATCAATATTACCTTGTATACCGTAAGAACCACGAAATTTCAGATTAGAAACCCATTCCTGATCTTTCAAGAAATCTTCTTCTTTTGCATTCCATGATCCCGATAGTGACCAGATGGGTAAGAATCTATATTTAGGATCTACACCAAACATATTGGAGCCATCGTAACGGATACTACCATATATATTATATTTACGATCATAACTATATGAAGCATTTGCATAAAATGATGCATAAGAAGATTCACCTATTGTTTTAACATATTGCTGATATTTTTTATCAGTCGCATAATTACTAGATGGGAACAAAATAGGCTGAGTTGTCAATGTTTTTGGATTGTAACCAAAACCGCGTGTCATTATACCCGTATTTTTAGATCTTCTCAACTCCGTACCTGCCATGATTTCAATATCATGGTGATCATCGAATTTCAAGTTGTATTGAGCAAAAGATTTCCAGTTGTATTGAAAAATACTGTTCTTATCATTCTGGATTTGCCCGCCATCAGGCAAAAAATACTTATTTGTTTTTGAAGCACTATCATAATAACGTGTTTGTGCCCTAAACTTTCTTGTATTATAACTTTCCTTGTCAGCGAAACGCTCTGTGCCTGACTCTTCAAATTGCAAACCCAGTTCAGTACGTAAAGATAACGATGGCAAAATCTGATAGGTTAAATTTGCAATCGCTTTTAAGCTTTTGTTATTCAAATTATAATTTGTATTTGCACGTTCTTCTAGAGCATTGAAAGGAATATAGGTATCTCTTTCATAGCCTACGATATCTTGGTCATACACATAATTACCCTGTGCGTCTCTTGGCGTCAAATATGGGTTAACTGTCCGTGCATAGGTATTGGGGTTTGTAAATGCATCACGATCCTGAATGAAATTATTACGATCTGTAGATGATCCCAATAAATTGATACCAGCCTTTAGCTTATTACTGATCTTAAAGTTATTATTTAAAGTCAATGAATAACGACGCATTCCGACCCCTTTGGTAGCTGCTTGTTCATCATAGAATCCACCTGATAAATAAAAATCATGTCCATCAGATCCTCCAGATATTGCTGCTGTATATTGCTGATTTAATGCAGTACGGTACAATTCATCTCCCCAGTTATGACTCTGACTGCGCAATTGACTGATCGCATCTTGTGTTGTTTTAGAAAGGCCCGTTATACCAAATTTACGATAAGAATCTAATTCATTATTAGCACTCAACAACCGAGCAATAGCGCCTTGGTTAGTACGGTAAGTCAAATCCGAACGATTGGCCATCCCTAATTCAAACTCAACCTTTTCTGATGCGTTCATCAGGTTGAGTTTCGTAAAATCAGGTTTTTGCGTAACGAAACTATTTGCCGATACAGAAACCTGTGTAGGTCCTTTTTTACCTTTTTTAGTTGTAATGACGATAACACCATTGGCAGCTCTAGCGCCATAAATTGAAGTTGCCGCGGCATCTTTCAATACGGTAATATCCGCAATATCATCTGGATTGATACCTGCAATCGGTAAATTCGACAGATTGTTCAAATTATCTTTATCGAAAGTATTGGGCAATGCAGTTCCTTCGATCGGTAAACCATCAATTACCCATAGTGGATCTTGTGTTCCATTTAAGGATACGGTACCGCGGATACGAATCTTTGGTGCACTGTTTGGTCCACCATTAAGATTGCTTAATTGTAAACCTGCTACCTGTCCTTCCAGTAATTGGTCAACACTAGACACACCGGTTTGCTTGATATCATCTAATTTCAGCTTATTATAAGCGGTCGTGTTTTTGACCTTACTGATATTGGTATACCCTGTTACGATCACTTCATCAAGAGCATTATCTGTTGCCTCCAAAAAGATCGTGTTGTATACCTTTGCTACCTGGACTTGCTTATTTTGGTACCCTACAAAGGAAACCGTAAAATATTTAACGTCCGTCGGTACAGTTAGCGTAAAATTACCAGCATTGTCGGTCACTGCTCCCAATGCAGATTGTTGTATTTGACCAACTACGCCCGTAGATTCCCCTACTGCTGTGCTTTCAATAAAAACTGTAGCACCTAATATCGGTGTTTGTGTTTTGCTATCCAACACTTTTCCCTTTAGGGTTATCGTTTCTTGTGCATACGAAGTAAGTTGCACGCAAGAAAAGATGACAAAGAGTAAGAATTTGTTCATTTGTTTTTTATATATAGATTTTTGTTAATTATTCACATTTAACGAACTATTGATCCGCATTAACAGGTCCTGATAATGTGCCTGAGTGGTAAAATCTCCTGAAGACTGCGCTGCTTTCAACAACTTCTGTATCTGGATTAATTCCGCTCGCTTCACGGTCAGCATTTCAGATGTTCTGCTCATACCTGAAACATGCACATTGCGTAAATCATGTTCATCAGAATTAGTATGTGCTGTTGCATGTATCGGACAGAACGCTGGTTTAGCCACTTTCATAAATTGATCTACAAAAGACAATTTTTTCGTATTCAACTTATCCATACTTTTATTATTGGTTACCAATAATATATCGATATAGTTCTGCTGCAACATACGGGCATCAATATCTAAGTTTTGCTTTTTTAAAGTTTTTGCAAATATCTCCTGACGTAATGTTTTCAGAAATTCCTCTACACTCCACGCTTGAGCACGTCCGAAAAGTAGTTCCATCTCGGTCATGCGCAATAAGCGCTGATCTTGAAGTAAATTATATAATAAGCTGTATTGAAATTCTCTTTTTAATGTATAAGGCGCATATTCGAAAGAACCTACTGGACTATCTTTTAATGGAAATGTTTTTGTCATCAATTCTTTTCGGAACAACCACTCTGGCAAAGTGAAAACGTTTTCTTTTAAGTAAGCTAATGCTTCTACCTGTTTCTGGCGTGGCACTGGTGCATATGCGTCTTTACCGTCACCTAAAACAGGATTATTGAGATAGATACCACCGATATTGTTGGAAACATGATCTGCATAAGCATACCACTGACCAATAACAGCCATATATAATTTACCTGCTTTATAGTAATCCTGACCTGAAGTAGTCGTCCAGTTAATGATCTGTGGCATGATACGTTTCAGATTTTTCAACCCATATGTACCAGCAAGCATGGCATTGTCTCCTAAATCTTCTGACTGCGATCTTGGATCAACTGTATTTTTAGGGTCCTGTTGCTCTCCGTACCAATAGTAAGGATTGTCCTGCTTCGATTCAATTTCTTTTTTTAGCAATGGAAGTTCATCCCAGGCAGTCTTATTTGGATACCAACGGTAGGCCCAGGCAATTGCATACTTATCATATAAACCAATCACTGGCGTAATAGCCTGTACTTGATCTTCTGGTTGTGCCACATAATTAAAGCGGGCATAATCCATAATGGATGTTGCTGTCCCTCCCATCTTCTGTGTAAAGGAAGCTGAACGCAATGAATCTACAGGGAAACTAAAAGACGATCCCATATTATGCTTCAATCCTAATGTATGTCCAATCTCGTGTGATGATACAAAGCGGATGGCATGTGCCATTTTCTCATCGGAGAACACGTTACCGCGAACAGATGGATCGATCGTTCCTGTCTGTACACGCATCCAGGTATTTAAAGCAGTCATTACATTATGCCACCAGATTACATCTGCTTCTAAAATCTCACCGGTACGTGGATCAACAACTGATGGTCCCATCGCATTGGCCTGTGGAGAAGCTGCATAAGTGATGGCTGATGTATTTGCATCATCGATATCAAAGTCCATTCCTTTTGGAACTTCTTTTGCAATGATGGCATCTTTAAAACCGGCCTCTTCAAAGGCTTTTTGCCAATCGTGCACTCCTTCGATAATTTGTTTACGCCATTGCTGTGGAGTAGCTGGATCAATGTAGAAAACTATTGGTTTCTTTGGAACAACCAGTTCGCCCGCTAAATAACGTTCCACATCTTCTTCACGTGGCTCTAACCGCCAGCGTGTTACCAGTTCTCTTTTCTCCATTTCTTGCTGCTTATCTGAAAAATACCAGCGTGGAGTAGTAAAATAACCTACCCTAGGATCTGAGAAACGTGGCTTCATTGCATCTTTAGGCAATTCTAATATATTACTAGTGATGGTTAAACTGATTGGAATAGATTCATTCCCTTCGGTGACACGTGTAGATAATATGGAGCGAATCACGATGTTGTTATCAAATGATTTCATCTGATCGATCAATGATAATGCAGTTTTAGGAGAAGTACCTAATCCAATATTGGTAAATACATCATTAAAACTTTTCTCAGTTCCATCAAATACTTTATTTATTTTGATAATTACTGACGATGAATCTTTATTATAGCCTTCAATTTTAAATGATTCAATAAAAGATGCTGTAAAATTATCGGCGACTGAGCGTGCTATCGCATCTTCTTTAGGTACTTCTACCTGAGGTTTGAGCTCACTTGCCCAAATCTCTTTCCGCGCTTTTTTTAGGGAGAAACGTATTACTTTATTTTCATAATTCATACCCTTATTTAAACCTGCTTCATTCAAAGCTAAGGGTACAGAAGAGATTTTATTGATCAACAAAAAGTCTTTATCCAGTTTCTCAACCGGTATTTCGAAAAAGAAATCTTTCTCTTTATTAATAACATTAAAAATCCCGCTATCAATTTTGGCATTTTTTAGAAACTTGTCGTAAACTAAAGCAGAATCCTTTTTTGTGGAATCAGCGACAACATCTTTCTTTTTACCTAAGCCTAGAGGACTGAGCAGCTGACAAGAATTGAGAATGAAAATAGAAAAGAAACCAAAGCTTGCTAATGCTGAATTTCTTTTGAAAGGCAGATTATTCATTTGTTTAAATTAAAATAGGACTCATAGATATAGGGTGGTGAAGATGCCAATATATTATGGTTCCAAAAAGCGAATCCGAGTGAAGGCGTGAATTTCAGGAGTGAATCCGCAGTTTTACTGGAAGAAATAGTCCAGTGCTCTAAAATTATTATTTTATCTTTATCGACTGTCAATATGGATGAATGGTAGATATACAATAAAATCAGCATCATGATACTGGATTTCAAACCCTTGTACCTGGTAAAAATCGTAAACATGTGCTATCATTTTGGTTCCATAACCTGCGGCGTCCATATCCGGGTTTTTGAACAATACAGTATTACGAACGACCAATCTTCCTTCCTGCTCTTCAATCGTAATTGATAATGGCTGCTCCTTACGAAGTTCATTGTGTTTGATGGCATTTTCAATTAAAATCTGCAAACTGAATTTCGGAATAAATAAAGATATGACCTCTGGAGTGACGTTGATTTTCAATGGACTTAAGGTATCTCCAAAACGTATTTTTTGCATGAAAAAATATTCCTCTGCAAGTGCCAATTCTTCTCTTATCGTTGCTAGACCTGACTCATCACCACTTAAAAACTTCCGGTATACTTTTGCCATCTTCCCAACAAAAACTTTTGCTTGAGCCGGATCTTTGCCAATTAATTGCTGTAGGGATCCCAAAGCATTAAACAGAAAATGTGGATCTACTTTCCGTTTCAAATTTTCAAAGCGAAGCAAAGCATCTTCTTTTTGATATTCCAGATTTTTTAGCCGCAATCGCTTCGCTTTTCTATTTTGAATGTCAAGCAAAAACATAAAAAATAACATGGTAGCAATACCTATAGCACCTAGAAGGAATGTCTTGTTACTAATATCACGTACATCATCTTCTGTCAGCATCAATAGCACATTCACAAATAATCGATTATTTTCAAATGTTCCTTTGAATTTATATTCATCCAACAGAACTTCCATCAGAATATAGTCTGACATGACCAGATTATTTTTCACAGGATATTGCTTCCAGCTCTTTATTCTTTTTTTTCCTATTTGTTTTTCATCAGGATAAATCAAACATATTCCATTGGCATCATATACTTCAAAATATGCCCGGGTTCCTGGATTTCCAGCCCAAAAATAAGCGTTCAGTTTATGCAGATCTAGTGTCAGCTGAAGAATTCCCTCATCGGTTGGGACATAAACATGTAAATACATCCCTTTTTCACTTTTAATAAATTTTGTTTTTCTGAAATCTTCTGGTAATGCTGTACTCTTAATCACGGGATCTACGGCCTTCGGATCGGCATACCATTCCAGACTTTTTGAAAAATTAAGACCATCAGATCTCCAATATGTGTAGGCAATGAGAAACTGTCGCACACTGTCTTGATCAATCAGTTTATTCATAAATTTTTGCTGTCCTTCATCAGCAGCAAGCCCCATCAAATGGAAAACACAATCAAAATCATCGAATTCTTTTTGGACTAATTGTGATTTCTCAAATGACATCTCTTTTAAAATCCTCTTGTTTAAAGTGTGTAACCTATGGTCAATGACTCGAAACATCAAGACGTAGATCGAAACTATCACAAATAGCGATAACCCTAAGATTATAAATCGATTACGTTTAAAATAAAATGAAGTTATATATTTATTCATCAACAAAGAGCCTAAAAACTTACAAAGTTTAAAATTATATATTAAGCATCAAGCGCAATACTAATACTTGTAGAAAAGTGAAAAAATCACTATATTAAAGGAATTAAAGCCAAAAAACAATGATTATGAAAAGTTATCACCCTAAAATTGGTAAAGGAACTTATGTCTGGTTACTTATTATCCTTACCTTATTTGTTTTCAATTCCTACGGAAGTATTAATAAAGGACTTTTTCTGGGAGCACTATTATCAACTTCATTGCTTGGATTTATCTGGTATGCTATGTTTATATCTCCAAAATATCATATTACAAATGAATTTCTTCAGCTAAACAATTTTTTAGAAAAAAAAACAATCCCCATTAGTACAATTAGAAAAATAGAGCGAAATCAAATCAGAGGAATCTACCCTTTTTTAAATCCTTACCAGAAGGGTTTAGTAATACATTTCAATAAATATGATGATGTTTTTGTAAATCCTCGTTCTGAGGATTCATTTATACAAGAATTACTAAAAGTAAATCCAGATCTTGAAATTATTTAGAAATAAAAGCGTTTGAATTAGAGCTCAAACGCTTTTATTTTATTGCACCTAGTATTTTATTGCACCTAGGAAGTTAACCTATTTACTAGTTAAGTTTTCTTCAACTAATTCTTCGACATATTGACGAACAACCTCATTCGAGAAACGAGTCGTTACATCAAATGCAAATGCATGTACCAATAAGATACGAGCAGCTTCTTCACCAATACCTCTAGCTCTTAAATAAAATAGGGCATCGTTATCAAATTGTCCAATTGTACAACCGTGTGAACACTTCACATCATCAGCAAAAATTTCAAGCTGAGGCTTCGTATAAACTGCAGATTTATCTGAGATCAACAAGTTATTATTTTGCTGAAATGCATTTGTTTTTTGAGCATCCTCACGTACGAAAATCTTACCATTAAAAACAGCTGCAGATTCTCCCTGCGTAATATTTTTATACCATTCGTAAGATTCACAATGTGGTTTCATATGATCCACTTCTGTGTGGTTATCGACCAACTGTTTATCATCTGTCAAGTTGATACCGTATAAGTGGCTTTCCACATTTTCAGCGTCAAGACGTACGTTGATATTATTTCTTATAAAAGCTGCTCCAGGAAAATTACAGTTATAGTTATTGTATAAGCTATATTTCTCTTGATATACTTCCGTATGATTGAAATAATTACTCGCAGATTCCGCTACTTGCAAATAGTAATGTTGCATTTTAGCATTTTCTTTGACAATGATCTCTGATACTTTATTTTGAATGTTTTTAGCGGCACCAGCAACAGTCATATAAGACTCGATAATCTCTGCTTCAGCATTTGCTTCCAGCACGATTAAATTACGTGTCTGTGAAAAGAAATCTTCTGTACCTGTCGCAACATGGATAATATGGATCGGCTTAGATAAAATTGTATTTTTTGCAAGTGCAATAAAAACACCATTTGTAAAACCAGCTGTATTCAATGCTACGAAAGGATTACTAGTTTTGTCTGCATGTTGTGCAAAATGCGCTTGAAAAGCAGGTTCTTCTACAGCATCCTCCATCGTTTTCACGATAAGGCCTTTTTCTTCTTCTAAAGAAGAGAATAACAGCATGTATTGACCGTTAACCAACACAATGCGGTGTGCATCCAAATTTGGAATTTCACCGGCACTAAAATCTAATCCTTCAATATCCACATCCGAATTCAATACATATGATTGATCGATAAGCTTATGAATATTGGTATATTTCCACTCTTCGTCTTTCACCGTTGGAAAGCCAACTGCTGAGAAGCGATCAAAAGCTTGCTGACGTATTGCCGACAAAAAAGTAGGCTCCGCTACTTGCTCTTGAAAATTGCTCAACACTTGTTGAAGTAATGATTCTGAAACTAATGTATTCATTTTATATTTTAATCAAATCGCTAATTAACACCTCTATTCTTTCACAAGATTTGTGTAATTATGCGTTTTGTGCGTCTAATTCTTTTAACCAATCGTAACCTTTTTCTTCTAATTCTAAAGCTAATTCTTTAGGACCAGATTTTACAATACGTCCGTTGTATAATACGTGAACAACATCTGGCACGATATAATCTAAAAGACGTTGGTAATGCGTGATAACTACGAAAGCATTATCTTTAGAACGCAATTGATTAACACCATTTGCTACGATACGTAAAGCATCGATATCCAAACCTGAATCTGTTTCATCCAAAATAGATAATTTAGGATTTAACATGGCCAGCTGGAAGATCTCATTTCTTTTTTTCTCACCACCTGAGAATCCTTCATTCAATGAACGGTTAGCCAAGTTCGCAGAGAATTCTACCAACTGTTGCTTTTCTTTCACTGTTTTTAAGAATTCTTTTGCTTCCATTGGAGGCAGACCTTTATATGCACGAATATCGTTAACTGCTGTTTTCAAGAAGTTAATGTTCGATACTCCTGGTATTTCAATTGGATATTGGAAAGCTAAGAACAGCCCTTCACGAGCACGATCTTCTGGAGATAAATCCAATAGATCAACGTTGTCCAATAAAGCTTCACCTTCTGTCACTTCGTACGCATCACGACCAGCTAAAACATTTCCTAAAGTACTTTTACCAGCACCATTGGGACCCATGATTGCATGAATCTCACCTGCTTTTACTTCAAGATTTAAACCTTTTAAAATTTGTTTGCCGTCTACAGACGCGTGTAAATTTTTTATACTTAACATTTCTTTATTAGTATTGTGTATTGCGCATGGTACTTTAAACAAGTACTCTGGTTGCAACTATTTTTTTATCTATCCTACTGAACCTTCTAACGAAATCGCCAACAACTTCTGTGCTTCAACAGCAAATTCCATCGGTAACTGGTTTAATACTTCCTTTGCGTAACCATTGACAATTAACCCTACTGCCTTCTCCGAATCGATACCACGTTGATTGAGGTAAAAGACTTGATCTTCTCCTATTTTTGAAGTGGTAGCCTCATGTTCTAAAGTTGCTGTATTATTACGATTTTCAATATAAGGGAACGTATGTGCACCACAACGGTCTCCGATTAGTAAGGAGTCACATTGTGTAAAGTTTCTTGCGTTATCTGCATTTGGTCCGATTTTCACCAAACCTCTGTAACTGTTGTGGCTTTTGCCTGCAGAAATACCTTTAGAAATAATCTTTGATTTGGTGTTTTTTCCGATGTGAATCATCTTGGTACCTGTATCTGCGACTTGCATATTACGTGTCATTGCTACCGAATAAAATTCACCAACTGAATTATCGCCTTTTAAGATGACACCGGGATATTTCCATGTAATTGCTGACCCAGTTTCTACTTGTGTCCAGGAAATTTTGCTATTATCACCTTTACAAATACCACGTTTTGTAACGAAGTTGAAGATACCACCTTTACCGTCTTTATCACCAGGATACCAGTTTTGAACGGTAGAATATTTTATTTCAGCGTCTTTTTCTGCAATTAATTCGACTACTGCTGCGTGCAATTGATTTTCATCGCGCATAGGAGCTGTACAACCTTCTAAATAGGAGACATAAGCGCCTTCTTCAGCAACAATTAATGTACGTTCAAATTGACCTGTATTTTGTGCGTTGATACGGAAATAAGTAGACAATTCCATTGGGCAACGAACGCCTTTCGGAATGTAAACGAAAGATCCATCAGAGAATACTGCTGAATTTAATGCGGCGTAAATATTATCTGTTTGAGGAACAACTGATCCTAAATATTTTTTAACCAATTCAGGGTGCTCTTGAACAGCTTCACCGAAAGAACAAAAGATAACACCTTGTTCTTTTAATTTTTCACGGAAAGTTGTTTTCACAGATACTGAATCAAATACAGCATCTACGGCAACTACACCTGCCAAAATTTTCTGCTCGTCCAAAGGAATTCCAAGCTTAGCGAATGTAGACAATAACTCAGGGTCTACTTCATCTAAACTGTTCAATTGCGGTTTTGCCTTTGGCGCCGCATAATAGGAAATGCCTTGAAAATCAACCTCTGGTGTTTCGAAATTTTGCCATTTCGGCATTTTTAAGGTCTGAAAATGACGGAATGCTTTTAATCTCCATTCCAATAACCATTCAGGCTCGTTTTTCTTAGCTGAAATAAAACGCACGGTGTCTTCTGTAAGACCAATCGGCGCAAATTCCATTTCGATGTCTGTTGTGAACCCGTATTTATATTCTTCGAGCTCCAGCTCTTTTAGTAAATCGTCGTCTTTAGTACTCATAGTTCGCTCTCACGGTTTAAAAAATTGCATTCAGGTAAAACCCACAATCTTCTGAACGACAAAGTTACGATTTACATGCCAATAAAACGTTACTTTTAGTAGTTTAAGCGCCCATTTTGATAAAAAAAGTGACGAATGTCACTTTTTACGCACTCTAAGCTTAACAGGTAGCTCTTTTTTTACAAACAAATGATTCACCATAACAAAAATCTATATCATATGGTTTAAAATATTGTTTTTGATTATACAAAAAATTAAAAATCAAAAACACACTACAACACCAAATTAAATTTGGAACAATTGTGTATATTTACAGAATATCACCAATAAAAATAGTTGAATATGCCATTTTTGCCAGATAAAACAGATTTAAAAATCCTAAAATTATTACAGGAGAACGGACGTATCACCAACCTGCAACTAGCTTCAAGCATCGGACTTTCGCCCGCTCCAACATTGGAACGAGTACGGAAACTTGAAAATTCGGGATTTATAAAGAGCTACCACGCATTTGTTGATGAAGAAAAATTAGGATTAGGAATCAAATCTTTCATACAAATATCGTTGGATTTTCACACACACAATGCTATCCCAGAATTTGTGGCAGCAGTTAAAATGATTCCAGAAGTAACTGAATGTCACCACGTAACAGGAAGCTGTGATTTCATGCTTAAAGTATATGTTAAGGATATTAAAGCATATGAAGCTGTAATTATGGAAAAAATAGCTAAGATTCCGTTTGTAAAAACTTTCCAGACCATGATGATAATGTCCACAAGTAAAAAAGAACCTATTATTCCTTTGGAATATTAATGAATAAATACATTGTCCATTTTGCTTGCTGCTGATGGGCAATGTTCTTCATCGTATATATACATCCCTATTTTGGATTACTTCCTTTATGATCTGTCTTAGGGATTTTCACTTTAGCGAAAAATCTGCTGTCCCACTTAAAAATCGGCTCGATTTTAGTACCAGTTATTTTGCTTTCCATTCATTACTTGACAACTACTATAATTGATATACCATATTCTTTCTAATATACTTGACTGATAAAAGTAGATTAAGGTTACGTGTTGATAATGAATTTATCATAAATAAAACTGTGAAAAAATAGTTATTCATAATTACTATTTTTCGCATGTGACAGCATTAGAGAAGGCAATAAATTATATTTATTATCTTTACAAGACAGTTATGACAGATACTATTACACCATATCCTGATTTTGCACTTATTCTTTCTTGGCCAGATGCCACAATAAGAGGTGATGAAAAATGGATGATGTTTTTCAAAAAAATAGGGATCGTTAAGAATTTAAATTTTAAGGTTGGACATACTGGTGTTGTTATCATTTCCTCAAAAACAGGCGATTTGTTTTATTATGATTTTGGCAGATATATCTCCCCGCGAGGTTATGGACGAACAAGATCAAAGGAATCAGACCCTCTTTTATCAATCAGTATCAAAGCGACGTTCAACAATGGGGAGATTTCAAATTTAGAGGCTATCGTTGCTCATTTTGAAGATATGAAACCTGCTATGCAGGGAAGTGGTGAACTTTTCTTCTCTATTGTCAAAGGACTTAACTTTGACCATGCAAAAGCATTTGCAGATAAATGGGTACAGAAAGGTTCCTATCCTTACGGAGCAGTGGCAAAAGGAAACAATAACTGCTCCCGTTTCATTACACGGCTACTGTTTGCTTCTTCACGCCAATTTTGCTGGTCCCATCCAATTAATTTTCCGGAAACTATTAAAGCTAGTCCGATCAGCAATATTGTCAATTCTGCTGAGAACAAAATGATTTACCGTTATTCTCCAGAATATGGATTGCAGAATTTCAGAATGTCTCGCGTTCAATCACTCTTATTCTTAATTAAAAAGCTAAGTGAAAACGTATACAGCAAACAGGCTGCTTTACTCCCTGAAGACATCAGTATCGGAAGCATGTTATCTAAACATAAACCGCTTCATATCCCTGAGAGTTCTCAATATCTCGGTGGCGTTGGTGAAGGAGCCTGGTTTGATCTATCGTTGCTTAGAAACAATCAGTTACTCATACAGCGGTTTACCATAATCGGCACTTTTGAATATGCGATTATCGGTGAGATTGAAGAAAGAATAACGTGTTTGCAAGATCTAAAAATAACTTATGACAGCCATCTTCAAATGACACATGTGCTTTATAAGCAACGAAAAATCAAAATAAATCATCTCCATCATATTTCTACTCAAGAACTGCAATCGTTACTAGCGGAAGTTATGACTGCTTGAGATGGATAGCTAGATCAATTTCCAGTCAATCGGTTTTTCTCCACGTTGCTGTAAGAAGACATTTGTCTGAGAAAAATGCCTGCATCCGAAAAACCCACGATAAACAGATAAAGGTGATGGATGTACTGCTGTCAAAACCAAATGTTTCTGAGCGTTTATTAGGCTCGCCTTTTTCTGTGCATATGCACCCCACAATAAAAAGACTACAGCTTCCTTATTTTCTGAAATTGCCTGAATAACCTGATCTGTGAACTTTTCCCAACCTTTTTTCTGATGTGACCCTGCTTGATGTGCATTGACTGTAAGAGTAGCATTCAATAATAAAACTCCCTGTTTGCCCCAATACGATAAATCTCCTGATTTCGGAATTTTAAAGTCCAAAATATCTGTTTCCAATTCTTTAAAAATATTCTTTAAGGATGGCGGTAATGCAATACCCTCTGGAACCGAAAATGCCAGACCGTGAGCTTGACCATCGTTGTGATAAGGATCCTGACCCAAAATCACTACTTTAAGAGAATCAAAAGTTGTTAATCGAAATGCATTGAATACTAGATCTTGCGGAGGAAATACTTGTCCATTATCTCTTGCTTGTTGCACAAAAAAAGATAGATCAACCATATAAGACTGACCTAAAAGTGGGCCCAAAATCGGTTCCCAAGATTTATCAAAACGTTTTCCCATATTCTAAATATACAATTTTACAAAATAACAACTAAAACAAGTTGCTTTAGCGCACAATTTAACGGATATTTGCAAAATTAAACTCGATATACATTTACATTAAATATAGACTTATGTCAAATCTTGTAAGAATTATTATTAGCAGTGTGCTATTAATCGGAACAGTTGCTTTATTTTGGATTGGCCAATGGGGATGGGGTATTTTAGGAATATTCTTAACAATAATCGGATTTGTAACAGTTTTCTTCCATGAATATATGTTACTGGCGCAATGGTTTCTTCGCAAGCAAGATATGCCAAAAGCTGAAAAATGGTTAAATAAAATCACAAACTATGAAAAGCAGTTAATTCCGGCTCAATATGGTTATTACAATATGTTAATCGGCCTGATCGAATCGCAACGTGCTCCTATGCAAGCTGAGAAATATTTCAAAAAGGCATTGACATTAGGTCTTCATATGGATCACAATATTGCATTAGCAAAACTTAGTTTAGCAGGTATAGCAATGGCAAAACGTAATAAGCGTGAGGCAGAGAAATATTTACAGGAAGCTAAAAAAGCAGATAAGAGTAAATTATTGGCCGATCAAATCAAAATGATGAAAGATCAGATGGGTATGATGGATCGCCAACAAATTCGATACAGCAGATAAGTTATTAAATTTATATAGAAACGGCTGTTCAATTATAATTGAACAGCCGTTTCTATATAGTGACCTTCTTCTTCACTGTTTTCAAAGACAAGAATCAATTCTTTTGGTTTTTCTTTTCCCCAGTTTGCAATTTTTAGGGTCAACAATACAGGTTCATCCATTTTCATTAAATAGTTAATGTAGTTTTGCTTGTCCTCTAATTTTACCAGAATTTTCCCTAGACTTAGCGTTCCGAACAGATATTTTTTACCTTTTACATCAACCAATTGCGTACCATAAGTGTTTAATTTAAGTTCGCGTTCATTTCTATTGTAAGAGGTAAGAAAAAGCTCTACGGTTGCAGTCTTTAATTTAGCATCAATCTGGACGCTTTTAACATCAACTTGAATTTCATCTACTACTAATGGCTCCTTTTCTATCTTATCGGACTGTGCATACACAAACTGTCCAAATAAAATAAACATGCATATGATAACGAGGTCTTTTATTATTATTTTCATTGAATATAATCTGTTTTTAACTGTAATCAAACTAGCATGAGCATATTCACTACTATTTGTGAAGAATATGCAGATGCTGGTTTCATTTTTAAAAATTAAAAAAAGCTATGTACTGAATACATAGCTTTCTATATTAAATCTTGTTTTTCTTATTAACGTAATCGATCTGCAGACTTGATCAATTTTTCATCTTTACGAATTGCTCCTAATGCTAAGGATAGAAAAATAATGGATATCGGCAATAAAAAGAAGCCGACACCAATTGTCCCTGCTCCTAAAAACTGATTTACCGTTACTAAATGACCACTTGCACTTGCATATAACCATATGCCTAATAAAATGATCAATACAATATTCAGAAGAATCAATTTTATCTGAGTTTTGCGATTCTTAAATTTGAAGATGGTATATAGGGGTAACAGGCCAATTACTACCGTTGCAATGATCTGTAAGATATAATAAAAACCAGTTTCATGTGTTGGCAAACCAGCCGACGTTCCATAAATACCTGTTACTTTTACATCTTTTCCAAGGCCTACAAGATCATTATAATGAACATATGGAAACAGAAATAAGCCAAACAAAACAAGTCCGGCTACCAGCAAATAAATGGTTTGAATACGTTGAATCATTTTTTATATAAATTGATTGATGACAAACTTAGATAAATTTGATTGCAAACACAATATATTTCCGATACAAACACCCTTTTGTAGCTGGAGATAAGATTGAAAATTGTCTTTGTTTGGGTTACAATCAAATGTATTGCAATGTGATTATACTAGACTTAACGGTCACTTGTACTACTATATTCGCGAACTGCTAATTTAAAAATAACACATTACATAACAATAACAATTAATTCCTGCTTTTGATTTGGTATTTTTTACTTTTGCGAGATGTTATATATTTATGGCGCTACAGCACACGCTAAAGTTGCTGTCGAAACTGCAGAAGATCTTAAATTGGATATTGCAGGTCTTATTGATAAATCATTGCTTATTAATGATGTCTTTGATTATCCGGTTGAACTTCACGAGGAGATAAATCAGGAAGAAGATATGGTATTTGTAGCTGTTCTCGATTCGGGATTACGACAAAGAATTGTTTCCGAAAACTGTTTTTGGAAATACTGTTCACTGATACATCCTAAAGCGCATGTCTCTAAAAGAGCGGATATCGGCAAAGGCACTCTTATTTTACCTGGAGCATCCATTGCTCCTGATGTTCAAATTGGTAACCATTGTGTTATTGGTAGCAACGCAGTGATTGCAAGCAATACTATTGTTGAAGATTTTGTTACAATTGGCCCTAATAGCAGTATTGGAAGTAATGTTTTAATTGGAAGTGGTTCTGAAATAAGTGCTAATATACATATCACTGCAGAAGAGACAATCGAAAAAAACAGTTATATAATGTCTGTATAATAACTGTCTTCTTTTGGTGATTTTTACAGGAGGACGCAAAGCATCTATTACATAATAAGACCAAAGTAAAGAAAGCTTCCCTTACTTTGGTCTTACTTTTTCAAATTCCTGCAGAATGGAATTGCAGATCATACAGTTTTTTATAATAGCCATCGATATTTAGTAACTCATGGTGTGTACCCACTTCCATGATCTCACCTTTTTCTAAGACGATGATCTTATTTGCTTTTTGAATTGTCGATAGTCGATGTGCAATCACAATTGCTGTTCTACCCACCATTAAATTATCAATCGCATGTTGAATAAGTTCTTCTGTTTCCGTATCGACTGATGAAGTTGCTTCATCCAATACCAAAATTCGCGGATCATGTACTAAAGCTCTTATAAAGGAAATCAGTTGTGCTTGTCCTGAAGACAGTGTAGCCCCTCTTTCCTGCACTTGATAATCGTACCCACCTGGTAATCTCATAATAAAATCATGTGCCCCGACTTGTTTCGCTGCAGAAATGATGGATTCGCGTGTGATATGTTCGTCATGCAAATCTATATTATGTAAGATAGAATCTGAAAATAAGAAAACATCCTGAAGTACTGTTGCAATTGTTTTCCTTAGAAAGTTCAATTCATACTCCCGAATATCAACCCCATCAAGTAAAATCTGACCTTTATTAATTTCATAGAACCGGCTCAGAATATTGATAGTAGATGATTTTCCTGCTCCTGTAGCTCCAACTAATGCCAAAGTTTCTCCAGGTGCTACTTTAAAACTAACATCACGTAAAACCCAATTTTCATCGTTATAAGCGAACCATACATTTTTAAATTCAATCTCTCCTCGAACATGTGCTGGTTCTAAAGCTCCGCCATTCGGTGTATGTTCATCGGTATCTAACACTTCAAAAATACGCTCTGCACTCACCATACCCATCTGTAGGGTATTGAATTTATCTATTAACTCGCGAATGGGGCGAAAGATCATATTTATATACATGATAAAAGCGACCACGACCCCTGCTGAGATGACATCACCTAAAATCTGCTTGGCTCCAAACCACACCAATAAACCCAAAGAAATAGCCATGATAATCTCCAAAACTGGAAAAAATATTGAAAAATACCAATTGGCACGAATATGAGCATTCCGATGGTGACCATTGATATCTTTAAATTTATTCATCTCCTGTTCTTCACGGGCAAAGTACTTGATAATGCCCATTCCAGAGATATGCTCCTGTAGAAAGGTATTTAAATTGGAAACCCACTTCCGAACATCCTGAAAAGCAGATTTCATAGCCTCTTTAAATATATAGGTGGCAGCTATCATCAGTGGCATCGGCACGAGAACAATCAAGGTCAATTTCCAGTCGGTATAAAACATGACCCCGAGTATAACTACGAGCTGCAATAGATCACCAATAATTTGGATCAACCCTTCTGAAAAAATATTGGATATGGTTTCCAGATCTGAAATGGTTCTTGTTATCAGTTTTCCTAATGGTGTCTGATCGAAATATTTTAATCTAAGCTTGGTGATATGATTAAAAACTTCAATACGGATGTCACGAATTACAGATTGTCCGAGCGTATTGGTCATAAGGGTATGATAGTAGCGTACCAATGTTTGCACAATGAGCAATACTATCATCAGAATAAACATCAAACTAAGTCCGGATGTATTAAACTGTAATATATATTTATCCAGGGTATATTGGATCAATATCGGCAGTGCCGGAGCAACAGCTGCTAATAAGATGGTCAATACAACGGAGATCCAGAATATGTTACCATAAGGTTTCATATACTTAACCATCCGACGTAATAGATTGACGTCATACGTTTTTCCTACTATTTTCTCTTGACTCACTTTTTCTATTTTACAGGGTAAGGGTAGGCCACTTCAGTCAAATACAAGCCCTGAGCAGGTACAGATGTACCGGCCATTGAACGATTTTGACTAGCAATGACTTCTTCCATAAATGAAATTGGTTTACCTTTTATTCCGATCTCTAACAGGGTTCCAACAACAGCACGTACCATGTTACGTAAGAATCGATCTGCTGTGATATGGAAAATAAGTTTCCCTTCACTTTCCCAGATCCATTCGGCTCTTGATATCGTGCATATATTGGTAAAAACTTGTGTATTTGATTTGCTAAAACAACTAAAATCTTGTTTCCCTAACAAAAATTCGGCCGCTTTATTCATCTTTTCTACATCGGGAATATCTCTTAAAAATGAAGAGTATGCATATATAAAAGGATCTTTTTCGAAATGAAGGTGATATTCATAAGAGCGACGCACCGCATCAAAACGGGCATGTGCATCTTCATGAACAGGTAAAACAGATTTAACGGCAATATCATGAGGTAATAAACCATTCAATGCATATAGAAAACGATCCGGATTTGCTAATATTCCAGTGGCATCTGCATCAAAATGAACAAATAATTGTTTGGCATGAACACCGGTATCAGTTCTACCTGCTCCAATCGTTTCTGTTGGCACACGCAATAGAATTGCTAAAGCGTCATTCAATCGCTCTTGAACAGAAATTGCATTATTTTGAACCTGCCAGCCATGGTAATTTTTCCCAAAATAAGCTACTTCTATAAAAAATCTACTTTTCTCCATTTTCAAGGACAAAGGTATGAATTAGCAAGAAGATACAAGAATAATGATACGATAGAACTGTCTGAATAAATTCATAAAAGTAATGGCAGTTTACAATTTAAGACGAAAATGGGCTTCCTATATATCAAGGTTTTAAAAGAAATAAAAAAAAGTGTAACGTTTATAATTTTCTCTTACTTACTGTATAATAATTAAACAATAACAATTTAAAACCAAAAATATGGAAACGTTAAGCATCATTCAATCTATCAAATCAAAAATGAAAATGGAATTTTCGGCACAAGTTCTGGCTATGTTCTTACTTGCTTTTTTGCCGACTTATTTTGGATTTACTAAAGAACTAGCATTGATATACTATTTCTTTTATAGTATTTTGTTCATTTTTACCAGCTATTACTTCAGCCGGTTTTATTTTTTTTATAAAATATGTAATACCATCAATGTTCAAAATATTCAAGATGTAAGATCGTTCTATCATGAGCTACGATTAGAACTAGCAAATTATAAAAGCTTTCATTACATCACTACATTTATCGCATCGGGGTTTGGCATTTTATATTGTTATTTTAATAAGGTAAGCATTATTCCAGCCCTAAATAAAATGGAGTTATTATTCCCTGATCAAGTAAACTTATTTATCGTTTGTCTTGTTTTTGTATTAATTTTATTTATTCTGACAGAATATGCTGGTAGTTGGTCATACCGCAAACAATTGAAAGACCTAAAGTCCTATATCACGGCATAAAAATGTTCTTCTTCTCACAAAATATGAACTCGAATAAATATAAATCGGAATTTACATCAGTAAATATGAGAACAACTTAGGAAATAAGATTGGGAATGCATTCTATCACATTCCCAATTTTTAGTATATCTTTAAATCAATCCAAAGTATTTAGTCAATGCAACCCGTAAAGCATCTGATTATTCCTCTCTATTATTAAATAGTAGATTTTACCTGTATGCCATTGCTTTTTGTGCTGCATAAACTTTTTTTAGATCCAGAGGAAATTTTCTATATAAATCCTCCCATTGTGGCGGTGTACAGCTTTTTTTCATACTGTCAAAAGAACGCACAAATAAGTTTTCAATAATAAACCGCACATAATCATTTCCACGTTTATGAAGCCAGCCCATCACTTTTATACGGTCACCTATTTTTTGTATTTGTCCATTTGTTAGTTGTGACTTTAAAAAATTTACGACTGCCTGAAGAATCCCTGCGAAATTTTTATGGTTGGACAACTGACGTATTTCATTATTTATTTCTTTGTAATGAGCAGTTATATAATCTGTAGCTATATTTTCATTAATTGTATCCATTCCTTTTTTATTTATATCTTCTTGTTAAATTTCTTAAAAAATCACCTTGTCAACATATAAAAAACGATCAAAACCCCCAGAATATTGATCAGTTTCTACATATTTTTGTCACTGTTTTGTTATATGATTCCAACAATCACTTTCAAAGCAATCATTAGCTAACCAAAACTTCTTATTCACTAAAACCACTTTCTCTTTTTGCTATTGATACACGAAATTTGTGCCAAATAATCGTAACAGACCGAACAAACAATAAAACAACAGTTTAAGTAAATTATAAAAAAATCAAAAGACTGTATATCAATATCAAAATGATCGGCTACTATCAAAATGATAGTTTTTTTTTACCCTATCGTGATTTTTAACTTACCTATTCAATAAAAAAGCCTTTACTCAATTATGAGTAAAGGCCTACATATACTTCTTTAATTTGCTTATTTTTTCACGACTGTCAGAATAGCTTTGCTATTACCCTGACTCAAATCTACCGTCAAAATATAGCTAGTTCCTAAAGCAAGAGATTTACCAGAAACTATGCCTAAATTACCCGAATCCCTGCCATTATTGCCGTCACCAATAAAAATCATATCATTATCTGTACTGATACTTGTTGCTCCAAACTCGCCCCCCCAATCCTTTTGATGGAAAAATTTGAAGTTGATATTACTTGCATGAATGGACTCTCCGGCCTTCAAGGTAATTTGATATTTTTTGTTTCCGATCGGCATCATGCACAAAGCCCTCTCTGGGCTCCAACCAACTTGGTTAGTTGCAATGCCGGGCTTACCAATACCTTCTCCAATGATCCAGATAGCTCCTGTACCATCGGCTTTCAGTGATGCCAGATTTGCTCCATCCATGCTTTCTACAAGAAAATACTTCAATTTAAAATCTACCGTTATACGATACTTTCCATTAATACCGTTAAAATTGATGGATCCATCTGACTTTTGTGTGAAATAATCCGGATCAATCCACCAGTTTTTCACATCGTCGATACCATCAAATGTAACCTGTTCACCATTTTTCAGCTCCAACTCTCCTTTAAAATGATCATCATCCATGCGACTTAATAAATTACCATTCAAATAAATATTTATGAATGGCGATGCTTCATAAGTCAAGGTATTAAACTTTATGCTATATACACCGGAAGTTAAATTGGTAAAAGGAATTTCAGTCGTAGATCCAATTTCAACAGTATTGTTGACCCAACCAAAATTCATTAGATTTCCTTGCTCACCTACTTTTGGAGCCTGGATATAACCCTTTACTGAAGATGGAAAACTTTCTGTAACCGCATATTCATTAGTCCCTATTTTCTCCATCTTATAGGATTTAGACTCTGTTACTAAATTCAAATAAGGAAAATCTGGTCTAGTCAAATCAATTTCATAAGACTGTTCAGTCATTTTCTGACTAATATTCTGTAGAATAAATTTTAACGTTGCCTTACCATTTGGCACATTCTTATAGAAGGGTATAAAGATCTTTCCAGAATAGTCTCCATTTTCCTTTGTTCGTATAGTGGTTTCCGACACTTGGTCATCTGTAAAAAACAACTGTACTTTTACAGTCGATAAAGCAATCTCTTGATCCGAAGCATGTACTTGAAATACTAAACTGTCTCCAAAGTGAGCTGCTGACATATCTGATTTCACTTCCAATTTGGGCTCACCTATTTGATACACATATTTTTCATCCTTTTTACAGGAATACAGCGTCGCAACTGCGACAGTTCCTAATAGGAAATTTAAAATAGGTCTTTTCATATTTTTTAGATTTTAATTGGCCCAACGATAAGAAACTACTGATTTAGCCGGCACCTCATAGCTGAAATGATTTTTTGAATCACTTATTGTAATCTTTCTATTTTCTTCGGCATCATTCAGCAATACAATTGCATAAGACCCATCTTTATTTTGAAATGCAGTGTACACTAGCCCCTCTGCTGTATATCCTTTCGCTCCAATACGAACTGCACCAGATTTTACGACTGACGAAAGGTGTCCTACAATGTAGTAGTGCGAATTGCGTGTGATATTCTTAAAATTAGATTTACTGATATCAACAGCACCATAACAGGTCTGGCATCCCCCTTCACGATTTGGTCCTTTATCGGTGTCTAACATCAGATTCCAAACTATAACTGCCCGGCTCCAATTATTGACCGTTCCTAACGCTACTTCACGCATATCTTCCATTAATCTCTTTTCAAGATTTCGACCTTCATTCCACTCTCCGATAGATGTTTCTGTAAAGACCAGTTCTTTATCTGGACGTTGGTTATGAATATCCAATAATTCAGCTTTGTCACCGCCATAATTGTGAAATGCGGCTCCAGCTATATAAGAAGCGGCACCTGCATCGTTATAAATTTTCACAGGATAGTCATTTTGATCAGCAATATTATCATAGTTGTAATTATGATCGAAGGCATAGATTTTAGTTTCTAACGCAGCTGCTTTCAATTGCGGACCTAATGCTTGTTTAATAAAAGCCTGTTGTTCTTGCCAGGTCATGTATAACGAAGCCGAATTACCACGGTTTAACGGTTCGTTTTGAACTGTAATCGAAGATACCGTGATACCTTCTTTTTTCATTGCCTGCAACCACTGCACAAAATACCATCCATAGTCTTGGTAATGCTTAGGGTTTAATTGACCACTCTTCCAAGAATCGAAAGGTTTCAAATCTGTCAAATTATTTACTTTCATCCATTTGGGCGGTGTCCATGGAGAACCCATAATTTTGATTGATGGATTGATTGCCAGTATTTCTTTTAGCACAGGTAGGATATATTGCTTCTCTTCGAACTGCAAAGCAAAATTTTCTTTCCCTTCTTTATCCCAACAGGTATACTCACTTAAAGAGAAATCAGAACATCCAATAGCGATTCTAATATAATTCATTCCCATACCTTTTTCATCTGAAAAAGTTTCTGTTAAAAACTTGGTGCGATCTTCTTTACTCATCTTCATTAAGTTATAACAAGTAGATCCTGTAATAGCGGCACCAAAACCGTCCATCGTTTGAAACTTTTGGGTAGGATCTAATGTGATCGTGTTTGGTGACATATTAAATTTCGTACTGAAATCTATAAATCCTTTTGTAAAATCTTGGGAGCGTGTATTGGTTGTTGTATAAATCGTTACATCGCCTTTGTCTTTTATGTTATCTGAAGCTGAAGGCTTATAGCTATCTCGGTTACATGATGTTGCCGTGATTAAACAGGACAACAGGAGTGTATATATCATAGTGTTATTATTTTTGCGTTTCATAAAGTTTTCAATTAATTAGTACCCTAGATTTTGCACTAAATTTGGATTCTGATCGATCTTTGCTTGTGGGATCGGCAGGCGGTATGAATTCTTATTAAAAGGGTAAACTTGCGATTTACGCCCTGAATCTTTTGCGTAAACTGCATTCATAATAGATTCGACTTTATCCAATCGGACTAAATCAAACCAACGCTGTCCTTCAAAAGCTAATTCTAAACGTCGCTCTTTCAATAATGCATCCAACATACGATCTTTAGCAACACGTATTGAATTATCTAATTTCGGAAGTTTTACTCTTTCTCTTATACGATCTATGATATCTGCAGCAGCAGTTAAGTTGGGACTTGCTTGCATAATCAATGCTTCGGCTTTCAGTAATAATAAATCGGCATATCTTAGTTTTACCATACTACTCATACCTGATCGCAACTTGAACATAAAGGGATAGTGTGATGCCGGATAGTAGTTACTCCATGTGGCTACATAATAAACGATTGATTGATTCATTCGAATTTGATCACCTTCATTTTGATAGGTCTGAATTAAATCTCGCGAAGGAGTTACCCATTTGGCCCATGTAAAGCTATTATCGTAGTTCGAAAGGTCACGGCCGAACATCCATGTTGCCCAGTTACCTGCTCCTGGAAGAAATTGTGCTTCTAGGATTGATTCACGTGTATTACGCTGTGCTAAATCTGTATTACCAGCATTCATGGCATAGATATCGGAATAATTAACATTCAGATCAAAGCCATCGGTAGCAAGAGCATCCACATACTGGACAACTTTATTGTAATCACGTAATGGTTTTTCGGCATAAACTTTGGCAAGCATGGCTCTTGCTACAGATTTAGTAAATATTGTTTTATTGGAGGAACTTGTATTCGGAGCATCAACTAATGCTTCCAGCAAATCTTTTTCAATCTGCATATAAGCCTCTTCCTCCGTACTTTGTTTTGGAAAGTATTGTGGATATACTTCAACAATATTTTCCGAGGTAATATCTCCAGCTATGGTTGTAATAACTGGGATAGATCCGAAAATTCTTACCATATCAAACATTGCCAATGCGCGAAATATCTTTGCTTGTGCTTTATACAATTTAATTTCAGCATCGTTAACTGATCGATCAGCTACACTATCCACGTGTATAATCAAACGGTTGGCGCGTGCGATATCTTCAAGATAGCGATCCCAATCTCTTTCTACTACAGAGTTAGAGCCTTCAATAGCATTACTCTCAAAAGGCACAACTTGTGCTCCTGTTGTACCTGCATATGCATTGTCGGCATGGGATTCTGCAATCAACAGTAAATCAACATACCAATGTTCCTGACGATCACGCATTTGATTATACAAAGATGCCAAAAAATTGTCTACTGCAGCTTTATCTTTAAATACAACTTTTTCACCTGTAACGGTTTCTCCTTCTGTAATGTCGGAATATGAATCTAGTGGATCTCTGACCAATGAACAGGCCGACAGCAATGTACTAAACACCAACAAGATAAGCAGATATCTATATATTATTTTCATGATGATTTTCATTAAAATTCAAGGTTAACACCTATAACAAATGAGCGGCTGTGTGGATAAGTTCCCCAATCAATCCCTTGAATAGTTCCACTTCCACCCCATTGATTTACTTCTGGATCCATGCCTGAATATTTGGTCCACGTCAACAAATTACTGGCTGAAAAATAAGGCTGTATTTTTTGAATACCGTTGCGTTTTAACTTTTCTGAAGCGAAACCATAACTCAATGAAATATTTTTCAATCGTAAGTAGCTTCCATCTTCAATGAAATAATTCGAATTTTTCATATCATATCCAGCTTTCGGTACTTCTGTGATTTGTCCAGGAATCTTCCAGCGATCCAATACTTTAGTAATTTGATTTTTCCCGTCATACATTCCTTCCATTTCCATACGACTAGCGTTGTAAAGATCATTTCCATAGGTTCCTTGTAAGAAAATACTAAGATCAAAATTCTTCCAAGAAAAGCTATTAGTCATCCCATATGTAAATTTTGGATTTGGATCGCCAATGTATGTACGATCTGAAGATGATATCTTTCCGTCTCCATTTAGATCTCGGTACATCAATTCTCCGGTTTCTGGATTAACACCATCACTGATATAGCCATAAAATCCTCCTAATGCTCGACCTGGCTCATTTCTTACGACATAATCATTAACAACTTCACTGGTCTTTGCTGCGTAATATATTTTTTGAAGCTCTACTTTATCGAGTTTATTTCGGTTGAATGATATGTTAAAGTCGGTATTCCATGTAAAATCTCCATTTAGATTTTTCGATCCGACAGTTAGTTCAAATCCTTTATTGGTCATTTCACCTTCATTACGGGCGATTGTTGAGGCTGTATTCCCTGCTGGAAGGCTAGCATACATCAACATATCTTTGGTTTTTTTATGATAATAATCTACTGTTACATTTAACCTATTATTGAATCCTGCAAAATCAATTCCTACGTTGGATTGCGTAGTTGTTTCCCAACTTAAATCTGGTGTACGTAGGCCTGCTGGATTAATATTAGGGACAGCATTTTCCAGTCCTACTTGAAACCACTGAAAACGTTCTATATTGTATAATTGGAGGTAAGAATAATCTCCTATTCCGGATTGGTTTCCTGTCTGTCCCCAACCTCCCCTAATTTTGAAATCATTTATCCATTCGATATCTGACATAAAGGATTCAGACGATGCGCGCCATGCCGCTGATAGAGAAGGAAAATAACCCCAGCGATCTTTGGGATTTAATTTGGAAGATCCATCTGCCCGTACATTAGCCGTTAACATATATTTTCCATCGTAGTTATACATTGCACGTGCAAAGTAAGACATCATCCCCCAATTAGATGCGCCAGAACCAGTTCCATTCCACGAAATTTTATTTGCAGCATTCAGGGTTTGAATCAGATCATTACGATAGTTGGACCCATTGATATAACTATTGGTATATTTTGAATCTACCCATGATGACCCTGCCATAGCTTCTAAACTATGTTTACCAAAATTTTTGGTATAAGTCAATACATTATCCCAAGTTAATCTGGTATTCATATTTCTAAAATCTGAGGCGGTTCCGAATTGACTTCTCCCCCATGCTGTCGATATTGGATCAAGAAAATTTGTGGTTAAAGCATTTCTTCTATCCATTGTAAAAGAAGATTTGAAAGTCAATTCAGGCATAAAAGTGATCAAGGTACTACCTGTCGCCAATAAGCGATTCTCACGATTATTGTTGTACTTACCTCGTGCTAAATTTTCCAATGGGCTTGTAATATTTCCTATTCCATAAAAATTATTATAGTATTGATTTGGATTTACAGGATCCCAAACTGGTGCATAGGTAGGAGTATTGATCACGGATAGTACCACACCTCCCCTACTTGCTCCAGTACCCGTAATTATACCATTATCGTTGTAATCTGAATAATTGATATTGGCTGTTACTTTCATCCATTTTCTTAACTGATTATCGATATTAGCTCTAAAATTATAGCGTTTAAAGAACGATCCTTCTAGGACACCTTTATCATTCACATAACCTGCAGAAAGAAAATAACGCAACTTTTCTGTCCCATCTGAGATTGACAATTGATAGTTTTGCTGTATTCCTGTTTTATATGCTTCCTTAGCCCAGTCTGTTTGATCAGCAAGTCCTGATGGCAAGTTTACCATTCCTATTTCATCCTGCAGCTCTTTATATTGTTGGACATTGAGAACGTCAAAACTATTATTAACGATATTTGCTGTGTACTGCGCATTGAGATTGATTTTGGCTTCTCCACTTTTACCTGATTTGGTGGTGATGAGCACGACACCATTTGCTGCTAAAGATCCATAAATCGCTGCTGAAGATGCATCTTTCAGAATCTGAATATCTGTCACATCATTTGGAGACAAAAATTTTAGATTATCGACCGGTACTCCGTCGACGACATAAAGTGGATCATTACTTCCATTAAAAGATGTTGTACCACGGACTTTAATAGACATTTCAGCTCCGGGTGCACCATTCGGCTGTATTACCGCAACTCCTGCAGCTTTTCCTTGAATTGCTTGACCGACATTGACAATTGGTCTTTTTTCAAGATCTTTTGTTGATACCGATGAGATTGCTGTGGTTACATCTTTTCGTTTTACGCTACCGTACCCAATCACAACCACATCTTCCAGTACATTGGCAGAAGAGCTTAATTGTACTGTCAGGTTGCTAGAATTGACCACCACTTCCTTTCTATCATAACCAACGTAGGTAAATAACAAAGTTGTTCCGGATGGAACCGAGATTTGAAAGCGTCCATCTTCTTGAGAAGATACGCCATTGACTGTTCCTTTTTGAACAATTGTAACACCTCCTAGTGGCTTTTGATCTTGGACATCAAGTACACGTCCACTGATCTGTATTTTATCCTGAGCGACGGATGTACCGACTATCGCAAAGAAATAAATTACCCACATAAAAAGAGTTGCTTTCTTAGTAAAGAAAATCATAAGCATTTATAAAATGGTTTCAATAATTTAGTTTGAGAACTACTCAAATAGCCATAGAATTCCCCAGCTCTATGACAAAAACAAAGCTACTAGAACGCTGAGCGGGATAAAAGGGTCTAAATCTAAAAAGTACTGATCATATTTTCTAAACACCTTAAAACAAGATGGTTAAATAAAATTTAGGGAGTTAAAAAGTACTAGATTGACCTTTAAGAGCGATCAATTACTGCAATTTGTCGGACTTGATCTTCAAAATCATCTCGATTTCCAACGGCTTTATTGCGGACTTTGGTCCGATAGTTATAGACTGTGCGAAGGGAGTAACGTAAGAAACTCGCGATCTTAACACTGTCTGAAATGCCCAGACGAATCAAGGCAAAAATGCGGAGCTCAGTATTTAGAAACTCACCTTTCTTGGGTAGGATTTGCTCATCTGAAGCAAGCAGTTTATTGAAATCTGCAACAAATGAAGGATATAGATTTAAGAAAATGCGGTCAAAATTAATATATAACTGCTGCACTTCCCGTTCGACCATCTGTGTGGATTTCAGTTGATCTTTGATCGCATCCCATTGCTGGGTACTGGCTTTCTTAAGAAGTGCTTTCCGTATGTCTTCCATCTTATCAATATAATTGGAACAGAGATCAAAAAATTGGGCGATATATTCTTCTTTGATGTGATTTGATTCAAAGAGCTGCATGTTTTTATCATTGACCTCTTCATTCAGTTTACGTAAATTGCTATTGGTCATCGAAAGTTCTTCACGTGTTAACCTTAGTCGTTGTACCTGCCTAAAGATAAATACCAAACCGATAATCAAGATCAATGATAAAAAGCTAATGACAATTAACATCACTTGTAACTGTCTATTCTGGGTATTGATTTTCTTCTGATAAGCTGCGTTAATAATCGGATAAAAAGATGTGCCTTCTACTATACGATAACGAACATTACAACCCATTGCGTCATCGATCGCTTTTTCGATAAATTTAAATGCATGATCAAAGTCGCGGAGCTCATAATAAGTCAATGCCAGATCTTGCAAAGAGGCATTGTCACGATTAGCAATTTCAATATCAGCAATTGCTGACTGCGCAAAATAATAACGCTGTGCGATTATATTTTTTTCCTGCTTATAGATTAGTCCTATGAAATAGGCAATAAGTGCTCTTTGTTCTAAATCTTCTTTGTTTTCCTTCCACATGGCTTTAAATAAGGTCTTAGCCTCTTCTCGCTGTCCTTGAAATAGGATTTTAATCGCTGTTGCACTTTTAAACTGAGAAGACTGAGGATCAAGAACCATTAACAAGGAGTCTCGGTAACGCTCACTGGCCTGGTAGTATTTTTCATGATTATTGCTTTGGCCATAATGGCTGTAAAAAGCGCTATAAGTTTCATAATATTGCGGTAATAATGTACTTGATAGTGTCGTGGGATTTAACTGTTGCAATACATGTTCTGCCTCAATGTACCTACCTATTGAAGAATAGATCCAAGCCAGATCTAGACTTACGGCTATTGATGACGAATCTGAATTTTTTAAAGCTAATTGTCGACATAGCATAATATAATGCAATGCTGAGTCGGATTGAAACTTTTTATAGTTTTTAAATATTTCGTAATTTTTCTTTAGATAGTCATGTTCATCTTTTTTTACCAAAGAGGCTTCCTGTTTAAGTTTAGCAATATGATCTTCTCTTTTTTTCACATAGAGTTCTTGATTTTCCATAACATAATCAAGCTTGCGATATAGACTTATACTATCGCTCAAATCTTGCGCAAAGACTGTTAAAATGAAAAAATAGAATAAAAAAAGAGTAATAAAACGTTTCGTCATTATTTAAATTCCCCAATGGTTGAAGATAAATATATCATATTTTAGCTATAAAAAACAAACAGGGGGCAGACAAAAAATTGTCGCCCCCTGTTTAACAGCCTAATAACAACCTTTGTTGGCATTAAAGATCTCTTTTAAAAATTTTCGTTAGTATATTCAAAATTGATTTATTGCTACAATTTCATTTTACTGAATGAGTAGGGTGCATCAGTATCTTTAATTCCTCTTTTTTTGTTCGGTTTATCAGCCATATCAAATTGCAACTCCCCCCCTTTCATTAGCTCCTTATATTGAAAGAAATTCTTGGTATACATTTTCCCATTAACCTTTACTTCATTGACGTATACGTTATCTTTATTTTGATTAGTCGCGTCGATCTTCAGTGTTTTCCCATTTTGTAGATTTAATTTGACGGATTGAAATTGTGGTGATCCCAATACATATTCGCCCGAAGCTGGAGCTACGGGATAGAAACCCAAAGCTGAGAAAACATACCAAGCAGATGTTTGTCCATTATCTTCATCACCACAATAACCATCGGGAGTTGGCAGATAAAGCTTATCCATGATTTGGCGCACCCAATATTGTGCTTTCCAAGGCTCAGCAGCATAATTATAGAGATATGGCATGTGCTGAATTGGCTGATTACCATGTGCATATTGGCCCATATTCATGATTTGCATTTCTCTCATTTCGTGGATCATACTTCTGCTCTTCATGCCCTCGTAGCTTGGTATCACAAATACGGTATCAAGCATTGCATTGAAAGCCTTTTTACTACCCATTAAATCAATCAAACCTTGCGGATCATGGAAGACACAAAAACTCCAGTGCCACGCATTTCCTTCAGTATACTCTTTAGACCAGGCACTTGGATCAAAAGGTGTAATAAAAGTACCATCAGATTTTTTTCCACGCATCAATTTTGTCTCAGCATCATAAATATTTTTATAATTCATGGCACGCTTTGCATAAATTGAAATTTCTGAATTTGGTTTTCCTAAGGCTTTTCCAAATTGATAGATACTCCAATCATTATAGGCATATTCCAAAGTCCTGGCGACATTTTGATTGATATTCTTATCAATAGGTATAAACCCTAATGTATTATACACCTCATGACCGAACCTTCCTGTTGCTGAAATTTTAGGATGAGCGTTATTTGCCCCATGCACGACAGCGTCCCATAATAGATCAGCATCATATCCTTTTCTTCCTGTTGTAAAAGCATCTGCCACCACTGAGGCCGAATTATTACCGATCATTGACTCGCGATGCCCCGGGGAAGCCCATTCTGGTAAAAATCCACTTTCCTTATATGCATTTACCAGTCCAGCCTGCATACGATCATTCATTTCAGGGTAGATGAGATTCAATAAGGGAAATAAGCTTCTAAATGTATCCCAAAATCCGGTATCTGTAAACATTTCTCCGGGTAGAACCTGTCCGTTATAAGGACTATAATGCACCCTTTTTCCTTTTGCATCTATTTCTGAGAAATCTCGCGGAAATAAAGTCGAACGATACAAACAGGAATAAAAAGTTTTTAAACGATCAATATCTGGATCTTTCACCTCAACACGTCCCAATACTTCATTCCATTTCGCTTTTCCTACCGCAACTATCTCATCAAACGTTTTGCCTTTAACTTCTTTAAGGTTTAGCTCCGCTTGTTCAAAGCTGATGAATGATGATGCAACACGAGCGATAACTTGCTCACCTCGTTTCAAATTTTTAAATCCTACGATAGCACCTGCATGGTTATCTTTCATTTCTAATACATCATTTTTGATATCGCCACTCTTTACAGCTGCTTTAAAATCAAATGAACGATCAAAAACGATGACAAAATAGTTTTTAAAGTTATCAGGCACGCCACCACTATTCCGGGTGTTATACCCGATTATCTTATTTTCTTCTGGAATTACTTTAATGTATGATCCTTTATCGAAAGCATCAATAACCACCTGAGCTGCTGCAGTTTTTGGAAAGGTAAAACGAAATATTGCCCCTCGCTCCGATGGTGTTAATTCTGTAGTCACATCATGATCTGCAAGATATACACTGTAGAAATACGGTTTTACGACTTCTGCTTTATGGGAAAACCAGCTCGCACGCTTTTCTTGGTCAAAGACTGGTTCTCCAATTGTTGGCATAATAGAAAACTGTCCATAATCATTATTCCAAGGACTTGGCTGATGGGTTTGTTTAAAACCTTTGATTTTATCTGCCGTATATATATAGACCCAGCCATCACCCATATTGCCTGTTTGTGGTGTCCAGAAATTCATGCCCCATGGCATTGCAATAGCTGGATAGGTATTCCCATTTGACAATTCGTACTTAGACTGTGTCCCGATCAATGGGTTGACATAATCGACAGGACTAAATGACTGTGCTTTGCTCAACTGAACAGAGAGCAATAAAACTAATGCTCCTAAATTTTTTTTAAAATTCATTATTGTATTTTTCATTTTGATTGAAACCGCAGGAAGCAAGGTTTCAATCTTAATATTTAAATTTTGTTAAATTTACGTATCCCTGCATTAACTTAATATATGATACTGTTATAATTACAAAAATTTTAGGTTAAATGGCATAAAACAAATCAAGGTCTTAAAAAGACCTCGATTTGATTACAAACAAACACTACCAACCTACATTTTGAATTAGTTTCTCATTTTTCAGTACTTCATTATTCGGAATTGGAAATAGATAATCCCGCTTTTTAAAAATTCTTGTTTCGATTACCGTTCTCTTAAAGAAATCATTTCCATCGGCATTCAGATTCATTCCATAGACTGGTCCTCCACTGACATTTTCAGCAATTTTCCAACGACGAGTATCAAAATAACGGACATTTTCAAAAGCAAGTTCTACTTGACGCTCTTTTCTAATTGCCTCGCGCATTGCCGCCTGCCCTGCAGGAATAGCAATATCTCCTTCGCCATATCCTGGTACACCAGCGCGTTTTCGGATCAAATTGACATATTTTAAAATATCTGCATTTCCTGGAGAAGATTCATTCAATGCTTCTGCATAGTTCAAATAAATATTCGCTAGTCTTAACAATAAAGCTCCTCGATTATTCCCGTTTGTTCCAACGTTCTTTCTCACTGTATAACCGGTAGGCGTTACATCTGATGTGCTTTGGGATCGGCCTGAATTTCCACTATAATTGAACCATGAGATGACAGGTGTACTACTATTTGCTTGATTAAGCCAATAACTTCCACTATAAGTAATTCCTACATAAAAACGTGGTTCACGGTTTACATACATTTTAAATGTTGTACGATCTGCAACATCATAGGGAGCCTTATAGTTAACAAATCCTACTTCAGAATATTCAGATTTTGAATCGGTAACCGCTAATCCATTTTTCATAAAATAAGCATCTACCATTGCCTGCGTTGCTCCAAGAGCTCCTCCCCCTTGTGCTGCTGATGGGAAACCGACATGTTTTGGTGTACGGTCATATTGTGCATTATTTCCACTATTTGATCGAGCAAATATCCACTCCTTATTCCAATCTATAATCATTACATTGCGGCATGATAAATATGCTGCAACGAAAGGGTCTGCATTTGTTTCCTGATAGAGATCATAATAAGTTGGTACAAATTCATCTATAAACTCCTTGGAAGCCGTTGCAGCAATCTGCCACTTCTGCTTATCTTCTGTCGCACTAAATAAAGCTGTTCCATCTGGATTTTTCAGTGATGCAAAGTCTGCATTTCCATTGTATAAAGGACTTGCCTTTAATAAGAGTGCTTCTGATTTATATGCCTTTACGACTCCCTTTGTAATCCTTCCGTATTCATTATTATTAGGACGATATGGTAATTCTTTATATGCTTCATCTAATTCGTCAACGATATAATCAATACAGGCATCAAAAGGAGTTCTTGCAAGTTTAAGGTCAGAAAGAGGTGCATTGATATCGAGTATCTCTTCACCAATCAACGGTACAGCCCCATATGTTTTTACTAAATAATAATAATAGAGTGCCCGAAGTGCTCGTGCCTCTGCTTTGTATGTTGATTTCATGACTGATGTCACTTCAACAGGGTTTGCATTATCAATATTTTGAATAAAGTATGATGCATTTCGGATACCTTCATAGTAGCTATTCCAAAATCCAGCAACAACACCATCAGTATTGCTCCATACACTTGAAATCATGTTATTTGCATAATTAAAATCCCAGGTATATTTGGCTTCATCGGAGGCCGCAGTCCATGGACCTGCATTACCCGAATTTGTAAATCGTTGTACCAGTTCGTTAGGAATAACACTGTATATATTGGCTAGAAACTTATCTGTATTCGTTTTGGATTTGAAAATATCCTCTACGGTAATCACATCATCAGGTACTTGATCCAAATAATTTTTACAACCATTGAAAGATGTCAAAGCTAAAGCTGCAATTATCATCCAGCTAAATTTATTTATTTTCATTTTTGTAAGATTAAAAGTTAAAATGTTGCTTGTATTCCCATTGAGATTGTTCTAACATTCGGATAACGTGTGCCATTTCCGGTATTCAATTCAGGATCCCAAAGCTTAAATTTGCTCCAATAAAGTAAATTGACACCTTGGACATAGATACGCGCATTCTTCACATTGATCCTTTCCAAAAAGTCCTTTTTAAAATTATAGCCAACATCCATTGTTTTTAAGCGAAGAAAATCTACATCTTTCACCCACCATGTTGAAGCTGCTGAATTATTCTTATTAGCTGCATTTCCATAAGCCAGTCGTGGGTAGAATGGATTTTCCAATGGATTTTCTTCTGTCCAACGGTCTTCTGCAATCGCATAAAGATTGCTTCTTTCGGCACCGGTACTGTTATTAAAAGGAATAATACCGTCTCCACCTATTAGGCGTTGAGCTCCTGAAGTGCCTTGAAAAAATGCGCCAAAATAAAACTGCTTATAGGAAACATTAACTCCAAAACCAAAGACTGAGTTGGGTACATCTCCATGACCTATCCAGCTCACATCATTAGCATCAACCAGACCATCACCATTTAAATCTTTATAACGAATATCTCCTACACGCTGCGCTCCTAAAGCACTTTGATCTGCATGATTTTTGATTTCATCTTCCGACTGAAATAAACCATCGGCCTGATATCCATATATTCCCAATACGTTGTTACCTCTTCTTTCCATATATGGAAAAGGCTGTCTTGGTTGATCATTTTCAAGAATCTTATCTTTATTATAAGTGAAAGTAGCGCGTAGATCTACATGAACATTTCCAACTGGAAATGGTGCTAATTCTAATGTTCCATCAATACCTTTATTTTCAATAATTCCCAAGTTAGCCCAAGGATTATTGGTCAATCCAACATAGTCAGGAAGCGAGGCTCTCTGTAAAAATACACCTGTTCTTTTTTCTTTAAAAAAATCAACTGTTAATGATAATTTACTTTTTAGTGTTTTTATTTCTAAACCTAGATTTTGTTTATGAGATTCCGCCCACTGTACATTTGTTCCATAGTCTGAAATCGCTGTACCTCCATACCCCGTATTACTAAGACCGTTACCAAAAGTATAACCTCCCGCATCCGTATTGACTAAAGTCAGATAACCAAAACGACGAGTACCACCATTACTGCCATCTCCAACTTTACCATCAGAATAACGTAATTTTAAAAAGTTAATTCCATTTTTCACTGGTTCAAAAAATCTCTCATTCGAAACTACCCAGCCGACCCCAAAAGAAGGGAAGAAACCAAACTTCATTCCAGGAGCAAAGTTTTCAGAACCATTATATCCAAAATTACCTTCCACAAAGTACTTATCATCATAAGAATAGGTTAAACGTCCAGCTGTTCCCATGTTACGAAAAGGCAATGACGATGTGACATTATCTGCAAATGCTTCTACGATTTCACGCTGATTATACAATAACATAGCTGAGATTTGATGCTTGTCTGCAATCACAGTATTATAATTTAAAGCAGCTTCGGTGTAAAACTGTCTATTGGCATTATTTGATTTAGAGAATGCCAAATCATCAGCACCCTGCGAAATAATATTTAAGATGGGATTACCTTGATCGTCATATGGAAACAAACGATTTATCAAATAAGTACTCCGATTTCGGGTACGATTGATGGTATGTTCATTCCAGATATCAAATGAATATAAAGCTGAAAAATTCAGTCCTTTTAACCAAAATGACAAATCTTGTGTCAGTCTAGCATTTGACATCACTCGATTGTTAAAAATATTTTGGTAACCTGTTTGCGTTATTTGTCCATATGGATTTGGTTGTGCACCTGCTGAACTAACGCCAGGAACAAAGTTACCTGGATACATGGCTGGATATAAGACTGGATTAGTCTGCATAACATTGCCAAAAGCTTCCTCGGGTTTTACTCCGGGATAATTGATATTTCCGATATTTCCCTGTACTCCCAATTCGAATTTTGTTGTTGTCGTCCAATTCATCGAGATATTTGAAGTAAAATTGTAGCGCTTAAATCTGGTTGTAGCATCATACTTTTGTAGCGCATCAGTTCTAAGCAAACTCGATTCATCATAATAAGCTCCAGAAACATAATAGCTTGCGAATTCTGACCCACCACGGGCACTAAAGTTTGCACGACGATTGCTTGCTGAATTCTTAAAAAGTTGATCCATCCAGTTCACATTTGGGTACAGATAAGGATCTTGTCCTAAGATGGTATTGTTGATATAATTATTTGAATATTCCTTTTGCATTCCTGTAGCTAATCGTGCTTCATTACGCAATAACATATAGGTTACTCCATCTGTTAATTCAGGTCTTTTTGTAAATGATGTAAAACCTTGATTGTAATTAAACATTAATGATGGCTTGCCCGTGATTCCTTTTTTTGTACTGATTAAGATCACCCCATTGGCTCCTGCAACACCGTATACAGCAGTAGCCGAAGCATCTTTCAAAATAGTCAGTGAGGAAATATCTTCTGGATCAAGACCGTTAATATCACGCCCTTGTACTCCATCAACTACTACTAATGGCCCTGTATTTCCAGACATACTTGAGATACCTCTAATCCACAAGTCGGCCCCATCTGCACCCGGAAGTCCTGAGCGCTGTACTCCAACCAGTCCAGAAATTCTTCCTGCTAACATGGTACTTAGGTTAGCTACCGGAAGTTTAAGGTCTTCAACATTTACGCTTGATTGGGCACCGACTACTGAAATTTTCTTTTGTTGACCGTAGCCCACAACCACAACTTCATTAATACCATTACTTGTTGCTTTTAAAATAACATTTATCGTAATTGCATTATTGATAACTGTGCGGAAAGTTTCATATCCGATATTGGTTATGGTCAAAGAATCACCTCGACTTGCAAGTATTTCAAATTGTCCATTTTCTTTGGTTGCAGCAGAGTTTTTTGTCATTAAATTGGTCACTGTTACTCCTGCCAGATTTACATTCATCTCATCACGCACAATTCCTTTTACAAGAACCTGCCCTGCTTGCTGTGCAAAAGTTTCATTGCCCCAAAAGCAACTACAAAAAGCTATAAGAACAAATATTGTTCTGATTATATTTTTCATCATCTAATAGGTTTATTATTGGTTAGCACTTTTTTGAGGATCCGAGATCAATCGCCATTCGGCCATTTGAAACAGACCTGTTCCACCAGCAATTTCCTTGATATTCAGTCTGTAAAACTTGTATTTGGTTGTATTGGAGATGTCAAAGCGTACCTTAAAATTTCGATCTGGGAAAGTGTACCCAGTCTTACTTTCCAATGTTGTCCAGGTTTCTCCATCGTTGGAGGCAACTAGATCCCAATTTTTAGGGTCTCTTCCAGGAGCATCATTGGCAGAGGCTAATACATAAGAAGTTACGGCAATTCCGCCGGGGAAAGTTAATTGTAGAAAAAGATCATTCACATAGGGATTAATTAGAAATTTTGTTGAATAGTCGTCATCGACTACTTTTGGAGAGCCCTCACCAGCACCTGAACCACCACTATTTTCATGGTTAACAGTGAGTTTACCATAAATCGTGATGTCCATTTCAGGCTCAGTTTCTGGGGGTAATAATTCATAATGCTTGACTTCTGTTTTTTGACAAGCACTAAAAGACAACAGCATGCCCACGAAAAGCAATAGTCGCCTAGATCTGGTTAGTTTGTTCATAATAGGCTTAATTAGTTATACTAAAACGAATTAGTACTCTAATATAGAGAAGCCTATTTCAAAAACTTGTTAATCAATTGTTAACATCATTCTTTTTCTATTAATTCCTGATCAAACGTGTGATAAAGCCAACTTTGTAGATTGTTTCAATTTTTAATTGATTAGAATTTAAGAGCACTTTCCGTATTTTAGAAATAAAGACATCTAGACTGCGTCCCATAAAATAGTCACTTTCCCCCCATAGTTTATTGAGTATTTCTTCTCTGGTCAGTACGCGATCTAAATTTTGCAATAGATATTTCCACACTTCAAATTCACGTGCAGTCAAACGTAATGTTTTCCCTCCATTAACACGTACTTCCATAGCACTGCAATACAAAACAACATCTGCAATTTGTAGTTCTTCTATCTTTTTCTCTTTGCCACGCGCTAAAATATTGTTCATGCGCCATAAGAGCTCTTCCGTATCAAATGGTTTGGTGACGTAATCTTCTGCTCCTAGCTTGAGTCCTGCAATACAGCTTTCCTTTGCATTCCGTGCTGTTAAAAACAAGAAACGAAATCCAGGTTTCAAAACCTTTATCCGCTTCACCAATTCAAAACCATCAAATGATGGCAGTTGAACATCGACTAGCAATAAATCGAAATTTTGTTTTTTACTCAACATTAAAGCTTTATCCCCATCATCGACTAGCTGTACATGAAACCCACTTCTTTCCAGATACCATTGTACCTCTACTCCAAGATCTACATCATCTTCTATAAGTAATATTTTTCCTTCCATATCCTATTTACTAATTGGAATTATTATTCTAAAAATAGTCCCCTGATCTTGAAAAGTCTCCAGGTCAAGTTTCCATTTATGTACCGCAACAATATTATAAACAAAATATAAACCCAACCCTAATCCTGTTGAGGATCTGATCTGCCGACCTCTTTGGAACTTATTAAATATGCGACTTCGATCCTGTTTATCAATTCCAAACCCATTGTCGCCAATTTCAATCATTAACGATTTTGGGGAAATATATAAAACATTTACTTGCACTCTCTTGTGTTCACTTACGTTGTATTTCAATCCATTTTCAACTAAATTGGTGATTAAAGTGGTTAACATAAAATGATCGTAATAAACATATAAATCAACTGTATGAGGTTCAAAATTCAATACTACAGTTGCTTCTTTTTTCCATTTAATTTGACTATCAAGAATAATATCATTGAGATCTTTTACTAAAAGATGTTTTTGAAATTGTGCAGCCTGTGGATCAAAAGCTGACACCTCCAATGCTTGATTGATCAGTTTATCTAATCTTTGGGTCTGCCTAGTGATGACATCCACACTTCTGTAACCACCTTCCCATTTTTTATCTTCCAGGTCTGCTTTTAAATTTTTGACAGAGACCTGTATGGTTGTTAAGGGTGTCTTAAATTCATGCGTCACATGATTAAAAAAATCGGCTGAAATCTCATTCAATTTTTTTTGTCTTATCCAATTTCTCATGGTAATGAAAAATAAGAAAACGATGACTAAAATACTACTGCTCGATAAAAGCAACAATGGGGCAATAGCCATAACTATATTTTTTACCTGATTGTGCTTACTAGCATATAACTTAAAGGCAATTAAGCTAGAATTTTTGGAGGGAACTGTAACCGTAATGGCAGAGACAATATTTTGCGGACGAACGACCTCAAACTTTCCATCGATTAATCCATCTTTATCTGTCGAATTAACTTCAAACAATGAGTAATAGATTTTACCGTCAAACGTTAGCGCAAGCTTATCCAAATACAAAGCATAATCATACTCGGTCAAGTCCAGTTTTAGGTTTCGAATGATATTGTGAAACTGAATCTCAAAATCTGCTTTCTTTTTTAATTCTCCCAAAATTTCATTTCCCAGATCTTTTAATTTACGGCGAAAAAGCTTTGGGTCTTCATGATACAGCTTTTGTAATGTTTCATACTGTGGTACCAAGATCGAATCAATAATTGCCTGCCCCCCTGGATACAACTTGTCATTGATGATAGATTCCTCATATGCTAATTTGATCTCTGCCTTTTCATTTTTCAGGAACTCAAGCTGTTCAATTTTATAAACGCTCGATATCAGTCTCAATTGAAGTAAAATTAAGACCACAAAGCTGGTAATGGCTACTGCTTGAATGATCTTAATTTTACTCATCTTCTTATTCATAAACTTTATCATTGACAGGTCCACAATAAACGATCTGATCTATGCTTTTATGAAACTTGATTTATTTATATGATAGGTCAATATAAAAATCTATTTCCCTGGCTTATCAGTCATCTCAAATTGCAGTGCCCCTCCATTCATAATGGCAGCATAAGAAAGTTTCAAATCAGCTAAAGGTTGACCATTTAAGCTTACTTTTTTTACATAGACATTTTTTTCGGATTGATTTTTCACATCTATTGTAATCGTTTTCCCATTTTCTAGGTTAATCTTTGCCGATTTGACCAATGGACTCCCTATCCAGTAAGCATCATCTCCAGGTGCAACTGGATAAAAGCCCAAAGCAGTAAATAGATACCATGCAGACATCTGTCCACAGTCATCATTTCCACCTAAGCCTGCATGTCCATTATGATATTGATTCCGGATGATCTGACGTACACGAGCTTGTGTTTTCCAAGGGCTAGCGGTTTGATTATATAAATATGCTACATGGTGCGATGGTTCATTACCATGTACATAGTTACCAATAATTCCATCGCGAGTGATATCTTCTGTATGTTCGAAATATTTATCTGGTAATTCCATTGTAAACAAGGAATCCAGATAGTTTTCTAATTTTTTGCCCCCCCCCATCATTTCCATCATAGCCACTGGCTGATGTGGTACATATAAACTGTAATTCCAAGTATTCCCCTCTATGAATCCTTGACCATGGGTCTCCAAAGCATCGAATTTGGATCTGAATACTCCTTTTGAATCTTTAGGGCACATAAAACCAATGGTCCGGTCATAGACATTTTCCCAGTTAGATGCTCTTTTCATAAAAATCTGATAGACGTCTTCTTTCCCTAATTTTTTAGCTAACTGTGCAATACACCAATCATCATAGGCATATTCCAATGTATTGGAAACTGAAGTGCCCGATATTTCATCGGGTACATATCCTAGATCGATATAGGATCCTATTCCTTCATATTTACGTGCATTTGCTGTTTGAACACATGCTGCCAACGCGGCTTCGGCATCTCCTTTGTAAACTCCTTTCAAAATTGCATCTACCACCACCGAGACTGAATGATACCCGCTCATGCACCAATTATCATTGGCATAATGTGACCAAATAGGCAACATTTTCAAGACACTTTGATCATAGTGTGCCATCATGGATGCTACCATATCGGCATTGCGCGTAGGATTGATTAAATTCATTAATGGATGGAATGCCCTAAAAGTATCCCATAACGAAAAAGAGGTGTAATTGGTAAATCCCTTTGCTTGATGCACCTCTTGGTCCAAACCTTTATACTCTCCATTCACATCCATATACACTGTCGGCATCAGACTGGCATGGTACATGGCGGTGTAGAAATTAATCAGATCTTCTTTGTTCAGCATATCCACCTGTACTTTGTTCAATTCCTGCTCCCACGATTTTTGACCCGCTTTCACATAACTTTCAAAGTTCCAATCTGGTGCTTCGTATTCCATATTCGCAAGCGCATTCTTCATACTTACGGGACTTAGTGCTACCTTCATCAAAACCTCCTCACCATCCTTCGTGTCAAAATCCAGATTCATTTTGATCTGATGTGCGGCTAAATCCGGAAAATTATTTTTTTGATCAAATTTTCGCCAAAACCCCGCATAAACCTGTTTTGCATCTTCATACTTAGCTCCATAATTTTTAAATGCTTTCGAAGTTTTAATCGCAAAATAAACTGTCCTTGTACGAGCCCACCCATTTGTTTGACGGTAGCCTACGATCGTCGAGTCATTCAAAACCCGGACTACGGTCCAAACATTTTTAGCTTCGTAATTATAGATACCAGCGGTTAAATCTAAGATCAAGTGAGAAGCATCAGATTTCGGAAATGTATACCGATGTATGCCCACCCGACTTGTGGTCGTCATCTCTGCTTTAATCTGATGTTTATCTAATAGTACTTTATAATAATTTGCTTCTGCAACTTCATTACTGTGTGAATATGGTGATCGATATCCATCCTGTGGTCTATCGGCGGTACCAGGATTAAGCTGTACTTTACCCTGTGTTGGCATAACCAAGATATCACCCAGATCAGAATGTCCAGTACCACTAAAATGAGTATGACTGAATCCAACAATGGTCGGATCATCATATTGGTATCCTGCACAATACTTATAGACATCACCGTTATATTTACCATTCATAGCATATGGGATAGTATCTGTATCAGGACTTAATTGTACGGCACCAAATGGCACTGTTGCACCTGGAAACGTATGTCCCATCCGTGCTGTCCCGATCAAGGGTTTTACATATTGTATTAAATTGGACTGCGCCTGTAGCAGGTTAGGAAACAGGAACAATCCTAAATATAGGAATTGTTTACTTTTCATAAGTTTAGGTTTTTAAAGACTAGGAGCCTGGCTATAGCTTTTCCATAACTCATCCAGCGTCTTTCCGGTTTGCTGTTTCCAAAATCCTTCTGTAAAGGTTTTATTCCGCATTGCGGCATCTAGATTCTTAACAAATCCTTTTTTCACTTTTTTCTCTATCCAAAAGAAAAAACGGGCGGTAACTCGGTATGAGTCAGTATATTTTTGATTGGCATTCCATTCTGGCAATTTCCAATTTGCACCAGCATTGTCAATACCATCGGCAAAACGGACATAATCAGCGATTCCTTCTGTAATCCACCAAGGTCCAGAGCCATTGGGGTAGCTTTGCACGATATGCATCACTTCATGGGTTACGACATCTACATCTCCTGGATTCTTCGCAAACCATTCAGGACTATACCTTACGATACCACCGGCTGTGGCGGCTACTCCTTTATAATCGGGATCGATCACAAAAGATACTTTTTTCATTGTCTTTTTGTTATACGTTTTTGCCAACTTAGGGTAATTGACAAAAAAAGTATGGATCAATTTTTCTTTCAAAACAGGGCTGAAATCTTTATCCTTATTTATCCATATCAATGTATAACCATTCTTTGTAATACTATCGGTATCAACTGCTACCTCACGATCATGTTCTGTATGGCTCCAGTTATCTTGAGCAAGGGCTGATTGACCAGCAATCAACCCTATTACACAACCAACTATCTGACTAAATTTCATTTGTCATTATTTTTTAAAAACTGTCTTTAATTCCGTACTCATCGAATAAGGGGCTGCGTCTAATGTAGCTCCGCGGTTGTAGTTTGGTTTAGAAGTCATATCAAAGGATAGTGTTCCACCTTTCACTAATTCTTGGTGGCTTAACCAGTTCTTGGTGTAGGATTTTCCATTAACTTTTAAGTCATTGACATAGAAATTCTGTGCGCTAGCTTGATTTCCAATAATCTCTACTGTTTTACCATTTTCCAGTTTTAATGTTGTTTTTGCGAAAAGTGGTGCTCCTAATACGTATTCATCTGTTGCAGGACAAACCGGATAAAACCCAAGTGAAGAGAAAACATACCATGCAGAAGTTTGACCATTATCTTCATCTCCACAATAACCATCAGGAGTAGCTTGATACATACGGTCTAATACCTGACGAACCCAATATTGTGTTTTCCAAGGTTGAGCACTGTAATTATACAAGTAGATCATGTGCTGAATGGGTTGATTACCATGCGCATACTGTCCCATATTCGCGATCTGCATTTCACGAATTTCATGGATCGTACCACCGTAATAACTATCGTCGAAAGCTGGTGGTTGTGTAAATACACTATCTAACATTGTATTAAATTGTTTATTACCGCCCATCAAATCAATCAATCCTTCTATATCGTGGAAGACACTCCACGAGTAATGCCAGCTGTTGCCTTCGGTAAACGCATCTCCCCATTTCAATGGATTGAATGGGCTCTGAAATTTGCCATCTTTATTTTTTCCGCGCATTAAGTTTGTTGAAGGATCAAATAGATGGCGGTAATTTTGTGCTCTATTTGCATAAAGTTCAATATCTGCTTTTGGTTTTTTTAAAGCTTTGGCTAATTGATAAATTGTAAAATCATCATAAGCATACTCCAGTGTACGTGCTGCATTTTCATTGATTCCTACGTCGTAAGGCACATAACCTAATTTGTTGTAGTACTCAACGCCTTTACGGCCTACTGCAGTCATTGGTCCCTCATTGTTAGCACCATGCTTCAAAGCCTCATAAAGTGTATTGATATCGTATCCCCTTAATCCTTTAATGTAAGCATCAGCAACTACAGAAGCAGAGTTATTTCCCACCATGATATCTGCAAAACCTGGACTACTCCACTCGGGAAGAAATCCACCTTCTAAATACGCGTTTTTCAATCCTTCTTGCATTTCAACATTGATGGATGGATACATGAGGTTTAGAAATGGATATAGCGCTCTGAAGGTATCCCAAAAACCTGTACCACCGTATAAATATCCTGGCAGTATTTTTCCATTATAAGGGCTATAATGTACTTTCTCTCCAGAGGCATTGATTTCATATAATTTATTTGGAAAGAATAATGTCCGGTATAAAGTTGAATAGAAAGTGCGCATCTGATCGATATTATCACCTTCTACAGCTAGTCGACCTAACTTTTCATTCCAAACAGCTCTTCCATCAGCCTTTACCTGATCGAAAGTACGGTTACCTAATTCATTGAGATTGAGCAATGCCTGTTCGGCACTGATAAATGAAGAAGCTACACGAACTTGAACAGGTTTAGATTTATCTTTCACTTTAAAACCTAAAATTGCTCCGGTCTGATCTGCAGTGGATTTTAATTTACCTTTAAAACGTTCCTTACCTTCCCAAGTTGAGTAATTATCAAAAGGTTGATCAAATATTAAGACAAAATAATTCTTAAAATTGGTCAATTTTCCACGAGAGTAACGTGTAGAATAACCTATAACCATATTCTTTTCAGGAATAATCTGTACTTCAGATCCCTTATCGAATGCATCGAGGACAACAAAAGCTGAATCTGTCTTATTAAAGGAGAATTTAAAATAGGCGGCACGCTCTGTTGGCGTTAATTCTGCAGTTACATCATGATCCGCTAAATACACCGAATAATAATAAGGAGTGGCCTTTTCAGCTTTATGTGAAAACCAACTGGCTCTTTCTTCTTGATCAAAAGTGGCTTTACCTGTTACCGGCATTAAAGAAAACTGTCCGTAGTCATTCATCCATGGCGACGGCTGATGCGTCTGCTTCAAACCTCTTATTTTATCTGCGGCATAGGTATATTGCCAGCCATCGCCATTTTTTCCGGTCTGCGGGGTCCACATGTTCATACCCCAAGGTAATCCGATTGCAGGATACGTATTTCCATTAGACAGCGAAGGTTTTGAATCTGTTCCCATAAGCGGGTTGACCAAATCAACAGGATCAACAGCTTTGCCATTTAATTTCTGGGCAGAAACAGTATTCGTACAAAATAAGGATAGACTTAAGCTCCATGCTATCCCCCATTTTAGGGTTTTAAAAATCATATGTGGTAAGTTAAATTGACATAAATTGGGTATTTCAACATCTATTCACGAAGAAATAATTGATTTAACGAGATTAAAGATAAAACCTTTTAGCAATAAATAAAAATAAATCTTATAGCAATTGGCAAATCCTATCTTCTTTATTACAAAGGAGGTATAACAAAAAATAGAAATGTCATCTGAAAGTCTTTTTTACTCACCTTTGGGAAATTATCACATATTTAGCCTATCCTTGTATCAATATAATTTTTAAATAAAATGAATAAAGGAACTGTAAAGTTTTTCAATGAAACTAAAGGATTTGGTTTTATTACCCCTGAAAATGGTGGAGACGATGTATTTGTACACATTTCAGGCTTAAAAGACCAAGTTAGAGAAGGCGATAGCGTTAGCTACGAAATTGAAAACGGAAAAAAAGGCTTAAATGCTGTTAATGTAAGAATAAACTAATTACTATTATATTTTCTTGCAAAAGCAGCTTCCTCACAGGAAGCTGCTTTTTTTTGTTACAAACAGTAAAAAATACAAATCCAGATACACAATCTTTTAGCTCCTTCATAAAAGATTCTTAAACCGTTCTTTTCGACCGTAAAAAAATGCTAATATAAATATGCTCAAGAATCCTTAAATCCTTGATCATAACTATACGATAAAAAATATATTTTCCTTTACAGATTTTCTTATTTCAATTCGGACAATCTTGTCAAACCTTCCAAATAATAATAATCTGCATAAGCCAGTGGCACATCAATCTCCGAGTTGTGAGGAATACTTCCAACACTATGTTTTAATAAAAAGCCTCCATTTGTCCCATAGTTAGCAAAATAAGCTGGTCCAGATAATGTTTTTAGAGTTGACTTAGCAAAGTCTAAATAAGATCTACTCTCTTTCCCTGTAGTAAAAGTAGATAGATCCACCAATGCTGATGCAACAATCGCCGCCGCCGAAGCATCTCTCGGTATATAATCAATCTTCAAGTAGGCAAAGTCAAGATCTGACTTATACCCTTCCTGCTGTGTATTAAAATCCCAGTAAGGAATCTTATCCTTAGGTAAATTCTTATGATTCATATAAAAACTTGCCGCAGCTTTAGCTGTCTCCAGAAACTCTTTCTTTTTGGTTTCTTTATACATCATCGTAAAACCATAGATTGCCCATGCCTGGCCTCTCGCCCAAGTCGAATCATCAGCATAGCCTTGATTTGTTTGCCTATGGATGGCTTTTCCATTTTCATCATAATCCACAACATGGTAGGTACTGTGATCCGGACGGAAATGATTCTGCATTGTTTTGGTTGCATGGCTGATCGCAACATTTCTAAATTTAGGATCTCCTGTAATATCCGAAACATAACACAACATCTCCAAATTCAGCATATTATCAATAATAACAGGATACTGGCAAGTTGTTTTGCCGTCCCATGATTTCTTTTTATTCCACGATTTAATCAATCCTACTTTTGGATTATAACGTTTTAAAGCCGTATTAGCTGCGTGAATGATAATATCTTTATAAGCTTCTACCTTTTTTGGATCTTTGAGATATTTGATCGCATTACCATAAGAACAGTACATCACAAAACCAATATCATGGTGCTGGTCAAGATTTTTAGCTTTCTCTAAAGCCTCGGTCCACTTTATCGCCTCGTTCTTTATTCCTTCGTAACCTGTTTTGTTGTATATGTACCAAAGCGATCCAGGAAAGAAACCTCCTGTCCAATCCCACTCACTCTTCACGACCAACTCTCCTTTCTTATTTATTGTTCTTGGAAAATTTCTCAATCTATCAGCTTCTTTTGCTAAATATGTATATTGCTTTTCCGAAGCTTCAAAACTTTTCTTGATAAATGGCAATTTTATAGGTATAAAACTTAGTGTTAAACCTGCCACTGTAAGCCCCAATAAAGGAATCAACATTTTTCTTTTCATAAGAATCTTCATAATATAAATAGTAAACACATAAAATCTCTTAATTAAATAGCATCTCAATATAATCTGTGTTATCTATTCTTTAGAATAACACAAAGGATACTAGTCATTCAAAATTATTTGACGGTAAATAAAATTATGTTGAATATAAAAGACCAAGCTTCATAATGAAACTTGGTCTTTTTTAATATCGATTATTATCTTTTTGATTTGAAAAGAATCACTGATGTAATAAATATTTTTTGATTAATTCAACTGTAATGATGCTGGTCCAAATTCTTCAAAATAAATGGCTGACTTCTCGACTCCATGTTCCAATAAAAAATGATAATGTTTTGAAATGAAGGGAGCCGGACCACAAATAAAATATTCTGCTTCCGGTTGCAATACCACATTTTTTATTTGTGCAAGCTCTACCCAGCCTTTATACTCAAATGCTGCTGTTTCCTCAATATGATCATAAAAAATATGGCGATCGATCTTATTATCCATAGCGATTTCTGCAAGCCTATCCTTGAATGCATGCACCGACTCATTTCTACAACCGTGTATCCAGGTAATTGGAATAGGTGATTCTACTTTATCTTTTACCAATTGTTCAAGCATCGCCATCAAAGGAGTTTGTCCGACTCCGCCACTTATAAATACTTTTGGATTTTGATTTTCTAGTTGGAGGACAAATGCTCCCACCGGTGTAGATAAATCGACCAAGTCACCTATTTCCACATGATTGTGCAGATGGTTACTGATCATTCCATCAGGATGTTTAGTTCCGGTTTCTCGTTTCACAGAAATACGGTAATATTTTCCATTTGGGGCACATGAAATACTATATTGTCGCGGTTGTAAAAGATCCAATTCTGGCAAGAATAAACGTAGGCTGATATACTGGCCTGGCAGAAAATCAGCCACTGGTCCGCGATCACTGGGATAAAGATAAAATGAGGTTATCTCTTCCGATTCTTTAATTTTTTGCTTTACAACAAAAGGTCTCCAACCAGACCAACCTCCGACTTTGGCTGTTTGCTTGCTATAGAGTGACTGCTCGTGACCAGACATCAGAGAAGCAAGTTGCCCATAAGCCAGAGTCCAAGCCTCTAACAGTTCCACTGAAGCAGCATCGCCTAGAACCTCAGCAATGGATGCAATTAAGTGATTGCCCACAATCACGTAATGTTCCGGACGGATAGATAAACTGGTATGCTTATGACCGATACCATTGACAACCGGCATCAATACACCTGGGTTTTCGATATGTTCTGCGTACGCCAGTACGGCCATTGCTAGCGCTGTCTGCTGTTTATTATTCTGCTGGTTGCCCATGTTGAACACATGTTTCAATTCAGGGTTAAGCTCGAACATACGTTTATAAAAATGTGTTGTCAACAACACACCATGCTCTTTTAAAATTGGCACAGTAGCCTTTACTAATTGTTTTTGATCTGCTGTCATGTTATATCAATAAAAATAAAAGATAATTACATCTTTTATTGTTGTAAAAAAATGCTTTTTTAAACAAAGTACTAGAAACGTGGCTAAGTGCTATATTTAATCATTTTTATATGATAAACCTAAAATAAATAAACTCATCTCTAAGTCTCACAAAGATAAAAACAATAAAAGACTTTATCATCTTTTATTAAAAAAATATGACACAAGCACGAAATATAGCCACTACTTTGCTATTTCAGGATATGTATAGACATTGTAAGGGTTTATCTTTTTTGCTACGGCATAAGCGATCAATACTGCAGTTGCCACTGGAAATAGTAGGATATATGCACCCGGAGCCATACTGCAGATCAAGAACAAGGCAGTGAAACGACCATGAATAGCAGCTGCTAATGTCGAAGCGGCACCTACCAAGGCAAAATTTAAAATCAATAAATCTAAACCAAAAATCATATTGCAACACAATGCCACTGCCATACCCAAAAAAGCCCCAGCAACAATACTTGGCGCAAATACTCCACCATCACCACCGGCGCCCAAAGTAAGGGATGCGACCAAGGGTTTCAATATGACCAGAATCAGTAATGATATCGGAATCATCACAGCTCCCTGTGATGCTGTCGACAATTTGATCATTTGCTGAAGACCGTGATAACTATCTCCGTACAAGGCTGGAAAGAACAAAATAAAGCTTCCGACAGTAATTGCACCAATATTAACTCTCAAAAAATTACTATCTATTCGAGCAAAAAGTTTTTTAGAAGTCAAGACCAGCTTCATAAAATAATTAGCCAATACAGCTCCTAATACAGCAACCAACATCATAAACGGCAGTCCATACCAATGCCACTCCACAACTGGAAAGGATAACAATGGTTCTTTTTCAAAAAAATGTATCCCTACATAAGCGACAATTCCAGCTATTGTACAGCTCAATAAAACAGTTTTCTTTAATCCTCGAGCGATCACCTCAATAGCAAAAAACCAACCGCCTAAAACAGTTCCAAACAACACGGCGACACCCGCTGTCACGCCTGCACAGATGAGCTCGCGCTTATATTTCATCGGTGCCCAGCCTCCTTTACTCATCTGGTTGCCTAATGTAGCAGTAGCCACTACCGTAGAAACCTCTATACCTGTAGATCCTCCAAAAATAACCGTAAGAAAACCGTTTATATAATGTGATGGAATTTTATATAATGGAAGATGATCCTGACGTGTATCCAGTGACCGGTAAATTTCACGAATGCCCTTATTTTTTTTATTTTGAAATACGTATTTCCTTAAAAAATAGATGATGGTAATACCTATGGATGGAAAAATAATATAGAGATAATGATTTATTTGCGACACATGCTCAAACAGATAATCTTGCCAATGGGTAGTGAGGTGTTTAAGTGTATACGCCAAAAGTCCAGATAGCACAGCGATAATAATACTGCCTATCATAAGCTTAAAATAACTGTACAGTTTTATTTTATCTTTCATGATCGATTTCCTATTCTGGCGCAAAGCTACCATAAAAAAATGCAGTAATTCAAGTATTTGCAAGAAAAACTGTGCAAAATCTAGGTTACTATCATTGTTAATCCATGAACATAAAACTGTACATACAAACAGAAAATCAAAGAACACCTCAGTAACATATAAATTGTTTACTAAAATACTGAACCATTTAAATCAGTATAATGAATTATTTTTCAGTTATTCCTAGAATATTTAACAAAAATTATCCCTTGAAAGAGAAAAAAATCACTGTAACAATTAAATTTATGTAGATTTGTAGCTACAAGCCATTGGACAATGAATATATCATTTTACAATAAATGATAAAAGAAAAGAACTCGAATAAATTGGAACAGATTATTTTTTACATCTTTTATTCCTTTTACTTATTTAGTAGACCTACGGCCGAATTAGCTGTAATCAGTATTTCTTTTATTAATCATATTTTATTATCATGAATATCTTGGCACGATTTTTACTTCATGATGGGAAATTTGAATAGGGTATTACTGACGACAAAAACCAACAATTTTTAAAATTAGGTAGTTGTTTCAACATCTATCTTATATCAAAGTTATTGTAATAAAATCACCTACTATTTGAAACATGTTTCATGATTAACCTTACGCTGCTAAAGAGAAAATTTCGAAAAGACAATCCAAGATGGGTTATTCTTTTAATTGATTTGTTTATCGTATTTGTCTGTTATGCTATTTCTAATTTCATTTTTAACAGCATGCATGAACAATATTCGACGGCCATGATGCTGAAGAAAAGTATTCTTATTTTACTGGTATATAGCTTTGCTTTCTCGATAATGGGAACCTATAAAGGCATTATTCGTCAAACTGGTATTCAAGATGCTATAAAAATATTTAAAACGGTCTGGTTGGCCTTTATGTTGTTAGCAATACCAACGATTGCTATTCGTTACTATATTCCAAAAGGAACCATTGCTGGCGATTTCTTACGCCTCTCGTACATCATACTTTTTATGCACAGCTTTTTCACCATGGTGATGTTGGTTGCAGCACGTGTGACTTACAGAAGCATTTATGACATGCTTTTTCTTCCCAATCGGAAAAATCGAAATGTATTAATTTTTGGAGCTTCCAGACCTGGATTAGTAGCTTACTCACTTTTACGTGAAGACCGCCGTATCAAAAATCATGTTGTTGCGTTTGTCGAAGATAAAGTTTCACGTGTAGGTAAACGTATTACGGGATTACGTATACTCTATCTAGAAAAAATAGATCAAGCCTTCATTGACCAATTCAATATATCAGAAGTTATTATTGCAGTGGAAAACAATGATCCAGAAAGGTTAGTACAAGTAACAGACCATTTTCAACAACTTAATCTTGAACTGAAAATCATGCCGAATTCACGGGTTATGTTAAATTCTGGTGCCAAACGTGAGATTCGTCCACTAAAGATTGAGGACTTATTAGGAAGAAAAGCGATTAAGATTGAAAATCCGGGAATTGATGCAGAATTGGACAATAAAGTAATTTTGATAACTGGTGCTGCCGGTTCGATCGGAGGAGAATTATCCCGTCAGATTTCACAACGCAATTACCGTCACCTTATTTTATTGGATCAAGCCGAATCACCACTTTACGATCTTCAACAATCGCTAAAAGCTTCTCATCCCGATCGCGTTAAGTGTATTGTTGGTGACGTTCGTGATAAGCTATTTTTGGAACGGATCTTTAAACGTTATCGCCCACAGATGATTTTTCATGCGGCGGCGTATAAACATGTTCCTTTAATGGAACAAAACCCATATGAAGCTATCTGGACCAATTTAATTGGCAGTAAAAATATGGCGGATTTGGCTGTCGCATATGGTATCCATAAGTTTGTCATGGTGTCTACAGATAAAGCTGTCAACCCAACTAATGTCATGGGAGCAACAAAGCGGGCGGCTGAGATATATGTCAACAGCTGTAGCGCATTAGGAAAAACCAATTTCATTGTGACACGATTTGGGAATGTATTAGGGTCAAATGGATCTGTTATTCCATTATTTGAAAAACAAATGGAGCAAGGTGGGCCATTGACACTGACACATGAAGACATCACACGATATTTTATGACTATACCAGAAGCTTGTCTATTAGTTCAAGAAGCTGGTGTTATGGGCAATGGTGGAGAAATCTTTGTTTTTGATATGGGTAAATCTGTCAAAATTATAGATTTGGCCAAGCGCATGATCAAGCTGAAAGGTTACCGTTATCCTGAAGATATTGATATTAAGATAGTAGGCTTAAGACCAGGCGAGAAAATATTTGAGGAATTATTGGCGAATGATGAGAATACACAAAAAACGCATCATCCTAAAATTATGATCGCTCAAGTAAATCGAGAAGACATAGCTGAAAAATGTCATCTAATTGAGCAGTTGAGCCGTGACATTACTTCGTTTGACAAAAGTGATATCAATGACATGCAACTAGTGCTACAGCTTAAGAAAATTGTTCCAGAATTTAAGTCACAGAATTCGATATTTAAAGATTTGGACGACCATCTTGAAGAAAAAGTTATTTTAAACACTTAATATGCGATAAATAAATATCGTTACAAAACAATAAATAACCCGCTTAACTACATATAGGTGGGTTATTTTTTTTGAGTTTTATATCTGTGAATAAAAGCTGCACAGTCGTTGTCTTAATCTCCTGTTTGTTTCACATTGAATTTACCCATCTCTAAAGGCTCTCTTCAAATATTTTAATACATTTATTTCTCATACAATTCCAATTATTCTTTCGTAATTTGCCATCGAATTCTTCATCGGGTTGCTATTTATAAAAAATAAATTCATTCGATTCAAGTATTTTGGATGAGAATCCGGTAGTCAAATTTATATGTACTCAAAGAGTTCAATATAATGAGCCATTATTTAGCAATACTGATTTCCTTTTTCATATCATCCAGTCTGTAAATAAGAGTAAGAACAAAGATGAAAGACAAATATATATATATAGCAGGTCATCGTGGTATGGTTGGTTCAGCAGTCAAAAGAAATTTAGAGAACTTAGGTTACCATAATTTCGTTTTACGAAGTTCTGCTGAACTGGATTTAAGAAACCAGTCCGAAGTACAGGAATTTTTCAGGAATGAAAAGCCAGCCATTGTAATTGATGCTGCTGCAAAAGTAGGAGGTATATTAGCCAATAACAATTATCCTTATCAGTTCTTGATGGATAACATGCAAATTCAAAACAACCTTATAAACGAGTCATTACAAAACGATGTTGAAAAGTTTATTTTCCTAGGTTCTTCTTGTATTTATCCCAAATTTGCACCTCAGCCTTTACAAGAATCCAGTTTATTGACGGATAGTCTAGAGCCAACAAACGAATGGTATGCCTTGGCAAAGATTGCGGGGGTTAAAGCATGTCAGGCGATACGTAATCAATTTGGAAAAGATTATGTTAGCCTTATGCCTACAAATTTATATGGCACACATGACAATTTTGATCTCACAAGTTCACATGTACTGCCAGCGATGATTCGAAAATTTCACGAAGCGAAATTAGAAGGACATACCACAGTCAACTTATGGGGATCTGGAAGTCCGATGCGCGAATTTTTATTTGTGGATGATTTAGCGCGAGCTGTTGCATTTGCGTTAGAAAATAAGCTTCCTGAGTACCTATATAATGTCGGTACAGGAATAGATCTTAGTATCAAAGATTTAGCCACTCTCATTCAATCTATTGTCGGTCACCAAGGAGAAATTAACTGGGACAGCAGTAAACCCGATGGAACTCCACGCAAACTTATGGACGTAAGTAAGATGCATGAATTGGGATGGAAACATCAAATTGAATTAAAGGATGGTATTCAGACTACCTATCAATGGTTTTTAGAAAATCAGGATAACTACAAAGAAGTAAAATTATAAGTATTCAATACTACTTAAATTAAGCATATAATTAAGATGAAAATTGCATTAATCACTGGTGTAACCGGACAGGATGGCTCATATTTAGCAGAACTATTATTAGAAAAAGGCTATATGGTACATGGTATCAAACGTAGAGCATCCTCTTTCAACACACAGCGTATTGACCATATTTATATGGACCAACATGAAAACCATGTCAATTTTAAGTTGCATTATGGAGATTTGACCGATTCAACTAATATCATCCGTATCATTCAAGAAGTACAACCTGATGAAATTTACAATCTGGGAGCCATGTCACATGTTAAGGTATCTTTTGATTCACCAGAATATGTAGCGAATGTCGACGGTATTGGAACATTACGTATTCTTGAGGCTGTACGCATCTTAGGTCTAGAGAAAAAAACACGGATTTATCAAGCATCTACTTCCGAATTATACGGTTTGGTTCAAGAAGTTCCTCAGAAAGAAACTACTCCATTTTATCCGAGATCACCTTATGGAGTCGCAAAGATCTATGGTTTTTGGATTACGAAAAACTATCGTGAAGCATATAAGATGTATGCTTGCAATGGTATTCTTTTCAACCATGAATCGCCACGAAGAGGTGAAACTTTTGTCACTCGTAAGATTACGATGGCTACAGCTGCCATTGCACACGGCAAACAAGAATGCTTATATTTAGGTAATCTCAATGCACAGCGCGATTGGGGGCATGCAAAAGACTATGTGGAAGCCATGTGGCTTATCTTGCAACAAGATGTAGCCGAAGATTTTGTCATCGCAACAGGGGTAACCACTTCTGTTCGTGAGTTTGTACGTATGGCATTTGCTGAAATAGGTATAGAACTCGAATTTGAAGGTAGTGAAGCTTCAGAAGTTGCAAAAGTAAAAGCCTGTAATCACCCCGATTATCAATTAGAAATCGGTAAAGTTGTTGTAAAAGTAGATCCTCAATATTACAGACCGACTGAAGTCGATTTATTGGTAGGTGATCCGACTAAATCAAACACACAATTAGGATGGAAACCGAAATACGATCTTGCAGGTTTAGTAAAAGAAATGATGGAATGTGATGTTGCTTTAGTCAAAAGAGATTTCTTACTGGCCAATCCTTCACAGGTTAAATAGATACGACCTCTCATAACGTTCAAAATAAATTAGGGTAGTGCATTGCAATGAGTTGATGCAATACCCTATTTTATTTTGAAGACAAATTTTCAAACGTTCTCCTACTAGTCTTTACTTATCCATCTACATTACTTTTTGAAAATACACGAGTTTTCCCGATTTTGTGATACCTTGGATAGTTACCTGTACCTTTCCTGCTCGATTATTATTTAAAAATTCGATCTCTTTTGCTGGAACGTTCTTATAGTAAACCAGTATGGGATTCCAGTACAATGTAATACGATCTCCAAAACCGCTTAAATTTAAATTTTCATTTACACTCTGAAAAGGGCGGAGTGATGTATATCCTTTAACTTTCTGAAAATCAACTAATCTCCCCCTATCTCGTACCACTTCAGAGGACGGGAGCGTATAAACGGCGACCACAGGTCCACGACTAACCGTTGGCGTAGGTCCTTCAATTACCTTCACATAAGCAATTTCATTCATAGCCAGGTAGCTTACTTCCTCCGCAGTTGTTTCGATCTCATTGATATAATATGCGACAACATCACTTTTAAATTTCACGATTGGCACATTTGTCATGGGTTGACTAATAATCTGTAATCCCGCAATCTTACCCAGCTGTAGATAAGTAAACAGGTTAAAACTACCTTTGGACTCTTTGTCGCCCTGAATATCTATGCCCCTTCCATCTTTTGAAAATAGTCCACTTTTAGCATATTTATTATTCAAATCTTTTACCCTTTGTTCATTTACTATTTTGCCGCTAATCTTTACTGTATCAAGTTTGGTTATATCCCTTTTCAACAAAGTCGCCATATACCGAGTTCTAAAATTATCAAGTAACTGATTTTTTTCTACTTCCGGGTTTATCCATAACGATCCTGCATATGGTATATTTCTCAAAGTATCTACCTTGGACATATCATAAAAAGTATAATTCACTTTAAAAGGTATGAACCTCATTTTATCCTCCACCTGCGTGACACGTAACTGTACGGTATCAAATGGAACATAGTCCGTTATTTTAAAACTATTCTCGCCATCAAAAGGTACTTCCATATAACGCATAACCGGGTCCAGTTCACCTTGATACCCAAATGAAATACCACGCTTCGCTTTTCCATCCTCAGCTAAGTTGTCTAAAGTCTTTTCTATTTTTTTCTTACCCTTTTCTTTTAACTCCATTTTACCATGTAATAGTAATATATCATCTGGTTTACTTTTACCATTATCTGGTATAATAAATTCATCTTTGGATAACGCTGCAATGTATCGCTCATCTTTAGTAATGTCTTGAACAAATTGATTTTCAAATGGCTTTTTTGCTATATTTTTAAATAAGAGATCTGATATCATCGTAGCAGTGCTATCTAATGGAAAAATTCCATCAATAATAGAAACTGAAACATTCGCCAGCTCACCTTCTGGCAATTGAACACGTAACAAATTTTTCCCCAATGGTTCCGAAGAACGATTGACAAAGCTAACATCTGGCGTTATAAAAGTTTCTTGACTTTTAGTGATCAAACCTTCTTTTTGTAATAGATTTCCATTTATATCGTACAACAAAAATTGGAGAACACCATTTACTAATCCATCCTTTGGCAATACAAGTGTTTTTACATCTTGCCCATCCTTTATAATTACTTTTTCATCAAATAATTTCTGGTGATCGAGATAAGCTTGAACAATAACTTCATCGTTTATTTTTCCAACTTTAGAAACCGTCAGTTTATATTTATCTGCACTTTCTCCTACAGTTATCTTATAACCATGATCAACAACGTTAGGTAATACTGTTTTAATTTTTTCACCACCTACCATCTGCCATTCCAAAATATATTCGTTGGCCTCAGGAGTTAGGAATACATTGACTTCTCCATTTTTATCGCTTTCAAATTCTTCTACCACTTTTCCATCGGCTGTTTTGATTTGTCCCTTAAAAAAAATATTTACTGGATTCTTAAAGAGGAATCCAACTGGTTCATGGAGCAGCATATGTTTTATTTTCGGATACATTATCAATTCGGGTATTTGACTCATTCCGCCATTCAATACAATTTTCTCCTCTTTTTGATAAATTGCAATACTTTTATCATAAATCAGATTAGGAAAATCAACCGTGTTTTTTGTAAAAGCATTCAATAAAATCCGATGTTCTGTATAGTTTTTAGGCACCAAATACTGAGCTGCAAAAACTCCATCAACCACAACATAAACATTATTTTCCAGTACCGCCCCCTCTCCATCAGCCCAATCAATATAGACATTTCGTATAGCACTATCCAAAACACCATCTGTCACTACATATCCCTTAAACAAGATTGTATCCCCAGGAAAATACTCGGTTCGATCCAAGTGAATCGCTATTTTGGAGATTGATTGTGCCTGTGTAAAAAGACTAAGAAAAATTAAATTAAAAAAGGTAATGAAGCGCAGTAGTTTCATGTATTTATTATGGCTTTGGTTTATAAAATTGAATGGTTAGCAATTCCCATCTAAAGTAATAATAAATCATAACACTTAAGTATTAAATTTTCAAGTGGTTAAAAAAGTTCTACTTGAATTTTCAACTCATTTTCAGAGGTTACTTTACGATAAAGGTTTTAGCAATCCAACTTATTCAGGTTCTATCTTTTTTGAGAATAACACAGAATAAAATACCATTAATGAAAAACACCTTTACATGAGAAACTGTATGATATATGATATCTTCATCCTATCATTTCTATGAAACGTGACAGATTTTACTCTATTAAGAATAAAAATGTGTATTACTAAAGGTAAAAAAGCACGGAATTAAATCCCGTGCTTTTTTTCAATACTACCAGTTAGGGTTCTGTTCTAACTTTACATTTTTAGTGAGTTCAGAAGTTGGCAATGGCCATAGATAATCTCGATCCTTATCAAATCTACGTAATGTAGCAGGTTGCAAAATTATATAATTCTGATCGTTTACTAGAGTCTTATCCGACCATTTGTCACCTGTAGCTGTTAGATATTCTGTAAATAAATAACTACCTAACAATGCTTTTGGCAACTCAATTTCTGCTGTTTTCCATCGAATCAAATCCCAATATCCATGCCCTTCAAAGGCCAGCTCAACTTTTCTTTCACGTCGAATTTCCGTCCTCATATTTAGTCCATTACTATTTACAAAAGCATTGGTTAATTTAGGCATTGCAACATAATTTGGTGCAGCATCTGTACCAATATTCACTTGTGGCAATCTGCCTCGAAGTGCATTGATCGTTTGATCCAATACCATATCACTGATTGTTCCATCCAACTCATACACAGCCTCAGCATAATTTAAAAGGACTTCAGCATAACGAATGACAGGTCGGTCTATATAAGATGCTTGAAGTGTCCAAAAATCTTTTTTAGCATATTTTCGTATACCGTATCCACTTCTTTGATAACTAGGATTCGGTATCGTGTAATTACTACTGGAAATAAACTCATCTCCCCTTTTAAAGATACTTAAACTCATACGCGGATCTTTTTTACTGAAATATTGAGCGTGAGTCATTGATTTATCAGGTTTCTGATATAATGGTGATTTTTCAATTGGTAAGCCATCTGCCATCAAATAGTTATCAACAAAATTTTGAGTTGGGACTACAGAATTTCCTTCATAATAGCGCTGTACTGGAGTGGAAATCACACTATTATCGCGATTAATCCCATATGTCTTTACTATTATATTTTCTTTATTCGATCGGCCTTCACCAGCCTCTTGGAATAAATTAAAATAAGCATTATTAATAACTTCACCGTGACTTCCTACAGCCGATGCAGTAAACAAAGCATGTGCGCTAGAATTAATAACAGCTTCGGCAGCCTCCTTGGCGATGGTTAAATGTTTCTTTTGCTCACCATAATTATGAAACTTTTCTCGCGTTCCTTCGAACAGAGCTACTCTAGATTTAAATGCTAGCGCTGCAGTTTTAGAAATTCTGCCATATTCTTTTGCGGTATTTAGTTCATCTGCAGATCGTAAAACAGATATTGCATAGTCCAGGTCATCCAAGATGAATTGAAAAAGTTCTTCCCTTGAAGCGCGTACTTTAAAAATATCAGGATCATCTACAGTCATCGTTTTTGTGATCAATGGTACTCCTCCAAAACGTTTAAACATTTCAAAATAATACCAAGCCCTAAAAAACCTTGCCTCACCCACATACCAATTTATTTGCGTCAGATCACCACCCTTTTTAATAACCTCTTCAGATTTTTCAATTAGTTTATTAGCTTGAAAAATACCATTATAATTATAATCTGTACTAGTGGCCGGGGTTGCGCGAGAACCATCGCTTATATTATTTGATGAAGTATTCGGGTAAGCATCTGTTGACCAATTATCTACAGTTACATCTGCTAATGTTAGTCCTGGTATTGTAGAATAAAAATAATTAGCCGCCAACCTGATATCTGCCACCGTATTCCAGAAGTTAGCATCACTCATTGTTGTCTCTGGCACTTCATTGATATCACAAGAAATAAAAGAGCTAAAAGAGACCGATGCTAATAATAGATATAAAATTCTTTTTTTCATAATCATTGTTCTTATTATAAATCAATATTTAAACCGAAAGAGATTGAAGTTGCGAATGGATATGGAGATACTTTACCATCCTCAGGCTTCATCTCTGGATCGATCACTCCTTTATAAATTCCCAATCTAGAAATTGTCAATAAATCTTCTCCAGAAACATACATACGTACACGAGAAAATGGTAATTTCTTAACTGTTTCCCGCGTCAAAGAATAACCAATCTGGATATTTTTCAATCGTGCATATGCACCACTCATAAACCATTTATCGGAATTTTGAAAGTTTTGAGTTCCTTCTAAATAAGGTCGCGGATAGGCTGCATCTCTGTTCTCAGGAGTCCAATAATCCATATGAAAATTCATTGGCAGATAATACGAATATAATTGAGGTTGAATTAATTCATTACTTGGTTTAAACTTACGCTTACCAATCCCTTGAACGAACATACTGAAATCTAAATTTTTATACCCAAAATTAAAGTTGAACCCATACTGATAGCGTGGATTAATATCTCCCAGATACTGCAAATCACCAGCATCACCAACGATATTTTTTCCTGGCGAAATTTCACCATTTCCATCTAGATCTACATAACGAATATCACCTAACCCAGGTACGCCCGCTTTATTTATCAACTTAGCATAGCTTGGTGCATTTTTTAGATCCTCTTCTGTCTGAAAATAACCGTTGGTTTTATACGCCCAAATTGAATTAAGCGCATACCCTTCTACCAAATTATTAACACCAGAATAAATAATATTATCCGCGCCACCATATTTCACAAGCTTATTTTGATTATCTGCAAGATTGAATGATGCTCCAAAAGTAATATCGTCACCGATCTTATCTTGATATCCTAAAGCCAGTTCCCATCCCCAGGTCTTCATTTTTCCAACATTAGATTTGGGAACATCAATCCCGATCGTTGCGGGCAAACTTACTCTTACAAGCATATTGTTATTATATTTATTATAATAATCAAATGATCCTTTCAGCTTTCTATTCAAAAAGCTAAAATCCAAACCAAAGTTTTGTGTCTCTATTGTTTCCCATGAAAGGTTAACAGCAGGAATCATGCTTTGATATAAATATGTCTGTCTACTATCACCTAATAAGACATTAGACCCTGTTTGTAATTGCGCTATAAAATCATAATATCCAATTCCTACCTTCGAGCCAACTTTACCCCAAGAAATACGTGGTTTTAGCTCATTAACAACAGTGGAAATACCATCAAACCAAGATTCTTTAGACATATTCCATCCTGCAGAAAATGATGGAAATACCTTCACTCGTTGTCCAGGAGTTAATCGAGAGCTTTCATCACTTCTTATCGTTGCTTCAAATAAGTATTTCTCTTTATAATTATAGTTGAAACGACCGAAGTATGATTGCATCTTCTCTGTTAAAGCTGATTGTGAATTTGACTTATTCACTGGATCTGAAGTGAAATTCAAACTCGGATTATCATTAACATATAGATTTTTGGTTGTTGCCCCCAAAGTTTGATAGTCATATGAGTACAACTGATATCCTCCCATGATATGGAAATTATGATCTGAACCAAGTTTAAAATCATAATCTGCTACAGCCTGATAATTCTGACTCAGGGTTTTATAGTCCATTATTGAATAATTATTTGGATTATTCAATTGACTGGCAGTATTAGCTTCAGGTCCAGAATAGAAGGTTACGGTACGTCTGAAGTTTCGATTTTGCTTAGTAATATCCTCTCGACTATACATTAATTTGACTTCAAGTCCTTTTACTAACTTGTTTATCGTTGCAGTTGCATTGTTAAAATAAGTACTGCTACGATCTCGGTTAAATCCTCCGTCTTTCAACAAAGCATAACCAAAAGCTGATGAAGTACCGCTACGATAATATGTTCCGTCTTCATTAAAAATAGGGAACCGCATTCGTGAAGAAAAAAATTGACGTAGTATTCCATTTCCACCCCCATCTAAACCATATCCACCATCCTGCGGATTATCTGTAGCTTGATCGATAAATGCACTACCAATATCTAACTTGATATATTCGTTTACTTTTGCAGAAATATTTGCACGCGCATTCCATCTCGTAAAATGATCTTCTCCAATCTTAAACATACCTGCCTGGCTCATATTTCCCAATGACGCCATATAAGTTACGTTTTCATTTCCTCCGGAAAACTGCAGATTCGTATTATTCATTGTATAAGACTTTTTAACCACCTTATCAATCAAATTTTCCTGATTGTATGTTCTCCACTGACCGTTAGAGCCTAAAACAAACGTAGGACCATTGATAGCATAATTCAGATCTTCTTCATTATACTCTGGCGCTAATCCGGCATTTGCTCTTGCTGTATTAACATAGTTCATTTCATCGATCAAAGACAGTCTTTCAGGAATATTAGCAGGCATTTGCCAGGCCATATTACTCATCAATGAAATTCGTGATTTACCCTTTTCACCCTTCTTCGTGGTAACCAACAGAACTCCTCCTGCAGATTGTGCTCCATAAATAGCTGTAGCTCCACCATCTTTCAGAATACTAATATTCTCAATATCATTAGGATTTAAAGCCATGAATGTACCTTCAGAACTTATAACTCCATCGATAACAACCAAAGGCGCAACGCCTCCATTCGCTGAAGTAGCTCCACGAACTTCCATATTTAAACCTTGGGCACCTGGTCTTCCCGAGTTTCGGCTAATTACTAAACCAGGAGCTGCACCCTGAAGCATATTGACTACAGTAGGTGATGGTCTATCTTTTAATACTTTTGCATCGACCTGTGACACTGCACTTGTTAAATTGGTTTTCTTTTGATTACCGTATCCAACTACCACAACCTCATCAAGAACATCTTCAGTTTGCTTTAAAATTACTTTTTCAGCAGCAGAAGCTAGTATTTCTTGGCCAATATAACCAATGGAACTAAAAACCAAAATAGGGTCCGGAGTACTCACAGCTAAATTATAATTCCCATTAATATCTGTTGAAGTCGAGTTTTTACCACCTTTTTCTCTTACTGTAACGCCGCTGACAGCTTTACCAGTTGCATCAACCACTTTACCAGAAATGTTTTGTTGCGTTCGTAATTTAGCATACACCAGACTTTCCGGGAAAAGTATACTTGCTGTTGCCTGATTAGGCAATACACTAAGTGAAAGTGGTGCTAAAAGTGCAAGACGACAGTATAATTGTGACCAGCCTTTCTTCTTTAAGTAATTGTTTTTAACCATATTCAATGTATTAGGTTTTTATTCGTGTAACTTTTGGTTATAGTGAAACAAGTCTAAACAAAAAAAAAACACGTATACTATCGCTCAAATCAAGCAATCGATTGCACTGCATACGAAAACGATGTAGAAAAGATATGGGTCAAATATATTTTGCACGAACATGCAAAACAAATGCGGTATAATCTCAATATTATACCGCACAAGGGAAAATTAAAGAATGAAAATCTTAAGTGAAAAAGGTAATATTACACATCAAAATGTTAGATATCTAAATAAATTAGTAATCACAACATCTAATAGTTACTTATGATTTAACTCTAGTATATTAAAACAGTATTTATTCATAAATAAACTTGTAGTAAGCGTTTTACTTTCAAAAAAAATGAGAATGAGATCCAATTATATTTGTCCGATAAGCTGAGGTAAAGCCATTCTAAACCAATACGTAAAAATATCTGGTTGATCATTTATCTTTTGGAACAATTCTAACTTATCAATCCATTTAAAGGCCTGTACCTCATTAGTATTCGGCACAGGCTGTTGATCCGTATATCCTACTAATACATGGTCATATTCGTGTTCGATAAGTTCATTTTCAACAGGAGTATAGTAAACAAATGCAAATACTCTTTTTAGATCACATTGCAGCCCCATTTCAAATTGTAAGCGCTGTTCGGCACTCTCTTTAATATCTTCATCTAATTGTGGATGAGAGCAACATGCATTCGTCCACAATCCACCACCATGATATTTTTCATTCGCTCGTTGATGAATTAGCATTTGTCCTTTGCTGTTAAAAATGAAAATAGAAAATGCGCGATGCAAAATTCCTTTTTCATGCGCCTCCATTTTGTCCATTTCACCTACTACGTGATCCTGTTCATCTACCAATATTACTTTATTTCTTTTCATATTTTTTACAGACAATAAATTTACAATGCTTGCTTATATACTCTCAGTGCTCTTTCACGTGCTTCCTCGTGCGACACTATCGGTATCTGAATATTTTTTTCATAATCCGGATTCCAAGTCTTGATATAAGTCAAATCAGCATCAAATTTTAAAGTTTGCGCTGTGGGATTAAAAATACGGAAATATGGGGCTGCATCACAACCACATCCAGCCACCCACTGCCAGTTACCATTATTTGAAGCTAGGTCATAATCCACTAATTTTTGAGCGAAATATGCTTCACCCCAACGCCAGTCAATAAGAAGATGTTTACAAAGAAAACTAGCCGTAATCATTCGTACCCTATTATGCATAAATCCCGTTTCATTGAGTTGCCTCATGCCTGCATCGACAATCGGATAACCCGTTTTCCCGGAACACCAAAGCTGAAATTCAGCTTCATTATTTCGCCATACGATCGAATCATATTTTGGTTTAAAACTATGTGTGACTACGCGTGGATAGTGATACAGTATTTGCATAAAAAATTCCCTCCAGATCAATTCAGAAAGCCATGTTTCATTATATTTCAAAGCAAACGCTACACACGATCTGATTGAGATTGTGCCAAATCTCAGGGCAATACCTAAGTGTGTTGTATGATCTAATGCAGGAAAATCACGCTTTTTATCATAATCGCTTATAATCTCCAGTTCTAAATTAGGCTTTTCAAATATTATATCCGTTTTCTGAAAGCCCAATACCTCTAGCTCTTTAATTTTCAATGGATTAGTTTTATAAAAATGTTCTGCAGAAACTACTACAGAGGCATAATTCTGAGGAACCAATAGGCTTTTCCATTTTCTCGAATAGGGAGTGTATACACTGTAGGGGTTGCCGTCATCTTTAACAATATCCGACTTTTCAAATATAACCTGGTCTTTGTAAGTATTAAATTGAATGTCTCGCTCTCTCAGGTACGATTCTATCAGCTTATCTCTTTTTATTGCCTGTGGTTCATAATCTCTATTACAGTATACACCTTGTACGTCATAAATTTTAGTAATAATCTCAAAAATCTCAAGTGGTTTACCGTGATAAGTCTGCACCGTTGATCCATAATTATGCAAAGTACTATTTAGTGAATTCAAAGCTTGGTGAATATAATCCACTCGTCGATCTTTGTCAGTTTCCAACTTTTGAAGTATAGTCGTATCAAAAATAAATATAGGGAGCACAGGGTAACCCGATGCAACAGCCTGCTGTAATCCCACATTATCTTCTAAACGTAGGTCACGTCTGAACCAAAATATAACAACCTTATCCTTCATATTTCTTATTTTTTCACCGTACATACGATTAATATATAGCTTGCGATTAATTATTTTTTTTGAAATCGTTAAAAAGAATAATTATTGAGCATAAACTGCCTATAACCATAAATCGCATCTTATACTTAATGTTCAATCTGCGAATATTGAGTATTTGATCCATAATCACTATAGGAGATTCCCATCCAGTTGCGGCGAGTACACCATTTACCTTAAAAAACATTCATTAAGAAAAGATAAACAAAGGCACTTTTCCACTCCCGTTCACTTTGGCTATAAAGTGCAATATAGTCCAGTTCCAGTAGTTATCAATGCCTTAATAATTTGATATATTTTCTGTTCAAGTGATGAATTTATTTGACCAATTAAGATTAAAAAATTTGTCGAGACAGAAATAGTTAAAAATACATGCAAATAGTATATATAAAAAATAACCATTCTTCAATTGGCAAACTAAATAATTGAAAAGGCATGGTATAAGCTGTACTTAAACTTACCAAACACTCATTTTAGTTAACTGTATATTCCATTAAATGAAAAGAGCCGAAACTATAATACTTGTTCTTAAAAATGCTCGAAAATATTTATTAAAATGGCTTTGACAATCAAAAAGCAACCCCAAGCAACGATCTTAACACTCTTATTTACCTAAGCAATTTTCTGCTAACGGATCTAATTCTTTGACAAAGGATAGTTTTCAGCAACAGAAGTAAGTAAATCTGCAACGTCAATATTTTGATCATATATCGGTTGATGAAATTTCTCCAATTTTTGTAATAAACGTATTAATTCCATTTTTTCAGGACGGGTCAGATCTCCTGTGACAATTAGACTGGCTTTACGAATTTTATCCATCTGATTCTCAAGAACGCGCAGTCCCTCATCTGTAATTGAAATGACTTTACTCCTTTTATCATCCTCTGAGTCGACCTGACCTACCCATTTTTGGTGAATCAACCGATTAATGATCTGCATACCAAAAGGTTTATCATGGATATTACGTTTTATAAGTTCCATTTTTATCATTGGCCCAAAAACCTTCAGGTTAATTAAATAAATAAAATCTTCCTGCGTAGAAAAATCTGACTCATGTATAGCCGCTTTAGAGTAAGTTTTTGCAAATCTGTTCATCTGCACGATTAGTGTATTAATAACACTCTCAGGATTTCGCCCGTTTTCCTTTCCCTCCCAATCCGGCTCTGCAGGAACTATGCCTTTGTAATGATCAACTATAAATTGCTGAAAGCCTGCACTGTCTTCACTATACTTTCCACTTTCTTGCTTATTTTTTTCAAACTTTTCAAGTAGTTCAATAGTATCTCTTAATAAATTGTAATTCATGATTTATACATTGAATAAATAAATAGAATAAAAATATTCTATTTATTTTCATAAATGTACATTTTTAAAATTTAATATTGAAATATAGTTGATTATTACTCTAAATATTTTTTTGATATTGTTTAAATTCTCACATAATATGTTTTAAAACTTTACCCTATCAAAGTTGTTTTAAGGAATAATTTTTCAAAAATTAATTCCCCTTTTAAAACCAATAGTACAGGATCACAAAATCGGTCCTCAATAAAAAAGCTGTCAATCTATCTTGAAAATAGATTTACAGCTTTTTATTTTATTTAGAAACATCTTTTTTAAAATGATATTCGAAAGTCTCAAGATCACCGAAAAAGTACAAGTTTTATTTTCAAAAAAGACTTAAGATTACAAAAACATTTAGCAACATTAAATATTACCTAAGGTATCAATACATGGTCAATAACATGAATTACACCATTTGATTGGACAACATCCGCAATCGCCACCTTAGCATCTTTTCCTTTAGAATCACGTACATAAAGATCCTTACCCTTCGTCCAAAAAGTAATCTTCCCACCTTCTACTGTAGTCATATCAGCTTTACCGCCCATTTCCTTAACAGATTTTAAGATCGCTACGGAATCAAATTTTCCAGCCAATACATGATAGGTCAAAACCTTCGTTAACATACCTTTATTTTCTGGCTTTAATAATTTTTCAACCGTGCCCTTCGGCAATAAATTAAACGCTTCATTTGTTGGAGCTAATACAGTAAAAGGTCCTTTAGAAGACAATGTCTCGACTAAACCTGCGGCTTTCACTGCCGCGACCAAAATGGTATGATCCTTTGAGTTAACCGCATTCTCAATAATATTTTTAGTTGGATACATTGCAGCTCCACCTACCATTACAGTTTTATTTGCATGTTGCGCTGCAACATTTCCGCAAAAGAGTACACCCATCAATAATAGACCGAGTGTCATAAAAGTGAATTTCGTTTTCATTTCTTATTTTTTAGTGGTTATCATTTTATTTACCCTATTTATATCACTTACGAAATAATGCTTCAATTGGATTGCGTTTTGAAATTAAAAATATCTCACCGCCATTTTATGCTACATCATTAAAAAAAAACTTGGTCCTGAGCTGATTTAATTAAAATATTTCAAAACATAAGTCACCTCAACTTTATGTCGAGAGCACTCATTTAAGAAATGAATAATAGGTTTGTGTGCAATAAATCCAGTACAATCAATTAAAATTCAAATAAATATAGAATTTCTTAATCCTATTATATATCTTTGAACTCAAAGACTAATTAATTGAGCCCGATACACCACTTAGAAGAAGATACATTAATTTCCTTATTACAGAAAAAGGATCAGCGCGCCTTTAATTATCTTTATGATCATTATGCGGGAGCACTGTATGGTCTAGTTCTTCGTATCGTTACACTCAAGGAATATGCTGACGAAGTACTTCAAAATGTTTTTATCAAAATATGGAAACATATTGATTCATTCGATGCTTCTCGAGGCAAACTGTACACTTGGATCATTAATATAGCCCGTAATGCTGCATTTGATTACATCAAATCAAAAGGCGTCCAAAATGAACAAAAAAACCAATCTCTTCCAGATATCGTAGATGCTAAAGAAAAACATAACTTTAGTGTTTCTACACAGGTAGATCATATTGGTTTTAAAAACGTATTGAATGAACTTCGTGCAGAATGGAAAGAGCTTATTGAAATGGCCTACTATGAAGGATACACACAACAGGAAATTGCAGAAAAACTAAATATTCCTTTAGGTACAGTAAAAACTCGTACACGAGGAGCACTTTTAGAATTAAAAAAAATACTTAAAGAATACCAATACTAGTGGATATTAAAGAATACATATCGTCAGGAATTATCGAAGCTTATGTGCTAAATCTCGCCAGCGAAGAAGAGGTGAGTGTTTTGATGTGCATAAGTAAGCATAACACTGAAGTACAGCAAGCGATTCTAGAGGCACAAGAAACTTTAGAAGATTTTGCTACTGTCCAAGCTATGTCTCCTCCTGTCGAACTTAAATCAGTGATCTGGGGCAAAATATCCGATCAGACTACTCATCCCGTATTACCACCACCTGTTGAAAAGACAGTTCAGTTGATTGCAGAGCCACCTTTAGCATCATCTGTACGCAACTTAAAGATGCGTAACTGGAGTATAGCCGCTTCTATATTATTAGCGTTAAGTATCGGTACCAATATTTACTATCACAATAAAAAATCTGTTAATCAAAATCTTCTTGCTCAATCAGAATCAAAACAAGAATCTACTCAAAAAGCATTGATGAGTTTGGAGGAAAAATGGGCCATGTTGCAAGATCCTGCAATCAAAACGATCACTTTAGCCGGAGTAGAGCAACATCCAAAACTCAAAGCACATGTTTTTTGGAACACCAATACAACAGATGTTTATCTAAGTCTAGAAAATTTACCTCCTGCTCCAGAAGGTATGCAGTACCAACTTTGGGCAATCGTTGATGGTAAACCAGTAGATGCTGGTGTATTTCCTTTGGATCATACTGACCGAATCACCAGCATGAATCAAATACCTAAAGCACAAGCTTTTGCTATAACCCTAGAGACAAAAGGAGGAAATCCGACACCAAATTTATCACAACTTTATGTGATGGGAAATACATAAGCTTTCGTTATATTTTAATTCAGAAGTTACCGGCCACACTAATTGCAGTCGCATTAGTTATCCCATCGACCTCTTAATAGAGGAAATTAGGTCGTGAGCATCCAATGGTTTTTTCAATTTTGCATCAAAAAGATTTACCTGCTTTTGTTCAGCAACTTCCAGATACATACTGTCTGCCGTAAAAACAAATACCCTAACTAGTTCCCATTCTTTTTTTGCTCGTATCTTATTTAAAATTCCCCAACCGTCAAGATCAGCCATCCTTAAATCTGTGATTACGACATCAACTTCATTTTCATCCATATATACAAGTGCAACATGACCTTGTTCAAAGATATGTACATTTGGAAAATCTTTAAAATAGTGATTCAAGTAAAGAACATTAATCCTGTTATCATCAATGATCACAATCTTCATTTCTTGAGGAAGATCTTCCAATGTATACTGTACAGCGGTGGTTTCCACTATTTTCGTTTTTTCGACAGGAAGTACCAAAGTAAATGTAGATCCTTTTCCTAATGTGCTGACCAAATCAATATTGCCCTCCATTTGTTGGGCAAATAATTTCGATATATATAACCCCAGCCCAAAACTACTTGTTTGCTTCTTCGCTCCGGCCATATAGTACTGACGAAATACCAGCGCCTGTTCTTCTTCTAGAATACCAATACCACTATCCTGAACAGCCACAAACAGCGTTGTTTTTCCATTTTTCAGTTTCAGATAAGCAGTGATACTGACTTCTCCTTGAGAAGTATATTTAATGGCATTACTGATCAGATTAGAAACGATCTGCTTCATTCTAAACTCACTGCTATAAATTAATAATGTAGGGTCTATTTCTATTTTTTTAACAATAGTAATATTTTTATTTTGGGCTTGATGATTGTGTAAATTAAGGATATTTAGTAATAATTGGTGCGGTGCAAAATAATCATATTGCACATCCATTGCCCCTGCTTCCAGTTTACTCAGATTTAATATGTCATTTACAGTACTATTGATTACATCTATTTCGTGCGAAGCAGAGTTAAGATATTCAGGATGGATCACATTACCACCGTTATTCTTTCTTAATATATTAATTATTCCCTGCAATGCATTGATTGGCGATCGTACCTCATGACTTACACTAGCTAAAATAGTCGTTTTCTCAGCCGCTACCTGTGATGCATAATCCTTCTCCTCCTGCAATTTACGTTCATAAGAAACGGCATTTGACTGATAGAAGAAAATGAGGATAATTGACAGTCCAATTATGATAAAAGATCCAATAAGCTGATTTCTAAAATTATGTGTACTTTCTTTGTATAATGCCAAGTCTTTTTTTTCTGCTTTTCGTAGTAGCGCTAACTCGTGACTTTTAATAACATCAATTCCCTTCCTCAGATTATCCAGTAAGCTTCTATTTGCCAGCACCAGTTGTTTTTCTTTATCTTGAAGAGCAACAAACTTTTCTTGGAGGTTCTTTAAATTTTGACGGTAAACTTTTTTATTTTGCTGTATTAGGTAGGCTATATTACGGGAAATTACATCTTTTTGCAACGTATTAAAATCCTGTGTAATCGTCCTAGCGACAAGCGTATCATTTTTAGCTTTAAAAATACGTTTAAAGAGATTTTCTTTTTTTCGGATTGTCGTATCTTTCTTTAATGTATTAAAGGAGGTGTCACTCATTATCCTCTTTACAATCGAATCGACCTGCTCAAACTTAGGATCCCTTAATAATGTTTTATTGGACGAAGATAAAACAGACAAGGAGTCCTTTGTAAAGAATATGAGTTGATCTACCGTCTGCTTTAATGTCGCAAATTCTTGTGAAAGCACCTTCTTTTGCTCCATATCTTCTGCACTCACCTGCATTAAATTTTCCTTCAAAGGCAATTTCGACAATGAGTCTACAGAATACCTAATCGTATCCAATTTATTTTTGTAAGCTGAAAAAGTAGGCTTATCAAAATTCACGGTATACAACCTGAAGAGGTTTTCGGCTTCACTATATACGGAAAATAATCGATCAAGTCCAGAAGATTGTTTATATGAAGATGCATATGCAGCATCAAGACGTTCTTTTACCTTTTGCTGTTCATAATACTGGTAAATAAAAATAACACCTAAGTATATAAAAGAAGCAATAAGTGCTCCGATCAATAAAGCTCGAAGGAGAAATGTTTTTTTCTTTTTTAGTGTTGACAAGAGTTCAGTATATTTTCTTCAGATGTATGGCAAGCGCAGGCATCGATACTCCATGCAGCATATTTTGCTGACATCAAATTATGTGAGCATTAAAATAGTAACAATAATAACTATTATAACTGTACACCTATGAAGATCGTTGGATAAAAAATAGATTGTTTATAAATTTGTAGCTACCCCACTACATCAATCTATATTTCGAATGATAATTTTCTAATTAAAGAATATAATACTCCTAAACAAGGAAATTATTTATTAAGGAAATATCCTGTTAAGCATTTCTAGCGATAGGATAGATCGGTACTTCAGAAACTATTTTATCCATAATTTCCATGTCCAAAACTTCATTATCCAGTATTTCGAATTCTGAATTCTGCGACTTAAATTCAGGAACTATTTTTTTCATATGTCTCACGAGATTCATAAAATCGGGTAAAATAGCATGCGGACCTACTATATGTTGACACAAATAATTAATTCGTTCTACTTTTTGAAGCAAATCGTCGTGATTTACCTTCGCTATCATTATTTTGGGATGGTGAGTCTTTATTGTATTCTCATTATTCGCAAGAAGCTCTTCATAGATCTTCTCTCCAGGGCGTAACCCAACGATTTTGATATCAATATCTTCTGGATAACGATAACCTTTCAAATTAATCATACGTTTTGCCAGATCGATGATACGAATTGACTTACCCATATCAAACACAAAAATCTCTCCCCCTTTTCCCATTACTCCAGCTTCTTGGACCAATTGACAAGCTTCTGGAATTGTCATAAAAAATCGGGTGATATCAGGATGAGTCAATGTCAATGGCCCGCCTTGCTCCATCTGTTTCTCAAAAAGTGGGATTACCGATCCATTAGAACCTAGCACATTACCAAATCGGGTAATGATAAATTGAGTATCGGATTTTCCACTGCAACTGCTCACATATATTTCAGCCATGCGCTTTGTTGCTCCCATAATATTAGTCGGGTTAACCGCTTTATCCGTGGATACCATGACCATTTTTTTAACCCCATATTTCATCGAGAGGTCTACAACATTTTTACTTCCTAGCACATTTGTCTGTATTGATTCGTATGGATTAGCCTCCATTAAGGGCACATGTTTATAGGCCGCCGCATGAAATACCAAATCCGGATGATACTCTGCAAATATCTTTTGCATGAAAAAATAATTACGCACATCTCCAACAACACAATGTAAATGTTCAGGATAGCTGCATTTTATTGATTGTTGTATATCATACAAAGGAGATTCAGCTTGATCTAATAAAATCAATTTTTTATAAGAACGTCGGGCAATTTGCCGAGCAAGCTCTGAGCCAATTGATCCTGCTGCACCTGTCACCAAAATTACTTTACCTTCCATCTCGGCTTCTATCTCATGGTGATCCAGTTTGATAGGCTTACGTCCCAATAAATCATCAATTTCTAAAGGTCTGATCTCACGATTCACTCTTGAATTAGGTAGAATACGCGCAGGAGACATGATTTTAAGTTCAAGACCAAGCTGATGGAACCAATCCGAAACATATTGCAAACGTTCCGGATCATTATTTTCTACAGCAATAATCACATCCGTTATACGGTTTCTTTTAATAAAATCTGATGTAATTTCAGTTATATCCAGAATTTTTAAACCCGCAAGCCGTTTACCCACTCGATTTAACTGATCCTCTACGAATGCAATTACATGATATTTCACTTGAGGGTCTTCTTTCAAAAGAGAGTAAGTTGAGAGTCCGGGACGAGAAGCACCAAAAATCAAGACGTTTTCCAACTTTCTGGCAGATAATGAGAGATATTCAAATACCGTACGATATACCACACGAGAACCGATCATGAATACCAGTAACATACAGAACTGCATGGTCAATAGTCCATAAGGTAATCTTAGGAAATCGGAGACCACACTTCCCCTTGTCACCACAGATTTAACGACTATCATAAATAGCATGAGCACAATATAAGCAGTTACTGTAGTTTTGAATATTTTAATTGCATCTTGAATACCCGTCTGGCGCACGATTCCTTTAAATGTACTGTTGCAAACAAAAAATATGCAATATACGGGAAGAGTAACGATTAACTTTTTCATCGCCATGCAAATATCAGTAAAGCCCTTAATATCATAAAGTACATAAATAGACAGTACATAACTGACAAATACAATAAACATATCGATTATCAAAATAATCCAACGCGGATGGTCTCGATATAAATGTCTTTTTAAATCTCCAAAAAAACTTATCATAATCTTATTGCTAACAGTTCACTCTTATTAATAGGATATGGTTAGTAAAGGGTATTTAGATGACCCTTAAATGGCTCCTATTCAATATTATAATTCACAACACCAATTTACTTAAAAATTGGCAATCCCAGCATATAAATTTTCATATATTTATTAATTATTAATAAAACCGGTTCACTTTTAATATGCTTTCTAGCGAAGTGGCAGGGTTAATAACAAAAATCTTACAAAAAGGTTTTTGATTTAAAAACTTTACTAAATAAAATTCTAAAAAATTTCTTTATCAAGGCTTTAACTGTTTAAACAGTTATATTATCATCCTTTCAAACACATTTCCTCACAAGTAATGTTGGCACACTAATTGAGAACATTTATTTACAATAAATTGGGGAAAATAACGTTGTGAAAACAGGCTTTAAGCTCATATTTCAATTTTGCTTAATATGCGAATATTTGTCAGATCGCAACGTACTTTAATCTATACTATCGAAAAACAATTATTACTAAAATCACAGATGTCTTTTTTTAGCAATCTATTCACAAAAAATAAAAATGCCGCTTCGGTTCGATCCATATCACAATTGGATTTTCTTGAAGTTGACATGCATAATCATTTACTACCGGGCATTGATGACGGTAGCACATCAGTACAGCAATCATTAGGCTATATTAAGGAATTAAGCAGCCTTGGTTTCAAAAAATTTATTTGTACTCCACATATCATGGAGGGTGTACATCCTAATACTAAATTTAGCATTGGACAAGCCCACCATGCACTAAGCGAAGGATTAAAAAATTCAGGAAGCGATGTGGAGATTTTTGCTGCCGCAGAACACATGATCGACGACGGTCTTCATGCACTGGTTGAGAGCAATGATTTGTGCTTAATGCCTGGCGGATATGTTTTGATTGAAATGTCATACCTTTCCGAATCGAAGGCTTTATTTCAAACGATATTGAATATTCAAAAATTAGGATACAAACCTATTTTAGCACATCCCGAACGGTATAACTATTACCATAGCAATTTCAACATTTACAAACAGATAAAAGATGCTGGATGTTATTTACAATTAAACCTTTTATCTCTGAGCAGATATTATGGTGTTGATGTAAAAGCCATTGCCATGACACTTGTTAAATCGGGAATGTACGATTTTGTCGGAACAGACCTGCACCATGATAAGCATCTCCGCTCATTAAAAGATATTGTTGAAAAATATCCTGTCCGGGAAATGCTAAAAACCTGTACAATTTTAAACCCGACCCTACTTGATCATTTCAATGCAGGCAAAGGGCAACATATTATCGCTGGATAAATAATCGGAATAGCAGATAAAAAAGGAGCTTTATACTAACATGTATAAAGCTCCTTTCATTAACAGCGTATATGCGATCACAGATATTCCTTACGTAGCAGATAATCTACAACCTGACTAGCCCCAAATGCACTAAGATGATGTTTATCAAACATGTAAGACATCCCCATTTCCTGAGAATTGTGCTCTATTTCTCCATGTTTATAAATATCAATATAATGTTGCTCCGGGATAATTCGTTTCAGAAATTCATTAACTTGTTGCCCTTCGTCTAGAATAAATTGCTGCTCATCTAGAACAGGGTTAAACATTTTCTTTAATGCAACCTGTCGGTAAGGAACCTGATAAAGTTCGGTTTGTCCGATGAAATAATACTGTAGCCCATAACTATCAAAGAGCGCAGTCATCTGACTTAAACCTTGCTTTATTTCTTTAGGTGTATAGTTCATTTCCTCATATGTATTCATTAACCAATGAACAGAAATAAACACCTTATTGATTTTATTCTCATTTTTAGGCAGGAACTCGGTATAAAAATAGTTCCATAACTGAACTGACTTATCATAACCTTTTGGATCTGGAAAAGGAAAAGTTAGGCTTAAACTCATCTCAAGCAGATGCTGATCTTCTTTCAAGGCATTTCTAAAAGCCGTAGAAAGCTGCGCCGCATGGCTGTCCCCGATCAATAAGATATTTTCTTTTCCCACATCGATTTTCAAACATTCTTCTTTATCATAGGTGTTATAATTCGGGCTTCTTGTGATATAGCAATTACATGGGTTCAAATGCTGATGCTCATCCTGTTGAAAATAATGGACATATTGATTATCAACGAGGCGAATTTTATCCCATAATGTATGATTAGGAAATACAAAGAGCATTGTTGCAAGTAAAGCAACTACACATCCAGAAATTGTTAAAATCTTAGCGCCAAATATATTTTTCTTTCGCTCAAACAGATAAAAAGATAGGATAGCAAAAATAAAAGAAAGAAAAAAAGGAATAAGAATACTATAACGCCATTGCATCAAAAACTCAAATTTTCGATAGAGCACATAAAATGGCCAATGCCACAGGTACAAAGAGTAAGAAATTTTTCCTAAAAATTGAATTCCGCTATTTTGAAACCATACCAATTGATGATCTATAGTCAATAAAACAGCAGTTGCCAAAACAGGAATTACAACTAATATTGGAGACCATGTATGATTTGCGCGAATAAATAGAGCGGAAACAAACATTAGTACTAAGCTCATAATGGTTAGTGCTGTTAAGAATGGTTTCAACCTAACTTTTAATTCTTGACTGTACAAAAAAGCCAAACCCCCAATTAAAAATTCCCAAATCCGCGTCGGCATCAAATAAAAAGCCCAACTGCTACGACTTCCCATACCAAGAGAAAGAGATATTACCGTTAAAACAATTAAAATAAAGCGAAATTGTTTTAAATGATGTAAGTACCGATCCTTAATTGTCCATAAAGCAAGAGGATATACTAAATAAAATTGCTATTCAACAGCTAGGGACCAGCTATGTAAAAAAAGATTGTCCTGAGCATCTGGCGAAAAATAATCACTAGATAAGCTACCGTAATATATTAGATATAAAAGATAGGCTTAATGCAATATACTTAGCATTAAGTTTCAGATCTACATCAAAATAGAGAAGAGGTTATATAATTAGCATTAGTGCCGTAACACCTAAAAGAGCTAGAACAATGCGTTTCATTCTTCTTTCAATAAATGAGAAATAAGAAAATCGATTCCCTTTAATCTCTGTTAAAATAATTTTAGTAATCAAAAAACTTAATATCACAAAAAATATGTCAACCCCTATATATCCGCCCTCAAAAAATGGAAAATTATAATGATAGAGTAAAACAAACAACAATTGCCCTTAAGAGACCAATATCATAACGAAACGTCATTAAGGCTAGAATTCAATGTGATGGATGTTATAAATCTATGAAAATTAGAAGAGTAAAAAAAGAGCGCTTTCAATAGAAAGCGCTCTTAAAAGAGATATATTAAAACTTTTATTTACTTACATTACTTAACACAACGGATCTGCATAGCAGTTGTCGAAGAAGCAGGCGCTGCATTGTTTATATCCCAAGGGCCACTTGCCCCCATACGAAAGAATTTCTCACCTGCCAATAAATAGTAACCTTGAGAGCCAAATAAACCACCACCATCAGCATTATTATGGTATGCACCTCCATAAGGTAAATATAAATAACCATGTCGATCGACAGGATTGATCTGAGTACCAAAGAACATACCTACATTAGTCGCTTTAGTACCATCATAGCTATCTATCCAACGGGCAGGCTGATAAATATTAGGACCATGATTATCTATTCCATTAGGATTAGTATTACTTATCAATTTATCGAATTCTGTTGCGGTAGGCAGTCTCCAGGTATTCAAAGGTAATACCAAAGAACAAGGATCTGAAGAATTCCCGTTAATAGCTGTCGAAGGTCCTTGATTGTAATTCGTACCATCGATTACTTTCGGTTTTTGAAAACCTGGAAACCAATAGTTACCATAAGTATCATTAGTCTTAGCAAAGCCATATACACCATTGCTATATGTTAAGTTACCCAATGCCCATACTTGACCACCGATATTTACACTGATGGGTGATCTTAACTTATATTCAAGCACATACTTAACACCAGGCCTAAGAGTCCAGTCGCTTTTACTGATATTTCTTGGCGCACTCCCATTAATAGAAACCCCAGATAACGCTATAGTTCCGTTTGATGTGGCGGCAGTCGTAATAAAAGCATTATCAGATAAAATTACTTTTCCAGTCTTTACTGGTAAATTAAAAGGAACAGTTTTACTTCCTGTACTATAAGTTAATGCACCATTTGCTAATGTCACATTCACGTTTTCATTTGAAGGCGTAATTGTAGCCCCTGCAATGGTGGTAGCACCCGTTAATTCAGAAGTATCAAATTTTAATGCAACCTGTGTAAACAGATGCTCCAATTTAGCCGTTAATACATTTTGACCAGCTTTTACTTCAAACTCAACCTGATCCAACATAAAATCCTGATCAGCTTGAAGACCTGTAAAATTAACAGTGCTTAGTGTTGCACCCGCCGTTATTGTAGGCAATGCTTTATTTGTTCCAGAAGCATAGATCAGAAAGGTATAATTACCTTTAGCAATGGCAAAATCTGCAGAATTGCTACCTTGTGTAAAATTCTTTGTTTCTTTATAATTACCAGCAGCATCAAAAATTGCGACATAGTATACAGTACCTTGTTTCAATTCATTTTCTTCATTACCTGTATTCACTGCCGCCGCACGGTTTGCCGCTTTTAAGCCACTTGCAGCATTTGATGAACTTACCGGTGTCAAAGTCGCTACCAAAGTATATTCATTGTCAAAAGGAATTTCAGCCGTTTGTATCGCCGATGCATAGCTGCGTCCTACAGAAGCAGCCTTGACAGGTTCGTCTTTAGCATAAGTCTGACCAATTTGTAAGCTTACCGTAGAATTACCGTTAATTACTTCATTAGTATCTTTATTACAAGAAGAAATAAAAAGTGCTAACGCTAAAGTAGTAGCTAAGCCCAGTTTAATTGTATTTTTTTTCATTATATTTAAATTATCATTGAAAATGTAGGTAATTATGACCACTCTTGATCCTGTGCTTGCGTCTCAGTTTTCCAAGATTCATTGATAGAGTTATTCATTGCGGAAGCCGCTGCAATGCTATGTTCAAGTTCTACTTGAAGCATACCAACACGAGGAGACTCATAACTTAATTGGCCTGTAGAGTTAGCCAAAAATACTTTGTTAGTTTTCATTTTTATTTTCTTTATTTTTAAATATTTAATCCTAACCTGAAAATCACACCCCGAACTATCACACTGTCTATAAAGGAATTACAAACTTACTTTCAGATTTTAAGTTGAGCAAACCTAGATAATATTCGCTTGTATAAATACAATTTTACTCTAAATAATTGCATCTGTAGATGATCAACTACAAGTGCTAAACCTTTTGTAGCTAGCCATCTACAACCAAAGCTCAAACTTTCAATTCTGTCATCAACAGAAAGTTTTTGAGAAAAAAGATAGTTCCCCATTTGCGATCGGGAACTATCAAATTATTCAGACACTATTAACAATCTAGGGTACGGGAATCATTGAGACCATCAGTCCATTCCTGTTGTACCGTACCGCTAACATCTCACACTTGAGCAGTTTCAACTCGCGGACTTAGAAATGTCTTTTTCAATTTCCTTTTAATTTTATCAACTCTATATTTATTGAAGATTAATTACTTTGCCAGTTTACAGAAAACTTTTTTAACACCGCTACCTCCCCCTATTATGAAAGTTTCATCACCAATCGTCATACTTCTAAATTTTAATATCCTAGCAAAATCATTAGGATATATCATAATTGTTGGAAGGATTGTCACTTCACGCAAACCTTTCCCGAAAGCAGGAAATACGACATTGACACCCGCTTTATTTAAGCTTTTATAGATCAAACTACCATCTGCAAGCTTCAGGTTTGCACTTACATGAGTTTCATTTATTATCGGAGTAACAATACTTGTGATCGCTCCAGTTGTATTCGGTCTCATTTTAATACAGGTGATAATCTGGCTATATTGATGCTTTATGATTACATTCAAATTATTCTCACCGGCTGAAAGGGCATTTTCCCTGAAAAATACATCAGACCACTATCAATTCCTTTTAAACTTGCTCCGCTCAGTTTACTTCCATCCACTACAGCAGGAACTGACGTTGTACTATTAAACGAATTGGTCTTTCCTGCATCTAAAGTGACACCACCTTGATCACCGACTTCGTTGGTATAGAGCTTTTCTGTTACAGAATCACCATCCGCATTATATACCAATACTTTATATTTATTATTTTAATTCAGCGGAGTGCGATCAGTCATTGTTGCATTGCGATTTGAAGTTGACAACTGCAACTCATTTGACACAGCCTAAGAAGCAGTGCTTAACGTTATCTCAAATGAACTACTGCTAGAAAAAGTTCTGTACCCACTTGTACATTATAAGAAGCCTCATGGCCTAATTTCCCTTTTTTGGAAGCGACATTATCCTTACTGAAAACATGATTAGCTACGCCAAGAAGATTTACTTTTACAACAGTTTCGCCATTCGTGACACTATCTTGAGTTTCTTTCCAGGAATAAGCGGTCATACATAGGAAAGCGACAATCGCTAGAAGAACCTTACTGCTTGATTTTTGATATATTTTCGAAATCATAACATTAAAACTGTTAAAAAACGATATGCTATAAGTTTTTCTTTTAGCGCAGTATTTCATGTCTTTCCCAAAACATCACGATAGTATGCTACACAACATAATGACAACGAAGATATAGCTAACCAAAGCAATAATGAATTAATTGAGTCTCAATATTTATTTTTGTATACAGGTCATTACATCACCCTCTCGCTTCGTTTTTAGTTTATGAAAGCATCTATGAGACCATGTTAAATCAGTGCAATTAAGTATTCAAATTTAAAATAATCGTTCACTGGCTGTGGTATAAAATTTAATGCTTCATTATCAAAATATAGCACCTCGTAACAAAAAATAAAATCGCGATCCTTACAGGAAGAAAAAAATATAAATATTTATTTTGAAAGAGGTCTTTTTCTAATAACACTAAACTCATCAGAGACATTAATAAGTAATTTCTATATATATGAAAGAAGATGAAACACATTCGTCCCTAAAAAATGAACGCAATGTTTAGTTAAAATAAACTCAAAAAACCCATTACAATACAGGTATTAAGTTAACAGGTAAATTTTCATCAATATTATTAAAGCTCTTTAAAACAATTTTCCTAATATTTTTGTTAATAGGAATAAGCTAATTATATAACCGTCAAAAAACAATAAAATTAAAACACAAAAACTAATTGTTAAATAGCTATAATTTCGAAATATTGATGTAGGAATTAGATTACAAAAATCTGTATTTTTCCTAAAACAAAAATCAACACAATAGAATTGTTGATTAACAATAAAAGATAGTTACTAAAAAACTTAAAAAGAAAATTAGATAAACAACTATTTCATAATAAAAAACAAAAACCAATGTTATAACAAATAATAAGGTAATTGATTTTCTCGATTCAAAACATGGTTAAAAATAATTTTTGAATATTTATTTTGCCAAAGTTGATATTAATTCCTATTATTACATTTTGAAAAGAAAATTTATTACCAACAACACATGTTTAAACATATTAATTAACTAAAATTTATCATACTGACTTAAAAAACTGATTAACAATGATATGTGTAAATTTACAAACACTCCTTTGTATTCAAATCCATGTTACAACATAATAAATAAAAAAATTACTTAATCGTGTAAATAATTTAAAAGCTAAACTGGAGACAGTATGGTATTATAAAATAAATAACATTATGAACAAGAACAACAAAAAAATGTACATGGCTCCAACTATTGAGGAGCTGGTAATCGAATTAGAACAAGGAATTGCAGCTGGATCGGGAGCATCACCTCAAGCAACTCCACAAGCAACTGGCTGGGGAGCCGGAGATGATGACACAATTAACGGTGACGCATCCTAGGAAGTATATCTATTCTTAATAACAACAAAAAGGAAAAAAATGAAATTTATACAAAAAAAAGGAGCTAGCTGGATTGTTGCAATGGCAATACTTGCAATTCCAGGCACGTTAATAACGAGCTGCTCAAAAGATAACAACTCAGCAATTGTAGACTCCAAAAACAATAAGTTAACATTCTCCGTAAATGGTATCAAAAATAATGACACTGATGGGGCTGTTAAACGTATGGGACTTACATCATCAAATAAAAAAACGAATACGAACAAAATTTATTCTTTCTCCGATGTAGACATGGGAGTGTCTACCGACAACACCTTACCTGTAAAAACTACTAGTAACATCGCTGGTACAGCACGCTCAAATGGTTTAGCCGCTGATGCTGCTCCTGGTGTTACAGAAGATATGGTTGAGGGGGCCAAATATATCGTGTATATCTACTCCGGAACTACATTGGTTACCGCTAAAGAATTAACGGCAGGAACAGCTGGTACTATTGAGGGGCTTGATCCTGCAGCTTCTTACACTTGGGTAGCGCTTTCATACAATACAAAAGATACCGAGCAACCTTCGTTAGCACCATCAAGTGGATCAATTGCACTTCACCAGAATAAAGATGTACTATACGCGACAGGTACTGTTAATTTAGCGGAAAGCTCTAACATTGCTGTGCTTTTCGACCACATGTTTTCACGTATTGGTATCGAATTAAACACTATCGGTGTTTTTGGAGAAATCACAGGTACACCAACTGTAAGTGTATCAGGTTTGAACCTAGCAACAGGAAGTATTGATTTGCTTAATGGTGGTGCCGTGACTGCTGATTTAGCCAATCCCTATACACCTACCCTCAGCTATGCAAGCTTTAACAGAGTGGATACATTATACAACGACGCAAAAATTGCTTATGTGTACACGGCATCAACAACAGCAAATCAGGCTATCAGTGTATCATTACAAAATTTAGCTATTAATCACGTGGATGGCAATGTAGCACGTACATATTTTACGACTGCCACACCTTTTAATTTCTCAGTTACGCCAGAATTGGGCAAGAGCCACCACTTACTACTAAACGTCATTGAATCACCATTGACAACAGTCTCTGAAGGTACTACTGTAAAGTGGGGACGTTCGAATTTATACGATCGAAACAATAATGACGCACTTCGTGGCTATGCATTCTATGCATCAAATGAACAAAGAAGTAAAGCAAATGGTTATTTCCCTTATCAAGGACTTAAAGCGTCTCAGTTTTCGAATACCCTAGCAACAAAAGGTGACCCTTGTACAAGGGTATATCCTGCAGGAACTTGGAAACAGCCGAGCGTTGCGCAGGTTAACTCATTAACTTCTACAGATGGATTATTAACTAATATTCTAGGCGCTTTAGGTAATTTATTAGTCGCTGATCCAGCTCCAACATCTTCTGTTGGAACAGTAGGTGGCAACCATGCGCAATACACATCGACAGGAGGAACTACTACAACCAATGCATTTGGCACTAGCACATCCAATTCAAACAATATGCGTATTTTCTATAACGGACAGATTACAAATACCACAATTCTTACTGCTATTGGTCAAAATGGGAACGGACTATTGGGTCTTGGACTTTCAAATCTTAGTGCAGATTTGCTCGGTTTAAATGTTTTATCGACAAATATTCCTGTACTAGGTACAAGTTATAATGTAGCTGCTGCATTTTGGACAGATTCTCCAGTACTTAGTGGCCCTCTTTTAACTTTATTAGGTACAAGAGTAGGTTACTACGGATATTATGCCCGCACAACGACAACAACAACGGATATATTTAATACGAATCCTTTCATTAAAGCTACCACTACACTTGAAGCATTAAATGTCGAATTATTAGGCCTAGATCTTTTACAGACATCATTCAAAAACGTACGTTGTGTACGTGCGATCTAGAATAAACTGATCATTTTAGAACATATCCACAAGGGGCTTGATTCGATCAAGCCCCTTTTTTTATATAGGCTGGAGATTAACAGACATTGAAATGTTATTCATTGCATTAATGATAACATTTTAATGGTTAATTGTCAATAAATGCTTAATTTAACAGGTACTAAACAATAGTTCAATCTGATTAATGGACAAGGCCAATCATTTTAAAATATCTGGAAAAGAACTGCAATCGAAGACCATTGATTTCCTTCGGTTCCCACTTATAATAGGAGTAATATTTATACATACCGATTTTTCAAATATCATCCTACCAGGAGTAAAGCAAATAAACTTTGTTAACTATCCAATTTTTTCGCATGTTTTTATCTTGTTTTCCAAAATTATCTTTGCAACCTGTGTACCCCTATTCTTTCTTATCTCGGGATTCCTATTTTTCTATAAAACAGATGTTTTTACTATAAAGGTTTATCTCCAAAAACTAAAAAATCGTGTCCATACACTCTTGATTCCCTATATCTTTTGGAACTTACTTGTCATCCTATTTCTTTTCCTTGCTCAGACTTTCCTATCGGGCGGTTTGGTTTCTGGAAATAATAAATTGATCATCGATTACAGTGTCCAGGACTGGTTCAGGGCATTTTGGGATACCTCCATGATCAATCCTACTTTAGACAAGTCCTTACCTATCAATTCTCCTTTTTGGTTTATTCGCGATTTGATAGTCGTCATCCTTTTATCTCCCCTGATTTGTTTTGCCATCAAAAAAATCGGCGTTTATGTGGTCATCGCATTGGGCTTGCTTTGGATTTTTAATCCTTGGTTCTATGAGCCGGGACTTAGTACGGTCTCTTTCTTTTTCTTTTCCGCGGGGGCTTATTTTAGTATGTACCAGAAAAACTTCGCCACCAGCATGAAGCAAATGTTACCGCTTGTTGCACCGCTTTATATACTTATCGTTATTGCAACACTCTATTTTCTTGGTCAGAGCTGGTGGAGCTATTTATATTGCGGAGGCATTATGGTCGGTCTTATCCTTGCCGTTGGACTTTCCGCTTATTTCATCGAAAAAGGGAGCTGGCACACCAACACCTTTTTAGCCAATAGCAGCTTTTTCATCTTTGCTTACCATCGATTACCGCTCGTATTTGTGATCAAATTTTTATTTAAATTACTTCATCCACAATCTGAGGCAGTATTGCTCCTCTTATATCTGGCATGTCCTACAATAATAATTGTATTAGGTCTGCTTGGCTATCGTTTATTGCGGCAATATTTACCAAAATTCACTGCATTCATCAATGGAGGACGATAATAAAATGTATATGAAAAAATATAAATGGCTCTTAGTTATAGCTATCGTACTTTTTATAAGTGTATTCCTCATCAGATATGGGCTCCAGATCTTTAATAAAAATAAGGATGTCAGGATGAAAACCGAGTATGTATTTACTGAAGTGATCAATCTTGGTTGCACTTCTGTTAAACATCAGGGCATTTCAAATACCTGCTGGTCTTACACAGGAAATTCTTTTTTAGAGTCGGAGATGATCCGCATGGGCAAAAAGCCCGTTCCAATTTCGCCAATTTTTACTGCTCGTCAGGCGTATCTGGATAGAGCACAAAATTATGTGCAGCTACATGGAGGATTATCCCTAGGCGAAGGTGGTCAGCTACACGATGTATTGAATGTACTCCGTAAATATGGAGCAATGCCCAGAACCGCTTATTCTGGCCTTCATGGTAATCATACTTACAATGACTTCAAGAAAATGACACCTATGCTGAATGCATTGTTAAAATCTTTGGTAAAAAGTAAACCATTACCTCCCCATTGGACCCAGCTCTATACTGCTGCACTGGACTGGCATTTGGGTAAAGTACCAGACACGTTTGCTTTTAATGGCAAGATCTATACAGCGCGTTCTTTTGCTGATCAAGTGATTGGGATCAATCCGGATGATTATAGCCGCATTGCCTCTGTTACGACCCATCCCTATTATAAGCCTTTCGTCCTTCTAGTTCCAGACAACTGGTCTTTTGACAGTTTTTATAATGTGCCCATGCATGATCTCACCCGTATTATTGACAGCGCACTGTACAAAGGATATACCGTAGCTTGGACCACAGATATATCAGATAAAGGATTTTCATGGCCATATGGTATTGCGTATGTACCCGACAAATCGTTTGATGAAATGTCTCATACCGAACAGCAAAACATGTTTAAAAAACCAATGTCCGAAAAGAAAATCACGGCAACAGAAAGACAACAAGCGCTCGACAATTGGAACACGACAGACGATCATGCGATGCATATTGTGGGGCTTGCAAAAGATCAAAATGGCAAGCCCTATTATCTCGTTAAAAATTCATGGGGAAAAGCAAATGAATACAAAGGTTACATGTATGTGACCAGAGAATTTGTTCGCTATAAAACTATTACTTTAATGCTACACAAAGACGGCCTAACCTCTGACTTCAGATCTAACCTAAATATTATGGAGTGACTATGATATAATTATTCGAAAAAGTTTTTAATATATTCTCTAAAACTATCATTCATAGAAAAACGCATATCATCTATAGCTCCACTTTTCCTGAGACAATCGCCGACTTCTTTATCCATGTTCATCTACATGCTACCACAAACAAGTGCTATCTTGATTTGACCAAGAAAAGAACTATTTTTTAATGTAGTTCCGACCATTACATTTACAAAGACATCCCAGACCACGCCTATTGCCTGTTGAGCAAATAGATCAAACGAAAAGAGAACAATAAGGATTAAAAAACTATTTTTCACATAGTTAATTAATTTGGTAAGTTAATATTAGTTGTTAATAGATAGATGTTCGATGGTAAAATAGATTTCGCTATATATTCAACAAGAATTTAACCACTAGCATTTGGACTGTGACCAAAAAATAAGATGGAAGAGAATACTTAAGGGGTATTTCACTTTTTGTGAAATACCCCTAAGTTCTAAATTAATGGTTTCCATGTAAAAACCAGATGAAAAAGGATATTTTAAGATCATATCAACTCACCCCTTCATTCCAATCGTTGTCCATAAGCTTTTCTATGATGTATCGTAAGAGCATATCCCACCGGTTCAAAAAACCTGCCTCATTACCCCAAAAACAACTAGCTATTTCATTTTCAAATCTGTACCTGCAATATCTTCCCAGCGATAATAATGGAAAGTTTTATCATCACTCATCGCAACAAAAAGACCATGTTTAAATGTATCATTTAATTTAACCGATACAACCTCCGAACCATCACTTTGTGTAGCCATGACCGGCACCGTTTTCAAGTGCTTATGTTCAAATGGATTTGTCTTAGTTCCTTCACGGCTAAAAGTCTGAAAACGATTTGCCCCCTGATCCGAAACCAATATATATCCCGTACTATCGGTCAATTTATAAATAGAAATACCTTCATGATCTTCTTTAAAACCTTCAGTTGCAAATAAAGCCAGTTGCTCATTTCCTTTTGCAGGATCTGCATAATATTGCTTTACTCCCACCTGTTCATCCGAATAGTAGATATATCCAAGTTCATTATCCACCGCTATTGCCTCGATCTCCTTCTTTCCGCTAAAAGAACCAAATTTGCGGACAAAAGTTGCCTTTACTGCACCCGAACCATTATCCTCTAATAGGTATTGCCACAGATAGCCATCCTTAGGACCATTTTTCCGCCCCACAATAGCATAAATCTGTCCTTTGGATGAAGTATACAGCGCAATGCCCATGAGATCCCTAAAATCAGGCGCTGTTTCACCTGCAAACATATCCAATCCGCCCTGATCAATAGGCTTCATATCAGGGAGCGAAAATATCCGCAATTTATGCGTCATACGTTCTGTTGTTACAGCAATATCAACAGGCTTACCATTCAAGATCAACCCATAAGCTACATCCACATTATTCGGACGCTTCAAATTGCGCACGACCTTATCCTTTACAATTTTACCTGCTAGGTCATAGACAAAAAGCGCTCCGTCAGCATCTTTATCCGTTGCGATCACTAAACTCTTACTTGGATCAGATTTATTGATCCAGATCGCAGGATCATCGGAATCATAACGCACCGCATCGGTCACGAAAATGGGCTTAATGGTATCTGTAGCGACAGTATTAGTTTGTGGATTATTGCAAGCCACCTGAAATATCGCTGATACGACCAAAGAAATAGATAGTGTTGTTTTTAAAGTTATCATGTTGAGTAATTAAAATTTTGTTCCAAAAGCACCTGCATAAACTGCGGGTGCAGGTGAGTTATAGGTTAATCCATTTGACATGACCAATCCGGTAATGAAATGTGGTTTAAAAGATAAAGTTCCCGATTTTAGGGCTGGAGAATTCCCTTGAAGGTTAAAGTCCCAAGCCGAATCAAACACATAGTTATTAACCGAAGTCTCCAAAGGATAAGTTACAAATTTCGGATTGTTCTCTCCCGCTAGTTTACCTCTAACATCATTTGATCCTGCTACAATATCATTCTTTCCAACCTGAAACTGATCTACAGTTAATTGATCTTGACCAAAGTACCAGTTATTGCTAAATATTGAACGATTATCTTCCGGTTTTTTAGGATCCCGCTTGACGCCAAATCGGGTATTGGCAAAAAGGTTATTGTAGATCTCCACTCTTACAGATGCCTCTATCCATATTGAACCACCTTTGGCAGTAGGTCTGCGCCATCCCGTATTAAGCATTGTATTATTATACACCATAATGTATGCCTGGGGAGTCTTGTCACCCGAATTGGACAGCTTTAAAGCATTTGTATTCACACTGTAAACCAGATTGTAGGCGACATCGGCAATAGAACCAGATTTAAAGTTCATCGCTTCACCACCTGTCACACCATTTGAGAAAAAGCGATTATTAGCAAAGATAATTTTCCCACCTTCAATATATGTACAGTCTTCATGAAAATGACTGATCGTACTATTCTGGACCACTAATTTCCCGTCAGCATTGGAAAACCAAAGCGCAGGTAGTGCCTCTCCCGATACTTTCTTATACAAACCCATCTTCACAGAAGTTGAAGCATCTGAGGTAATCGCACCGCCATATTCCAGAACGGTATGATCTAAAACCAGCTCTTGACAACTCGGAGCCGCTAAAATTCCACCCCAAAGTTTTCCAAATTCATTGGTTTTAGTTTTATACTGTTCTTCTACGGTAAACCTGATTGGATTATCATCTGTTCCGAGTGCATACAAATTGCCCAAGACCACAATTTCGGGTTTATTCTCTGTATCCATCAAAACTGTAACCCCCTCTTCGATGGTCAATGTTTTGCCTTCGGGGATAATAATATCTCCTTTTATATGTTGCACACTGCCTTTACTCCATACTCCGGATACTTCGCCGATCGCACTGCCATCAGCCTCGCTCGTATCGACGTCAATATTCGCTTTTTCACATGCCGTTAGCATTAGAAAAAAACATGCTAGACACGATAAAATCATGTTATTTTTCATTGTAACAAATTGTTTAATTGTCATAATTGATTTGTTTTCTAACCACGATTAGGTCAAGATTGTTAAATAAAATATTGATGCTATCCGATTATTTATTAAATGAGTAACGCAAACCAAGGATATAATTTTGACCGTAAAGATCTTTTCTGATAAGCGTATTACGACCTTCCGTTAGCTTCTCCGCAATCTTTTCATTTTCAGGATTCACTCCCTTTACATACAGTTCCATCGGAGTATTCAAAATATTGTTGGCTTTGGCAAAAATAGCCCAACCCGCCTTAAATTTCTTTTCAATAGAAGCATCCAGCTGCACAAATCCTTTTTGCCATAGATCATCATTCAAAAACTGCGATACGGTATTGATGCGATCACCAGTGTAAGAACCAGCCAATTGTCCCTCCCAGCCTTTATTCGCATCCTTATACAGTAAAGATAGATTGGCTATATGTGCCGCCTGCCCGTATAATGGACGTGTTTGGTCAACAATAATAGGTTCTGGATCTTGTGTCGTTTCGTTTATTCTACGTGACATTTTCGCGGTAGTAATACGCGAGTGTGTATAGGTATAATTCGCTTTTATCCCGAACTTTTGGATGTACTTGATGTAATCCACTTCGATTCCAAAATTATTTGCATTACCAAAATTACCCGGTGTGTAATACACATCCTGCTTGCGGACTTCATCTGGCTGAAACGTATACTCGATCGGGTTTTTAATCTTTTTGTAGAACATGCCAACAAAAAATTGTGACGAAGCCTCAGGAAACAATTCATAACGTAAATCAAAATTATCAGCAAGTGCATGTTTCAGATCTGGATTTCCTCTTTCCAGAAACTCCTCGTTAACCACACTGGAAGGAACGATTTCATAAAAACCGGGACGATTCAATGCGCGATAATATGCGGCATGAAGTTGCTGTTTCTCATTCAAATGATACTTGACGGTCAAACTTGGCAACCATTCCGTATAGACTTGAGATCCTTCTGGTCTCTTTTCCCCTGCAGGAAACAGTAATTTATAATCTTGATTGGTATGTTCCATACGGACCCCTCCGATCATTTGGAGTTTGTCACTTTCATAATTGAACATCCCGTACACTGCTGTAGTTTTCTCATTGGCATCATAAGTCAAGGGATTAGCAACGGCACCGGTGGGATTGGTCACGGTCAAATTCAGTTCCGTATAATTTTGAAAATCTACACCATATTTATACTTTGCCTCTTCCGCAGATGCAGGAGAAAGGTTGTAATTGTTATAGAAACTACTCCGTTGTTTATCACGGTATACCCCCCCTGTAGACAACTCCAATTTACCATCTGTCATGGGTACTTTATAAGCCACATCCCAGTATCCCGCATAATCATTGTCAGTATTCCGTTCCCAACGGTAGGTAACAGGTGATTTATTAACAAGAGAAGTGCGCTTACATTCAAAATTCTCTTGAATACCGTCTAAACTTATCGTGGTATTTTGAGGCAATTGATTACTAGCAGATGACAGCGCACCCGACCACCTTACATTCAATTTATTATCCATAAAACGATGATCACCCTGCAAAGTTCCGTTATAGATCTGTTGCTGTGTCTTTCGACTTCGCGTTACATAGGTCAATTCTGCCTTTCCAATATTAGGATCATATTGCCCATTATAGATGGTATTGACCGCATCACGAAGTTGCGTATTATTCAGATTCACATACATTTGATAGAAGCTCAAACGATGATTGGGATTAAAACGATAGTCGATTTTATTATGTAGACCTAAGCGTTGCTGCTGTTCATCATACTGACGATCTTGTTGCTCAGTAATAACTGCATTCGGATTTACGCCGACCACAGCAGATTTATAAAAAATAGAGCGGCTTCCGCGGTACAGATTTTGATAACTTGCCCCCAAGATTATACCCAGCTTATCATCCAGATAGCGGTTCCCGAAAGTTAAATTACCAACGACATCTGGCGAAGGTTTTTTATAGGTATAGTCTAATACCCCTTTATTAAAATCTGCTGCAGTCGCATTGTAATTTTTACCATGAAGTTCATAAGGTGATTTGGATGAAGTTCCACCTGCAGCGAAACTTCCGAAGTCCTGATTAAAATAACGTTGACTATATCCCGTCGCCAAATTAGCTTGTAGTAATAATTTGCTTGGCGCAGCTTTCATAACCATATTCACAACACCGCCAACAGCATCTGCCTCCATATTTGGTGTAAGCGATTTGTATACTTCCAGACGTTCTAACATATCTGAAGGAAACAAATCCAATGGTACGTAGCGATACTTATTATCTGGGCTTGGTACTTTTACACCATTGACCAAGGTTGTGTTATAACGCTTATCCATACCTCTTAAAATGGCATACTGCCCTTCTCCATTAGAATTCCGTTCTATAGAAACCCCCGATACGCGTTGCACAACGTTTGCGACCGTGATATCTGGAGAAATCTCAATAGCTCTAGCCGAAACAACATTCATGATCTGCGATGCGTTCTTTTCCATCCGTCTCGCACTGGGATCATCATCACCGCCGTTTCGCTGTCCTTTGATCGTTACCTCCATCAATTTTTGATCTGTAGAAGTAAGTTGAAAAATAAAATGGGGAGTATCTTCTTTTTTAATTTCGATTTCCTGGGTAAATTCGGCATAGGCCATATGTCTAATATGTACTTTGACCTTTCCTGCGGACAATCCCTTTAATTCAAATGAACCATCCAATTGTGTTTTGGTAGATAGTCCGCTTTGTTCCAAAAAAACAGTGGCTCCAGTTATGGCTTCACCGGTTTGACCATCCAATACTTTACCTTTGATTTTGGTTGCATATGCTGCACTGACCGAAATGCTGGAGGCAAGTAATACCGTTAAAAAATTTTTCATTTTGCTTAGATTATATATGAATCTTTGATCGTTGAGCAAATATGACATCCAATTTCAGTTTCACAAAATAGCAAGCGTTACAACAAGGAAACAAAGAGATTTACGGACTATACAACAAGGAAACAAAATCAATCAACAAACTATTAATCAATCGATTAATAGAAAAATAAACGCCATTACCATTCCGTTATCGTTATGTTAAGGAATTATGAAATACTGAGTAGGTAACCTGTAAGATCTTCACCTTGTTCCAATTTTAACTTTTTTCTCAGGCGATGTCTAGCCACACGAAGGCTATCTTGTGATATCCCCAAAAGCACAGCAATATCCGTGTTGTTCAAATTTATTTTAAGCAATGCAATCAAGCGCATATCGGCGGCAGTTAAATCTGAAAACCGTTGTACTAGTTTTTCAAAAAAACTATGATGTACTCTTTCAAAAGTCACCATAAATTCTTTCCAATGAATACCCTGTGTAATATTTTCATTGATCTGCAAAACCAGATCGTGCATTTGCTTTTTTTGATCCCGTCGTTCATCCTTAACCATTACTTTTAACTCATCTCGGAGCTGTTCCAAAAATTGGTTATTACGGATTAAATTCAAAGTATGCGACGTCAATTCCTTCTCTTTGAGCGTCAGTTCCTGCTTAAGCTGTTTATCTTCGAGCAACTGATTTTTAAGTGCAATTTCTGCTAATTCCCTTTCCGCTTCTTGCTTTCGCGACTCGGTCATCTGATTATTGATCTTTATTTTTTGACGGCTATACAGCACATACGATAAAATAATTAACAAGATCAAAAAAACAATAGTTCCCAGCAATAAAATGGAGTTGATCTTTTTAGTGACCTGCAATTGTTCAATTTCTTCTGTTTTTTGATTCATATCATAAAGTGCCTGAAAAAAAGCAGTATGCCTAGCCCCATCTACACTATATAACTCCAGCACAAGCTTCCGACTTCGCTCTGCATAAACATAAGCACTATCCATTTGACCGCTTAATGCATATGTTTTGCTTAGATCTTTAGTCGTTGCCGACATCTGATACACATCTCCCAATTTCTCTGCCATATCAAAAGCCCACTTTGTTAATTTTATGCTTTCCGAAAACTTGCCGGTCTTCCTGAAAATATCACCCATATTATTCACCACTACAATCTTTCCGTAGTTGTCTTGCGTTTCATCATATAAGTCACGTGCTTTTTCAAAATGATCAAATGCCCGATCATACTGTTCCAAATCTTCATAAATACTACCCAGATTCTCATGAATCTTAGCTTCGCCATTTTTATTTCCTTCTTCGTTATAAATCGCTAAGGCCCGCATTTGGTATACGAATGCCGAATCATAATCAGCAACCTTTTCAAATAGATGACCAATATTGCCCAATACACCAGCTTCACCATTTTTATCTTTCTCAGCTCTGAAAGAATGGAGCGCTTTATTAAAGTAATTTTTAGCTAGATCATGCTGTTTATTAAAAATATTGAGTTCGCCTATATCACTCCAATTAGATGCGAGTAATTGTTTCGCATTTAACTGGGTGTAGATACGGTCCGCTTGGAAATAATAATCTTGCGCCTGTCCATAATGCCCTTGATTAACACATAACCACCCTATTGCCTGTAAACAATTAGCTTGTAATAACAAGTCTTTATCACCAACGGCCTCAGCATACCGCTTTTTGACTAGCGTAATCGCAGAATCAGGATAGTTTTGACTTAACACCCGAATATCTTTAAATGATTCTACCTGTGCATTTGCGGTGTCACCGATAAATGCCTGTGCTATAAATAGTATTAAAAATATAATTTTATCAGAAATCCTCATATTCAAGTAACTAATTGATGTTGCTGTGCAAATGTACACGAAGCATGTTAACAGAATATTAAATCACATTACATGCACGGCCACTTAACATCATAGAACAAAAAAGATTGATTATCATATCGTGTAAAAATGTGTTAAAGCATATTACAAGACACTAGGGAACTATCTCTAAACAGAACATATATGCCTTTAAATAATAAAAATACCACATCCCAATAGAAGAACTGGTTTAAATGATTCAAATAATGAAAGGATTTTACTGGTTGGATTACAAAATGGAAATTACTTTGATGGCATAAAAATTTTTCAATCTAAATAGCGATTTCTTCAAAGTAAATACTATTGTATTCTTCCACTTTCGTTCTCCAGTGCTGATTTTCGCGCACGTTGCGCTTTCGTTGTTCCATTACTAAAACGGTAGCTAAAACTTAACCGTACCTGTCTCGACTCGTAATACCCATAACTGTTAGACACAAAGCCAGGAAAATTTTGAGTGTACTTACTCTGGTTGCCTTTATAGATATCATTAATAGCAAATCGAATTGTTGCTTTATCGTTTAAAAGGATTTTTTGAAAAGCAACGTCCACCTGACTGATCTCCCTGCTTATCGTATTTGCTCCACTCAGGCGATTTGAATTATAAACCGCCGTTACTTCTGCTCTCATTTTAAAAGGTAAACGAAAGGACTGCACCAAACTGACACGTCCTGCCGCTTGTTGTAAGTTCAGATTTCTATACTGATCAAAAGAAACATCATTTTGAATATAATATAGAAGACCATTAAAAGTAAGATCCCACCAGGATTTAGGTGTAAAATTCTGTGTCAGGGATAAAGACCAGTGCTTTTGTATTCCTACATTTCTACTGATCATAACTATTTTATCATTGTCCAGCGTATCGGTCACCTTCGCGTTAAGCTGATCAGTATAAGCAAAATTAAACGAAACTACCGTTGCGCTTTTTAATGAATAAAGAACAGTCAAGCGGTGGGTTAATGAGGGACTTAAAAAGGGGTTTCCTTGCCAAAAAGATAATTCGTCAAGCATATAAATAAAGGGATTCAGATCCTGATATGCTGGTCTCTCAATACGCTTGGCATAAGATAAAGAAACAGTTTGGTTTTCCCCTAACGGTCTCGTAGCAGAAAAAAAGGGGAATAAATTGGTGAAATTTCTTTTGATATCATCATCTAGTTCTGCCCCATTCTCGTTATAAAAAAGCGTTCCTTTAGAGTTCGAATTCTCTATACGTACTCCACCCTGTAGCGACCATTTTCCTAACGTTCTTTTATAATCTATATAGGCACTTGTCGTGTGCTCGTAAAAATGAAAATCATTGGTGCGTCTGTTATCGAGGCTATCCGGGCCTTTATCAACATGGAAAAACCTAGCATTATTCTTGGAACCTACATTTGAATACTTAAAACCCGTTTCCAATTTCCCCTGCCATAAGTTCATCCCATAGTCTAACTTTATTCCCTTTAAATCAATATCTATCCCATTGAGCGTACGGTACAGATTTTCCTGAAGGATATTTTCCTGATGATCGCGGTAAATATTAGATTGTAGGTTTTTATTCCATTTATCAAAAAAACCATAGTCAGCATCAATATTTAAAATTCGTCCCAGCGAATCTTCATATTTGTAGTTGAAATTGAAATTATATCGGGCTGTGCGCTGGCTATAATAATCGTTAATCGCATCCAGCGACTCTTCCATTAATAAGGATGGCAACGTGCTAATTTCCGTTCTGGTATCGGTGATACCTCCACCAAAAATAAAATTACCATTAGCCAGAAAACCGATTGTATTTTTATCATTCAGATAATAATCGATTCCAACCTGACTGGACATCTTCTGGCGTTTGTCAAAATCCTTGGTATGGCTATTGTAAGCTTTACCATTTTGTTGCCTGCTTGTACCATACAGGTAATGATAATTACCCAATGTATGACTATAGTTCGCGAATATATTTAATTTATCCACCCGATAATTAAGCGCCGCGTTCTGAAGTTGTTTTGCACTGATACCATAAGCAACAGCAGAGCTGACATTACCATTTAACCCTCTTACCTGATTTTTTTTAGTTTTGATATTGATGATTCCTGCAGCTCCAGTTGCCTCATACTTTGCCGTTGGACTATTGATAATTTCAATAGATTTGAGGTTGTTGGAAGATAGAGATTTTAAAAGATCTGTCAGTTCTTTTCCTGAAAGAAACGTCTGTCGACCATCCAATAAAATCTGTACACCACTTTTTCCATTGAGTGTAATATCGCTTTCATTTTCCACAAATACTCCGGGAGCTCTTTTCAGTGCTTCCAAAACAGAAACATCCTGTCCACCCAGTGTATTTTCGACATTATAAATAAGTGTTCCACTTTCAACCTGAACCGTTTTTTTCCTACCTTCAACAGTGGCTTCCTCCAGGATATTCTCCAATGGCAGAAGCTTTAAAGTTCCTAAATTAACATCAATTAATTCAAAAATTGCAGATTGATAATCTTTGTCGCCAACATGGCTCACTTTAACAAAATATTTCCCCTTTACTCCAAATCTTAAATTAAATTGTCCGACACTATCAGTCGAGGTGCTTAAAATGAGCTTATCGTTCCGGTCATGTAAGCTTACCGTCGCTAACGGTATTGGTGACATATTACGATCGACCACTTTTCCAGTAATGTATTTATCATTAACCTGTGAGTAGAGCGTTATACCAGTTAAAATAAGTATTCCTATTAATACAATTCTTAAAAATTGAGGTGATACCATTGGTTTATTCAGTGATTATAACTTACAGCAAGAGTAACAATTTAAATCAAAATACGCAATAAAATGCATATAATTTCAAAAAAAGTTGTATTTCAATAATAAACACATCTACCTACATCATAATAATGCAAGAAAATGCAAAACACATTTCTTTCATTTAAGAATGAAAAATCCTAGTTGGATTTTTATGAGTCCATTAAATTTAAAATAAATAAGAGCAATAAACGATCGTTTATTGCCCCTTGATAACTTCATTTTTCAGAATTATCCATAGTCTACTTACACGAAAGAGAATAGATTAGAAAATGAAACTGCTACATTCCTCTTAGTTCACTTCTATTAACTTCAGCGCCATAATCAATTCTCGATTTAGAAAGACAATCTGGGAAATTTGTCCTTATATAACTCATCATCTCTTCTCTTACATAGCAGCGAAGATCAAAAGCCTGTCCCGAGTTTCGGCAACTCATTAAGCAACGAATCTCCATCGTTCGCTCTTTCAGATCAGTGACCTGCAGGACATTGACCTTACCATCCCACAAAGGATGATGCATAAGCAATGAGTCTAATTTTTCTCGTAATTGTTGGACAGGAATCGCGAAATCAACATAAATAAAAACAGTTCCTAATATCTCTGCCGTAGTTCTCGTCCAATTCTGAAAAGGTTTTTCGATGAAATAGGTAATCGGCAGCACCAGACGGCGCTTATCCCAGATATTAACCACGACATAAGTCAGATTGATTTCTTCGACCTTACCCCACTCGCCCTCAACGACCAGCACATCATCCATCCGAATGGGCTGTGTAAAAGCAATCTGAAAACCTGCTAATAAATTTCCAAGAGATTTCTGAGCGGCAAAACCAATGATTATACCACCAACTCCGACACCCGTCAGCAGTCCTGCACCTATCTTCTGCATACTTTCGAAGCTTAACAAAATAATGGCAAAAGACACAACGATGATAATAGTAATGAAGACCTTTCGAATAAAAACAATCTGTGTCCTAATTTTTCTTTCACGTAGGTTATTCTCTTTATTGATATCAAAACGATGATATAAATAATCTTCAAAAACTTTTATGGCCTGAATCAGAACAACAGCAAAAAAGCTGATCAGTAAGATTTCATTTATTTTACCGACAATATGCAATGTGGCAGTATTGAAACGCGTAAAAGGTAACAAACTGTTAAAAACAACCAAGGGAATAAAAAGACTCAAAATCTTATTAAATCGACGTATAAAAGACCGAAAGAGGGAATAAGATGACTGTGCAATCGCCTGATAACGCAAAATCGGGATAAATAAAATCTTAATGAGGATCCCGAGTGCAAACGAAAACAGTATAAATGCAGTATTCCATATCCAAGCCGGAAATTTTTGTGAAAGTTGAATTAATTCTTCGTTCATTATTATTTTTCTTTTTTTATGCTACCATTATTATGTACTATAAGTATAACGGTATGCTTGGTCTAACGTTTGTTTTATTTTTAAAAAGGAACAAAACTAACTGATTTAGAGATCGCAACGAATATATTCAATTCCCCAAAAAGCATTAACCGACAATAATAATGAAGCCGATTACTCGAATCGGCTTATCTACTATTGAAGAAAATACAGTTCTCACTTATTATTGACATATCGTGTAATAAGATTTGTCACTTTACTACAAGACCATATGCCTTGTTGCCATATACATAAGAAATAATAAGTATAGCAAGTATAACAAGTGGCAACAGCATAAATCCAATATTTTTATCGACCATTGCATGGCTAATAAAAGCAAAAATTAGGTTAAATGTTAATCCGGCATAGGCCCACTCTTTCAATTTACTTGGAGTTTTAGGATAAGAAATGGCTATTACTCCGAGCACTTTGCAGATAATAAGTGCATAAGCGAAGTAGTCTGGATATCCTAACGGTTTAGTTCCAGCATTAACATACTGTGGCGCAAATAAAAGCGTACCAAGAGGCATGATACCCTCCCAGATAATAAGGATCGCTGTAGCTATCCAAAAGATTAATTTATTCTTTTTCATGTTTTTGAAGATTTATGAATTATTTATATTGCAAAATTGTTTATATTGATATGACAAAGATGCAAGGGTTTGCTTAAATTAACAGATTACAAAAACGACATTATAAGGGGTGAATTGCGACAGTGGGAACAACGAATTTACAAAACCAAAAAATTCTTTTCTACCATTGGCTTCATTTTAAATGACAGGTATAATGATTAAATCAAATCACATGAATAAAACAACCCTTTTCACTTCAGTTTTAAGCACGACGATCCTTTTCATATCCAGTTTAACTTCCTGCGACGGAATTATAGAGCGGAACAACGAACCCTTAGATGCGGCATATGCTAATTTTGAAGAAATTAACGAAAAGTATCATTCCGATATTTTCGAAGTGAAACTGTTCTGTGAAACTGAAGTCACTCATTCCAGCTCACCTAACCCCATTCGCATCTTTCCATCTGTGAATGACCAACTGATCGTATCCTGCGATGCAGAAAAAAATGATGAGACCCAAAGTAATATGCTTTATTATAAAATAAATAGTAAAGGAATTACAGAAGATACATTACACTTGTCCCAAAATAAATATTGGCCAGAATTTATTGATGATTTCATCATTTTCACCAATGACGAAAAAGCCTATTACACCACTTGGCCACAAGATGGCGATACCACCACACATGCTTTTAAGGTTTTAAATGAAGATTTGAGTTGGACTGGAGAAAAAATAAATCAAAAAATTGCAAGCGCGAAAAAAGATGGCAAATATTGGTTTTTAAAAAATGTAACTAGAAATGATCATTATTACATGCAGTTTTTCTTTTACCAGAATGAACAATGGCAGATGCTATGGCAAGAAATACCAGCATACAGAAGCATTGATAGCAGTGAAGATGCCGGCCGTTACCGTGACGATGTTTTTTGGACCGGCGAACAAGATCCTTATTTACCTGAAAACGTTACTTTTTTACATTTTCACCCTGAGGAAAAATTAAAATACAGCCACCATATTGGTGGTGGAAGTCCAGGATATAGTGTCAAAAACTGGCGCGGGAAAGCTTTCTTTAAAACAAAGATCGGAGATCGTGATTTTAATTTTTTTGAGCCCCATATCGCTGTAGAGAAAGAAAGATTTGACGATTACAAAAATCGATTTTATACGGTGTTAGAAGCAAATTATTCAGCACTACATTTTAGACCAACATTTTATATTTCACCCCATGGGTTCGCATTCTATTCTTCCAATAGTCAGAGTATGTATTTAATACGAAAGAAATAAACAATACTAATTATTGAAATTAAATAAAGATGAGCACATAATTGGAAAGTTTAAACATGATCTGGTCTCCTATCGACAAAAGTGATACCTATCAATAAGACTATATTGATTATAAGGGAAGTAAATTAATGCCTAAAGCGCCAACAGTTATCCAAAGTCATCCAGTTGTTTTTCCATGTGACTAAACTGGTATTACTGTAGTTTTATTAACTGTAAAAAATGAAAATAACCTATTAAAAACCCAACTTATTGACCAAATCTTTACAAAAGTCAGTAAGCTGAGCTATCTAGAAAAGGTACTTTTGTATATGTGTAAAAATATACGATTAACTTTACTAGTGCTTCTATTAATACTTTTAGTACCTACTGCGAAGGTTTTTTCCCAAATTGGAGCAGGAATAAAATTAGGTGGAAATTTATCTCATGCTGATGGACTATCATTCCGTTCAGCAAATCGGATAGGTTTTCAAGTCGGAGGTATACTAAGTTATCATTTTAGACCTAACATGGCTATCCAAGTAGAGCCCACGTATAATGTAACACGTGTCAGAACAAATTCTGAAACTGTGGATCAGGTTAACGGTATTGCAAAAGGAAACAAGGCCCTCCAGTTCTTTGATTTCCCTGTATTATTTAAGTTAGACCTGACATCAAATTTTGCATTATTAGGTGGCCTCGAATTCAATAAACTATTGAATGAAGATAAATATCTACTGAATAATGGAGAAGAGGCATTTAATAGAGGTTCCCGAATGGGTTACACTTTTGGATTAGAATTGGGAAAATTGTATTTCCGATATCGAAATGTAGAAAGAAAAACCGGTGTATACCACAACTGGAATACGAGTATTTCGCAATATCAAATAGGCGTTAAATGGAATCTTTTCTAGAAGCCTTATAAAAAGAAGTGTCTAAATTCTCGGTTAAAGTTCATCTAAATGTGATTGTTTTCAATCGGATGTAAAATAAATTTGTTTATTTTTCCATTCAGGATAAGGATACTTAACATATTTAAATATTAAACTTAATAAACCAATTCAAACTTTTATAATAATGCTATCTAAATTATTTCTTCTTCAGAGTTGCATGATCTTCCTGATCATATTTAGTGGTCCTTTAAAAGCACAGACACAGCAGACATTTACAGGTTGGAGTGCCGCATTTTTCACTTACAAAATAAATCCCAGGTTCAGCATACATTTTGATGGACAAGCTCGAAGTACAGATCAACTCAAAGACATACAATCCTTTATTATCCGACCGGGATTGAATTATCATATCAAGAACAATATGATTGCCACTTTAGGGTATGCCTACATCGGGAACCAAAGAAATATTATCGCTATCCATGGCTGGGTACCAGAACACCGCATATGGGAGCAATTTATTATAAACCAAAAATTTACCGTTCTAAATCGACCTTTCACACTGCAGCACCGTTTTAGATTAGAACAGCGCTTTATGGGCCAACCTGCTGTTGAACAAAACGAGCTGGTTACGGACCGTTACGATTTTGCCCAAAGACTGCGCTATTTCACCCGTGCCATTGTCCCTGTTTCCGAAACCACTAGTTTTACTGATGGTGCTTTCATTGCACTGCAAAATGAAATTTTTGCACATATTCAAAATGCCCCCAATGGTAAGTTATTTGACCAAAACAGAGCTTACCTAGCACTAGGATGGCGGGTAAATCCAAAATTTGATATAGAAGCAGGTTACATGAATCAATATAGCCTAGGCAGAAATAATAAGACTGTAAATAATATCATACAGGTCGCAGCTTACCTCAGATTATAAACGATAGCGCTCTTTGATTTAAAAAGGCAGCATATGATGCTCCATTTATATCATTCACGGATTATTCGCGTTAATTAACGCGTTTTTTTGCAAAAGGATTAAACGATAAACCAGCATTAAAATAAAAAGATGGATCCGTAGATGCTTCATAAATAAAATCATTCTGAGATTTGTTTTTCTCTGATATTCGAGATCTTAACGAATTTCTCATCCCGGTTTTGACCATAGCTATAAAAGAACGTCCCAGATTGTGTTCATAAAGCAGCCCTGAATTCAAATTCATCTGATTGAAGATCTGGACGCTCGATAATCCAGCAAAATCATAGATATAGAAGGTATTATTATCAAGCTCCGATCCAAAAGATGCACGTCCATTACCCAAAATAGTTTTACGAAGATAAACGGCTTTCGGCAACACGACATCGACCACCCAGCCCTGTTGATACTGTCTCTTATATGTAAAAGTAGGTATCACAGGTACAAGGGCACTTGGGTCCAATAAACCGACCACACCTAAGGTCATCTGCACCTCACGGGTAGCTTTTAGAACCAAGTTTCCCATCAGCATACCACGAACACGTTCAAAGCCTTTCTCACTTCCATCAGTCATCAAACTCGCGCTATAAATAGCCATTTTCCCAAATAATCTTGAGTAGTAAGTAAAATTTAATGATTCATGGTGATAGTGATAATCTTGCTTCTCCTGATATATTTGCTGTGTACTCAAATCAGGTTGCAGCAGCTCTACAGAAAGATGCCGATAACCCACAAGCGTTCCTAAAGTCCAATTTTTTCTCTTCATCAAGTTGACATTCATACTGGCATTCGCTTGATTCATATTTTGAACCTCTCCCTTAGGAAGTGGATTCTTTAAATACTTTGAAGCATATTTAAACCCACCAACAATTTCGTACTCCAGATTCAGTACGCGGATCGCCGGAAATTTATCCGCAATAATAGCACGGACTTTGTCTGGGATACTGTCTTTTGTCTGGGCTTTGGTAACAAAAGTGTAAATGCCTATTCCAAATATGAGCAAAATCTTTTTTAACATATAACAATGGATAAATGGTTGATAAAACGGTACAAGAATATCCTAAATGTGGATATGAAAAATACATTTTAGACGAAACACCCTTTATTTTATACAAAAGATCCTTTCTTAGAATAATATAGAACGCACACCATACTACTTCAATTACTTTGGTATAAAAAAAAGCACTCTTGGTATAAAAGAAATTAGAGTAGGCTCAAAAAAAATTACTTTTGTTCCTATACAGTAACATTATTACTAAGAACTGATGCAAGATTTTAAAAATGGAATAATCATACGTTACTTGACCGAAAAAAAATATAGGGTCCTCCGCCACAGCGTATTTGTAGTGGGGCTCCTTTTGCTTTTTTTCAATTCAGACATGAAGACAGAGCTATCTGATCCATATAAAACCTATCTACATTTATCAGTATGGATCGTTTTTGTATGTATGTTCTACATCAACATGTATCTGCTGATACCACGTTTTTTTTTCAAGGGAAGGTATGAGATCTATATAATATTATTAATCTTATTGGTTATTGGAAGTTTACTGATCGTCATGTATGTTTCCAATTATATGCATGTTATAACGGCTGCAAATTTAAAAGTTGATAAGCGGCAAAACATGAATTTTTTCAACGGGATCTTAGTCAGTATTCCCATTATTTTGACAACCACAACACTGAAACTTTTTAATCGTTGGATCAAAGACAATAAGAGAATATCTGAACTCAAAAACCTGGCCCTAACATCTGAGTTAACTTCCCTAAGAAACCAGATACAGCCACACTTTTTGTTTAATATGTTGAATAATGTCAAAGCACTGATACGGAAAGATCCTGAAATGGCAACGGAAGTCATTATCAAACTATCGGATTTTTTAAGATACCAGCTTTACGAAAATGATAACGATAAAACACTTTTAACTGGAGAAATAAACTTTATAACCAATTTTCTAAAATTGGAAGAAATAAGAAGAGATCATTTGAAAACGACCATACAATGCGAACCTGAACTCGTTAAAAAAAATATTTTCTTACCTCCGCATATTTTTACGGCCTTTATCGAAAATGCTATAAAATACAGTTTAAGTGCGACAGAAGGAACGTCCTTTATTCATATTTCCTTTATGGCAAGTGATGGGCAGCTTCACTTTGAATGCCGCAATTCCAAAGATCCAAAACTAGCCCTCAATCCTAACAAAAAATATAGCGGGCTGGGCCTCACCAATACTAAACGTAGGTTAGAATTGTTATATCAAGATGATTATCAGTTAAATATTACTGTTCAAGAAACGGAATATAGCGTAAAATTAACGATCCCAATATGAAGTGTATTATAGTTGATGATGAACCTCTCGCTCGTGAAGAAATGAGCAATCTGGTACAAGAAATTTCAGCCCTTGAGATTGTAGGGGAATTTTCCAGCGCTATTGGGGCAATGGAATTTTTAAAAAATAATGCTGTTGATCTGCTATTTCTGGATATTGAAATGCCGACCATCAATGGTCTTGATTTTGCACAGTCATTGCCTACAGATAAATTAGTGATTTTAACGACAGCATATAGTCAGTATGCATTGCAGGGGTATGAACTTGACGCAATTGACTATCTCTTAAAACCGATCAAAAAGGAGCGACTAGCAAAAGCGATAACGAAAGCAATCGCTTACCAAAAACTGTTGACATTTCATGAACAGAAAAACACATTTGAAGCCAGCAATGACAATTCTATACTGATAAAATCAGATCGAAAATATTATAAAATCACCTTTGATGAAGTCAAATTCATTGAAGCCCTAAAAGATTATGTCGTGATCTATACTCGCAACAACAAACTGATCACAGCCATGAACTTAAAAACAATCCATCAAAAACTGAACTCCGAACTCTTTATCCGGGTAAGTAAATCTTACCTGATCAATATGTCATTTATCGATTCTTTCGATAGTCATACCATTTACATAGACGATGCAGAGATACCGATAGGAGAAATCTATCGCAACGATTTTTTCCAAAAATATACAAGTGGTCTTTTATAAGAGTTCATTCGATTAGGCAACATCAAAACGTTCCAATAAATCAACTCGAATATTATGGCTGTCCAACAGATTGGTTAACTGGTCAATAGAACAGCCAGCTGTTTCTACTCGAAAAATCGAATCTTCATCGTCAAGATCTACTGTAGGAGAAAACACTTCCGGCATATTCAATTGCAATAATTGCATCAAAAAAATTTTGCTCTCTACTGTTTTTATTGAACTCTTAAAAATTAATACCTGCTTAACCATGTTCTTTGAATTAGTTTTAACCAAATTATTCTGACTCTATCAAACCGGAATAGAGCATTGTTAAACAAATCTACTCGATATGGACTTACCAGATTTGAATTTTATACCAAAAGGTTAGATTATTATACGAAAATAGTCATATCAGCAGAATAACCGCAATATACTCCAGTACCTGCTCCAGCTAGCTTTAAGAGTATTAGATTTAATACTGAGTATAAATATAATTTGACAAGCACCCCAATATCAGATATCAGCCTGAAATAAGATGGAAGCAGTTTTTGTTAGATACAATTAGTACCAGAAAAGCACTGCACAAATGACCACGCTTTCTTGTACTAATTGTATGCAGAAAATATTTAAATGTGATGATTTAGTTACCCCAGTTTTTATTGGCTTTATCACCCATAACAAATTCAAGTATCCCCCCTTTAAGAATATCCGCATGATCTAATTGTGCTGTATTCAAAGGTTGGCCATTCAATTTGGCCGACTGAATATATTTATTTTTTTCCGAAGCATTTTTTCCGATAATAACAAAAGACTTGCCATTAGGAAGTTGTATACTCGCTTTTGAGAAGAATGGAGAACCTATGCTATAAGAAGTAAGTCCAGGAGTTACCGGATAGAATCCCATCTGTGAAAAAACAACAAACGCTGACATACCGCCTCCGTCCTCATCTCCAGATACTCCCATCAAGTCGTTTCTAAACCATTCTCCCACCAATTTGTGAATTCGTTTTTGTGTCATCCAAGGCTGTCCCGCATAGTTGTATAGATATGGAATATGGAGCGAAGGTTCATTGGCCATAGAGAATTGTCCTACATTTCCGGTATGGTCAGGAAGCTGCGCATAAAAATCAAATTTAGATCTCCCCAAAGGTTGCTGGAACATATCGTCTAAATATTGAATAAACAGTTCATTACCACCCATCAATTTGATAAGATCCGGAATATTATGCTGTACATCCCAGCGGTATATCCAGGCATTATTTTCGCCATAGTATTCACGCGCCCCCTGTCCTCCTGAAAACACATAATCAAAAGGCATAATAAATTTACCTTTATCGTCCTTTGGATGGAAAAATTTAGTTTGCTCATTGAATAGATTCCTATAGTTGAATGACTGTTTCATAAACAGTTCATAATCCGCTTTCATACCAAGCTCGTTGGCTAATTGAGCCAAACACCAAAGATCATAGGAAGTACCCAGAGTAACTGCCACAGGTTGTCTTTTTTCAAAACTGTTCACCTCAGGTATTGTCTCTTTCTCATTAGGATACAGTGCCGGTATATAGCCATTTTCCTTAAAAAAAGCATCCAATTTTCCGGCAGGTTTACCTGACCATGGTGCTAAAGTCTTTTCAGTTATAGCACCTTTCGCCGCCAGATAAGCTTTCTTAATATCGAAATTACGTATTCCTTTTCGGTAAGCATCTAGCAATGTGGCCACGCCATGATTGGAATTCATGCGTCTGCTATCACCGGTTATTTCAGGGAAAGTCGGTAACCATGGTTCCTTCATCTGTTCAGACATCCGAACGAAGGAATTCAAAATCAAGGCTTCATTATCCGAATCGAGCAATACCCGAAGCGGATGATGCGCCCTGTACGAGTCCCATATCCAATCATCTGTAAAAAATGCTTTCCCTTGATCATCATGTACTTTTCCGTCAAATGCACTGTAGTAGCGATTATCCTCAGAAATATTAACAGGACGCTCATAAGTTCTATATAAAGAGGTATAAAACACTTTTTTATCCGATTCATTTTCACCTTCTACAGCAATTTTCCCTAAAGCCTCATTCCAGATCTTTCGTCCATTGGCGGCTAATTTCTCTTGGTTAAAATCCGTAATCTCACGTTTCAGATTGGCTTTTGCCTGTGCAACGTCGATAAAAGAAATACCGTACTTCATCCGTAAGGCTGATCCAGATTGGTCAAATTGCAATACGATACAGGCATTTTTACCTGCAACTTCAGTACTTTTTTCCAATTTCGAGCCTTTCAAACCACTAACCGCTACTGGTTTTGATTCAGGCACAGCATAGATATAGACACGGGTACCGTTACCGATATCCTGGGAACCGGAAAGCCCCTGACCATCCCACTGCAATTTTCCTTCATGTGAATTGAACTGCAGATACTTATTTGATTTGTTAGGAAAAGTAAAGGTGTACATACCCGACTGATGTGATACCGCATAATCTACTTTGATATCCTCCTGATCCAGCTGTACCGTATAAGAATAGGGATTTATTTCTTCCTGATCATAACTGTACAGTTGCACAGGTTTCAGATCGGATGGTAATTTTATCATCGGACTCAAGTTAAAAGCCGATTTTCCACGGTGACTCGTAACAATAAGCGGAAGACCAAATAAGCGATCTGAAGTGAAGTCCGCTCGCTCAGGATAAACCCGCAACATACTATTTGGTAGATGAACGGTCGGGTAAGTCGGTACCAATAAATGACTGATGTTTCCCATATAAGGATTGACATAATCCACATACTCTTTGGGGCCTTGGGTCTGAGAAAAACCTTTTAGCATAAAAATCGAAAGAAAAGAACAGCAATATATTGTGCGTAATAATGTATTCGATTTATGTTTAATAATCTTTTTTAACATGGTAAACAATTAAGGAATCAACGGTTTAAGGAAAAATAACATTTAAGATCTTAAAGATAATTTATTTTGACAATATAGCGTCTATTTATAGCAGTATTATTTTGAAACTGTGATCAGTCCCGTTTGTTTTACTTTTTTAAACTGCCGTCCTTATATATTCCAGCTTATCCATAGCTATTCATCGTAACCAATTATTAAATTTGCTAACTTTCAGAGTATGGTACGGTCAATCAATATTCATCTTGTCCAGAAACATACCTACCATAGAATAGCTGTAACTTCCTCAATAAACACGCAAATGAGTTTAACATTTTCATGATTATTAAAAGAACCACTAGCGTTAAACATCATAATATATTCACTTCTATCGGGGAGCAAGAGTACATATTTAAATTCCTAACTTTAGATATAAAATCTATAAGCATACCATGTCGGAGTTATTCAGAAAACATTTAGAAAAATTCGTCACGATTGATGATGAGACGTTTCATGAAATATTGAAGTATTTTAACACAAAACAGGTCGCCAAAAAAGAAAATTTACTGCAGGAAGGACAAGTTTGCAAGCATCATTATTTTGTTGTTCATGGTTTACTCCGTAAATTCTTTATCAATGAAAAAGGTACCGAACAAACAACAGAATTTGCTATCGAAACCTGGTGGCTCACCGATAATATTGCTTATGAGCATAAACAAACGACGTCCTGTTACATTCAAGCAGTAGAAAAAACGCAAGTGCTATATATAGATCAGGAAAGTCAAGAAAAACTTTTAGCTGCATTTCCGGTTATGGAACGCTATTTTCGATTTATCTATCAAAGAGCATATGCCGCCGCACAGTTGCGCGTACACTATCTTTTTTCATTATCTAAAGAGGAGTTTTATTTAAGTTTGGCGCATAAACACCCTGAATTTGTACAAAGAGTACCTCAATATCTTATTGCCTCTTTTCTTGGTTTTACGCCAGAATATTTAAGTGAAATCCGGAAGAAAAGTGTTTCTTAAACCAGTTTAACTTTTTAAAATTTTACAATACCCATTTTTGTACTGTTAACAATAAATATTAAAAAATAAAACTATGCAAAATCGTATTAATATCGGTTCGGTAGAACCCAATGCATTAAAGGCAATGATGGGCCTTGAAACGTATATCTCTCAAGCTCCGATTTCAAAATCGCTAAAAGAGCTTATTAAAATTCGTGCTTCTCAAATTAATGGATGTGCTTATTGCATCGATATGCACACCAAGGATGCGTTGAAAAACGGAGAAACAAACCAACGTATTTTTCTGCTAAGTGCATGGCATGAAACACATGATATTTTTACCAAAGAGGAAAAGGTAGTGCTAAAAATTACAGAAGAAGTAACACTAATCCATAAAAACGGATTAACTGACGAAACCTACGACAAAGCTTTAAAGTTCTTTTCCGATAATCAGATTGCTCAAATCATCATGGCAGTTGTAGTGATTAATGCCTGGAACAGAATTGCAATCAGTGGCCATCTAAAAATAGAAGAAGCCCACGGATAAAGCTCTTTAAAAGAAACCGTATATTTTCTTATCTACGGTTTCTTTCCAACTCACTTACCTTCTCAACTACTAACATCTTAACTTGCTAACCTCTTAGCAAGTGACACAATAATCCAGCGACGTAGTAAATTGTTAAAACCTACTCACCACATAAGTTTCTAACATTTAAACAAGTATACAGTCTCCTTCGAAACACTTATTCACACATTTCAACACGTTTTCCACATTTTGTTAACAACACAGAAAGACAAAATGGAAATTTGCACTAAAACAACCTCAAAAAACCGCTTTCCACAGTTTTACTGACAATATGTGGAGAAAGTAATTAACATTGTTAGCTCAATAATGTTAATTAACAAAAATTCAATTTCTATCAACAAGATATGCACTTATGAACATAAAGCGCAGATAAAAGACGAGATTCAAACTATTTACACCGAACACCAAACTTTAATTTATTGATTTATCAACATGTTATCCACACATTAGCGATATTTAATTACTGAAAAATTTGAATTCGTCAAAAATATGCGCAAATAACACTAAAATCGAACATTGTGCATATTATGTGGAAAAAGTAATCCACACCTATTCAACATCCAATTTCATTCACACAAAAACAACTATTACTCACAATATGTGGATATCTTGGTATTTATCATTTACAATTAAAGGTTCTCAAAATTATTTATCACCTGTATCGTACAATTTTTCCACTTATATTAACATGTTATCCACATTTTATAAACATCCTTTATAAAACAAAAATAACGGTATTCAAAAAAATGAAAATTAGGGGTCAATTAACCATTTTGTGAACAGCATGTGGAAAAAGTAATTAACATTACTAAATAGTATATTCTGCCCAGCTATAAGATGTATAAAATTTAAAAAAGAAATTTTCAACTAATAGCAACGTATACCCGATATAAGGTTAGTATAATCCAAAAATAAAATCGAATGCATTTTTTTTAAAGCATGATGATCGGGATAAAATAAGCAATCACTAAAAAAACAGGTCGGTAAAAAGAATTTATTGTGCTTATGGATCGGGGTCGACAATCGAAATTATCTCAAATAAAGGATAATTCTGATTGAATTACAATAATTTTTAAAAATATCAAGATTCATGTTGCCACATATAAACCGCCTTATTTATGCCAACAGACGCTTTTACGAGAATTTAAACGCTTTAAGCCAAAAAATATTAGCCATTGGTTAACTTTTGTACAGATAAAATACTTATATTGCATAGCTATATGATGAGGACCTAAGATATTTCAATGGCTAGAAAAACTTACCAAGGAGAAAAAAACAACAAAAGTAGAACGATGAATAAGCTGATTCAGGCTGTTGGAATTGTTCTAAAAAATAAAGGATATACCGGATTAACGGTCAGTAATATTACAGCCGAAGCTGGTGTAGATAGAAAACTCGTCTCTGTTTATTTTGGTTCCGTAAACAATCTCATTGAAACCTATATTAAAGGTAAAAACTATTGGGATACCATTAACGAAAGTGCGATAAATCTCTTAACTACTGCTCCCGAAACAAGTACACGCCTCATTCTTGAAAATCTATTATTGACGCAACTTGAACATTTCACGAACGACGAAGAAATGCAAAAAGTTGTGCTCTGGCAGATTAGTGAAAATACAGAGCTCATGGCTCACGTGATAGCAAACAGAGAGGAAATTTACCCCTTACTTTTTCCCAAAGCCGATCAGGAATTAAAAGATCAACAAGTAGATCTAAGAGCGATTTCAAGTATCTTGGTTGCCGGTATTTATTATCTTGTCCTGCATACCAAAACAACTAATAGCACATTTTGCGAAATAGACCTCACAACAGACCAAGGAATGGGAAGAATTAAAACAACAATTAAAAAAATATTAGAAGATACCTATAGCATAGTTTAGCGTGGCCAAGTCACGAAGTGACGGAGCAGAACCCGAACTTTCCAACCTACTCACGCTCCAACGACCTAACAGTATCACGTTCTTTATAACATCATTATGTGACTTCATTACATTGGATATACCTCTCATAATCACTAATTTTAATCAGTGTTAAGCATATAATAATTATGAGAATTATGAAAAAGAACCTAATATTATCTTTATTTGCCCTGGTCGCGCTATGTCTAGGACAACAAGCCAAAGCTCAAGTATCAGTTAGTACTGCCCCTGTAACGGTCAACATTGATTTGCAGGCAGCCGTCCTGTCCATTGCTTTAGATGCAGCACCAACGGTCAACTTTGTTTATGGAACAGCAGCAGAATATACGGCTTCCAAAACAGTTACAAAACCGGGACATCTCACGGTGATCAGTAATAAACCTTATGATTTAGCAGTAAGTGCCGACGGGCTATTTACCTCTTCAAACTCAACTAATACCACAAATCTTCCTGCGCTGGGCATAGTGGGCATAAGCGTTGATGCCGCAACCCTACATGGAGGAACTCTGACCCCCATAACGGCACTAACACAGGTTGATCAAGAATTTATATCGGCGGCCAATGCAGAAATAAATGCAGTTTATAATATCAGCTATACTATAGCAGATCCAAGTTCATTAATTTCTTTACCTTTAGAGGTTTATACCACAACGGTAACGTATACCGCAACACAATTGTAAACAAATCAGTAGCACACTTTATCTTAATCTGTGAAATTTTATTTAACGCTAGTTTTTCTATACCTAAATACCCTGACCTATGCTCAGGGTATTTCTGTTTCGCCTTCCCGTATTTTTTTTAAGGGAGAGGCTGGGCAGACAGTCAGTCAAACCATTTCCTTTAGCAACACCTCAACATCCGAATTCTATTTTGTAGCAAATATGAAAGACTGGGATCGTGATTCCTTAGGTGTCAAAAAATATTACCCTGTAGGCCAGCGCAAGCAATCCAATGCCACATGGTTATTGCTATCGGAAAACTCTGTCCGGTTAGCACCGGGCGAGACTAAAAATATCAATCTCAATATGACCATTCCGCATGAAGCCACCTCGCTTGTATTAACCAATAGCATGCTATTTTTCACACAGGTAAAAGAACAGAAAGGTGAACTTCAAAAGGGCGTGAACATGAACGTCCTCCTTGAAATGGGCATCCAGATTTATCATGTCCCTACTGGCCTGTCAACTGGAGATCTGGAATTTTTAGCTTTTGAAGATAAAGGTCTCATCACGCCGGAAGGCGGCAATAGCGTCCGGAAAATGCTTGTTAAAGTGAAAAACACGGGGCAGATCAATAAAGATGCTTACGTTCGTTTCGAACTGACCAATATCGAGACTGGAGAAGAGGTCCCGGTAAAATCAATTGCAATAGCAATGTTACCCGAGGCAGAACAATGGATTCAACTGGATTTACCAGCAACACTCAAAGGACGCTACCTCGCTGTAGCTATCCTAGATGCCGGAACTCAATATGACTTGAAAATTGCAGAAAAAGAAATTACATATTAAGAGCGCCCTCACACTAGCAGCAAGCTTGTACACCATACATGTACAGGCTCAAATCAATGTGAATCTACCAGCAGCAAATATCACCGCAAGAACAGATTATCAACAAAATTTCACATCCGGCAACTATGCCTCTGCACTCGGCCTATTGCCTACAATCGGTGTCAAGTCCAATACCGCTAATTTCAGTAATACGCTTGGAGGTAATGGTCCTGCTCCACTCAATTTGGCACATATCAAGCTGGTCTCTATTAATAATCTCACGGTTTTGGGTACTTTTACAGAAATTGCACTTTCCACAACCAATCAAAATATATTTGCAGCAGTTGCCAGTGTTGCTTCTGGCACTGTCCTCAACAATTTACGCTTGGCTACAGCTGGCTTCACTTGGGTGGCAGGAACATATACTGCTGAGCTGTTTTTTTTAGCTCCCGGTCTTTTAGGAGGGAATGTGGTCACTCCTGCAACGCATACGATGAATGTTATTGTTCCTTCTTTCATAACGCCATTAACCACAGCAGGAACGACCAGCATTTTAATTAACAATTTGAGTTTTTATCGTACACCCGCAGGTATTAGTGCAAGTAAAGCCCTTAGTCTTACAAACACCGTAAATTATAGACCAAGTTTACAGACAGGTAATTCAAATTTCAGTTTTAGCACCACATTGCCTTACAATAGCCTGCCGGTCACTCCTGTTTCTTCAGTGGCAACCACTCTAACGGCAATCCCTACAGCAACGCCTATAACACTATCAACCACAGCTCAGGGATTAACCCCCGTTGCTGGACTTGCTGTACCCACAAATAATTCGCAGACATTGAATTACGCATTCTCAATTGATGCGACAAAACTTAAAACAGGATTTTTACAGGCAGGAACCTATTCAGTACCGATCACTTACACCTGGAACAAGCCAACTGCTACCTATCCTACAGGAACTTTACAAGCGCAGGGTGTTGGCAGTCTGGAGGTTGTGGTCAGCGATCTAAGTGAAATAATAGCAAACCAATCAACAGTTAACTTAACCTTTTCAACAGCTAGTCATTACCAGAACGGTGTTAACCAAGATATGCCAGCGCACTTAAAATTGAGTAAAACCACGCCTTATAACGTGTATGTAAGAGCCACTTCGGCAAACTTTGCCTCTGGAGTTAATAGCGTTCCACTAAATGTCATGCGGATAGGACCGATGCCAGGTCAAACCGGTATGCAGACCGTAACCTTGTCTGCCACCGCACAGCAACTTATTAATGGAGCTGACCCTGTAATCGACAGATCCTTAAATATCAGATACAGCATTCCTGCATCAGAAACTTCAAAATTGCTCAACAAACCGGCAGGAACATATACAACGAATATCATCTTTAGTTTTGTGGCTCCTTAAAAACGTTTAATACCCACTTTTCTACGCTCATCTTTATAATTAAAATCTTGGAGATAAACGGTTCCTTTTTCACTTAGATCAATTTCCTGATTCGGATTTTCAATCGAAAAGGGCATACCTGCCGTCGGTATTGTTACATTGTAATTCCCTAATGGCAGGAAAAAGGTAAAGTTGCCATCAGCATCACTCAATGTCGTGAACGTATTACTTTCCTTATCGACTGCATTAATCCGAATACCGGATAGCTCCGGATTTGTTTGCAGGTATTTACCTGCTATAGGCTTAATTCTACCTTTTAAAATTCGTGTTTTCACCAAAGGAATAGCTAGCCGTTGATTTTTTGTTAGAACAATACTGATGGGTCCCTGAGCTACCCAGCCTTGATTATTTTCAACAAGGACAGCATATGAACCCTTAGCCATATTTAAAAATTTCACCCGTCCTTTTCCATCGGTACTCGCTACATCTTCGGCAATTTTAACCACAACTGCTTCGGGAGTTGCTTCATCAGGATCTTTAACGCCATTTTTATTCTTGTCGTCAAAAAACGACAACTGCAACATATGTCCTTTCGCACTATTAAATTTGGAAAATTTCTTTTCAATACCTACTCGAAACTGTCGGTTATTAAACGATATGGTTTCTACAGCATTTGCCTCAGATAGATAATTGAGAGGAAGGCGGTTGCGCATAAAATTATAAAAGATGTCAGCAGTGAGACTCCAGTTCCCTTTTAAATGCCATTTGGCATTTCCGTTAACCGATAAATTATTACTTCGGGAAAATCCATAATAGCTGTACATACCCGCTACCTGTGCCTGCAGCGTTCCCTTAAAACTATTGATCTGCATATTAGGTCCAAAAGAATAAATTCTAAAATTTGCATCCGATGCTGTAGCAAGCAAATCGTTTAAGTAGTAAGGATTTATTTGGATATAGGTATTAAAACCGATAAACCGATATCCATAGGTACCCGTCACACGCAACGAATGAAAGGGAGAAAGCGGCTTATTGGAAGTATTCTTATACGTATAGCCATAATCTGTGCGCAGGGAAAAGCGATGTCCCGTACTAAAAAAATTGATATCACCGATTCCTCTAATGGCATTTGATTTCCAATTTGCAGGACCGATACCTGGAATTCCAAAGCCTTGATAATCCACTTCCTGAAAAATAAAATAAGGCCTAAAATCCAGTTGAAATTTGCCCAGACCAGTATGATAACCAAGCTCATAAATCTGGATCCGACTAGGATTATTAATGTAATAATCTTTATACCTTTCCTGAAATTTGGGATTATTATCCAGATAACTGATCCGGGCAGCGATACTTTGATTATTTTCTAACACCTTACTGATTCGGGTATCACTCTGTATTAAACCCCTCCGCAAACCAGTATAATAGGGTGAGCTGTAATAATTCATACTCATTATCTGATACTGTTCTGTGCTATAGTTATAATTAATGCCCATGGCAAAGGCATGTTTGCTTCCATTATAATCTGTACGCTCCATACTGTACCCCCCTTCCAGCCCCAATTGTTGCTGTGCATTGAACCGGACTGCAGTCTTTCCGCTTACCTGATCGCTCTTGATCTCACGATAACTGTGTTCACGATGTAAATAGGTGAGGTAACTTTCCTGATTATCCTCCGATCGAACAGCATAATTAGCTCCGATAATTTTCGCGCCAGGAATCAAATTCTGCAGCTGACTGAAAAGCATATAATTATTTTCGACTCCGTAGAGACTGATCGAGCGATTTTCACTAAATTTATAACTCGCTTTAACTCCTCTTCCACTAATCGTCTGATCCAGATTTTCATAAATATTCCCGACTTTAACGCCCCAGTCTTTATCTTGATAATCGATATAGGTGTCATAAGCATTTAACGCCTTTTGTTCCTGATAATAATCGATATTCAGTCTGTAGTTCAGGTTTTTGTTTTCTTCGAGCTCCAGATCTCCATAAGCCTGAAACTGATAAATAGAATTTCCTTGTCCTAAACTGAGGTACTGCAAGGCAACCGTATTATTAATAAAATCACTTTCAAGATTGTTAATAGCTCCAAACCGCTTAACACTTCCAACCCGCATAATTCGGACACGACTAGCCGCTAAGATTCGGCCCTCTTCATCAATCCCTTGCATGACAAAGTCAAAATCCTGAAAACTACTTTTATACCGCATAGTAGCCGTCAAAGGAAGTAGTGTCTGCCCCCCGGGCTGTAAGGTAACCTGCATAACGTCTCCGGTAATGGTAAAGCCTTGAGGATAGCCTGAAAAAAGAAGCTTAAATGTAATCGGTACAAGTCCAAAATTTGATGCCTGCACGAGCAACTGTACCTGATTGGTGGAAAGATCCAAATAATACGCTGGCTGTTCCGTTTGTAACACAAGTGTTTTTTCATCATTCAATTTGATGAAAAAAGATACCGGTTTGGGTAAACGGATGGATTGATCATCACTAGAAAAACCGATTGAAAAAGATTGATGATTGCTTTTTAAGGTATTCCGATCACCCATATACTTTAATGGGTAGCTTTTTTGCTCCCGAGCTTGTAATATAATTCGCTGCGGCAGCTTTATTAATCCCGATAAAGACATCGTCTCAACAGCTGAAGGGATCAGTTCGATGGTTTTATCCGTTAAATTACGGATACTAATTTTATTAGAAAATGTCTGACCTCCTGTTACGCTTACTGTATCCTGATCAAAGCTTATGTCCACATCAGCAACCTGTTGACTTTTCGCTTCGGATAAGAAAACACATGAGCAACACATCAGAAACAAGAAACTCCACAGACATTTTATGCGCATATCAGGAAATTCAAATTATAACAAAAATCAGTCTTAATTCGGTCAGTGAGAAATATATAAAGTCACATCTTCATGTTACGAAATAATCTCTACATCGACAATTGCGCAATCAGTTCGCCTTTACTGTTGATATTTAATTTTCGATATACACGTTTGATATAAATACGTACCGTATCTAATGATATTTTATATTCTTCAGCAATCAGCTTATAACTCAATCCTTCAACGATACCATTGGCTACCTGAAGCTCACGCGCCGTGAGCAGATCTTCGTATTTTTTTGAACTAAAAGCCTGGTTGATCAGTGCCCTATTGATTGTAGGACTGATAAAAGAACCTTGATTAAACGTAATAAGTATGGCATGCACAAGATCCTGCATACACGTATCCTTCAGCAGATAACTGACGGCTCCGTTTCGAAAACATTTACGAACAATTTTTACATCCGTTAGATTAGTCAATATGATCACCTCAGACATTGGAAAAAGCTTTTTTACTTTTTCCATGATCAAGGTATCTTGGTGTTCAATATCGAGCAGCAACACATCAGGAACTGGAGATTTCTCCTCCCGGGTTAAATTGCAGTATTCCAAATCAAAAAGAATTGTTATAGGAATAGCGGTGCCACCCAACGTGTGTGTCACAAGAATACGCTTAATAGCTTCTCGAGCATGTGCGTTGTTATCAATAATTCCCACTTTAATCATAATACAGTTGTACTTAAAATTTAGGTGATCGGTTTATAAAAATATTCAAAACTTAAACTTGTTATTGAACATCTATACTATTGATTAAAGATAACTTTTTATAAGGATAAAATAGTTCATTTTCTTCAATATTAAGTATAAATACTGCTACCATATCAGTATTTCCGCAAACTAATTCTTCAGAAGTAAAGAATTACTTAACTTATATTCAGCAAATATCAATCATTTGCCTGAGCAACAAATGAAAACTTTAAGCAGAAAGAATCTTAACTATTAACTTTCTATTTTCCAACCTCACATAAAGTGACCTGATACGAAAGTAACGGCTGGGGCTGGTAAGCGGAGGGACAGCTTAACATCATGTAGATAGCAGTCAGGCCATTTGACCTTCTAACTTAATAACCATGATGCGCCAAACGCCTGTAAAGTAGAGGCTGGTGAAAGTGTGCGCGTTTCTATAACAACATTGTTGCCATATTGCCCTTTTAATGCTGGATAGAGCTGTCCATCATACGCAAGTGCTAGCCCATCATCAAACCAAAATAGAGGTAAATGCCGATTGCCAACATCAAAACAAAAATGACCGATAGCATTAAGATCTGTAGATTTAAGAACGATACAAGCACATGGTTTGATATATATCTGTATGGCGACCTCTGGAGAAGAATACACAAATTCTCCATCATCAAGAGCAGTACCGCCTGTCCGATGGAGGCGCACAAATCGGCCATCCCTTGTCTCACGACTCAAAACAGTCTTGTTGACTTCATACCAATCAATCGCCAGTAGGTCTATGACCGAAGGATCAATTTCAGATGGAGTGATTAAATTTCTTTCTATAACAAGCATATCATATCGGATTAACAGATCGCAATTTTTAAGATTTTTCCCTTAATCAAGACAGCCATCTGTTTTTTATATCATTGATTTTTAATGACCAGTTTTATTGTTAAACATCACCTTACTGATGCGCAGTTCCTCACCCTGTATAATCTGGTCAGAGGGCTGTCCACAAGTACATACAAACCGGTGATAATGTACTTCAAAATTCATTGCACATACTTTGCAGTAAGCAATGATGGGTAATAATTTCACCTCTAGCTCCAGATCCTGAAACAACGCTTCATCAAGCACGTAGGCTTCAAAAGCATTCTGAATCAGGATAGGCTGAATATTACATAACAATCCAGCCTCTATCTCCACTTTGATAATATCTTGTATCCGCCCCGGATAAGCTTCCTCCAACGTGCTAAAGATATCCCTTACGATCGATAGCTCATGCATCCACAACCTCCTTTTTTTTCGTCTTAGGACGAGCCTTAACCGCATTCGTTTTTTTAAGAGCAGGCCGTTTTTTCACCTCTTTAACAACCGGTACTGGAGCAACTTCCCTAGTACTTTCCTCAAGTTGATCTTCAGCAATACCTGCAAGTCTAGACTCTTCCTTGATATGTTGTGTAAAATCCCAGCACAATTGTCCGAGCATACCCATAAAATCATAAAGCAGTTCGCCATCATTTCCTAAAGCCCGCAACATGACAATATCATCCGCAGCTTTTGTGAAACCGTACGTAATATCACTGTAATCCAAAGTCATAATTTCATCCAGCTCTTCCTTCAGTTCTTTCGCAAATAGGGCCGAAAAAATAAAAGTTGCCTGATGCGTATATCCTTCAAAGAATAACAGGCCTGTTATCGGTTGTTTTGCAGGTGACAGGAACTGGTTGTCCATCATGATCAGCTTGTTGTTACGGTATATCTTCGTCGTACTGTGTAGGCTGTTGAACAAAAAAGCCTCATTCATGTGTATACGCCCAGCACCGACAACATCCGCCCAGATCAAAACTGCATTACCTTCAAGATAGACACTGTTTTCATTTTTAAATATCGAATCCTTAAAAGGAGTAACTGGATGTGGAATATAATGAAAGACCGCGTCGTGTGCGATACGTGCAACAGTTGTCTGTCGGGCTCCGCGTTTCATCGGATGAAGTTTATTGAAAGACTGTGTAAAAAGCTTCAATTGCGTGTCAGCTTTCATATTGATCTCAATATCCAAAGTATCATCATCCATAATACCGGGAGAAGCACTCATGATAATCATTTCCAGATGCTCCTGTAGCTTTGGGGCACCATAATGTGTGAGCTTATAAGGAGCATTGTGACAGCTTTCTTTCAATACACTATAGGTTCCCTCTTTAGCTACGTTTAGCTGAATTACACTTTCCATCTTATTCTTATTGCTCTAACAATGCATATTTTTTCAACCAGCCTTTTACATCTTCCAACCCTTCCAAGGTCATGAGGTTTGTAAAAATAAAAGGTCTTTCGCCACGCATGCGTAAGGTGTCCTGACGCATCACTTCCAGATCGGCATGTACATAAGGAGCCAGATCGATTTTATTAATGATCAATAAGTCGGAACGTGTAATACCCGGACCGCCTTTACGGGGCATCTTTTCTCCTTCACCTACATCGATGACGAAAATACTGACATCAGCAAGGTCTGGGCTAAAAGTAGAAGTCAGATTATCGCCTCCACTCTCCACAAAGATCAGTTCCGTATCCGGAAAACGGGTGGCCAGTTCCTCCACTGCTTCAATATTCATCGATGCATCTTCACGGATCGCGGTATGCGGACAACCGCCTGTTTCCACTCCTATAATACGTTCTGCCGGAAGAGCCGAATTTTTTTGAAGAAATTGCGCATCTTCACGCGTATAGATGTCATTTGTCACAACACATATGCTGTAATCAGTAGACATCGATCTTACCAGTCGTTCAATCAAGGCAGTTTTACCAGACCCTACAGGTCCGCCTACGCCTACCTTGACGTAGTTTCTTGTTTCCATATGATTATGAAATATAAATTCGTGTATATAATTTTTCGTGCTGCATACAGCGTATATCTTGCGCCACGCAGCAATTACCGATAAGCCCCTCATCCATATTCGGTTGCTCAGCAACCAAACGGTTAATTAAAGGCTGAAGTTTAAAAAGAATCTGTTGTGCATCCATCTGACTGATCGGAACAAGTTTCGCACAGTTGGTCATCATGCCGTTAAGTGCATTATAGTAAAATGCACTGAGCGCATCCTGATAGCTTATTTTTAACGCCTGCGCATACATGGCGAATGCTAACGCATAATGACCATGCAGCTCATTGCTGCTGATCGACTGCAGGTAATTAGAACAGCGTTTTACAGGATGTAGTTTTTCCGTCAATTTCAAAAAGCGAATTCCAAGTTTCTTACTGGCTTCCCTTATTTCATAAGGCGCTTTTAGCACCGTAACCAGTTCATCAAGCGCTGCGATTTTCTGCTTAGAAGCACGCTTCACGCAGAGTGTCCAGGCCTTTGAAAAAAAAGCGGCGTCATTATAATAAAAATTATGCTCCAACATGGTTCTTGCATATTCTTCGGCAGATTTGCTATCCTTTACAATATCTTTTGTAATGTAGGTTTCCAATCCATATGAATGCGTAAATCCTCCAATAGGAAATACCGAGTCATTGATCTGCAACAGCGTTAATAATGGATTCATATGCTTGTTATAGTCCTAGTTTTATTTTCATTTTTCCTGAAGTATACTGATGGATCACCAGAGTACTCGTTTTTTCTATCACCCGCGTTTCGATCGTCGGCTCTAGCCCCCTACGGCAGAGCAGATCAAACAAAGGTTTTTCAAATGCTGTTATGACTTCTTGCCGATCGTTGATAAAAACGGGAACATGTCGATTTCCGATTTCAAAACAAGCGTAGGCCATCTGCTTTGGGCCATTTGCTCGAAATACAAGACAAGAACAGGGCAATATCTTGACCGCAATATAAAAACCAGCCTTTTCATCACGGTAGAGTACATCACCATCCGACAGTTGCCGGGAGGATAAATTTTTGAAACCGATTTCACGTCCCCCTACCGTAATTGCCCGAATGATTTTTTTTGTGGTGTCGAACCATTCCAACTGAAGGAAGTCCACCTCCAGTTGGAAGGATCCGCTAGCGATATTGCCCAAGATTGTTCTTGCCAGTAGCATAAATCCGATTTTCTTTAAAATAAGAAGAAACGTTGTGCCATTGGCACTTCATGTAGAGGTTCGCAGATGGCCAAAACACCATCTACCGACACTTCGTAAGTTTCTGGATTCACCTCGATGTTTGGTGTTGCATCATTATGCACCATATCTTTTTTACGTACTGTACGGCAACCTTCTACCGGTAGACTCACACGTGACAAGTTTAATTTCGCGATGTTGCCATTTTCCAAAGAAACTTTGGAAACAAAGTTGAAACACAACTTCTGTAATGCTTTACCGTGCACTCCAAACATCGGGCGGTATAAAACGGGTTGCGGTGTAGGGATAGACGCATTGATATCACCCATTTTAGCACCTACAATCATACCCCCTTTAATGATCATTTCTGGCTTCACACCAAACATTGCAGGTTTCCATAATATCAAATCGGCAATCTTACCCGGTTCAACAGAACCGATATATTGATCGATACCATGCGCTTTAGCAGGATTGATCGTATATTTAGAAACGTAACGCTTCACACGGAAGTTATCGTTGTCTTTTCCTTTATCTTCCGCTAATGCACCACGCTGAATTTTCATCTTGTGTGCCGTCTGGAAAGTACGTGAAATTACCTCACCTACACGTCCCATCGCCTGGCTATCTGAACTCATAATCGAGAACACCCCCATATCCTGCAAAATATCTTCTGCCGCAATACTCTGTGGACGGATACGTGAATCGGCAAACGCCACATCTTCCTTCACGTTTTTATCCAAGTGATGACAAACCATCAACATATCCAAATGTTCTTCTACCGTATTTACTGTAAAAGGTTTTGTTGGATTGGTCGATGCTGGTAAAATATTAGGATACATCGCAATTTTGATGATATCCGGCGCGTGACCACCGCCCGCTCCTTCCGTGTGGAAGGTATGGATCACACGGCCATCAATAGCCGCAACTGTATCTTCTAAGAATCCCGCCTCGTTCAGCGTATCCGTATGGATGGCAACTTGCACATCGTATTTATCCGCAACAGTAAGCGCGGCATCAATTGTCGCTGGAGTAGCACCCCAATCTTCGTGAATTTTCACCCCCAGTGCACCCGCTTCAATTTGTTCAATAATAGGTCCAGTAGTCGATATATTACCTTTACCAAAAAAACCTACGTTGATCGGCAAGTTTTCAAAAGCTTCAAACATACGCTCCATATACCATTTACCAGAAGTCACCGTGGTTGCATTGGTACCATCAGCAGGACCGGTTCCACCACCAATAAAAGTGGTGACACCACTATAAAGTGCTGTTTCTACCTGTTGTGGTGAAATAAAGTGGATGTGTGTATCAATACCACCTGCAGTTAAGATATGTCCCGCACCTCCATGCACCTCTGTAGACCCGCCGATCACCATGCCTTTGGTAATACCATCTTGAACATCCGGGTTACCCGCTTTACCTATACCCACGATCTTACCGTCTTTAATACCGATATCACCTTTCACAATACCCCAGTGATCGATGATAATTACATTGGTGATACAGAAATCCAATACATCTTCATCGCGCATCGCACGGGCAGATTGGCCCATACCATCACGGATTGTTTTACCGCCACCAAATTTATTTTCTTCACCATAAACACCAAAATCTTTCTCGATTTCAATGAAAAGCTCTGTATCTGCCAAACGGACCTTATCGCCCGTCGTTGGGCCAAATAATGCAGCATATTTATCACGAGGGATATAAAGCTCCCCATCTATATACTTAACCGACGATTTATCTAAACCCAGTTTATCTAAACCAAGAGCGTCAAGTCCTACAATCGAACCTAAAGTACCCATTCCGACTACTTTAATCCACTCTCTTCTATTCCAACCTGCCATAACTATTTCGAATCTTTAAATTCCAATTTTTTCGCTTTCTCCAGTGCGGCTTTCTTAACCTTTGGATCGGTATATTTACCGTTGGTCAAGCCATTAAACCCGTGGATCTCTTTATTACCTCCTATTTCGACCAAGATCACTTTCTTTTGTTCTCCGGGCTCAAAACGTACCGCTGTACTCGCTGGGATATTTAAACGCATTCCAAAACTTTCCTCACGGTCAAAAGACAACATTTTATTCACTTCAAAAAAATGATAATGAGAGCCAACCTGAATCGGGCGGTCACCTACATTTTTCACGGTAACACTTGTCGTTTTATAGCCGACATTCGCTTTTATTTCTCCTTTTTTAAGGATATATTCTCCTGGTATCATATCGTATACGCTATTAAATTAACGGATTGGGTTGTGAACCGTAACCAATTTCGTTCCGTCCGGAAAGGTTACTTCAATTTGTACATCGTGAATCATTTCCGGAACACCTTCCATCACCTGGGAACGCTTCAATAATGTCGTACCATACTGCATCAGTGATGCCACAGACTTACCGTCACGTGCTTCTTCCATAATCTGTCCGCTGATGTAAGCGATACATTCCGGATAGTTTAATTTTACCCCTCTTTTTAATCGCTTGGCAGCAAGTTCCCCTGCCAAGTGGAGCAAGAGCTTCTCTGTTTCTCTCGGTGTTAAATGCATATTGATTGATTTAAATTCAAAGCTTTTTATTAATAAAAACATCTTGGATATGTTCAATTACAGTAAGCATAGCATTACCTATCACCTGAACCCACCCTATCGATGTGTAAAAAATTTATAGTGCCGGTATCGTAAAATAAGTTCCTAATGTAAGGCGGTTAAATTGTTGTTGAGCGCGGTCAAACTGACGATCAAAAGACACCGTATTGCCGACGTAACCCAGATAAAACCGTAAATCCTGTTTTTTAAATGGTTTATGCTGTAAAGCCGCAAAATAGGTCCAGTTTTGACGGAAATTAGCATCAATGTCTGCATCCTTATCCATTCCAGCTGTTTCATATGCTCCTTTCAGAGCAAGCTCCCATTTATCCGTAAGCATTCGATCGTAACGGACCACAATAGACTTGTAAGTCACATCCTGAGCCAGCACACGATCGGAATTCGTACGCGCATAAAAGTCATTCATCGCAGCAGATGCGATCAAAGCATGATCTACCGCCAGATAACTATACTGCAGATCCACATACAGCATGTCTTTATCTGTTTTAAATTTATTAGCCAAAGAGATCCCGTGATTGGTTTTATTTTGAGCAAACTGCGAAATATTATAAGACCACTTTGTACTGATCTTTTTATTCCAGAACGATCCGATCCAGGTAGCATAAGCCCCAATTGGTGTCTTAGACGCTTTCAAGTCACCCATTGCATAACCGTTTTTGGTATGCAGATCCACAAAACTATCGTTGATTGTATTATAAACCTGTACGTTTAGCGAGTGGTCAGGATTAGGCTCATACGAAAGCGTTCCCCCTACCACAAAAAGATTAAGAATACGGTCCACATAATCCGTGAACATAAATTCATAGATCGGATTATTTTCAAACTCGTAACTTCCGACCAAAGCACTTTGCTTTCCGGCAGTAACAGACCATTTATAATCCTTTCCAAATTTATATTTGATGTAAGCCATATCCAATGCCCGCGAAGCATTGTCCTGACTTGTAGGTGTAAACGGACGGTTTAAACGAAAACGAACACGATAAGAGAGTTGGTCATTATAATCACCGTGAAGCAAAATACGGGCTTCATCCAAATTAACTTTATTACTGCGCTCATTGTCGCCCATGGACTCAACATTTAATCCTGCGCGTAAAAGCACATCCAGTTTAAAAAGATCTGCACGGGCAGGTTCCTTGCTTTTCAAGGAGTCAGCCTCTTGTTCTATAAGCAATGCCGCAGGCCTCTCCTGTGCTGTGACCAGTAACGAGATAGCAGGGAAAAAAAATAACGTCGTCGCGATTAATGCTTTTATGTTCATGAGAATAACTTGTTTTTCAATAACAATGAAGATGCGTGAGCATATGAAATGCTGCAGGATAACAGCGTACTCATGACATGTTCATTATCTGTACATTCGCACAAGTATATCACAAAGAGATAAAAATGTGATAAGAGCGAAATTAGAGCGAGATTAGAAAACTTAATCAATCTTTCCATTCGTTGTCTATACCCTCATTTTTCGACTATTTATTTGATTAAGAGCACAAATTGTTACAAAAAAGAGACAAAAATGTGTATAAATGCAGAATCCCGATAGCGTTGTTAGGCACTACCGGAATTCTATATTAGAAATTTCTTAATGAGGTTGCTTAAACTTACTTCAATTTATGCTTCACACCTTCGAAAGTCATTTTTACGGGATTAATATAACCATTCGCATCAAATGTCATCACATCGATACAAGTTTCTCGTTCATTCGCACCCGTTTTTCCTAATGGCCTGCGGTGATACACGATATAATATTGATCTTTATTTGGGACCTTGATCACCGAATGATGTCCCGCCCCAGTTGCGATTGCAGGATCCTGTTCCAAAATGGTACCTATTCGTTTAAAGGGACCAAAAGGAGAATCCGCAATTGCGTAGGCTACCTTATAATTCGGAAGACCCCAACCTCCCTCAGACCACATAAAGTAGTATTTATTATTGCGAATAAACATAAACGGACCTTCTACATAATTTTCAGGAGTTACCTCCTTATAGATCGTTCCATCATCAAAAGGAACTAAACTTTTAAAATCAGGGCTTAATTTGACCACATTACAATGTTGCCAGCCACCATAGAACATATAATATTGTCCATCATTATCTTTAAAAACAAATTGATCAATAGGTTGTGCCCCATTCACAATATCATTAATTAACGGTTTCCCAAGCAGATCTTTATAAGGACCTTGTGGTTTGTCACCAACAGCTACGCCGATACCGCCAATTTCGCCTTTATGCACATCATTCGCACCAAAAAATAAATAGTATTTCTTGTCTTTCTGAAAAACACTTGGTGCCCACATCGCTTTTTTAGCCCATTTTACTTCTGCCGTATCAATGATACGGTGATGTTTTTTCCAGGTGACAAAATCTTTTGATGAAAACGCATCAAAGAATATCTGATCTTCATATCGCGCAGAATAGGTCGGAAAAACCCAATACTCATTGTTATATATAATACCTTCAGGATCGGCATACCAACCTGGAAATACAGGATTTTGCTGCGCATAGACAGGTTGTGAAATGTAGAGGACGAAGCCTGCAAGGAAATAAAAAAATATTTTCATCATTAAAAGGTTTTAGTAACCTTGAAAGTAGGAAATATAACTTAATATTCCAATTTATGGTCATACAAAATCTATCTAAAGAACTCATAATTTCGACAGAAATCCAAATCAACCTACTATGCTTCCCAAAGAATCAAAAAAGATTCTTTGCGGTATGATGACTGACTAAGTCCTACTCTTTTTCATTTTCTGAAATGATCAAACCGATGTCGTCTCCTTTCCCACATTCCTATACACGAGCAAAGCTGCCGCCAAATCTTCAATTGCCAATCCCGCCGATTTAAATAAAGTGATTTCATCTGATGATGATCTTCCCATAATTTCACCACAACAAAGTTCTTTGATATCACCTTTTATACTTGCAGGATCCAGTACACCTGTTGCAATGGGGATCGCAAGTTCTCCCGTCTCGTGGAGCGCTCCCGCGCGCGAATCCACAAAAATGCTACTTTTAAGAATGGCGCTATCATCTACTTCACGCGTTTTAGGCGTATGTGATCCAATCAGATCCAAGTGTGTTCCAGCCTTAATCCATTCCCCGTTTATCAAAGGTTCATGACTAAGCGTCGCACAGGAGATCACATCTGCCCTACGCACAGCCTCTTCCAGCTTATCGGCATACGCAACATTACGAAATCCCGCCTGCTGTAAGTTCAATACCAGATCTCCACCTTTCGATTCATTTCTTGTCCAGATCAAAATTTGGTCATACGCACGCACAGCCGAATGCGCTTGCACAAGATGTTGCGCAACTTTCCCTCCTCCGACAATCAGTAAGATTTTTGAATCATCTCGAGCTAAATAAGAAGCCGCTAAAGCAGAAGTACAGGCTGTTCTTCGGGAAGTCAACCCTGCCGCATCCATCTGTGCCAAAGGTTTTCCAGTGACTGCATCCAATAACGTATACAAGGCATGAATAGCCGGGAGGTTTTTTCTATGATTCTCGGGTGCAACAACAACCTGCTTGATTCCGATATAATTATCCGTCCACGAAGGCATCAAAATAAGCGTATTTTCAATTCCATCAGCATTTTGATAAAAATGATGATGCCGAACAGGCATCGTAAATGACGATTGAAAAATCTCGCGCAGCGCTTCGATCAATTTATCATATTTAAGTATAGCATCAATCGTTTCTTTATCAATAATTTTCATATGTTCAACAGCATTTGGTAAAACCATAAACATAACTAAAAATAAGGAAGTCCTATCCTTATAAACTACCTTTTCATGACCGTTTTTTACCCAAAGTGTCGCATGTGTTGACCAGACACATGCGACACTTTGGATATATATCCAATCTTCATATTTTCTTTCATCTTAAATAAAGGAGATGATCGGACCATATAATGCCCCCAAGAAGCCATCACGAACAGCATAGCTACAGCATCTTTGCATCAACTGTCGCACCCTTTAACTTAATCGCATAAGGCCACTGCTCATCATTTTCATCTTTTCCATCCACAATATGAACCCTATGTTCCTGCGGAGCACCGCTCACGACCAACCAGAGATATGCTGTATTTTCAGGAACTGAAAAATTAGCCTTTCCAGTCTTGGCATTCAAGACATCGCCATACACTCGCGTTCCATCTCCTTTTTGCGCAACAAAACCATAACGCCAGCCCGCATTTTCTAGATTGATAGACCGATACCCATCTACACCAGCTATACCTTTAAAATCCAGTTCCACAGTTGTTCCAGGTAAAAATGAGGCCAACTTGATACCATTATACCCGTAATTTTGTGGCGCATGGCTCGCCGCAATTTGCATCCAGCCATCTTCCGCAACTACTAATTTTGTTGTATGTTGATTGGCATAAGGTTTCGCAACTTCCAAGATGCGAGGTAGATCCCAGGTGATAAATTTTCTACTCGCATCAAAAATTTCATCATTAAATGCTTTTTGATCCGTATTCGTCAATCTTTTATATACCCTGACCGGATCTTCACCAGGAACTGCTTCACGCCATAGGCGTCCCATAAAGTCCGTCCCCCATTTTGCAGACCAATATTCTAGTATCTGTGCTGCATGATACATATTGGTTTCATGCAAGAATGCATAGTGCGTTTTCTCCATGTAGCTATTCAAATGATAATTTTCAAAGGTCATCCATTCAGGATAAACTTGCCACAGTAAGTATTGCGCAGTCATTTCAAAAATGGAATGTCCTTGACTCCCTTCTACGGGTGAGGAGAATGCCCAATTGCCATCACATTTGGCCAAATATTGAAAGCAATGTCCCATCTCATGGGCTACAGCACCAAAAGGCTTATGCTGAATACGAAGAGAAGAGGCCCACATGACACCGACAGAATCTGCCGCTCCACCGCCAAAAGCTGTTCCCTCATCACCTCCAATAACAAAGAAAAGCAGCTTATACTGGTCCGATAATGAATTACCGCGTTGCACCATTTTGGTCACATCGAGATAGTGGCTATAAAAACGTTCGCACTCCTGCAAAATAGCCTCAGGATCAAACCGCTTTGACGCTAGCGTATGGTCTTGTGGACGCTCTCCATATTCCTTCGCCCAAAATATGGCTATATTCTCAGATTCCATCTTTCGATGATGGCTAAATTCACTCTCCTTACTATTGTAATCATTGTTTTTTGGAACACGATATATCTGAGCAGGCAAGTAAAGTTCCTTTTCCTTGACAACCGGATCATGAGGTCGCGAACAAGCCTGATGTGCAAAAAGCACGCTCCCCATTAACACGAGGTAAAAAATTAATCTTGATTGCATTTTGTATCCTATTTTAATATATACTTTTTAAAAATGATCCAGTCGACAAAGCAACTGGATTTTTAGCTTTAAACCTGCTATATACGTATTTATAGTCCTGCCGTAGGCGGACCAGATGAATTTATAGCGGTCACATTTGTCAGTCTCTTGGCTTTGCTACCATCGTAAACTCTCCTATGCTATTAGTTTGCGCACTTATTTGCGTGGACAAATTTCTCAGCGTAGCTCCCCTCCATTACACTTCCCGAAACATCCCGAACGACGCCTGTTACCTGTTGAGCAAATAAATCAAACGAAAGGAGAACCACGAGGACTAATAAAATACCTGCGTTTTCACAAATTAATTAATTTGGTTAATAAAAATTAGTTGTTAATTAGATAGTCGAAGATAAAGTAGAATCAGGTCCAAATTCAATCCGAATTTAACCAATCACACTTCAATTGTGACCAAAAGTTCAGATTTAGCTTTATTTAACACAACAACTCTCCACATATACACAGCTATGTTGTTAATCCTGCACTTCATTAAAGTAAGATTATCTCTAAAGTAATCGCAAAATACACGGAACACCAAAATCAATGCAAGATTTATTCAAAGTGAACATAATTAAGAAGTCCAGACAGACCATATAAGAGTTAAATACTTTCTCATATCGAAAATTTTAAAATTTTTACGATTCTTTGAAGGAGACTAGTAGCTAAAAGTTCTTCGAAATATCAAAATCCGAGCACCTCTTGTTAAAATATGATCCAATTAAACTGCGTCAAGAGATTATTTTTGTTTAAACCAACTGTTACAAACAGACTATAAGTCCTTTAAATGTCTTTTTAACGAAAATTCATTAATGGGAATCACAAATTATCACCAAACAAATAAACAATTATGAAATTTCTAAAAGTATGGCTCAGTTGCTGTCTTGTGTTATTGGGTCTGGCAGGGACTGCACAACAAAACAAAACCCTTAATGCTATTGTACTTACGGATAACGGAAGTCCAATAGCGGGAGCTTCTATTCTGTTAAAAAAAACGGGGAAAGGTACCTCGACTAATCAAGACGGTAAATTTACCATTAGCTACAGCACAAGTGATACCTTGATAATTTCAAGTCTTAATTATACTTCAAAACAAGTGCACCTACATGGGCAAACCAATTTGCAGATCACTTTACAAGAAAAATCTCAACAAGTGGATGAAGTTGTTGTCGTTGGTTATGGTACGCAGCGAAAAGCTACGCTAACAGGTTCAGTCACACAGATTAATGCTAACGAAATTAACGAGAGTAAATCTCCTAATATTGCCAATTCATTGGCAGGACGTATGCCTGGACTTGTGGTCAATAACCGTAGTGGTGAACCAGGTGCTGATGGCTCTTCTATTCTAATAAGAGGATCAGGAACTACCGGAAATAATGCTCCTCTAATCGTGATAGACGGAGTGGCCAACAGAGGTGGCTTTGAAAGATTAAATCCAACAGATATAGAAAGTATCACGGTTTTAAAAGATGCGTCCGCAGCTATATATGGAGCGCAAGCGGCCAATGGTGTCATCCTGGTCACGACAAAAAGAGGGGGTACAGGAAAGCCTACCATTAATTATGCGGGGTCTTTTGGTCTTTCTGAACCAACACGTGTCCCTAAATTGGTCAATTCTTACGATTATGCTTTATTTAGAAATGAAAAAGATATCCGTCAAGGTCAGGGGAATGTGACTTATACACCGGAACAAATTCAAAAATTCAAAGACCAATCCGATCCCATCAGTTATCCCAATACGGATTGGTATAGTGAAGTGCTAAAACCATTAACTCCGCAAACCCAACATTCACTTTCCATTTCGGGAGGGTCAGAAAAAATAAAATATTTCGTATCGGGAGCATACCTCTATCAAGATGCATTTTATAAAAAAAGTGCAACAAATTATAATCAGTACAATCTGCGTTCTAATATTGACGCAAAGATCACGGACAACTTCAAATTAGGCTTGGATATCGTTGGCCGAAAAGAAGATCGCAATAATCCACCCACTGGAGCAGATGGTATTTTCCTATCCATATTAGGGTCCTATCCTGGATTAGCACCATTTTATCCAAACGGACTTCCTGTTGCAGGGATCGAAGGTCCAAACCCACTACAGATGGCTCAAGGATATAACGGATACTTAAGAAAAAGAAATAATAGCATACAGACGACAATCAACGGAGAGCTTAAGCTTCCTTATATTACCAAAGGTCTTTCGCTACTGGGGTTTGCTGCATTTGACTTCACATTTTACAATGAAAAATCATTTACCAAACCTTTTGACCTATACCGCTATAACAGTACAACCGACACGTACAATAATGTGCGAACCCTCCTATTGGGAGATCCTAGTATTTCGCAAAGCTATGGCGATAGTAATTTAAAAACCTTTCACCTACGACTCAATTATAACCGTCAATTTGGTCAACATGACGTAAGTGCATTTGTGGCTGCTGAACAAAGTGATTACTACAATGAAGGTATTTTTGCAAACAGACAAGGTTTAGTGAGTAGTCAAATCGATCAACTTTTTGCTTTTTTCTATGACGTGACCAGACAAGGCAATGGAAGCACTGCTGATCAAAATGCCCGACGCAATTACTTCGGTCGTCTCAATTACGCTTACGCAAATAAATATCTTGCGGAATTTGTCTTCCGTCGTGATGGATCATTTAATTTTCCTCCAGGAAGACAATATGGCAATTTTCCGGGCCTTTCTCTAGGATGGCGTTTAGGTGAAGAAAAATTCATCAAAGATAATTTCTCTTTTGTCACCGAACTTAAATTAAGAGCATCCATAAGCCGTTTAGGAAATGACCGCATTAATCAATACCAATTTCTAACCCGTTATACGGTAGCACAGGATTACAACCGCTATTATCTTGGTGATGGTGAAAATCCGGGTTATGCACCAGGATTAATGCCTGGCGTAGCACCTAACCCAAATATCACATGGGAAGTAGAGGAAATGAAAAATGTGGCATTAGAAGGATCTTTTTTCAATAATAAACTTGATTTTTCAGCAGAATACTTTTGGGCAAAAAGAGATCACTTACTTGCTAAAAGAAATGTATCAGTACCCCATACCACCGGACTTCAATTACCGGATGAAAATATCGGCCGGGTAGACCGAAAAGGGATCGAACTAACCTTAGGTACAAAAGGATCGATTCAAGATTTCAAATATTTTGTTAACGCAAACATGACTCGAACCTGGAGTAAAATCGTTTTTATCGATGAATCACCAAATGTCTTAGAATGGCAAAAACAACAGGGATACCAATTGGGATCTTGGTTGGTATACCGTACAGACGGTTTATTTCGTACGCAGGAAGAACTCGATAATACCACCGCCAAACTCCCAGGAAGCCAAGTTGGAGACATCCGATACCTGGATATCAACAATGATGGTGTCATCAATGCGAATGATCAGGAACGAATCTACGAGTCCCCTACACCATTATTGGTTTATGGATTACGGATGGGCGGAAGCTATAAAAACCTAAGCTTTAGCATGCTATGGCAAGGACAGGCCAAAGCCAAGCAGATCATCCTGCCTCAAGCCAACAATGGCGAGTTTATCCCGCCTCAATGGTTATACGAAGATCGTTGGACACCCGAAAATCCCAATGCGAAATATCCGGGAGCTTTTGATCGGACATATAATATCAATAACAGAGCTTCCGATTTTTGGTTACAGGACATGTCCTTTTTCAAACTTAAAACAGTAGAAGTTGGCTATACCTTTTCAGGAGAAAAGCTGGAGAAATCTGGCATTAAAAATCTTCGCTTATACCTCAATGGTTTTAACATGTTTAGTTTTGATAAGGTGAAGCACTATGACCCAGAAACAGTTTCTTACACCGGTGCTTATTATCCACAAACAAGAATTTATACCGTCGGTGTCAATCTGAGCTTTTAGGCCAGTATTATGATCACTTAAAAACAGCACAATTCTTTAAAAATAGAGCTTTATATTATGAAAAAAATATTTCCACTTCTTATACTTGCTGGGCTAGCATTTACGCAGGTTTCTTGCGAAAAAGATTTCCTAGATAAAAAACCGTTAGACTCCTACTCCGACGCGGATGTATGGCAAGATTTGAATCTTGTCGAAGCTTATGTTAATAGTCGCTATACCTTATTACCATTTCTAGAGGCACAGGGCGTACAAAAAGCATACTTTATGTCGGGAGCATCGGATGAAGGTAATTCAAAACATTCCTATGGCAATGAACGTGCACTGGAGCTCGGACAAATGGATCCTGATAACCCAGTGTACAGTTTTTGGCAACAAAACTATCAGGAAATTAGAAATCTGAATATTTTTTTAAGCCGTATCGCGGCTGTTCCTGCAGAAGGATCAGCTGCTGAGGCACAGAAAAACCGCTTAATAGGAGAGGTACATTTCTTACGCGCATATGCTTATTTTGACTTAGCAAGACATTATGGCGGCGTACCCCTTATCGAAAAAGTATATGGCCTCAATGAAGAGTCTTTTGAGGTCAAAAGAAATACGTTTGATGAATGCGTCACCTTTATCTTGACCGATATTGAAAAAGCAATTGCCTTACTTCCGGCAACCTATAAGGAGGAAACCAAAAGTATTGGCAGGGCCACTTCAACTGCGGCCTATGCATTGAAAGCTAGAACACTCTTATATGCAGCAAGCCCATTACACAATACCAGTAATGACAAAGGAAAATGGACTACGGCTTCAATAGCGACAAAAGAAGCAATCGATTTTGCCGAAAACAATGGATTTGCATTATATCAGAACAGCGACTACAAAAAGGTTTTTACAGACAAAAGAAATAGCGAAGTGCTATTTGATTACAACTTTAGCAATGTCCCAGGTGCAGGTTTAGATATTGTCTGCCAACCCAACAGCTATGGCGGATGGAGTGTTTATACCCCATCTCAAACCATGGTAAATGCATTTGAATTAACAAACGGGAAATTACCTGAAGATCCGACTTCTGGATACGACAGTCAGAATCCTTATGTAAACCGTGACCCTAGATTCTATGCCAACATCCTTTATAATGGCGCTTCTTTTCGAGGGACCGCCGTTGAAATATTTGCTGGAGGAAAAGACAGCCAACAAGGCGATCAAGGTTGGAATGCTACGGAAACTGGATACCACTGGCGAAAGTATATGAGTGAAACGATCCGATTTGGATCGGAGGGCAGTAATCAAAACTGGATTATCTTTAGATTAGCTGAACTATACCTTAATTATGCGGAAACATTACAAGAATTAGGACAAGATGATTTGGCAAGACAATACATCAATAAAATAAGAAATCGTCAAAGCGTCAAAATGCCCAATCTCACAGAATCTGGAGAAGCCTTAAAAAAACGTATACGAGGTGAAAGACAGGTAGAACTTTGTTTTGAAAGCCATCGAATATATGATGTACGAAGATGGAAGATCGCCATGGAAACTGAAAATAAACCGTTGATGGGTGTGAACGTGGTTAAAAATAATGACGGTAGTTTTACCTACACGCCAAAACTAGTCCGCAACAGAGTGTTTAAAGAAGCTTATTATTTATTCCCAATCTCTAGAGCTGAGACTAATAGAAATCCATTATTAATACAAAACCAAGGATATAATTAATCTTTATTGGATGATAATCAAATAAAAAAAGCCGTGATCTCAATTGATCACGGCTTTTTTACTGCATCATTTTTAGCTATTACTGCCAAATCTTAACATGTTCAAATAAACCATATCCTTCTTGATTGTTGGTTGCAATCTGATATAGTCCTACGCGTAGTTTTTGTCCTTTCCAATCTGAACGCAGAAATGGGGTATTGGGAAGATCAATCCAGGTAATACCATCCTGAGAACTGCGAAGAAAGAAATAATCATCTATTTTTTGTATTTGGATATAAGGAAAAAATTGTAACCCTGTCCCATTATTTCCTTCTTGATGAGTTTGATAGCCTATACTTCGCGCTAAATTACCCAAATTCCAGCCCGTTAATACCGTATTATTGATATAAGAATTAAATTGTTCGCCTGCCTGTATCATGATACCAGCTTCACTGGAAGTGCGGCTTTTTTCGGCTAGTCCAGCGACATCTTTTACATGAACTTGAATGGTGAAATCTCCTTCCAATTCTCTATATACAAATGGAGGTAATAGTTTTGCATCGCCCCATTTAGTATGCTTAGAGCCTAACGTCCATTGTCCGTCAACTCCACTGATGCGAACTTGTGTACTATCTGGATAAGTACCGACTTGACAACCATCCCAATAGGGAATTTCTTTTTGTCCCAAATCAAATGTTTGGGTAACAGATGGAGCAATCAACAGCGGTTTGGACTTCGGGATATCAACCACTAATGCTTTACTCACATTTCCGAACTCATCTTTTGCAAAAATTGAAATAGTCTTGCCCACATGTGCGCGATCGAATAAATGATAAGGTTCTTGAATCCAACCCGTATCGTATTGACCTGTAGAAAATAGATACAACAAGTCAGACCGATCTCCACGGATCTGTACAAATATATTGTTATCATTGATCCAATACGGATTAACCGCAGTAACCGGTACATAATTATTCAGATCAGCGGCACTTTTAGCTTTCCATGTCTGATAGTTTTCGTGCATCTGATCTAACGAAAATTTTTCAGGATAAGCATTGAAAAAATGAACAGCATGTTTCAATTCAAATTGATCATTTTTTATGCGCAACAGTCTATTCATCTGTTTCACCTGATCTTGTTTTCCATTTTTATAAAATAACGTTTTTCCCTGATCGCATATTGCCAAACCGTGATTCCAAGCTTGACCATCAAACCAGTCAAAAGCTAAGGTATAGGATGGTTGAACAATAATACTAGACAATGCAGAATCTTTCAATTCACCCATTTTAAGGGCAGTACGATTGCCTTGTAAGAGCACTTCTCCATAAACTACAATGTCATGATGTTGACTGGATCCCTGATTTCTTACTTTGTTGATTTTACCGATAGCAAGATCATCTGTCTGTATTGCGAAAAACATATTTTCAGCATGATAAAAAGTCTCCTTTTCCTTTATTAATGTAGCAGAGAGATCCACATTAGCTACCTTAAAATCTGCCAGATAACCTGAAAAATGCTGATCCAAAAGATCCGATGCGCCTACCACAAAATAATCTGCAGGATTAACAAATAACATTCTGTTTTCTTCTCGTTGCAACTGTCCGTCCACATAAATACGTTCCATATAACCATCAAATGAAATTATGATATGGTGCCAATGATCTGCTAGCGGTAGCGTCTTAAAACCCATATCAGGCCAGGCACCATGGATAACAGCTCCGCGCTGCGCATCTGTTCCATAACCGAATATTGCTTTGCTAATATCTTGATTGCCTTTAGACCACGCTACGACGTTTTCAAATCGATCTATGTTAGGATTGTTTATCCACATAGATACGGTGTAAGGACTATTACCGGCTAGCGATTGAGGAACTGTAAATGTCGAACGAAGTGAAGCTGAACCATTTAAGAAAAAGGCTTTCTTTCCTTGGTAATTCTTGACATAAACGGGTTTTTCACTATCTAAACTTCCTTTTAACAAGCCCTTGTTTTGGATCGTTGTGATGCGCTCACCTTCACGATAATCCAACGCATCTAAATGGATTAAAGAACCAAAAGTCTTCTCATTAGGAGCCATATTTTGCGGGGCTGACCATACCGTTTCTTCCATGAGAGGCTTATCATAAACTTTAATATTCCATACTCCACGAGGCAAACCCGCTAATTGTGTATTCAATATATGGAGACGGACATATCGTGCCGCTACATTTCCATGCGACAATACTGGACTTGCCCAACGGTTATTGTTAGACTGATCATCATACGGTGTCCAATTTTTAGCATCTGTTGAAGTTTCTATCCGGTATTGGTAAGCATAAGTAGGATATTCAAATTGAATGGCAACAGTCTGTACATCTGTTATTTTTTCCAGGTCGATCATGAGCCAGGCGGGTTGATGATTGTCTTTTGCTCTCCATAAAGTTCCGTTATTGTCATCAACCAAAAAGGACGCCCTAAAATCTTCATTATAAAAAGAAGAGACCACCACAGGCTTTCCAAACGCTCGATCCTCCGGATAAGATTTTTGTTTGATGAGATCAGCAATTCCTTCATGCGTAGGAACGACTTTTTGTATATCCCCCTCAGGTGTAAAAAAAAGCTCATCTACTGCAATTTGCCTATGAAAACCACCACCTGAATGCGGATTGTTATGCCTGTGATACACGATGTAATATCTACCTCCTTCTTCCAGCACACTATGGTGCCCAGGACCATGTATTGTACCATCATCATTTGTTACCAATATGGGATTATCGGCCGGATATTCAAATGGTCCCATCGGTCCTACCGTACTTTTTACATATTGGACGCGGTAAGTATGATCTTCGCAATGACCAGATGAATACATCATATAATATATACCATTGCGTTCAAACATAAATGGAGCTTCAAAAAAATCTTTTGCCACTGTGTTGGGGATCAACTCAATTTTTTCAAAGCTCTTCATGTCTTGCCCCATTAATCCTACAGCGCAGCCATGGTCTGGATAAATACCCCAAGTACCCCAATACATATAAATTTTTCCGTCCCGATCCGTAAATGTTTGACCATCCAAGGTAATCACTCCAGGAATCATATAATTGGGTATAATAGATTTACCGTTATCAACCAAAGATGTCCAAGGCCCAACAGGTGTATCTGATACCGCACCGAATATCTCAACAGGCTGACTATAATACAGATAATACCTTCCGTCATATCCTTTTGTCATATCGGGAGCCCAATACCAATGCGTATTAGGCCAGTTCATGGGTTGTATAGTCCAATTCTTAAAATCTGTGGAGGTCCATGCCTGCGATGGACCAGCCCCCCACCCATTCCCATCAGTTGTAGCGTAAATATAGTAGGTGTCGCCTATTTTTTTGATTGTAGGATCAGCAAAATACCCTGGCAATAATGGGTTCATAGCATGAGGTGCTTCATACTTTTTTAATGACTGAGCAGATCCAGCTCCCATGATAAGGGAGAAAAAAGCTGAAAACAAAATTTTTTTCATAGTCTGTATGTATAATAAAGGGGTACATCGTCAAGCAAAGTACCCCTCAGATTTTTTAGCATAATTTGCACTTATTTCAACGTAACATCCAAATAAACAGAGTGTCGTCCGTAGGTATCATAGAATGGTTTAAAATCAACTCCATCAATCTTGAACGCTAAACGCTGCGGATCTCCCGTTATTGATTTACTGATATCCTTTGCATCCAAAGACACTTTACGCCAATCTTTTCTCGCTTCCGGTTCTTGAGCCGCCAACAAGATAGGTCCATAAAATAAACTGGCAATATTCTGTTGATCCATGACCGGATCTAAATAAAATTGGAAAGGCATTTTCAGCGTAATGCGATCACCATTCTTCCAATGGCGACTCAATTTCAAGTAAGAACTTGGCTTTGCCTGTACTTTTTGATCTTTACCGTTAATAGTCACATAAAATCCTTTGGTTGCCCAGCTCGGCACACGGATATGAAGATCAAATTTACCATTTCCATTTATGGTCAGCTCGGTCTCGTCTTGTTTTGGAAAGCTGGTCTTCTGTTCCACAGTCACCTTACGTTCAGTCCAGTCCAAAGTAGAAGGAATAAATAGATTGACATATAAAGCTTGATCATCCTTGCTTTTAAAATAAATACTATTCTGCAATTTGGTACTACTTTCTATTGCGGTACCATTACAACACGTAAAGCCTGTCATATTGGGGTTTCCAAATTGCTTTATTGCTCCTGGTCTCAGTGGCACATGGTACGTATTCGCTGGAGTATTTTCAGCAACAGAAGCTAAAATATGGTTATACAATCCACGTTCATAGTAATCCATATATTCAGCACGTTGATCAAAAAGAAACAGGTTGCTCGTTAATTTAAGCATATTATAAGTCGCACAAGTTTCATTCTGTCCACCTTCAGAAAAACCATTTTCATATAACGTCGCCGGTTCTGCTGTAAAAACTTCAGCATTAGCCGGATTGCGTGCACCCGCAACCCCACCTATGCTGTACATGTAGTCATTGACAGCTTTATACCAGAAATTGTCTGCTACGCGGTAGTATTCAGGTAGGTTTGAAACTTGGTATAGCTCGATACTCCCCACAATTTGTGGAATATGTTGATTGGCATGCAACCCCCGAAAAGTATCGACATTCTTCGCCAATCCATGTGCATGCTGCGCATTGCCAAAGAACATATCGATATTGTCAAACAATTGAGCAGTTTTCAAATAGTGTTCCTTATTGGTGATGCGGTAGAGATGCGCCATTGTCTCATTCATTCCTCCAAATTCACCTGCAATGTAAGTATTCCATACCTTTATCAGGGTCTCCTTAGGCAATTGACTAAGACGCGCATGCACCCAGTCTGCCATTCCTGTTGCCACTTGAAGCGCCTTTTCATTGCCGCTTACCTCATAAATATCAATTAAGCCGGCCAAAATTTTATGTAAGGTATAATAGGGAGCCCAAACTTGCGTTTTCTGTCCCCCATATTTCGCACCCTTTTCCAACATAATAAATTGATCGGGTGGATAGGCGCTAATATAACCTACACCCCAATTCCAATAATCCGTACGGATACCTTCTTGACTCAGATCAGAGTCATAGGTTGATTTGCCTGGACCGTAAGGTACAGCAGTCGGATCAGCTATAGCCACGGCATCTGCTTGTTGTGGTTTGCCCGACAATTGTGCCAGTTCGTATAGGTTATTGACCATATACGTCATTTTCTCTGCAAAGTTAGCGTGCAAAGTTTTATCATATCCAGTACTCGCATAGGCCTGTGCAATCGCAGTCAAATAATGACCCGTAGCATGGCCTCTGAGTTTGGTATCCTGACTATCCCAGACCCCTAAAGGTTTAGCACCTTCAGGCTGTCGTTTCCCAAATGCATCACGAAACATATAGAGAAAAGAGTTGGGATCAGTCGTCGCTAATGTGTTGATAAATTTATCCCGATTTTCAATGAATTTCGTTTCTTGATTTTGCGCATCAGCTTGCAAGGAAACCTGATTAAGATCAAAAACTTCCAGCTTTAAGCTTGGTGCAGCATTGGTCTTGCTTGACTTTACAGTCACGATTGCTTTAGGTTGTAAATCTGTTCCCGGAACTCGTCCTGTAATGGTATAACGTCCAGCTTCCAAGACGGTACTGTTATCATTTGGCGAAGGCCACAATACCCGTACTTTAGGACCAACCATCTCCTCTTTATATGTTCCCTGTATATAACTTGGTAAACGTGGTAAATCTCCTAATGCGGTTTCCACCTGTATATCTGGCACAGCAACTAAGTAAGCATTATAGAGTTGTGCTTGGGTCAATGGAAACTCCGGTAGGTTATCCTCCACTTTCGTCACATTTACGTCGCGATTACTTACTCCACGTTGTGAATTGGTATAAATTCCAGTAAGCTGATTTTTACTCAGCGGAACACGATAGATCCGAAAATCATGCAACATGCCATCCAATGACGGAGATCCTGTCAAAAATGATTTTCCGATATACAATTTGTTCTTATCTCCAGAAGATCCAAAAACTTCGGTCAACTCACGCGGTATCTGCTTAGATTCCCCAACAAGCACAGCATCCACATAAGTCTTCATCGTTTTAGCCGGAATATCCACCACGATCGTCAGGTAAACCCACTTGTTCAATACTAATGCTGGAGAAACCGCTCCTTTTTGATTATTTTTCCCTGCTGTTATTAAACTTTGGAAACCATCTTGAATGGTCGTGCCAAAAGGAGCTGCAAAGAAATGTTTATGCACATCCTTTCCAAAGTCAAAAAAGACTTGATTTTTTTTATCCGAACGCAAATAAACCCAACCTGAGATACTTAACGACTCCATATCGGTCAATGCATCAGCAGGGATCTGTATAAAATCATTACTTTCTCCCGTCAACGACAATACTTTTCCAAACCGCTTATCGTTGATAAATGCAGCATTCCGTCCAGCTGTGGCATGCAGATTATTTCGAGACCAATCTTTCAAATCTCCATTAAATACATATCGTGCGATCATTCCAGTTTCGCCGATTCCATCCAATATCTGATCCCCATTTTGAGCCTGCACTGGGCTGAACCCTTTCGTTAGGATCGTAGCAACGAGGATAACACGTAAAAAAAAAGTGTAACTTTTCATGTCTAAATCATTCCTTTATGAGCTCGCAAGCTCGGTTTAAAGTTATAAAGGCGATGAAGCCTTCAAATTATTTCCTGAGCTCACAAGCTCAATTTTCATTCTGTCTATGTTCAACAACATGCAAGCAACCGTTAAATCTATCTATAATCACAAAAATTAATTTTTCGATCTTATCTATGTGCATGCCTGTCTATGCCAATCGTTTTACGATCGGCATAATGATAAGATACTCCTGTTTTGGTTTAAAACAATTATCAGTCAGCGCACTTTCGCTAATAAGCCGTCCATGCTGGAGGTTCTACTCCAAGCAAGTGTTTCACGAAATAATCGCGACGTTTCTTTTCTCCAAAATCACCACCAGAAGCATGCCCCATTCCCGGAACCATAATGAAGTCGTGGTCTTTACCATGTTTAATCAACTGATTAACGAACTGATAAGTCGATGCAGGATCCACATTATCGTCTAACTCACCCACGATCAATAGCAACTTTCCTTCTAATTTATATGCATTTTCGATATTAGAGCAAGCTGCATATTCAGGTCCGATCGGCCAGCCCATCCATTGTTCATTCCACCATATTTTATCCATACGATTATCATGGCATCCACAAGATGAAACCCCTACCTTATAAAATTCAGGATGAAACAAGAGTGCTCCAGCAGAAGACTGACCTCCAGCAGAAGTACCATAAATACCGACTTTTTCAATATTCATATAGGGATATTTAAGCGCGGCAGCCTTCATCCAGGCAATACGATCAGGAAAACCAGCATCTTTTAAATTTTTCCATGCCACATCTTGAAATGCCTTCGAACGATTGGATGTTCCCATTCCGTCAATCTGCACGACTATAAAGCCCAGTTCAGCAAGCTCAGCTAGTCCTGCCGGATTAGCAGAAAATGATTTAGGGACAAAAGCGCTATGTGGACCAGCGTAGATATACTCGATGACAGGATATTTTTTGTTCGGATCAAAATTTCGTGGACGGACTATAATCCCCCAGATCTCTGTTTTACCATCTCTAGCCAGAGACTTAAACACTTCAGGTTTGCGCCATCCCGTAGCCTCCAGATCCGAAATATCTGCATGTTCCAAATCCATCACAGTCTGTCCATCTGCCACACGTCTTAGTACGGCCTGCGGAGCTTGGTCAACCCGAGAGTAGAGATCTACAAATAAAGAATGATCAGTATTGAAGGTTGCCTGATGATTGGCTGCTTCAGGAGTAAGTTCCTTCAAACCCTTACCATCAAAACCAATTGCGTAATAACGGATTAAGTAAGGATCCAAATCTTTATTCATGCCACTCGCCTCAAAAATAATTTTTTTGTTATCCTCATCGACATTAACAACTTTACGCACGACCCAATTTCCTTTTGTAATCTGATGTTTCAATGCGCCCGTTTTAGCATCGAACAGATACAGATGATTCCACCCATCGCGTTCAGAAGCCCAAATGATGTCATCTGTTTTTTTAAGATCATTCCGATATTTCTTTCCACTATAATCAATAAATGTTGCGCTGCGCTCCGAAATAATGGCTTTTGTTTTTCCGTCCACAGCATTCAATTCCAGCACGTCATACCGTTGATGACCACGTTGGTTATATTCAAATGTGATTCCAGTATTATCCGCCTTCCATACCAGTGCAGACAATGAAAATTGATTGGCGACCTGGGCAGGATCTACAGTTATCACCCGACCATCCATCACATCAATAATAGTTGGATAATATTGTGACAAAGCATCTCCAGGTTTATTATAATCTCTGGTTTGTAATTTAGGTTGTAATTGATCCACTGGAGAAGACTCCAATAAAGTCAACTGTCTAATTTCAGCCTTTCGTACTTTTGAAGCAGCCAATTTCTTTGAATCATTGGACCATTGGATACGGGCACTATAATACTCACCGGGGCTTCCATCAAAGGTCAACTGTCGCTCACTTTTTGAATCCCCTTTTTTGCTGATGTATACATTACTATTTTTAATATAAGCAGTATAGGCCTTATCGGGTGAGTCTACAGATTCCCCCTTACTATCATCCCATCGTGCTCCCCAATATCCGTCCGATCTACGGTCAGCACCTGTTGCAGGGACATCTCGCAACTTGCTCAGTTTATTTTCCTGGGCATTCCACTTCCAGACCACTTTTTCTTCTGTAAACTCCACTTCGTTGGCCGTCAGCACTTTCAGATCTCGTCCCCACAATACACCTAATTTCACTTCTTTATCCAACTGATCGGATAGCTGCTTTTCAATCGCAGCAACATCGGTATCTATTTTTTTCTTGTTCAGCGCATCGACCAGATATAAGCTCCTCTTTCCGTCTTTCTGGGTCACCCGATAAGAAAAACTATCTCCTTTTTCAGACCAAATAATCTGCTGTGGAACCTGATACACCTTGCCAAATGAACTCCTGATCTCTTTGGCACGTTTATAATCGTCCAATGTGCCCTGTGCCATTGTCGTAAGTTGCAATAGCACCACTAAAACAGCGGTTAATGTTAACTTCATATGTGTTATTTTTTTATATCTTATAGATGATGCCTTTATCCATAAACAGGCATGATGAAATAAATAGATTACGTCTTCGCTTCCTTTTGTTTCACAACATAGTATAATGGGATACCCAAAAGCGTGATGATAATACCTGGCCAAGTAAATTGCGGTTTATAGATCACCAACAAAATAATAAACGAGATCCCCATCAAAATATAGATGGCCGGTATAAAAGGATATCCAAAGGCTTTATAAGGTCTCGGTACATCGGGGCGCTTATATCTTAGCCAAAAGATGCCGATGATGCACAAAACATAAAACATAACAACCACACAGGTAATCATATCCAACAAATCGCCATACTTACCTGTTAAACACCATATAGAAGCAATCACCGCCTGCAACCACAAAGCGTAAGCCGGTACTGCATTCTTATTTAGGGTTCCTGTTTTCTTAAAAAACAAACCATCCTTAGCCATGGAATAATAGATCCTTGCACCAGCCAAGATCAGTCCATTGTTACATCCAAAAGTGCTGACCATAATCATAATCGCCAAGATGGCTATACCAACAGGACCAAAAATTTCTTGCGCCACAAGCATGGCCACACGATCTTTAGGCGCACTGGCCATCTCCTCGATCGTCAATACACCCGTATACATCAAATTTGTCAAAATATAGATCACGGTCACAATGAGAGTCCCCAGTGCTAAACTCAGCCCAATGTTGCGTTGCGGATTCTTGATCTCGCCTGCTACAGCAGAAGATGAATGCCAGGAATCGCTGCTGAACAACGCCCCTACCAAAGCAGCAGATATGGCACCAAATGCACCAAAAGTGGCATAATCTGCCGTCGATCCATCCACATTTAATCGCTGTAGATTCCACATATTCTCCGAAGACCAGTTTTGATTCCACACCTCCAGATCGAAAGCCGCAAAACCAAAAATAACCAATAAAACCAAGCTTAATATTTTGATCAAGGTAAGTATGGTCTGTACCATTTTGCCATTCTTTACACCCCCTGTATTAATAAAGGTCAGCAGCAAAATAACAGCGATAGCCAGCACTTGAGCAGATGAAATATGATAGTTCCCCATCACCAGCAAATAAACATCTTCATCTAGTACCGGAAACAAATAAGCTGTAAACTTGGAGAAAGCAACCCCCACAGCTGCAATCGTAGCCGTCTGAATAACGGCAAAAAAAGTCCAACCGAACGTAAAACTAACCACCGGCCCATAAGCTTCTTTGAGATAAACATACTGACCACCAGCTTTCGGAAACATGGCACTGAGCTCGCCATAACTCAAAGCTGCGGCTAAAGTCATAAATCCGCAGATCAGCCACACCACCATCAGCCAGCCAGCAGACCCCGTATTTCGGGCGATATCTGACGATACAATAAAGATACCCGAACCAATCATACTTCCGGCAACGAGCATCGTTGCATCCAATAAACCTAAGGACTTTTTGAAATCTTGACTATTTTCTTGACTGCTCATAGATTGAGGATTGAATTGCGCTTATTTAAAATTATAAAATTTCCATTTTGCTTGATGGTTAGGTTCAAGCTTTTGATTTGTCAATATCGCCCTGACCATCTCCATAGGTAAGTAATTCTCCTTAATGACCCGGTCATGAAATTCGGTATAGGACATTTTCCCCGATCCGACCAATTCATCACTGATACTCAGTAACTGCAAACCACCGATCAAATAAGCCAATTGATATAAAGGATCGTAGGAACCTTCAAATGATCGCTTCACTTCACCATGCGCATTTGCAGGTTCATGACCGACCTGATTAACTAAATAATCAACACATTGCTGTGGCGTCCACTCACCTAAGTGAAATTTAATACTGAAGGTAATCCGTGCGCAACGGTGCATCCGCCAAAATAACATCCCGATACGTTCTTCCGGTGTTTTTGCAAAACCCATTCTATAGAGCAGTAATTCCCAATATAACGTCCAGCCTTCTGTCCAGAATGGTGTATTGAAATTCTGCTCACGATACGGTTTATACCTTTTATTCATAAAATACTGTAGATGATGCCCCGGATTGAGTTCGTGCTGCACCGTACCCAAAGAAAAATGTGGATTGTTACCACGCATGCTCATCATTTTCTGATCATAAGTCATGGTATTGGTCGGATAGGAAATACTGATCTCACGCCCTCCCGTAAAAAAAGGATTCACCAACTGCCGTTCAGGAGTCATCATAATCATTCCCCAGGTCTCATCCGCCAATTCAGGAATTGCAATTAGCTCGTGCTCCTTGATAAATGCTTGGGCCCGATCATACAATTCATTGATCAGACCAGGTTGTTGCCCTTCTGGCACATAGGTGTTTTTAACCTTTTCCTGCGCGGCCTTCCAGTCGTCTCCAAATCCCATCTCACGAGAAGCTTTTAATAACTCTGCCACGCACCATTCCCATTCCTGATCAGCGATACGCAACAACTCATCCGCATTATATGCAATCATTTCTTCACGTAACTTTTTGTTGAGTGCAGATTTTCCGATCGGTTGCCCACCAATATTACTGCCATCATTAAAGACTTTCCAATTGCTCTTTCCCTGCAAAGCTGTTTTATATTGAATCAGTTTTTCATTTAAACTTTCATAAGATTTAGGGACCCACCAAGTAAACATCGGGTCATATCCATTATAGAAATCGAACGCACTCTCCAAACGGACTCGCAATGACTCCACCATATTGACCAAAAAATTGACATCAGCAGATTCAATCGCGGCCGCATTTTCTAGCTTTTGAATCGATTCAGAAACCTGATCAGTAGTTTTTTCTAACACTATGGCAACATCCTTGCCGACCACAGCGGCACCGCGACGACGTTTCTGTTCAAACTGAAGAATATTTTCGGCAAAGGGTAAGTAGGCCTTCAGTCGATTGTAAGAAGCTAATGTTTCTTTGAGTTCTTCCTTGTGTCGTTGCACTTTTTGGTTCAGCAAAATATAATCGACTTGACCATTTGTATTCAATTTCTTATAATCAAATCCTTTTAATTTAGCTAAATAGTCATCATCGATCTTGACCAGTCTATTGATCTGCTCGGGTGAGGCTGCCGACTGCTGAAATCCCCAATTTTTAGGCATTGGGCCATAAAAATAATTGACAGCCTGCAGATCATGGCGGTATTGTATGATATAAGGCTCAATAGGTGTTGTGTGTTGATACAAATCCATATCTTGGGCATCTGTTAGCGAAGAAGCCATACAAAGCACTCCAATGACTATAAATTTCTTTACGTTAGGGTTATTGTTGTTTTTCTTCATCATTTAGGTTTATTTTTGTCTATTGAAACCGATCTGGACTAAAGCCCTTGATATCCGTTTCTGTAGGTTTATCGGATAGTAGGGCTGTGATCGCTTTTCCGTAAGCAGGTCCCAAACTCAAACCCATCATACCACCCGCACCCGCAATGCTGACATTGCTGTATTTAGAAGTCCTGCCCAAATATGGAAGCCCATCTGGCGAACATGGTCTGTAGCCAAACCAGATATCCTGCGGATAATCGACCTTTAGATCAGGGAAATATTTAGGGATAGATTCGACGATACCTTTTACGCGATTACTGTATATCTTATCATTTGCCGGACCTAATTCCATGGTTCCACTAAAACGAATCTGATTATTCATAGGCGTCACCGCTACACGAGCTTCTAACAGCAAAGCCGCATGTACCATCTGGTTATTGTCGGTTGTATTATGCATAAAAGAATACCCCTTTCCAGGCATTAAAGGTAACTTCAAATGTAACTTCGAAGCTAATGCAGGTAGCGACGCTCCCCCAGTCACGACAATTTCATCGGCATGAAATGCTCCTTTTGAAGTAAGGATTTCAGACACCTTTTTACCTGAAAACTTGAATCCTGTTACATCTGTTTGATAGTGAACCTGGACACCATGAGCGAACAAGTAATCTGTCAATGTTTTCATCAATTTGGGAGGATACAAGATACCATCACATTTGTATAAAATACCTCCGATCGTATCCATTCGGAGATTAGGCTCTAAAGCCTGTATACCCGCTTGATCAAAAACTTCCACATCCAATCCCAAGTTTTGGGCTTTTTCTGCCAATTCAATTTCTTCATGCGCAACATGGCTAGATTTGTAGAGCATCATAATACCGTTCTGTCTTAGCTCAAAATCAAAACCCTCCTGTTGAGCCAATTCATCATATGATCGGCTACTCGCAAGGTTCAAATCACGTATAGCTGCTGCATTTCGGTTTACATGTTTTTCATTGGCATGCTTCAAAAATTTCAAACCCCAATCGATCAATGAAAAATTCAATGAAGGTCTGACGTAAAATGGACTTTTACTATTCAGCATCCATTTTACACCTTGTGCCACGATGCCTGGTGCTGCCAATGGTGTAAAATGACTAGGCACGATCATTCCTGCATTGCCATAGGAACAATTGTCTTGCCCATTCCCTTTCTCTAAAATTTGAACTTCCCAACCATCCTGTAAGAGGTAATAGGCAGTAGACAATCCTGCTATACCCGCCCCTATGATAGCAACTTTTCCTTTATTATGTGTTGACACTTTTTTTGATATTTTAATAGTAATTACATAACCTGAAATCCTTCTTTATAGGGGTCTTCATCATCAATAATGATTTGACTATACCCCGTAATTCTTGCCCAGCCTTCTACAGAGGGAATGATGGCAGTCTGCCCCGATATGGTTGTTTCTTCTTCGATACGACCGACAAATTGCGAACCGATATAACTCTCATGAACAAACTCTTCTCCTTTTTTCAACTTCCCTTTAGCATACCATTGTGCCATGCGAGCAGAAGTTCCCGTACCACAGGGAGATCTATCCAATGCATTCTCACCTACCAACACAGCATTTCTTCCTGTAGAATTTTCTTTGGTTGGTTTCCCAGTCCATTGGATATGGCTCAGACCATAAATATTTTCATTTTCAGGATGAACAAAATCTGTCTGCTCATTAAGTAAATGGCGAATAATTTTCCCATAATGAATGAGCTGACTCGCTGAAAAATCGCTTATATCTCTAAAATTTTTCTGCGGATCAACAATGGCGTAAAAATTCCCACCATAGGCTACATCAACAATAATTTCACCCAAATCTGGGCATATCACGTTAAGTCCTTCTTTATAGAGAAAAGACTTAACATTGGTCAGCTTAACCGTTTTTACCTTTGGTCCTTCTTGTACATAATCGATCAGGATTAAACCTGCTGGTGTCTCTAGACGCAGCTTACCCGGTACTTTAGGGATGACCAATCCCTCTTCAATCGCAATAGTCACAGTACCAATAGTACCATGTCCACACATCGGAAGACAGCCGCTTGTTTCAATATAAAGTACACCGGTATCATTATTTGGATCTGTTGGCGGATACAGAATACTTCCGCTCATCATATCATGACCACGGGGTTCAAACATCAATCCTTTACGAATCCAGTCATATTCTTCCATAAAATGTAGCCGACGTTCCATCATCGAATTTCCATGCAACACCGGCCCTCCTCCTGCTACCAACCTAACTGGACAACCACAGGTGTGGGAGTCAATACAAAAAAACGTTTTCTTCATCAATTGCTATACAAAAATGTCCTAAATACTTGTTGTTGTAACCACAGCACCATCTACGATCCGCGCAATACCTAATGGATTTTCATTTTTCAACTCTTCTGGCAAGAATTCATCTGGCCAGTTCTGAAAAGATAAAGGGCGTACAAAACGCTTCACCGCATCCGGTCCTACAGAGGTAAATCTTGGGTCGGTACAGGAAGGAAAAGGACCTCCATGCTGCATCGCATAGACCACTTCTACTCCAGTTGGCATTCCGTTAAATAAGATACGCCCTGCTTTATCTTTCACCACATTAAAAACCTCTAGATGTTCTTGCACATCCTCCTTAGTCCCTGCAATTGTAATCGTCAATTGTCCCTTGAGCTGCTGCGCTATAGCCAGTACTTCATCATCATTTTCGGCTTCTACCAATACAGCAAAAGGACCAAATACTTCTTCACTTAATACCTGATTTTTTAAGAAATTGCTTGCTGAAGTTCTAATGATCCTGGGACGACCTTGACCTCGAGTGGATTCAACACTCGATTCGGCGATTACAGCTACCGCATGTTGGCTGCTTAATGTTATTTTATTTTTTTCAAAATGTTCATAAATACCCTCATTGAGCATTGTGCCCGGAGCAATAGTAGCTATTGCCGATGCCAACGCTTTTTTAAACCGTTCTAGAGCATCACCTTTTACAGCTATAAATACCCCAGGATTGGTACAGAACTGGCCCACACCCAAAGTCAGCGAAGCGGCATATTCTTTCGCGAGATCTTCCGCTCTATCCGTTAGGAGATGGGTAAAGGCAAATACCGGATTGATACTTCCCATCTCGGCAAATACCGGTATCGGTTCTTCCCTTTGGTTAGCGATATCAAATAGGGCTTTCCCACCCCAATACGACCCCGTAAAGCCAACCGCTTTCACAAGAGGATGAGCCGTCAGATAGGCACCTATCTTGGTATCTGTACCTTCAATATGGGCACCAAGAATATGGCTAAACACTCCTTCCGGCCACCCAAATTCTTTAATAACAGTCGCTATCGCATCGGCCATAATGGTCGATGTTTGAGAATGTCCCGAATGGCCTTTCACAATCACTGGACAGCCTGCGCCAATAGCACTCGCCGTATCACCTCCTGCCGTAGAAAAAGCAAATGGAAAATTACTGGCCCCGAATACAACAACTGGTCCTATGCCCAAATTGAATTTCCGGATATCACTTTTACCTGTTTCAGTATTTGCTAAATCGATGCGGGCTTCTGTATAAATACCCATTGCCACCGCATTGGCATAACTGCGCCATTGCCCTACTGTTCGTGCCTTTTCGCCTGTAAGACGAGGCAAAGGCAATGCTGTTTCTGCATGAGCAGTCTCCAAAAGTTCCGGGCCTAACCCTTCAATTTCAGTTGCAACAGCATGCATAAATGCGGCACGCTGCGCAATCGTCGTAGATTTCAAAAATTGAAATGCTTCTGCCGCTATGCGAATACGCTCATCCAAATAAACTTGTGATTGATTCATTATTTATTTCAATTTTTATATATAAAAAACGCACCGTAGGCGAATAGTATTCACCAATCGCCCACAGTACCTTAATGCTATTTAACCTGCAGATCCTAATTTAACTGAGGGCGATTAGCAATACCATCAGCAATAACTTTATTAATTCTTTCCGCTTCTTCACCCACCAACGGAAGTCTAGGTGCACGAAGATGTGGCGTACTTATTCCTTCGGCTGTTGCGGCAAGCTTAATATATTGAATAAGCTTAGGGTGGATATCCAGCTCCAATAGAGGCATAAACCAACGATAGATTTCTAATGCCTTATCGTATTCACCATTTACAGCATAATTATACATCGCAACAGTTTCATTCGGAAAAGCATCAACTAAACCAAAAACCCATCCATCAGCACCCACTACTATTGATTCCAAAGAGATTGTATCTACACCACCTAATACCTTAAAGCGTTCACCAAATTTATTTTTCATCCGGGTTATATTTGTCAAATCTCGGGTGGATTCTTTTACCGCAACGATCGTTGGACAATCTTTCAATTCATCAAACATAGCAGTTGATACAAACACCGAATAATCAACCGGGTTATTATAAATTAATATTGGCAAATCTGTTGCATTCGCTACTGCTTTAAAATATGCGACCACTTCACGGTCATCAGCCCTATAGCGCATCGGAGGCAATAACATTAAACCATCTGCGCCTAATTCTTTTGCTTTAACAGCAAAATTAACAGCATGTTTAGTTGTATTTTCTGCAATGTTTAATATAATCGGTACCCGGCCGGCGATAACCTGAATTGCGTAAGTCAATAATTCAAATTTTTCATCCGTATCCAGAACTGCTGCATCACCCAATGATCCTGCAATGATAATACCATGCACCCCTGCTTTAATCTGTGCTTCGGTATTCTTAGCAAACATATCAAAGTCAATTTCACCATTCTCTTTAAAGGGGGTCAATACTGCTGGGTATACACCCTTCCAATTTAATTCAGCCATAGTTGGTTTTTACTTTATTAGTTTAATATTTTCTTTTATCAAAGAAACCAACTATAATAGAAGTAAACTAACCGCCTTTTAATAATTACTTATTGGATATTGACATTTACAATCTATTCGTAAAGTAAATTTTTATAATTAGCAACATACATCTTGGGTGAGATTCCTAGAATACTTCTAAAAACGCGATTAAAATTTGTAATACTATTAAATCCCGAATCATAAGCAACAATCGAAATGCAGTCATAGTCCTTTCCTCCCAATAACCGACAAGCTTCTCTCACTCGTAATTCATTCAAATACGAAACAAAAGTTTTACCAGTGCTTTTCTTAAAATAGCGACAAAAGGCCTGTGGTGTAAGATTAGCCTTTTCCGCCATCTCATTTAAACCAATATTCTCCTTATAATTATTTTCAAGAAAATTACATAAGGTGGTAATCCTAAAAGATCCAACTTCCCCAAAGCCATGAGATATCATTCCAGAAAGGGGTTTAAGCTTAAATGACAGTTTATTCAAAGACTTCAACAAATAAAAAAAACTTACAAGCTGTCCCAAACTATCCGAATTCTTAAGTGCTTCTATTCTCCGGCTCACTTGTGGTAAGTATAATTCAGGAACTTTAAAACCACGACCGTTTTTGTCAATAAAATCAAGTAGCATACTTAATTCTGGAACATTCAAAATCTTTGACAAAGCACCTTTTAAACTAAAGAAAATAGAAATGGACTGAACACAACCGTACATTAAATCATTTTTAAAAACGTGAGCTTGGTTAGATCCTAAAAGAAAAATATCATTCTTTTCAAAATAATGTACATTATCATCTACTAATAATTGTCCAGCTCCCTCTTTGATCCAGATTAACTGATATTCCTCATGACAATGCATATGAGGATAAAACTTATCCAAAAAATCTTCTTGAATAAAAACGGTTCTATCTTTTGGAACGGGAACCCGATATTGAACGGGTTTCATAAATTGAATTGGTTTCATAAATAGATTGGTTTATAATAAATGTCATTTATACATTAAATTTATAACTTAGTTGTTTACAAAACAAATATTTTGTTGCTTTATATCAATAACATGTTACACATTGTTAAAATCTGGTAATAAAAAAAGAACTTAATAAGTCAAATTTGTAACAGTTCACCTTATATCCTATTAAAGATTAATTAATCTCTAAACTTTGCAAAATGAATTTAAAGAAAAGTTGTTATCTCCTATTTACAATATTTTACATCCAATATAGCCTTCCAGCATTAAGTCAACAGGATGAACATCCCGTATGGAAGGCAACAAAAAGTCAACCTGCTACTTTAGGCATAGACCAAGGAGCCAAAAGTTTTAATCTAAATCAGTTGAAAATTAAAGTGCTTAATACGTCACAAACTTTATCGGCTTTTCAACAGACCAATGGCGATCTTGCTTTTGATTATACGCCTATTGAAATGCTCCATAAACGTGACCGTAATAACTTTTTCCATATCGGCGATATCAACATCAGTCTTAAACGACAAGGAGAGACACAGTGGTCAAGTTATTCTTCGGCCAAAGACCGCAAGAAAGTAATCGAAATAACGCCTTCAAAAACAATTCTAGCTGCTGCTGACATTACCTCAACATTAGGAGACATTCCATTAAAAATTGTGCGAAGCTGGGAAAATGTAAACGGCGATCTGATCTTAAAGTTTCAAATCACTAATCCTACCGATCAAGCTATTGAAATCGGAGCTTTGGGCATACCGCTACCCTTCAATAACAATATGGATTGGAAAAATCTGAATCAGGCGCATGCACAAAATGTGTTTTTCGACCCCTACATTGGAAAAGATGCAGGTTATATGCAAGTGAACCATTTACATGGAAATGGCCCTAGCCTATTGGTTCTACCATATGCCAATGCAGGATTTGAGGCATACAACCCCTTAAACACTGATCCTACACCAAAAAGTATTACTTTCGAAGGTTTCCATGAATGGATGATCCATAGCAAAGCACTAGCTGAAACAGAATGGAAAGGAGTAGAACAATGGAATACACCAACTTCGACCCTATTAAAACCAAATGAGTCTAAAACATTTGCACTCAAGTTTGTCCTGGCACCAAGTATTAAAGAAATTGAAAATACGCTCCTAAAAAATAATAGACCCGTGGCAATTGGAGCTCCTGGATATGTCGTTCCATTAGATAATCCTGTCAAGTTGTTTATCAAACATAACAAGGCCATTAAAAACATTTCTGTCTATCCAGAGGGTTCTTTAAGTATTATTAAGCAAAAAGATACACCACAAAAATGGCATCAATATGAGGTCAAAGGTCAACAATGGGGTCGTGCACGATTGACTATTACCTACCAGGATGGTATCGAACAAACCATCCAATATAAAGTGATTAAGTCAGAAAAAGATGTGGTGAATGATCTTGGAAATTTCTTAACGACCACACAGTGGTATGAAAATGATAAAGACCTTTTTGGAAGATCTCCATCTGTTATCAGCTACGATTATGAAGATAAGAAATTAGTCACCCAAGAACAGCGCGCTTGGTATGCCGGCTTAAGTGATGAAGCCGGAGCAGCTAGTTGGCTAGCCGCAATCATGAAACAGGTCTTACAGCCTAATACCACAGAGATCGCAAAGTTAAAACGCTTTGTCAATGAAACCATGTATGGTCGAATCCAACATAAGGACGGTGATCAAAAATATGGTGTCGTCAAAAGTTTATTTTATTACGAACCTGATTCAATGCCAGCAGGCACTTACCAAACAGATATTAATTGGAAGACTTGGTCGGCATGGCCTAAAAAAGAAGCTGATAATATTGGGCGTTCTTACAATTACCCCCATGTTGCTGCTGCACATTGGGTCATGTACAGATTAGCCCGAGATTATCGTAATCTCGTACAGGAAGAGAGCTGGGATATCTATCTAGATCGAGCTTTTCAAACCAGCATGGCGATGATTGAAAAAGCACCTTATTATGCGCAGTTCGGCCAGATGGAAGGCAGTATATTTCTGCTTATCCTCCATGATTTACGTCGCGAGGGATTAACAGATGCGGCCAATAAATTGGAAGCTGTGATGCGTAAAAGAGCCGAACATTGGAAAACCCTTGATTATCCATTTGGAAGTGAGATGCCTTGGGACTCTACAGGACAAGAAGAAGTATATTTATGGTCTCGATACTTTGGTTTTGACGATAAAACTCAAGTTACCTTAAATGCCATTCTCGCGTATATGCCTACAGTACCACATTGGGGATACAATGGTAGTGCCCGTCGTTATTGGGATTTTGTATATGGGGGAAAACTATCCCGGATCGAGCGTCAACTTCATCATTATGGTTCCGCTTTAAATGCTATCCCTGTATTAACAGAATACCGAGATCACCCTGATGATTTCTACCTGCTTCGTGTAGGCCATGCAGGTATGATGGGGGCATTAGCCAATGTAACTGCAGATGGTTTTGGTCCTGCAGCATTCCATTCTTACCCCTCTACCTTAGCTAACGATGGTATATCGGGCGATTACGGTACTGGGTTTTATGGCTATGCCGTAAATTCAGGCACCTACATCATAGAACATCCAGAATTTGGCTGGCTGGCATTTAGTGGTAATCTGAAAGCCGATAAAAATAACATCGAAGTAGCAATAAAAACAGCTTCCAAAGGTCGTGTTTTTCTAGCCAAAGAAAATTTATGGTTAACATCCGATGCCGGAGAAATTGAAACCTTCACCTACAATCAAAAAGATAAAACTGTATTGTTAAACTTTAATACAAGTCAATCCGCGATAGTACCAAATATTTTGCTTAATATCAATCCGGAAAGTGGCTATGAAATTGAAGGGTTTAACAAAGATAAATACAACCGTTACGAAATACCCGCAAATACGAATACCGTGAAACTTGTGAAAACAAAGTAACATCAGGTCATTTATATTCTTGCAGAAAAGCCCTGTTTAATATTAAACAGGGCTTTTTAGTGTTTCAAATTTTTCCCTGAGTCTTTCTACAGACTCATCTTTATTATTTTCACATCGAATAAAGCATTCTCCCTATGAAGAAGAGTTTCACAAAAACCTACCTATTTCCGTCCGAATATCATTGCTTTATCGATCAAAACTACCCACCTGTATCTTCATTTTAAATGATCTGTTAGCTTGATAAATGTAAAGCAAACAGTTATTATTTATTAAACATTCTATATCTTTAAAAAATCACCGGTTTTAAAGATAAAATATGTGTCCAAACGAGGTACCGTTTAGCGTATAATGTCTATCTATAAATTTATGATATTTAAAAATATTTGATATTTAAAAATCTGACAATAAGGAAAATAGCAGCATTTTTTTTGGTAAATAAAAAGCCATTTTTAAACAAGGTAAATGCTGTTGAATGGAAAAATCACAACAATGAACAGTCATAAATTTCATCAACTAATAATTTCAATACTGATTCTATTGTATTATACACGACCGTGGAGTGCAGTAAGCCAAATTACGAATTCGAACATCAATCAACAAATATCGAACAGTTCGGTTAAATCAATCTTTCAAGATAGCCAAGGCTACATGTGGTTTGGCACATTTGATGGATTAAACCGTTACGATGGTTACGAAATCAAAGCATATCGCAATCAGCTGAATCAGACCAATAGTCTTCCCCACAATTATATTTATTGCATTGTAGAAGATCAATTAAAAAAATTATGGATCGGAACAGGACAAGGCGTTGCTATTTATGACCGAAATTTTGATACCTTTTCCCTTCTGTCTTTCTTAGACTTTGACAATCCTGAAAAAAAATATATCATGAATGTCGACACAAAGACGATTCAAGTCGACAAAAAAAACAATGTTTATATTGGGACAAACGGATTAGGACTATTACTCAAAGAAAATAACCGGGATAATGCCATCCGTATTCCATTAAAATTTGACAAAGAAAGATCAGTAGTGGATTACTCAGTTCCTGTTATTCATATTGATAAAAAAAATCAAATCTGGGTATTTATTAGTGACAGAGGTTTATATCGATTCGATATTCAAAATCAAGAATTACAACTTATCAATCATGATATTCTAGAAGCAACAAGTATGACCAGTAATCAAACTGGTGATATTTTTATTGCAAACTATCACGGTGTATACATTTTTCATAACGCATCTCGAAAAATATCAAAAGTATTTCAAAAAAATTTAAGTTCGGATCAGGTCAATCAACTAACCCTAGTCAATGACGATCAGCTATGGGTTTCTACGCAAGACAATGGCATATCCATCATCGATTTAAAAAACGATAATGTGCGCTACCTGAATCAGTCTTCCTTAGCTCCCAATGCTTTAACGAGCAATGCGATCTATACAACCTATGTAGGAAAAGACAACAAAAAATGGATTGGAACTGCTAAGGGAGGTATCCATTTGATTGATGATCAGCAACTGAATTTCCAATCACAGCAGGATAAATCATTACAAAACAATACTAACTATCCAAAATTTGTACGCTCCTTTGCTCAAGTTGATCCATCCACACTTTGGATAGGCACAGAAGGAAATGGATTGTATATATGGAACCGTTCCACAAACCTATTTCGATCTATAAAAAAAGGGGATCAGAACTTAACGGACAATGTTATTAATAATATTTTAGCAGATCGTAACGGTAACATCTGGTCTGCAACCGACAATGGGATTGTCCTATATGAGCAACATGGTAAGTCTAAAACCTACACGTGTATTGCCGATAATGGACTGATCAATAGTAGCGTACAGATTCTATTAGAAGATGCTGCAGGAAATATTTGGGCAACTACTTTTTCAAATGGATACCTCTACAAATATAACCCGATCACAGATCGATTCGAGCAATTCAATGATTCCTTAATCGATCTGAACTGCTTAACCGAAGATAAATCAGGAAGTCTTTGGGCTGGAAATTATAACACATTAATAAAGATTAATAAACAATCGCAAGCTTTTGAAACTTATCACATTGGAAAACCCGTCCGTTCAATCTATATCGACAGCAAAGGTCGTATGTGGATCGGAACCGAGGGTCGTGGACTAATTGAATTTGATCCAAACAGCAAAAAAATAAAAGTTAATTATTCCCAGAGCAATGGACTCTCGAACAATTCTGTTTTAAATATCTTAGAAGATCGGAAAGGAAATTTATGGTTGAGTACTTTTAATGGTCTGTCTAGATTTAATACAACTACAAAATCATTCACAAATTACGATCAAACAGATGGTCTGCTGAATAATGAATTTTCGTATAGTGCCGCTCATAAACTAAGTGACGGACAACTCATCTTTGGCGGTATCAATGGATTTGACTTATTCGATCCAGACAAGATCCAAGCCAGAAAACATATACCATCACTGGCATTGACTACCATCAAAATTAATAATATTAAACTGAATGACTCCACTCATCAGGTTCAACTCAATGATAAACATCAAATTTCCCAAATAACCTTACCCTATGGATCATCAATATCCATTGACTATGTTGCCCTAGAGTTCGCCTCCCCCAACAAGATCAAGTACAGGTATATGCTCGAAGGTTGGGATAAAAATTGGAATGATGCAGGAGTCTCCCGTTCCATTAATTATAATAATCTATACGAAGGAAAGTATACATTACTGATCAATTCAACAGATACTGAAGGCAAGTGGACAAAAAATATTGTACCGCTAACGATCCGTATATTACCACCCTGGTACCGTACCTGGTGGTCTTACCTGATTTATTTATCAGGGATAGCATGTGCCTTTTATTACTACAATCGCTATCGAAACAAACAAACGGCACTCCAATACCAGGTTGAAGTTTCGCAATTGCATGTCATCAAGGAACGTGAAATTTATGAAAAAAGGCAAGCCTTTTTCACGAACATATCACATGAATTCAGAACTCCACTTACTTTAATTATTAATCCTATAACAGACCTGTTGCAAAGCGATGAAAATAACCGGAATTCAACCACATTACAAGTGGTACACCGTAATGCCAAACGCCTTTTAAGTCTTGTCGATCAATTATTGATTTTTAGAAAAGCGGAGGAACAGGGTGAGAAACTTCACATTAGCCAATTTAACTTACACCACTTTGCAGAAGAGATCTATTTCTATTTCTCTGCACAAGCAAAATTACAGCATATTGATTATCAATTTTCTGCAGATCATGATGACATTATCATCCAAGCAGATAAAGAAAAAATAGAGATTGTACTTTGTAATTTAATCTCCAATGCCTTTAAGTTTACTCCAGAACACGGTCAAATTACTTTTACTATAAACTGCCATCCAAAATATATACAAATATTGATCAAAGACTCCGGCATTGGAATTCCGGATCATATCGGCGATAAGATTTTTGAAAAATTTTATTCGGACAACCGCAATGGAACAAAAAAACAGACCGGATTTGGAATTGGCATGTATTTGACCCGAACTTTTATAGCGATGCACAAAGGACATATTTCCTATCAAAGCTCGCAGGACCAAGGAACTGTTTTCGAGCTCAAGCTTCCCTTACTAAACGAAAACTATCAACGGGACCATTCATCCAATCCAAATAGTAATTATACCTCAACGTTAATGGAAACATGGATCTCTTCACCAACAGAAACAACAAACTCGTCTAATAAGCTTCATTCTGTTAGTCCAAAAGTAGGTTTATTAGTCGTTGATGATGATGATCAACTACGAGATTATTTGGTTAAGCTTTTTGAAAATGATTATATGGTCTATCATGAAGCAAACGGCATCGATGCATTATCTACCATTAAAAGTAAGCAACCCGAGGTTGTTATCAGCGATGTAATGATGGATGGTATGAACGGTATAGAGCTCTGTCAAGCCATAAAATCCAATCCATTATCCAGTCATATTCAAGTTATCTTACTCACCAATAGTGCTTCTTCAAGCACTAAGCTAGAGGGGATCCGGTTTGGTGCAGATGATTATATGAGCAAACCATTTGATGCGGCTGTATTGCGTGCCAGAGTCAATACGCTAGTCAAAAATCGTCAGCATCTACAAGAGTTTTTCTTCAATGCAATTACCCTTCAGTCCAACACATTAAAAATAACCGACAAAGACAAAGATTTCATTGAAAAGTGTATTCGCATCATCGAGGAGAATTTATTAGAAGATTTGAACGTCACCTCCCTATCTGCAAAAATTGGTATGAGCCATTCCAATTTATATAAAAAGATAAAAGCCATATCCGGACAAACAATAAATGAATTTATCCGATCGGTCAGGCTCAAAAAAGCTGCAGAAATATTAATCAATACGGACGCAAAAATTAATGAAGCTGCTGATATGGCTGGATTTTACGACATCAAATATTTTCGTGAACAGTTCAAAAAGCTATTTGGATCAAATCCTTCAGATTATGTAAAAAAATATCGAAAAGCATTTCAAAACAGATATCGAATGCCCGATTAGACGATTAAATTACAGTACCCATTAAGGTAGAAAAATCTGTTTCAAATTGTTTATAGCACATTTAAAACAGATTTTTGATGCACCTTAAAGGTAGATTGATTTATACCAATGTTAAAAACCTTAAAGCAATGAGATTAACGAATGTCCAAATTTCATTTAAATACATCAAGCTTCCATTGATCTTTCCATGAGACGGTTACCGTACCATTCTTAAGGTCAATCGGGAGCCAGATGTAGCGACTATCCAACAAATTTTTAGGCTTCCAACGGTCCGCCATAAAAATAAAGGCGTCCTTCTTTCCCGCAACAGGTAAAACAAAAGTAGATTGCGCGTCAAAGGTAATTTGCGCGTCGGGGCCACGCATCGGATCTCCTAAAGAAGTCCAGGGTCCAAAAAGATCATCTGCAACATGCAATTCCGCCTTATTGGGTGCCCAACCTGTACAACCGCTTGTAAACAAATAATATTTTTTATTGTATTTAAACAATGCAGGAGCTTCGCGATGATTTCTAAACAATAATTTATCCGATGCTGTAGGAGCCAAATAATCAAGAGTCAACTTTGATAATCTCAATTCGTAATTCTCATCTGAAGAATAGATGTGATATGCAACATCATCATCATCCACAAAAAGTCCCATATCCCTCGACATATGACCATTAGGTCTAAAGCTGTCTACCAGCTTAAAAGGACCTGTGGGAGAATCACTAATTGCAACCGCAGCCCGCGCCGCGGCATAACCTTGACCTTTCAACTCGAGATGAAACCACATCACAAATTTCTTAGTCCTTTTATTGTATATGACCTTTGGTCGCTCTATGATACAACCCCAAGCAATATCACTCTCCTTATCATCTGACGGAGAAAAGGCCAATTTCTCAAAAGTCCAGTTATAGAGATCCTTAGAAGAATAAACATTGACACCCTGTGATTCAGTTCCCCCTCTTTTCTCACCATACCAATAATAAGTGCCACTATGATGAACAATTCCACCACCATGTGCATTTATGTGATTGCCTTTATTATCCTGCCAAAGCTCGCCAGGTACAAATTTTACTTTTTTTTGCTGTTTATCACTCTTTTGATATACCCTGACATAATCAATCTCATATTTGGCCGGCAACAGATTTTCATCAACTTCTCCTCCGTTGATACCGCCTAAAGCTAAATTAAGTAAGATATAATGTGGCTGTTTAAAAGGATTAAATCCTGTACCATCACGGTTTGTCAATTTATCCAGCTTCACTTTATTCATCAGTATATCATCCACATACAAAGCAATCTCATGTTCATCCCAGTGCATGCTCCAAACATGAAATTGTTTGGCCCATTCTATTCCCCCTAAATTTGAAACCGCTTTTTTCTGACTATGCCAGTTCGCCTGCCATCTTTTATCCGTCCCAGAAGCAATATTTGCTAAGATATTACCCTTATAGTATTCCATAATATCTATTTCCCCGTTCGAAGGCCATTCTTTTTCGATTCCTAGCGTCCAAAATGCAGGCCACAATCCGTTACCCACCGGAATACGGGCCCGCATTTCAAAGATGCCGTACTTCCAGCTATGCTTGTCAGATGTATTAATCGATGCAGACGTATAGCGGATATCTGATCGCGAAAGCGCCCAATGTGGAGTGTCCGGTTTATAAGTAGGATTAGGTTTAATCTCTCGTCTAGCTTCAATAGTCAATATACCGTCTTTACAGGATACATTTTCTTTCTGATACCATTGGTCTTCCTGGTTACGCATGAACCCCTCCTCAAATCTCCAATTTTGATCATTTACAGAACCCTTTTGATCAAAATCATCAGACCAGACCAATGTATATCCTTCCTTAGAAACATGTTGTGCACTTACCTGTATAGCAAGATGCAATAGAAAAATCAAGTAGTATAGTTTTTTCATGAATAAAATACGTTATTTATTAAAATCCTTTTAAGTCTCTTTCTCCTTAGATCGCGCTTTGCATAAAAGATCCCCCATCTCATATTATCATGGAGGGGGATACTAGGCAAAAAAAACAATTCTTTAATTGATGTCGACAAGTAGGTTAACCTATCAATAGCCTGTTGCCCCATTTCCGGCAACCAAAGGCCATCCCGGATTCTGGTAAATGACAGCATTTTCAATACTTCCGTCTACCGAAGTAAGTTGAAAATGCTCTATGGCTACAGGAGATAGGTAATGCGCCATTGCAAATTTAATTCCAGCATATGACAACGCATTACTGCGGACTTCCAAAGGACGCAGATAAATACTTAAAGCCGGATCGGAGACAACAGATTGATCACTCGAAGCACCATATTTCAACTGCGCCGCCGTATACCATTCCTTCATTGGCCCCCAGAGTTTAAACCCTTCATAATGATCGGGAGTCGTAATTAACTGATCCATTGCTCTCCAGCGTTTTAGATCCATCAATCGCAAACCCTCGGCCATCAGTTCGTTTCTTCGCTCCCTGCGGATATTATATAAGGTCGGTGAAACAAAATTTCCAGCAGAATAAACGCCCCAGTCTTTCTTTTCCAAACTCATATTTGTTGCCGCAATAGTTGCATTAAAATCAGGATCCACCTTTGCCCGCGTTCTGATTGCTCGCCAATAAGCCTCCGCTTTTCCATCCAGATTACCATTTTTTTCATAAGAAGCCTCAATATAATTTAAATAAGCTTCCGAAGCTCTAAACGTAATACTTCCGGTATATCCGCCATTATTATTTGTCTGTAGACCATCATAGGAGATACCTTTACGGATGGTGTATCCTGTTGTATAACGACGTTCCCAATCTGTTTCCCATATACTGGGATACGGTTCCACCAAAGTATAGTGTGTACCTGCGCCAACATTGATCAGCACGTTTTTCTGTCCCGGTTCTTTCAAAAACAACTGCAATCGACCATCACGGTCTTTGCGCACATTTGCAATGTAATCATCCCCATGATATCCGCTGCCGGAAGCATATACCGGAAGTCCATTTTTCATTAAGAAACTCTCGACCATACTACGCGTTAAGCCAACCGCATAATTACTTCGCTGTTGATACACAGGAACATTATGGGTAACCAGACTTTGATTATACTGGCGCCATAACAACACTTCACTATAGTTGGACATATCAACCGCTCCAAACATGCTGAAATAAGGATTTTCATTATTGGCCGATTCGATGATCCCCGTATTATTGACCAGAGCAACCGCATCTGCAACCGCGGCGGCAGCAGTCATGGATGCTGACAAGAAAAAGTCAATTTCCCCATCAATACTTCCAGAAGGAAACGTATAACTTTTCAAATAATCTTTCGATTCCCCTGGCCAACCCGCACCCTTAGGTACAAAAGCAGTTCCTTTAAAATATTTCAACCAGGTACCTTCATATAAACCAACGCGCGATTTTAAAAGCTGTGCAACATGTTGTGATATCCTCTGTTTCTTTCCATCGGGAGAATTTGTCTTCAATAAAGTTATTGCCGAATCCAGATCAGACAGAATAAAACGTGCTACTTCATTTCGAGGCGCTCGTTTACTCGCTTCTATTAATATATTTTTATCCTTATCGGACATGACATTTTTAATGATCGGAAAATCACCCAATGCCTGCAGTTTTGTAAAATAAACATAAGCTCTCAAAAAATAGGCCTCTCCTATATAATGCTCCACATTAGATGCATTACCCAGTAATTTCTTTTCCTTCCATTTTGGCACCACGGTGTTGATAAAATAATTCATCTGGTAAATATTTGAAAAGTTCCAGTCACCGCCTTCAGCTCCAACACGCCATTGACCTGGAATAAAGCGGTTATCTAAATTTGGCATGGCCATGTTGTCCGTATTACCATCAATTCCAAATGTTCCAAATGACCACGTCCCGTGCGAAGGAAACACCTCCGTATAACGTGCAATGGTATAAGCCGCTAATTGCGATTCTTCCGTCAGGTAAACTTCTGGGATGATTTGGGAAGGTGGATTAATATCCAAATATTTATTACAAGAAGAAAGACCGACCGCAGTTATCAATCCCAATTGAAATATATTAAAAATTTTATGCTTGAATTTCATGATGAATTATTTTTAAAAGGTTACACTTAAGCCCGCTGACCATACTTTTGTTAAAGGATACACAGTACCGTTACTGCCTCCGTCAATGGTTTCAGGATCGAACATCCCCGCCACCTTCGATCCCGTCCAGACGTTTTCTCCTGCGATATACACACGTAAACGTTCGACACCAATACGATTGGTCGTCGCTTTAGGAATCGTATATCCCAATTGCACATTTTTTATTCGGATATAGGAAGCATTTTGTAGGTAGCGACTTTGTATTTCTTGATTTTTAGAGGTACCAAAAGTCGGACGAGCATAGTATCCATCCAAGTTTTCACCAAGTACATTATCTGCTGTACGGAAATAATCTAAATGATCCACCAAACCTGTAGACCACCATTTACTATTTGTCGCTCCCCAGAAATAATAGCCTCCTTGCCATACATCACGTTTCATGACACCTTGAAAGAAAATACTGAAATCAAAATTCTTATACTCCGCATTTAGATTTAAACCAAAAGTATACCTTGGTGTGTTATTTCCGATGACGCTCAAATCCCCTGAATTTCCTTCCGTACTAGCTCCTTTATCAATTTTACCATCACCATTTATATCTTTGTACATCACATCACCTGCGGCCCATTGTGTACCGATAGCGCTCTGACCTCCATTGGGAAGCGATGCCAAATGACGATCCATTTCCTCTTGTGATTTTGCTATCCCCAGCGTCTGCAAACCCCAGATATCACCCCATCTTTGGTTTGTACGGTATTTATTTAATACACCAATCTCATTTGGATATCGTGTTATTGTTGTTACGTTATCCGAAATCAAAAACTTAGCACCATAACTTAATCCGCCTTTTGTCCGATCATTCCAACCAATAGTTGCTTCAAAACCCTGTGTTTTCAAGTCCGTATTATTGGTCTCTGGTACTTGAGTACCCAATGTAACAGGTAACTGCGGAGCTGGGCCTACCATATCGTAGGTTCTACGATCAAATACTTCAAATGAACCTGAAAGTTTGTTATTTAGTGCGGCAAAGTCAACACCAATATTGGTGGTGTTAATAGACTCCCATGTCAATAGCGCACTGACTAATCCCGGAGCCGAAGCTGTGTTAGGACGTGCATTATTGATTAACCAACCGCCATTGTTTGTTCCCGTAGGTTGCACCACATAAGTTGGATACCATATTTCTGTATTCTGATTACCCAATTCTCCATACGAAGCTCTGAACTTAAACATATTGATATAGGGTAACGCCTCTTCAAAAAAGGTCTCTTTTGCCACATTCCAACCAGCAGAAACAGAAGGAAACCATCCCCATCTACTATCACTTCTGAATCGAGAAGATCCATCATAGCGCAAATTTGCTTCGAAAAGATATTTATCCCTAAAATCATAATTTAATCGACCAAAAAAACCTGCCGAAGCCCATTTTTGGTATTCCCCAGAAACCGATGGTACTACAGGATTGCCACTGATATCTGTTCCTGAAGCAATATTAATAACCGGTTGATCCGGTAGGATAATTCCATCCCTTTGCACGCCTAAATTACGGAAAGCAGTTTGTTCCGCTTGAAATCCGACCATCCCTTTAAAATGATGATCGCCCATGCGCTTATCATACTCTGAGTAAATATTAATATTGTAGTAATTCTCCTTCAATCCAAATTCGTAGACATTCGACGTATTTTTATATAAATAAGGATTACCATTTACATCATGATTATACAGTTTTTGAGAATCCCAATGACGAAATTGTGTTGTCGTACGATAATTGAGATTAGCAATCGTTTTCCAACCTTTTAAAGGCTCCAATGTTAATTGCAATTGCTGATAAATGTAATCTTTGGTTGAATTATCGACCCCGCCCTCTTTCATAACCAAAGCAGGGGAAGGCGAACTATAGAGAAATCCATTCGGGTCGTATAACGGGAGCGTGGGCCATCCTTGACGACCTAAATCATCATAAAAACTATTGGTCAGTGCGGCAGGTCGTTCATAATCCTCTCTTACCAATCGCGCATTATAGCCAATTTGAAAAATGTCGGATACTTTTGAGTTTATTTTTGCCGAAATCGCATACCGATCATAATGATCTGTATTGAAGGCCATCAAACCCTGCTGTTTCATAAAATTTCCTGACAGATAATACGTAGTTTTATCCGATCCTCCATTCAGGCTTAAGTTATGCTCATGTGAAAAGGCTTGATCCCGATACATCGCTTTAAACCAATCTACATTATCATTACCGTATGCATACCCATCTGCCCAATATTGCGAATTGTCCGGAGATACAATAATTGAATTTTTATTTGATCCGTTTTGATAATCTAAAATGCGCTTCAGGTATTCCTCAGAAAAATGAGGCGTACCATTTCCATTTACTTCCGCCTGATTGAAATATTGGGCAAACGTATAAGAATCCATCATCTTAGGCATTAATGTCGGTTTATTCATTCTCAGACTATTGTTATAATTAACAGAAGTCTTTCCAACTTTTCCCGATTTTGTTGTAACTAGGATAACACCAAATGCGGCTCTAGAACCATAGATAGAAGCAGCTCCAGCATCTTTAAGTACAGATACACTTTCGATATCCTGAGGGTTGAGAGCTGCTAATGAGCCTTCTGATCCATCGATCAAAACTAAAGGTGAAGAAGAAGAAGTTCCTATCGTCCCTACACCACGAATATTTATCGCTGGATTAGATTCCAGACTTCCACCATTTTGCGAAATATTTAATCCAGGAGCAAGACCTTGCAAAGCTTGAATCGCATTTCTCACTGGTCTATTTTCCAATTGCTTCGCATCAACAACAGCAACCGACCCTGTTAGATTTGTTTTTTTCTGTGTTCCAAATCCAACAACAACAACTTCATCCAAAAGGTCTCCCTCAGACTCCTTTAATGTCACATTTAAAGTATAAATACCATTCTTTGAATCGGTGATATCCTGAAGAACAACACGTTGTTTTTCATAACCAATAAAGGTAAATATAACAGCATTGGCACCCGTTGTATTTAAACTGTATTGACCATTAGCATCCGTTTGTGTTTTTAATGAAGATCCTTCGGCAGAAACCGTCACTCCGGGTAAAATACCCGCTGCATTAGTAACTATACCCTGGATCTTGGTGATTTGTCCGGAGGCATAATTAAAGCCTAACAAAAGAAAAAAAAAGATAAAAAACCCTTTTCCTTTCCAAAAAAGTACATTTCCTTTCATAATTATAATTGGTTCGTTTTAAACAATCCAATATTAGGAAACAGAGCTAATTAAAGAGAGGGGCTAATTCGTAATTTTTGAGGGTGTAATTAGTTTAAACAAAAATACATGTCTTAAGTTCCTTAAAACCAATAAATTGAAAAACAACAGATAATGAAGGAAAATTACTTTTCCCTATCTATTTTCATGCTGATGAAACCAACATGAAAACAAAATTTTTAAAATAAATTCCTCTTAAGGGCACAAAAATAGAAAAATTACTTAGGGATATAGACGCTAACAGATGTCCCCTTATTTTCAATCGAGGAAACCGAAAGTATGGCATGATGCAATTCAAAAATATGCTTGGCCAGTACTAATCCTAATCCGTTTCCATAGATTGCACCCACATTGGAGGCCCTATAAAAAGAATCAAAAATATGCGGCTGATCGTGTAATGGGATACCGATACCATGATCCGCAATTTTGACTACCACAAGATTTTCATGACAGACCAGTGAAATCGTGACCATTTTTTTATCCCCGTACTTACAGGCATTAGAAACAATATTACTGAAAGCAATATAAAAGAGATCCGGATTTACAAAGATATTCATCTCACTGCTATCCTCAGGAATATGCGAGAAATCCAGAAAGATCTCACAGTCCGGGTTCATGCTTTTTTCACTCTTCTGCACATCATATAAGAGTTCATCGATCCGGATCCACTGTTTGCTTTCGATCTTACCCTCAAATCCGGTGCGTGACAAGAGCAAAAGATTATTGATGATGAGATTCATCTTTGAAGCATGTTTAACAATTGCCTCGACCGAGTAATACGCTTCATGATTTTTATCCAGATGATGCAAGGCCAGTTCTGCTTCCCCACCAATAATCGTTAAAGGCGTACGTAACGAGTGGGATGCATTGCCGATAAAGCTCTGCTGTGATTTGACCGAAATATCCAGTCGTTTCATCATCGCGTTGAAATTGGAAATCAATATTCCGATTTCATCATCATCATTCGAATAGTTATTTTTAACCCGTTTGTTCAGATTTGATATATCCACCTGAGTCAATTCCTTATTGATAGCTTTGATAGGTGCAAGCAGTCTATTCGCGAAATAAAAAGACAGCAGAACAACCAAGATAATGGCTAATGCCCCACCTGAAATTAAAGTATGATCCAGTATTTGTTGTTCATCATGTCCATACTCATCAACTCCAGCAGAAATAACCAATAGGTTTTCCTTGTGTAAAGAATCGACAAAAAATAGGGCTACATAGGAGGTTTTATTATGCAGAAACTGCGCTTTTCCGTTCACAATAGCTTCTTCATAGAAGGCATCGGGTAAAGGGAGATCGGGTTTATAGCGGAGATCGGTATGCCCTTTAACAATCCGCAACAGATAATCTTTACCTTCAGAAAGCTGACGTAGATATTTTCGGGTTACTTCGTAATACACCTTATTATTATACGCATCATTCTGTATGATATGATTACCAACAATAGTGGCATTTTCTTCCAGCCGGTGATAGAATTTGGTCTGCAGACTGTCCTTCGTAAAATAAGAAACATATAGGGCGAAGGATACAATATAGGCGATCGAGATCGCTGAAAAAAGGACAATGACCTTAGTTCTAATTTTCATTTCTCAGTATATAGCCCATACCGATAACAGTATGGATAAGTTTCTTTTCTGTAGGATAATCTATTTTTTTTCGCAGGTAGTTGACATAAACATCCACCACATTGGTACTCATATTAAAATCCATACCCCATACTTCTTCCAAAATATCAACCCGGGATAAAATCTTATTTTTATTGACCATTAGATATTCCAGTAATCGGTATTCAGTAGCCGTCAGAATTACGGATTTACCTCCACGTTGCACATTCTTACTGTCTCTATCCATGACGAGATTATCAATAGTAATGGTGTTACTGGTCGTGGTCTGCTGTCTGGCCTTTCGAGACTGCCGATTGATTCGCGCACGAAGTTCGTCCAGTTTAAAAGGTTTGGTCAGATAATCATCAGCATCACGATTAAATGCTTCAACAATATCTTCCGTCTGATTTAATGCACTTAATATCAAGATCGGCACATCTTTATTCGTCTTCCGGATATTTCTACAGATCTCCAACCCGTTCATCCCCGGAAGCATCACATCCAAAATAATCAAGTCATATTGGTTAAGACCCGCCATTTTTAATCCCGTAAATCCGTCCATAGCGACACTTATCGAATGGTTTTCTCCTTTCAATCCCCTTTCAATCAACGAAATTACAGATGGCTCATCTTCAACAAGTAGTATTTCCAATTCTTTTTTATTTTAATGTAAAACAGTCACAAGTGACATACTTTCTTAACCCATTAACTTTTTAACCATCTCACAACTTACAAAAATAGGCAATTTCTTCGAAGCAATCGGCTCTAATCTAGTTACTACCTACTATCGTCTAAACACTATTATCTCAATACTTAATAAAGTGTATTATTATTTTCCCTTGCACGGCTAATCCATGCGAGCAGTTGACAAAGAACGACAAAGAATATTGTTAAACCGCATACGTAGGTCATAACCCCCGCTGTACCTCCGGCAGTTGCAGGATCTAAAAACGGATAAGGGTACCAACCCTTTATCGAAGCTCGGATAAACGTGTAGATGACCCACAAAAACGGGAATATCAATAAATAAAAAGCTTTGCCGGATGTAATCGGTTTTCGTGAAGGCCATAACAACCACCAGACAGTAATAAAAAATGGACCAAATTCATGCAGAATAAAATTGCTCCAGCTAAAATGGTCTGGGTCAAGTTGCGTGTTACGAAGCAGAACGGCAAATACAATCCCGGTTACCATCATATAAAGAACTGCTCCCGCGCGAAGATACCTGAACCATTCACCAAGTTGCCTATTTCTAAAAATTGCCACCGCGGCAATCAGGTAAGTAACCATCGCAATAAAATTACTCTGGATTGTAAAATAACTGAATCTGTTCCAGCCATAACCAGGAGATGTCGGATCCACATTCCAGGCGGTCCAAGGTTCAATAGAATCCAAGGTAAAGATAGCCATTATGATTAATACTACCGCATTAAGTCCTTTCACATTCTGAGGTAAAGCCGTTTGTTTCATAGTTTCTCAAATGTCAATTCTCTCAAAAATAATTAAAAAACTTTTAATATAGTGACCGAGTAATCTTATATCGTCTAAATACTATTAAATAACCCGGCAACAAAAGTTCTAATCGACTAACTTTCTAACCTTCTACCATCTAACTACTAATTACTAGCATCTAAATACTAAAATCTAACTGCTTTTAAGTAACTAACTTTTATTTTACAAATAAAATTGCTTTATTTGCACCAGTTCATTCAGGCACAGGGAAGCAAACCCGTTTCTATGACCTACCGGAACAACAATGGAGGCTTAGCTCAGCTGGTTTAGAGCACTACCTCGACAAGGTAGGGGTCACTGGTTCGAACCCAGTAGTCTCCACAAAAAAGAGCATCTGAATTCAGATGCTCTTTTTTATGATGTATTTTTATAATAATGCTACTTTTTCTTTTTTAACTGCAATCCGTACCCCATAGTCCATTCGATAAAGTCCGCTTTTCCGGCATGGGCTTTAATAGAAACACCTGTAAAAATATCGCGATAAACTTTGTACCGAACCCCGGCTCTCAGATAGATCGGGCTACTCTCACCATTAAATTTATTACGGTGTAAATAAGCTCCAACATTACCATTAAGATATAATCTTGAATTCAGAACGTGATCAATGTAAAATGCCGGTCCGTAAGAAAATAACGCAGAAAATGACCCCGCTTTATCGCCTGCAACTTGTTTATCGTTACCGCTAGCTGAATAGAAAGCATCCATTCCGGCACCGATACGCCATTTATAACCCAAATGTTTACTATAATAAGCGCCAAGTGTTGATTTAAAGTATTGCTTATCATTTTCACGATCGATCTGCTTAAATCCAAAAGCATAATTAAAGTGGAGTTCCTGCTTATTTTCCATTGGCGGAACTGTCGATTTTCTAAAGTCAAAAGGTTTGCTTGAAGGGTTATATGCCACAGAAAGACTGAGCGGTAATAAGTTTATTCCTGTATTGGGCAATGCCAGGGCACCATTGCTGAAATGATGAAAAGCAATTCCTGCTCCAAGTTGGAATTTTTGACTCAACCGGTAATTTGCCTGTACCCCAAGATCGATGTAAACATTATTCTTACTGCCAATAATCAGATTTAAAGGATTATCCTCTTCGTTATAAGGATTGAACCGCCCAGAAAGTCCCAGACCAATTCGGTAATTAAAATTCCATTTGCTATCTACTTTTGGTGAAATAGGAATGGCAACAAAGCCATAGACTGCAAAAGGTTTACCAAGATGCTCCTGTCCAAAAGTACTGCTATACACTCCAATACCATAGATCGGGTAATTGTATAGTTCATTGTACACACTCGTGACAGAGTCACGGTACTGACTCTGAAAGCCAACGCGGAAATTAATACCACTGTAATACGAATCTGCAAGCGTTTCCTTTGTACGTTCATTCATCTTCAATTCACCGCCACTTTCATGTTCAAGCTGAAAGATCAATCGAGGTTTTCCAGAGCCAACTGATTTACTGGAATCCAAGGAGCTGGAAATGCGGGGACTGACCTGCGCCGTTAAGGCAAAGGAACTAAATGTGAGCGTGATAAAAATCAGAATTCGTACGATCATTAAAGGGATGTTAATTTAAATAAAGATTAATTTGTTTGCAAAAGTAGCAACTCCTAAACCAATTGCAAACACTATACACAAAATTTCAGCTTATCGCTTGCATGGGAACAGGTGTATCAATCACTTTCTCACCTTCCGAATAGTCATATAGTGAATGAGTAATCTAAAAGTCTAAAGCTGAATTTCTAATCTTCTCACAATCTAACCTTCCATCCATCACAAAAAATGAGCCGATTACGTGATGTAATCGGCTCATAAAATAAAACGATATGATATTGCTCTAAAAAACTATTTTTCCCACCATACTTTCGTGTGGTAAGTATCTCCCCCCATTTGCGCAACAGCCTTTGCATAATGATCTGGGTTAAACCTTCTGACCTCATTTTTATACATAAAACGCGATGGCATTACCCCATCATGAAACATATAAGGTGTTTTAGGCAGTTTTGGAAAACCCGTGCGACGATATTCAAACCATTGCTGATAATCCACCATAAATAAACTCAGGTATTTCTGCATCATAATGCGTTCCTGAGTACCATCAAATTTTGCGGATTCATTCTCAAAATAAGTTGCCGGCATAACACCACCATATTGTTCTATCGAAGCTTTTACACCTTTCTCGTACGCCGTTTTAGCTTCATTTGTCAATCCTAATGCTAAGTAAGTTTCTGCTTTGATAAATTCAACCTCAGCATAAGGCATGATCAGTTCTTTAACAGGAGTACCCACCGCTTCTGGATATACTAAATCTCCATTCGGTGTGCTCGGATTGAAGTTATAGGCAGAAAGATCGCCGGAATGCCCTGCCGGGATTCCACGATAGCCTATGCTCTCCACTTTACCATCTACTAAACGTGTCGCTTCTTTCATGATAAAGGGACGGCGAGGATCATTCAAAGCATTCAGATTGTCTACAAAAAATTCAGCCATTGCCGTAAAATTCACGTAATCCTGTCTTCTTCCCCAAGCATAATCATAAGGTGCTAAGCCCGTCACCTGTACCACCGCTGCTTCTGCATTCGATTGAAAAATCGGATAATCCGTCGGGTTATCTAAAATTGTCTTTATTTTTGAATAAGCATCCATACGTTTCGACTGACGTAAATAATAGCGTAGTAGTAACGAATTATTAAATTTACGCCATAGCTTTTTATCATTCTTATACAGGATATCTTCCCCATTCATGACAGATTCACCCTGATAAAGCTTGTTCGCCTCTTCCAATCCCTTTACCATATCCGCATAAATCTGTTCCTGCGTATCAAACTTAGGTTTCGTTACGCCACTTTCAGCCTGCAGACCTTCAGACAAAGGAACGTCTCCAAAGCTATCGGTTAAAATACCTACGATATAGGCTTTCAAAGTCTTAGCAACAGCCTGATAAGCTTCATTATTACTTTTCAACGCAGCCGCTTCCATTTCGCGGATATTACGCAGATAAGCATAGCTTGTATTCCAAGTGCCATCGCCCGACTGTTCTGTAAAATAGTAGCGGTGGATGCCATTCGCAGCGCTGGGATTGGCCAAACCTGTTTGCATAATTTCCCAGGTAAAGTCATTACTTCGTACTGTAAAATAGGTACTCATCCCATATACTGTGGGTGTAATTAAAGAACCGGGTGTCACCTGTTCAATTTTATTGGGATCTGTATTTAATTCATCAAAATTTTTGGTACAGCTTACAAGACTAGTAAGTCCAGCTAAAAATGCGATACCGATATATTTTTTATTCATCTCTAAATTCCTCCTTAAAAGCTCACTCTCAAATTAACACCATATGTTTTTGTGCTCGGCATTTGTCCCATTTCCACTCCCGGCATAATCGTAGCACCGTTTAATGCGGCAGTCTCCGGATCGAACATCGGGAAATTGCTGATCATAAATAAATCTCTCCCGAAAAAGGCGATAGAAGCACTATTCACTTTCCAGCGGGATATTAAATTTTTAGGTAAAGCGACTTCAAAACGTACTTCACGAAGTTTTAAATAAGAAGCATTAAAACTATTCGTCTCGACATTCGCACGACGGTAATAATCACCATACCAGGTATTGATAGGCACTTCTTTTGTATTTGGGCTGAAAGTTCCGTCAGCATTGGCAATCACACCTTCACCAGCGATCATTCCTGTCTCTCGTCCCTTCAACGTGTTGGTCAGTTTACCCTGTTCAGACATTTTATGGTGCGTTTGGGAATATACTATACCCCCATATTGTCCATCAATCAAAGCACTTAGGCTGATGTTTTTATATCGGAATTCATTGCTGAATCCACCCCTCCAATCGGCATAGGCATTTCCTATCTTCACCTTATCCGATGGTCGAACAGGAAGTCCTGATTTTCCATCAATCAGAACCTGTCCAGCATCATTTCTTACCAGGCCATATCCCCACAGATCACCCGTAGATCCACCAACCGTTGCAATAATCTGTGCAGCGCCAGACCCACTAGAAGCAATAATCTGCTGCGGTGTATCTACTCCCTCACTTAATTCTAAGATTTTGTTATCATTCTTAGACCAGGTCAAGGTCGTATTCCATTGGAAGTTTTGATTTTTAACCGGTGTACCCGTTAAACTGATTTCAAGACCTTGATTTCGGATTAAACCACCATTAATGATGGCAGAACTGTATCCCGTTGTCAGATCTAAAGGCACCGTTAAGATCTGGTTCTTAGAGCGGTTGTAATAAAAATTGATATCAGCCGTCAATCTATTGTTCAGGAATGCAACATTCAATCCAGCCTCCGTAGAAGTCGAAATTTCGGGCTTCAGTTCCGCATTATGTAATTTTGAAGGAGCTTCTGCTGACCCTGGGAAAATAGAACTTGAGTAATATTTACTCGTTTGATAAGGATCTGCATCATTACCAACCTGTGCCCAAGATAGACGCAATTTGGCAAAAGAAATCGCCTTTGGTAAAGTCATCAGATCACTTAAGACAAAACTACTGCTAACCGAAGGATAGAAGTAAGAGCGGTTTTCCGCAGGTAATGTTGAAGACCAGTCATTGCGAGCGGTAACATCCACATAAATTTTATCCTGCCATGATAAATTCACCAAACCAAACATACTTTGAATCTCTCTGCGTGTTAAATTGTTTCCATCGGCCAAACCATTGGTCAGGGCATTACTCAATTTATATATTCCTGGTATATTTAGACCCCGAGCTATCCCTGCAGCTTCTTTGATATTCCGCTTCATCAAGTTACCACCCATTGTAGCACGGATCTTAAAGTCTGGTGTAAGTTGATCGTTATACGTCAATAAGGCGTCAGTATTCGACTCTAAATAGAAGATATCCTGCTGTTTATAGTAGCCCTTAGGGAAATTTGCTGTATCCCAAGGACGGCGTTGCTCGCGCAGGTTAGAGTTCATATTCATACCAGAACGTACCATCAATTCCCATTTCGGATTGAACGTATATACACCTTGTACCATTCCATCAAAACCATTGCTATTTAGGCTATTGGTCATTTCATTGGCGATAACAAATGGATTTTCAATATAGGAACTGAAAGGATGGATCTGTTTAATATTCTCCTGACCTTTTTGCCACATCGGGCGGTACCAATCCAAATCAATACTTGGATTTTGAAAGATCATAAAGTAGGAAATCGACTGATTATTATACCCCGTTGCAGGCAGATTATCACTCGTCTTATTCGTGTAATTAGCTTTTAAATTTAATTTCAATTTATCACTAATTTGAGCACTTGTATTGAACGATGCTACCAGACGTTCAAAGCCTGTGTTCGGCATGATCCAATTATTTTTGGTATGTGTGATGGAACCGCGGGCCGAATATTTATCATTTCCGCCATCCAATGCCACACTGTTCATATAAGTCGCACCGGTTTTAAAAAAACCTTTTACACCATCTTTATAAGGTACCCAAGGAGTACGTGTAGCACCCTGACCTTCAACAGCCGGATCATATTGGTAAAACAGCTGTCCATCAAATTTAGGTCCCCAGGCACTGGAAGTGCCTCCCGTACTCGCGCCATCTTCACTGAGCCCGTACGAATAGTAAAGCTCTCCAGCAGCATTACGGTTTAGGTTTCCCTGACCATATTCATACTGCAAGTCGGGCATTTTCAATATATCCTGAAAACTTGTATTTGAATTAACCGTAACGCCCATTCCCTTAGCATTCCGCTTACCCGATTTTGTCGTAATGATCAATGCACCATTACCTGCTCTGCTTCCATATAATGCAGTCGCAGCTGCACCCTTTAGCACGGAGATCGACTCAATATCATCTGGGTTGATATCACCAAGCCCATTCCCAAAATCGACCGGTACATCCTTATCTGCACCACTCGATCCAGCTCCGTAAGCATCCGTTACGCCAGAACTAAAGCGACCATTTACCATAGGCACACCATCAACAACAATCAAGGCCTCATTTTTCGTCGGATCTAAGGATTGATCACCGCGAAGTGTAATTCTAGCTGTATTCAAAGGACCTGAACTCGCTTGTGTAATATTAAGACCCGCAACTTTGCCTTTCATCGCATCCACCCAATTGCTGGATGCCGCATCGGTCATCTGCTTACTGCTGATGGTACTAACTGCATAACCTAGTGATTTTGCTTCTCTTTTAATTCCCAGAGCCGTCACGACAACTTCAGAAATTGCAACGTCTGAAGATTCTAAAGCAATGACAACTTGCTGTGCATTGGACGTAAAAGTGCGCTTTACCGGCTGGTATCCCACACTTTTAAAAGTTACCTGTTGATTCGGTAGGGCCTTAATTTCAAATTTACCTTGTGCATCTGTTGTTCCTAGAGCTTTACCTTCCACCAAAACCGTAACTCCCACAATAGGAACATTTGTTTTTGTATCGACAACACGTCCTGAAACGATTATACCTTGTTGTTTGATAGCTAAGGTTTCCTGCTTAGAAAAAAAATTGTTGTTCGCTTCAGCAGTCGTCATTCCTAATCCTGCGATCAATAGCAAAGAGGTAGCTTTAGATACAGGATACCGATAAAATTTAATTCTTCTATTTTTCATTCTTCATAAGTCTTCAAAACACAGCAAGCAATTGCAGGGTTGTTTAAAACTGTTGCAATACTACGCATGTAAGATCAATTATGGGTTAAGGCTGTGTTAACATAACATTATGTTTAAGCTTCCATAAAAATGAAGCAAGCTAATGACGGATATATTAGGAGATATCACCTCGTTATACAATAGCACAAAAAACTTCTTAAGTAGTTAAGTAGCTGAATTTAGTCGCAATTTCTTTTTGTTAATACAAGATCACAAAGAGCAAATAGAATAAATTTATTTACGTTAGATGTCTTTTATAATCTGTAATTGTAAATACTTAACGAAGCATTTTACGCAATCGATTGTCTCTTTTCAACTCTTTTGTTTTAATTTTTTTTGGTGTATTTTGGACACCTATGATGACAAATCATAATATAAACCACACTCACTAATTAAAACATTATGATAAAAAAGATTACTAAACCTTTTTTTGTAACTAACTTTTATCCCATTACATCTGCCCTCATGTTGGCTTTGACTATGCCAAATCATGTACATGCAAGTAATACAGATAAAATTATTGTACAACTTCAACTCAACCAGCAACAAGCTGTCTCTGGCTCAGTATCCTCCAGTTCCGGCCCCCTTAATGGTGTCACAATTACTGTCAAGGAAAATCCCACAATCGCAACTTCAACTGATAAAAAAGGACAATTTTCAATAAAAGCCAATTCAGGACAAACCTTAATTTTTTCTTTAGTTGGATTTGAAAAATTAGAACGTGTTATCACATCTGGAAACATGTCTATACAGCTTACCGAATCCAATGAAACGTTGAATGAAGTTGTAGTGGTTGGTTTTGGAACACAGAAAAAAGTCAACCTAACTGGAGCAGTACAAGCAATCAGCAGTAAAGATCTACAAGATCGTCCGGTAACCAATGTATCAACGGCCTTACAAGGTAAATTTGCAGGAGTAACCATCATTCAAAATTCAGGTCAACCCGGGAAAGACGGTGGAACGATTCGTATCCGTGGACTGGGTACCACCAACAATGCCAACCCTTTAGTTTTGGTAGATGGTGTGGAGAGCTCCATGAACAACATCAATCCCAATGATATTGAAAACATCTCTGTCCTTAAAGATGGCCCTAGTGCTGCCATTTATGGATCTAAAGCCGCCAATGGGGTTGTTTTGATCACGACAAAAAAAGGGAAAATGGGCGATCCGCAATTAACCTATACCGGTTATGCTGGCTGGCAAGATCCGACACGCTTACCTAAATACATGCGATCATACGATCATGCTGTTATCTTGAATGAAGCCTTGGCGAATCAAAAGTTAGCACTACGATTTTCAGAAGCAGACTTAGAAGGATTCAAAAATAAATCTAATCCCGATAAATACCCCGATACCGATTGGTTAGATTTATTATATTCTGGAAGCGGTCTACAGCAGTCACACAATCTGCAGTATTCTGGTGCTACCGAAAAGGTAAATTACATGGCTTCTTTGGGTTTCATGGATCAGAAAGGTGTTATTGATGTCGCTAAATCAGACCGTTATAACTTTAGAACAAATCTAGGAGCTAAAATTACATCAAAGCTTTCGATGAATTTAGGTTTATCCTACAACTATCAACGGATCAATGAACCTGTAAATCCATATACAGGAGATATGGCTCAAATTTTTAGGCAGGCCAATCGGATACCTTCTTTCATTCCCTATAAATACTCCAATGGATATTATGGCTATTACGGTGATGGAAATCCCATTGCCTGGTTAGATATGAAATCAACTGATGCCATGATCTATAAACATGCCAACATCAATGTATCCGCTGAGTATCAAATCGTAGAAGGACTGAAATTTAAGCAGGTCGTGAGTTTCCAGCCTAGAGATAATATGTCCTCAAAATTTGTAAAGGAAATTCAATTCTATGATAACACCACAGGTTTACCAAGTCAAAAACAAGGTGTAAATAACTTAACGGTTTATAACAATCAAGAAGAATTATTAACGCTTCAATCCTTACTAACCTATGACAAGACTTTTGGTAAGCATCAACTTAATGTCTTAGGTGGTTTTATGGACGAAACAAGACGTGCCGATTTTTCGAGTGCATATCGTCAGAATTTTTTAGGAACTGAATTACAAGAATTAGTTCTAGGAGACCCTTCTGGACAAGTGGCAAATGGTGGAGCTAAAAAATTGATTTTAAGATCCTATTTTGGTCGTGTAAATTATGTATTTGCTGATAAGTATTTATTTGAAGCCAATGTGAGACGAGATGGCTCATCCAGATTTGTCAGTAGCAATCAGTGGAACACATTCCCATCATTCTCTGCAGGATGGCGAATAGCACAGGAAAATTTCTTTCAGAATTCAGGTTTAGCAAATTCCATATCTGAATTAAAACTTAGAGGTGGATGGGGTATCTTAGGTAATCAAACTTTAACTGGCGTAGGTGAAAACGCTTATCCTACCAATGACGAGTGGTATCCAGGTATTTACACCATAAACTCTGGCTTTAACTATGCATTTGGCAATGCCTTATCGTCTGGAGGTGCCGTTTCTGTTGCCGCAAATCCAGCTTTGCTTTGGGAAAGATCAGTAAGTTCTAACATCGGTTTAGATTTAAACTTTAAAAACAACTGGAGTTTTGTAATCGATTATTTCAATCGCACGACCGATCGTTTGTATACAACTTTACCTATACCAATTCAATTTGGACTTCCTTCTCCGACTCAAAATGCAGGAAAAGTTAGAAATAGAGGTTTAGAAGTTCAAGCAAATTATGCTAATAGAGCTGGAGAGTTTAAATTTGACATTGGTGCAAATGCATCTTACATTAAGAATGAGATCCTAGAGTGGAAATCAGATGCCGCAGAGCCACATTCTACATTTTATGTCCGCGATCGTGGTTTACCACTTCGTTCATTTTATGGTTATGAGACATTGGGCATTTACCGTTCCGATGAAGAGTATATTAATTCCAAAGTTACAGGTGTCACAGGAGATGTTGGCGCTGGAGATTTAATCTATAAAGATCAAAACGGTGATGGTAAAATCGATGGTAATGACCGTGTTTATCTAGGCTCCCCTGATCCAAAATTCATTTTCGGCCTTACAACTAATTTCTCATACAAAAATTTTGATCTTAATATGTTTTGGCAAGGCGCTGCTGATGTAAAAGGATACCTCTGGGGTGAAGCCTTAGGTAGCATTACCGGTTCGGATAAACCAACAGAAATTTATGCCGACCGTTTCCATATTGTCAATAATCCAAATGGTTCTATGCCTCGAGCGTTAACCTCTTGGAGTCAAAATTCAGCATCTACTAATCCTTCCGATTTTTGGGTTCAAAATGCAAGCTATGTCCGCTTAAAAAATATCACATTAGGATACAATATACCACAAAGTGTATTGAACAAAATTGGTATCAAAGGAGCGAAAGTATACTACAGTGGTCAAAACTTATTGACAATTACAGGATTTGCCAACGGATTTGATCCAGAAGCACCAGCAGATTCAAGAGGAAATTATTACCCACAGGTAAAGACCAATATTTTTGGTTTGAATGTTAACTTTTAAAAGAAAAAAAATGTTACGTAAATATAAATACATCATATTGGCATGTGCCTTAGGGTTAGCTTCTTGCGAGTCATTAGACCAACAGCCATTAGACCGATTAAGTGAAAAAACGTTTTGGACGTCAGAAAAAGAAACACTTTTTGCAGTAACGGGATTATATAATGGATGGGAGTCCGGCAGCCAGATCTTTTACATGGATTGTGCCTCAGACAATTCACATAATGATTTTTCACACGAAGGCTTTCAACAAATCGGTAATGGATCATTCAACCCGACAAACCCAGGTAATGCGAGTTCAAGATTCACCTACACACATATTAGGAGAGCAAACTGGATTTTAGAGAATATTGATAAAGCTCCAATTGCTGCTGATTTGAAGAAAAGATTAACAGCAGAAGTAAAAACACTGCGCGCTTATCGATACTTAGATTTAGCCATTCTTTTCGGAGATGTGCCCTTAATAACCAAAACCTTAGCCATAGAAGATTCTGCCGTTCCAGCTAACCCGAGGGCAGAAGTATTTAAATTTATCGAAGATGAATTAATAGCTGCAGCAGCAGATCTACCTGTCGTTCAAGCAGAAAAAGGAAGAATGACAAAAGGGGCAGCCTTAGGTTTTTTAGCTAGAACATATGCTTTTCAGAATAAACATGCTGATGTTTTGAAGGCAACTCAACAAATCATAGATTTCAACCATTATCAATTATTTAATGACTATGCTAATCTGTTTGAGGCCGCTAACGAAAATAACTTAGAAGTCATTTCAGATATCCAATATATAGAAAATACATTTGGTTATACTGAGCTAGGTATTATGATGCCGAATACCATCGGGGGTTGGAGTTCAATTATTCCTGTCCAAAATCTTGTGGACGCATATGAAACGAAAGACGGAAAAACCATTGCTTCCTCTACGACTTACAACCCTGCCAAACCATATGATAATAGAGATCCAAGACTAGCTGCTACTATTGTATACCCTGGAGCATTGTATGCTGGAAAATACTTCGACCCATTAGGCGATACCAAAGATCACCCAGCAAGTGCAGATAACGCATCTAATTCAGGATATAATTACCGTAAATATCTTCAAAACCCTTCATCTTATAGTAATGTGTGGAATGTAGGCGTGAATATTATTGTACAAAGATATGCGGAGATTTTACTGCTAAATGCTGAAGCTAAAATTGAACTAAATCAAATAAATGCTACAGTTTATGATCAACTGAACAAGGTAAGAATAAGAGCAGGTTTACCAAAAGTAAATGAATCCGAATATGCCTCTCAAGCTAAGCTAAGAGAGCTGGTTAGGCGTGAATTTAGAGTTGAATTAGCAGGTGAAGGCAGACGTAGATTTGACATTATACGTTGGGGTGTTGCCCAAGATGTAATGAATACAACTGTTTATGGAAGTTTATCTAAAGGATCAGTTAATTCGACTACAGGTGAAGTTACTTTTACAAATTTAACCGATAGATTCCTAGTGGAAAAAAGAACGTTTACTGCTGGTAAAAATGAACTTTGGCCGATACCACAAAGTGCCATTGATGCAGGAAAAGGAAGTTTAGTTCAAAATAAAAATTATTAAATAAGCATTTATCAAATACAAAAAGACTGCCTCTACTTATGTGGGGGCAGTCTTTTTTTTGCATTTTCGAACCGAAAGATTTATATCTAATCTTATCATTATTGTAAAAGACTATTACTACAAATAAATTTAAACTCAATAAATCCGATCCGCAAAACAGCGTTAACACTCGCCACATGCATACCTATAAAAAACTAATTTTCAAAGCAATAACAAGAGTGAAAACCATATATTATGTACTACATAATTTGTGATTTATAAAAATACTACATATATTGGGTATCTAGAAAACCGCTTTATGAAAAACACTCAATTTGGGGATGACGAGCTATTGATAAAGTTGAGGGATAATGACCATTCAGCACTTACCGCTATATACAATAAGTACTGGAAAAACTTATACCAATCCAGTTACCGTATACTACAGGACCATGACAAATGTGAAGATGCCATTCAGGAAGTATTTGTAAACCTCTGGGAAATCCGTTCAAAACTGTTCATTAAAATATCTTTAAAATCATATTTATACGCATCTGTACGTTATGAGATACTGAGACAATTGAGACGTAAGACTATTACAGAAGATATTGTAAATTTTATGGATACGCTGAGCACCGATAGCAATCAAGAACTATTGGAATATAAGGAACTCGATCAACAGATCAATCAGATTATCGATGCACTTCCCTCCCGTTGCCAAGAAGTTTTTAAGTTAAGCCGTCTGGAGCATCTTTCACATAAAGAAATTGCTGAAAAATTGGCCATTAGCACGAAAACAGTTGAATATCATATATCAAATGCGCTACTATTCTTAAGGAGTAATCTGGGAAAAACCCTCAGCGTGGAGTTATTTATGGTTCTTCTACTCCATCCTTAAAAAAAATCAATTTTTGCCTAGGGATAGATCATCCCTTTTACTCATATATACATATAACCATAAATTTTGACACAAAAAGAAATTCTAGCATTACTGGATAGGTATCTCGCAGGTGAAACATCTTTCGAAGAAGAACAGCTATTGTCCAGATTTCATGAGACCTATGGTAAGGGAAAAGAATTGGACGAAGCATTCTTTACAGATGAGCGCCGATTGGCGATTTTATCCAAGATTGAAAATCAAATCCATTTTCAAAAGAGCAGATTTATAAATTGGAAACGATGGTTTCCGGTAGCTGCGGCAGTAATAATCATGCTGAGCATTACTGGAATGCTTTATTTCAATCAAAAGCTTGAAAATACTTCCAAAGTAGACCTGTCTCAACAAGCTGAACAGATCATGCCAGGAACGAATAAAGCCATCTTAAGACTTGCGGATGGAACCACTATTTCACTTGATGATAGCAATAGCAGTAATCTGACATTGTTAAAAGAAAAAGGTTTGACGGTGAAAAGCAATCATGATGGCCAGCTCCTGTATATCATTGCGGATACAAAAGCAAAAGGATTGAAAGGTACCAATAGCATAGAAACACCTCGTGGGGGCAAATATGAAGTTTTACTTCCAGACGGAACACATGTCTGGTTAAATTCAGCATCTTCTCTCTCGTACAATTTAGATTTTAGCCACCAAAGAAAAGTACAGCTGCAGGGAGAGGCATACTTTGAAGTGGCAAAGAAAAAAGTTCCATTTACTGTGCAGCACGGCATGCAGGAAATCCAGGTTTTAGGGACCCATTTTAATGTAAATGCTTATAAAGATGAAAGCTATTCAGAAACAACCCTGCTAGAGGGGCAAATTGCACTTCGATCATTACATGGAAAAGATGAAAAAACCATTCTCATGAGGCCCAATTTTAAAGTAACGACCGATCATCATTCTGGCCTATCAAAACATAGCATAGCTGATATAGAATCTGTTATGGCTTGGAAAAATGGTGATTTTCTATTTGAAGATCAAGAATTGGCGTCCATATTACGTGTCATTGCAAGATGGTATGATGTAAAAGTGGATTATAATTCACTTCCAAGAACACGATATACACTACAATTATCCAAGCAAGTACGACTTTCAGATGTATTGAAAATGCTGGAAAAGACAGGACCGGTCAAATTCCAATTCAAGCAAAATACGATAAAAGTTGAAAAATAATTATCCATTCAAAACCTATTAAAAAATATGCCTATGATAAAAAACAACTAAACAAACACCTAAAAACAAAAAAATCCAGTTGCACCGCCATGCAACTGAACCAATTAAAAGGTAACAAAATAAACTTAAAGTATTACTAATCAATCACCTAATGAACAAATGTATAAATAAAATGATGCATTGTAGGGAATTATTTTTCATTTTTTTGAAGGAAATCCCTGCAATCTTATGTAATGGTTTTTTCCTAAAAATGAAAATAACAACTTTCCTTATTATTGTGAGCTTACAGGTTTCCGCCAATGTACTGTCGCAAGAAATAAGCTTAAGCGTAAAAGAAGCCCGCTTAAAAGAAGTACTCGTCAGTATTCGCAAACAGACAGGAATCAGGATGGTTTATAATACTGAATTAATCGGCAAAGCAAAACCTGTTTCTGTAGATATAAAAAGACTGCCGCTACAACGTACCCTGGAACTGGTATTAGCAGAACAACCCTTTGATTACGAATGGAATGGCAACACAATTTTGATTAAGCCCAAATTGGAAACCGCTAAAACTGTGATAACAGAACCTGTACAAACACAGTTGGTTGTTTCCGGTAAAGTGTATAAATCCGGCAATAGTCCTCTATCAGGAGTAAGCATCAGAGAAAAAGGGACAAATAATGGTACGACTACAAATGAAAATGGCACATTCACACTAACAGTAAAAGATGCCAGATCAACCTTAGTTTTTAGTTATGTAGGCTTTAAAACAATCGAAAATATCGCTTCAGCGCAGATGAGTATCACCTTGGAGGAGGACGCTTCTGCCATGGACGAAGTTGTCGTCGTTGGCTATGGCACACAGAAAAAAATAAATTTGACGGGTTCCGTCTCTACGGTCAGCGCAAAGCAACTTGAGTCCAGACCTGTGCAAAACTTAGGACAGGCCCTACAAGGAATGGTACCGGGACTAAATCTGCAAACTGCTGGTCTAGGTGGTGAACTTAACCAAACCATGAGTGTCAATATACGTGGAGCAGGTACAATCGGTGTTGGTTCCTCTTCATCCGTATTGGTATTGATCGATGGAATGGAAGGCGATATGAATGCGCTAAATCCGCAGGATATCGAAAATATCTCCGTTCTAAAAGATGCAGCTTCAGCCGCTATATATGGCTCTAGAGCTCCTTTTGGTGTTATTTTAATTACCACAAAAGCAGGTAAAATTGGAAAACCGGTGGTCAATTACAACAACAATATCAGGTTAAGTGCACCAAGAGGTTTACCAACGATGCTGGATTCTAAAACATTTGCTTACTATTACAATGAAGTTGCGGCCAATGATGGCGAAGCGGCCAAATTTTCACAAACTGTCCTTGATAAAATCATTGCCTATCAAAATGGAGAAATCAGTACCGTCTCCACAGCGGGTGCAGATGGAAAATGGCAGTACTATACCGGATCGAACGCCAATACCAACTGGTTTGAAGAATTTTATAAAAACTTCTCCACTTCACATGAACATACCATGAGTGTGAACGGTGGATCAGACCGTGTTAAATATTATTCTTCACTGAATTATATGGATCAGGATGGTTTAAATAAATATGCAAACGATAATTTCAAACGTTTTTCATTTGCTACAAAATTAGATGTCAAAATTTCCGATAAGCTAGATCTATTAACAAATACCCGGTTTGTAAGAGAAGATTTTGATAAAGCAACGCATATGAATGACCTTTATTATCATAATATTGCCCGACGCTGGCCAACCGTTCCTGTACGCGATGATAATGGATTCTTTTCAGAACCTTCAGAAATAAATCAATTACTGGACGGAGGACGTACCAACTACCAAAAAGACTTTTTATATCAGCAGATCCAATTAAAATATCAACCGGTCAAAGGTTGGAATATCACCGGTAATGTCAATTACAGAATCACCAATAGGAATGATCACGGGGAAATTTTAAAAGCTTATGCTTATGCAGTAAACAAAGAACCTTTCCTTGTTCCGGTCGGATACAACAGTGCTGGCGGAACCAGTGTCGGGGAAACTGCTCGAAAAGATGAATACTTCAGTACCAATTTATTTTCAGACTATAGTTTCAATATTGCCGAAGACCACCAGTTTACAGTTCTGGCAGGATTCAATTCAGAATTGAATAAGTACAGAACGCTAGGAGGGACTATGAGCGGTTTGATCACAGACGATATCCCTACGTTAAATACCGCAACATTAGACCCGAAAACCAATGGTGGTTATCAGCACTGGGCTATTGCAGGATTTTTTAGCCGGGTCAATTATAGCTATAAAGACCGTTACCTATTGGAATTAAATGCCCGTTATGATGGTTCATCCCGATTTCCGAAAGACCTAAGATGGAATCTCTTCCCCTCATTTTCTGCAGGCTGGAATATTTCCAACGAAGCCTTCTGGCCTCTAAAATCTGAAATATCACTATTCAAAATTAGAGGATCTTATGGAGAACTCGGTAATCAGGGAACAGACAACTGGTATCCTTTCTATTCCATCATGCCTGTTACAGCCGGACAAGGTAGCTGGTTACTCAATGGTGTGAAACCAAATTCGGCAAGTGCTCCAAATTTAATTTCCTCTTCTTTAACCTGGGAACGTGTTTCCAGCTGGAATCTAGGATTGGATGTCGCGGCTCTCAACAATCGTTTAGGACTCGCATTTGATCTCTATAAAAGAAATACCTATGACATGATTGGCCCCGCACCCGATCTACCTGCGATTTTAGGAACAGCGGTACCTCGCATCAATAATTCAGAAATGTATTCTAAAGGGTTTGAAGTTGAACTTTCATGGAAAGACGATATCGGAGATTTCAACTATGGCGTACGTGCTGTATTATCAGACGATCAACAGACCATCACAAAATACCCTAATTCAACCGGAAATTTTACCCAATGGTATAACGGTAAAAAGAACGGAGAGATCTGGGGTTATACAACGCTAGGTATCGCACAGACTCAGGAGCAGATGGATGCACATATTGCCAATACCAAACAATCCTTCGCTACCAAATGGCAAGCAGGAGATGTTATGTATTTGGATAAAAATGGAGATGGACAAGTAAATAATGGAGCAAATACCTTGGCCAATCCTGGTGATATGAGCATTATCGGCAATAGCCTACCCCGCTTTAGATACAGTTTAGATCTTACTGCCAATTATAAAGGATTTGACGTTAGGGTATTTCTTCAGGGAATTGGAAAACGGGATCACGTGCCCAACGGACCTTATTTCTGGGGTGCCAATGGCGGTATGTGGCAATCCGCAGGTTTCCAGGAAAACATGGATTTCTTTAGGGACGAGAATTCAGTGATGGTACAGAACGATGTGCTGGGGATCAACACCGATGCCTACCTACCAAGACCTTATTTCAACACCCAAAAGAACCAGCAGACCCAGACACGATATATACAGAATGCCGCTTATCTACGGTTAAAAAATGCGCAGCTCGGCTATACCTTCAACCCTGCTTTATTATCAAAGATCGGACTATCAAAAATCCGTGTATATGCTTCCGGAGAGAATCTATTGACATTTACAAAAATGGCAAAAGTATTTGACCCAGAGACGGTAGGTTTAGGAGGATGGAACGATGGTAAATCATACCCGTTCTCAACCATCTATTCTTTTGGATTAAGTGTGAATTTTTAATGATTTGAATAATGAAAAAGAGCTATATAAATAAGATACAACAACTCTGCGCAGCGGTACTTGCCTTTAGTACATTATTATCCTGTAATAAATATTTGGATAGAGCACCTTTATCCGAGGTAACACCCTCAGAGTACTTAAATACAGAAGCTGATCTCGCGGCATATACCATTACCCGTTACAATTTCCCAACACATGGAGGTTGGGGATTGGGTACATTTGCTAATGATAACGGGACAGACAATCAAGTAACTTCGGGTTATGCGACACGTTGGGTACCTGGCGAATGGCGGGTAGGCGCTACAGGTGGGGACTGGGATTTTACGAATATCCGTCAGGTCAATTATTTCCTCGAATCGGTAGTTCCCAAATGGAAAAGTAACAGCATAACCGGCAATAAGCTCAATATTGAGCATTATATCGGTGAAGCCTATTTCTTACGGGCTTACGAATACTTCAACAAAGTACAGGCATTGGGAGATTTCCCTATCTTAAAAAATACCGTAAAAGATAATCTGGAGGAATTAACCGTCATTTCCACTCGTAAACCGCGAAATGAAGTTGCCCGTTTTATCATCGCAGATCTGGATTCAGCGGCTACTTTACTCAGTACAACAACTGCTTCCGGAAAAACTCGGATCACCAAAAATGCTGCACTATTGTTAAAATCCCGTGTGGCACTGCATGAAGCTACCTGGCTGAAATACCATAAAGGAACTGCTTTAGTTCCAGGAGGACCAGGATGGCCAGGAGCAAAATCAAATCCCAATTTCGCCATGAACATCGATCAGGAAATCGACTATTTCCTGACACAGGCTATGGAGTCTGCGCAGTTGGTAGCAGATGGAGTGGCTTTGGTAAACAATACAAAGGATAATGGATTTAATTCATCAAACAACCCTTATTTCAAGATGTTTGGAGATTTTGACCTAAATGCCTATAGTGAAGTGCTTCTTTGGAGACAATATAGCCTACCCTTAAATGTTACACATGCTGTCAATCATTACATGAACAGAAATGCAGGGAATTCGGGATATGCAAAAGGATTAGTAGAAAATTTCACTATGGCCAATGGATTACCGATTTATGCCGCAAATTCAGGATATAAAGGCGATAATTTAATCAGCGATGTAAAAATTGATCGCGATAACCGTTTACAGATCTTTATGAAAGCTCCGGGAGAGTTAAGTTATACCGATCGGAAGAATACAAATGGACAAGATATCTCAGAGGGAAACCCAGATATTTTAGGAATTGCTGAAACCAGATATGTGACAGGATATGCCCTTAAGAAAGGTTTCAATTACCTGATTGCACAATCCGAAGGCGCAACAAGCACCACCGGTTCTATTGTATTCAGAGCCGTTGAAGCTTACTTAAATTATATCGAAGCCAGTTACCTTAAAAATGGTTCGGTCAATGCTAAGGCGCAGGCATACTGGACGCAAATCAGGGAGCGTGCTGGAGTCAACACCGACTATATGAACACGGTCAATAACACCGATATGAATATGGAAGCAAAAGGTGATTTCGGGGCCTATTCTGCCGGACAATTATTATCGGATAAAGTTTTATATAATATCCGGAGAGAAAGACGCCTGGAATTAGTTGCTGAGGGCCTGCGTTTTGCAGATCTAAAACGCTGGAGAGCATTAGACCAACTTGCGGCAAAACCTTATATTGTTGAAGGCATGAAAATATGGGGACCTATGCAAGAATGGTATAAAGATGAAAAAGGAGTTTCATCGTTGATACAGCCAAATACTGCAGGAAAAACAGCCAATGTTTCCCTGCAGTCTGAAAGCAATTATCTTAGACCTTACCGCATCAACTTAGCGGCAACCAATTTAGTCCTCGACGGGTATAAATGGATCAGTGCACATTATTTAAATCCAATTGCCATGAGCCACTTTACCATAACTTCACCAGACGGTTCACCCGAATCTTCAAGCATATACCAAAATCCAGGCTGGCCATTAATGGCTAATCAAGGAGCAACAAATTAAGCATACTGAAGTACCGTACTGCATACCAGCAGTATGGTACTTTTTTTATACAGAAACATTCTGAAAGAAAAAAGAACAATAGATCACTCCATCTTGCCGGACCAAGAACTCTATTATGTATATACAGAATATTTTAGAAAACAACTTAGGCAAACACCTGTCGGCACTCGAATTGTCTCTTATTGGAGCGGATGGGAAGAGGTCTCCAATAAGTTTTGATCTCGAACATACTGCATGTAGAGGTTTACTCAACTTTTGAAAAAAAATCATTTAGGCTGCATTTGTTTATTTAATCATGGCTTCCCAGCTTTTTTCTTCTGAACCGGTAATATCCCAAAAGGATGCGGTCAAAATAAAGTGCAATCAATAATATGAGTATAGGTAAAAGCAACGTTTTTCGGTCAAACCATACATATAAAAATGCTCCTATAATTCCACCAAGGAAAAATCCACCAATAATGATTGCCTTGAGTCCAATAGCCCCCCTCAGAAGTTTCCGCTCATTACTTTTTTTGTAAAAAATCATTTGCGATAATTCTATACCTAGATCAGTAAACAGTCCCGTCAGATGAGTCGTACGTACCACAGAACCTGATATCTTTGTGACAAGCGCATTCTGCAAACCCATCGCGACCAATAATAAACAAGATAGCCAAACTGAGTAATCATGTAAACAGAAAGTAACAACTGCAAGAAGAGAAATTTCAATAGCAAGAGGTAATGTGTAAGAAAAATGAACAGTATCTTTAGAAGTCATTTCTAAGGTTGTATTTGCCAGGAAAGCACCAAGGAAAAATGAAATCACATAGAGTATGCTCAAGAAAGCTAACCCATAGTTATTCCGAAAAAGCTCTTCAGAAAAAAAAGCAAAGTGCCCTGTTACATTTGTCGTCAATGTCCTAAAAGAAAGAACTCCTACAATATTCACTACACCAGAAACTACGGACAATAATGCTGCCAGCTGCACATTGTGTACAAAATTCCGTCCCTTATCTCGATGTCTAAACATGATGATCAATCCACATTGTAAAGATACAAAAAATCAATCTCAGCAAAACAAATGTGATTTATCTGTAAATAGTTACTTAACAGACTTACTTCATAACCTACTTAGCTGAATACATAAACTTTTGATGGCCCTTATATTTCCACAGTCAATCTTTCTCATCGGCACAGATCTTAATGAGTCAGTAGTCCATCTAGCGCATAGGATTTCTTTAAATGAGGATAGCGTTTTCGATATTCTGATGGGGTACAACCAAAAAGCTTCGTAAACTGTTGCCTAAAATGCTTAACATCTCGAAAACCAACTTGATAAGCAGATTCATTTACATTCGCTTTAGTCGTAATTAAAATTTGTGCAGCTCTACGAAGTCGGATGTACCGAATAAATTCGTTAGCAGATTTTCCTGATATCGCTTTAATTTGTCTATAGAGATTCGAATGGCTCATCCCCATGGTTTCGGCGAGCACTTTTACCGTAAAATCTTCTTCCAACAAGTGTGCTTCAACCGCTTGGATCACTTTCTCCAAAAACTCTTTATATTCAACCGGAATTTTGTGGTCATTCGATTGCAACGTTATATGGCTATGGAAGTATTCATGCAGACGATTCCTATTTTGAATCAGATTATCCACACGTGCCATCAGCATGTCTTTATCAAACGGTTTAGTAATATAATCATCAGCCCCCCCTTCAATCCCCTTCAACTTTATTTCGGATGAGGAACTTGCCGTCAAAAGAATTAAAGGAATATGACTCCACTGATTACTTTTCTTAATTTTATGACAGAGATCAATCCCCGAACCTCCCTCCATCATAATATCACTGATGATGATATGCGGTTCTATTTTTTGTAAAATTGCAACAGCCTGCTCCCCATTTTCAGCCTGCACGACATAAAACCTATCTTGAAACAGTTTATAGATATAATTTCGAATATCAGCATGATCATCCACCAATAGTATGATTTCTCGTTCTATCGAAATTGATGTATCTGATCCCTCGAGATAATGACTATTTTTACGGTCGGCCTTTTCTGCCATAACCGGATCGTTTAGCCCCATCGTTTCCCGAGAAGAAAAAGCACTATTGGAAACTTCTAAAATATGATCCTCATCATTAAGAATAGCATGCTGTGGCAGGTCAACACAAAAAGTCATGCCTCGATCAGCATTGGGGTAATAGCTGATTTCACCCTGATGTATTTCCACAAATTTTTTGACTAAAAATAAGCCTATTCCAAAACCTTCCTTTACCGTATTGGAAGAAGAGAAGTCACGCTGAAACGGTTTAAAGATATCTTCCTTCAGCAGAGTCGGAGTACCGTTACCCGAATCCGATATTTCAATGCGAATACCTGTGACCGTACTATTCATATGCACGGTCACCATACCCCCACCTTGTGTATATTTTAGGGCATTCTGCAATAGATTAAAAAAACAGATTTCCAATTTTTCAAAATCTCCATAACATGGATAAGCCTCGATATCAGTTTTCAACGTATAGCTTATATTTTGCGAATGTGCGATTTGCCGAAAACACAGAAAAACTTCCTGAACCAAATGCACGATATCCAGAGGAACAAGAGATAGTTCATCAAAGTTTCCTTCGGATTTTCTGAAGAGCAATAATTTATCGACCAGATTCAGCAATCTCTTGGAATGACGATATACGTCCTGAAGTTCTTCGTAATCTGTTACACGATCTTCACTATCCTTCAGCAATTCTTTAATTGGATTTATAATAAGAGTAAGCGGCGTACGTATTTCGTGCACGATATGCGTAAAAAATGTGACCTTCTTCTCTGTAAGTTCATTTTCTTTATCACGTTCAAACTCAGCGGCCTTCAATTTCGTTAATAATAAAGCTCGATGTCGTACATACAGAAAATAAAGATACAGTGCAGCGACAACACACATTCCATAACCTGTATAAGCCCAGCCTGTACGCCACCATGGAGGCAAGATTTGAATCACAATAGTACGCTCACTAGGATTCCATTCACCATTTGCATTCGTCGATTTAATTCTTAGCGTATAAATTCCTTCTTTAAGGTGCGAATAATATGCTGATCGCTGTTTATCCACATAATTCCAATCCTTATCCCATCCTTCAAGAAAGTATGCATATTTAATCCGATCTGAAAAACTATAATCTAATGCGGCAAATGAAAAGGACAATACCGCCTGATTGTAAGGGATGGTCAATTTGCTAATGGCATTGAGAGGACCTGTGCCATAACGTTTATCAGTACCATACGGATTATTATTAATCTGGAGTTGTGTCAATTTAAGTGCAGGAAAAACAGTATGGACTAAAAGGTCACGCGACTGAAACAAATTGAATCCCCGAATGCCTCCAAACACCAAATGTCCATCAGACAATTTCAGCGCGGCATTGTAATTAAATTGATTGCTTTGCAATCCATCAGATGTATAGAAATTTTGGAATGAGCGCACTTTGGTATCAAATTTTGATAGCCCATGATAAGTCGATATCCACAAATTGCCAAAATCATCATTAAGTGCGTTTAATAAAGTATTACTTGGCAATCCCTCTTTCTCTGTATACGTTTTAGATTGACCCGTCGCTATATTAAAGTAACGTAGTCCTCCCCCTTCCGTACCTATCCATAAATGATGACGATCAGCCTTCTTGATAAACCGGACAGGTGTGCCCACTGCATATGTTTTAAAGCGCCTTGTTTTCAGATCCAAGCGGATCAATTCAGACCAAGATCCCATCCAGAGGATATCTTCCTTTTCTTCAAAAAACGTCAGCACATCATATATCGGTAAGTTTAAAGGTTTAAACTGATCTTCCGCTACATCAAAAAGATAGACCACTCCTCCGCCCAAAGTCGATGCCCAGATTCGTTTTCGGCTATCTTTAAACAAGCGCCAAGCTGCTGCATTTACATATTCGGTTTGGGGATAATAGCAGGTATAGGATTTGATCTGACCGCTAGTCATATCTAATTTAAAAATACCAGAATCATAAGTCCCGATCCATAATTGATGATGATCATCCTGAATAAGTCCCGTGACAAATGCGCGCTCTGATAATAGTCGGGAAGTATTGGGATATGGTACAAAGACTTTCTGTTTTAAATTCCACTTCAATAAGCCAGAACCATCCGTACCGACCCAAATATGATCATGATCCGCTTGCTCTAGCACAGAAATAAAATCTCGGGAACTTACCTTCTTATCCGGTGAATGATGTTTTACCAATTGAAATTTACCCTTCTGCGGATCGATCACATTCACTCCACCGCGTATCGTACCTAGCCATTTCCGACGCTCATTATCTTCATAAATAGCAACAACAGCATTACCGGTTAGTTGTTTTTCATCAAAACCCGTATTCTTTTCGATTTTTTTGGTATCCACATTAATCTTCTGAATGCCATCACCATCGGTACATACCCAAATTTTACGATCCTGACCAAAATATAGATTAACAATCCGCTTATTACTTAAGCCATTTACAAAACTGTAGTACTGAAAGGCATTAGTCTGCCAATCATAGTAAGTGACCGACCAACCATTTGAAAACCAGACCCCCCCATCACTAGAAGCAGTCATCAATGTTGCGTTAAAATCTCCCTGTGCAAGAACTTGAATGCAGTTGTTTTTACGGTCATATATCGCTAATCCCACCCCATGTATCATCAACATTAATCTTCCATCGAAAGTTTTACAGATCGAACTTACACTGTACGCTTGATCAATTACTTTTCCTGAAATATATAAAGGGACAGTATGTGCTTTAAGACCTTTTGCGGTGTTCTTGATCGTCAATAAACCCGCTTTTCCGGAGGTAGCAAAGAGTTGACCATCGTTATCTTTCTCGAGCTGATGGATGGAAAAATCAATAGGTTGCATTTCCAAATCGCCTTTAACCAGATCTGCCCGAGTAAAATGATTGCGATCCATGTCAAAAACCCCCAATCCGCCTTTGGTTGCAATATAGAGATTACCAGTTTGATCTTCAAGAATATCGGTGATGCGATTGTCGGGAAGCGATTTATTCTCTAATGGATTATTTTTAAAGATTTTAAATTCATAGCCATCAAAACGATTGAGGCCATTGAAAGTTCCAAACCACATAAATCCATCTTTATCTTGATAAATATCGGTCACAAAATCATTGGACAAGCCATGATCGATCCCCAGATATTCGATGGATGACTGCGCTCGTATATCAAAACATAGCAATAAAAAAATAAGAAGGCATAATAGATTGTACCTCATAATTATTGGCGTAAATGATTGGTTTGTATAGCTATAAATCTATGTAAAAAGCAGACTTTTTACAAGTGTTAAATTAACATTTAATAATTGTAAAACCAATTTTGCCTGTGTTTTAAAGAAATAGGTCTCCCTTGTCTTCTAAACAGCTAAAAAAACCATTTAGCGCGAAATATTGAGGTAGAGAAAATCTTCACATTAAAATCTCAACACTCCAATTATGCTGATTTTCCCCCTTATTTTTGACCAAATCCCCCCCAATTTAATCAAAAGATAGTTGCGATAATTGTACATCGAGTAAAAATACTCACCAATTTATAACCAAACTAATTATTAATGAAAAGAGGTAAAGTGCTTAAAAAGCGTCTTGGAATTTGGATATTTCTAATGACGTTAAGCTGCTATGTTGCCACAGCTCAACAAGTCCGTGTGACGGGAAAGGTCTCGGGTAGTGGCACCCCAATACAAGGGGTTACTGTAGGAGTTCTAGGTAGCGAATCAAAAATACTGACAGATGCACAGGGGATGTATGCTATAAGTGCCAGTAAAACCGCAACCTTGGTTTTTACAAGTGTAGGCTATACACGTCAAGAAATAGCATTAGCAGAAAAAAAAGTTGAATCCAATAATACCATCTTACTGGATGTCATACTTCAGATGAATGAGAATGTGATAGAAGATGTAGTTGTCACCGGTTTTGGGCAACGCGAAAAAAGAACATCCGTTGTGGGTTCAGTAACGACGATTAACCCAAAAGAATTAAAAGGGCCAACGAGTAATCTGACGACCATGCTAGCAGGACGTGTAGCTGGTATGATTGCATTTCAGCGCAGTGGAGAACCCGGATCTGATAATGCCAATTTTTTTATCAGAGGGCTGGGTACATTTGGTACCGGTAAACAAGATCCGCTGATCTTGATAGATAATGTCGAATCATCCCCAACCGATATGGCACGTTTACAACCGGACGACATTGCCAGCTTTTCAGTCCTACGTGATGCCAATGCCGCCGCGATGTATGGCGCGCGCGGTGCGAATGGTGTCGTACTGATCACCACAAAACTAGGCTCCGAAGGAAAAACAAAATTTGAATTTCGTTCAGAAAACAACATTTCCACCAACACCAGAAATTTTCAGTTTGCCGATAACATTCGGTATATGGAAATGGCCAATGAAGCTTATCTGACACGACCTGCAGATGCTTCGAGCGGCCAGGGATTGCCCTATTGGCAAAGTAAAATCGATCATACCCGCGCTGGAGATAACCCGCTATTTTATCCTAATAATAATTGGATTGATCAGCTGATCAAAGATTATACCCTCAATCAGCGAAACAATTTAAATATTTCAGGAGGCGGTGCCAAAGCAAGGTATTACTTAGCAGGAACTTACAATATCGACAACGGAATTCTGAAGGTTGATGGCATCAACAATTTCAATAACAACATTAAATTGAAAAATTATTCAGTCCGTTCCAATGTCGACATCAACTTTACTCCGAGTACTACAGGAATTGTACGGGTCTACGCCCAATTTGATGATTATAATGGCCCTATAGGTGGTTTGGACGAGAATAACAACCGTATCAATGGTGGTGCCGTCACCTTTAGACGTGCAATATGGTCAAACCCCGTGATGTTTCCAGCGCTATATCCATCTTCGTATATGCCTTACATGAACCATCCCCTATTTGGCAATGCACTAAATCGAAACGGAGGTCTGTTTGTGAATCCTTATGCCGAAATGGTACGTGGCTATCAGGAATTCAACACCTCGACCATTATGCCACAGATTGAATTACGTCAAGACTTAAGTGCTATCGTACCGGGTCTGAACTTAACGGCTATGACCTACTTAAAACGATACGCTTATTTTGAAGTGAGCAGAAGGTACAATCCATTTTATTACTCGGCATCATCAAATGCTGATGGCGACCTGACACTGCGTGTCATGAACGACGGCTCTCAAGGTTCAATAGGCCCTGTTGGAACAGAATATCTCGATTACTCGGAATCTGACAAAGAGGTCAATTCCATGTTTTATGCGCATGCTATTGCCAATTACAACCGCGGATTTGGCAAGCATAATGTCGGAGCCACCCTAATTGGATTGCTTCAAAATTCATTAAGTGGCAATGCCGGATCGCTACAACTGTCTTTACCAGCGCGTAATATCGGTCTTTCTGGTAGATTTACCTACAATTTTGATGATCGTTATATTGCCGAATTTAATTTCGGTTATAATGGATCCGAGCGATTTGCAAAAGCAAGACGCATGGGTTTCTTCCCTTCCTTTGGTCTATCTTATAATATTTCAAACGAGTCGTTCTTTGAGCCACTCCGTGACGTGGTCAATAAATTCAAACTACGTGCTACGCATGGATACTCCGGAAATGATCAGATCGGTAGAGCACAGGATCGTTTCTTCTATCTTTCAGAAGTTAACATGAATGCCGGTGAAATTTCTTTCGGAGAACTGGGGGGCTATAACAGACCTACTATTGCGATCAACCGATATGCCAATGAAGCCATCACATGGGAAAGATCTCGCCAGACCAACTTCGGGATGGATCTGAGTCTATTTAATGCAATTGAATTAAATATTGACATTTATAAACAAATCCGCAGCAATATACTCACAAATCGGTCTTATATCCCTAGCACAATGGGCCTAAGAGCCCCTATCGTGGCAAATACTAATAAAGCAGAAAGCAAAGGTATGGATCTGACATTGAGCTATAATAAAAACTTTATGAACGGTTGGTATCTTCAGGGAAGAAGCACATTAACCTATGCCGTCAGTAAACGCTTGATCGTTGATGAACCGGCTTATCAAGAGCCTGGACGCTATACCGTCGGAACCTCCGCCTCACAAGAATTCGGATATATAGCTGAAAGACTCTTTGTTGACGATCAGGAAGTATTAAATTCTCCCGTTCAATTTGGCAAACCTGGTATTGATTATTTAGGGGGTGATATCAAATACAGAGACATCAATGGCGATGGCCAAATTACCGATTTAGATCGTGTAGCCATTGGCTACCCAACCACACCCGAACTGATTTATGGGTTTGGAGGTACAGTGGGCGGTAAAGGACTCGATTTCAGTTTCTATTTTCAAGGTTCAGCAAGATCTTCATTCTTTATCAATCCTGAAAACATCTCTCCCTTCTATCTCAACGGAGGTTCTCAAAATGGACTTCTAAGCGTAATCGCTGATAGCTACTGGAGTGAAGAAAACCGAGATCTATATGCTTTCTGGCCAAGATTAAGTGAAAATATTGTTGCCAACAACAACCAAAGATCCACATGGTGGATGCGTAATGGATCATTCTTAAGATTAAAAACTGTTGAAATCGGCTATACTTTCAAAGAAAGTTTAATGAATAGACTTAAAGCAAAAAATCTGCGGATTTATGCCAATGGAATGAATCTATTTTCGATCAGTTCCTTTAAAATGTGGGACGTAGAAATGGGTGGACGAGGTATCGGCTATCCGATTCAAGCCACCTATAATATTGGCTTACAGCTTGGTTTTTAAACATTACAAAATGATAAAACGCTCATGAACTGCAGCACAGGATTCCATCATTTGAACCCTGCGCAATCATATCGATTGCAGACAAGCAACTCATGATTATTTATAAAAAATTATCCAAATGAAAAATTTACAGATAAAAAAGATAAAACGCTACCTCATTTATCTATCCGTTAGTACCATCGGTTTTTCCGCATGTGCAGATTATATTGATGTCGTTCCCGACAATGTCGCGACTATAGACAATGCATTTTCATTGCGTAACGAAGCTGAAAAATTCTTATTTACCTGCTATGCATGGCTACCCAACAATGCCGATGCGCAGAGCAATACCGGTTTTTTAGCAGGCGATGAAGTATGGATTCCTGTCGCGCAACGCGAGATCTATCCAGCCAATAATTGGCGGATTGCACGCGGAGGACAAAATGTAAATGCCCCATTAGTAGATACCTGGCGCAGCGGCATGTGGACCGCTATCCGTGATTGCAATATCTTTTTAGAAAATGTTTCTAACACATCGAAAGTACCCGATTTATCCAGTGAAGATCGTTCGAGATGGATTGGAGAAGTCATGTTTTTAAAAGCCTACTACCACTATATCTTGATGCGCCAATATGGCCCAATACCCTTGGCACGTACCAATACTCCTTTGGATGCAAACCAGCAAGAAGTTCGGGTAACACAACGACCTGTCGACGAAGTCGTGAACTACATCGTATCGTTATTAGATTCGGCTTCAAACAGTGCTGTTCCCTTGATCATTCCAGATCAGGCATCTGAATTAGGCCGGGTCACTAAGCCCATTATTCAAGCGGTAAAAGCAGAAGTTTTGTTAACCGCTGCCAGTCCCTTATTCAATGGTAATTCAGATTTTCAGGCGGTCCGCAACAAGGATGGAGAACCTCTTTTTAATCCCGTATATGATGCCTCCAAATGGACACGTGCCGCTGAAGCGGCCAAAGCCGCAATTACAGCAGCAGAATCAGCCGGCACCACATTTTTCCCATTTCGCAAAACGGAATATGGACAATTTAAGATGAGTGATGAAACCGCACAAATATTAGGTATAAACTTAGGTTTCAATGAGCGCTGGTCCTCTGAGCACATCTGGGCAAATCCTAATTATCAAGCTTGGAATATCCAGCGTGATGCCATGCCATTACTCACCATTGATGCTGTAGTAGGTACTGCAAGACAGCATTTAAGTGCCCCGATCAAAATTGCCGAAATGTTTTACACCAAAAATGGCGTACCCATCAATGAAGATAAGACCTTAGACTTTACCAACAGGTTTACCTTAAGAACAGCTAAGAATGAAGAACGCTTTCATATTAAAGAAGGTTATACGACAGCTCGGTTAAATTATGACCGTGAATCACGATTTTATGCATCATTAGGTTTTGATGGCGGTATCTGGTTTAAATTTGACACCAAGAGCTTATCCGATGAAGACACCTATTATGTACAGGCAAAACTCAATCAACCTGCAGGAGCAAATAATCATGGATGGATCAATGAAACAGGGTATTTCTTAAAAAAACTGGTCAATTGGGAACAGGCTTTTGCCAGCAGTGGCGTGAGTTACAAATCATACCCTTGGCCAACGATCCGTTTGAGTGATATCTACCTGATGTATGCCGAGGCCTTAAATGAAGCCAATGGACCATCTACAGAAGTCTACACATATCTGGACCGCATCCGTGAACGTGCAGGATTGGCCGGTATCGTCGAATCCTGGAGTTCATTTTCAACCAATCCCAGCAAACCAAATACGAAAGATGGTCTACGCGAAATCATTCAGCGTGAACGCATGATCGAATTGGTATTTGAAGGAAAGCGCTATTGGGATCTCCGCCGTTGGAAATTGGCGGTTAATTATTTCAACCAAAATATCACGGGATGGAGTGTTAACCAAGAAGTGACCAGTGATTACTACCGCTTACGCACGCTGTATGCACAAACATTCGTTGCACCACGTGATTACTTTTGGCCGATCGCACAAGGAGAATTAACCGTAAACCCTTCACTGATGCAAAATTTGGGTTGGTAGCCCTTATTTCATTATAGATGATACAAGATAATTATGAACATGAATCAAACAAAACTGTATATATTCACATTACTCATGCTGATAGCAGCATTGAGTAGTTGCAAGGAGGAGTTTAAGACTGCTCAGGTAACCAATGCTACTGCTCCACAACCTGTAAGCAATGTCCAGGTCGAAAATTTACCGGGAGCAGCCCGTCTCCATTACACACTTCCCAAAGATCAGGATCTGCTTTATGTACGCGCGACATACACTTTGGCATCTGGTCAAGAAATGGAGGTAAAATCATCCTATTACAACAACTCGTTGCTTGTAGAAGGATTTGCGGATATGAAACCTCATGATATTAAACTCTCTACCGTAAACCGCAGCGAAATTAGCTCAACACCGGTAACCATCCCGGTCACTCCATTGGAAAATCCGATCTGGGATACTTTTCGAAGTTTAGAAGCAATTGGAGCCTTCGGCGGAATACGGATAACTGCAGATAATGAAGAGGAAAAAAATCTGACCATTATGGTCATGGTGGATTCCTTAGGAGAGTGGGTTCCATCTGTAGACAATATTTATACATCGACAAAACAGATCAATAGAACCATTCGCGGATTTGCCCCTAATCCGAAACAATTTGCGATCACCATACGCGATAAGTACATGAATTTTACGGATACCATGGTGACCACCATTACACCCCTATTCGAAACTGCATTGCCAAAATCCCGTTATAATGCCATTAGTTTACCTACTGATGCTAAACAACAATATGCGTCGACAGGATTATCAAAAATGTGGGATAACGACATCATCAATTGGCCCAATATCTCACTCACTGACGTCACGATCAATGGTCCGCAATGGATCACTTTTGATACAGGAACTTTAGCCAAAATGAGTCGGATCGTCATCTGGAATTATCCGGAATACACCAATAATGGCCGGATGTATTACTATGGTGGAAATGTAAAAACTTTCGAAATCTGGGGTTCAGACAATCCTCCTTCAGATGGCAGTTGGAATAATTGGAAACTACTCGGAAACTTTGAAAGCAAAAAGCCTTCTGGATTACCGATGGGCCAGCAGACCGATGAAGACTACCAACTCGCCAATTCGGGACTTAGTTTCGATTTTGATGTCAGTGCTCCAAAGGTGCGCTATCTCCGCATAAAAACTTCAAAAAACTGGCAAGGTTCTTCATTTATGGCAATCGCAGAAGTTCAGGTATATGGAGACCCACGCTAACGGGGACCACCATTTATTTTTAATACAAAAATTATGAAAACACAACTCATTAAAATAATAGGTAAGAGCATGTTGCTTGGCGTCGCGCTACTTCATCTTTTCAGCTGCTCAAAAAGTGATGATTATAAAAAATATCTACAAGACGGAGAAAAAAGCTATACTGGAAAAATAGATTCGATAAAAGTTTATTCTGGAAAAGAAAGAGTATATATCACCGGTCTATTTATGGCTGATCCGAAAATCGAACGATTAAAAGTCTATTGGGACAATCGACAGGACTCCGCCGAGCTTAATATCAATAGAACGCCAGGAGTGGATACGTTAAAGTTATCTCTACCCATCCGAGAAGGGGTACATAATTTTGAATTTATCACTTTTGATGGACAAGGAAACAAATCACTCAGCGTTTTTAAAACAGGAATTTCGTATGGCGAAAGGTATGGATCTGGCTTACTCAATCGCCCTTACTACACGACAGGATATTTTGCTGGCGATCAAAACACCACCATTACTTGGGGCGGTATCGATTTGACCAGTGGAGCAACATTTACAGAAGTCGAGTACACCAATACTGCAGGAAAGCTGGTCATACAACGTGATTCGATCCATATCAGTGAAAGCATATTAAAAAACTATCTTCCTGGAAAACCATACCGTTATCGTACCCTGTTTATCCCCGATACCTTAAGTGTCGATACATTTTACACGAACTATGTCACAGAGATATTGCCCAAAGAGATTTACTTCAAAAATATGAATTTCCCGTTCCAAACTTCTGCCATGGCAGGCAGCAGATGGGGAACTCCAGCAGATTGGCAATTGAATGATGCCGCAAAAAACTTTAAACATACCGACAATAACTTCTATGGTGGAATAGAGATCCGCTCCAACCAGGCCTGTTTATCGTTCGAAGCAGGATGGTGGCAGTGGGCTACACCATCGCCAAACTTAGCTCCGATTGTCAATGGAAAAATGTATCAAACAACCAACCTTCAACCTGGAAAATATCGGTTTACCATTACTAAACTGGACAAAGGAGCTGCCGGAACAGTCCATTTAGTTGCTGCTAAGGGAACCCAATTACCTGACCAGGCTAATTTAGCAGCTGCAAGTTTAGCTTATAAAGTTATTTCAGGAACCGAGGCCGTACTGGAATTTAATTTATCTGAAGCAAGTGCCGTCACCATCGGACTGTTGGGTAACATGCCTGGAACAGCGAGTGATGGATCATATATCAAGATCACAGGTAATATGACTTTTGAAGTTTTACCATAAAAAAAGAAAACATGAAAAAAAGATATTTCTATCTGCTTATGCTCGGCTTAACTGTGCAGGCATGCGCCAAATCAACATCAGATCTGGTACCCGTAAAGCCAATCGAAAATCCAGAAGGAATTGCGCTTCCTGGTTTAGGACAATTAGCATTTTCCAATATCACCACTTCGGGAGCAATGGTTAAAGGAATGGTGACCAATAAAGGCGGTGCACTAGTCACCAATCGAGGTATTTGTTGGAGCACAAGTCCCAATCCCACGATTGAAAACAATCCGCACGAAGCTACGGTAAGTAAAGGATCAGGAGAATTTAGCGTTCAGCTCAATTCCCTCGTGCAATCTACAACCTATTACATCAGACCTTATGCCAAAAACAAAGGTGGGGTAGCATACGGAGATCAGGTTACTTTAAAAACGGCAGATATACAATCCGTCAATTTTGCCCAAACACCGATGTTTATTATCGGTTCATCACGAGCGTATTACGATGTAGAAATCTTGAATAGCGGTGGTGGAGCAGTCACAGAGCGCGGCGTTTGTTGGGGCACAGAAGAAAATCCAACAATCACGCAAAACAAGGTTGCACATGGAGCAAACGGTATTGGCAAATTTCGAATCGGATTAACAAATTTAACTCCACTGATGAACTACCATCTTCGCGCATATGCTATCAATGAAACCGGGGTGAGCTACGGAACCAATATTGCCTTTCGAACAATTAAGAAAGGTAACGTCACGTATACATTCAACAAAGCAAGTAGCCCTACAGCGGAAGAGCTTGCCGCTTACTCACGCCTGCAAGTAGCAATTGACAGTGCCGTATGGTATGCGAATCAATATACATCAGCGACTAAGCATGTATACCTTAATTATGTACCTGGAGTTGCTACCGCTGATGCGAATAATGAAGGATGGATGCGATTTGGAACAAATACTTCTTACCAAAATATCCGGACGATGCTACATGAAATGAACCATACATTTGGAACAGGCACAACAAGCTGGTGGTCACAGCAAGCAATAAGTGCTGGAAAATATCAATTTACCAATGGAAACAACATGTTAAAATTGATCAATTCAGATCAAAATGCGGTGATAAGTGGCGATAGCCAGCATTGGTGGCCATATGGTCTGAATCAAAATTCAGAAGTCAGTTCAAGTTGGGACTATGTGTACAACTGTCTGCTTATTGAAGCGATGCGTAAAGATGGGATGACGAGCCATAGCGGAAGTTATACACCATAATTATTGTTTAAAGTTTTAAATCAACAATAAAATTAATTAAAGATCTTAAAGCCTCAATCTTCGGATTGGGGCTTTAATTATAATTTAAGTTCGAGTCTAAAAGTCTTTTCTCAAAAATAAGTTCCTGTTCATCTCCCATATATGCTGCCTTAGCTAAAAAATAATCGTCCCTGGAATAACTCTGTCATTTTTTTCTTACCTACAAACCATTTTGTCATCAAAAAATCTAAAAATAACATCTTTCTTACCATATATTTAATTCCCTTCCTATTTTTGAATCTATTTTCCTACTAAAATTAAAATAATAAACATCTATACCATAAATAGAAATACTTGTCAAAACAACAGAGGCGCAAACTATTGTAGCAACACTACCAACATACATACAATCTAAAAACAGCATTTTCTATTCAAATTAACTATCAATATGCTGACCTATATCACTGTCTGTCTTAGCTAAAGATATCGTATTTAATATAAAAATCCTGCTACAATACCAGAACCAACTCCTGTCACTGCCAAGCCTGACATTGTTAAATACAAAAAATTGGAAGTGGTATTACCATTTTGATACATAACTCCTATTGAGAGTGCCCCCCTTATCCACACCTATTTGCCGTAAGTCCGACAAAAAACATGAAACTCTTACGCGATAACAATCCGCGGTTCCTTATCCTCATAGATCTATACACCCGTAAGTCCTAAAATCTCTATAGCATCCTTTAACCCCTCGGAACCATACATTTGGCATTGAAAAAGAAGAAATGTAGACCAGTTCTCTGATGAATTTATGTTTGAATTATTAGAAAAGGAATTTGAACATTTGAGATCACAAATTGTGACCTCAAAATAAGATAATAGAGGTGGAAATCTCTATTATTTTCAATATGTTCAAAGAACAAAAATTCTCAATGAGGATTGAAATCCTTACTATAAAAGACTTTCTGATGACCGCACACATACAATGTAAGCGACTTAGGCCCTATAAAAGCTGATCTAGATCTATCCTGATCTCCAGGGGTAACATCAGATATACCGAGTTTTTTAAATTCTCTCTTTTAGGAACTCTCTCTCTAAAAATATTGCTAAATCCTTCATGGAGCCATTTTCCGTCATCTTCCAAATATGTGCTATATTTATTATCTAAAATTTCAATTATGTCTTTGCTATTTTTCATTTGTTCAGTTATTTATTTTTATTGATTCTCCTCTATATTTCCTGAGTCGTTTGTAGCCCTAGTTTGTGTCTTAGAATTGTTCAATTGTAACATCCCCTCCTTTTCATCTCGGATATTTTTTAGACATTTAATAATAGTGGAGGCTGCAACTTCATATTTCTCTACAGCCTCATTTAACAATAAGTAACCATTTATTATATCTGAAATTGCAGATTGTAGCCGAGCTTTATTCGACACTCTCTTTGAATCATTATTATTCCTTTCCATTGTAGTTTATTTTGGTTTACAATTTATTGTAAACTCCTAAATCATGAAATATCCATAACAAAGATGATTCCTTTTACAAAAAAAATGCGCTTTCTTAACATCTCATTGTCGTCCTGTAGAGGCCTCATTACAACATGTAGTTTTCTTTCTACAACATATTGATAAATAAAGCTTAATTATTCATAAAAAATCTGCCTCATTAAATACAAGGGGAAACACACATGTGTAAACATGTAATTTTATTAACCATTTAATATAAAACATATTTAAATACTAAAATATACACAAACAAGTTAACACGTAGCTATTTCACTACATGATGTCAACCCGCCTCTACAAATAAAACATAAACAATTATAATACAGTTCGTTTTACTATTTATGGTTGTAGTATTGCTGTCACAATAGCTACTGTACCAAATAAATTAAGAACATCAAAATTAAAATTTTTAAGTATGAAAAAACAAGAAAAACGCAAACCATATGTCGTGCCACGGGTCGATGCTACGGTTGTTGTATTAGAACAGGGCATTGCCGCAGGATCTGCGTCGGTCAACCCTGGAGACTCGTCCAATCCTTCCAATCCTAAAACTGAAGATTGGTTTGATGGTGGTGGTCAGAACTCGGACTTTGATATTTAATATTCCAGCAAATTAAAAGACAAGATGAAAAGTATAATATCAAATAACATAAGAAAAAACATATCCGGATTGGCTGTATTTTGCTTATTACTCACCAGTTTCACATCCTGCTCTTCGAAAGATGAACAGATGGCTCCAGCTGGAGACGGCGCAGTATTAAAAGTTGGTGTGAAAGGAATAGAAGAAGCAATAGTCGGCGGAATACCTAGTAACTTAAAAATGTCCAATAAAGGAAATAGCGGCATTAATAAGCAATCGTTGGTATCTTTGGGGGGTGTAGACGCATTTGTGGATTTTGGAGAAGGTACGGTCGGTCAGGAAGCTCCATTGGAAGCAAAGACTAGCTCATCCGATACTTTAAGCAAGAAAGCTGCCTCAAGTACAACGAAGGCAGCATCTTCTTCAATGGAAAATAACACTAGATTCCGACTTCTGATCTATGATGCGACTCATACTTTAGTGGTGAATCAAGTTGCTACTTCAGGAGTCGATCCACAAATCAAGGTAGACGCCAATAAGAAATATACTTGGTACGCATTTTCTGTAAATGAAAAGAATGCAAGTGTTCCAGATATTAATGGCGCCGGAGTAATCTCCCGTAGTGGACTAGAAAACAAAGATGTCTTGTATGCTTCAGGCAATGTCAATACTGTAAACGGTGAAAATTATTTGGATATTACATTTAAGCGCATGACTGCTAGAATTCAAGTCAAATTGAATGTTAGAGGGCTTTTTGCCAGAATAGAAAATAGTACAAGCATTTCATTAGTTAAAAGCAGCTCAAATACGACTGTTTTGCAAATGGGTGATTTGAATATGCTAACAGGGCAGTTTAATAATGTGGTGAATGTAGATAAAGCAGTGTTAGCATCGTCAATGGTGGGGGAAAATGGAAATCCTGCCAATACAGTTAAAGTCGCAAGCTTCTTTACATTAAATACGGCAACAATTCCTGCCAATAGCTTCAAGATGAAATTAAACACTTTAAAAGTAACATTAGACGATACACGTGTAAGAACATTTACTCCAGTAACATATACTTATCCAGGAGCTTATAGCCCTACAATAGGCAGCACCTACGGATTGAATATCCGCCTTATTGAATCTCCTGTTAAAGTTAACGGTGTTTTATGGGCACGATCCAATCTGGTGTATAACGCAAATGAGATGGACCGTTATAGATTAAAATCTAATCCAGGGGGGTCAACTCCAGCGACAAAAGATACTGAATTTTGGAATTGGAAGTCCGCTACACCTACTGGGACAGCTAACAGTGTTGACCCTTGTACATCCGTCTATCCAGCAGGCACTTGGCGTATGTCGACAAAGAAAGAGTGGGAGGCCGCAGGACAACCTGATAATAAACAAGAGGTGTTGGGACTATTCTGGGGTGCGCAATATGCTTATAAGTGGAATAGAGATAGTGACTACCCCGCTAATCCTGCTTATGATGACAATGATCTTACGTTATCATTTGGAGGCTACCGTACTAAACCAAACGTAACTGGTGGAGGAACATCAGTAGTGGGAAGTCCAGGTGGTATCGCTTTAGGTGCTTTTGCTTCTGGTGAATGTCATTATTGGACTTCAGACAATAGAGACTCCAATACATCGTATGCTGTGAAGTCTGCCTTCACAAGAGTTGCATGGTTATTTTCTTGGGGAAATGTAACCTACCCTAATAACAATAATGCCGAGGGCAGGAACATCCGCTGTGTAAGACAAATTGTTAATAATTAAATCCATAAAAGCTTTGAATCTATAAGCTTTTGTGGATTGGCAGAAGTCAATATTTTAATTTTGCCCTGAGTTTATTATTTCTCAGGGTAAAATTAGATTGCAAAATCTTCCTGTCTTGTGCTTACGTTAATTTCTAGATCTGTTTGCAAAGGAAACTCGGATTTTTCATTGATTTAACCCTTATTCCATAATCCATTTAGCTTCGACCAAAACGGAGCTGTTCTTCTGACGGCGAGAATAATAAAAAATAACCATGAATCCTCCTCTGGAACATTTTTCCATCTGTATCCCAAATAGTCATTCACAGTTCCATGTTCATCTCCCACAACAACATAATTAATCTGTTTAAATCATATTTAATCCTTTCGTCGAGATTCGACAATAGGGGCTTCCTTCTGCTAAAGGGGCACCAAGAATAGTTGCTGTATCATAATATCCAACGCCCTATAAGAACAAAAGATCCCGCTTCGCAACAAGCATCCTTAGCGAATAAGGCTGTCGCTATATTTCAACTGGATAACTTCTTAAAACTGTAGCAAACATAACTCCGGTCCAAATCGTCCCCTTGAATCTTTATAGCTAAAATTCAAAAAAAGCTAAATTTAAAAATACGTTTTTTTGCATGCAAAATTTAAAATTACCTTATTCTATATTTAGATTGATTAAAAATAATTTTAAAAACACGTTTTTTTAAGCTAATTTTGGCACCATCTTAATTCAGCTATTATAGCACAAGCTGAATTATGCATTTTTATGCATGCTTATGAAAAAAGAATTAATGGTATCTGTTTTTTGCAGCATGGCTGTTATGGTCAATGCTCAAGAGCGGTTTTATGGAACGGTAAAAGATGAGCAAGGACTACCTTTACCCTTTGCATCGGTCACTTCCCTAACTACTAATATCAGCTACATGACCGATCGTTCGGGAAATTTTGATTTTGACGTTCAAACCCATGATTCCATACGTATTAAAGTAGCCTATCTTGGAAAACAGACCCTCAATCGCTCCTATACTACAAAACAATCAAAAGAGCGTCAGACTATTGTTCTCCGCGAACTATCTCTGACCTTGGACGAAGTCAATATTTTACCCGATGTAAATAATAATGGTCATTCCAATTCGTCCATTCATATTGACAAGCAGGCGATCGATCAGCTGCAGGCTTTCAGTCTGGTAGACGTCATGAATGCCTTACCCGGAAAAAAAACATTACCTCTAGACCTCAATAGTCTATCGACACTCACCTTACGTGGCGGCGAACTTTCCAATCCTGTGTTTGACTTAAATAATTCACAGGGGATCGCCATTGTCATTGATGATATGCGAATTTCCAATGATGCCAATCTACAGACCAGAGGACTTGCGCGCGGCGGCCTTAATGGGAGTACCCTTACCTCAAATGGGTATCGCGACAGCTATTTTGGCAACCAGAACGCAAAGAGCTACGATACTCCTTTTCAGGGTATAGACTTGCGTGATATACCCGTTAACAATATTGAAAAAATAGAGGTCATTCAAGGTATTGCCCCTGCTCGGTATGGCGAAGTAACCAATGGTGCTGTCATTATAGATCGACAGGCCGGAAAGAGTCCTTATGTTACCAGTTTTAATATCAATGGAGGCTCTACCAACAGTTCGCTCAGTAAGGGGTTTTTATTATCACCCAAATGGGGAGCACTAAATTCCAGCACCAACTGGACCTACAGTAACGCCGATCCGAAAGATAAAGTCAAGTCTTTTCATCGCTACACACAAAGTTTAATGTGGACCAATGTTTTTGGGAAGATTAAAAACACGCTTTCACTGGATTATTCGGGCCGTAACGACAACAGCCGCCAGGACCCCGATGATGCAACACTCAGAACCTCCAAATTTACCAACAATACATTTTCACTGAACAACCGTATGGGGATCCAAATCGGTAAACAATGGATGAAAAATTTGCAGGTCAACAGCAGTATTTCTTTGGGTAAACAAAAATCTTATGCCAGCTACGCGGTTAACCGAGGTCTTACACCCATTGCCTATTTAGATACCACAGGTATTTATGAAGGTAAGTATGTGTACCTATCAACAATGACGGAAGAATTGATCATCGGAAAGCCCGTTAATGCATCAGTCAACCTTTCTGCAAATGGCTATGTACAGTTAGGGTCTATTAGTCACAACTTGAGCTATGGTACGCGTTTTAATTATTCGAATAATGGTGGACAAGGTGTAGTTTCTGACCCCGAGCGCCCGAGATTGGTCGGTTACAATCAGCAGAATTTGCGCCCCTATTCCTTTGAGCATATTCCATCGGCCAAAAACTGGAGTCTCTACCTCGAAGATCAGTTTGACCTGACATTGGGTCGCCGCATCGTTTCCAACAATCTTGGTGTACGTTATGATGTACAAAATGGCTACGGTACCATTCAGCCCCGTTTCAATTCGCGACTGCAATGGAACCAGCGATGGACATTTACAGGAGCACTGGGCATTGCGACCAAAGCACCTTCTCTCGCCCAGTTATATCCCGGACCTACTTTTATTGATTATGACCTGATCACCGCAAGTGCCGGTGGTATTGATCCTTCGTTGTATCTTTTATACACGGATAAAATACAGATCGACAATAGCAGAATCAAACCATCCAAATCATTTCAGGTGGAATTTGGTGTAGAGCGCAAAAGTCTCTGGGTCAATTCATCCATGTATGCGTATTACAAGAAAAACAGTGACGGTTTCTATGCGATGAACAACTTGCGCCGATATGAGCTGCCCCAATATACGGTCTGGTTAAATCAAACAACAAATAAATTCGAATATGCTTCAACAGGAGAAACGCTTGTTACCGGAGGTTTCATTGACCATCAATTGACCAATGGGTTAGCCTCGGAAAGCTACGGTTTTGAATGGTATCTATCTACCCCTAAAATTGCCGTTATAGCAACCTCATTTTCCCTCAATACTTCATACAATTATACAAAAGCGAAAAGTGCGCTTAACGACGCTTCTACTCCCGAAACAAAAACTTATCTGGATGAGAACCGCTATATCAAAACACTCTACTATGAACCATTGATCCTATCTACAAAATCGTTGATATCAAAATTGAACACCGTAACACATTTTTCGCGCATTGGATTTGTCATCAACTTTTCTTTGGATATCAATATTATGGGCGGAAACCAGACCCTGAGCAGCCTGGATCCGATAGCCTATCTTGATGACAACATCAGATACTATACCCTCACCGCAGATGAGGCAAAGGGTGCTCCATTCAATACACTTGCCAACCAGACCAAAGACAGTAAAACAGAAAACACACCGTTTGTTTATACGACGATGAATATGGGTTTTGAGAAGGAGATCCGAAAAAACTTCAGGGTCAATATGCGCGTCTACAATCTTTTGGACCTGCGGCCATATAAGCTTATCACACTTGATAATGGTGTCGAGCGGATATTCAATCCCAATACCAAACCCAGCTTAACCATAGGAACAACAATAAAATTTTAACAACTAATAAAATGAACAGAAATCTAATCCTAATCATTATGCTCATCGTGAGCACCACATTCGGATGTAAAAAGTCTGATGACGACCGCGTAAGCCCAGTTTCACTCAACCTTACGTTAAAAGCTGCAGAAGGCGACATATCCTTTGATGTCTCAAAAACAGTCATCAAGATTACCAATCGTACGACAGATGCATCCTACACCGCAACGAAAGCGTCCGCAGGAAAAGTGGTCTTTGCCAGCATAACACCTGGTTCTTACGATGTATCTGCAGTGCTTGTGGTCAGCGCACAGGAATACACACAAAAAACAGGAATTTATACGGAAGAAGAGGTGACATTCAACGGTGCTTTAGATAGATTGGACGTCAGTTCAGATACCGAGCAGCAGCTTGACCTCGCCATTGGTAAAGTCGGCAATTGGGTCTTTAAGCAAATCTATTATGCAGGATCAGATGTCGTAAAAGGCGCAACTTTCAGGGATCAATTTTTGGAAATTTACAACAATTCCAATGCCGTAATGTATGCCGACAGCCTTTATATTGGCCAGGTAGAAGGAAAAAACAACAACAATAGCGGACCATATTTTCTCTCAGGCAGCAATCAGTACGACTGGACCCAATCACTTGGCATTACTGTTGGTGCCGGACTGGATGCCAATAAAGACTATGTGTATGCAAATAGCGTATTTATGGTACCAAGTGATGGTACAGGCAAGAAATATCCCGTTCAGCCCGGTCAAAGCATCATTATTGCTGCGACAGCAGTAGATCATACCGCATCTTATGCTGACAACAGCAATACAAATGTAAATATTACCGATCCAACCCTGACCGTCAATCTATCCAAAGCAGACTTCGAGACCAATCTGGTCGCTTATCTGGGTGGCACTCCATACAAATATGATATTGATAACCCCCATGTTCCAAATATGGATGTCACTTACTTTATTTCGGGCAATGAGATGATATTAAAGGCCAACGGACGCGATGCCTTCATCCTATTTAAAGCCAATCAAAATTTACCAGCGGTAAAAACGCTACCTACCGTAGCCACACCTGATCAACGCGAGATTACCGCCGCAACAAAGAAACTACTTCAGATTCCGGTCAGCTATATCGATGATGCCGTAGAGGTCATGCATCCAACAGAAAGTCAGCGTATACCGAAACGTCTACCTGCCGCGCTGGATGCGGTGCGTACTTTTGTACCAGCCGGACAATATTCCAGCCAGTCACTCGTACGTAAAACCTTAAAAACTGTCAATGGCCGCCGTATCTTAAAAGATACCAATAACTCCAGTGAAGACTTTGGTTACCTGAACAAAGCCGACGCATCCAAATCGGGGAGTTCATTTATTGATTAATATTTTAACGCATTGAGACAGCTCCGTCTGTCTCAATAATTTTTACTATGCGATATTTTAGCCTTTTCATCTTGCTCTGTTTTTGTTCTTTGGCACATGCCCAACAGAATTATCATTCAGATTCATTGCTTTGGAGCAAATCCGGCGAACAAAAGATGCAGTATCTTTTTGGTCACAGCGTTTTATTACAGGATACCGCGCGGCAAAATTTTGGAGACGTGACAGTCTATTATGACAGTAGAAATCAGAACTATCGCACCAGCCAGATGGCCCAAAAAACCACTGTTGCGGCGTTTGAGGCCCGAGGAATCAGCTATCTATCGGATAAGATTGTAGTTTCTGGCGCATTTCGTTATGCAAAAACCTGGGAAGATAGCCTTGCTTATTTTTTAGGCGGTCTGGATGACAGCAGCATTCCGGGTTATTTTTATACACCTAAAGCCGGAAAATATGAACGTCAGACTTACGATGCACAGGCACATCTGGGATACAAAATAGATCAACAATGGCAGGCTGATCTACAGGTCAATTATACCCATCATTGGTCCACGCGCTCGGTTGATCCAAGAATGGAACACTATAGCATGAAATTTTTGCTAAAACCCAGTATTTCGTATGTCACCAGAAGTCAGCAACATTTTTCTGTTTCCGGTATTTGGGGATACGGCAAGGCGCAGACCGATATCGCTTATAAAAACAGTAGGCTGAATAATGGAGCTTTCCTGCCGGAGTATCATCATTTTACAAGTTTTGGCTACGGCTATACCAAACAACTTGATTCTACCTCACTTCGGCAATACGATCAATATCGCGGATTAGAATTAGCTGGTACATGGATCCAACCGAGCTGGACATTGTATTGGTCAGCAGGCTATATAAAGCGTAACAATGAAAACACCAATGATGTCCGTCACATGCAGAATTACCATGTTAAACAAACATTCGACCTGGACCAAATTGACTTAGACTTGCTCTTCACGGACAAGCGGATCAACGGCAACCTGGTACGCTTCAACCTAAAAAGCACAAGCGGTCATGATGGTGTTTATCATAAAGGCAAAAATTACTTCTTAAACCGATGGAACATGGGGTTATTGTACAGTAAAGCATTTGCTTCAGCGTCAACATCGCCCAAAGAGGCTGGAATCTCGGTACAAAGTGCGTACGACAAACGTGACGATGCGCTAACCGAACATCTCGCTGAACACAGCTGGATTGATCTGGCAGTACCCCTATCGTGGTCCAAAATAGGAAAGTCTGCAGACCGCTTTCGACTGCAGTTAACGCCCTCCTACCGATTTGTCTTAACAAATAGCCTCCAAGTTCCAGAGAGCCAGATCAATTCGTTCACACGAGGTATTGCTTATCCTGAATTTTATTATTATGATGCCGATATCTTGGCGTTACAGACAAAACTATCCTATCTGACAAGCAAGATATTCAACACAACAAAAACGGCGTTTTTTATCGATCTTCGATTTGAATCTGCCTCCAAATTAAAAACAGTCCTTGAGGAGAGTCAGGCTTTCAGAGGTCAAAATACAAATTGGCGCATGGGTGTCAACTTCTATTTGTAAAAGAGAGAGAAATGAAAAAAAGTATTATAATAAGTCTATTGACATTGGGCGTTGTATTATCCTCCTTTGTATATTCACACCAGGAGGAGCTACGTCATTCTTACGCACGTCCAGTGCATGAATGGCCTAGTCCGACAATTGATCCAGGCGTAAAGTGGGCTGAATTCAAGTCACTCCCAAAAATTGATTCGAATTATTTTTCATTAATGGAGCGCCCTGATGTCAAACTGGGCAAGTTATTATTTTTTGATCCCATCCTATCAGGGAGCAACCAAATATCATGCAGCAGTTGTCATAATCCGCAAACTTCTTGGGCAGATAAATTGACAGTCTCGATCGGCAATGATCATCTTGAAGGAAAGCGGAACACCATTTCATTATTAAATGTCTATGCCCGTAAGGCGCTATTTTGGGATGGCAGGGCCGGCTCTCTGGAAGAGCAGGCTTTAGGTCCTATTGAGGCTATTCATGAGATGAATATGGATCTCACCCAACTTATCCCCAAACTGAAAGCTATTCCGGCCTACAACAAACTTTTTAAAGCCGCATTTGACGAAGAGGATTATTCGATGCCTGAAGTTTTGAAGGCTCTGGCTGCATTTCAACGTACACTAACCAGCAGAAGAAGCCGTTTTGACGAATTTTTAGATGGGAACTATAAGGTATTGACCGATCAGGAGATTCGTGGGTTGCACCTCTTTCGAACAAAAGCTCGCTGCATGAACTGTCACAGTGGACAGTTTTTTACGGACAACCTATACCACAATATCGGTCTTACTTATTACAAACGGAAATTTGAGGATCTGGGTCGTTATGAAGTCACCAAAGACCCCAACGATATCGGCCGTTTTCAAACCCCTTCGCTTCGTGATATTATGAATACAGATCCGTGGATGCATAATGGATTATTTTGGAACATGACAGGGTTGTTGAATTTGTACAACAGCGGTATGCAGATGAATTCAGCCACTGCTGAGCAAAAAGCGAAAGATCCGCTTTACCCGGTTACTGATCTACTGATGCAACCACTCCAGCTGAGTAAATCAGAAATCAAAGATATTGAAGCTTTTTTACATGCTATTACAGCCACCAGTTATCGTATGCGTCGTCCAGAAAGCCTACCGAGATAAGTGATAGCATCATATTACAGTCGTTTTTTTGATCATTAATAATAAGCTCAGCTTAACAATATGGTATACATTTAAAGAATAGAATTGCAACTGATAGCATCGTAAAATAGCTAAAAAGGACTTCAAAAATTTGAAGTCCTTTTTACTAAAAAAAACCTTGGCAGGTTAATTTTATCTCACCTCATCACACAAATCTTACTTAATATCCTTTAGAATTTCATCGCTTATTTTTCTATTCATAAGAACCTATTCAAGTCAAACACATCAGCATCTAAAATAAGCGTACTCAAATTAGTTTCTTCCTAATGGAGAAACCGGAAGCTCATTTGTCCAGCAATTTTTCCTTGTATCTTGTATATGTCGAACTTCACCAAAAACAACATTAATGCTTTATTATCTCAAATAAAATTTGTCCAGCTTTTATATTGATAGATGTTTTTTGCCCTTGTTTTGTTTTATTCTTACAGTAGATATACGAGCTATTCTCCGCATCATGTAAATTGATACTGATCATGAAGAATTTTAATAATTAATGATACAAATTGAAAATGTACTGAAACAAATACGTTATAATGATTTTTATAGTTTGATATATCTTTCAAAAAATACGATAAGCCTGTAAAAGGCATATCCCATCGTAGTTAAGAAAACCCTCATATAGACTCAGATGTGCTTTGATCATTGGAGTGGGTATGCTTCTGCTTGTATTGCTAGCTCATTTCGTTTTGCGATGTGTGGATAAACCGATCAGGAAGCGGTTGAGTCAGGGTAAAAATAATCGCATAAGAATTATTGGTTAGTTAATTAAAAATAAACCAAATATGAAAAGAGACTTTTAGATGTACATCTTACCAATATCGAAGGTCTTGGTTTTACAAACTGGAGAAAACTGATGCCCGAATTGAAGAAATTGGGTGTGAAGACATCGACTCACGCATGGGGATCTTTAGTCAAGACATACTAATTAAAATATTTTAAAGTTTTTTAAAGACCTCCAAGCTTTATGGAAATAATTCTAGCAAACGATATCCCATATTGAAAATCCTTGTTTTCGTGGATTGACCAGTAATCACACAGACATTAAATTTGTTAGAGTAAAAGATAAAAACGCACGTATGAAGAAACTGGTGGTTATTTTATATCGAGGATGCCTATTGATGTTAGGACTATGTTTACATCTAAGCTGTGGCAAAGACACAGGTAATGACAGGGATGCGGGTCAAAATGATTTCATCAGCGCCATGCAAGACGAAGCTTACTTGGGCGATGCCAAATCCACCCTGCAGGTTGGGGGAAGCGATGCTTTACCCTCGCTCTCCGGTACTTCTTCCCTAAATGTTGATAAAATATATGGAGATAGTGTTACGGTAGCAGTGATCGTTAATTTACCTAAGGGTGATGGCTTTACACTCGGCATACCCGGAAAACAGCAAGGAAAGAATTGGAATGCCACCTTTAAAGGTGGCAAATTTTCCATCAAAGAAAACGGTAAAATGGAAGGTAAAGTTTCCGATGGTAACAAGGAATTTACCTGGGATGGGTATCTTTCTAACGACAGTGCTATTCTAACCATTCGCATGAAATATCTGATTGCAGACGGCAATATACCAGCTTCTTCGATTCTGACGACAAAAATGACTTTAAACAGGGCTCAAAGCGACACACAGGATAATATGACTAACTGCAATAATGTGTTATGGGAGACACGACCGGTATTCAACTTATATAATGGAGGAGTTGATTTAATCCGGGTGCCTATATGCCACTCCTAAATAAATAAGTAAAGCTGAAACCATCATGATTTATTCAAATCAAGTAAAACGAGTTCATGAATATCACTAAAAAAAGAATTGTGCATGAATAATCACATATGGAAATGAGTAAATCTTGGTAGCTATATCACAACTGAAGCCACTGAAGGCAGCACGAATGCCTTGAAGAGAAAATCGACTAATGAATAAAAAAAATAAAAGGATGAAAAAGACAAATTTATTACTGATAGTGGTATATCTGGTGCTGCTAACTGCCTGTTCAAAGGATAATAACGGGCCAGATGGTGGTGACAATGGCTACCCGTCCGCGTTAAAAGGAACAATATATTACGACTGGGCAACCGAGGGAATCCTCAAAGTGAGTTTACCCGATGCGGTGGGATCCACCTTTATTCCCGATAACTCCAAACTCAACAACTTCGACATTTCAAGAGATGGCAGATACAAACTTACGGTCGTGAGTGAGCAAACGTTGGGCAAATACCCCATACGCTTTACCCTAAGTGACATAACGAACGGCAGCATAGTTGAGGAATTTGTATACCAGAGCCCGGGACTGAATGCGTACTGTAAGGGATATCTTTCGCCCGACAATAGTCATATTGTTGTGCTTTCGAACGATAAGGCAGACGGTATCACGATTCTAAAACGAAATGGCGACTTCGTGGTCCGTATTTACAACATCAACGGGGAGGAGCTGGGTTTTAATGACCAGCGTTTATGGCTGCCTGGCAACGCGCTTTTGATAACGCATAACAACTATATCATACGCTTGGCCCCACCCTATACATCCGGAACTTTGCTGAAAGAGATGAAATATGACGACTGGGGCGACGTGGCAGTCAATCCCGCAGGCAACCAACTCGCTGTGCGCATTGCAAACCATGTGTATACCATGGATATGGATGGGACAAACCTGAAAAAGGTGACCACCAGCAATTTTAAAGAATCCGTACCCGAGTTTTCGCCCGATGGAAAACACCTACTCGTAGGCACTGAATACAGGCAGACCGGACCCTTTGGCTGGATGTGGTCGCTAAAGATTATCCCCAATGATGGCAAAGAGTATAATGTGGATCCAATTGCGCCAAACACAACCGGTGTCATACCCGTGGTCCTAAAAGGCAAAGACAGGATTGAAACGGCAGGTGGACAGATGATCTGGCGCTAATGTATAACGTAATGAGAAAACGATGAAAACGATACATTCAACATTGCTTCTGGCATTTATGTTATTGCTAACAGGCTGTGCAAAAGAGAATAATGAACAGGAGGCAAACCAAAATTTCAACGAAATCTTTGGAGGCACCCCATTTAAAGGCACGGCCACAGGCATACGTTCCCAAAATGGGGCTGATGATTACACCTGGAAAGGTGAAGGTCGGATTGCATTGATTGAAGCCACGGCAGACTCCGTGTCGATGGTATTTATGGCCGATTTTGGTGATCTGGGAGAAATGAATTTTAAAGTGCGCGGCAAATACGATCGCTCTACATACCGAATGGACACAACAGATCCAAGCATTTTCTTTCGCATTATCGACGAAAACATCACGGGTGCGATCAAGAATACGCAGCAAGAGATGTCATTCGAAGGATCCCTAAAAAAGGAAACGGCTAGCATGACCATGCGCGTGAATTTTAAAGCAGAAAATGGTCCCTTCCCTAGCGGATCGTCGCTCAAACTCACTTTTGATACGCGCCGGACGATCGCTGATGACGACAACGGTGACGGGTGCGAGATGCGCCTGGTACCGATATGGAGCCCATCAGGAGTAACAATGGGTATGGTTCCAGATTGTTAATATGATGATTAATCTGTAATTTCAAAAAACGATCAATTAAATAATGTACAAAATCCTGTTACTTTTTGCGTATTTCTTACTTTCCATTGGTAATACATCTGCACAGTCACCAGAGCAATTGACGCAATATAGCGATAGTCTGTACAGGCAGTTGCAGCAGATCGAAGACACCGAAGAAAAAGCATTGGCATTGTTGGATCTGAGCTTCTTTTGGTCCGATTACAATACAGAAAAAGCATTACACTACGTTTCCGCTAGCAGAAAATTGCTGGGTGATAAAGCCAATACGGACTATTACCAAGGACTGCTGAGTTTCTATCTCGGAGCTATCCAGTTTGACGTCGATCTTGCGCAAGCAAAGAAACTCTACATGCAGGCCGAAAACTTCCTCAAGGGTGATATACCCACGAAAAGCAAAATTTCTGCGACACATTACCGAGCCCGTTTGTGGGGAAGCTATGGTGCACTTTTACAACGTGAAGGAAAAGCGCACGAGTATGTGCAGGTGCTGATCGACAAAGTTATTCCCATGGCCAAGAGCATTAAAGACTCTACCCTTTGGGGCAATAATCTTCAGAATGTCGCGATGGCTTTGATGAATCTACAGGAATACAGTAAAGCCGAGCAATATTACAACAATGCCTTGACCTTACTGCACGACAGGAATGCTGCGGCCGAGCAACGCTTTACCCTCTTTGTTAATGCAGCACGCAACGCGTTGCTCAATAATAAATATACACATTCCCGAATCTTTTTAGACAGTGCTTCCCATACCTCAAAATCAGTATCAGCTTCTTCCTACCTTCCAACCTATTACAGCGTAGAAGGAAGCTATTGGGAAAAACAACGAGATTTCGACCTTGCCCATATTTATTTCGAAAAAGCACTGGTGGGCGCAAAAGAGCAGCATAACAGCGATATGGTTGCCTCTATACTATTCAGCCAATCCGCGGCATTTCAAACAGCAAACAAGCCCGCATCAGCGATGAAGAAACTGCGTGAAGTGCTTCCCTACATCGAAAAAAATCCTTCGTTGAAGAATAAAGAAATGGTTTATTATAATCTAGCAACTACTGCGGTACAGCTAGGAGCCTATCAGGAGGCTGTAAAATGGTTTGAAAAACATAAAATTGTACTCGATACCCTTCTTGCAGATAAAGGCACGGCGCTCACGCTGGAACTGGAAAAGAAATATCAGACCAGTGAGAAAGAAAATGAACTCCTCCGCGTAAAAGCAGCCCATCAGCAGCAACAGCTTAAAATGCAGCGCACACGCCTGTTTGCCGGCATTTTCCTGCTCACATCAATTATACTAGGCATGCTCAGTCTCATTTGGTACATATCGTCCAGAAACAGAAAAAAACTAGCGTCACAACGGGAAAAACTTAACCTCTTCAATGCCATGGTTCAAGGACAAGAGCGAGAACGCAGCCGTATAGCACGCGATCTACATGACGGTCTAGGTGGTATGCTAGCCAGCGTAAAGCTCAAATTGTCAGCTGTTGCAAATAGAGAGGCGAAAGTACAGCCACAAACAGATTCAGCAATGGATTTATATACAATTATCAATCAAATGGACGATTCGGTGAATGAACTTCGACGAATAGCCCGAAATATGATGCCCGAGTCTTTATTATACATGGGACTGGAGTTATCCCTACGCGATCTATGCAATGCGATGAATCAACCGCAACTAAAGATAGATTTTCAAGCCACTAACTTGCAGTCAGATTACCCCCAGTCTTTTCTGATTGCTGTATATCGTATCGTGCAGGAACTGCTCACCAATGCGTTAAAACACAGCGGTGCAACCCAGATCTGGGTGCAATGTTCGGACGCAGATCATTATTTTTATATCACCGTCGAAGATAACGGCAAGGGATTTGATCCGTCTATGCAGGACTCCAAACAGGGAGGAATAGGATTATCTAATATCCGTAACCGAGTAGATATTTTAAATGGCCACTTAGAAATTGATGCTGCCATAGGTAAAGGCGCATCATTTCACATTCAATTTGAACTAATCAAATAATATGCTTTCAGTAATTATCATCGATGATCATCCACTCGTACTCAATGGCTTCGAGTTTATCTTGAAAAACACTTCGACAATCAAACTACGCGGTTCATTTAACAGCGCGGAAGACGCTTTCGAATTTTTAGCAGCCGAAGCCGTAGATGTGGTTCTTATGGACATCAATATGCCCGAGATGAATGGTATCGATGCAACAGAAATCATCAAAAAAAAATATCCAGAGACCCAGATCATTGCGATCAGCAACCACAACGAAGAAAGCATCGCATTACGTATGTTAAAAGCCGGAGCAATGGGATATCTGCTAAAAAATGTATCTACCGACGAATTGATCGAAGGAATAAAGGCTGTGGTAAGGGGCGAGCAGGTGCTAAGCAAGGAGATGAGCTTTATCTTAAGCAATAAGAAAGACCACATACCATCCGTTAGCCAACGCGAGCGCGAGGTACTCAAGCTGATGGCCCAGGGGCATACTACAGCAAAAATCGGCGAACAGATGTTCATCAGTCCATTAACAGTCGAGAGCCATCGCCGAAATTTGCTACAGAAATTTGGGGTAGTCAATACAGCCTCCTTAATTCATAAAGCCACAGAGATGAAGTTCATCTAGATAACAGCAGTTTTAGATGATTGGGATGTACAGATGATGTTTTCCTGTAAAAAGATATAGAGTAATTTCTCATGACCGAAGGGGTCATGGAAGATCCCACCAAACCTGTAAGGGAAATGATATGGACACTTACACAGCAGTAAAAAAGCTAGCTTCTTTAGGTTTAATATATTAAGACCATTAACAAATTTGAATTATTTCTGACTTTATCAATACTCCTCCCAGAATACATTAATGAAAAATCATATATGTCTTTTAAATAATAATGATACGATTTGGAAATCGATTGAAACAAATGTGCTATAATGATTTTTATATTTTGATGTAACTTTCAAAAAATACGATGATACTTTAATTCAATCGTTTATCGTATTAAAAAGAACTGATAAACTTAAATGGTTCTGGTCATTGCTTGAGGTATGGTACTGCTTTTATTGCTAGCCCATTTCGTTTTGCGATGTCTCGATGAAGCAATCAGGAAGCGGTTGAGTGAGGGTAAAAATAATCGTATAAGAATTATTGGTTAGTTAATTAAAATCAAAAATAAACCAAATATGAAAAGAAGAACATTTTTACAGGCTTTAAACGTAGGCATGGCTTCTGCAACACTTTATAATGGAGCAGGACATGCCATGACGCTGACCTCTCTCCTAGACAATAAATCGCAGGATAAAGAATTGTCCTATCATCGGATCCAGGAAATCAAATATTCCACTGTTCAGATGAAATATCCCCGACTTGTCGGAAAAAATGCACGCCTTGACCTCCATGGATATGGCCCCAATGTCGAGATCTGCTGTATTACAACAGACAAAGGCGCGATGGGATGGGCCTCACTCCGCGGATCAAGAAGAGATGCAGAGCAGATCGCAAAAGAACTACTGGGTAAAAAAGTATCCGATATTTTTGCATCTGATATCGGAACTTTAGAAGCTAGACATATCCCTTTTGACATGGCTCTCCATGATCTCGCGGGTATTATACTGCAGAAACCAGTTTATCACCTACTTGGTCGAAAAACACCGTATCTAACCGATTACTATAGTGGTATGATCTACTTTGATGATCTCGAGCCCTCGGAAAAGCCTGCAGGTATCGACCGTATACTCGAAGAATGTCGGTATGATTACGAAGTAGGATATCGACAGTTTAAACTCAAAATCGGTAGAGGTTATAAATGGATGCCCTATAAAGAAGGCCTACAGCGTGATATCGATGTTACCAATGCCGTCGCAAAAGCCTTTCCAGATTGCGGTATTTTAGTGGATGGCAACAACGGTTTCTCCGTTGACCAATTCATCCAGTATCTCGAAGGAATTCCTTCAGTAAAGCTATTCTGGATCGAAGAACCCTTCCATGAAACCGTTGCTGATTATCAAAAATTGAGAAGTTATATAAAAAAAACAGGCAGAATTACCTTATTGGCAGATGGTGAAGCCGATCCGGATCCAAAGCTTTTACAAGAGCTTTTTGAAAAGAAACTTTTAGATGTACATCTTACCGATATCGAAGGTCTCGGTTTTACAAACTGGAGAAAGCTGATGTCCGAATTGAAGAAATTGAGTGTGCAGGCATCGCCTCACGCATGGGGATCTTTACTTAAGACATACTATACGGCACATCTCACAGGCGGACTAGGTAACACGGTCACTATTGAAGGAGTAACGAGCACGTCAGATGATGTTGATCTTTCGGGATATAAGATAAAAAATGGTCAATTGGTTCCTCCCTCTACTGCGGGTTTTGGCATGCCTCTCCTGAAAAAGATTTAAGAAAAATGGTGATGACTTTTAAATAAATAAGTGATCTTTCCCTGTAACGATCCCCCTCATCACCGTAATGTGGGGGATAATAGTTTTATCTCTAATGTAAGATAATAGTACAGCCGATTTGCACATGAGATCAATATGGACAGATCTGTATATATGCCTATACTTCTAAAACAGAATAGGATGATATAGGAACAGATTGAAAACATCACGATTCGTTGACAATTTAAAAGAATATAACAATAACATAAGATGTGAACTAGCTTTAATTCCCTTAGAATATACAAATAAAAAAGCCGATAGGATTTCTCCTAATCGGCTCTCATATTAAATAAGTATATTTTTCGTTTTTTTGCTTCTCAATCCTAATCTGGCAAAGTAACCTTTCCTATAAAAGGGTATTCCTCTACGGTATCAATTGCTTCCGAAATCTGGTAGCACAGCTGATAGGTATCCTGAAGGTTTTCCGAAAATTGAAAAAACTGATCTTTTTTTACTTTTTCAAAGATCCAGATCGGATCCAAAGGATTTGAATTGTACTTCGTAATAATTGCAGTATATCCATTTTTTTGAGCTTCTACAAGTCTCTCTTTTGTAATATTTGCTAATTCCATATTAAACTAATGTACAAAAAATAATTTTAAGCATTTTACCAAAAGTGGACAAAAAACACTTAAAAATCACCAAAATCATCGGTTTACATCCAAAAAAGCATCTTTTTAGGCTAAAAAAAATAAAATTCCCAATGTAACAAAAGGTCTAACCTACTAACCAACTCACCTTCTAGCTTTCTAACCTTGCAATTACTAAATACTGCTATCTAAATACTACAATCCAAATACTATGAAGTAACAAGTGACCAGTAACGGAGTCACACAAAGTTTAACCAGCTCACCATCTAACTTTCTAACCTAAACACTTATGCGACTAAAAATTTATCTTTATATGATTTTTCAAAATATTGCCCTAAAGACCGAGTTCTTTCGGTGTCAATTGTAGAAATATACCTATGAAACATCTGTTCAGTCGTATGTCCGGTAGCTTCCATCAACAAAGAAGTCGGGATCTTACCGTAAAAATTTGAAGCGAAGCTTCTACGTCCGATATGGCTGGCAATAGCTTCCCATTTTTGCACGAGCATTTCAATTGATCTAAATCCCAATCTTTTCCGGACCTTAACAAGATTGTTTATCCCCACCAATTTAACCACCTCTTTAATCTGGCAATTGTATTTATGGGCGGAAAGTTTTTCAGGAAAAATATTAGCATTTTGAGCCAAAATATTCAATGCGGCGGGGTGTAAAGGCAATAAAATCTCCTTTTGCGTCTTTTGTTGCACAAAGGACATACAAGGTTTTCCATGTATAATTTCCATATTCTCCATATTGAAATTCATAAAATCAGAAACACGCTGACCGGTATAACAACTGATAATAAGCCAATCTTTTGCTGCCTTCAGATCTTCCGGAACCTCAGTTCTTTTGATCCTGATTAATTCATCCTCATTCAGCGTGACAAATAAGTTTGATTTCTTCTCCCTCGGAAGTTCAAGTTCATAAACATACGTACGAACACCTCTCTTTTCCAGAAAATTAAGAATAGTCCTAACAAAATAGATGGTGCGATGAATGGTACTTTTATTATATGCTTCAAAATCTCCAAATTCTAGAAATTCTTTTACAAAAGAAGCATTAACCTCGGGCAAAAGAAGATGCCTCTTTCGATTACCTTCAAAACGTTCAAGCAAATGTAGAAAAACCATATAACGTTTTGATGTAGAGGAAGAAATTAAATGCAATCGGCTATTTATGTAGGACTCTATATGCTCTAACAAACTATCTTTTGGATAGCCAATTTTTGAGCTTGAGCTATATTTCTTTATAATCTGCTGCAACCTATTTGGAGAAAGTTGCATCGTATTTTTAATATTTTCTAAATATTCAGCTATAGCAATTTTCAGATTGTCCAGCTTATTATTCAATTTTTTAAATTTCTTTAAATAGATGTTTTTAGGTCTTTGCTTCTCCTCATCCCACATGGACGGACATATTTTTAGTGGAGTCTTCAGTAGATGTTCTTTCTGAAACTCATCAAAAATTCTAATAAAAATCGTGGCTGTTGGGTTGGGCGTCTGCAGGGTAAAATCAAAATTAATCATTGAACTATATCGTTATTTATCTGTGAATAAAGATAATACCATATTCGCAGAAGTCCAATTCAGACTACATTCACCTTATTCAAAGGTACTAATTTTTTCCTAGTAAAATAATAAATACTGTATTTTTTTCTTAGGTAATGGAAAATTATACAATCCCCGCTAAATACTCAAATTTTAGAAATTAAACTTCCTCTAATACATAGCTCCAAAATATGATAAAAAATATTTTCACCTGCAAACCAAGTGATTACATATAAATAGCAGTCTGAATTGGACTATTAATTTGCTCCATTTTAGATATTGTTAATAACCTAAAGCGCACCAACGATGAACGAGAAAAGATTACAAAAAGAACTATATGTAGCTCCAAAAATAGAATGGATATTAATTGAAATGGAAAGTTGCTTCAGCTTTTGTCTAGAAAAATTATCCTACGAGGATAAAGCCGAAATAAAGAGTTCGTTAGTAACGAATAAAACAGGAAAGATTGACCAAAAACACAAAAATTAAATAAAATATTGAAATTCAAAACCATAAAACACGACAAACTAAATCCAAGTTTCCATATTGATAAAAATTATGGTTAAAAAAATTAAGATTGCATTTGCGGACGACAGTATCCTGCAGCGCACTATTATAAGAGCCATCGTCGCCCAGAACAATATTTTTGATCTGTTATATAATTGCAGCAATGGCCAAGAGCTAGTTGATCAACTGGAAGCTTGTACCGAATTACCTCAAGTATGCATTATTGATCTACATATGCCTTTGATGGATGGGATAGAAACAGCTAACAGGATTAGAGAAAAATTTCCTTCCATTAAGCTATTTGGCTACACGAGCTCAATTAAGGATTCTGAAATAGAGATATTCCATAAAAGCGGAGTACAATTGATATTCAATAAGACCAATTTTAATATTGTGTTACAGGAAATACATCGTTTCTTCACGACAAACAGTTAGTAAGTGATAGAAATAGAACCTTTAAAGAGATAATTTTCTAATCTGAATAAATAATGAATAAAACCTTCCGGATATCTTTAGGGATATTTTTCTACCTGATTACACTAGGCATACCAGAAACTAGGGCTCAATCTGTCTCTGCGACTATAAAAATCGATCTCAAGTCTTTTTTATCCATAGCTCTATCCGAAAAGAAGGAGGGAAACCTTAGTGTACAACAGCAAAACTATACTCGATTAGAAATAACTTCTATAGGTCCTTATCAATTGGAGATTAGAAGCAGTAACGACCAGGAGCTGAGCAGTATATCTATTCCAGAAATATCAGATAATTCACTCACAATGATTACAGTTCGACGATGTTCATCCGCAATAGATCAAAATGCTTACTCAACTAACACGATATCCAAAATCGGAGGAACGTTTAACATAGGTATTGTTGAACATAGAGCGGCAGAAAAACCTTTAATTATTTCGGTTACTCCGCTGTGATTTTTTAAAGAATGAGACAGACAAAATTGTAAGCGGGTCTTCATTCAATGCAACATTTAATGCAAATTTTAAAACACCATAGATTTAATTATTACATTCAAATGGAAAAAAATCAAGAAGAATTATGCAATTTAACTGATTTCTGTGTCTTTATAAATAAGCTTCTAAATGCGCTATTTTATGATCAATCGATCATCAACCGAAAGATGCAGGATGTTGAAGCTATTATACAAAATGAAAACATAAAGTTAACCGGTAAAGCCTTTTTCAAGATAATACATACACTCGGATTAGATCTATCCCTTATATGTCAACATTTTTTTAAAGATATGCCTATCATCCGATTGAAATATCCGGAATATGAAATTAAAAAACTATCTGATTTATTTTTTAACACTCATATAGCTATAAGTCCATCAACAAATGTAGAAGAATCACCATTGAGCGAAATATTTAATAAAAATTACGACCATCTTCTAGCATATGAAGTATATGCGTTAGCTATTGTCGTTGGAATAGAAACACATATTCTTTTTGATTATCTATATGGCAATAAAAAGAAGAGGTTAATATTAAGATTTGAAATTATCGATGATGGAATGAATTGTAAAGAGAAGGTCAATTCACTTCCTGAACACGAAATAATTCCAGTAGAATTACCTGTCCAGAAGTTTATTCGTAAGAAAAATATATCCAGAGAACAAAAAGGACAGCTGTACAGTATCCTTGACTATATGATCAACTATACAGATTTTTTTCTCACAGATCGTACTGCCGTAGAAATTACAAAGGAAATTGAAAATAATTATCAGCATTTTAAATCTCCCTTACATATCAATAACTTAATGAATAAATTTGTGGGAAAAGAACTGACTAGGTTCAAAATAAATACGATTAAAACAGACGGAGAGATCTCTAAAAAAGAAAAATTCATCTATAGCAAAGCCTCTAAAAAACCTGAGGCGATAAACGAAGTTGTTCGTTATATTAAACCTGAGGATCGGTCACGAGTAGTCAAGTTTAATAATTATAAGAATAATAGACTAAAAATTGATAAAGAAAAAGAAAAGGCAGAAATGGATGCAGTAGATAAATTATATGACATCATTGCGAATAATCCTGGTCAACCATTGTCTTTTTATTTAACGATATCGAATATAAAAGTACGTACCCTTGAATTCCAACTGCAAAAACTGATGGATGCAGGTAGAATAGCATATCGCGACACGAATAAACCCGCCTCCTACTGGCCCATTAGCAGGACTGACTGAAACCATTTGCACAGTAATAAGTAAAGTCTAACCAATTCAATTTCTAGCTTTCTAACCTTTTAACTATCTAACCTTACCCAGTAACAAGTGACCAGTAACGGAGTAACATAAAGTCTAACCTTCTCACTTTCTAACCTTTTAACTTTCTAACCAATTAACTACCTAACCTCCTCACTTTCTAACCTTTTCCTAGCAATCCTCAACACTTTGCGGAAAAAATAATCGAACAACCGTTCCTTTTCCTATAGCACTTGAAAGGTTAATAGTGCCACCCATAAATTCCATTAGATCTTTTACCAATGATAATCCAATTCCTGACCCTACTATATGTGAAAAATTGGTACCCCGAACTTCCATGAGTAATACTTTGGTTAATTCATCTTCAGGAATACCAATTCCATTATCCTCAAAAATGTAGACAATACCTTGATCTGTCTCTTCACTATCAATATGCAGATATGCCCCTTTACTATTGGCAAATTTCACAGCATTACCAATCAGGTTAACAAAAATCTGATATACCGCACCACTGTCTGCATTCAAAGAATATAGATGTCCCAACTGAAATTCGATGTGTTGTTCTGGAAAATTCAGCTTCACTTCATTAATCCATTCTCCGATCCTTTTATCGATCTCGACACAATCAGCCATATTTTTTGAACCACGTACTTTATTGAGCTGCAAAGTCTGGTTGATGATGGATTCAATATTCTGTATGGATTCAGAGAAGTTTTTATACCATCGTTTAGCCACCTGAACAGAAAGATCTTCATTTTTAAGCAGAAAATCATTTCCCATCTTTAAAACAGATAATGGATTTTTCAGATCGTGCGATAAGGTACTGGCCAAACGGTCCAATTTATAACTTAAAGAAAGCTCCTCGCGCTGTCTTTCCATTTTATTATTAGCCAATTTTCTTTCGGTCACATCACTTGCCGTGTGCAATATAGCGTAAGTCTGTCCCTTCTCATCAAGTATCGCTTTATACTCAAAGTCGAAATAACGTTTGATTTTTCTGTCTCCCACCACAATATTGGCGGCGACTTCCGTGGCATTATAAGTAATGCCGGTCTTCCAGACATTTTTAAGAATAGAACAAAACCCTTCCTGTACAAAATTTGGAAAACAGGCGCATAAGGTTCTTCCAATGATGGACTCATCAGCACACCAGATATCCAGCATACCCTGATTAGCATAAGCGATATTCAGATCACCGTTATTATAAATAGCGGTTGCTTGAGGGGAATCATTAAGAATTGCTAATATTAAACTATCATGAGCGATCATGGATACACTTATAAGATTAAGTAAAAGTTGAAAGCATGGTAAACAAATATATGCTTTGCATTTGCTAAATATAGTAACAATTTCATTTTAATGCGTGACATATCACTGATAAAAAACGAATTTTCACGTATACCGACAAAAGTACAGCGATCTATTTTATATAAAATAAAAACAGTCGTATTTTAAGGAAGAATTATGTAAGAATTTCAGTAGCAAAAAATTGGCTTTTAGCTAAAAAATTAAATATAGTTTATAAAAACGTCGCTCATCATTGATGAGCCTTAATTTAAACCTATATAACGATTTTTTGGATTAAATACTACGGCTAATCTGCTTTGAGACTTTTCATTTCCTATACTTAGATACCATTTGTTGTTCACAATATTATAAAAAAAACCATCAAAACGGCTATCTTAGAGTAGCATTTACAAATTTACATCTTACACATGAACCTAACCAATCACTATAATAACATGTATCATACTGCTATAACGAAAATCCGCAGTGGGGAAATATCGACTGATAGCTTAATTCATGATATAGATGATACCCGACGGGGTCTGACGGTTATTATTAGACCTAGTGAAAATATCAAAGAAAAAATTCATTCTTTTCAAGAACGTATGCGTCATATTGATAACACTCCGTATTATCAACCAGTCACAGATATGCATATTACTGTTTTATCAATTATCTCATGCACCCAAGACTTTAAATTAAATCAGATAGATATATCAAAATATATACAAATAATCAAAGAAAGTTTACATCGTATTTCCGATATAAGCTTACATTTTAAAGGAGTTACAGCATCTCAGGAGGCTATACTTATTCAAGGATTTCCGATTAATAATCAATTGGAAAATTTAAGGAGCCAATTACGAGATAATTTTAATAGCTCACAACTTAGACAAAGCATAGACACTAGGTATATGTTATCTACAGCTCATATCACCACAGCACGTTTCCAAACAACATTAAAAGAGCCTGAAAAATTTTCAGATTTATTAGATTATTATAGAAATGCTGATTTTGGTTGTTTAAAAGCAAGTACAATAGAATTTGTATACAACGACTGGTATCAGAAAAAACATATTGTGAAACAGCTTTTTACAGTTAAGTTGTAAAGGTTACGCCTATATTTTTTGAATAGCTATTTAATGTCGTAAACAATTAATTTCCTTTCTGTACAGAAAGATGAAATGGAACGATATAAGGAGAAGAATAATATAATAAGAATTTATCCATCTTTTCTACGTCATTTTTATTTCAAGATTAAATATGGTTTGATTTTTGTATTTAACAGACGCAATCTTTTCCTACCCATGCATGCACATGTAGCGCTATCTGAATAAGATCGCAAATAATATGCTGTGTGGTTCGAAAAGCAAATAATTTCTTTTGTTATATCATTTTATATCAAAAAAAGTGAAAAATACGTTTTACATAAAAAGATATCAAGAACCAAAATAGTAATCAATTTAAATACATTTATAACAACAAAAACTATGAGTAAGAAAAAAGACAATTCGAAATGGTTAAATGTCGCCATCTCTTGGGGAGCGAGTATTGTCATCATCGGTGTACTGTTCAAGATTCTCCACATCGGCGGTTCCTATGCCAATTACATGATCGGAATCGGATTAGGAGTTGAAGCCTTCTTATTTTTTCTAATGGGTCTCAACCCTCCTGCACCAGAACCAGATTGGAGCCGCGTATATCCAGAATTGGATGAAAACTATACCGGTGAACTACCTACCAGAAGTGCAACTGTCGTGAACACACCTACGGGACCTTCTGCTACTGTAGCTTTGGACAAAATGTTTGCAGATGCTAATATTGACGAAACAAGTATCGGCAATTTAGGAAGAGGATTACGTGATTTCAGCGAGAAAATGTCGGCGATCAATAAAATCTCAGATGTTTCTTTGGCAACAGAAGATTTCACGCAAAAGCTGAAATTGGCAACATCCAAATTCGACAGCATGAGTGTTGCTTTTGAGCAGGCTTCTGCTAATTTGGTACAGATGTCCAATTCATCCGCAGATACTGCCAGCTACCACGAACAGGTGAATAAGCTGACAACAAACCTGCAACAATTGAATGGTATGTACGAGCGTGAACTACAGGATTCGGCTACGCACTTAAAATCGATGAACCAATTTTATGAAAATTTAAGTTATACGATGCAAAACTTCAATGAGTCATTAGATGATTCTAAGGCATTCAAAGAAGAAGTTGGCAAGTTGGCAAAAAACCTAAACGCTTTAAATGCGATCTATGGCAATATGTTGAGTGCAATGAACCAACCGCGTGTTTAATTCATCCATGTATAATCTAAATCAATAAAAATGGCATTAGGAAGAGAGACACCAAGACAGAGAATGATCAGCATTCTTTATCTGGTACTACTTGCATTACTTGCATTGAATGTGCCCGATACGATCTTGGATGCATTTAAAAACATCAACAATAGCCTCGAATCATCTCGCTCAAATGTCAACACTGCCGTACAGCAATTGTTCTCGGCATTTGAAAGCACCAAATTAAAGGAAGAGCCTGCGCGTGCGAAACCGATCTACGATAAAGCTAAAAAAGCACAGGCGATCATCGGAGAACTGAACACCTATATCAGCTCACTAAAAGAAGATTTCACCAAGCAAGGTGGCGGTATTGATCCTGAAAAAGGAGATCTTGTTAAAAGAGAAAACGAAGATATTTCGCCGAATCTGATGATCAATGAGAAAAAAGGAACCGTATTAAAGGATAAGATCAATGAAACAAGAGCTAAGCTCCTCGCTTTATTGACACCTGAAGAACAAAAAAGTGTTTCCTTTTCATTGGAAGCAAAGGATCCTGAAAAATCTGTCAACGGCAAGAAAAGCTGGGAAGAAATCAATTTCGGAAGTGGCACTCCCCTAACAGCAGCGATGACTATTTTGACCAAAATCCAGACCGATGCTCAAAATGCGGAATCGGATATGGTGAAATTAATCTTAGGCAAAATGGATCAGGCAGTTGTTAATCTGGACAAATTTGCCGCAGTGGCTGTTGCACCAACATCGTACTTAGTACAGGGACAACCCTATAAAGCAGAAGTATTTTTAACCGCTTCAGATTCTAAATCACAACCCGCCATCAGTGTCAATGGTTCACCATTACAGATTGTTGATGGAAAAGGAGTGTATAATGTATCGACAAGCAAGGAAGGTATCTTCTCTTGGACCGGAGTTGTGCAGGTGAAACAAACGGATGGTTCGATGAAAGAATATCGTACAGCGACACAGACCTATCAGGTGGCACGCCCTTCGGCAGTTGTATCACCGGACAAGATGAATGTGCTTTACATTGGTGTTGATAACCCATTATCCGTTTCTGCTGCAGGAACACCAACAGATAAGGTAAAAGTTAGCATGACAGGCGGTAGCCTTTCAGGATCAGGCGGTAAGTACAATGCCCGTGTTTCCTCCCCAGGTACTGCACGCATTTCTATTAGTGCTGAAGTAGCACCGGGTAAAATGCAGACCTTGAGTACCACGGAATTCCGTGTTAAACGTATTCCAGATCCAATTGCAAAATTTGCAGGAAAAACAGGTGGCAGTATGGCTACCGTGGCGTTGAAAGCACAGAATGCAATCTTTGCGAAACTGGACAACTTTGACTTTGATGCGAACTTTAAGGTGACTAAATTTACAATGATCATTGCCAAGCCACGTGCTGATGCCATTGTATTATCAACTTCTGGCAATCAATTGAGTTCAAGTATGGCATCTGCCTTAAACGGTATCACGCCGGGCACCCGTGTTATCTTTGATAACATTGTCGCTGTAGGTCCGGATGGAACTTCGAGACAATTAAACGCAGTAGCATTGACTGCAAACTAAATTTTATTAGCATAACGAAGAAAGCATTCTCAAATTCGAGAATGCTTTCTTTCTTTTATTATTGTTTAGCCCCATCCAATTAAGAATTACCGCATCACACCAATTTCCGACACCCCTCTGTTGTACTTATCCTTAATGAGCAAATATAATAGGGTTTGCAATAATAAGAAATAGTAAAACATGCTAGAAAAGCTATTTACTGTGCATTGACCTTAAATACAAAAGTCGCTTGTACTGTCTTATTTGTATCATAAGTATAGACCAGCGCTTGACGAATAGTATAAATATTACCTGTAGCCAAAGCAGCAGGAAATTGACCAATCGTAAACGTGAGAGTATTCTCATTAAACTCAGAAAAAAGGACAGAACTAACTCCCCAATTAGTCACGTTTCCCGTCGCACTAAACCAATGACCATATCCATTAGCAGTTGCAGTTGGATTCAAGTTACCGTTAGGTTCAATAGCGTAAAATTTGATTTTTCCATTAGCCATTAAATTTGCAATATCTCCTGGCTGGACAGCAAAAGCTTGTCCTAACTGATTTGCGTTGACAACAACCTGTTCTGTGCCATATTCTGTAGCACTAACTGTTAGATTAACATGCTGATTAAATGTGATATCCTCTGGATCAGCTGTCGTATTTATAAATCCCAGAACATTGGTATTTGTAAATTTAACCTCATATGGCCATTGCTCATCATTAGTTTCAACCTCGTCCCAAGCGTGCGGTTGATAAACACTTGGAGCACCTGTCACGACGAACCACAGCTTCTCACAATTGACTGGTACAGTAAAATTGACATTATTTTGTGTCCCCTGTGCCATATTACCATACACGCGTGCACCATTGCTCAATAAAGCGACATAACCATATCGCCAACCTGCTCGGCTCGCATTAACAGTATTAAACCCTTGAGCATTGGCAACACCATTAAAAGCGACAGATACCTGCGTCCCCCCAGCAGGTACAACCAGTGGTATTACATTGTACCCTGTGCTACCTGGACATTGTTCATATGCTACACGCAAACTGCCATTTGGCTGCATGTTAAATTTATACTTATGCTTACCAATATAATTTGCCCCAAGATTTCTGATATTATTTAAATCCCAAGTAACAAAACGCGAGGCAGCTTCATAAATTTCATCATTAAATTGGTTGACATTTATTCCTGTAATACGCATATAAGCTTGTAACGGATCTTCAGGTTCTATTGCCTGTCTCCATATACGTCCCAAAATATCTATCCCATGTTTCTCTGTCCAATAATTATGTATAAAATAACTCGCATAGCGCTGCCATTCATGATGAATATGACGGTGATAATTTTCAGTGTAAACAGTAAAATCATGTGATGAAAACGCTTCTTCTGGATAACTTTGATGAGCTTGCCACTGCGCTGTTTGTTCCCAAAATGCATTACCACCATTACCGCCAAAACCATAGCGAAATCCTGCACCGCCCTTCAGATCCGAGAATACTTGATATTGAAAACTATGTCCAATTTCATGTGCTATCGTAGATCCTACGGGTTTGCACGTAGCTGGATTTATCCATAATGCTCCGATTACATTATCATACCCACTGCCATAAGCCATCCATTCGGTTGTATAATGTAAGAAAATCATCATTTTGTACTGATCCAAATTAGATTTACCTTGATTACGTTCAGCAAACTTCAAGGTATTGATATTGATATCATAATAACTTTCTGCCTTAACCAGCAGGTCATCAATATCAACACGATATACTTCAGGTACCGTACTTGCATTTGGATCATTAGCACCATAACCAGCACCCCAAAAAACAATAAAGTGCTCAGATTCACGACTTCTCGCATATGACCAAGTACTAGCATTATTATCAAAATCCATATCATTAAATTCGATAGGCTTATAGATAGATAATGAATCAGGACCATTTTTTTCTAAAAGCCCCTGCTGCATCGGAGCGATCATATTTTTACTGCAGGATAACATTTGTAACATGCATAAAAAACACAATGACATAAAAAGACTTTTCATAATTTTTTCAATTTATAAATCTATTAAATATGCGTAATTGTTGAAAATTTAAAACGAACGATATACGTACCTGGTAAGTAAAATTTAATTGTAGAAACAGGATTCAGATTTCTGCCTAAACTATTAGCCGTTCCTACGATACGATAATAGCAAATAGGATCTCCTTCCCAAAATTGTGTCCCTGTATACGTGCCACTTATAATCGGATAGGTTAATCCCGATACATCTGGATATTGATACACTAATGCCGTATCGGTTACCAGCTCCGGATAGTAAGGTGACCAATTTTTAAAAGTTGGACGGTCACCACGTTTTATAATTTCACCTTTTTTGGGATTAAAAGGCACACCATTTTTATCCAACCACATATAAATGATTTTATTCTCTTCTCCTGAAATATGCTCGATATCAATTCTATAATTTGAAACTGGTTGGAAATCAGTTTCAGCACCAAATTCAGAACTTGTACAAGCTTGATAAAATACGGAATCCTTTTTCGCTCCAATAACGCTGAAATCCAAAATATTATTAAAATTTTTCTTTCCAGCAATATTACTTACCTCGACATCGATGCTATACTGTCCCGTGTCAACAAAATTGGTAGCCTGTGTAAATCCCACTCTGCCACCGATCTCGTTGAGCATCAATGGCGGATACTTTGCTTTACCAATTTTAGCATTCAATTGCTGCAGTGTAGTATCCTGCCAAGTGATTTCGGACAAATATGTCGAAATCTCACCCTCCTGCAAAAACTCAGGAGCGAGTTCACCTGTTTTTTTATTACGGACCGCCAACAACTTGACCATTAACGGTGTTGTACTACCATTAGCAATCAATGGATCGGTATAAGTAACAGATCCTTGATTTACTTGTAAATTTGCGACATTATATCGCAGGTTTTCACTTAAAAACCCCTGTTCTTCAACCTTACATCCGGACAACGATAAAAATAGTACCGCGGGAATTAATATCCATAATTTATTCTTTTTCATCCTGTAATCATTTAAAATGATAAAGTATTTTGTTTACAACTTTATTTAATGGTAATCTTAAACACAAAAACAGCTTTCAAATCACCCTTAGATTTATCTTTGTAGATAAGCGCCTGTTTGATCGTATACGTAGTTCCTACTGTCGTTTGCCCTGGAAATTGCAATAAGTTAAAGGTCATGGTCGGAGTTGCCAATTCAGAAACAAGACGAGCATCAGTACCCCATGCAGAAACTTGACCTTGTGCTCCAAACCAGTGCCCTGGAGCATTAGCCGTACTATTAGGATTTAAAGTACCATCAGGTTCAACCGCCGAATACGTAATATCGTTACCGATCAAAGCCGATATACTGCCCGATTGCAGACCATAAAAACGAGCTAACTTGGGAAGATCCGCAACAACTGTTGTTCCACTATAATCTGTTGCACTATATTTAAAACTAAGATCGTAAGTAAACGTAATTTCAGTATCGGACGTGACGACTTCAGGCCCTGTATTTTTACGTGGTACAAAATCACCTATAAACGTATGTGTATTGGCCAGAACATGCAGTATCGTGCCCGAAGATGTTTTTATACCCGTTGTTTGACAAAGAACCCGTAGATCTGCCATATCATCTTCTTTGACCGTTACGACACCATCTGCACCGATCTGATCAGCTTCACCGCGTACTTTGACATAATATAAATAGTACACTGGTTGATAAGACCATGCCGCTTGCGGTTGTTTTTGCTTATGGTAGTTAAAACCATCTATATGCGCAACATTCGTAATAGAAGTATAATCAAAGGCAGCATTTTGTAACGTATAAGGCGTTCCTGAATAGATATAAGATCGAACTGAATCGATTGGAATATCATTCAAAAATTGATCAAATGTGTATACTGCATTTTCATCGGTATACAGTACAGAGTCCATTTTTATCTTATAGTATCGATTTACAGAATAATTTGACGGTGCCCAAAAAGTTTTAGCATTATCGATTTCACCTTTTAATTTAAAATGATCAATAACCATGAGCAACGTATCAAACATTCCGTTTGGATGTGCAGCCAGATAATCATAAGTAGAAAGATTAACTTCTGCGACATGTACGCCATCATCCTCCAAATAGGAAGCTTTTTTACATGCGTTAAAAGTAGTGCAGAGCAGTATTATACCGAAGAATAAATATAAGATTTTCATTTTTCAAAGTGTTAAGTTTAATTTACATATTTACGCTTCTCCAAAATGGAGTTTGATTAAGCAGTGAATTCGCATTCAACAAACTAGGATCAAATGGCCAATAATATTTTTTAGCATTAAAATGCGATAAGATCATCTGATCAGAAAATTTATAAATATTAAAATTCTTCTTTAGACGGATCATATCGTAAAATCGGTGTCCCTCCAAAAAAAGTTCGCGAGCACGTTCGGCAAATATTTCTTCGATTAAGTTTCCATCCCCATTCCATGCTAATAGACCTGCTTGCGTCCTTATTTCATTCAATATAGTTTGAGCCCTGCTTACATTATTTGTTGCGGCCAATGCTTCTGCGAGCAGCAACTTAATATCAGAATAGCGGAAAACAATAATATTATTTTTAAAAATAGTTCGTGCATTTGCTGTTTCATCCGAATAAGACAGGTTGGCATATTTACTGCAGATTGCATATTCCGTATTCAACTCAAGATCAAACACACTATTTAGGCGTTTATCCTTAACATCGTTAAAAAGTGTTTTGATATGAGTTGGGTCAATATTAAAGATTGGATTGATCAACATTCGATTATAAGGAGCTGCCAAAGTATAAAATCCAATACCTGTACTGCTACTTTCATTTGAGCCATTCTGTGCTACTTCAAAAATACCTTCTGCTGATTTACCTTTATATATGGTTCTATAATTCAGACTATCCCGACCAACAAAAGAATATTTCCCACTTTGCAAGACAGAATCTGCTGCCAGAACACAAGTTGCATAATCACCTTTCCAAGCACTTAAATGTGCTTTAAGAGCATAAGCCACCCCTTTATTGGCCCGTACAGCAAAATCTGTTGCCGCAATATTCTCCCATTTCAATAAAGTAAGTGCCTTATTCAGATCAGTTTCACTTTGTTCTAACACCTCTTTTTCAGTAGCGGCAGGATAGTTTACTGCACTGACAGGCTGAACAGATTCGCGCACAATCGGAACACCCCCCCAGATTCGAGACATGTAGAAGTAAGTAAAAGAGCGCATGAAATAGGCTTCCCCAAGATAATAGTTCCGAACGGCTTCATTGTCAAAAGCACTAGCATCCATTTTTGGCAAGTTTTGAATCACTCGATTCGCCTGATCAATAACCTGATAAAATATTTCATATCTGCGTAAACGATACATTGGATTTCCAGTATCAGAAGATGGAACAGATAAATTCAAATTCATTTTTATAACAGCATCAAAATTTACGTTTGTCGCTGACCTGAATTCATCGGAAGGTAAATCACCATAAGCATAAAAACTAATACCACTTGCATCGTTAAAAGCCTTTCGCAATAAAGCATACATAGCAGCCGTACCAGCATTGGCATCGGATTGGGTTTTCCAGAAGTTTTCATCTGTCGCTGAACTAACAGGTTCAATATCCAAAAATTTGGAACAGCTATAGGTTGTGCATAGCACTGCGGCTAGCATCAAAATTAATATTTTTCTTTTCATAACTTTTGTGATTAAAAGGTTAGATCCAGACCAATTGTCCACTTCTTTGGAATAGGATAACCATTACCTGTAGAATAGCCATTAGGCTGAACAGCTTCAGGATCGGGCACTGACGACCACGATTTTACGGCTATATTGTCCACGACAGTATATACCCGCAGCATGCGCAATTTAAGTCTCTTGATCAAGTTCTGTGGCAAAGTATAACTCAATTGAATATTTTTCAAGCGCACAAAACTTGCATTTTCCACAAAAGTATCATTTGAGATATGCCAGTTATCCACTGAGTTGCGAAATAATGTTGGATACTTACTTTGTCCAGCATTTGGCCTCCAAAAATCATCAATATTGAAATCGCCAGCTATGGCTGAATTTGTTCCCCAAGTGTTATATAGAGATTCGGAACCCGCATCTTGCAGTCGATCTGAGAGATAACCATTCCAAAGTGTTCTGCCAAATACAAAACTGATCAGAGTAGAGAGGCTAAAATTTTTATAAGAAAATTGATTAATAAAACCACCTGTAAAATCTGGATTTGGATTTCCCATGTCGACCTTATCATTATGATCAATAATAAAGTCACCATTCACATCTTTTCGTCTCGGATCGCCAGCCCGATAGTACTGTCCCCTACCAGCATCAAACAATTTATTTCCGGTCAAAGGATCGATGGGTACATCATTATCTGTTGCAAATACCCCATCCACTTGCCAAACTTTAAATGGGTAAATCGGTTGACCAACATTTAAAGCACGCTGCATAAAAATCTGCCCCACATTAATTTCCTTGCCACCATCTGGCAAATTGGTCACAACATTTTTGTTATAAGCCAAATTGAAATTTGTCGTCCATTGAAATGGAGATCCTGGAGCCATATTTCTTGATATGAGCGTTAATTCAACACCACTATTTCTAACACTTATAAAATTATTTGAAATGGTTGAATAACCAGAGGTAACCGGCATGGTCAAATCATAAACCAAATCTTTTGAATCACGCACATAGAAATCAGCTTGAACCGTGACACGATCACGCAAAAGATTCATGTCTAATCCAATATTAAACTGTGGCGATCGCTCCCACTTGATAGTTGCGGAAGTCGCGGAGTTTGAATAGTTGGGGTAAGCAACATTCACCCCATTGTACGTAAATTGTGAACCAGAGAGTCCATTATCAAGGACAGAACCAAAATAGTTACTGTCAAATGTTAGGTTGGTGTATCGGGCATAAACCGAGCCTGGATCCCGACCTGTCAATCCATAACTTCCCCTAAATTTCAAAAATGATATTGCACCTTTCAATCCTTGAAAAAAAGGTTCCTCAGACAGCACCCAGCCACCCGAAATGGATGGAAAAATACCCCATCTATTATCTTTACTATACCGAGATGATGCATCCATTCGATAACTTGCAGACAACAGATATTTATCTTTAAAATCATAATTAAACCGTCCAAAAAATGAAACTCGGGATCTTTCTTCTATACTTGCGGAACCAAATAAATCAGATCCTGAAGGTATATTGTTTACCGTTTTAATATAATCACTGTTGTCACTACTTCCACTTAAGTATGATTGATTGGAAGTATTCCGTTCAAGACCTGTACCGATCACTGCACTTATATTATGGACATTGTTGATACTTTTTATATAATTAAAGTAAGTCTCCCATTCCCAACGCTTATTTTGATTGACCCAATTTTGGGCTAGATTACGATTGCCGGTGATCAGAGCAGGTCTAAATAAATCGCGCGTATTATTATTGATATTAAAAGAAAACTGTGTCCTTAAGGTCAATCCTTGAAACACGAATTTTTTCATCGTACCAGCAAAATTACCATTCAAATTAAACGAGTTGTCCCGATCCATCAATCCATCATACCTTCCCGTATATATCGATTTCTCCACATCCGTTATTTCATAGAATGAAGACGGAAAACCCCAAGTATTGAACGGGTACTTACTATCATCGCCCGATCCGTGTTTTGCTTTTGTAAAACCAGCAAAAAGATTAGTTTCAAATTGAAAATTATCCGTAGGATTCACTTGCAGCAAAAGCCTAGGTGTCAAATTTTCGTTTTCAAAACCCATCATGACCCCTTCCTCGTAGTAACGTTGCGCAGAAAATCGGTACAAAAATTTTTCCATTGAAGCACCAATACTCACATTTACATTGTTGATATTAGCAGATTGTAAGAATAGGCCTTGCCAATCGGTATTGTTATTGAAAGAAGGATTTAAACTATCGGTCAACATCTGGCTGATAGTCCCATTATTGAACCAATTATAGTTTCCACTTTGATACAGTAATGCAGATTTCAATCTGCGCTCGGCAGCTCCTACTGTGATCGGTTTCATCGACGGACGACCAGAAACACCATTATAAGCCGAAATTCGTATTTCGGGTTTTCCAGTAGCTGGTCGTTTTGTTTTGATGATAATGACACCATTGGCAGCCCGCGCCCCATATATAGAAGAGGCAGAAGCATCTTTTAATACATCCACAGATTCAATATCATTAGGATTGATTGCCTGGAGCGGACTTGAATTCCCATAAGCAGCTTGGATATCACTGACATCATAAATAATATTGTCTATGACATACAAAGGAGCTTGCATGGCATTGTTTGCAAGACCTAAATTACTTGATCCGCGAATATTTACAATATTATTCGTTCCTGGTTCGCCCGATGTACTGAGGACTGTCAATCCAGCAACACGACCTTGTAACATGCCATCAAAAGTTGCATAGGGTGTATTTTCAAAATCTTTCCCCTTTACCGTAGCAATTGCACCGGTTGTTTTTCGACGTTGTATATCCTGATAGCCCATGATGACAACTTCATCCAGTCCAGTACCATCTTCCTTCATGATTACACTGAGGTTATTGTCTCCAGAAGTTAGCTCCTTCTCCTGCTTGAGAAAACCAACATAACTAAACACCAGCGTGGTCTTAGTTGATTTGAGCTTGATCGAAAATTTTCCATCGGCATCAGTTTTAGTCGCGTTTCCCATGCCCTTTTCTGAGACACTGAGATCAGCCAATGCCTCACCCTTTGCATCTTTGACGACTCCAGAAACAGTTTTTTGCTGCTGCGCATAAAGCTGACTACTGAGCAAAAACAGAAAAATTAAAATACCGTACAGGATTTTTTTTTGAGGGTGTTCATGCATATTCATAATTTATTAATAAAGGTATAATTGAGTTCAAATTAAAAAAATAGAAAACCTGTATATCAGAAGGTTAATTCAATTGGTCAATTTATGATCGTACACTAATATAGTAGACAGAGGAACGGCTAGTATCGGCATGTAATTGATTAGTTACAAACCCTGTGACACAAATTTACCGTATAAAAAACTAAAATCTAATCGGATTTTACCAACTCGTAACCCGATTTTGACTGCATGATCAATACTCAGAAAACATAATACTTCGCTCTATAACTTAGCCATTGCGTTTTAATTATACACACCTCTTATTATTGATTATTTAAATAATAATACTTTAATTACAAAATATCAACTTTAAACATAAAAGACATTCTCCCTATTGAGAATGCCTTTTATTTATGCCATATTATTAAACTGAAATTAATTTTTATTAACTTTACAAAAGTTACACATAACTTTTTTGTCGCTGATTGCAACATTACATTATCTATTACTTGCGTTTCTTTAACGTCCCCAACAGTCTACTCGTCACAAAACTCACCACTGTCCCAACCGCAGCGAGGAGTGCTGTCTGAAAAAGATCGCCAAAAGAAAAACTTGCCCATATCGAGCAGATGGTTCCCCCTAGTGCCGAAATCCGGATATCATTCAGTTTCATCCAAGATCTCCTTTCCAGTTTCCAGGTCATATTTTACGATGCGATCTGGAGGTTTTATAGCGCCGGCAACATCATCTTCTGTACCAGCCAAAAGGCCATTTGAAGAGCGTGCCTGTGAATTATTTTTCGCCGCAGATGCGACTTCTTCATCTTCTACCATTACAGACTCAATAATACCCATTCCAAGTCCGATGTATTTAAGGACATTCAACACTTTAGCAGGTAACTTCACTGGCGCCAGCAAGATGATCTGTATAGCACCGCTTATTTTTTTTATGATTTTTTTCATTGTTTTTTTTTAAAAAGGTTAGAAAGCTAAAGGTTAGTTAGTTAGTTAAACCTTTCTCACTTACTAACCTTCTCACTCTCTAACATCGTTACTAGCTTACTCCGTTACTGTCTAGCATTTGGTTATCAACTTGCACACAAACTGCATCATATGCCATTTTGTCGATCAGCATTTTATATAAAGAGATATATGCTTTCTTCGATTTTCGTAATTCATAGTCACCATCGATCAATTCATAGCTGTTACCGACCAGGATGCAACCAGAAGTATCACCAATATTATTTCCGATATGGATATATACATAGCTATAATTAGGAATTCCTTCGATTTCGACCATGCCCTTGTGAAACTCTGGAAACAGGCGTTTATACCGGGCATTCATGGCACCATAGGCATTCAAAATCAGAGAGTATTGACCAGCTGGAATTGCCGTTTCCCCTTTGATTTTTACATCGCGAATGGCATCTTCTAGTGCATAACAGATAAATTCTCCATCGACAAAAATGTAAGACAGGGTACTTTGCTTCCCCTGTCTCGCTCGTACTACTTTTATCACCTATCGAACCAGTATACTTGCCGCATCGCTCCAGTCACCAGTACCCTGCGTGTTGACCGCACGTACTTGCACTTCGTAAAATTTACCGATTTCCAGAGGAGCAATGATATTGCCGCGCGACGAGGTCGTCGTAAACCGATCACCCCATAATTGTTCAAAGTCATCACGGATCCGGTAGCGGTATTCATAGATGGTTGCCATTTTCTGCGGAGCAAATTCCAGTTTTACCTGTCCCGATTGGCGGCCATCCGAAAGCCTCACATTATCGATTTTAAGCGGTACCTGATTACCGAACGATGCACTGTTCGTTGGAAATCCGGAACTAAGCAAGGTTGAAAGATGCCCCTGTGCCACACCGTTTATATAATAACCCAACTGTTGCAGCGCAACGATTAAGGGTTCCCGGCTTTCATTTTTAAGCGCAGTATCTTCGGGCGATCCTCTTTTTCTAGCTACCGCAAGCTTAGTGATAAAATCTTCCAAAATTGACTCCAGATCTAGGAGATCAGGCGTCGGATTAGGGTATTTGGGATTTCCGGTCATTGCACCGATTATTGTTCTGCAGGACATCACCAATTCATCGTCTCTCATTTTCGCAAACCCGATCAGGGCCTTCATTTTTGTTGCCATAATGTTTCATTTAATTACTTGAATAAACTATTCTAACCCATTAGTCTATTCATTTAAAAATCTGTTAATTAATACATTAAATATTCCTCGCGAGCTTATTTAATAAGACAAACATATCTTGATACCGAGCGAAAATGAAGTTTTGAGCTAGATTGAGTCGTATTGATTTCATTTGATCTTATTTGATATGAGCATTTCAAAAAAAGGCATGTTTCGCACTATGGCGCAGCATATCTGGCAACTATAACAGCGGCATCGCCCAAGAGAAAAAGTGTAATGTCGCCCGTCCATCTCCTAATTTTACAAGAGCGTCTGATTTCCCTACCCGTCATTTTCATTTTTTCCATCCGCACCATCGGCACCTCATGAATAAATTGATTATTACCAGGATCAACATGATACTGGAGGGCAATTAAATGAAATTGTCTGATAAAAATGTAGATTCCCCGACTGCATAGAGCATTTCCCTCTGTTGCGAAATAGGTAAAGCCACCGTCATTGACCTTGTGCCATAGCGCGAAACGGCAGCATTAAACTTTACCCTTTATGCGGCTTCGTTCCATAGCCTCGGTCAGATCTTCTTCAAAGTAGCGGTCGTCCCCGGTCAGTGTCATGGGTTTAAGCAGACCTTCCTTCACCCGTCTTTTATAGGTGGAGAGGCTTATATTCAGGTAACGCATCACATCAAGGTGTGTCCAAAGTTTGCGTTCAGACAGCGAACTAGTTTCGGCTTTTTTGCCTCGTGAAGCAGCGGTGAGTAGAGAGAGCAGTTTACATATAAGTAGTAAAGCTTCTGTTAGTTTTTCAATTTTATCAATCAGTGTATGTAATAAGATACTTAAATTCATGGTCTATTGAGTTAAGACCATCAGCGCACAGGTAGGGCAATTTCCTAGACCTAGAAAGCAAAAAAAAGTTCAAAGGTCCGCCAAGCCCCTAAAAACAATGGAAATATCCCAACGGGATGGTAAAGTTTATAATTACCTTTAAGATAATAATTAAAAACTAACTACAGCTAGACAAGAACTACATACTCACCTTAAAAAACACCCATTTTTAAGGTGAGCTCAATAACTGACCTTAAAACAAGTACAAGAACTACAAGCTGACCTTAAAAAGCACTTCTTTTTAAGGTCACCCTCAAACAGTACTAAAAACTTACTTGTCTACAATAAAACGGTTCTTTGCAATGTGATATGCTAAATCATAAGATAGAATTAAAGAAAGCCCATTGTAATATGGTAAAGGTTTATAATTGCCTTTAAGATAATAATTAAAAACGAACTACCTTTCTAACCTTTAGACAAGAAATGCAGTAAGCCGCTTTTATCTACTTACTAAATACTAACAATACATAACACAATTATAAAAATTCACAGCTTGGATATTTTAGAGCACATTATTCCGTTATGATCTGCTTCACTTTCCACCATTTGCACTTACATAAGGTCCATAATGTATGAAATCACAAATTTAAAAGCATCATGACAAACTCAAAACGATAAATACTCCAAATGCGGTATTTTATCCTTTTTATCCTGTATCTATCTTTGGATAATTTATATCAATTATAGCTATGAAAAGAATTTTACTCTTATTAACAAGTTTCGGTTTAGTTTATTTAAATGCTGATGGCCAGTCTAAACCTGGGAAGAAATATTTCAACATCGGCTATGTTTCTCAACAGCTCATACCAAACAGCAATTTGGGCGACGTATTAAACATCAAAAGTAAATTTGGAGCCTCACTGAGCAGTGGTCGCACATTTTTTCTCAATAAAGATCCTATAGCAAAAGTGCTATATTTTGGTATTGACTGGACATATCTTGATTTGAACTATGCACAATATAAACAAACGGGAACGTATACTTATGAGGAACAACCTGGTGAAATTTTGACAGAAACAGAAAATTATATAACGCATAAAGCTGAAATCGGTATGCAGGTAGGTCCATCAGTCCATGTCGGATTAACGGATGGATTTAGTCTGTCTGGGCATGTCCGCTACGCTCCTTCTTATTCGTTACTTTATGAAGACGAGGAGTTCTCTGGCGGCTTTGGCAATATGTTTACTACAGGTTTATCCGCAAACTATGGGGCATTTGGGATTGGATTCGAAACACGCTGGGGCACTGCTAAACATAGTTTTAACCTGGACATTGAGGACCTAGAAGAACAAGAAATAACGGTCAAAGAGAAAATCAAACTAAGTGGTAGCCGTATCTTTTTAGCCTTTAGATTTTAGCCCCGTTTCCAAGAAAAAGTCCAAACACCTCATCATCAATGGCACAATTAAGTATGAATAAATATATCCAAATCAAACAATAATTATGAAAACACAAGACAAAACAAGCAAAATACATCTATTACCTATTGTAATGTGTCTGTTGCTATTGTTATTTACTGGCTGTGGTAAAGACAATGATCTATTAGATGAAAACGATTCTGAAAAAACCGAACAAGCTATCTTGGGGAAATGGAAGTTGAACAAATATGTGAGTCAGGAAATTCCAGGTGAAACCGAGACGTACATGGGAAAAGAAGGCGAATGGGCCGAGTTTAAAAGTGACGGAACAGGTATTCAACAATGGAAAGAGGACGATGGAACTTTTGATCCGGAACCCTTTATCTGGAAAGTAACCGGCGATAAATTAAAATTTAATAATGAACAGTCCACGTTAATCAAACTGACTAAGGAAGAGCTCGTTTTCAAAATAGAAGGCATATATAAGAACGATGGAAAGGATATCAAATGGATAGATACTTACTATCTGAAAAAATAATCTTCATGTATCAATAATTGCGGTAGTTTTCTAAATGGAAACTACCTTTTTTCGTTTAGACGAACCTGACAATTCTAACTTTCATTCTTTTCATCAAAAAACAAATTACGCTCTTCTATTTAGAATAGACAATATTAAGCAGACTTGTTTAATGTAAAATTTTATTACAACCTAAAAAACAAAACAGATCAACAAACTGTTAATCCGTCTATTACATCAATATTATTTAAAAATATAATCTTCTCAAGGCTACTTTGCTTTATGTCAATATTTCATTATTTTTAGAACATTATTAGCCGTGCCTAGAAGAATTAACGATGTTTAGCCAATAGCTTCCTTCATGCCAATTTGAATGCACTTTGCAATTGAATCCTTAACCGAGAGAAGATGAAAAGACAACCACACTTACTTTCAAACCTTTGGGAAAGCTATCCCATTACCGATCAGTATGAAGTTCAAAAAAATATCCCGATCGGTCAATATTTAGCAGAGATGCTGGCCATTGGACCTTTTTATTACTATGTCATTAATGTTGCAGACTATAGCCTGTATCAAATTCATGAAAACTTGCTTAGTGTTCTTGGGATGAAATCCTATCCAACCACCGTTAAGCAGATCATTGATTGTATCCACCCTGATGATCTGGAATTTGTTTTTGAAGCTGAAAAAGCAACCTTATTAAAAATGGATGAAATGGGACTAGGAAAAGGGACATTATATAGGACATCTTATTGCTTTCGCATGAAAATAGCAGCAGGCCCATATCATCTCTTTCATCATCAGGCGATTCATATAAGTGCAGATCAAGATGGCCGAATAACAACCGCTCTAAATATACATACAGATATCAATCACATTACCAGTACTAACAATAAAATAGTCCTTGTTAAACCTGTAGGGGGGAATGAATATTATCAAATAAATCTTTCAAAAGATGGTTCTGAAGAGCAGAAGCCAGAAATTTCCAAACGAGAAATGGAAGTGCTGCACTTGTTGGCTAAAGGACTATCAAGCACTCAGATCGCAGATAGGCTTTATATTTCGCCACTAACAGTAAGAGTTCATCGAAGAAATTTATTAAAAAAAACAAAAACGTCAAATAGCGGTTCTCTCATAAAAAAAAGTATAGAATATGGTCTGATTTAAAAAATACCACAATTGCGGTATTTTTTACGTTGGTATTCTTTATTAAAATTGTAAAGATGAAACCAAATGAACATAGCCTAGTTCCCATTTGGGAAAAATACCCAGAGATTTTCTCTTCGGATGAAATTCCTGATGACAAAATATCCATCCTTGAATTTATTTCAGAGATCTTTATTCCAGGCGAATATTATTATTATTTGATCGATATTTTAAGACAGGAAATAACATATCAGCATCCTAATATAACTAAGATTCATGGCTTTACGACCATGCCTAATCATCTAGAAGAGATCATTAATCTTATCCACCCTGATGATATTTCATTTGTTATGAAAGCAGAGGAACATTGTTCTAAAAAAATGTCAGAAATTGGGGCGGAACATCTCCGTTCACTAAAATCTTGTTATTGGTTTCGTATGCGGGTGGCAGACGGTTCGTATCATTTATTCCATCATCAAGCCATTACCTTAATTACAGATAAAGAAAATCGGGTAGTCCGTAGCCTCAATATCCATACCGATATATCCTACCTAACAAAGACAAATAATTACATGGCCACCGTAGTGGGTTTCAATGACCGCAATGATTTCCATCAAATAGATCTCTCACCTTTACAAAACAATAAAGGTCTTATTTTAACTAATCGGGAATTACAGATTTTACCTTACATCGCACAGGGAATGACAAGTAGTGAGATTGCACAGCAATTGGAGATATCATCGTTAACTGTTCGTGTACATCGCAAAAATATACTCCGCAAAACCGATACCTGCAACAGCAGCTCGCTGATAAAACGCTGTATCGAGCTCGGACTACTTATTTATACTCAAATCATAAATACAACGTTAGATCAGTGGATATTTTAAATTAAAAATTTAACCTAAAAGACCGTTTTGATTAAACGGTCTTTATCACTCTAGTTTCACACTCTTCCAATACTCATTAAACGTACAGGCATCAAAACCTATTCCCAAAGTATTAGGTCTAACAGTTCCATCAGTAAATAAGAGAAATGTGGCACTCATACCATAAACCATCGGAGGTCCCGCTGGCGATGTGATAACACCGACCACTCTTTTCATAGTATAAGGCATTACCCCATTTTTATCCGAACAACCATAGATCGGTGCATAGGTATCCATATGATGCGTTGCAAAAGTAGTAATAACATTATGTGTCGGATAGGTCTTGCTCTTTATCTCCACTTTACCATCACTTCGGTACGCAAAGGTAAGCATTTCCCCAGTGTTACCATGTATTGGATTTCCACCTCCTTCGACCCGAACCGTTTTTCCGACAAAAGTTCTGTAAAGTTGGTTACTAACAGTCAGGTTAATCACTACACTATCCATACGGCCTGTAAGAGGATCTGAAAATGTAACGCCCCAATTGTTTAGTACAATATCTTTTGACTGAAAAGTCCGATTAGCATATTTTGAAGTCTGCACAATACCTTTTGTAGAATGTATAAAATGAGCCGGGCTTCCATCGGGCAGCCTCAATAAAACGCCATTCTCTTTGATATTAAATGGAATCATTTCGTTTTCCATGATCGTAACCTGATCTCCACTTTTCCATTCTCGGATCACACTCGTTTTACTCATATCAGTTCTGTCTACCTCAAACTTTAGCTGAACAAGTGTAAAATTTCTCCGTTTCTGTTTATAAGTAAATGTAGCTGACACCTGAGGTAAGGGCTGCCCATCAGTCCCGATGGCCTGCACCAGTACCGTTTCTGGTTTTTCCTGTTGCTTACCTACCGTATAATAAGTTTTTGCTGTTCCATTAGCATCAGTCAGCTCTTGTGTATCGCTTAGTGTGCCGACAATTATTCCCCAAGAAACCGATTGAACCTTCCATTTAACCCGCACATTCTTGAGTACCTGGCCAGCTTTATTGGTCACTTTGACAACCAGAGGTGCTTTCATTTTCTCTTCCCAATCCACTTCCTGTCCATTACCGCTTACCAGGGTAATATGAGCGGGTTGCTGATCCGCAATAATTACCTGCTGTTTGTCAAATACCGTTCCCTCATGTGCACTTAGACGGTAAAATATAGTCAATACACTTCCAGCTTTTGGTTTAACAGCAATCTGCTGCGCATTGAGAAGCATCTCGACCATACCATTTGCCTTGTCTGTACTCAATGTTTGCTGCGATAGTATATTATTTTTCCCATCCTGTTCCAACTCTACCCGAAAATCAACAAATACAGGATTTCCTATTAACGGTTTTTTATTTTTATCTTCCACCTGCACCACCAATTTGATAGGAATATTAAGCGCCGTTTCATCATATGTAAGAACCGAGCTCTTCATTATAGCAGAAAGTTGCAAATCTTTAAGATTAACAGCTAATGCTCCCTGTCCATCATACCATTGAAATCTTTTTAGCGGATCGCTCGTTGATAACGGATCTGTACGAAAAGCAGGGAATACAGCACCAGCATCCCCAAGCACAGTGGTCAGTGTTCCTAAATCATACCATAAAAATCCAAATGCATCCGCTAGGACAGACGTCTGTTCCAAATTACTGGATAACGTGCCCATACCCTTATTAGAAGTATCTACTATAGGACCTAGCACTTGACTTATATACACCAAAAAATCTCCTGTTGCCGCCGCTTTAGAGGTTTGACCACTGGGACGTTTTATTCCATAAAAGCCCAAAGTATCTTTTGCAGCAGCTTTCTGTTGGGTACTGGCAGCACGAGCAGCAGATTGGTACGCCCCCACAGTTTCACCATTTCTTAAATAGACACTGCCCACCAGCTCTTCCACTTTTTTATCCCAATCTATTCTATAAAGACGTAATTCAAATTCTTTAAGCGCATGTTGCTTTACTTGTAACAGAATAGGTAAACGCTTTCCTTCGCGCTCCGTGTAGAGCCGAATTAACTGTTCCTTTTCGTCCAATTCGACGACACATTGATCACCTTTATTGGCACTAAAAACGATCCGATGATCTGTTCCGATATCATCTCCCGAAATAGGAGAAATATAATATGCGAGATGCCCTGTGAGGTAGTCGGCTTTAGTATAGAGCTGTTGTTTATCTCCCACTTTTGGAAAATCAGAAATAAAAACATTTGCCACGCCAGGCATCTGCTTATTGTTAAATTCGGCACGCGATTTTTGTTCAAGCTCTTCTGTTTTACTCTCCTCCTCTTTTTCACCTGCTACTTCTTTTTTATCACAGCTCAACATTAAAAATAACACGACGCCTACTGCTAGGAAAGATAAGTATCTTTTTTTCATAATTTAGCCCCTTATATTTTATAGTCAAAATTAATATGGACTAATACCGAATACAATACCTCAAATTGAGTATTTTACTGCTATCTCATCTACAGATCAAAACAAGTAAGTCTAACATATCTAAATCGTAACCCTCTTTTAAAGAGCTATGATATGTCCCATATCAAACGCTATACGCACCCGATATATCTTGGCAGATATCTCTATTTCCATAACACCCGACTCTGGGTCCAATAGCTTTAGAAGATCTTTAGTACGCTGCTGAGAGGTACCTGTACCCGTTGAGACCCTGCGTGCCTGGGAAAGACTATTTATCACTTCCAGCATAACAATAGTTTCGTCATTTAATCCAACCGTAATGCAAACAGGAAAATCCCGATTATCTAAGTCACCATATTGAAAAGCATTTTCAACCAGATTGATCAAGAGCATGGGCGGTACCAAAATGGAAGAAACAAAAGCCACATCTCCCCTAATCTGCAGAGATATAGGTTTCCCTTTTCGCAGTTCATAAATCTGCCGGATCAGTTCCACCTGATCCAGTTCATCTTGACAAGCGATCAGTTTTTTACCGTGATGCATCATATAAAACCTAAAAATCCGATTACACCTTTCCATTGCATTTATGGCAGCCTGAGGATCACGGCGGACCAATGGCTGGATGATGGTCAACGTATTATTGAGAAAATGTGGCGAAAGCTCTTGCTGTAGCAACTGCACTTTCAATAATGAATACGCTTTCAGTAACAGATCATAGAGCATCGTCGATTCTTGCAGCAACTTCCAATCCCCGAACCCAACCTTCCAGATATACATACATATCCCAACGATACAGGGCAAGAGGAAAATCACAAATACATGCCAGAAGTTTTCAATATCCCACTCATCTTCAGACCATTCCAATCCACCCCATAACCAGCTCCCACCTAATACAATAATAAGAATCAGCGCATAGAGCACTAAAAAACCGATAGCCAAGAAAATAATATGAGGTCGGTAAAGTTTAGATACGAATGGTATCAGAATATAGCGTGAACTAAAATATAGCGAAAAATACGTGAGGCATAAAAAAACAAAATCCAACGCACCATTGAAATAATCGGGCACTACCAAAAAAAAGTAGATCGCTAAAAATATAATGGAAACCCCCGCAAGCAAGCCTTCCCCAATAAGATATGTTTTTCGCTGTCTATGCATGCAAGAATTAACAGATTAATAATTAGGGTCATGCTTTGCAAAAAAGGAAGCGACGTCCTTCTTTCCCAGATTATAGACTACAAGGATCTCATTGCCAACAGTCAGTTTCTCGTTTTCATAATGCTTCACATAGTCCATATTAACAATCTCAGATTGATTGATACAGATCAGATTTTCTAAAAACCAATATTTTTCTTTAAAATCCTTAACGGTACTCGCCGTTCTTGCTATTTTAACCAGTAGACCCTTTTCATTTTGACCATAGGCATACAGATAATTACCCGATTTTTGTAAGTACCTCACATCATCGATCATGATCTTGATGAAGCTACGCACCCGCTTACCCATTTCCTGCTGATTATTTTCCGGCAATTGATCCATCATGAGATAGTCCAATTTAGGTTTACCCGCATTTCGCATCATACGACGATATTTATCCACCAATGCCAGGAGCAGATCATCTGCGATCGGTTTTACCAAAAAGGCATCCACCAAATGCTTCCATGCCTCCAATGTATATTTTTGATGTCCGGTGCAGCAGACAAAATAAAAGCAGTACGACTTTAATAGCGTTGCTGCCTCTAAACCCGTGACATCAGGCATCTCGATGTCACAGAAAATGAAATCTAACAGGCGGTTTTGTGTTCTTAAAAACTTATGCGCCTGTGATACACTATCAAACGAACCAGTGATTTCAAATAATCCCGTTTCAATCAATTTATCTTCAATTGCGCAACGCACCAAATACTCATCATCAATAATAATAACGCGGTGTAGACTCATAAAATAAGTGTAATATAACTGGAAATATAATTATTAACCCGTAATGTAATAAAAAATATTTAAACAATGAAAAATAGTATAACATAGTATATAAATAGTTACTATTTAATTGATAGATGAAATTAGGGATATTGGTCTCCGACAAATCAATATTCTAGAAGATGAAATACAACAAAAACCTGACGATCATGGCAGCCACTGCTTTAGTGATCAGTACAGTTCACTTGACAAAAAAAGAAAAAACACCTGCGAAAGCCGAGCCTATCGTAACTGTAGCACTATCGACATTGGACGAGCCGATAAAAGATGGACTCAAAACCAAAATTTTCACCATCGCTGATAAACCTAAAGACATTAAGTAAATCAATAAGATTTTCATCAAAACCCTATGAAACAACGTTGGACCCGAAGGTTACTGTATGGTTTATGTGCTATCCATTTCAGTATCGTTATTGACACCAATTTTGGGCATCTATATAAGCACCTTCCAAAGTCAGAAAGATTCGCACATCTACATGTCCCATTTGGTAAACTGATAAATACGGGTCTTTTAGGTCTTTACTCGTCCTATACAGGTATTCACGGCGGATATACTTTTTACAGCCCATCTATAGGCAATAGCTACCAGATACATATCCATTGCCAGTCAAATAAGGTCAACAGTTATTATAATTCGCCCGGCATCCGTACTGAAGCCGGGCGGATTCGTTATCAAAGTTTTCTCGATATGAGTACCATATTTTTAGAAAAAGGTCAAGAAGAAGCTAAAGAAAGTGTCCGCCTGGCCGTGCAGCTAGGTACGGAAGAACTTATAAGACAATATCCCTCAGATAGCATTGTGAGCACCCTAATAACCAAGATCACGCCAACTTTAGCAGCACTTCGATCAGATCACCATCAAAAAACCGTTTACGTTTCGCTTTATCAGTATGCAAGCACAAGCAGTACAACTCACCTCTGATGGTTCGGTTCTATGGGGCATGTACCTGTTGCCCAAAGGGATCGGACTACTATTGAGCCTCGAGATGATACAGCTATGGCCAGATTTGGAATTGCTCTATTCGCATCATCTCTTATCAGCCAGTCATATCCAGCAATATCAATTACCCTGGTCTATGTTCATCATCAACACCGATCTGATCTATGTATTTGCAGCATTATACATCCTGAGTGGATTATTCATGTGTTTTCATTCGTACACATTTCTTCCTACACTCAGCCTTTTCATCTTACATTACAGCTTTTTTGTTGCTAACAGTGTGTGGAGTTATGGGGTCGACTATCTCGCGCAGACAGGTTTATTTTTCAGTTTACTGTTTGGAGGCCGGCAAGCATTACAACTAAAAAGGCAAGGGTTGACAAACCTTGGCACCACATTTTTCCGTTTACAGATCACCGTTGTTTATTTCTTTGCAGGACTCGGTAAAGCCTTTGGCGAAACCTGGTGGAATGGCGAAGCGGTATGGAAGGCTATCCACCAGCCTATTGGTGCCAGCTACTTTTCGGTCCCATTATCTGCTTATCGTTACGAATATCTTTGGATCCTTATAGGCATCATCACCATACTACTGGAACTCTGCTATCCACTGGCATACATAAAAAAAACATTTCGACCACTCATTATCAATGGTATCATCCTGATGCATATCGGCATAGCCCTGAGTATGGGTTTGCTCCATTTTGCCTTATTGATGATCTGGTACAACCTCTGTGCGTGGAACCATCCCTTATTGAATATCGCCAAGCCAAATATAAAACCTCTTGAACGCTCCAAGCCAAAGCTGCAGGTGCCCATCGCGAAAGAGACAATCAATACAACGAAAGGAGGTACGAAGTAATCTAACTCTCTAACCTACTAATCCTCTAACTTTTTAACCATCTAACTTTTACCTATCTAACTATCTAACCTACTAACCACCTAATCAATGATCAAAACCTATCACTTCCCTATACCCGAAGTTGCACAATTCAGTGGACCAATGCACAACTTTCTACCACAGCATCCCGATGCTACTACAGTTAGGCACGAAGCCGAAAACGTACAGCTTATGGAGACCTATCTGGACTATCATTCAGTACTCCTGTACCGCATCGAAGCATATGCTGAAGCAGACTGTATCTTGCCACTTAAAACAGAAAAATCAGATTTTCATCTGCTTTATGCTTTCAAATCCCCTACTCAAATTATTATCAAAAACAACAAGAGCGAAGATCATATTCAGCTACCAGGTGGACATGGCACGTACGCCTATGTACCAAAAGGAAAATTTTCGGTCCACCTTCAGTACGGTCATTATCTTGTCTATGGTTTATTAATTGATGTAGGTTTTATTCGGGCTAACATCTTTCCCTCACATAGCTTTCTCTATGAATTTAGAACCGCACGATTACGGGATAAAAAGAAATTATTCCAGACCCCGATCTGGCCTATCAAAGAAAAAACGAGTTATCAGATCCAGCGATTAGAAGAGATTTTTTTTCATTACCATTCCGGTCATGAAGCCGAGATAATCAAAATGCTCTATATCCTATTTGACATTGCTAAGTTCAAACAATTTACAAGTTATGAATGGCTTGATCCAAATGAAGATCTTGCTAAACGTGTACGAGGCGCTATACAAGACCTCGTTAGTCAAGAATTTAGCAATCTATCACTAAGTGGATTATCTGAAAAATTCAGTATCGGACACAAACGGCTCATTGCTGTACACAAAGAGTATTTCAAACAGACTCTGCAACAGTACCTGCACGAGCTTATTATTATCAAAGCGAAAGAAAAGTTAGCCCTGTACACTGTAGGTGAAACAGCCACTTATTGTGGCTATAGCGAGGTAAGCAGTTTTTCCGATTTTTTCTTCAAGAGGGTGGGCATACGACCGAGCGCTTATCAGCAACAAATATTGACAGAAAAAAAATAAAGTAAGCAAAAGAGCCAATTACGATCAATAATTGGCTCTTTTGCAGCTTTTAAAATTGAGCTACCACTTCACAGTTACACTTTTAAAGTTAAAAGGTATTCCGCTGGCACCTCTACCGCTCAGCCTTAAACTTAATAAGCTGATATCGGGTACTTTTTCTTTTATCTCATCAAATATAACAATGAAACCATAATTGATATCTTTAATAGCATGCGCAATATGCAACGTTCCTGTCGGTTCATTTAGAGGGCCAGCGTTATAGCTTTTGTATAGATTACCCTTTGGATCGACAAGGTCCTGATCTGAAAACTGGATCACCTGATCGCCATCGCCTATATATTTTACTAAGCCCTCGACACATACTTTACTCTCCTTCATGTACACGCGGGTAAGTTTAATGGTAATATCATCGGCAGTTAGTTCTTGCGCACCCTCCCTCAGCGCTAATGCATCTTTTAAATAGTCATTGCGTTGTACCTGTTCTTGAAGTTGGCCTTTTACTATTTTCAATTCTTTTACTAGATCAGTTTGTGCAGAAGCGCGAACAGCAAACAAAGACAAGATCATTAAGGCTAGATAATTTCTCATTGATTTTATAGATTGGTTATTAATTAAGGAAAGTTAAATATTTTTAATTATTCGCGCAACATCTTATCATAGTTATAAAAAACGTAAGAACCACAATCTCACCTTAAAAACCACCCTATTTTAAGGACAACTCCATATTTGATTTTAACCAAATCCAACACGAACAATCTAACTACTATGAACTAACCGACTAACCCGCTAACCTCTTAATCAGTAACGAAGTGACAAGTGATCAAGTGACTGTCATTTCTAACCAAATAACCTTTTCACCTTCTAGCACCTTAACCTTTACAATAAAAAATTCCGAAATCAAAATATGTCAATCGCCGAAATAGAATTTTCCGGTACGCGCTACCTTTGAGTAAAGATGCAAACAAAAACAAAGTAGTAATGAAAATTCTAATTAAACGATATAACCCATACCTAATTGTAGCCATTGGACTGATATATTTGGTTATTTCAATTGTTAGTATCAATCGTTTCTCACAAGAGGTATTAAAAAATCAAGCTCACGATATGCGGGAAGCAGTTGTGGATTTACTGAAAACACCACAGTGGTATTATATAGAAAATAGCAGCGCGCCAAATCACAAACAAGGAAGCTGTTAAGCGAAAATAAAAATAAGGAAACATGAACAACAAGGTAAAAAATATCATCGGTAAGAGCATCAGTATTTTCTTGATCATCTTTTGTTTGTTTGTTGGTTTGGAGAAAGCATGGAGCTGGCAGAACTTTAGGATTTCCTTGCAGCAGCAACCATTGCCTGACTGGTCGATAGGCATTATATTTTGGCTGGTACCACTGCTAGAAATACTCACCGGTATCTTGCTGGCTTTTCGAAGTAACAAAATGCAGCGGTTAGGTTATTGGGGTTCTATTTTACTTCTATCGGCTTTTACTATCTTTATCGGTCTGGGCGTAGCTGGAGTTTATGAAAAGCGTCCATGTACCTGTTCGTCCATCTTTAATGAAATGTCCTGGGAGTGGCATCTGGTTGTAAACATTGTCTTATTGAGCATATCTATATTCGGGTTGTTAATACTTCGTCCTGCTTTATTATCCCCAGGTGATAGCGAGGGATACAGCAAAAGCGTGCGGTTGTTTTTCATGTATCTAGTCCTAATCTCAATCGGCACAGTACAGAGCAGACCATTCGGGGTGAAAACAAATGCATTTGTGATGGCCCAGAAAATGAACACCTTCCCCAGTAGTCAGGTGTATCAATTTAAAGTATTTTGACACCAATTAAAACCGCCAAAATCATATACCGACAGAGGCAACAATTATGAATTACAATTTTTAACATAACTTTTTTTTACCGTGTTTTTTTTCCACCACGTGAAATAAAAACCTGAAAAATGAACATAAAAAACATATTCAAAAAATACGCGCTGGCTATGATAGCTGTCGCAACAGTAATCACTTTTTCTGCTTATAAAATTAGCAGTGTTGAGACAAAAGCATTGGTTTCTGTGCCCGTATATTTTCATGGAAATCCAGCCAATTCAGCTGAGGTCGCAGATGAAAGTAAATGGACAACTACTTCAAATGGACAATCATGCAGTGGCAATAATTTAGCCTGTATGATATCAGTTGAAAATACCGATCTCATCGGTGCTCAGCTGGATCCTGCTAAAGTAAATTTAATAGCAGTTCCAGGTGCAGCTGGACCTGGTTTCGTTCCGCAACGCGCTAGTGGCTCGGGAACACCAAATCCAACAATTACTAACAGAAATTAAGAGGATTTAAATCATTTTAAGCACAATGCCCGACATGATGTCGGGCATTGTGTGTTTTAGTAAGGGTTCTGAAGTATTCCCGAGAGCCGAATCACATCATCCGGCAAACGGTGGGCATAACGTTTATCATTAGGATTCAATTGATAAGCTGTACCCTCTACCGTTCTATTCAAGACGATACCATTACCCACCACATTGAGCCGTTTTATATCGCTAAAGCGCAATCCCCGAAATAAAAGCTCTTTCCTCCGTTCCAGTAAGATCGTATTCACGGCAACATCTTTATGAGCAAAAACGTATGGAATATAAGTACCTGTAGCGTACCTTTTTTCTAACAGTCTATTTAAATCATTTTGAGCAACTACCAAATTTCCCTGACGTGAGGCACCTTCAGCTCGGATCAATAATAACTCATTATTCGCTAGACCACAGAACCATGCATTAGAACCCGAATAATTCCCTTTAAAAGTCATATCTCCACCAGTCCCGCTTTTAAAAAACGTCATTTTCCGCAGATCATTGGTTTCGTACAGTTGCAAAACTGATGCTGGAATATTAATATTATTTTGAGACAAAAATCCAGTAAAATTCATCTCTTCATAAAATACAGTTTCTTTATTAAAGGCCATAAATGGATAATCATTGTTAAGCTTAACATCTTCGAGTTGATTATAATCCAATAGCTTAGGATTATCACCCAGCACTAAATCGGCATAAAAATATGCCGAGTCGTAGCGCGCCATAGACAAATATGTACGCGCAAGAACACCGTATACCGCTTTCACATTGGGTTGTAATACATGAACAGAATGTTCGGGCATCAATTCCGCAGCCTGCCTTAAATCGTTTATTACATTTCGATAACTTACCTCTACTGTAGATCTAGCTGACTTCACATTAAAATCCGAAGTGTTTCGCAACACGATACCTAAATCATCTTGAGATGTCGTTTTGCTGTAAGCTGGCGCATAAATCCATAAAAGCGATAAATATTGATTAGCCCGATAAAACAGTGCCGTTCCCTTGACCTTATCCCAAGTAGTAGCATTTTCTTTAGTACGGGCCACTTTAGACAGACGATCCAGCACCAGATTTGCATTGTAAACCACACTATATGACCTAGCCCAGTCCATATTGTTTAAGCTTTCATAAGGTTTCCACATATAGGCTAATTTTTCTTGGTCACGTAATAGCGCATAATTTGCAGATGTTAGGCTATAATCATCCGTGATCTCCTCGATTTTACCTCCCTTCTGATAGTTCATTTCCATGTTATTATCTAATAATTTCTGCAGGTCATCAATGCCATTTGGTATGACCAGGCGACTATCGGATTGCACATCTAAATATTGATCACAGGACAGCATACTCAGCCCCAATATAGCCCAGATGCCAACTAATATTATATATTTATTATTCATGATACGTTTTTTTTTAATAATCCACCTGAATACCAATAGAATAAGTCCTAGCTGGGCCTAATTGATACGGAAATTCGGGATCTATATTTTCCTTATTTTTTGTCCAGATAACACCTAGATCCGAAGCATTCACAAACAATCGGGTATTTAAATACTTATTTCCAAGATGCCATTTTTTATTCCACGATGCCGAAATATAGGCCAAACGAATATGGTCTGCCCGCAGGATATTGAAATCTGCATTTTCATAAAATGGTTCTCCATCCGAGCTCGCCGGGAAAGCCATTGCAGGCACATTAGTCCGCGACTCATCACCTGCCACTTGCCAGCGGTCTTCATAATCGGGATATACAGTACCTGAAGAAAATAAAGAAGTTGTTCGCGTCGTTGGCTTTCTAAAATAATAATCACCCAAATAGTTGATATTAACACTGAGATCCACATTACGGTAAGAAAAAGTATTGATCCAGTTTCCAAACACCTGTGGTCTGGAAGATCCAAAAAATTGTATTGCAGTGCTATTTTCGCCATTCTTAATCACATCGTTCCAGAGAGCAAAATAGTCTGTACTTGCGTTTCCATTTAAATTTCCTTGTGCTCTACCCTGATCATCTAACCCCATCCAGGTATAACCAGCCACAGCATATAATGGTTTACCCACATAAGGGCTCATATTATTACCATCTCCAATAAAGGCATGAATATTACGATTCGTATTTAAATAGTATGCGGTTGTTTTATTACGATTCAGGCTCATAATCGTTCTTGAATTCCATTTAAATGCTGCATTGATTATTACGACATTTAAGTTCAGATCCAACCCTCTGCCCTGCATACTAGCCACATTTTTGGTTACCGTAAAGGCTTTTCCCCAATTGGTATAATCATATTCAGTAGGGCCATAGAGATCCTTACCTGTTTTGATGTAATAATCCAAAGTTCCTGTAAATCGTCCTTTCCATAATGAAAAATCCATTCCAAAATTCAACGTACTTACCTTTTCCCAGCGCAAAGATGGGTCATTGAGTGCACTCAGGTTTAAAGCTGGCAGATTCGTATATCTTGCCGTAACTGCACCAGCAATCGGATCTGGTGTTTTCCGTATGTCCACATTGCCACTGTAGCCATATGTAGACCTTAAACGCCAGGAATCCAGCCAATCGTATTTTAGAAAACTTTCCTTACTCAACAGCCATGATCCTCCCACAGACCAGAGAGGAGACCATTTTTCATTGGTGTTTGCCCCAAAAATATTCGCCCCATCTCGGCGTAGGCTGCCAGAAATGCTATATTTATCTTTCCATATTGCACTCCAGTTAGTATAAACAGATACAAATCGATTTCTTTCCGTAAATGCAGTTGGACTTCCGGAAATATTCATCGGATAATTTAAGGGTATTGATGGAAATGCATTAACAAAATCGACAGGAACACTCGTAGCGGGTAATTTATTATAACCATAGCTCGAATAAGATGAATAGTCATTATCATATGCGCTACGCTCTGCACCGACCATACCAATCATATGAAGCTTCCTTATTTTTCTATTAAAATTCAACTGTGCTCGAAATGTCTTAGATATACTTGTGATGAAACTATTATTTCTAATCCCACCCAAAGGCACATTGTATTTGGTCGTATTGTTTGAAGCATCATATATACTGAAAGAGTTGATCATATACCGAGCAGCATAACTGTCTAATGAATTGATCTGAATCGCTTCTTCTTGCTGATTAGCCAATTGGAAGGCCACATTAGCTTCCAAAAAACTGAAAAGCTGATAATTCAGAGCTACACTAGAATTATACTCCCTAATATTTCGGGTATTTGTAGCCTGTTTATACTCCGAAAGCGGATAATAGCCCCAATCCAAGTAGCCATTGGGATATTGTCGATCTAAAAAGGATTTTCTAGAAGAATTATCAAAAGCCAATTCCTTACCTTCACCATCTAAAAACTGCATGTAAGGTACCCTTTTACCACCATAAGTTAGGCTATTAAATCCCGGCATACCGGCCGTATTTTTTTGGTTGGTAAATAAAACATTGATATCTAATCGTAGCTTTTCGATAGGCTTATAGCTATTGGACATATTGATGTTCAATTTATCGCTATTTGCGTCATTGACCGCACGGTTGCGATTATGTCCAACTCCAAAACTATACGCATTCCGCCCACCACCCCCACGCACATTCAGACTGTGTTGATCGCTGTAACTGCGATGGTAAAAACGATCCATATAATTTTGTGCTCCATTCTCGGCAAGCATTCGATTCATCCTTATCGTCGAATCTGCAGCAGAAATAAAACCACTTTTTCTTTGATCAAAAAGATCAATAGCAGGAGTCATAGAGTTATAAGGAGCATAATCTAAATAAAACCGGTAATATCCTTGGTCAAACAGCATCTTTTCGATACCGATAAACTCACTATTGGAAAGTCGGTACAACTTGTTTAGATCTTGATTTTGAGGCAACAGTAAAGTACTATGAAAGGATACCTTAGGCTGCGCTAAATAAAACGATCCTTTTTTAGAGCTGATTACGATAACGCCATTCCCTGCCCGCGCTCCCCAAATAGCAGCTGCGGCCGCATCTTTGAGTACCGTGACATTGTCAATACTGTTCGGATCAATATTTTCGATATTACCATCATATATAAATCCATCCAAGACAATCAATGGGTCGCGCTGTCCATTGATTGTACTGAGTCCTCGAACAGAAAAATTTAACTTCTGTAAAGCCCCATCCTCTGTTTTTCGATTGTCAAATCGGATAGCTGGTGTGATATTTTTGAGGCGATCCAGGATATTGCCGCCAATCTGTTGATTCAGCATTTCACTGGAGATAACATCTACCGAACCTGTTATTTCATTAGCCTTCAAAGTCTGGTAACCGGTATGAACCACAACATCTTCCAGTACATTCACTTTCCGTTCCAAATAGACAGGAGTGCCCATTGAGAACTTGCTAACAGCTTCCTTCTTACTCCAATAACCAACAGAGCTAAACATCAGTGTATCGGTAAGAGATTGGACACCAATAGAAAAAGCGCCGTTTTGACCAGACTTTGTTGTTCCTCCGGGATAATAAATAGTCACATTTCCCAAGGGTTTGCGGTCTTCATTGGAGTGCACCGTGCCTCGAATTATCAAAAGCTTATTTTCTTGAGCCTGAACAGTGCAAAAGAAAAATGACACCATGAACAGTATTCTTCTCATCCTGTTTACATTAAAATACTCCATAAGACTTACAGTTTATCTTGGTAATATTCAGACATATGCACCATCCCATCATTCAGTATTAGCGCGTAATGTAAGAATTGACTGGGCTGAAATAATGTAGTAAAGAACTCATCATCCAAGATGATCGGGGCATCCATCACATCTCCATATTCTTTTTCGAAACGATCCATTATTGCTCTTAGCTGCTTTGGTGTATCTTTACTGTTCTTACTATGCACAATAAGTACAGCAAATTTATCCGTTGGAACTAAGCACATCTCATAAAGCTTACGCAGATCCGAAAATGAATTGGAGTATATGGAATCCCAAAAGAAAAAATAAAGTAACTTACCTTTATAGTCGGAAAGCTGTTTCTCCACCTGAGGGTTACCATTTAGGTACGAAAATTTAAAACGATAATTCCAAGCCTCTTCTGGTAAAAAATCATTTTTCTTTAAACCTAATTTGACCTCTACTGAAGTCTTATTTTTAACTTGAGCGAGGACTTCTTGAAAAAAGATAAAGGCAATCAGTAAAAAGAAAGCCAGCAATTTCTGTAGTAAATGTGTTGCCCTAGCAGTTCTGTTGTTATATTTATAAGTATTCATAATAGTATCGGTTAACTGGATTTTTTAAAATAAGGGTATTCCATAATTTTCTTAACTGGCTCTAGATGTAGGCCTTTACACGCCAAAAAAGATAATTTGTGTGGTAAAGAGAAGTTGATAAAGCCTTTTGGCAACATAAGATTAAAAGTTTTACTGTTTTCACCCTTTAATATGACAGGTCTATCCAGATAAGGAGATAATAAATTAAAAAAATGAGGGATAGCTATATGATTCAATTGCATTTCATCTTCATCCAATTCTTCCACTTTAGACAGCATACCTTCCTTTGACTCCATTTTCGAAAAAGCAGGAGATATTGTTAATTCATATGCATCCTGCAATGCTTGCTTACGGATCACTTCCAACTGGAAATAGCGCATCACATCTGCCCTCACCAGTTCTCGAACCTGTTCACTTCCAAGCGAATCAGCACGGTACATCTCATACCAGTATATTTTCTTAAGTACTTGACTCATCTTGAACTTATCACCTTGTTTTAAGTCTTTATCAAAAACATATTGATAAAAAGAAAAACCCATTAGTTCTTTACTAAAAGCGTATTGAAGAATAGAAATTAATGGATGATTACCCAATTGAAAATGGGTATGACCATTATTGTAATAAGCATATTGCTGTGTCGGCAAGAAATTAGGTAGAGGTTTAGCAAATATTGAAGTTGATAATTTACCAACAGTATCCACCAGTGCAGGATTATAATTACGATCCGCATTGATGATAACTCCCATATCGAGGATATCAACTTGCTCACTAGCAATCAATCTTCTAATTCTCTTTTCAAGATCATCATTTCCCTTATCAACACCCACCAATCTGCCTTCGCGATCCACCCAAGCATGCGTTGGGATTCCATTATGAGGAAATAAACTAGTAAAAACAGTATCATCTAACAAAGACGGAAGTTCCAGTTCATAATTATATGCTTTCTTATAATTATCAAATACCGCTTTCAACCGTCTTGGGCTGTCTTTATTTCTTTTACTGTTAACCAATATAACAGCAAGGTCTTTCCCATATTTTCGATTCAGTTCTTGCATCTTAGGAAAACCTTCAATACAACTTTTACAGCTAGTTGCCCAAAAATCAAACAGAATTACCTTGCCTTTGAGTTCGTTGAATTTGATGGTTTTTGTACCTCCATTTAAATTCTGCAACAAAAGAGGCATTTCCCAAATGGCCTCTGGAATATATTCCCCCTTTTTAAGAGGTTTAATCTCCTGTCCCTTTCCTTCCTTAACACCCATTACCAACAGAATCACCATCATCATCTTCCCAACCAACAGAAAACCTTCGCCCCCAGACCGCATCAACTTTTGGAGATAGCTCCAGAGCTTGCTTATATATTTTATATGTATTTTCATCATATTTTTAGACATAATGTGCCTATACCCCATTTCATACCGAGGGAGACTTGATTCTAAAGTCTTTTCTTAGCCCTCGGTAGAAAGGGGATTGATAAACACTGAAACTTTACTTTTAATTGTTCTCCGCTAACATTGGATAAGTCTTCCCTACTTTAGCCCCCATTTTCGTTTTCATGATCATAGTTGGCTGTTTTTCCCAAATAAGCTCGATTGATTCACCTTTATCTGTCATCAAAAACCTACTGTCTTTCACGACCGAAAGATTCTCGATATGTACTTCCAGTTGAAAGTGCTCATTCAGGTCGTTCATTATCCGCTGACTATACTCCTCTCTTTCCGTATCGGCAGGTACGGTGAGCTCATAGTCGTAAAAATCATTATGGGCAGACAACTGCTCCCGATAGTTATTGGTTCTTGGCGGTACCAACTTGGATTTATCTTCACCGTGCACGATAATGTGTTCCGTCGGAAAACTCAACGGCAATCCCACTGCAAACAAATAGCATTCATAAATAGCCATATTCACCAGTGATATGCGGAGCACATCCTTGCGTTCATCACGAACCACCGCGCTGTATGATTCGTGCTCCTTTTTAGAAGCAAGCACATACGAATAGTAGCGATCTTTCGGGCGCTCGTCAGCTCTATCTTTAAGTGGGTTGCGGACTGGCTCTTTCGCAGATACCACTACACGCTTTTTAAAAGCTCCTTCCGGTAAAAGGCTTATCATAACAGGTTTTTTGAGGACTGGAATACATTTTTTAGACTGGTACGAAAACATTTCTTCCTCTGGGGATAGCGCATAGCTTTCCCTTTTGCTATTTTTTAGCATTCGATTAAGTGTTACGTTAAGCATATTTTAGCGGGCTGGACTCTAGAAATCCAGCAACCTGCTATTAACAGCTTAACAGTTAAAAAATAAGATGGAAAAAATGCAATTATATGTCTTCAGTACGTATTAAAATTTTTCTTCGTGATTGCATTTTATATAATTTGAATAAAAACCGATTCATATTATACAGAAAATCTATACAAATAAAAGCTTAATCTTTGTTTAGCAATAAAATATTCGTTACTTTTAATGTGTGAAATTTTAAGGATCGAAATCCTATTGCTTTTGCGCTGATTGTGAAGCTATGAATCGGTAAAACCAACAAGGGATCGGACAGTTAAAATGGCTCTATATTATTATCGCCATTTTTCATTGCCCATCACAGGTAGATACGCCCTTTTGGTTTTAATGGATGACAAGCTATTCCGGTTGTCGGAGCTTGTTTTTTATCAACGCATTGATAGCGCTATGCCCTGCCCGATCCTGGATCGGCAGACGTAAAATTGGATTTCTGGACTCTTTACTTTTCATCATTATTCGGTTAATAAAACATTGGTTAATGAAAATAAAGTCTCGTGCGGAAAAAAGGTGGGTTTTATATGAAAAGGTAAGCTCCACTATTTTCCAACGCTAACGAGGTACGACGAAGAACCCAGAACGCGATTTCAAATAGGGAGCTTACCCCTTCTAATTGTAAATGTACAAAAAGCATGGGGGTTCACAAACCCTATCGTCTCGCGTTCTATGAAAATTCGTCGTTTTCGTTAACAAGACTCCAATCAGACGAGCTGATTGATACTCAAATATAGCAATATAACTCATTTATAAAAATAATTATTTTCAATAAATATGAAAAGCGCTGATTATCAAAGGAATAAAAATATAGAATTTATAAGATATATTGCTAAATGGGTAAAAAAGCAACATAAAAGTATGGCTGAATATGAGCAAGCCCAAAGTGTTGTTGATTCATTAATCAGCCAACTTGGAGGTGAATTAACGGGTAAATTATTTCATGCTGTATTACAATTAGTTAAACTAGATATTGATATTGCTTGCCAAGATTTATTTAGTGATTACAAACTAAATGCTTTACCGCCCCCTAAGCTAGGCAGCTCAAAACTAGCCATTTTCATATCAGGTGTTACACGTTCTGAAGAAGATCTAGCAAAAGCTATCGGAGTTAGCAAAACACATTTTAGCAATTCAAAAAATGATAAAGATGGCGAAGAACTTTTCGCTTATGAAATATATGCATTAGCGATTTTATTCAACCTCAAACCAAGCCAACTTTTCGAATACTTTTATGGAGATGGTGAGCGGCCAGTAATTAGCTTATTACCGAAACCAGCTGAGGGAAAGTGAAGGATAAGGTCTATGATAGAAAGCTTCAATTTATCTATGAAAAATAGATGAAGATTAAGGCTGTAAAAAACGAAACCCGCTAGTTTGAATATCAATTCAGGGACCAACGGGAATAAGGTAATACAAAGATAAGTTAATTAACTGAAATAAACAAATCAATGAAATACAATGAGTTTGCAAATGTAATTACACATGCCCGGATGAATCGATACCTTGCTGCATCAGGAAATGATTCTAGAAAAGCGATGACTCTTTATCGTAAAAACCTTCGTTTGACTCAGGAACTATTTACAGTAATAAGTTGCTTTGAAATTGCACTGAGAAATGCAATAGATCATAAGTGTACATTGAAATTTGGAGATAACTGGCTTCGTGATGGGGTAAAGAAAGGTGGAATATTCGACAACTCCAAATGCTATCTGACTAAACAAAGTATCAATGAGGCGTTAAAAAAATTACATTCGTATTCTCATTTCAAATTAGTCGCAGAACTTGGATTTGGTTTTTGGAGATATATGTTTGCAGCTCATCAATATAATGCAACTAGTAAAATACTATTACAAATCTTTCCGTCAAAACCGAAAAGTAGTGCAACATTGCAATATAATAACACTTATGTCTTTAATGAGTTAGCTAAATTAAATTCATTAAGAAATAGAATGGCACATCACGAACCAATTTGCTTTCAAGCTGGTTTAGCCATCAAAGATACAACTTATGCTAGGCAACATTACAATTTGATATTACAGCTTTTTCAATGGATGCAAATTGACGAAGCCGCGCTCCTCTATGGGCTGGATCACATATACAGTATCTGTAATGAAATAGATTCACTATAAAGTTTATGTATTACCTTTCAGTCTAACACCAAGTCAACTCTTCGAATAGTTCATGATGTTTTGATTTGTTTTCAATAGGCATCATGGACTGTCTTATGCACAATTCTACAGTGATGGCGAACGGCCTATTATAGGATTGTTACCGAAACCAGCAGATGGAGAAACGAAATAATGGTGGGCATTAATAACTGAATTAATAAGACAATAAAAAAAGGGATCCTTACAGAATCCCTTTATATCTTATACTTGGTTACATTTCAGAAATGAAAGAGGCTTGACCAAGTCTTACAATGCAAATATAGTAATTCTTAAACCAATTACCAAAATGAAAATAAATCTTAGACATAAATATCTTTCCCGATCAAGATACAATAGGTATTTGTATGCCACCCATAATCATAAAGAAAAAGCAAAAAGACTGTATAATGCAAATATTAGATTGGCACAAGCATTTCATCCATTACTGACCCAATTTGAAGTAATCCTTCGTAATTCCTTAAGTAACATACTAGCGGCACATTTCATTGATCCAGATTGGATTATTAATCAAAAAAATGGATTCATGAGCAATCCCTCTCTTGGACAATCACGTTATTATTTAAAAGAATGCATTATTAAATCCGAACGTAAGTTCAACAAGAAATACAACCATTACTAATGGTAAGCTATTAGCAGACCAAACATTTGGTTTCTGGATAGCACTATTTCTACCACATCATTATTCCTTGTTGAACGGAAAACCAATACAAATTTTCCCTCATAAACCTACGAATGAAAACCGCGCTAGTATACATGCCAAATTAGAAAAAATCAAAGATTTTAGAAATAGAGTCAATCATTGTGAGCCAATATGTTTCAATGGACAACATATTGACTGTACAGAGGCTACAGATATCAAACAAATTCTTTATCATTTAATCAAATGGATAGATCCTGAATTAGCACCATTTTTTACAGCAATTGACAATATCAATAATAAGACAAATCAAATACACAATATTTAAAATAAAATTTTTAATTCAAAAAGACATTCTTTAGAACAATATCGAACCCAAGCCAACCTTCGAATAGTTCATGATTTGTAGAATTTGTTTTTATCGGAATCATGGATTGCCGAAACGACAATTCTAGGGAGATGGCGAGCGCCCACTTATTGGCATATTACCGAAACCAGCTGAAGGAAAAGAAAATTGAGGAAGAAGGTCTATCATAAAAACCCATTTCTTTGAAAACTAAAACTTTTTAGTATATTTAATTTATGATCGTATAACGGTTTACGTTAGATCTGTTTATAAAATAGCATTAAGCTGTGTTTTTGTCAGAAAGCACCTTTCGAATAAAAAATCTATCGATAAAGATTTATCTACCAATAATAATTAGGGAAGGGACTTCGAAATTTTTGAAGTCCTTTTTTATTAAAACAGGTTTACTTAAATAACGACAACTCAAATTTCACAATCTTACTTTTGCACTCGGTCTAGAACAATATAAATTTCGAATAGTTCATGATAAGTTGATTTACTTTCAATAGGCATCATGGATTGTCTTATGGACAATTCTACGGTGATGGTGAGCGTCCAGTTATTGGCCTATTACCGAAACCAGCTGAGGGAAAGGAAAGTGAAGGATAAAGGCTATTGATCTTCGCAAGCCGAAAGGAATTAATCACAAAATAATAACAAGGATAGATATTACCTGCGTTAGATAAACGAGAGTAAATTTTTAATATTTTTACTCTTATAAACAGGGAAATTTACCATTTCACAGCAGAGGACCTCTCAGCTTATACCTGTTCATTCACAAGTGACAAAGGTTACGAGTACACCATAACCATTTTAGGACAATCTTGCAGTTTTATAGATTCATATATTGAAGAAGATGATTCTGAACAACAAAGTCTTGATAATAATGTCGAGGAAGATGAATCAGAAATCATGGAGGAAGAATGAGTAAACTTTTCATTAATTAATATATTAAATCATATTTATCTTTGGTATCTTAGTTACTGTAAAAACTACGATAAACCAAAACTGTTAAATCAGTATTTAATAGTATCTAATTACCCTTTTATAGTATGAAAACAATATCATTGCCAACACATATAAATGATAATTTTGGAGACTCAATGGGTAAACTTTTTGAGCTCCAAGTGCAGATCGACAAAACAGAAAAAGATATAGAAATATTACTGGACTATAGTAAAGCCTCATTCACTAAACCATTTTTTACATTAGGTCTTTTACTTCTCATTAAACAATACGAGGGTAAAAGAGCTCCCATCAGTTTAAAGTCAGAAATAGAAAATCAAAGTGTTGCTGCCTATATGAATAATATTTTTTTCCCTCATATTATTCATTGTGACAAAACTAATAGCGAGTCTGTCCAATCACTATTGGAAAAATATCAAAATAAAACATACATACCTCTACTTTCATTTCCAATAGGTAGTGATGATGAGACCTCAAGAATAAGAGATATCTTTATTGGTCACTTAAATTCTTTATTAAGAGGATTTGTTAATGTAGGCACAAATTATAATCTTCTTTCAGCTCTGCTTTATCTTATTGATGAAACCATTGAAAATATTATTCATCACGCATATTACGATCATGGTTATATATTTGCTCAGTTTTACCCTACATTAGGTTATCTTGACATTTGCATAGGCGATATTGGAAGGACGTTACTAGAATCTTATACTGACTTTAAAGATAATGCCTATAATGTGACGACTCACCTAGAAGCAATGAAAGCAGCACTTCAGGGTAAATCCACGAAATTACAGGATATCAGTAGAGGGTTTGGAATAAGTACATCAACACGTATGTTGACCGAGGGAATGAATGGCAAGTATTTTATCTATTCAGGAGATACCTTCTGCTATATATCCGCCGAGAAAAATGAGATTTATAATACAAAAGGTGATTTTAACTGGCAAGGGGTATTAGTTTGTTTAAGAATACCCGCACTCGTGCCTCAAGATTTTGATTATTATAAATTTGCTGAATAAATAGAAAAAATAAAAACAATTTATTTATTGACTTGTTCTTTACAAGTAGAATTTGTATATTGTTTAAAAGCATTTTTATAATCTATAATTTAAGTATATCTTTGCAAACTATTTAAAGAACAGGAGTAAACTATGACAACTGCAGCAGACATTAGGTTAAAGGATTTATTTAATGAATCTTTAGATACCAGAGAATCTGTACATTTTCTGATCAATTATATCGAGAACGAGTTGGGTAAAGAGGACTGTTACGATATAACATTAGATTTTACAGGAATTGATTTTATGTCCAGATCATTTGCGGATGAACTGCATAAGCAAATTAATTTAGAGAATTTTCATAAATCATTCACATTTGCCAATATGCCTTTGAGCATGAAAGAATTGTTAAGAGTGGTTGAGAAGACACAGACTACAAGAACGAAAAGAGAGCTAAAATCATCTGTTCTCGTCGTAAATGATATTTCTATGATAAAGGATTACACTTTTTCATGGTAAACACCTTATTTCTTATTTAATAGAGAGGCTTCATATTGAAGCCTTTTTTATTAAAGTTCTATTTAAGCATTACAACCGCATGCAACTATAAAAATATTCGCAAAGCATTAAAATATAACTTGCAAAAAACTTGTAAATTGAGTTGAGCTACTCTAGTTTAGGAAAGATAGTTATCTTAGAGAAGCACAAGAATAACACAACAGATTACAGATAATTATTTTTAAATTTAATCTTATCGGAAAGTGCTAAAATTAACGACCGTCCAAAAATTTTGAAAAGAGAATCACTGTGCAACAGGTTTGCCATACGTGGCTATTTGCTACTTTTACTTTTGATGCAATTTGGATTACCAGCTTTACCACAGGCTTGGCAATCCAGCAGTCAGGTTGTGCCCTCCGCCATTAAGAAGGATGTATCCAGATTACAGACATTACCACAGGCTATGAAACCCAAGAGTCCTGTATTCCCCAAGCGCATTGAGACGGAAACGAAGCGCTATGTAAAACCTTTGGTTATTGATTCGATTTCACCCTGTTATGTAGTCAATATTAATCTTGAGGAGGTAGAAGATGCTATTTTTACAATCACAAATATAGCACCATACCCCAAAAAAGGGAAAAAATTATACCTCGAGCAATTAGCCGCAACAATGGGCCTACCTGCCGCTAAACCCAATATAGCACTAAAATCTGACTCAATCAGTGTTGAGTTTATTATATTCAAGAATGGTTGGATCGCTGCTTTAACAAGCACAGAACCAAATATCCCTGGACATGAAGCCATACTTCATGCAATCAAAAAAAATGCCTGTGTTTGGGGGCCTGCCTTGCAGGAAGGAAGACCGTTGGTATACCTACAAAGAATGGTGATCTATTACAGTAGGGATTATAACGGAAATATCCTGTCGTTAGATGATTTTGATGATCGCCCTAGTGCCAACATCCAAAAAAAATCATAACCGAATTATAATTATACTATTTAACCACAAGTCATTTTAATATAAAGCTTTTTAAGGGAAATAAAAAATGCATAATATGCTCTTCTAAACGACCCTTCTACTCCACCTTCTTTTTTCGCGTACGCCAATGCAGCAACTATATATTTTTCCAACATATGTTACACTATCGATTAGACTGTCATTTTTTGGCGGTATGAGTTATCATATTTGAATATTAAAGCAATAAACATGAAGCATTTTGATTTTTTATTCACTTATTGGAGCAAACCAGCTTCTTTTATTCAATTAGCCTTTATCGCCCTATTGATGTATTATATTTTCGAAACAACATGGGAGTTTTGGAAGATAGTTATGGTATTCAATTTTAGTTACCTCATATACAAATGGTTTAAAGAGAACATTGATTAACGATAATATTACGCGTAGAAATTTATAGAGTAATATATATATTTAATGAAATATTGACACATCTTGTATTAGATATTAAGAATAGTGAAGTGCCTTAATCTAGATATGAATACGATAAAAGAATTTATTAACCTAAATATAGATTATCCAAACCTAGGACATATCCAGCAGGTTGAGAGGTATCAGGTAAGTGATCTGGATGTTCCAACAGGATATGGAGGTATAAATCGTGAAGGCTATACCTATGGGCAGTTGAGAAGGCAACCTATAATTAATGAATTACTAAGCGGGATTGGTAATCAACAGTTAGCTGCTTTCGCTCAAGAATGTAATGCCCGAAATACACAATCTGGCTTTCAGATGTTCAAGGTGAATGGCGAATACTGCTTCTGGGGATTACGTATTTCTCCCGTAGTGCGTACACTTGATGTACAAGAATTAAGGCATATACTTTCCCGGCAAAGCAGTAGTACGGATGCTTTAGCTAATAAGTCTATTACAGCAGCTATGATTCGAAAGGCGACTTATGATTTACTGCGAACAGAGGTAGCTTGCGTATGTGACATATCCGTCAGTGATGCAGCACTTGCAATTGGCAATCAGCTGGATTGTGCGCCGCATGAAGATCCAAGCGGTTTTATTTTTATGGTGCCAAACTGGGCACATAAATGGTTTAGACACGACGGCTATGTAGCTAAGATGTTGAAAGAATTAAATAAATAATAACACTAAAAAAAATATTGAAATTATGAATTTATACACGGATGAAATTAAGGATCAAATAGACAGAGAGTACCAGCAATATGCTAACAGCATTAAGAATGCTAACATTCTTGTCCTAGGCCAAACAGGAGTAGGTAAAAGTTCTTTATTGAACTTAATATTTGGAGAGGATATAGCAAAAGTATCTAATGTTAAGCCCGAAACCAGAGGTTTCCACACATTCTCATCCGAAAAATACCCCATCAATATAATTGATAGTGAAGGCTATGAGTTAGAAAATTCAGCAGAATTTAAAACAAAATTAAAAGAATATGTAGATTCTAGATTCACCGAAGTCTCAGAACAGGTGCATTTAGCATGGTATTGTATTAATGTATCTTCCGCTAGAGTACTACCATTTGACCTTGAAAATTTAAAATTTTTAATAGAAGTTTTAAGAATCCCTACAACTGTTGTATTCACCCAATGTGATTTAGATGATGAAGACGGTAGTACAGCGTCAGCATTATCAGATGTTATTAACAATGCGTTGCCAAGTAAAACACATACATTCCAAGTAAGCAATTACCCAAACTTAATTTTAGATTTAGAAAAATTAATTGAATGGTCTGTTAACAATATTTCAGATGAAAATGTAAAGGCAGCATTTATATTATCTCAAAAATCTAATTTAACAATAAAATATCAACAAGCTCATAAATATGTAATTGCCGCAGCAGCATCTGCAGCAATTATAGGTGCAACTCCAATTCCTATTGCAGATTCAGTAGCATTATTGGCTTTACAAACAGGACTTGTCCTTAAAATTTTCAAAATTTACGGCATTCAGCAGGGAGTTAGTGATGTTGTGATGAAAATTCTAGGTGCTCGAATTATGACGCTAATTGGAAAAACTTTAGCTGGTAGTTTACTCAAGCTTATACCTGTAGCTGGGTCTTTAGTAGGTGGTACTATTAATGCTACAGTAGCATCAAGCCTCACGTATTCTCTCGGTTACGCATTAACCAAATTAGCAGAAATGGTGTATCTAAAAATTTTAGATGGTAAATTCAATACAGATACTCTGAACTCGATCATCACAGAAGAAAATTTAGATGCTTTTTTAAAGGAATTTAAAAATAAACAAAGCAATGCATAAATTAAATATTCTAGTAGCAGGCAAATCCGGCGTAGGAAAAAGCTCGTTACTAAATTATATTATAGGAAAGGAAAATCTATTTGAAACAGGTGAAGGGTTGCCTGTAACTCAAGATTATTTTACGAAAGAAATACTCCGATCGAATGGGATTGAGTATCACTTATTTGACACAAAAGGAGTCGAACCTGATACAACAGAGGAATTTAGTGCGCATTTAACTACTCAAATTACCAGATTTAGAGAAAAGACAGATGTATTTGAACATATACATACCTTGTATTACTGTCTCGGCGCTAATAATAAAAGGATAGAACCTTTCGAAATCTCATTTATTCAAGAAATGAGCAAAGAAATTGATGTCGTTATTGTATTAACCAAGTCCGATTTGGTTACAGCACCAATAAAGCAGGAACTAGAAAGTGAAATCATAAATATATTTGGTGGGGATATAAAGACCATCTCTATTTGTAGTGTTTCTAAAAAATTAAGAATAGGAGAAGTTAAACCTTTCGGCAAGGAGGATTTTTTAAAACATGCATTTATTGGTTTGTGGAATACATTTGCTAAAAATGTACCACAATTAGACGATATTTTATTCTTCCATAAGGAAGATTGTATTCAATCTAATTCCACAGCATTAAGACTAAAATGGTATGATTGTTTTACTTCCGATATTTTTCAGAGGCAAGATGAAATTTTTATTGCATTTAATACGTATACTTTTTTTAATCTAAGGGATTTTGTTTCAACAAAATCAGGTCAGCCAATCAGCGTAACTATTAATTTTTTATCTCTTTTATTAAACAGGGTAGAATATCTTACATGGGATAAAGCTGAATTACAACATAGAACTAAAAAGATTTTATCAGAAATAGATTTGAACTATGAGAAAATAATAAGCTTCTATTCAGATTTAACAGGTGATACAATTCAAGTAAAACCATTGAAAACCACTAAAAAAGAAGTTTATGAACTTAGCAGTTTATTTGTTCATTTATGGAGCCAAGTATTACTAATTAACCAAAAATATGTTAATCGATTTAATACTATCGTAAAAAATCCAACTTGGTTAGGGGGAGATGAAGAAAAATTAATATTAGACTTTGAAAACAAATATTTAAAAACACTAGATGCTGTTTATGAACAATTAAAAAGTGAAATTAATAAAATTGAAAGTGTATATAAAGCGGAATTGCATCAATTTAGCGATATCTTGATAAAAAAATCATTTGATATAAAAAAATCAGAAGAAAATTTACAAGCCATATTACGAATAGCAGACTTATCTTCTAACCAAAAAATATATTATAACAAAGTAAAAGCACTGGTCGATAACCAACATGCTTTTGACTCTGATTTACGTGAAAAATTAGACTTTCTACGAGTGGCTTTGGAAATAAGTTCTCAAAATGCTGGGTTAATAGAAGATTTTTCGCGAAGGAGTTAATTAAAATATTATTTATAAAACCGCCAGTTTATGGCGGCTTTATGGTATATGTTTGTTCCAGAAACATTAACAACTATTATGGAACAACAGAGCGAACAAATCTCAGAACCTAAAGAAGACAAAAAAGAAGTTATAGCGAGTATAGCTGCAATTATTATTTGCCTACTGCCCGGATATTTTATATGTATTTGGTGGTACATTATTTACCGTACATTCTCCCAACAGTATAATTCCGTATTAACCTTCGTAGTCGTATTGGTATTGGCATACCTAGCCTTTATCCTAGTACAAATGATTATTAAGCATATTATTTTATTCATTATTAAATAGGAAGTATGCGAGCTATATTATCAATCGTTATTTTTATCCTTTCATTCACCTCTTTAGGTTCACCTTTTATCATTGGCGCATTTCTCGTTCTTGGATTTATCAGCCACGAGCGAGATATTGGTTATCTAGATCTGGAATGGTATTACCACCTAGGTTTTATCCTGTATAGCATTTTGGTATTGAAACTACTGGTCAAAGGAAGCCGCATTTTATCTGATTTTATACTGCGAGTTTTTAAATAAATAATACATGAAAATACATTTTAATTTTAGTATTTGGTTGATCGAACTATTGCTGACAAAAGCTTCTAGTTTAGTAGAGATACAACGCAAATGGCAATATGCTGCTAGCAATATCGATGGCAAAGAATTAGCCGAACGTAGCTTCAATCGGTATAGACGTTATACCGAAGATATGTTCAAAATCAGCATCCAATGTAATCGTGCTAATGACCACAAGTACGAGATTCAAGACAAAGAAACTATCTTGAATAATAAGTTTTTGTCATGGCAGCTGATGAGCTTCAGGATGGACAAATTGGCCAATGATATCAAGAATAAGGATTTTGTCGTGTTGGATACAGAGGCACCGGCAACACATTTCCTAGAGCCGATCTTTCGGGCTATAGATCAAAATATAAGCTTAAAGATTCGCTACAAATCACACTATAAAGATGCAAAAACAGTGAATTTTACACCTGCATTTGTTCGTCTGTGGGGACAACGCTGGTATCTAATCGGTATAGATATGGACCAAAATGCTCATCGCGTGTATGCTTTAGAGCGTATATTAGATTTAACGTTAAGCGAGAAGTTGCCTAAAAATGTGTTAAAGGAAAAAGATAAAATAGATGCTACAACTTATTTTTATACAAGCTTTGGTGTAATTACGGAAGGTAAAGCAGAGTTTATACAAATACGGGCGTATTGGCCTCAAAATGCGTATTTGAAAGACGTACCCCTGCATCATTCGCAACAAGTTATTGCAGAGACAGCTGATTATACAGATTTCGAACTCTATCTAAAGCCTACTTATGATTTTATACAGGCAATTTTAGGGCAGCGCGAACAAGTACAGGTATTGGCACCTGAATCAGTAAAAGAAGAACTTAAACAAGTTTTGAACAAAATGTTAGTATACTATTGTTAAGGGCATTTAACTTTTCAACGGAAAAGTGACGATTGGTCTAGCTGTTTAACAAGTAACAGAAGTGGGCATATTACTGCATTTTTCAATATCTTAGATATTGAAAACCAATATGCTTAAACAATTATGGCGAAAGAAGATACGCTATCTGTACTACCAAAATAGGTGGTCATGAATAAAATATATGTATTCCGTGGACATAAAGTAATGCTGGATAGTGATCTCGCAGAATTATATGGTATTGAAACGAAAAGATTAAATGAACAAGTACGGCGCAACTTAACCAGATTTCCTGTGGACTTCATGTTCACATTAACTATTCAAGAATTTGAAATCTTGAAGTCGCAAAATGCGACCTCAAGTTGGGGAGGAAGAAGATCTGCGCCAAATGTATTTACTGAATTCGGTGTTCTCATGTTATCCAGCGTAATAAACAGTGAACAAACAATTCAGGTAAGTATATAAATATGATAATTTTTGCTCAAATAAGACAACATTTAGCTGAACATAACGGCATGAACCTTAGAAACTGGTAATAAAGAAGAAATTTTTTAGGCGTGGGAGAAAAGTCTATTTTAGCATTTTTTCAAAATACACGTATCGAAATCAAATACCCTAACACAAAGAAGACCAAATGAATGAAACATTCGGTCTTCTTTATTAACATACTATATCAAACTTATTATTATACCTTAGATAAGATGAATAATAGTTTTTGTACGAAATTTATTTCAACGATACATTAGTTGTCAATATCTTCCCTGTTGACACCGGGTTTTCTTTTACCACTTTTCCATCAATTAATATCTGCGCTTTTAAAGTAGATTGATCAGATGGTCCAACAGCATTTGCACTGATCATCGTGGTTTCTTCATTGTTTGTCACAATTTCGCTTGTCCATGTCGATCCAAAATCACCTGTTTTAGTCACAACAGAATTATCAGAATAATAGACAATTGTTGAAATATTAACACCCTCTGAAGCAATCAGCTTATACTGAACCTTAGCTTTTCCACCTTCTGGAGCAGGATCATCTTTATCACTACAGCCTGTTAAAGAAAATGTTGTAGCACCAACTAACAATGTTAACAAAAATAAATTTTTTAGCTTTTTCATATATTTAATTTTAAATCTAGGCTTTTACAATTTTCGTGCCTAGGAGATTTTACTATCTTTTAAAAATCATATTTAAGCTGTTAAGATTACTGATCTACTACAGCAGGGATGATAAGGGAAATATCCTGTCGTTAGATAATCTTTAATATCGCCCTTGCGCAAACCTCCAAAAAATAGTGTTTAGAAAAAACGCAGTTTGGTGGCATTCCTGCCTGTTCAAAACTTGCAAACGCCAGTAACAAGATTACCTGTCGCAGATGAACGAAAGGAAAGTGAGGGATAAGGTTCAGTTAATATGCGAAAGACAATATATTTTATTCTTTTGGCAAGGTATTTAAAAGGTCTTTCGCGGCGACTTCTTTGATCTCGCCATTAATCTTTACAACTAATGTACCATTCTTTTCCGCAGTTTCATGAGCTAATTTGATTAAAGCCTTTTGAATACCCAATCGTACTCGCTCAGAAAAAGAAATATTATCTGCTATTTTGTCAAGTTTATTCAACATGTTCACTGCTTTTTAATCGTTAAATACTTCTCAAAATAAGTATGTTAAAGTCCAATAGAAATCTTAACCTTTCCACCTAAGCCCATCTCTACAATATCAAATAAAGTTTTAAGTGTGAGATTACTTCCATTATTTTCAATTTTTGAAATATACTCTCGCCTTTTATCAACCAATTCAGCAAGTTCTAATTGCGTTAGATGCTTTTCTTCACGCGCCTTTTTTAGTAATAACCCAATCTGAAGTGATGAAAAATCTCTTTCAAGCTCATCTCTTCTCTATGTACCAACCTCACCGTAAACGGTATCTTTAATATCTTTCCAACTTTTAATTTCCATAAATATCTATTTTTTTCTTCATAATATGATGACATCAATCATAAAGCATTTTCCTAAATCCCCTTTGTCTTAACCCCAATATTTAGTCATTTAAACTTGTGTTTTAAATGCACTACTCATCAATTCTTTTTCTGCTCTTGATATTTATTTTGTGCCATTGTCTACTTTAATAATTCGAGATCTTGCAATTTTCTTCCTAAATCATCGTCTGATGCTAATTGCAAGACATCATCTTGTAAACCTAATACTCGGAGCACATTTAAATACGCACCAAATGCGACACTTGTATCTCCTTTTTCAATAAGGTATAAAGTTGAGCGCGCAATTCCAGCCCGCTCTGCAACTTGAATAGTTGTTAGTTTGCGACGCTTTCTTGCCAGTTTTATATTTTCGCCTACTTGCTCCATAAGTTTGGCTAACTTAGGAAAAACGACTTGTTTCTTGGTACTCATACCTCAATATTGTTTGATATTATAGACAAATTTAATAAATTTGATTGAAATAACAAACATTTATCACGTAATTAGATCCACAACAATCCGATCTTGGGGCAGTGGCGAAGTAAGGAAAAAGTCCACCTTGTCTAATTACTAAATACTAATATCCGGAAAGCTATTTAGCAAAATGGCGTAATCAGGACTGTTACGATTTCATGAGCAAGCCTGATTTAGGAAAAATAGTAATTTTAATATTCATCTTGATCTCCTGCAATAGACAAATATTTAGATATAAAATCTGCATTTTTAATTTGTTTATTTGTGCGATCAAAGAATTTAGCATATTCAAATAAGGAGGCACAACCTGCCTCTTTGAAAATAGCAAACAGCTTCTCATTCCCTTCAATATCATAATTAATAAAGGCCTCCATAGTATCTATTTTCAAATATTGCGCATCAATTTTATTTATTGCCGTAAGCTCTTTCAGTTTTTCGCCCTCGGGCGTTCCTTCGTTTGTCAATAATAAAAATGTGCGCACAATCCATTTGTCGAGATGATGAGTAACCACAAAATAACCGATCTTATGTCTCCCAGCATAATATGCTAATAGGATATGTGAATTGCGCACGACGGTAGTATGATTTTGCGCAAAAACCAATATGTGGCCTAGATGAATAAAAGCAAGCCCCATGGAAGAAAGACTCCGCTCTTGGTAACGTCTTAGAGCATGGTGTTGTATATAGATAGGTAACTTTTCTTGTGTTTCAAAATTCTCAAGGCCTAACTGTTCTGCAGATATCAAGGCTAATTTATTCCAATCAGTACCATTTGGTGGTAGATAGCCTAGTCGCGAGATGGGGCGAATGGCATGATCTATTTCCTCTGAAGCAAGTTGATGCGGAACTCTACATAACTGCAACACATTACTACCGCCCGGTTTAATAGTACGTAATTCTGAAAGAATAAATTGAACTGATCCTTTGTAAAAATCAAAGTACTCATAATTGTAAAAATTCAGATTTGAATAGACCTCCGAAACATTTCTGTTGTACCATTCGCCTTCAAAATAAGGTTTCAATAAAGCTTTAATATCTGTTTCTTTTTTATATTCATTTTCAGGCAGAAAATTAAATACCTGAATAAGAAGTAAGACTTCTGTAAAGAAACTAGCATAACTGATTGATTCACCAGTCATCGTTTTCAGTTGAAATGTCTTTAGTCTGTTATTAAAATCTTCTTTATATTTTTTACGCTCTTTTTCATCAACGATGATTGTATGATCCACTACAATTTTCACCGTAGGATATCTTACATTATAACATTTAAGCAAAGTTGTTTTTGGAATCTTTTCAAAATACCCAGCCCCTATCAATTTTTCCAAGGCTATTCGTAATCTTTCAAAAAAGGCCTTTTGAGCCAAAATTTCATTTCCTGCGGGTGATACATACTTTTTAGATACTTTCCTTCTAGCCATTTAAATATAGTTTACTTGAAAATTCGATTAAATAGGTGAGCTTACTGTCTCAAAATATAAGGAGGTTTATTTTTAAATTTTAATATAGTGAAAGAATATTATATAAAAAAATTAATTAATGAAACTCAGAATTTATGTTTTTACCTAACCATGAAGAATGGAGAATTTGAAGTCGTAAAATGCGACCTCAAGTTGTGGAGGAAGAAGATCTGCACCAACAATTCTACTGTGATGGTGATCATCCAGAAATGGATAGTCATGCATACGCAAAAGAACACTTTAAAAGCACAATAGCTTTAAGAATTACATAAACAACAAGAGCCGCTTCAATTTGAAACGGCTCTTATTGTTTAAATGATCTTTAATTTGTTGCTAATAACATAATTATCATTCACGCTTTTCATTTTTCAACTGTTTAAGCTAGAAAACCTAGTTTATATTCCATAACACTAAGAGTAATGAAATATAACAAAGAAAATTATAGCGGTCTTAATATTTAACCACACCATAAGCAGAAGTAATTCCCCCTTTGATTTGAATACCTCTTTTAAATTCGTTTTTATCGGTATCATAGCAAGCTATGTACCACTGAGAATCTACAGTTTTCACAAATACATAAGCTTTACCACCATCGACTAATACGCCATTTGAAGGCACGATCTGAACTTTCCCTAATCCAGAATCATTTAGATTTTTGACCATCACTTTATTATTGATGTCAAAAACATAAGCGCCCAATAATGCTTTACCATCTTTTAAATAGGTGTGCTGATCCGATTGCTGTCCCATATAACCTTCAGAGAATAAGCTATAATTTGATAAATCAAATGCATAATCTGGATCTATTTCTGTAGTACCGGCCTTCATACGCAATAAAGTGTAATACTTTCCTTCACGGATAGTCGTGAAATAATAATTTCCGTTTTCATCGAAAAAGCTCGATTTTGTTTGATACCAGGTACCTGTTGTATGTCCATATTTATCATTAGAAGCAATCTTTTGATTTTGTAAACTTGGATAGTCCGCAGTCAGCACATAAGCGACCTGTTTTGCTGGAGCGGCCCATTCAGGTGTTAGATACAAGAATCCGACATAGATTTTACCATTTTTGATTCCTAAACTTGTTGGAGATAATTGAATCGTTGACTTGTCATAAAATTCATTTGGTTTACCAGCTTTAGCGATTGCAGGAACTTTAAAATTTAATGCCGATTCACCTTTCACAATCATAGTCGCGGTATCGATAATAAATAAACGTTTATCGATAGCTTCTGTAGCAGCATTATATGATGCCGACCAATTGATAAAATTTACACGTCCATCAACAAATGCCGACTTCATCATCCCCAAATAGTTTCCTGGATTAGACACGACAGCATTCCCTTTTTCGACTATATCGCCAGTTGAAACAGAGTATTTAAATACAGCATTACCCTCTGTTATAAAAATATTAGACCCTTCTCTTACCCCGTAAGTTTGATCTATCTTTCCAGTCACGTCAATCCCGAATCCTACAGGAGATACCGATCCTTCTTTCATCAGGTCTTCAACCGGCAAAATATAATCATGTTTTTCTCCCGCAGCTTCCACCTGAATCGTAATACCATATTTTGAAGCTTTAGCTATTTCATCAGGTATTGTATTTGTATTATCAGAAGAGCTTTTACAGGCCGCAAAACTCAAAGCCACACCGGCCATCAGGCATGATTTTTTAAAATAAGTATTCATAAAACGCATATTTGTATAGTATATATTGTTAAAATTTAAATTAAAAGATGGACATTCTTAATTTGGTATAGAATGCACGACCTGCTTTTTGCAGTCCAAAATTATCGTAAAGTCTTTCATCGGTAAAGTTTCTAGCTTCCATAGAAATTCCGTATTTATTATGCTTCCAAGAGTAGGAAAGGATTGCAGAATGAACGTCTTGACTGGGAATATATAGTTTTGTCTCTTGAGATGCCAAATTGTCCCAGCTCATATAAAATTTATGGATATACTGATTCATATAGGTCAATTCAATCCGGGTTCCTTTTCCTAACCAATCATTTTTTCCAATTGAAACATCCAGATTTCCATATAAATAAGGTCTATTTGGCAGTTGTTTGTGCAAGATCGATCCTTCCTTATCAACAGATTCTCCTGTTTGTAATTTCGTTACTATTGCTTTATCATAGCTACCATTCACATTGACCCGAAACAGATCTTTATAGCCGTATTTCGCATCAAACTCGATACCATATAATCTTGCTCCGTCGAGGTTGGAGTATCGATAATAGTTCCCGGCACTGACCATCTGTATATAATTATTGGTATTACGTAAGAAAGTGGTGACATCTACATTGATAAAATGCTGATCATTAAAATATCCGTTATAAAACATGCCTAGATTGACATTATTGGACTCTTCAGGCTTTAGATCAACATTTGGTAATACATATACGACATTTCCGTATAACTGCTCTACGGAAGGTAATTTATATGACTTCTCAAGCGAGGTTTTGATACCTACATCTTTCTTTAAAAGGTATCTTAAGGTCAAGCCACCACTTTTGTAGTCTTTATAGTTATTATACTGGACCACATCGCCTGATATAAGTTTTCCGTCGCTATCGTATTTTCGTTCATCTGCAGTATAGCTATTATCCATCCCATAATATTTAAAGAATACCACAGAACTTAGTTTTTCATCTAACCATTGCCCTTGCCAAGCCAAATTTATCAGGTGTTTGTTTAGACGCTTTGGTCTGCTATTGATTTCTCGATACTCCTCAGTTTTCATCATATCAAAATTCTTTTGCTGATTGGTACTGAGGTTATAGCTCAAATTAATTACTTGCGATTTTTTCTTATTGAGGTTGTAAGAAAAATCTGTCTTTGCAATATAACTTTTATTAATAATCTGATCGTAAGCCTCTTCTTTGAATGTGCCATTGCTTTGCGGTATTCCGGACCAGTAATAGAGATACTTTGCAGTATCACGTACCTCTGTACGACTATCACCATAGCTCGCAAAAACATCAACATAAAGATCCGGAAGAAATAGGCCATTTTTCCGGTACTGTATACTAGGTGTAAGGAATTTATTTTCGGACCATCGACCGCCGTATACCGATTTTATATTTGATCCCATTTGTATTTCCTTATTATTTTCAGAATAGCTTAGGCCAAAAAGTAATCGATCTGCCCATTTCACATTTTCAAATCCAGCCTCCAATTTTCCCATTCCCGAAGTATAGGCATCATGAAAACGGCGGGCTTTATCTACTTTTACCAATTGATTCTGCACAATTCCAGTTTCTTCATCGACAAATGATTTAAAATATCCGTCCAGATTAATACCATATTTGGGATTACTGTACATCATATAATTATTGTCCGAATGGTTAAAAAAAGCATCCGCTTTGACCATCAAGCCCGTTTTGGCATCTCTCATATTTGCGATCAATGATGCTTGGTGTGTATTGAAAGAACCATATCCATAACTGAAATCAAAAAACTGTTTGTTTCTACGTTTTGTGATAATGTTTACAGCACCTCCCAGTACGTCTGTAGGTAAATAGGCTGGCACAACACCTTTATAAACTTCAATACGGTCAACTAAGTTGACCGGAATATTATTCAAGGTCATGGAGCTTCCATAATTTTCCATGGGCACCTCATCAATAAATATTTTCGCATCCAGACCATTAATTTTAAACGAGAAATCCGATCCCATTCCACCATTTTCACGAATAGTTACTCCAGGAGATCGTCTTAATAATTGGTTCAGATCTGCAACCTTATCTACTTGTGTAGTCAGGTCAATGACATTGACAGCATAGCCCGATTGTTTTATTTCCTGTACCTTTCGCTGGTTTAAGCTTTGTCCAACCACAGAAACCTCCGCGAGTGATTTCTCATCACGGCGCAACTGGAAATCCAAAAAAGAATTTTCATTAGTGGAAAGATTTAAGGTTTTCGTTTCCGAATGGTAACCGACACTTGATACGCGTACATTTAAATTAGAGTTTTTTAATTTTAAGAATTGATAGGATCCATCCACATCACTTGTCGTTCCCTTATCCAATTCCCTTATATAGATAGTTGCCCCAGAGATAGGTTTTCCAAAAGTATCTTTTACGTAACCAGATAGATTAAACGTTTCTATTTTTTGTGCACATAGCAAAAGAGAGATGTGTAAAAAAAATACTGTTAAAAATAATTGTTTAGATTGCATTTACTGTTTTATTATCACTTTAAAAGGTTCTTAATTTTTCAAACCTCCATATTAAAAACACCTCACTCAGTAATCTCATTACTATAATATCAGCATCTAAACTATCTTTTTAGCTGAATTCTTGAATAGCACATTGCATATTCTTGTTCATTATCATAAGAAGAAAAAGGATGTCTGTTGAGGATTACATATGAACATCCATAGTACTAAGTGTAGTTTTAATACAAAATGTCCCGATTTATTTATACTAAATATAAATAAGGAGATTAAAGTGGTTAAAAACCAACTTTTTTAAGGTTTACTCTTACTGATTTTAAACTGATAGAGAGCTTATTACGAATTGTTTTCTCGGAAAGATCCAGAGCAGATGCAATCGCATTATTGTCCAGCCCATCTTTAAATTTAAGTACAAACAGATCTTTACTTTTGGAAGGAAGTTTTGTAATGATTTCATCTAGTCGCTGATGTAAATCTTTATACAGGATGTCTTGATCGGATTCCTGATCACCGATAATATCAACATCACTAAGATTCATATTATCGTCTATATTAAGTCTTTTTTTGATTTCATGGAAAGCAGTATATTTTACTGCCCTTTTGAGATAATTTTCGATATTTTCAATATGTCGTTCACTTCTTTTATCCCACAGGGAGACAAACACATGTTGTACAATATCTTCAGCTAACGATTGATCATGGACAATACAGGTCGCATATGCTAGCACCTGATCCCAATAGCGTTTATAAATCAATTCGAAACATTTCTCATCAATTGATTGACAATCTATTAAATTCTTTTGAACGTCCATATCGTATGATTACTGGACAAATTTAATCTTATTTAGATACAATCCAAATAATAATTTAAAATTTACTTAAACAAATAATGAGCTTAATATCGACCATTTCGAATTGTAAATTAAGAAGATATCAATACCATAATACGCTTTTTTTAAAACTTCATTCTTTTTTTCAAGCTATAAAGATTAGAGAAATCTTCGCTGTTGAAAAAATGCAACAAACAAATGTTGAAACTGCCTATCCATACCGAAATGAAAAAAAGCGATACTTTAGCCTCGAGTTATTAAGCTCGTTTATAATTCCTGCAAAAGCCATAACATCAAAGTAAAAAGTACTTACTATCACCAAGTAAAAACACTGGATTTGATTTTTTCTAATTAGATCTGAAAGATTTATTTTATCTTCATATTAGATTTAATTTAATGTTATCATGTTTATCTGGTTTTGAAGGCTCTTTCATTTTTTTGAGAGAGCTTTTTTATTTTGAAATCTACTAGAAATATTTATTTTTTAGTGTTGCTCTTATGAGCATGCTATCACAAATATATATTGGTTAATAGCGCTAAGATTCCCCTTAGAGCTATTTTTCTCATTATTTTTTGAAATTTTAAAGTCAACTTTTAATTTTAAGAGTCGAATTGTCGAGTTAGTAGCCAAGATAAAACTGCGAAGCACTCTCCGAAGGAAATAGAGGAACCCATCCCTAAAGAAAGGAAAAAGATAGGATTTAATGTTGGTGATAAAGAGGAGTCGTTCATGATAAGTTGATTTGTTATTATTACCGCAATAAGCTGTTGGAGATGAAAGTGAAGGATAAGGTGATTGATAAACGAGAGTAAATTTTCGCTATTTTTACTCTTATTAAATTACGGAAGTTAGGTAGACTTACCTATTACCGTATATACTTTGTAATAATAATTGAACATGCGCTCGGCGAGATCTCCCTTCCTCTTACTGGACTGGAATTCGATATGACACAGCACATACTTCTCGTTCCCATTTTTTAAGAAGTACCTTGACCAGTTTACGCACAAAACGAACGCCCTTACCATTGGGTTCCGGTGGAAACAAAGTCTCAAACTCTTTATCCAAATAATCAAATGGCCTTCTCAGGTCAAACACATCACCGGTATCTGAAAAAGAAAGGCATTAGGCCGAGTATGTCCAGAAAAGGTTGTTACCGAAACAAACCCCTTATTGAGAATTTCATTGGCATCATTAAATCTAAACTGTTCTATCTTAAGAAATACATCGAAATCAATGACCTTAAACAGGATAATAAGAACTACATTTAATACCATAACAACGATCGAATAAAACTCTATCTAAAAGGAATGAGCCCGATAAAATATCGAGCTCATCATATTAATAATTAGATTCTAATTTAGTATAACTTTTGGGAGCAGTGTAATTTTGTATTACAGCCTCCTTATATTATCCTCTTTATAAAAATCCTTTTTTGATGTTTTTTACAACTAAGTAATCTTAATTACTTTTTAAAGACAAAATACCATTAAATCTGTTTGTATCGTAAGATATCATACTGATTTTAACCTCGTTAGTTCCGGACTTAACCCAATTAACAGTGTTAAATTGTGAAGTAACGTTATAGGAATACTCTCGTGAACCATCTAAACGAGATGTATTTCTGCCAGTTTCTCCAGTTACAGCCACAACCTCAAATAGCTCCCCTTGCGCTGTTTTCGAAGCAAATAGTTTTACATTGCCATTACCGTCAACTACTAATTTTACAGTCGGTTTGTTCCAATTCGTGTGCGCCATACTCCATATTGATGATACACCATTAGATCCCCAAACTGAACCATCGGCAAATTTAATATTAGCTGGATAAGCTTTGTTCTGGTAAGCGACTAATTCCCCTGTTTCACGACCCTGAAATTGCATATCATGGTATTCGAACTGATTATCAATACCATTAGATGCGATATCTGCTGTAAATACTTGTTTTCCATTAACTTCTACAGCAAAAGAATTATCTAAATCAGTAATGTCAATTTCGAAGCCATTAGTACTTGAAAGATCTTTTTCGTAAAGTACGATACTTTCACCTGGAGTATGTGTACCTGTAGGAACTTTTATTATTTCATTATCGCTAACGAGATTTATATTTAAATTGTAACGCTCTCCTGGTATAACACGCACGTTAGGTACTGTGATTGTTTTTCCCCCTACGTTTAAAGTCAAATCTCTTGGAGTATTACCTCCTACAATAACTTTACCAGAAGCTGTTGCACCAGCAGCAACCAATGTAAAATTCTGATTACCATCAGATTGAAAGTCAACAGTTGGATTTTCAAATGGCTTGTAATTTATTTTACTTGTTGAAATTGACCCGGTTACTGCAGTTGCAACTGTCGATGGCAATTTAACATTAATGTTGATTTCGCTAAATTGATGAATTAAAGTGGCATTTATTGCAGTTTCTTCGCCAGCTTTGATTTGTAACGTTTTTGTGGTTGCCATAAAAGCACCATCTTTAGCAGATACATCGTAAAATCCTTTTGGTCCCCAGTTAATAGTATTTAAAGTTGTTTCATTTTTTAAACCTCTAGAGTATAATATAACTTCATGAGTTCCTGGAGCTAGATCAATACTTTGATTTGCCCCTCCTACTTGTAGCGTTTTGACTGAAGGGGAATTTCCGTTATAAGTTAGTATTCCGTAATATGTTTCATTTGGCAAGCCCTTTTCTACAGCCGTAGCCATACGATTTGCAGCACGTTTTACAACTGTTGACTGCCTATCAATTCTTTCAAGAGATACGAATGCTTTAATACCACTTCCTAGTTCGATTTCTTGATTTTGAATTTCACTTTTATTGCTTTTTATATCTGCATAATCGGATCCTGATAAGTTAATTTTTAATCGACCTTTACCTGCCTCTATTGCTGTACTATCTGGTGAAATTGTTTGATTGTCTTTCTGGCAAGAATTTAAAAAAAATCCTGATAATATTAAAACAACAAAATATTTATATTTCATTTTTTCCTTAATTTAAAAAGTTAGTGATTTTGTTTAGAATGAAAACGTTCTGTTGTCATCATCGCCTTCTTCGTATTCTTCTTGAAGTGAGGGTGCAGAACCTGCGGCAATTCCTTGTTCCATTTCTATTTGCTCTACCTTTAAACAAGGTGCTTCATAAAACTTCCCGCCCTTACTAGTTATAAAATGTTTTTTCTCTGTTTTCATTGTTTTTTTATATAAAAAATATTTTTTTTCTAAAATTTGAGGTCAACTATAGTCAGTTTTAACAAGCTGACTAATCAAGATAAAATGTATTAATGTTGCAAAATAAATAGTTTTAAAATTGCACTTCGCTATGTAAACAGATTTATAGCATATTTACGCTATAAAATAGCATAGAATAACATAAACATGTTACATCCAACAAAAAAATATAATTATTTCAAGTCTTTTTAAAAAAGCATATTGAAACATATGTATATTTGATCTACCCATAAATGCTACTGTTTCATATATGAAAGTATTAACCCACGCCGTAATTCTAGATGACCATCGGCTCTTTGCTGATTCTTTTTCCTTATTACTAAAAAAGGAATGTGATATTGACTTGATTCAGTCATTTGATGCCTCGAAGGATTTTTTTTCATTTTTACGTACTTTTGGAAGAAATAAGATCTATGTTTTTTTAGACTATTATTTTCCTAATGAAAATGGACTTTCATTATTAACAGAAATAAGAAGGATCAATGAATTGGCTAAAGTTATAGTAGTTACTGGTGCTATTGCTCCCTCTGTCATAAAAAGTATACTACAATATCGGCCTGATGGTATGCTTAGTAAAGCATGTCAAATTCACCATGTAATGGATTGCATTACCGCTATAAATCAAGGACGAAATTATATTATTCCTGAATTTAAACAAATGAAACCCATCGACATAGAAAATACACAAATATTTACAGCGAGAGAACTAGAGATGCTAAAATACTTTTCTCAAGGTCATAGTGTTGCTGAAACAGCATCTCTAACGTTTTTAAGCCCGCATACTGTAGTTGCACACCGCCGCAAAATGATGGCAAAAACAAATTGCCAGACGATTACCCAGATGCTAAGGTATGCACGAGATCATGAATTAATTTAAGAAATTTCACCAATAAATTTTATGCAAGATCTATTTCAAACCAAAAAGTAGTTCCCTTTCCTTGCTGGCTTTCTACCATTAACTTACTATTCTCCAATTGAAGATAGTGCATGCATATTTGGATTCCAAGGCCAGATCCATTTTCATGGTTTGTCCCAGATCGTCGTATTTCACTTGGTACAGTAAATATGTCTTCTAAGATTTCTTCAGACATTCCTATTCCTGTATCCTGTATACAAATCCTGATACGGCCATTGGTTGTTGCGGGGCTAGTATATATACAAATAGTATCACCAAGATTGGAAAACTTTATAGCATTATGGACCAAGTTCCGTATAACCGTTGATATAGCTTCCATATCGGCATTTATTATAATATCGCTCGCATTTTCTATTTTTAATTGAATCTTTTTATCATCTGCTTTACGTCGATATATTTCGAGAAGAGGATGTAGAAGATCTTCTAATCGGAAGTGGATTTTTTGTGATAATGTATAATTGAGTTGAAGTTTGACCCACAGTAGCAGATCATCCAGTAAGAGTATTAGTTTACTTAACTCATGGTGACAAGAAGACATTAATTGTTGTATATCCCTAGACGATAAATGCTTATTTTCAAATAAGTATAGTACATTTTGCAGGCTAGCTATAGGATGCCGTACATCATGTGCTACCAATGACAATAACTGTTCTTTAAAATGATTTGAGGTTTCGAGTATCGTATTCTGCTCCTCGAAAAAATCGTTAGTTTCCTTCAATATTTTATTTATTCTCCTTTTTTGCCTGATGTTGCTTGCAAAAAGTAGAGCAATAACAATAAGAACGAATATCAGGACCACAGCACTGTATATCACCAGATTTTTTCTTTTCAATTGCATATCGTGCACGAAGATAGCCTGCTTTTGATCTTCTTGATATCGATATTTCTCCTCCATCCTAACTAAGGCATCTTTATTTTGTCGGCTGTTGAGGCTGTCGGATGCTAAAGTAGCTTTTTTAAAATAGTCCAAAGCAGCGTAATAGTCACCACTTTCTTCATACAACTTACTAAGCTGTTCAGCTGCCGTATTCATGTAATAAAATTGCTGCTGTTTACTTGCTAATTTATAATTTTCATTGGCATAATTGGAAGCTGCGGTTCTATCTCCTAATACGAGGTAACATGCTACTAAATTATCTAAAAGTCTAAGATATTCTGTTCCTTCTCCGGTCTCATGAAATATTTTTTTTGATTTAAAAAGATAAGATAATGCCTCTTTTATATTTCCTTGCTCTAAATAGAAAGCACCTAATGATTGAAGTGCATTTCCAACTCCTTTTTTATTTTGCTGTTTTTCTGCTAGCATCAGAGATTGTACATATAACGCTTTAGCTTTTTCAAAATTCTTTTTTTTAAGATAAAGATGAGCCATATTGCCCAAAATAAAAGTCGAGCGGGTGGTATCGCCAGCAGCTTCGTAAATATTCAAACTTTTTTGATAATACTGAATAGCTTGTTCACTTTTAGATTGATAATGATATACCATCCCAATATTATGGTTAGCATGTGCAACCGTCTTGAATTGATTATTTTCTTCAGCAAGAGCAAGGGATTTATAGAGATTTTTCAATGCTTCATTATGGGCACCGAGTGCAAGGTAGGGCATTGACAGGTTGCTGAGCATACGTGCAATATAACTTTTGTCATTCAGAGAATCTGCAATTGCAATTGCGATGTTGTACGATTTGATAGATTTATTATAATCTCCCTTTTCGTAATAACCAATTCCTAAATTTCCTAATGCACGCATTTCTCCTGCTTTGTATAAATTCCGTTTACTAATTTCGAAAGCTTGATTGGCTAAGATAATCGTTGAATCTGGTTTAGAAGACCATAATGATAATGATCTCTCATTCAGTTGGTTTATCAAATTACTATCGGGTTCAGAGATAACTTGTTCCGCCATAACATTACCAGTTAAAAAGTAATTCATGACTAAACATAATATAGCTAAACGATGTTGTTTTAATTCTGAGAGAAAGAAGTCACACATAGTGATAAGTGAAATAATCTACTTGGATTATTTTTGGTGATTTAATTTGTTAAAAATTGTATGCTGCTCCGAATTTCCAGGAGAGGTATTTAGTCAAAATAGATACAAAGTATAGTTTTTGTATCAATATCGGCTGTAAATCGTCCCAGTCTTTAAGTATTTATATGGTTAAATTAGATTTAATTCCATAATAATATCAACGCGAGAGTAATGTGGAGCATGCTCTGCCAAAGAAATTTTTTTAAATCCAAACTTTTCATATAAATGAATGGAAGATCCTAATTTAGTATTACCCTCCAAAAACAATGTAGGAATATTTCTAATTTTTGCCCCAGAAATACAATGTTCAAGAATTAATTTTCCAATACCCATACCTTGATACTGTTCATCAACAGCAAATTTACATAGTTCATAACGGATATCAGTGATCTTTTTTACGGCACAGACTCCAACAGGAATATGATCATATAAACAAACTATGATAAATCCTCCGTGATCGATAATCTCCTGAGGGCTATTTAAAGTCTCTATATCCTGCAGTTCAATGGTGAAATATTTTTTTATCCACCTTTCATTCAACTCTTTAAATACAGGAGCGTAATTAGACTTATAATCAACAATTTTAAGCAAATTCATTTTTTATATTTAAGAAAAGGAAGTTATTCAAACTTACAATAAAGGCCTACTTTATTCAAAAAATTGAAAAAAAACTTTTCCTATTTTTTTTATTCGTGCATTAGGTTCTAGCTGTACATACCGTCCAGAAAAAAGTAAAGCACGCTATTAAGGTCAACTACATTTAATCTAAGCTTACTTTGATTAAACCTAAAAAGGTTCTACACATGGTGCACTACAGTCCAAAATTTCATAAAATGGCGCAAAGCAGACAATAAAATGATCGCACCTGGTCACCATCTATTTGACTAAGAATACATCTTTTTTATTCACAAATTTCTTGAAATCTATCGAAGCGGGATGGCCCTTAAACGGAATATAATAGTGTTCAGGTTTGTCCGCTTCATAGGCATTTCTCCAAAATAATATCCATGCTAACTCTTTTCCCTTTACCAGAGGATAAACCACTTCTGTAAAATAAGTGGGATCTTTCACTGACTCCAGACCAGTTTCGCCGATCGTTGGGATCTTACCTGATTTCTTTGCATAGCCCGTTATTATTTCAATATTTTTAGCCATTGCTATCTTATAATTTGCAATATCATCAGACGTTCCTTTGCCAGGCACATAACAGTCGAAGGCAACAAGATCAACATAATCATCTCCAGGATACCTTTCTAGAAAATGTGCTTCATTTTCGGTTTCCGAAGGAGAATAACAGTACAGTACATGATGGATATCATGGTGCTTTTGAAAATAATCCACAGTCATTCTCCATAAATTCTTGTATTCATCGGGAGAGCATTGTTTTGCTCCCCACCAAAACCATGCGCCGGTATGTTCGTGATAGGGCCTAAGTACAACCGGAATTAACTTTTGATCATGATCTTTAAGATTCAACAGAAAATCGGCCACCTTATCCAGCCATCCTAAATATTCACGGTGGTGCACACCATTAGGTAAAATCGATCTTACTACAGTATCCTGGCCACAATCCCACGCATTATTACCCGTAGCAATATTGTTTCCGTGCCAGCTCAGCGTTGTAATACCTCCACGTTGATATGTATTTTGAATATAGTTGCTCATATCATCGAAATATACTGAATCCAAATTATAAGCTTTCCCGAGTTCCACATCCCCAATTTCCCAGCCGACAACTTTTGGATATTTTCCTGTTACTGTCTTCACATCACTGTTTCCTTTTACTTTATACCAGCCATGTCCGTAGGCTAGGGCATCTTGATGCCCTACAGCAATACCTTTAATGCGTTGTTGGTTGATCATATCGTAAAGGTCCTGAGTTTCTTTGGTTGCCTTTGGGTCTGCTGGTTTTTGGCCCCATGCATCCATGCTTACAGCCATAAAAGCAAAGCAGACCACTATTTCAGTGAAATGGAATAACTTCTTTTTTATTTTCATCTTTTTGTGGGAATATAGATTAATGGAAGATCATTCAAAAGTATCATATCTTTGGATTTGCAAAATACGCCAAAATCATGAGCTGCCGGATGCTCTGTCGTCGGCACATAATAGTGCGTAGGTATATCATGAGCATTGCGCCACAACATACAATACGCTAGAGGCCACTTTTTCAAAATGGGATGCAATACATTTGTAAACCACGTTGGATCTGTAATTTGTTCCAAACCTACCTCAGTAAGTGCGGCCAGTTTATTTTTTTCAAGAGCAATAGTGGAAACAATACCTAACTTTTTCATTGCCGCAATAGGATCATTCGCACCATCAGGACGAAAATCCCAATAATTATCCATACCCAAGATATCTACATAATCATCACCTGGGTACTGCTCAAGATAAGCCTCCTCACTTTGAAAACGACAATCTGGGGAAAATGCATACAGCAGTTGATGGACATCAAGATCATTCTTTAAATAATCAACCGTATATCGCCACAGTTGAATAAATTCAGATGCAGAAGCATGCCCCCTACCCCACCAGAACCAATCGCCATCAAATTCATGGAAAGGTCTAAAAATAATGGGAATTGCCTCTCCCTTGCTACCTGTACAACGTCTTAGAAAATCGCGCATGAGTTGAAGGTAATGTTGATACTTCCGATTGGCACTTCCGCCAGGCAACATCTCCCGTACTGCGATTTGTGGATTTTCTTTCCATTCATATGATCCATCGTTTATCGGATTGGACATATGCCAAGAGAAGGTAATAATACCACCTCTTTGATACATATCTTTTACTGCGTTCACTAATTTGTCCGTTTCAGTCTTTCTATAATTGCTATCCGAATGCGTTAACACCTGAAAATCAAGACCCAGTAAAGCCGGGTGGCTTCCAGCAACATCCTTTATATCACTACGGTCTTTTTCTCCTTGCCACGACCTGCCATAAAGAAGGGCATCCTGCTGGCCTAAGATCACAGCGCGTTGAGATTGTATCTTTATTAGATTGTTGTATAGCGCAACAGTTTCGATTGTTGCCATGGAATCAATCGGTAATATAGTCTTTGCTGCAACCAGATTAACCGTTTGCATGATTAATAATGCGAACCATGTTACAATTTGTTTTATCATATGTTATCAAAGTTTTCAAGCATCTCAAGGCACATACGCCCATTATGATAAGGACATTTCCAAAAACCAGCTTTATCTTCCTTTCTGTTTATATCACCATTCTCCAGCCTACTCCAATACCATTCACCTTCATGTTTATCAACTAAATTATGCTGAATATAATTCCAGACAGCAGCAGCCTTATTCTGATAAGACGTGTTGTTCAACAGTCTTCCTAAATACGACAGACCTACTACCGCTTCTGCCTGTACCCACCAATGCCTTTCGCGGTCCCAATGGTTATCTTTTTTTTCATAAGCCATACTACCATCGGATAACAGTCCTTCCATGGCAGCATTTGCAATACTGGGCACAACCGATCTAATCTGATCCTCCAACATAGCATCGCCCAGGACCTGTGCTGCCTCCAACAGCAACCAGGCCGCCTCGATATCATGCCCGAAAGATTGAATATCTCCTTGAACATGCCAATCTGCATCAAAGAACAATTGTAGATGCCCTGTCTCAGCATTATATATACGATCAATAAATAAGGAGATCAATTCTTTTTGTGCTTTTTTAAGAGACTCATCATCCCATATCCTGAGCAGGTTCGTGTAAGGTTCCAAAATATGGAGGTGGGTATTCATAGTCTTGGCTTCATTCTGATCCTTATCGCTCAATCTCATATCTGCAATTGGTTGCCAGTCTTCCGTAAAAGCCTCCCAATAGCCCCCTAAAATAGTATCCTTACATGCTTCGATTTGATAAAAAAATTCTTTTGCATATGCCAGCGCCATTGGTGTTCCTGTAGCTCGATAATATTCGGCAAATGCATACAGAGCAAATCCCTGTGCATAGGTCTGTTTTTTTGGATTAACAGGATTACCAAGGTAATCGAGTTCCCAAAATACCCCCCCGTACACGCGATCGATAAAATAATCTCTAAAGTATAAATAAGCCCTATCAGCCATTTTACGGTAACAATCTTTTCCAAATAGTCGGTAAGCTGCCGAATATGTCCACAATATGCGCGCATGCATTACTGCTCCTTTGTTAGCTTTTTTATGCGCTTTATTGTTTCCGTCAATCTGCCCATAAAAACCACCATGCTCTTCATCTACCATATTTTTCATCCAGTATGGGAGAATATTATTTTCCAGTTCTTCTTTAAACCCTTTCATCATTTTCTTCAGACCAATTTAATTTCTACGTTTATCCAATTCGACAGATATAGCCTGCATTTTTTGTTCGTTCAATGGATAAAAACTAATGAATATGATTGATAATACTGTGCCCACTGCGGGAAAAAAACTTAAAAACATCTTAATTCCACTTATTGTCTCTTGCGACTGTAGCTGATTTGCCTGAAAACCGTAGTATCCGAGCAACCATCCTGTTATCGCGGTACCAAAAGCCCAGCCCAACTTTTGACTCATAGAAGAGGAACTAAAAATTAAACCGGTAGCTCTGTTGCCGGTTTTAAATTCCGAATAATCGACGCAATCTGCATACATAGACCAGAGTAATGGAAACACAGCCCCCGCACATATACTGATCAATACTTGCAACGAAAAAATTCCCCATAAATAATCTTTATCCATCCAATAGAAAAGTATACTTCCTAAAGTTGCGATCAGCATCGTCAGCATAAAAGTATTTTTCTTGCCGATAAAATTGCTCAAAGGTGCGGCAATGATTACACCAACGATATTGGCGAGCTGTCCCAATGCCAGATACAATCCACTCAGTACAAAAGGTACATTGACTAGCATAATTTTACCATAATGCTCTTCATCTATATAGTATTTGAAATAGTAAAGTGCCGCTCCGTCTCGTACCGAATTGAATATCAGAGTAGAAAGTCCTGCGCCCAACAGGACCCACCATGGGCCGTTATTAAAAAGTTCTTTTACATCCTTTTTTAAGCTGGAATTTGATTCCTTTGCAGGCTGCACACGCTCCTTTGTCCAAGCAAAGCATAGTAAAAAAAGAACAATACAACATATGGCTATAACAGCCGCAGCCATAACCCATCCGTGCCTCTGTGCCTCGATATCATTACTATGGCCGCTAAAGTAATTGACCATAGGATTGAAAAGCAATAGGGTCACAAAACTACCGATGTAGGCAAAACTCATTCTAAAAGTAGCCAATATGCTTCTCGTTTTTGGTGAAGCACTCATTACACCCAAAAGAGCAGCATATGGCACATTGATAGCCGAATAGACCATCATCATTAGTGAGTATGTTAAATAAGCATAAATTAACTTTCCCTCTTCACCAAATGAAGGGGTGTAAAACGTAAAAACACCGAGTACTCCGAATGGAACCGCTACATATAAAATATAAGGTCTAAACTTACCCCATTTAGAATTTGTACGGTCAGCAATTATACCGATAATCGGATCGAATAACGAATCCCAGACACGCGTTATCAAAAACATCGTACCGACCAATTTAGCCTCCATACCAAATATATCGGTGTAAAAAAACATCAGGTATATACCAAACAGTTTCCAGAACATAGAAGAGGCGGCATCACCCAGTCCATAACCGATTTTTTCTTTGAGGCTGATATTCTCAGTAGTGATCTTCATTTTCGTCTTACATTAAGTTTTGAGTAATTTAAATTTTTAAATTTTTAGAAATGATATCTTTCAATGTTTCGACAGATTTTTTTGAACGCATACCATCTGGGGCTGTGCTTAGACAGTAGTCCAATAAACGTTCGACAGATGATACTGCAACATGCATGCGTGTATCACTGGATGCATAATAGATAAAAACTTTACCGTCTTCATCTGCAATCCAACCATTCGTGAAAAGAACATTCGAGACATCGCCTATGCGCTCATCACCTCGTGGTGCCATCAGATGACCAGCAGGTTCAGCAATCAACTTTTCTGGCTTTTCTAAATCAGTCAAATATACATACAGAACATAGCGAAGTCCTGCTGCGCAGGCACGAACGCCATGAGCAAGATGCAACCATCCCTTTTCGGTCTTGATGGGTGCTGGCCCCTCCCCATTTTTCAGTTCCTTTATCGTATGATAATAACGATGATTAATAATCGTTTCTTCATCCAAAATAGCATTTTCCATTGAATCGACAAGTCCCCAACCAATTCCACCTCCGCTTCCGGTATCGATAAATCCATCTTGAGGCCTTGTATAGAGGGCATATTTACCATTCACAAATTCCGGATGGAGAACGACGTTACGTTGTTGGCTTTTTGATATTAAATCTGGCAACCTCTCCCATTGTTTCAGATTTTTTGTTCGTACTATCCCAGCGGCGGCAACTGCCGAAGACAGATCTCCAGGAACAGCATTTGGATCTTTACGTTCTGAACAAAAAATACCATAGATCCATCCATCCTCATGTGCTATCAGGCGCATATCATAGACATTGGTATCCGGGTCTGCAGTCTCAGGCAGGTCAATCGGAAAATCCCAAAATTTGAAGTTATCGATTCCATTTGGACTTTCCGCTATGGCAAAAAAAGATTTACGATCATTGCCTTCAACCCGAACCACAAGCAAGTACTTTCCGTTCCATTTGATTGCTCCAGCATTAAAAGTACCGTTTATACCAAAGCGCTCCAGCAAAAATGGATTTGTCACTTCATCCAGATCATAACGCCAGAATAGCGGTGTATGTGCGGCTGTGACCACTGGGTACTCATAACGCTCATAGATTCCATTTCCAGCACTTATTGCTGTATTTTCACGTTGTAATAAGGCATAGTGAGCTGCTTCAACCTCTTCTAGACGTTGCTTAAATAATGTACTCATCATTTTAATAAAATATAATGTTAACTTTTGCTTTAATCTGGTTTTTCCACGGAAAGAATTCGTCTGAATAAATCAAGGCCGGCAACATGAAATTCATTACCAGTACTGTGTCCATATTTTGGAAATGCTATCCAGGATTTTTCTGATTGCACTTGATTGTAAGCTGCAAAGTTGATATGTGGTGGGCATACATGATCCTGCATCCCGATACCCATGATCAATGGTACGCGAATACGTGATGCTAAATTTTTAATATCAAAATAAGACAACGTTTTATACACTTGATCCAAACTGATATCAGTATGTTGTTTCAGATAATTATCTACATCAGATTTTGGCCAAGGAGCAATCTTAAAATAATCTTTATAATCCGACAAAAAAGGAATTCCTATTGCCAGAGCCTTTACTCTCGTATCCAGTGAAGCCGCTACTACCGATAAAGCTCCGCCCTGACTCGATCCACGTACGGCAATACGGTTTGCATCCAACTCAGTTCTGGAACTTACAAAATCAAGTGCTCGCACTACATCCATAAAAGCTCCTTTGTAATAGTATTCATCTTGGCTAAAAATACCATGTGTAAACCAGGTCCCAAAACGGTTTGTCTTTTCATTAAGTGCCTGTCCACGGATAGACAGTACAAAATAAGCGAAGCCATCCCAGCTTTGGTTTGGAAAATAGGGTTTCGAACCATAGCCCATATACTCGACAATAACAGGGTGTTTTCCAGATTTTTTCGGCTTGGCATAGTATCCCATAATCAGCTCATTGTCCAATGAACGCATAGAAACCTGATACATATCATAATCCAATCTTGACTGTTCAGGGAGTAATATCAACTGATAATCTGGCTCTATTGCTGCCAGCGCTTGTTTGTTCGCTTTCCAAAATTCATCAAAATCAGCTCGGGCATCATTCGGAGAACTGATCTTTTCGGGCTCATAGCCAACGTTACATTGTTGTTCCAATTTTTGTCCATTATCCAGCTGCAGGCTCACCTTATATTGATAGAACCCTGGCTTCGGATTTTTTAACCCAAATACACCGGCATTCAACGATCCATTTCCAGGAATAGCGACATTTACCTGCTGTGTATTGACAAGCTGCCCATCATCGGTCGTCAAAGTAATATTTAGATATGCTTTGACAGCCTCCTTTCCTTTATTGACGATAGCCGGCGCTATTGCAATACTGTCAGTTCCGAGAAAGACATAATCATCATCGCGAACATTTACATTCAAGATCAACTTATCAGCAGTGGACGCAGGTTGAACTTTCATGATAGCACCATTTAAAAAGCCTCCTGCGCTGCTCCATCCGTCGAAAAACTTGATTGCTATACTATTTTCTTTATCGAGGTCAAGATATTTGATAGGTACGAAATAGGTACGTTCATGATCAAAATATCCCGCAAAATTGTTAGGAAACTCACCTGTTTTACCGATCAGTGTTCCATTCACATAAACTTCTTCACAAGCGGCAAATTTACCCAGATCAAGCACAACTCCCTCTGCTTTCCTGATGTTACGTTGTGCTTGATTCGAGAACTTCAATGTCTTGCGATACCATCCAAATCCCTGCTGCAGCGATTGGCCCTGCTCTACCAGTGTTTTATTGGATATGACATCCTTCCAGTACTTATCCTGATAGTCCTTCTTACTCCAGTTGCTGTCCAGACCTTCGCCTGCGTGAAATTTCCAATCGGCACCAAAATCAAAAACAGCACTTGTATGCCTCTTTACGTGGCAGCTTTGCAACAGAGAAGTCCCTGCCAATAAGATACCTACTGCAATCCTACTATATATATTCATTATTTCATATTTCTTAAATCCTGCTTTACGAGTTTCCCCCATGTCTTAAGTTGTTCTAAGGACCATCCAGCACTTGGAACATGACTGTTAGCAATCATCGAGCAACTTTCATTTTTATCTGCTATTGACCAGGCAACCCAGCTAATCTTATTTTTTTGTGCCCATTCTTTCCAAAGTTGCCATTCTTCCAAATCAATATCGCCGTCACCATCGGCATTCATACCCGCACATTCGGAGATAAAAATTGGTATGCTCTTGCTAAGTGCATAGTCGGCACGATCGCGCAAAAACTGTTTATGTGTCCCTGCATAAAAATGTACGGTATACATTAAATTATCAAATCCTATTAGAGGGTCATCTGCTACCAGATGAATATCCTGATCCCAATTGGGACAACCTACTAATATGATATTATCAGGATCAATGGCACGAATGGCAGGTATGATCTCTTCGGCATATTTCTTTATCTCTTCCCAGCTTGTATCCATTGGTTCATTATAAATCTCATAGATTATATTTGGATGAGCATGGTACTTTCTGGCCACCGTTTGGAAGAATAATTTAGCTTCACTGGTATGTATATGATGCGCATGCCAATCCACGATTACGTATACCCCATTTGCAATAGCGGCATCAATCACTTCATAAAGTTTTTGCATCGCTACTTCTGGATTTTGCAGATAAGCACCATCGGGTTCAACACCAATAGCAGCACGAACCACCTTAATTTTCCAGTCATCTTTCAACCATGTCACTGTCGCGCTGTCGTAAAAACGTGGCCACCAATTATGCCACCCTAAACTCACTCCATGTAAGGAGATCGTATCGGATTTCGCATCTACAAGTGTCGTTCCTGAAACCCGAAGTTTACCGTGAAGAGATACCATATCATCGCCTGTCTTATTTGATATAACCTGAGCGACATTGCACGAGATACCGCACAGCAATAAGCAAATCCCAATAAAACTACTGATTATATATTTTCGCATAAGACTTATCTATTTTTTGACTATCCGAAAATTACATATACTGAAATCGTCTTCAACATCCACTGTTGGTTGATATGAAAACACAAATCCATTCCAGCCTGTATTGAGGTAAGTACCATTACTCTGGGAAACATCTTTATAAAAATCAGTTAGATCTACACGCATGGTCTTCCACTTACCATAGGTATTCAAGGCACCATTTTCAGCTGGGTTCCAGCGGGTTTCCTGCCTATCACCTCCAAGAATGAAATTACCCTGACTAATGGAAGCCGTACTTTTGGTATTAATTTCAAATTTAACATAGTAATCTTTGGGATTTGCCAATACCGCAGCATCGTTCAAATCAAATCCAGACCAAAAAACACCATTCCAAGACCAGGCAGCAAAAGATTGTTGTATTCGTAAAAACCGGTCAAATCCAGGCAATAATTGTGGGTCACCATTAGCTTTCCCATCCGTTACATAGGCAGAAAGCGACTTTATATCTAACATAGAGAGCCCCTTTTCGCGGAAGCGAACTTGCTTTGGAACCGCCACTAAGGGACTGGACAATGCGAGCGTAGCGCCCTCGGCTGTTGCCGTAGGTATGACAAAATAGACCGAGTCGGCAACGCTACGTATCGGTTTCAAAGGTATATTATTGATCGAAAACACGCCCTCCAAGGTATCCAATTTGTACAGGTCCAGATATTTACCGACGAGTATTGCCGTATCTCCTGCCGCCACAAACTCATTGAATAAACCCTCCACTACCAGATCGGGTATTTTAACTTCAAACGGAAACTCCGCACTCCCTTTGGTAGTCACTACAGTCACCTTATTGTTGATCTCAGTAGGAACTACACGAGGGATCGGTAATGTAATCCGCGATCTTACGGCATATACGGTACTGAGATCCACATCGACATCATTCAATTTGATGGACTTTACCTCTGCGAGGTTTTCCCCCTGAAGCACAATCATATCCGTCAACGCTCCGCTACTGATTCCTGTTGTCAGATCGCCTGCAGTAGAGACTTTTTGAATGAGAGGGGCACCATTGGAGGTTAACTCTCCATCATAGCTTTCTTTAAAGTTGACGATATCCTTTTGACAAGAAATTACTGTTGCAGACATGCTGCTCAACAGTATAAAATATATAATAGAACGATTCAATTTTTTCATAAAAACAATTATTTCAAGAAACGCTATACGCGATAAATAGATTAGTTCCAGCCTGGATTATTTGACAGAATTGCTGTATTGACACCTACTTCAGAAATTGGTATTGGGTAGAGCAGGTGTTTCTCCGAACGGACTTTAACAACGCCAACTTCATCAGTACCTCCGATTCTGTTCATCACATCAAGGTATATACCCCAACGGATCAGATCCCAGCGACGGTCACCTTCAAGTGCTAGCTCCATTGCTCTTTCTTCCAAAACGGCTGAACGGAATGCGCTTTGGTTATCGATATTGCCATCTCCGGCAAGACGACGGGGCGTCGCATTGCTGCGTTCACGTATTTGATTAAGTTTTGCCAACGCAAGTGTACGTGCTGCAGTACTGTTGTCTGCTTCATTAGCTGCTTCGGCATAGATGAGTAAAACATCTGCAAAGCGCAAAAAATACCAAGGAGCATCTGTACGCTCGAGTTTGTTGTTACTGACATCACTATATTTGGTCAGGTATGCTAAATAATTAGCATTTTTTTGGTTTTGATATTGACGTCCATCATTAAATGGAGCAACAGGAGCTACATTTTGTCCGTTAGCATCTACATATCCCTGTGCTTTTTGACTCCATTCGGTATTATCAGGATAATAAGAACCTCCGACCCAGCCATTGGTATCTCCACCCTGGCGAACCCAACGATGCATCACCCCCTTCACAATACGGTAATCTTTACTTTCGAAAAGTTTATACCAATGGTCACGCATACCCCACCATAACCCGGTCTGCACAAATCCCTGATCATTGAAATTTCCGCCGTAAGCCTGAGAAAAAGTTACCCCATATTTTTGGTCACCGGTGACAGACTGTAGCGTCCAGATATGTTCAGTTTTATTTTTATTGGCCCTAGACCAAAGATTATCATAGCTTAACAAGCCATAGTTGCCATACTCACCATTAATCACTTGCAGAGCCTTATCACGAGCTTTTGAAAAATACTCTTGCGCATTGAATGTTTCATATCCAGCAACCTGTTTTTTAGCTACAGTAAAAGATACTGGATTAGTGTATACTTTTTCACTTCCATTCATCGTATAGGGCTGGCCACCTCTTACCGAAACATTACCAGACTGCAATGCAGACGAACCGATTGTTACATACACTTTGGCCAGTAAACTTGCTGCCGCACCTGCTGAAACACGACCTTCATGAAAACCATTGTCTGTATTCTTATAAAGAAGTTCTTCTGCCTTTGTGAGCAGCTCAATAATATGCGCATATACTTTACTTACTGGCTGTCGGGGTTCATTAAGATCTGCGCCTGAATTGACCGATGCAGAACGAATAGGTACTTCACCAAAGGCACGTACCAAAAGAAAATAAGAATAAGCTTTTAAAAAATAAAGCTCGCCCATTCCATTATTCTTTACGGCCTGTGAGGCTTTTGTCATCGGTTCGATATTTTCCAGAGCCAGATTAGCACGATGGATGATCGCATATGGCTTTTCCCACATAGCCGATGTGTATTCATTGTTCTGAAAGTTTCCTGCCCCCAGCGTACCGAATGACCAGTCTGGCCCGCTCATATAATCGCAGTCAAACTCTAGGCTTGGTGGAAAAAGATTCCATCGAAACATATCGTCCAGCAATTTACTGTAGGTTCCCATTGTCCATTGATTGACACCCTCATCCGAATCAGGAATATCATTAGGTTCTACAAAATCAAATTTCTTTTCTTCTACCATCTTTTCACAGGAACTCAGTCCAGAAGTGCAGATTGTTGCCATCAAGGCAAATTTTATATAATGTGTATAATTTTTACGAGTCATGATCATCTTATTTTAGGTCAACTTAAAAATCAGCTTTCAATCCGATCGAAAATGTTCTGCTACTTGGGTAAGAATAAATGTCGACACCTTTTCGCGAGGCATCTCCTCCAAAAGCATTAACATCAGGGTCAAACCAACTGTAATCAGTTATTGTTAGCAAATTGTTTGCACTAGCATAGACATATAATGCATTGAGCCCCTTGAATGGACTTTTAAACGTATATCCTAAGTTTACATTTTTAAGGCGGACATACGATCCGTTCTCGACATAACGATCGGAGGTGAGCATGGTACGGTTGTAAGTTGCAACAGCTTTTGGCCATAAAGCATTTCCCCTATTTTCTTCCGTCCATCTACTATTGTAAATGTCTTCTGTGATATTCCCGATATTGGCCATTTTCATGTCGATAAGATTTCCGTTAAAAATATCGTTCCCAATAGATCCCTGCCAAAAGAAACCAAGTGTAAAATTTTTGTATTTAAAATTGTTGGTAATACCAAAAACAAAATCTGGATTCGTATTACCGATAATAGTACGATCGCTGGCAGTCAACTCACCGTCACCGTTCAGATCACGGTATTTGATTTCTCCAATTTTTGATTGAACAACTGCGGCACTTGCATTGGCATATGTCGGATCGGTACGCACTTCAGCCTCATTGTCATAAAATCCATCTTCCACATAGCCAAACATTGTACCGATTGGCATGCCATTACGTTGGATAAAGATATTATCGGCATTGTACCAGAGTCTTTCTGAAAAACGGTCGGCTGTCAACCCTCCTATGGCATTGCGGTTGAATGAGATATTTGCATCAATATTCCATTTAAAGTTTTCTTTATCCATTGCAGCAAACTTTCCCGTCAGCTCGATCCCCTTATTGGTGACATATCCCGAATTGACCCATTGTGTTTTCATACCATTGCTCGAAGCAATATTCACATTTTGCAGCAGATCATTTGTTTTTTTATAATAGGCATCGATTGTAAATTGGATTCTGTTATTGAGCACAGCCAAATCCAACCCTAGATTGTACTGGTCTGTAGTTTCCCATTTGAGATCCTTATTTAGCGCTCCACGCCAGTCGACCTCAGCAAAACCACTGCTCAAAGCCCCTCCTAATGGATAATTGGCCACACCTAAGTATGCTTTGGTCTGATAGGCATTGACCCCCTGATTACCAGTTCGCCCATAGCTGGCGCGTAATTTTAGGTCACTAAAGATCCCAAGATCTTTGATAACCTGTTCATCAGAAAGTCGCCAAGCTAAGGCTCCCGACAGGAAGTTGGCAAACTGCTGTCCCATTGTCAATCGGCTAGAGCCATCCCGACGAAAAGAGGCCGTAGCAATATATTTTCCTTTATAGGAATAGTTTGCTCTTGCCAAAACCGAGGCCAGTTGTGTTCTGCCCCGGCTACTGACTAAAGGTCCTGGATTTAATCCTGCTGCCATATCAAACTCACCTGTGATATCATTGGGGAAATTTGTAGCTGTTATGGCTTTTGCCGCATAATTCGCCTGCTCATAGGTAAAACCTGTGACTACATTTATAGTATGATGCTGTGAAATAGTTTTATCAAAAGTCAATAAAGACTCTGTGGTAAGACTTTGATACCAGTTATCACTTTGGCCTCCGCTGCCATTGATTGGTGAACGCCCCTCCTGCGTATTCCGGTTATAATAGGTATTACGGTTATTATTGGAGTAAGAGAATCCAAAGTTTTGTCTAAAAGTCAAAAAAGGCAACAGCTTAACACTTGCATATGACGAACTAAATATATTGTTTGCTTTAAGCTGATCTTTTGCGGTATTGACATAGACACCTGGATTTGAAGCCAGCCAATTTAGCTGATCCGATTCAATAGTATTCATATCAGGTCCGTAGGTTACGGGAAAAATCAATGCCGAGCGGATGATTCCATAATCGTAGGCATTTGATTTAGCAAAATTGGTAAGACCATTGGTATAGTTGATATTTGCACCCAACTCCAACCAGGATCTTACTTTCCTTCCGATATTTGTTCGCAGAGCCACACGCTGGTAATCCGATTTTTTAATAATACCGCTCTGATTCAAAAAGTTTCCGGAAAACATATGCCAACCTTTCTCACTTCCGCCAGATACACTGAGATTATATTCTTGTGTAAAACCGTTTTGATAAATCTCATCCTGCCAATCCGCACCTTGAACCAAGGTCTGATTGCCATATTGGTCCGTGCGCACACCTTGATTGAGAAAATCTTCGGGAGCAGGTTGATATTTACCAGATGAAGTAATAGGCTCACCATTTACTGTCTGATAAGACCAACTGCCTGGATAAGGTAATATCTGATACCCTAATCCATCATAATACTTACTGTTAATTGCTTGCTCATTGATATAATTAGCATATTCATATGGGCCGAGCATCTTTACTTTTCTTCCCCGCGTTGCAAGTCCAAAATTTGCATTCAGTTCAACTTTTTCATTACCATTTTCGCCACGTTTTGTGGTAATAATTACAACACCATTTGCTCCCCTCGATCCGTATATTGCAGTTGCCGATGCATCTTTGAGCACTTCTATCGATTCGATATCATTTGGATTGATTGAAGCCAAAGCATTGGCTGTCTGGTTGTTATTTTCATTGGCAGTACTACTGGGCATGGATGCCATATCGTAGGGTATACCATCCACAATATAGAGTGGTTGAGAATTGGTCGAGAAAGAGTTTGTTCCGCGTATATTGATGGAGATCCCGGCTCCTGGTGCCCCATCATTTTGATTGACAGTTACTCCGGCCATTCGGCCCTGTAGTGCTTGATTGATACTCGGCGCAGGATTGCCAGCTAATATTTCCGAGGCCTTTACTTGGCTTACAGCACCTGAAAGATCCCTTTTTTTGACTTTACCATAGCCTACAACCACGACTTCGTCCAGCACATCCTGCTTTGGTTTTAATACAACACGAAGTACTTGCTGATCATTAACTTTCAGCACACGAGTTTCCATACCCAAGAATGAAACATAGAGATTGTCGCCTATCGTTGTATTCAGCTTGAAACTACCCTTTTCATCGGTCAGCGTCGTTTGGCCAGCGCCATTGCGCACCGTAGCTCCGACTATGGCTAAATTGGTTTGCTGGTTTGTGACAGTCCCCGACACCTGAAACTTTTGTGCAAAAGTAATCATAGGTGTAAACCCCGCAACCAGACATGCATAAAAGATTTTATTCATCATTTTTTGGTTCCCTTAAAATTGGTTATTTAATCCCTTTCAATTACTACCAAAACTAAGAAGAAACCACTTATACGAATAATACTTTTTTATCTTTTCCTTATATAAAATAAGCCAAAACAATCCTGTACAGACAATTACAACAAATAACCATCTATATTATTTTAGCTCATAAATTTTTATATTCTTATAAATAGAATTTTGAGTTTTTATACTTATCTCTGAAAACTGTTGGTGTTGAAGATCTCTTTTTCATAAAAATCCGATTAAAATTAGAGAGGTTGTTAAAACCCGAAAGAAGCGCTATCTCTGCTATACTATGCGTGGTATCGATCAGCATCCGGCAGGCATGCCCAAGCCTTATATCATTTAGTGTATCTATAAAAGTCCTTCCTGTACGCTGCTTTAAAAATCTGCTTAAGGATACTTCGGTCATACCGATCAGGTCTGCGGCCTCATTCAGGGATACATCTTTCTGGTAGTTTTTAGAAAGATATATCAATATCTTTTCTACACGTCTACTGTCTTGCCTCCCTATGCTGCTATGAAATGAACGGCTACTCAATTCTCGCATATGCTCATCTTGCGACAAGATATGCAGAATATCATAAAGGCCAACTACCGAATAGAAACCGTCTTTCTCGGTAATCAGCTTTTTAATTTCATCCCGTACAGCAATGATGGTCGTTTTACTAAAGGTAACCCCATAAGCCGCTTTTTCAAACAGTTGCCTAATGGAGCGAAACTGATTTTTATTGAGCAAAGTTTCGCTCAATAGATCGGGCTGAAATTGAATGGTAATTTCTGAAATTTTTTCTGATTTGCAGTTGTGGTCAAACCAACCATGTTCAAGATTAGAATTGGCAATTAAAGTCAGCTCCAGATGATCTATCTCTTCAATACTGTCTCCAACAATACGCTGTGCTCCAGCGGCATTCTCTATAAAATTGAGTTCGTATTCGGAATGCACATGTATTGGAAAATCAAAATTACACTTTTCTCTGGCGAATACCATAAAACAATCTTCTTCGGATAAAGGAGTAACTTCACGCAATATCATGGTACATTAAATATAGGTAATGGAATATAATTAAAGAATATGTTAAATATCGCTTATTTATTCAATAAGTACAAAATAATTTAAGTCAAGATCAATTTCCTTGTCTCGCATGACCGTTTATTGAAAGTATTGAAAAATTCCAGCAATCCTTATCTTGTAAGTATGGATGTACCGTAACGTGATTTCAAAACGATGTGTCAATTGAAATAGGGGAAAATAAAACTAATCGTTACGAACTAAAATGTTTCTATCTCGTAATTCCATCGAGCAGTTATAATTTAAAAATAGATTATTGTAATTTAGTAAAAAAAATCATGTTGGAAAATAAGTCTATTAAAATATCAGAAGAGATCGATGATGAGCATTTAAAATCATATTCGGCGAAAGATCCAGATCATCCCAATTGGTACATTTACGAATATGGAAATCACCGCAAGGTTCTTGTGGAAATAAATGTTGAATCAGGCAAGATCCACTTTCTAAAAGAACTTTAACCGTGCAGGAGTATATAATTAAACAGCTCGTTTTTATTTGCTAAACATTAGCCTATCCATTTAATGATAACCACATAAAAGAAAAAATGATTTTTAAAGCATTAAGGTCTAACATACGTGTTGACGACAGTACATTTGACGATTTGTATCCTTCAAATATAAAAATATTGGGACACCGTCACTGGACTCCTGTCGATGTCGCAAAGATGGCTGCCACCTATTTAGTTCAACATCCCAATGATAAGATACTGGACATTGGTGCTGGTGCTGGTAAATTTTGTCTTGTGGGTGCTACATGTACGGAAGGTATTTTTTATGGCGTTGAACAGCGGGAATCACTTGTTGAAATTTCTACTGAGATAGCCCAAAAACATCAAATAAATAACGTAGAATTTATTCATGCCAATATTGATCAAATCACTTTTTCTGATTATGATGCATTTTATTTTTACAATTCTTTCTATGAAAATATAGATACAAGTTGTCCGATAGATAATTCGATATTACCAAACCAAGAACTCTATTATTCATATACCGAATACCTTAGACAACAACTTAGACAATTACCAATAGGAACCCGAATTGTCTCCTATTGGAGTGGATGGGAGGAGATACCAACTAGTTTTGATCTTGAACATACTGCATGTAGAGGTTTGCTCAACTTTTGGAAAAAAATCATATAATTTTTAATCCCGTATCCAATCTCAGCTACCACGATGTTTTCTTCTAATCCTATAATATACCAACCGAACTATTACCGCTGTTCTTTTTACGGTCTTTTAAAAGGTGATTTTCTTTCAATAGCCGGCCGATGGTGTCATTCAGGTGTCCAATAGTGGTATTTAGATTTTGGATCGTCTGTTCAACCACCGCTGGCCACGGAGCCATAATGCATGCAATCAAAAAAAAGCCTGCGTTTGATCTTCTAACTACCTCACCTTTTAATCATCTCAACTTTGCCGTAAAGAAAAAGTCAACCTTGTCTAATTACTAAATACTATAATCTAATTACTATAGAGTAACCAACTAACCTTCTAACTTTCTCACCCCCTAACCTTCTCCTCATTCCACAGCAACATTTCATTTTAATAAAGAAAAATATTATCTTTAATATTCGCATTTATGAACTTATTCTATCAACTAATATTTTCAGTACGATTTGAATCCAACACAAGAAGAAATCATCGCAGAAGCTTTTTCGATCGTGAACGAATTTTACACTAAAAACGGAAGAACTCCCGTACGTCGTGAAATGGAAAACCTCAATACGATGAGCCGCCGTTATTTTGGCACCTGGAACAATTTTATTGCAGCCGCAGGACTACAGCCTAACGTAAAAAAAACAGAAGCTATTGTCAAAGCAGAACTATTGGCCCAATTACATGATTTCTATCAAACGAATAAGCGTATCCCTATGCGCAGAGAATTTTCTTCAAAATCAGGAAGTATCCACAAGTATTTCGGATCCTGGAATAAATTTATCATTGCAGCAGGATATGATGCAAACGATCGGCGCATCCCTTCGAAAGGGAAACTAAAAAACTCGTTGGTCCGTTATTACATCAAGCACCAGCGGTCGCCTGCGATCTCAGAATGTCTAAAAAGTAATGGACTTTATAATGATCGGTCTTATTTGACCCATTTCAATGTCAGCACCTGGGCTGATGTATTGGAATACGTTGGATTACCACCATACTTCAGGATCACTACGCTGACCGAATCAGAAGCAAAAGAAAAGGTTATTAAACTGATCAAAAAGCATCGAATCAAATTCTTAAAAGATTATCAACATTTAAAACCAGAAAACTATCCTTCGGCATGGTACGTTAAGGAAAAATTTGGGTGGAATAACTTATGCTATATGGCTGGGACGAAAATCCCATTAACGAAATTCAGTATAAAAGATCATTACCTTCTATTGGCCAAGAAATTAGGAAGAACGCCCACAGTAAAAGAACTAGAAGCTAAAATGGGTGCAACTTCAGGTGCTATGACCTGGAAGCTTAATCAACGTTTAAATGATTTTATTCATTCCATCGGTCAGACACCTGCCCATAAAACCCCTGAGCGCTGTAAGCTCAGTAAAAAACAATTGGCAGAGCTTTACAAGACAGCAAGTATTCTGCATGGTTTTGAAAATGGTATGCCCCGTAGCAAGCTGCTAGAACTGACCGGATACTCCAGGGAAGTTTATGAAAAGCGTTTTCATTGCATGGGCGGCCTCCGTCTGGTTTGCGGTTTTGAATTAAATGCCAAAGGTCAACGGCACTATACCGAAGAGGAATTACGCAACATCTTAAATAAACCTAAATATGTCAGACAACGTTAAATACAGGACATAAAAAAAGCATTCTCAAAAATTGAGAATGCTTTTTTTATGTTTTTAGTATTAAGCTAAGCCTATTTTTTCTTTACTTTTTTCTGTTTCTGAGCATTGGGAATAAACTCTTCCAAGTTTTCTTCTTTCACCCCCTTCGGGCTTGTCCAAAGTTTCTTTTTATATGCATCGATCTTTTGTTCGATCTGTTGCGCATCTTGCGCCTGCTGTGCTTCATCACCTAATTTTAAAGCTCCGGCAGATGATTCACGGATGATGGTACTTGCATATTTCTTTTGAACGAATAAATCATCCATCGTCATATCGTATAGACCCTTATCCGGATCTGTAATATCAACTTTAACCAGACTGTAACGTAACTGCGGGAAATACAACCAAAATGCAGGAGTAGAACCGACCGATTCCGCAAGTTCAGCCGAAGTTGTGATATTCATTAGCGGAGCTACGCCGATAATACGGCTTTCCAAACGGCTACGCTGTTTATCAAAAAAGATATCTTCTTTAATGCGGAATTTCGTCACACGAGTTGGATCAAATTCATTTAAAGTCATCTTTGAATCGATCTGGTTTCCCTCATCATCAAAAATTGGAACCAATACACTATCCGTAAAACGGGCCATACCTTCGTTGGCACTCATTCTACCTTTAAAAGAATCATCATCAGGACTATATAGGGATAACTTGCCCGTTTCGATAGATTTCATAATGATCTCCATTAATGAATTACCAGGAGTAGCAAGTAATGCATTTTTTTCATCTTTCAGATCAATATCACGCCACACTCGCTTATAAAAGCGAATATTTTTCATGTTAATTTCCGGATAAGCGAAAGGAACCGCATCTTCCAGGTTATTGGCCTGATAAAAACCATCCGTTGTCGGTATGGTATCCATTAAAACTTCTCCTTGTACGGCAGTTGTAACCTGTTGCGATTTCAAACTATCCGGTATTTCTTGTTGCGCAAAGACCGGTATAAATCCTAAAGCCATTGCCATTGTTATAAATATCTTCATCTGAATTTATATTTTAAAATTTTCTAGTCTTACTTTGGATCGTTGGCATCTCAAATGCCGACATCACGCAACGGAAACCGATGTATGAATGCGGTTCATAGTCCACTGAATAGTTACGGGTATCGGTATTCAATTGCTCACCATTATCTTTCCATGAACCACCACGTACGACCTTTCTTTTCAGTGCATCCGCATCTTTCTCATCTGCATCATATAAAAGAGCAGGATTTAAATCGTTTACAAAAACCATTGCAGAAGGACTGAAAGCATCTAATGTCCATTCCGAAACATTACCGGCCATATTATAGATTCCAAAAGCATTTGGCGTATAAGACTTTACCGGAAGGGTGAAAGTTGCTCCATCACGAGAATAGGTACCATCCCCCTGCTTAAAGTTTACTGCAAGCTTTTCTTTACCTTCAGATCCATCGATTGTCATGCGTTTCGTTGACGAAGTATCACGGGGGTCCAATTTACCTTCAGCGGCATATTGCCATTGCGCTTCCGTAGGAAGACTTAAAGTCAATTGGTAACCGCTCAAATACGAGTTTTTCATTAAAGTTGCCATAATTTCTTTACCTCTCCAGTCAGTAAATGCACGTGCCTGTCTCCAAGTGACACCCACTACCGGGTAATAATCAAAAGATTGATGTGTAAAATAATTGACATCAAGGGAAGCGAGTTGTGCATTTGGAAAATCAGAAGACCAGATTTCTTCAACCGGCATCACTGGAACCGTATCGGTCACATAGACCTTTTTAATGTTCCCTTTTGTCTTTTGATAAGAAAAACGGTAGCGTAATACCTCTGGATTTAAAGTGCGCTGAGAACCTCTCATTTCGATCATTGGCGCTAAGCGCTCACGGATAGTGGGATCATTGCTTTTCCAAATTGGAGAAGCTTTCTTTACCTTTTTCCAATTAATTCTTCTCTCAGTTCCTTGTTCACCAGTCTCTAAAAAGTACTGATCATCCTGTAAGTAATCCGTTACGGCAATCGAATCTGCTACCCAATTGATAAATTCACGGTATTGTTTATTGGTCACTTCTGTTTCGTCGATAAAAAAAGCACTTAAGCTTACGTTTTTACCTGTATCAGCAGTGTCAAGGGAGCTTTTAAAAAGTATCGTTCCAGAAGGTACATAAACCATTCCCGGAGGCGCTGGCATTTCGCCTGCACGGAATGCGGAAACTTTCGGTGCTTTATATATGGATGAGCTTGATTTACAAGCCTGCATAGACACTAAAACTGCTAAAATAAACAGCCCGAATGTAAATGTCGGATAGTGTTTTCTCATTTTAATCATAATTGCGGTTGTTATTATTTATAGAAGAGTATGTTTTATTATCAAATTAGTTACGGTTGAAAAAGGCATATTTCACACCAACAGTCATCACGCCATATTGATCATTATTTTTATTCATGACGCCATCCAGATTATCATTAAAACTAAGACCGTGTTGGTAGTTTACATTTACTGCCCATTTTGGACCATATAAGGTACGTCCAAAAGGAATATCCACGCCAATATTTAATGGAACGACGAAATGAATGCCAGAACGATCATCTGCAATTTCTCCTCCAATATTAACGACAGCATCTCTGTAGGTCGTTGTAAAATCAGTTGAAATCCGATTTTTCATTAATCCAGCGCCAGCTCCGATATAAACATTAGATAAAATACGTTGAAACGTACTCGCTCCTAAAGTATAATAGCTATAATTATCGGGCAGATCCATAAATTGACCTAATCTTAACTTTGCGTTCACGTTACCTGCATAATAGCTATTCTTAAACGAATTATCGCCACTGTTACCCGTCAATTCACCTTTCTGAGCCTGCAATCCGACAGATACAAATGGGGTTAATAAATAATCCCCTTCTCCGTACCATGCAAAATTTACTTTTGAATTCTTCAGATCTGTCAAGCCAAAAGAAACTCCTGCACCAGCACCTATACTGATAGGACGGGAAAACTGGGCTGAAGCAGTCGCAAGACAGCCAGACATAATAAGGGTAAAAAATAGTTTTTTCATTGTATAAGTTGATTTGTTATTAGAAACGAAATTTTAGGTCACATTGTTGTTGCAATTGCAAAAATTGGATGCAGACCAAACTCTGTTTTTCATGGAGGTTCATAGCAATTTTTGAGCCATATACATGATTACCGCTTATTAAATTTCAATATTGAACCAATATATCCAACCTTGTAAAGCATAATAATCGCTAAAAAAAGCTATTTTTGATCTATAAATATAAAAAAGAAAATATGGACATTCGACATAAGGATATTTTTTTTCAGTTATTACGTATCGGACTATGGGGTAAAGAAACACTTTTGTTATCGCAGCCATTAGCTGAGGCGGATTGGATAAAAATCCGAGCGTATGCCATTAATCATACCTTAGAAGGTCTTATATATGATAGCTTTTCTTATTTAGAAGAGGATCAGCTACCTCCGCAGTCATTAAGAATAAAATGGACAGTTAGGGTCGATCAAATAGAACGTCACAATAGCAAAATGAATGAAGTGATTGCCGCGCAATATACGTCATTTACCAAACAAGGCCTTAAACCTATTCTGCAAAAAGGGCAAGGCGTTGCAGCGTGCTATAAAGTCCCTCAGCATCGTATTTCAGGAGATATCGACTGGTATTTCGAAGATCAAGGTTATGCACAAGCACGGGAAATACTGAAAGACAAAAAAGTAGAATTTCAAGATACAGCAGGATTTAGTTTAGATTATGATTGGAAAGGTATCCATATTGAGCATCATAAAAAGCTTTTTGATATCCGCAGTCCTCTCAAAAGCAATTTGTTGAAAAAGCTTGAAAATAGTTATAAAAACCAGCAACAAGAGCTGACCATCAATGCTACTTCGATTAAATTACTCGCTCCAGAATTACAATTGCTACAGGTGAATGCACATATTTTAAAACACTTGATCACATTTGGTATTGGACTAAGGCAATTATGTGACTCTGCGCGCTTATATGCACATGTATCAACACAGATCGATCCGCAAGCATTAAAAAACATTTATCGAGCTGCCGGAATATTGGACTGGACACATCTACTACACCAGATTTTGGTAAACTATTTAGGTCTACCTAAAGAATCACTACCCTTTCCATATCCCGATAACTGCGATGCAGGCTGGATGATGGACGAAATTTGGTATTCCGGAAATTTTGGACAGCATGATGAGCGCTTTGAAGGTGGAAAAATATCCGTAATATCCGTCCATCCGGAAGGAGCATATCGAATGTGGTTAAATTTTAAACGCTATTTAAGATATGCTCCGCAGGAAGTACTCTTTTTTCCTATCGTTCATACCTATTCCAAATTTCTGGGAATAGATAACGATTAATATTGAAGTTAGAAAGTGAGAATGGTCTAACTAGCTAGCTAACTAACTAACTAACTAACTAACTAACTAACTAACTAACTAACTAACTAACTAACTAACTAACTAACTAACTAACTAACTAACAGTCTAACCTTCCTACAAAATATTCCAAGGGCCAAGTGTGGTCATCTAATGGCGCATGCTCAATTCCATGATCGGCAAATACCAGTAACTCACTGTCGGGCTGTAGGGCACGAAAAGCAGTGCCATATCCTTTAGGCACGTGCAAAACTTGCATGGCAGTAGATTCTAGTTTTATTCTCTCAACAGGAAGATCATGTGCAGGCTTGTCCCAGCTATCGATTTGAATCAGATCAACTTCAAAAGCACCAGCGACGACATAGAACCAGCGCTGTTCGATGCGATGGGCACGCCAACCTCGAACCAGTTCAACATCGGCATTTTTGATCATATAAAACCGCTTTACCAGAGACATATCAAAGTCATTAACAAAACGAATCTGTCCACGTTGATCCTGGGCTATTCCTCCTTGTATAGTTTGTATCATATTAATGAACATATTTTTTGATGATGTAAGTTTTTAATATCAGATAAATGGCGCTCAATCCCACTAATAAACTCATTGCAAATATAATTTGAACCATTGCTTCCTGATCTGAAAATTGGATTACTAATAATCCGATTAATAACTGGATCAATCCATAACAGAAAGAAATCACCAATTTATTCACCTTAGCTTCATTCCCTAAAAATTGATACAGATGCGATCGATGGGCTTCAAAGATATTTTCTTTACGCAATAAGCGACGTACGATTGTCCAGACGGCATCAATACCATATACTGACAAAAATAAGATATAGATCAAATTTCCGGTTTGGATAATTAAAGCACCAAGTGCAAATAACAGAACAAAAGCAATCGCAACCGCCCCCACATCTCCTGCAAAACATTTTGCTTTGTTTCGGAAATTAAAAAATGCAAAGACCAATACACCAAGTAACGTATACGAAAGTAAATCTTGTTGGATAAAATTGAGCTGATGATTGACAATCATTAATAGCGCCCCGACAGCCAAGCTATAGCAAGCGGTAATGCCATTTATGCCGTCCATAAAATTATAGGCATTGATAACACCGACGACAATAATAAAAGTAATCAGCAGATAGTACCAAGGCATACTGAAGAGGTCCAATTGATAGGTCATCAATAGGACAGAACTAAAATGAATAACCAAACGAATTTTGTTGGACAATGTAAATACATCGTCCAAAAAAGAGACTGCAGTCATTAATGTTAGACCCAAGAAAAAGTAAGGATATTGAAAACCTGACAGGATAAAGTAGATGAATGCACCAAAATAAAAAATGATGCCGCCACCACGCAAAGTTACTGTACTATGCGATGAGCGCTCATTTGGTTTATCAATAATATTAAAACGGTCGGCGACTTTAAAATAAAGAAGCTCCAGAACAAATAATATGATAAGGACAATTAAATAATTCATTGTTATAAGCAGTAGGTTAATATCGGCAGTCCGTGTAAGGCTGACCGATATATCAATGTAAAAATAGCGTTAATATCCTTTGATGGATCTAAAAAAATTGGCGCAATTCTACAAAGAAATGCGCCAATTGATATTGAATTATAATTTATTTCTTTTTAAACTTGCTTTGTAAATCATACCACAATTTACTTAAGCCTGTTTTCTTTTCACCTTTGTCGCCATAACCATAACCGTAACCATAGCCATAACCGTAACCGCGAGCAAAGTCAACATCATTGACAACAGCCGCTAAGTTTTTCAATTTACCATCGACATACAATTCACGTGGCACTTGAAGCAAGCGTTTATCCAAGAAATTGACACGCGATACATATAAAGTAAGATCGGCATTATGTGCAATCAATAGCGTATCGGTTACCAAACTCACAGGAGCTGTATCGACCAATATATAATCATAATGTTCACGAGCGTATTTGATCACATCATCAAAATGACCATTCATCAATAACTCTGCTGGATTAGGAGCAATATACCCTGAATACACCACATCAAAATCATAATTACCAGGTTTTTTGATAATGATATTATCCACATCCATCTCAGGATTGATTAAAAACTGAGTAATACCGACATTGGTATGCTGTAAATGGGATAGTCCTAGGTAATCCAATACTTTTGGACTCCGGATATCTGCACCAATTAGTAAGACACGTTGGTCAGACATGGATAAGATCTGCGCCAGATTGGTCGTTACGAAAGACTTTCCTTCACCCGATATGGTTGAGGTCACAAATACCACTTTAGACTTATCCTTTTTATCAGCACCGAACATAAAGTTCATGTTGGTACGCAAAATCCGGAAAGCCTCTGCCAGCGATGAGCGATCGTTCTGATGGATAATGGTATCCTCAGCAGATGGGATCTCACCCAGTACAGGCGCTTTGACGATATCTTCAATATCCTTGCGCGAATGGATCTTATTATCCAATAAAAATTTCAGATAAAGAATAATGAAAGGAATTAGAAAACCGAACATTAATGCTCCTAATAAAATAATCATTTTTCGAGGAGCAACAGGTATTCCATTGCCATAAGCTGCATCAATAATTTTTAAGTTATCCGGTGTAGCTGCCGCTCTGACCTCAGATTCCTCCCTTTTTTGCAATAAAAGCAAATACAGGGATTCGACAATCTGTTGCTGACGCGAAATCTTCTTAAAGCCCTGCTCCTGATTCGGGATTGAACTGATACGTCCTTTTATTTCATTCGATTTACGTTCAATACTATTCAAGGCCAATTTCGTCACCTGTTGATAGTTCTCCAGCGAGCGACGGATATTGTTTTTATTATCGGCAATATTCTCATTTAAGGCAATTACAGCAGGGTTCATATCCGATGCCGATTTCAATAAATCGTCGCGTTCCATTACTAATTTATTGTAAGCTGCTATCGCAGTTCCTATTGAAGCATCTTGCAAGCCAATATTGGAGGGTAATAATTTTCCTTCGGTTTCCCCTTTGAGGTAATCATTCATATGATCCACCAACTGTAGTTGTGTCCGGTACTCCAATACTTTCTTATCGTTATCAGAAGCATTATTTAAAAACACACCTGCTTCAGCTTGCATATCGACCATGGCATTGTTCGATTTAAAATCGGCCACTTGCTCATCTGCTCCTGAAAGATCTTTAGAAATTAACACCAATCGATTGTTGATAAAATCGGAGGTTGCTTTGGTCATCCGCATTTTATCATACGTCAAATCTTGATTATAAATCTCAATTAATGAATTCAATATTAATGCTGCTTTCTTACTTGAACTAGATACCATTCCGAAATTAACAATATACGATTGCATTTCTTTATTTGGCATAATAGTAATCGCTCCCAAAATCATATCAATTGCCCAATCTTTAGGAATAACAGAAATTTCATAATCTGTACTCAATTCAATTTTGTGCGCTGGGTTTCTTTTAAAAAGAACACTATAATTACCAATTTTTATTTGTTGATCGAAAACACCCACCTTTTTCTCTCCAGAACTCAAATCAGTCAGCTGTAATTGACTATCATTCACGACAGTAACTCTTATCTTCAATAATATTGAATCTTGGGTACCCAAAGTTTGTACCACAAAAGGCATATCTCTTTCTAACTGCTCCGATGATCTAATATTACCCTTCGAAGAATAAATAACATTTAGATTATGTTGATCAACAACCTTACGCATTAATCTACGTGACGTAAGAACTTCAATTTGATCAGTTACAAATGCAGAGCGGCCTCCACCACCTAAGCCCATACTACTGGTCAATTCTGCTATACCAGCCAATTCTCCTGCAGAAGCACTACGTTCATCTCTTAATAAAATCTTAGCTGTAGTATTGTAGGTCTTTTGCGCATATCGTAAATATACCACAGCAATACCAACGCTTAATATCACAGCTAGCACAAACCACTTCCAATAGAAAGCATATTGCTCAAATATCTGTCTAAGATTGAATTCTTCTTCTTTGTTTTCTTTATTTTGTATCGGTTGTTCCATGGATGATTCTATCGTGTCAATACTGAAATTACGGTAATAATAAGACCTGCAATTGAAATAATAATATTTGTATTTGCGCCTAATTTAGAGTTATTGATCTGAGCCTTATTTGGTTCTACATAGATCACATCATTCTGTGCTAAGTAATAATAAGGAGAGTTTAAGGTATTTTGCTTAGTGAGATCTAAACGATGCATAGTTTTTTGACCATCCACTTCACGTATTAATAATACATTTTCTCGTACACCTCTAATAGTCAGATCTCCAGCCATACTCAATGCTTCCAAAACTGTTATCCGCTCTGTAGGTAAAGTAAATGACCCTGGTTTACTAACTTCCCCTAGTACAGATACTCTAAAGTTGTTATAATTGATATTGACTCCAGGATCCTTAATGTACTGGCTCAATTCGGTCCTAATTTTTTCAATTGCCTCAATACGCGTTAAGCCTGTTACCTTTACCTTTCCCAACATTGGCAAGGTAATATCGCCATTTTCATCTACTGTATAAGTAGGACGTAAAGCCATATCAACAGCCTGTGTCATATTACTGGTAGTCATTGTACTAACAGGATTAAATGGCGCAGTTACTTTAGGATCGGCTGCGGTCACCACAATGGTCAGGATATCATTCTTTTGGATACGGGGCACATGTTGATTATATAGGGTATTGATCTGGGTAGAATCCTGTTGCAGATACACCATATTCTTACGGGATCCGCAAGAACTAAATATTACTAACATTAATGCAAACATTGCTAATGCAAGACTGTGCTTTAAACTAAATCGCATACTCTATTTTATTATTAAGATTGGTTCCATAACTTTAATCACAAAAATATATTTTTTTTCCATACTATTATCAGTAATACTGAATTAATCCTGATTTTTAAATGACATCACGTCACTAACAACAATTATGCCTCAAACTTAGGCTGTGTAAAATCTAACTTTTCAAAAACCGAATTTTGAGATTTAAACTCCGGTACAATCTCCTTAATCAAGGAAACCATTTTCATGTGATTAATGGAATTATCGCCCGATTGAACGATAAAACATAACTCATCGATTTTCTTCTTCTTTTCTTCTATATCGACATTATTGACTTGAGCAATCATAATCTTTTCATGATGTGTCTTCATTGTATTTTCATCATTTGCCAGCAATTCTTCGTAAATCTTTTCTCCAGGACGTAATCCTACGATTTTAATATCGATGTCATCGGGGTAGGATAAACCTTTGAGACTAATCATCTTCTTTGCCAGATCCATAATCTTAACCGATACTCCCATATCAAAAACAAAGATCTCACCACCATTCCCCATCACTCCAGCCTCTTGAACAAGTTGACAAGCCTCTGGTATGGTCATAAAATAACGTGTTATATCTGGATGTGTAATGGTAATTGGACCTCCTTGATCAATCTGCTTTTCAAACAATGGAATCACAGAACCATTCGACCCCAGTACATTTCCAAAACGAGTCACGATAAAATTAGTATTAGAATGCTTGTTAATGGCTGATATAGCAATTTCAGCCACCCTTTTAGTAGCTCCCATCACATTAGTTGGGTTGACAGCCTTGTCTGTAGAAACCATTACAAATTTCTCAACCTGGTAAGCATCTGCCAATTTCGCAACTTGATAAGAACCACAGACATTCGTTAGAATCGCTTCATAAGGATTAGCTTCCATCAAAGGTACATGCTTATAAGCCGCTGCATGAAAAACAAAATGAGGATGAATGCGTTCAAAGATATTTTTTATAAATCCATGATCCCGCACATTTCCAACGACAAATTCAAAACGATCGAAATTATCCAAGCTCTTAAGCTCCTGCTGTAGATCGTAAAGTGCCGATTCGGCTTGATCCAGTATAAGCAAGGACTTACAGTCTGTTCTAGCAATTTGTCTAACCAGTTCCGAACCTATAGAACCTGCCCCACCTGTAATCAAGACTACTTTATTAGCTAAAGCATTAGCAATAACTGGATTGTTGAGCTCAATGGGATTACGTCCCAATAGATCGCCTATTTTTAGGGTACGAATCTGCCGGGTTGCTACCGCCCCTTCCAACATTTTAACAGAGTTAGGCATCACCTTTAGTTTTAAAGGAAGCAGTTCGGCCACTTCAGAAATCTTTGCCAATCGCTCGGGAGAAGAGTTATCGATAGCAATAACCAATTCTTGTGCTCCGCCGATCCGCTCCAAAAGATCCATATTTAAGTCACTCAAAGATCTAACACGTATTCCTTGGATATAACGACCTATACGGGTTACATTATCATCTATAATAGCCACTACTTTGTAACGATTGCGCGATCCCAGTTGTAGTAAATTAAAAGCGTTATGTCCCATATTACCTGCACCAAAGAGAATAACAGGTATCATATTCTGCCGGTTATTCCAAAAAAAGGAATGATATACCGTTTTATATAATAACCGCACGGAACTCAGTGCGCATCCAGTAAGCAGGGCATGAAAGAGCAATTGGGTTTGCGAGAAATGAATTTCCCATTTATTACCAAAATTATTTACAAATGCTTTTCCGAGGAATAACTCCCAGAAGTAAGAAAATAAGATCGAAATCAAAAAAGCGGTACCGATACAGTTACCCATTAGTTTTAAATCTCTTAGACCAGTTCGTCTAACAATACTTTGATAGGGTTTAAAAAGAATAAAAATCAAAAGATAGACCAGGGATATGATTAAAGACTCTAACAATAAACTAGAGAATGATATCGGCCCACGATACTTGAATATAACAATATAGGTAAATATAAAACTACACCACATCAATAAAAAGTCGATTAGCAACACTAACCAACGGGGGCCATGCTTTCTTAACATATTTGTCCAGTGGTATTCTTCTTGACTTTCCATCACAAATTTATATTGTCGAATTTAAGAAATTTTGATTTATTGTTCGTACACTCCATTTCGCAGACCAATTGGACAATGAAGACAATTTTATAATTCCTTCCTTTTCATGAAAATCTTGATTATGTTTTTCATCATCTGGAAGACCAGCCCACGGCTCTAGACATATAAAGAGTGCTTCTGGAGCAGACCATAGACCTAAATAAGGAAATCCCTCAAAAGAAAAAAGTATACCATTTCCTGAAGATCTTTCTTTTAAATAGATTTCTTTTGACTGTACTTCTTTTAGTACCCAAGCATCTTGATCGAACATTTTATTGTCCAAAAATAACCTCTTAGCGTCTAATTCAATTTGATCAGATTCTATTGATAATAAACCACCATTCAAATAAAAACGATTTAAGGAATGATCCAATGGAAATTCAATATAATTTTCATTTAAGCATTGAGAATATTCAGGCAAATTAAAAGCAGGATGCCCACCTACTGAGAATAACAGATCTATATTGCTATCATTGATAACACAATAAGTTACCATACATTCATTTTCGTACAATTCATAGGTGACTGCTAGTGTAAAGTCAAAAGGATAGATTTTCTTTGTCGCGTCATTAGATTTTAATTCAAAAGTTAAACTATTATCTGACTTCTCTACTAGGCCAAATAGAAGATCTCTAGCAAAACCATGACGATTAAGATAATAAGATTGTTTATCATAATGATAACAATTCTCTTTTAATTGTCCAATAATGGGAAACAATATTGGACTCGATTTTGCCCAAAATCTATTATCACCTTGCCAAATACATTCGAAATCAACCCTCTTATCAATGAGAGATTTTAGCTCTGCTCCCATTTCAGATACTTCTATCTTTAAAAAACTATTTTCGATTTTATGCATCTTATATAAAGACATTAATACTCTTATAATTTCATAAGTTTGTAAAACTAAATTTTTCCCCTTTACACCATCAATCTACTCTATCAGCAATTATTGAAAAGATCGAATTGTTTTAATTAATCCCTCCTTGGCCGAGGTAGGTAATTTCTCAATTCCCAAAGCTTTTTTAATTTTCGAATTAGAGACTACGTACGATTCGGTTAATTTCTTCAAACGTTCTGAGTTTAAAGGCAATGGAAGTATATCTCCGATTTTAACTACCGTTTTAATAAATGAAGACGAAATCGACCACAATCTGGGTTTCTGTCCAAGTGTCATCGAGATTAATTGAACCACATCATTGGTCGACAGTGCATCATCATCTGCAAAGTTATATACACCAGACGATAGATCCTTTTTTGCAATCATGGTTTCAATCAAATAACTCAAATTATCAATACTCAAGAAGGAACGTTCATTATGAAATGCTGCTAAAGGCCAAGGGATACCCTTTTCTACGACTTTATAAAGAAGATTGAGATTTCCTTTATTACCAGGTCCATGTATCATACAAGGTCTAATAATAAAAAGACGCTTTCCTTCAGGAAGAGTTTGCTTGAGCAAATACTCCTCGGCTTCAAATTTAGACTTGCCGTATGGAGTCAATGGCTTAGCATCAATATCTTCAAATAAAACACCATCAACCGTATCAGCGACTGCTTTTACAGAAGAGAAATAGAAAAAGTCTTTAATATTAGATTTTAAAAAAACATCAAATAACTGAATAGTTAAATCACGATTTACTTTAAAATATACAGAATCATTTGATGTATTTGCAGTATCATGCGCTTTTCCTGCAAGATGAATGATAACGTCAATATCAATATTAAAATTATCTGTCCAATTTTGATTACGTAGTGAAACTGGTGTTAAGCAATGACTATTTTTTAAATATTTAGTAAGATTTTGCCCTACAAATCCCGTTGCTCCTGTAATAGTTATCTTCATTTTTTTAAAATATTCGATATTTTATTTATCCTAATTGTAATTAAATTAAAAATCATTTCGAGCAACGGATAAACTCCTTGTTGATTTCAAATTGTCTTTAATTAATAAGTTGGTTTTTTTTATTATACCACCTTTAAACTGCAAATTCTTCACATCAACATTAATTACTTTACCTCCTGACTCAACAAAAAAACCGCACTTAACTCCCTTTGTTTCACTAATAACTTCACAATTTATAAATTGCGAATTTCCTAGATATTTTTCTTTACGATTTCTAACATTGTAAATAGAAAACCCAGAGTTATTAACTTCATTAGAATTAATACTATTTTTTGAACTATTTTTTGAGATGCAACTATCATATATTTTTTTTGCACCTAAACCAGAGCTTGAGAGCTCTGTAAAACCAGAATTAGCAGAATTTTCAGCAATACATTTAATAAAGCGAACTTCTCCAGAAGAAGTGGGTGAAAAATACATAGAGGTGAAACCATTATAGTTATTAAGGGCTCTACAATTTTCAAAAGTAATATCAACACTTTGGCTTTTATTGTTTAGACGACTTAAAGTAACTAAAAATCCTCTTCGCTCATTTCCTTGAGCCAAACAGTTTTTAAAATGAATATTTTTTAAAACAGAATTACTACTATTAGGCTCTATATCAACGCCTGAGCACGGAGCACTTCCCCTACTATATGAAAATTCAGAGTTTTCTGCTTTAAAACTCGATACACTTGTAATACTAAGCCCTTGTCGTCTGTTATACTTTGATTTACAATTTATGATATTAATATTTTGTGAATAATTGCTTCTAGTTTTGTACGCACCTACATAGATACCATCACCTCCAGAATTTTCAGCTAAAATATTTTTTAGAGTTATATTTGATGCACCATTTATCATAAACAAATGATTAAATTCACTTTTATAAAATTTTCTTTCCATAAAGAATTTAGCCCCATTTCCATTAAAAACTACATTTTTTGAATTTTCAAACCGAAATAATACTTCAAAATTCTCTATATCTTGCTTCAAATTATTTTTAGCTTTAAAAACAACTTCTTTGTGACATATAATTTCTAAATTGCTTGGTACTATCAATTGGCCACTAAGGTAAAAGCTACCCTTTTGTTTTGGGATATACAATGTTTTCCCCACAGACTTATTTAATGCCTCTTGTATCTTTTTTGTTTCGTCCCCACCGTTTCCTAAAACACCAAATGTACGAATGTCAATTGTATCAATAGATTTCTTTTGTTTACCGATATATTTTTGTAAATCAGGACCATTCTCTCTTCTATTTTCTAATGCATTATTTTTCAGTGAAGCACCAAAAATTATCAATAATATCAAACTGAATTTTAACATGCTATATAATAATTAATAAATAATGTGTTCGTAAATGATTTTACTTTAATCTTACCTTTTATTATAGATAAGATTACTTATACTATAACAAAAAACAAATTATACTGTTTGTATATCCTTGCTTGATCTACTTCTTTAAATAGGTCTCCAACAATTTATTATACACTACGTTTTCAGAAAACTCGTTTTCATATATTTTTCGACTTACTGAACCTAAATTATTCAGATCTCTTTTAGATAATATTTCTATCGCAGCTGTTAATGCACTTTGGTCCATAGGTTGAACTAAAATACCGTTTTCATTATCTTTAACAAGATGATTACAACCTGGCATATCTGTTGTTAATATCGGTTTTCCCATGGCCATTGCTTCAAGAAGAAAGCGCGGCGTACCCTCCCTATAATATGTAGGCAGGACAGCTATATCAGATATATTGATCAATTGATCAATATCATTTCTCTTTCCTAAAAATATAACGCCATCTACATCACTAAATTTCTCAATATCTTCTTTAGTGAAGGAATCAGGATTATTAAAATCTAACCACCCTGCTATTAGTAAATTAACTTTATTATTTATATGATTCAAATTGTGAACCCTTACAGCTTCGACTAAATAAGAAAGTCCTTTTTGCTTTAATAAACGAGAAACAAATATTAAAGTTATGCCCTCCGTCATACCATAGGTATTCTTCAATTCATCTATAAGCTCAATATTTTTAGGTAATCCAAGTCTAAACCTATCTTCATTTACAGCACTCCCTTTAACAACCAAAAATTCTTGAAGATTTCCAAGTTCTATCTTATCCTCATTATTCTGCAAAATTAATTGTGCATTAAAAATTCGACTGTTTAAATTATAAGCACTTTTTATTATAAATCTAATAACATTGTACTTAAAGGATGATTTTGTGAAAGCAACACCTAGTCCAGTAATATGATTTATAATCTTACTTTTTCTTGAAGCAAAATAAGCTATCGGGCTTCCTATTATATTCGGTTGCATACGATAAAAATGGATAATATCAAATTTTTCTTTTTTAAATATTTCTCCTAATTTACTGCCATAAGCAAACATTGTCTTCACATCTCTGCTTCGAATGTTAACTTTAATACTTATCGTTTCAATACCAGCTCCTACTATTTTATCAGCATAACCGTCATCAGGAACAACTGCAACTACATGATGCCCGTTATCTTTAAGAAATTGAGCATATCTTAATCTTGCACCAAAAAAATCTGATCCAAAATTTTCTACTAAAGCGATTTTCATCTATTACTAATTTCAGATTCTTTAATTAATTTGACCTGATCAACTATTCGTTGAAAGAAATCTTTCCTTATACTTTCTAATCTAGACTGAACATAATCTTTAGATTTCTTAAAATTACTATTGGACATAGAAACTCTGACTTCTAAATCTGTAAGGACGTAAATTAAGTCTTGCAATAATTTACGATAGTCACCTGGATGATGTAAATATTTATCCGCAATTAATTCTGGAATTCCTGCTACACTAGATGCCAAAACAGGACAGGCTCTACTCATTGCTTCAATTACCGATCTAGGTAACCCTTCTTGTTTTGAAGGATGAATATAAAGGTCTAAACCATCGAGAAATTGAAAAATTTCGGAGCCAGCTTTTAATCGACCGACAATCTTACATTCCTCATTCAAATTAAATTTCTCAATTAACGAAAGGATATAATCCTGAACTCCTCCGCCAACTAAATAAAATTCAAATTTCAATTCAGGCATTTTTACTTTCAATTCATGAAGCGCACGCATAGCAACATCAAAGCCCTTATACTTTACATTTAAATTCCCTATAATGCCAATTTTTATTATGCGTTCATCCTCACTTCTTTTCAAAAAATTAATATGGCTTAATTTAGTTTCTTCTAATATTTCCGGAATTTGCACATTGGAAGCCGATATTACTATATTAGATTGAGTAGGATATCTATTTTGAAGAAAAAATTCAGTTACGTACGTAACAGCAAAACTCTCCTTAACAACTTTCCTCATTTGAAAGTATCTGATGGGAGCTTGTAATTTAATTAAAAACGTTCCGTAGTTCCATGTACTATCCCAAGCACAGCCAACTACCTCACTTACAAATGGGACTTTTAACTCCTTGCATAAAAGATACGCAAAATAACCTATTGTTGATGGTAATCTAATAATTACAAAATCGACTTTTTGAATATAATATCGAAGTTTAGCTTCAATTTCTTTCCGAAATCTATAATAATCTAATCCACCTTTTACTTTATAAAGCAAATCAAACTCAACATTAGGTCTAGAAGACTTTACAAGACCTTCTTTGTGATCATCTACATTCCCCCTTGAAACAACAAATAATTGATCGACACTGGCAAGATAACGATCCCATGCCACTACTGGCAATCCACCGGGACTATAAAAGTCATTACTCTTTTTATAGAAAATATGATCATGTACAAATAATGCTTTCATCTATATTTTTTTAATTAACTTGGCAGGTACTCCGCCAACAAGTGAATTACTTTCCACAATTCTATTTACTACAGCGCCTGCAGCAATAATCGAGCGACTATGTATTCTAACACCATCTAGAATTCTAACTCCACAACCAATCCATACGTCATCGTAAATAATAATACCGATTACCGTAAGTGGATTATATTTTATAGGAACACTATAATCACTCCATGTATGATTTGCTGCTACAAGTGACGAAGCATGAGCGATGGAAACATTATTTCCTATCTTCACTTCACCATCACAATCTACAACACAGTTTTCGTGAATACTAACATTATTTCCACAAGAAAAATTCTGCCAATTTTTAATAATAGTATTAGCACCAACCGATAGATTATCTCCAACTTCCTTAGCATTTGCTTTCAGTATGGAATATCTTATTCCCTTCGCTAAAAGGCCATTGAAAGGCATAATTATAGACCAAAAAATTTCACAAATAACTTTTGGTAAAATTTTAAAGAATAAAATTAATATCGTAAAAATGGGTTTCAGCGCTTTAAATTTGTCTCTTCCTTTCATTTCTAAATATTTTACAGTACTATCATCAATTGCAATAGCAGATAAATTGTTATGAGTATAAAATTTAATGAACTTTTCTTAAATGAAAAAACTAATAGCATATATATAAATGGCAGTAATATAATTTTATGTCTAAATTGAAGACTAATAGTGGAAAGCACTAAAATTGATACACTGACAAAAGTTAATAATTTTTGAAATGATAAATTTGAAACATTAGATTTGAGATTTTTAAAAAAAACAGGCATTAAAATAATCATCATTACTGCTTCTAAAATTGAAAAAACATTTCTTATAATAAATGTATCCTCATAAAAAAATCTAAACTTTAAAAAAGGACTCGTTAAAAAGAAGATATAACTAACCAAAATATTTAAAGGAAAGGGAAGCTTCATGATTTTATAGAAGATAGACTCATCCTCAAATTTCCCTAAGAAACTATCTACATATCCATCTCTAGTTACACCTTCACTTAAATCTACTCCTTCAATTTGTTTTAAAAAAATAGCTGCGATTGGTAACAGAATTAATAACAAAGCTATACTCCTTGACCAAAAGAACTTCTTATGAAAGTTTAGCTCAATAAAAGCAAACAAAAAAGGAAATACGATAAATGAAGGACGTAAAAAAATTAGCAAACCAGCAGACAAAAACATTAAAAAGTTATATCTTTTTGTTAATAACAAGTAACAAAAAATCATAAAAAATTGAGTTGTCCACCCATCTCTAATTAAGATAAGTCCATTCATTAATAAAGTAGGACAAAGAAGCAATAAAATAAATAAGATCTTTGTCCTATAAAATTCATCAGTAAAATATATATCAAAAATTCTTTTCCCTAGTATTGGAATTAAAGTAATTCCCAAACAGTTAAAAGTTATTATTTGAAGTGGACTATAGATTGGAAAAGGATATAATATTTTTAAAAATATACTAAATTGATGAGTATGACTCAACACTCCATATGAAAGAGTATTCTTAAGTAATACAGATTCATCCTTTATTTGGGTAAAATATTTCAAATCATCAGTCCCAACTTTAAAACCACCGGTAAATCCATAAAAATCTGGAACTACCAATAAGTTAAGAAAATAATAAACGATCGATAATAAAACATAAAATAAAAATGTTTTATTAACAGATCTATAAATATTCTTAAATAATAAATATTGAATCCCACTGAGTATAATTAGTCCGTAAACAATGGAAAAACAAGTTGTTATGATATTAATTTCATCCATTTATTATTGATTTCTTGTTCAATTTGAAAATATTTACTTTCTAAGCTTTGTGATTTCAAATGATCTAAATTATCGATCATATAAAGAATACGGGACTTTATCTCATCTATATTAAATGGATTAACAAAAACAACACTCCCGTTGTAGACTATATTTGTCGCTGATATAGCCGTACAAAGCACAGGGGTATTATATTTCAGACAATCAACAGGCGGATACCCAAACCCCTCATTTAGAGAAGGGTACGCAAGAAAAAGCGCATTTTTCATTAACCATTCTAAATTACCCCTATTCAAATAATCAAAATAAACTACTTCATCTGAAAAGTCTTCATGGAAAATAGGTTTTCCTACCATTACTAACTTAATATTCTTAATTTTACCTTGTTTAATTAATTCATCATAAGCTCTTAAAAATCGATAAGAATTCTTCACCCATCTATCAGCATTTAAAAAAAGAATAAAAGGCTCATTAAAATCTAATCTCAATTCTTCAGGATGTATAGGTTTATTAAGAAATGGAGGAAGTACGGAAATTTCTCTATTAAAATTCTTTTGACTGAGAAAGATATATTTAGAATGCTCACTTGGCGTTAATAATTTAACATTCCCGACTAGTTTCTCAGTACTATTTAATAAATCTGTCGCCTTCGATTTATAATATTTATTTAAAAAAGCATTTTTAATAAAATTAACAAAATTATTAGGGAATGTATAATATTTATATGAATACTTATCATATGGCATTTCCAACATCCTCACTCCATGGACATAAAGAAATTTACATGAATAGATGAAATCATTATTATCCCCTCCGTGATACAAAGGGTTGAAATACTGAAAATCAGAGTAAGTTTCACTAATTTTTACTTGCTCTTTAAGATTCTTTATTGAATATTCTTGATAATATTCTGTTGTATTATTTAGAATAAAAAAAGAAACATTATTCATCAAGAAATAGTCAATAATCCTCAATGCAAAATCACCTCCACCATGAGCCTTAAATTTCGAAAATGAAACCGACTTAAAATCAACTATGAAACATTTCATAAATATTATACTTTTTAAAAGTTACTTTATATACAATTATTAGTAAAGATATCAACACACCAATATAAATAGAAAACCAATAAAGGCCATACGGAAGTTGAATAATATATTTAGCAAGTAATAGATTTAATATTAGAATAAAACAAATACTAACTGTGCGAACTAAATAATATTTAGTGTAATCGAGTATAACACTGTAAGACATACTCATCGAACGGACAAATCCAAGTGGTAGGAGCAGAACAAATAAATATACTACAATGTTATACTTTGGATATAAATACATAACAGCCAAAGTAATAATAAAACACAAACAAGATGATCCCAACCAAAGCTTTAGAGTTTTTCCTTGAATTTCTTTCATTATCACCTCTCCTTTAAAGAATTTACCAATAACACTACTAGTATATGAATTTGGAAGCATCAAAGTAACTTCCATTATGCGTTGCGCAAGAACAAAATTACTAATTTCATAATCTGTACCAAACTGATTTATTATAACAATATTAATCTGAGAAAATGCCATTACCGCTAATGTATTTATCAAAAAAGGTAAACCATTATATAGTAACGTTGGAGAAAATATAAATTTTACATTTCCTTTATTAATAGTAAAACATATAACAATAATAGCTATATTTCCAATAATTAGAATTTCGAATGCATACAATAAGTCTAGACCCAATATAATTAATATTGATATTAACACGGAACAGGTTAAATTTATAAAGACCTGAAACTTGTATAGAACTTTATTCTTATTTATATATTCATAATACTTAACAAATGTATTTATCCATCCTAGCGTTACACCATATACTATACAGTGTATTAAAAATGATAAATTATATATTTTTATAAATTGAAATTTATAGATTATAAGAAAAGATACTGCAGATAAAACAACAGATAAAAAATTCAAAGGTAGAACTCCCTTATCAATCATTTGCCTAACATTATATCGAGCTCCACCCCAATCAAATATTGCCCCCATTATACCACCTAAAGATAAAAAATAAGTGTATTGAACTAAATCTTCATTTCCACGAAATGTCATAAAAAAAAGAAGAATTCCAAATTTTAGGACAAGATCCGACGCTTTTGCTAGAGCCGTAAAACCAAAATTACCAGATAGTAATGATTTAAATTTCGATATCTTCAACATTTTGAATAATTTGAGCTCTTTGGTCATCATCTAGGACAAAACCATTTTTTACAAGTTCTGATACATTAATGCTTTTAATCAAATCCAAATCCAGTGCAAACATTTCACCATCCAATTGACGAAAAAGCGATCTTACTTTGTCATTATAATTCAATGCTATACACGGAACTTTAAAGGCTAGTGCCGGAATAATGCTATGCATTCTCATGCCAATAAAATAGTGAATGTTTTCATACTCTTCTTCATGGCTTAGGTCCTCATATAAAGCAAGATGAATGCTTTTCTTACTAAGATCTTGTCCCTCACTTAAAAGATTATTTTTTACAAACTCCTCATCCATTTTTGTGGTATGAAACCATACAACTTTATTGAAATCCTTACTTGCAGTCTCTAAAAAAATTTTAAGATCTAAAATATTGACTTCTTTTCCAACTTGCTTTCCTAAATACTCACAAATATTTAAACCAATAACGGATGAATCTTCATGATTAGATATGCTAATCAAATCATTATTCAACTTATTCTTATTTCTTTTCAGGAGATCATAAAATGCAATATCGTAAGAACGTGATATTTTTACATCAGGATAGCTATTTTTAACATTTATAAAAGATTCATAATCTCTACTTATAATGTGGCTGAATGAATTAAAGAAAATTTTCGCGACTGTAGCTCTAAATCCTTTATATTCAAGTATTGGTTCATTAATTCCAACAAATAAACCCACTAATTTGATCTTATAATTTCTTAAAAACAATAACAATAAAAATACAGAAAAGACAAAATTCTTTCTAGGATTGAACAAATCACGAAAGAAAATAGTTCCAGCTGTAAAAGCTAAATAGTCAATATTTTTCAGTGATTTGATAACCTTAGTATTAAAAAACCTGTAACCGTAGGTTCTTCTCATATTAATATCAATATAGTTCACTTTCAAAATTCCTGAATAATTAGTCAGTAACTTTTCAGTATTTACAGGACTAGCAGAAGGAATATATACTTCAGTAAAAGATTTTTCTTCTAGGTAGGATAACAATGATGTTAAGACAATAGAATCTCCATAATTACCTCCAGAAAAAGATCCCATTAACATGATCGATTTTTTCATCAATACTTATTAACTAAAATTAATTTTTATAATTTATAAACCAGTTTACAAATCGCTGAACTCCCACGTCAACTGTTGTAGAACTTTCATATCCTAGACTTTCTAAATATTTAGTATCTGCCCAAGTACGTGGTACATCGCCTGGCTGCATAGGTAGCATATCTTTCTCTGCTACCTGACCTAAGTGCTTCTCCAAAGTTCCGATAAATTCCATTAAAGAAACCGGAGATCCATTGCCAATATTCAACACCTGATAATTTGGTTGTTCTTTTTCTAATTTTGGTGGATTATTTAATGTGATAATAATCCCACTTACAATATCATCGACATAGGTAAAGTCACGACTCATCTCTCCATTATTGAACACTTTAATGGAACGCCCTTCAGTAATAGCCGACGCAAATAAGATGGGCGCCATATCTGGTCGTCCCCAAGGTCCATAAACCGTAAAAAAACGAAGACCTGAAGTCGGGATCTGATATAAATGGCTATATGTATGTGCCATCAACTCATTTGCTTTCTTAGTCGCCGCATATAGACTTACGGGATAATCTACACGATCATCTTCGGAAAATGGTACTTTTGCATTTTCACCATAAACAGAAGAGCTGGAAGCATAGACCAAATGCTGGATCTTATGATGACGGCAGCATTCCAAAATATTTACAAAACCGACGACATTGCTATCTACATAAGCCATTGGATTCTCCAAACTGTAACGCACTCCTGCCTGTGCAGCTAAATTGACTACGGCATCAAACCCTTCATTGGCAAAAAGCGCCGGCAGTGATGTACGATCTTCTAAATTCATGCGAATAAAATGAAAATTCGAATATGTGCTGGAAATTACCTTTTCACCAAATCTCTCGGCTGATGAGCGCATAATACCGAGCTCATTTAAACGGGCATATTTTAAGTTGATATCGTAATAGTCATTGATATTATCAATACCAACAACTTCGACTCCCTGATCAAGTAAGGCTTTACATAAGTAAAAGCCGATAAATCCTGCGGCTCCGGTTACAAGTACTTTTTTATACTGCATATAGTTAGTCTAATAATTTAGATTGATGCTTTTCAAGCATATTATAGATTTTTTTTACGTCTTGCGATTTCTCTTTTTGAACAATTAAAAATGCATCTTTTGTAGAAATAAAAATTGCTCTTTTCAAACCAACAAAGCCGGTAAAAACATCTGTACCAATAACAATGTTTCCATACTCATCTTTGGGATAACCATTTGAAATAAAATAATCATATAAAGACTCAAAAGAGCCTAAGTCAGACCATTCAAAAGTAGTAGGAACCACACGGATCTTTTTTGACCGTTCCATAACGGCATAATCAACAGAAATCGACGGAATATTTAAGGATAAAGATTCATCTAAAAATCCTTCATTTGCAGATGTCCAAGCCAATAATGCTTTTTCATAGACAAGTGGTTCATAATTTTTTAATTCTTCTAAAAAAACTGAAGCTTGGAAACAAAACATTCCCGAATTCCACAAGAAATTTCCCCTTTCAATAAAATCTTCTGCTGTATCTTGATTTGGCTTTTCACGAAAAGATTTTACTGCATCTTCTACGTATTCAATATATCCGTAACCTGTCTCTGGACGAGTGGGTCGAATCCCAAAAGTCACAATATAACCATCTTTTGCCTTTTGAATGCCATTTTCCATAGCATCCTTATATCCTTCTTCACCTGAAATCATGTGATCGGAAGGCGTTACAATAAGTATATCACTTGGATCAACACTAAATGCTGCAAAAGCTATAGCAGCTGCTGTGTTACGAGGAGTTGCCTCAACGATATTCTTATAAGGTAAACCACAAGCTACCATGGCTTTATGGCTTAAATGTGTATTATCTTTATTTCCAACCACAATAACCTGATCAGCAATTTGCTGATTTCTTTGAACTGTCATTTCAAACAAAGATTGTCCGTCAAATAAACCTAAGTACTGCTTTGGACTATGCTTTCGAGATAATGGCCACAACCTACTTCCAATACCCCCAGATAAAACAACATGAATTATATTTTCCTTATTCTTGTCCATTAAACTATTACTGCTAAATAAATCTTAATTTTACTATCTACTCGCCAATCGCGTAATAATCAAACCCTAAACCCTCTAATTCTTTTCTGTCCAATAGCTTGCGACCGTCGAACACAAATGCAGGTTTTTTCATTGTTGCCTTAATTTTAGACCAGTCGTATTGCTTAAATTCATCCCATTCGGTCAGTACTGCTGCCGCATGTGCTTCATCTAACGCTAAATAAGGATCGCTCACCACAGTTACCAAACGACGGTTATCTTCTGGTGAACGTGTTCCTAAGTAATCTAAATCTCTATAAATTTGCTCTGCTGGTACTTTCGGATCGTAAACAACGATCTCAGCCTCTTCTTCTAACAGATGATCTGCAACATAAATAGCGGCAGACTCACGCGTGTCATTGGTATCTTTCTTAAAAGCCCAACCTAAAAATGCAATCTTCTTACCATTGACGGTATTGTACATGGTCTTAATGATGTTCTGCGCAAATCTTGATTTTTGGTGATCATTTAAAATAATAACCTGCTCCCAATAATCTGCTACAGCAGTAAGGCCATATGAACGTGCTATATAAACCAGATTTAAAATATCTTTTTGAAAACATGATCCACCAAAACCAACGGATGCTTTTAAGAATTTGGATCCAATTCTTGAATCGTAACCTATAGCTCGTGAAACTTCATCGACATTGGCTCCTGTTACTTCACAGAGCTCTGAAATGGCATTGATAGAAGAAACACGTTGCGCAAGAAATGCATTGGCTACTAATTTGGACAGTTCGGATGACCATAAATTGGTCGTCAAAATACGCTCGCGTGGTACCCAAGCTTCGTATATCTGCACCAAGGCTTCGATTGCTTCTGCATCTTCACCACCGATCAAAACACGATCTGGGTTATGTAAATCGGTAACAGCTGTTCCCTCAGCTAAAAACTCGGGATTGGAAAGAATGTGAAAATTGACGTTATTTCCAGTATTACCCAAAATACTTTTTAAGGCATCGGCCGTACGTACGGGCAAGGTAGACTTCTCGACGACAATTTTATCATCTTTGGCCACACGGGCTATCTGACGGGCACATAGCTCGATATATTTTAGATCTGCTGCCTGTCCTTTACCTTTTCCGTAAGTCTTGGTTGGGGTATTGACCGAAATAAAGATCATGTCTGCTTCATCAATCGCTTTGTCTACATCGGTAGAAAAAAACAGATTGCGTCCTCTTGCTTCACCAACCACAGCATCTAAACCCGGCTCGTAAACAGGCAGTTTGCTTAGATCGGCATCATTCCAGGCATCAATACGCACCTGATTTAAATCGACTACAGTGATCGTAACATTCGGATTTTTTTGAGCAATAACCGACATGGTAGGCCCGCCTACATAACCTGCTCCAATACAGGCTATTTTCTTAATTTCTCTCATTTTTATAACCTCAAATTAATTTTAAAATCTGTTAATTATGTTTTTCTTATAGTAAAGCTTCTAAGCTTTTTGATAGAGTATAATCTTACCATTGACTTGGTCTAAAGACTCGGTATAAATCGAGACCTCCTTACCAAGGATTGTGCCAGCTTTTAAAGCTGCCCGCTCTAAATAGTCCATATTGAGTTCCAACCCTAGGACCAAAACCTCAATATGTCCAGAATCCAAACCTTGAGCATAATCGCCCAGCAGAGCCACTTCATGTACATCGCCAGCACGTGCTAATACTTGATCTACAAAAACTTCGATACCCAAAAAATTGTGGATTAAACCTTGAAGTGAGGAAAACAGGGAATGAGCAATATTGGCACGATAATAAACTTTGTGTTCGCTATCTTCCCGAAGCAGATAACCGGCTTCGGTCAATTGATTGAGCTCTTTACGAATGGAATTGGTTGACTCTTTAAATTCATCTGCCATACCTCGCAAATAGCCACGGTTGCTGGCTGATACAAAAAATTTGATCAGTAATTTGAGTCTTGTTTTTGAAGTGATCAGCGAATCTAGCATGAAGTTGATTAGATATTGAGTAACAAAAGTACTCAATCTAATTTAAATGCACAAATTAAAATTTTGTTAAGAAATAATAACTTTATAGAGTAGGTTTATTAGATATGACACATTTTATTAAATAAGTGTCATCCATTTTCATGTTGTATTGAAAATAATTGATTGGATATGCTTTTCTTTTAATAAAAGCATATCCATTATAGTACTGCAATTATAGGTCATGGTTGACCTATAATCTACCATCTACTATTGAACGGTCTACACATGCTTTGGTATCGAAAATAATTCCGTTTTTCTGTTTTATGGTTTCATAATCAAGTTCGATAAATTGATCATGTGCAACAGCAATTATGACTGCAGCATAGGTCTTAGCTGCTTCGAGGTCATGAAGTAAATCCAAATCATACTCTTTCTTGACTTCGGCAACATTAGCCCAAGGATCATAAATATCGACCTCAACACCAAACGATCGCAATTCGTGATAAATATCGACCACTTTGGTGTTGCGCACATCGGTACAGTTTTCCTTAAAAGTGATGCCCAAGATCAGTGTACGGGAGCCCTTGATCTTTAGATCTTTTTGAATCATCAATTTAATAACTTTATCGGCAACGAATGCTCCCATATTGTCATTGACTCTTCGTCCTGAAAGGATAACCTGTGGATCATAACCGAGTTCCTGAGCTTTATGTGCAAGATAATAGGGATCTACACCGATACAATGCCCTCCTACTAATCCGGGTTTGTATTTTAAAAAATTCCATTTGGTACTCGCGGCTTCTATTACATCATGGGTATCGATACCGATCCGATCAAAAATAAGTGATAGCTCATTGACAAACGAAATATTTACATCGCGCTGTGCATTTTCAATAGCCTTGGATGCCTCTGCAACTTTTATATTGGGTGCCATATGTGTGCCTGCAACGATAATAGATCCATACAATTGATCGACCCGCGTAGCAATAGCAGGTGTGGAACCAGAAGTTACTTTTTTGATTTTGGTCAATGTATTGACTTTATCTCCAGGATTGATACGTTCTGGAGAATAACCTACATAAAAATCTTGATTAAAAACCAATCCAGAGGTTTTTTCTAAAACAGGGACACAGTCCTCTTCGGTACAGCCCGGATAAACGGTAGACTCATAAATGACAATATCGCCTACCTTTAATACACTACCGATCATGTCAGAAGCACGAAGCAATAACCGCAGATCGGGTGTTTTAAATTTATCTATTGGTGTAGGCACCGTAATAATAAAGGTATTATAGCGACGGAGATCTTCTACTTGACTAGAAAATGATAATCCGATGGTAGCACTTTTCTGCAATTCCATAACTGCGGCTAGATCTGCTAAATCAGCTTCTTTTGTACTATCTTTTCCTTGGCGAAGCTCGCTGATGCGCGCCTCATTGATATCGAAACCCAAAACATCGTACTTTTTTGAAAGCTCTATAGCCAATGGCAATCCAACATAGCCTAAGCCAATGACAGCGATATGAGTATCTGCAACTACGGATTGTAAGGTACCTGTATTATTATCATTCATCGTTTTTCAAATTATTATGTTATTACTGCTTTAAAATTAGCGTCATTGCGATGCTAATATTAAATTGATGATCCCGTTACTTATAAACTTGGCTGAAACAGTTTCATATTGAAATGTAACAATTTCATTGATATAAAGTAAAAGGCTGATTCGCTAATCGCAATAAATATGCCTACTTTTATGGTTTAACATACATTAACACTTCTGAAAACGTGAAAAAAGATGTATAGTCCAGTACAATAGGAGCACAAATCACGGAGAATAAAAAGAAATACTGAAAGCTTCGTGTAAATGTTTTATCAAATTTGGTTTTTCAAGGCTAGCTCTTTACCGGTTGAGGGCAATTACCTGGCAATGCTAAATCGCCTATTTGTTTCCTTAATATACCGAATAGAACTGCAGCTATACACGTCGTTTCCTAGTTTATTGTTTGGTTATTATTACGATAATAAGTGGAGTGGTATTCAGCAGGCTTCAAAACGGCATACACAAAAATATCAAGAGAAATTTCCGAGAACATTTGCATAATAGTGCATGGGCCAAAAGCTGTTATTTGTACTGGCAATAATAGATGAACAATTGTCTAAAAAACAAATCAATGTAAAATGAAAAGAGTTATTGATTTAAATCAACAACTGTAATCGTGACATTCTTATTTTCTGCGCAATGACCGACATGGCAGGACTACCTACGCAACCTGCCCCGATACAGGTTATTTTCTTAATTTCTCTCATTCTATTATAATCTCAAATTAATTTTAAAATTTATTAATTAACGTAATTTCGGTTTAAGCGGTCAAGAATAATTGGTGATCTTGTTTTTCAAACTTAATCTTTAGTGAAGTTTTTTTTGGGAAGAATGCATATGCAGCCTGTGTCCCCAAAATATTCAACAAAAAGGTGTTTAGCGATATATGTCTGGTATGCTGTAGCTTACAATTTTTTTTGAGTTCATCGTTTACACATGCTATAATTGCTCCCTTTCTTAGCATGATCTAGTCAGCTTGACTCAAGTTGATTCCTGTCATATTAAAATCGATAACCTAATGATAAACCTATCCGTGCTCCTGCCCATGCGCCACTTGTCTTGATATCGACCTGTGTACTGCTCGTCTGAATATCGAGATCTAGCATTGGAATATTGAATTCTTTAAATTTATCATGAATATCCTGCTCTTGACCCGAATCCAATGGCCTTCCATTGGTATTAACGGCTTGAGCATGACCTTTATTCAGCCCAAAGTTGGGGCCAATAATTTGCCAATCCAGATAAAAAAGCTCACTGATCCGCCATTGATGCCCAACAGCTGCTCCTACCGTAATGGTATTAATAGTGCCGTCTAAATCAAACTTAGATGGATTATGTTTATACTTTCCGCCGACATAATCCAGCTGTATATCCAGTCCATATTGTGCATATTGCATAAATGTACCGAAGTAAAAACCGCGTAAAGCAGAAGATGGTAAAAAATAATAACGTATCTCTGGCGTGATGGAAAAATTAGAGCCCTTAATAGTGTTGAAACGGACTTCATTGTCGGTATAATAGTTGCTCACTCGTTTCTCAAAGGGTATGCTGCCCATAGGACGAAAATTGGCGCTCATCACAGCCGACCATTGTGAGCTGAAAGGAGTTTCATAACTTACATTGTAACTGCCGATAGCCAAGGGCAGCGCATTTAATCTGACGATATGCATATCAAATAGCCGCTCCTGACCGATAACCGATAACGAAAGGCAAGAAAATAACAAGAACCCCAATAACCGACGCGTCAATTTGTTTATCATAATGCAGTATTGTTAACATGTAGTACAGTATCCACCAAAGAAACATAAGATTGCGTAACGATATCTTTGTTGTACTGTGCTTCTATCAATAGGCGGCCTTTGGCACCCATATCTTGAAATTGCTGCTTATCTGATTGCAGCAAGAAACGCTCGATACCAACCACTTGCTTTGCAAACGAATGCTCATCAATCAATTGCGCACAACCGACATCCTTTAAAAAACGACATATAGGAGTATGTGCTCCCGACGCAACTAAAAGGGGCTTTGAAGCCGCCATAATAGTGTATACTTTGGAGGGAAATCCACTCCCGTCCATTCCTTTGGTCATGAAAATAAATTGCAGATCGGCATAAGCCAATAGCTGCGGCATCAAACTCCGAGGTTGGTAAGGTAATACAATGACATTGGTCAAATCATAAGCCTCTACATCGGCTTCGAGCTTTTCTTTTAGCACACCTTCACCAATTACAAAAAATACGATAGGCTGCCCAAGTAGACGTTTTGCGACCTCAATCAATGGCGCCCAATCCTGAGCATGGCCAATATTACCGGCATACATCACTTTCAAACGGTTGTCATCCGGAAATAGAGTGGAATCTAAGTTGATTTCACTTTTCGCTAAGGGCCGATACAAACTGGTATCGACAAAATTAGGGATGATATGGAGCTTTTCAGGCTGATCAAAACGTGTCGAAATCGTGTCGTAAAAAACCTGATCAATCGTGGTGACAGCTGAAGAGCGGTTGTATACAAAACGCTCCAATTGCTTTAATATATAAATAATAGGCTTTGAACGCAAGTTGGTATGATCCACCAAAATATCAGGATAGATCTCTTGTACATTATAGATCACTTTACAGCCTTTCAACTTACCCAACAGAATATTGACAAAACCAATTGTCAAGGGTGGTGAAGGCGATAGGATGACCGAAACACGGCGCTCAAATAGACCTAAAAAAAAGGACATGATATGCCAATAGACAAACCCGAGCAAACGCAAAAAAACGTTGGTAGACTTCTTTTGGTATATATGTGTGACCGGGATGCCTTCAAAATCACTGGTGTAATACAAGCCCCCCCAATGTTTGGTCAAAACTTGCTTTTTCAATTCATGATTGACCTTATTGTAATGTGGCGTAGTAGTCAGTACAGCCACCTCGTAGCCTTCTTGCTTAAATCGTCGCGCAATATCATTATAGAGATAGGCCGTTGACACCGCATCTGGACTGAATACAATACTATGTATGAGAATTTTTTTTCTTTTTACCACCGCACTAAACTTCTTCTGACCAGACAACTCTTTTGATATAATCGGTATAGGAAAGGATGATGCGCACCATTTTATCGGATACATTGGGCATCGAATAATCGGCAACCGTTCTAAAATTACGTGTTTCACCAATTGCTTGGCTTTGTACCTGTACCAACCCTTGTAGAATACGCTCTGGCGATAGGCCAACCATCATCACGGATGCTTCTTCCATCGCTTCGGGGCGTTCATGTGCCTGACGGAGATTCAAGGCACGAAAATTTAAGATGGATGATTCTTCTGAAATCGTACCCGAATCGGATAAAACTGCATAAGAATGCATCTGCAACGCATTGTAATCATGAAAGCCCAAAGGTTTCAAAAATTGAACTTCGGAACGCACTTCTACTTGCATCTTATCGATCATATTTTGTGTACGTGGATGGGTAGACACAATGATCGGCATCTGATAACGTTCGGCAATCGCATTGAGCGAATCAATGAGCCCTTTGAAATTACGCTCCGAATTGATATTCTCTTCTCGATGTGCAGAAACAACAAAAAACTGACCTGCAGTTAAATCCAACTTCGTCAACACATCAGAGGCGATGATCTGCGGTAAATAATGGTGAAGAACTTCAAACATAGGCGAACCGGTCTTGATGATCCGATCTGCAGGAAGTCCCTCTCGCAGCAGGTATTCTCGTGCAATATCGGAATAGGTTAGGTTGATGTCGGCCGTATGGTCGACAATCTTCCGGTTCGTCTCCTCGGGCACCCGCTGATCAAAACAACGGTTACCGGCTTCCATATGGAAAATAGGGATATGTCGTTTCTTTGCCGGAATAGCACATAGACACGAATTGGTATCGCCAAGAATTAAAAAGGCATCGGGCTGAACCGACTCCAATAAGGGGTCTATCTTAATCAAAATATTACCAACGGTTTCTGTAGCGGTTTTACCTGCAGCTTCCAAAAAATAGTCTGGCTTGCGCAAGGCTAGATCGTCAAAAAAAATCTGGTTCAGTTCGTAGTCATAATTTTGACCTGTATGCACAATAATATGCTCTATCGCACTTGAACGATCCAATGCCTCCAACACACGTGAAAGTCGAATAATCTCGGGCCGTGTACCGACTACCGTCATTACTTTTAATTTCTTCATTCCTGATACGTTCTTTTTTTCTTAAACGGTTACAAAATAAGTGTCTGGATCAACAGGATTATAAGGCTCATTGATCCAAAATAAAGTGATCAATTCATCATCACCAATATTTTTAATATTATGGGTATACCATATCGGCATATCTACATAAGCGGGTTCGGTTCCATCTAAATAGAAATCCAACACCACATCGCTATCTATTTTCCGAAGCTGTATCAAAGCCTTCCCTTTAATAACTGCAAAACGCTCAATCTTTCTGGTATGAAAGTGGTTGCCTCTAGTGATCCCTGGCACGGTTGTTGAATAAGATGATTGTCCACGTACTCCCATACGGATGACTTCCACAAACATGCCTCTTGGATCGATGTGCTGCTGAAACTTGACTGGAAAATAGGTTCGATGATCTATAAATGTACAAAAAGTATTAAATAAATCCAACTCAAATTTATCCGCAAGAACTGGGACAATACCCTGTTCGAAATAGCTCTTTTGAAAGCTTTGCAATAAAGCCAGAACAGTACTGACCTGTTTGACGGCTGTGGCTTGAATATATAAACTTGCCTGAAAAGTAGCTTGACGGATTTCGACCAGCATCTGCTCAACGAGTTCTTGCACATAAATTAACTGTACCTGACCATCTTGCGCAATAGTGGGTTGCTCACCATGCGTCAATTGGTGGCAAAACGTAGCAATAAACGAATTATAAAAAGGTTTTCCAAATGCACCAAAAACATTGGGAATTATAAAGCCAGTTACTTGTGTGTCGACTTTTTCTGCCCAATTAACGAGCAATTCACGACCTATTTTTTTTGACCTACCATAGACATTATCGCGCTCTTCTTGTGTCGAAGACGAAACCAACACATGCGGCTTCGCTCCTGTTCGGATGAAAGCTGCAACGAGCTTTTCTGATAGCGAAATATTCGTATCGTAGATTACCTGTTCATCATCATGACGATTCAATGCCGCCAAATGTACGATAACATCACAATCACTGACAAATGCATCCAGTTGATTCGAGTCGTCAAAATAACTCCGATCAAAATGGATCTGCTGAAATTCAGTTGGGAATAACCCTAAGTTATTACTTAAATGACGTCCTACAAATCCAAATTGACCGGTAATTCCAATCTTTTTCATGTCCTAATTATCACAAAATGCTAAAAAAAATTAGTACGAGTACGCTTTGATATGTTCTCCAAACACAGACTTCCGAATCAATGGCAAGGTCGAAACCAGTGCCTTCAACCCTGATATACCTTGTTGTTCGGCATTATGCGAATGATAGTCTTCAATTTCTGCGATATCTTTTTCGCCAACTGAAAAATATTTAGCATAATTAAGATCACGATTATCTGCAGGTATACGATAAAAATCGCCTAAATCTTCCGCTTTCATCATCTCTTCACGGGTGCATAATGTTTCGTAAAGCTTTTCGCCGTGTCGCGTTCCGATTACCTTAATAGGTACTGGTTTGCCTGTTAATTCAATAAGTGCTTGGGCTAAATCACCGATTTTGCCTGCTGGTGCCTTGTTAACAAATAAATCTCCGGCATGAGCATGCTCAAAAGCAAATAAAACCAAATTAACGGCATCATCGAGCGACATGAAAAAACGAGACATATTGGGGTCTGTGATGGTAATGGGTTCGCCATTTTGAATCTGTCTTAGAAACAGCGGAATAACAGAACCACGTGATGCCATTACATTGCCATACCGTGTCAAACAAACAATGGTATCGGTCAGATTTCTAGATTCTGCTACAGCAACTTTCTCCATCATAGCCTTGGAGATACCCATGGCATTGATCGGGTATGCTGCCTTATCGGTAGAGAGACAGATAACTTTCTTAACTTTATTGTATGCGGCGGCACGAATAACATTTTGGGTTCCTTCTACATTGGTTTTTACAGCTTGCATGGGAAAAAACTCGCAAGAGGGAACCTGCTTAAGTGCGGCAGCGTGAAATATATAATCTACACCCCTTGTTGCGGGCTCTACGGAACGATAATCGCGTACATCGCCAATATAATACGTCACCTTATCATTGCGATAAAGATTACGCATATCATCTTGCTTTTTCTCGTCACGTGAAAATATACGAATCTCTTTAAAATGGTCCGTTTCTAAAAAACGCTCCAAAACTGCTGTACCGAAGGAACCGGTACCTCCTGTTATTAAAAGTATTTTATCTTTTATTTGCATAATTTTTTGTCTATCGATTCATCATTTGCTTATTGTTCATTGAAATAAGCATTTAATTAATCTGCATTTGAGGTGAAGTATTTAATAACGAAATCAATCCGTCGATTTCATTTTTAATCTTCTGATTTGAAAAGGGTACATCATCATAATGTGTGGCTTTAAGCATCGCTGCTACCATACTGGCTCCATCGAATGGATCAAAGACGATACTCGGTTCGCATACTGCATAGGTATAAGGTAAATCTGCTCCAATGACTTTACAACCACATGTGATAGCTTCGACCAATCCTAATCCAAAACTTTCTGCTAGAGAAGGAAAGATTAAGTATTCGTGGCTCTTATATGCTTTATATAACGCTGCTCTAGGAATAAAGCCTAGATTAATAATCGGATAACCCAAATCTTGTTTCTGTTTGATCATTTCAAGCAGGCCAACAGCTGAATCTGGAAGGGTTAGCGTTAAACTCCCTTGACGAGTTTGGTCAAAAAACTGACAAAAGCTCGAAATTAAACGCAGGTGATTCTTATGCGGAGTATCATTACTGACATAAATAAATGAACACGATTTTCTTTTATAAGCTATCAAAGTATCTTCATGGAAAGGTGGATAAAAAGGAAGAACCAGCACCTTTTCTGGTTTTAAACGGTACTTAGATAATAATTTATCTCTCACGATTACATTCTGAACGAGCCAATAAGATGTGTTTAATTTTTTTCTGTTCAAATAAAACATTTTAAGAGAATACAACAGTTTCAACTTAAAACCATGGTCTGCAGGAATGTTTAAAAATAAAGGCTGATGAAAATAAGTGTAAACAGTCGCACGCGCCAGTTTAATTGGCGGCGGAATGTTACCAAAACATAAAACTTGACCAAAACGATCGTAATTTTCTTTGTAGAAATTGAGCCTGTTTCGTAATGTGGCTTTTACATAGACAACCTGACGATCATTGGTAATAACAGGATGATTTTCAATAATGCGCTCATCTAATAAGTAAAAACAATCCGTTTTTTTTAACTCAAGTGAATGAATCAAATAGTCCAATAAGACTTTCCCCCCTCCATCATTTATAAAGACAGCATCAATTAATATCATAGTCTAATTATGTCGTGAAATGAGTTATTAGCGATTTAATTTTTTTGCTTTAATAAAGGCAAGTGTCTCTTGAAACCAAGGTGATTTTTCGTCAAACTGAATACGCTTGCCATTTTCATCGCGATAATGTGTCCAAATAACTAGACCATCACAACGCTGGTAAAGATATTCCAATTGTGCTCTCCAGACCTTTTTCTCGAGCATCGAAAAAGGCTTATTTGCATTTTTCTTAGTCGTATTATATTGTGGCCATACTAAGGCATAAACAGGTTTGTTTCCACCAAATTTTTTAGTATTCCTTAAAAAATAATTCACTTTATCATACCAGTCTTTCATCTGATCCGTCTGCATATAGAACGCTGGGTATATCACATTGGAGGCATCATAAATAGGCTTGGCAACTGCTCCATAATGAAAAACTGACACCAAGTTTTTGGAATCAATCTGTCTATAGTTATTGATCAGCTCCAGATAACGTGCTGTAGAATACGCTTTCTCAGTTTTCTTATTTAAATCCCAATGTTCGACATCGAGACAAACAGGAACATCTTGTGCTAATGATTTACTTGCAGCTTTGATGACTTTTTGTTCATCAACAAACCTGCGGGTAGGCGCCTTGGCTTCTTTAACTTTATAATTTGTGGTAATCAATCCATCTTCATAAATCATATTAAAATCTAGAATCCCATATTGCTCCAGACTTGGCGTTTCATCAAAAAGAATTGCATTATAAATCTTAAAATCTTTCTTCTGCGCGAATGCGAAAACGCTAGAAAAAATTAAAAAAGCAACTAAATAAATATTTTTCATAATCTTTTTTTAAATAAAACCCGTATTGTGTTTTAGTATGTTTATGATAAAATCAACGCCCTTATAAATAAAGTAACTTTGCGACAATAATATTCCAATATTAACACCATGATTAACTCTGGATGCATAATAAAAGAAAATAAAATAACAAAAAATCACAATTCGTTCAGGACCTAAAAGCATCGAAATTATCAACAAAGGTAAGAACAATCCAAAGATTTCCAACAAACTAATTTTTTTTCTATAACATAAAGTTAATATTAAAAAAACACTGGGCTTAATGATATTCATTAAAGATTGCGAGGAAGAGTAATAATTCCACTTTTGCATCAGCTGTTTTTGCAAGAGATAAAGAGCCACCAATGTCCCTAAACAGCCGATAACAAACAGCGTCATCAGGAATACTTTTTTAAAGGACATCCGCAATAAGAAGATACTGCGAATGAAGTACAAGATATCTTTAAACTTGATACCGACGGCTAAAAGCGACGTTTGAAAATGGGTAAATACAGACAGGAATAGGAGTGAATTCTGCTTGATACTACCGGAAGCTAAAAAATAAAAAGACAATATGGCTAATGAAAATTTTAATCGCTCTGCTCCTGTAAAAAGCACGATCATATAAAAGTTCAACAATAAACTTAAGATCAACAATTTGTTAACTTGAAGCCGGGTCAATAGCAAACTTACGTTGTAGGCCAAAATGGCATTAACCAGGGCAATCAAAAAGTTTTTCTTTAGAAAGGCCCCGAAGACATAGATAATAATATAATAGATCGGCTCGGAAGCCCCCAATGCACGATTATAATACAGAAAACCTGTGAAAAAATTAAAGTTGTGCACACCATTATAAAAGGCTGTATAATGGACCTGATCTCCTTTGGTATAAAAATGCAACAAAAACAGACTGAGCAAGAATGCAAGTAAAGCAAAGGAAAAGGAAAATAATTTATTTAAATTGATACGCATGTCTCTAATTTATTCTTTTGTCACCTCCAAATACGAGAAGGCATGGCCGCATTCACACCCTATCTTTTAGTCTCAAATCCAATCGTACTAGCCACGACTCGCTCCGTTGCTCGATCATCTTGATATTGAAAAAACAAACCTTTGAGCGCCATTCTCTTCTGCTCGTATGGGTCTACTCCAGTGCTCAATAATTGCGTTAAAAACGCAAAGAACTCATGTTGATTCCGTAAGACTTGCGTCGGAATCTTAGCTTCAATATCCTCAAAATAAAACCCCCTCGTTTGTCCATATGCTTCAAAATCTTCACTGATACAAACGATTGGCTTATCCAAAAGCAGGTAGTCAATCATGATAGAAGATACATCTGAGATCAAAAGATCTGTGGCTCCAACTAAACTGTATAGGTCAAGTCCTCGGTCGTATACCCATTGGTCATCTATAAAATGAACATGTGAAGAATCGATATCCAATGTATATTTCGGAGCCATCGGATGTGGCTTGACAAGACATAAGGTCCGTTGTTCTTTTAAAAGTGTATTGAAGCGCTTGATATCAAAATCTTGGATATAAAATGGATTCCCAACGTCGACCCCGTCTAAGCGGATATCTCCTTTTATACTCTGTCTATAGGTCGGCATCCAAAGTATAATACGATCATAGTCCTGCTTAAGATCTAGTTGGCGTATGATTTCTATCCGATTGGCGAGCCCCTTTAACAAATTGTCATTACGCGGATAGCCTGTACGTAATACGCTGGATTGTGGAACTCCAAACGCTGCACTCAACATGGGGCCAGTCAAAGCTGAGGTCCCGATAGTATATGTTGCATCCAAGCCAACTCCATCGGCTAAAAGACCGACTCGCTTATAAAGCAACCCATGCCACAAATTAATGACCACCTGACGCTTTGGAAAACGATCCAAGATACAACCGTGGGTCAAAAAAACAAATTTGGACCGGTATACCTGCCACAAATAACGGTAGTCCCAACGATTGGTTTTTACAACAATATGCACCTGCGGTCGAAGAAGCGTACGCGGGATGATATTTCCTTCTTTTTCAACTATAAAATATACCTTGAAATCAGAATAATCCGCTAAATAATTGGCAATATTGATGCTTCCTGGTTCGGTATTTGGAAAAGGAAGCAATACCACACGCTGATGGTGCTTCGGAAATAGATAATTTAATAAACTAAAAAATTGGCGGATAAAATTAATCATTTCCCTCTTTTACGTCACTTTTAATATATACTTGCATCACCAAATCGGGCTCGTCTGTATTGATCATCTGTACATCTGGATTTCTATCCAAAAGGCTCATCACATCTACAAATTTACCTGCTCCTGAGCAAACAACTATTTTATTTTCTTTTGCTCTCTGGATCAGTTCTGATCGCTTCATTGACATCGCATAACTAAAATTGATCATGTCAACCTTAGCAGCTACCAATTTGCTCATATCGAAATCAGCGTAATTGATGGATTGCGTCTTGATCTTAGCATTGTAGTTTTTAGATGCGACTAATAGGGGTAAACTTAAAGAGGAGAAGAAAATCCGTTCATGAATACCGGAACGCATCACCAAATCATTGATTCGTCGGACATAAATCGTTAAAAATTTGGCTGGTATATCTCCTTTTAGTTCAAAATTCACTTTGAGTTTTGGATATTGTTTTAACAAGTCCAACGTGGCATCCAAGCGCGGAATATGATCGTCATTAGGCAATATGACCCGATCAATATCCTTACTGGATACACTTGAAAATGAGATATTTTCAAACACATCGGGATTATGGTGTAAATACAGCACACTATCGGCAGAGATACGTACGTCAAGCTCAACACCGTGTACACCTATATTGGCGGCTTTTCGAATGGAAGTTAGCGTATTTTCATAACTACCGGCAGTATTCCAGTGGCCTCGGTGGGCATAGATTTCCATTCCTTTAAAATCTCGAGGCTCAAGCAATAACTTACTGACCAGCTCTTTTTCTTTTTTATCCATTAAATTTTCTTTCCGACAGGAGCTGAAAATAAAGAGTAAGGATAGCCCTAAAAATATGTTTATTAATTTCATTGATAACTAGATAGGTTTTATATACAACGCAACAAAAATAACAAATTATACCTTCAGAAAAAACAGCTAATTTTAGCGTTAAATATTGCTAAAAATTGCAGTTAAGAAGGTCGATCGGCCAATTCACTCCAATGATAACTTCTCACTTTAAATAAGAATGCGACTGGGTATCCGATAGGCTAGCGCAAATAACAGGGGATGATTTAAAATCATTGTTCTAAAAAACCATGATTTGGTTTGCAACTGAACCTTTCCAATAGCTTCAAATGGCCCTATTTTAAGCATTTTGAGGTAGGCATTGACCTCCGGAAAAGGAACATTTCGATCTTTCATTCTTTTCAAAAAATGAAAAAGGCGAAATTCCAGCCTAAAGCGTAAATAAGGTGCTAATTCTGTATTTCTATTATCGTCCACCAACTCCTTGAACAACTGTATAGCCGTTAAATAATCTTGCGCAAACCGTTGATTGCGCGCCTGATCATCTTTCTTGTTCATCACCGAATGTTGATTGCTGAAATAACCGTATAAGCGCTGTTCAACAACACCAATCTGCTTAGCATGAAGACTAACACTTTCAACAAAAACAAAATCTTCGGCAGCAATCAAACCTTTCGGAAAACGTATGAATCCAATGAGTGCTTTTCGATAGATATAGGCAACACAGAAGGGTAGGGCAATTGTTTTTTGATAGAATGACTTTTGTGAATATACCTGACAGTGAATCTTGTCCACACGCTCCAAGTGATCTGCTGTGGTACGCTGGATATCAAAAGCTAACAGATCCAAGTCATGTTCCTCCATACAATTGAGCAAGGACACGATACTGTCTGGAACATAGAAATCGTCGGGGTCCATAAACATCATATAAATCCCTCGTGCATGGTCGATCCCGGTATTCCGGGCGACACTAACGCCTTGATTCTGTTGTTGAATCAATTTGATCATGGGATATTGCTCCGCCAGTTTTCGGATAAGCGCTGCTGATCGATCTGTCGAACCGTCGTCTACACAGATAAGCTCGTAATCGTTTAATCCTTGCTGCTTAGCGACAATGGATAACAATGCGCGTTCGACAAAATCTTCGACATTATAGACGGGTACTATAATTGATAAATTGACCATGTTCTAATTACTTTAATTTAGCCATTGCTTCAAAAATACGTGCACAAGAATGACCGTCAAAATAGTGATGGAACTTGTATATAAAATCTGTCGATCTTAATTTCAATTCAGGATCTTCCATCCAAGTGTCCTGTGCCAAATAATCCAATAGCATACGTTCATCGTAAATAAATGGACCTGGGAGTAGCTCTTCAATCGGATCGCTCATGGACCTACATGTGCTTAAATAAAGCGCATGATCAAACAAATAATACAATACAGGTCTTTTGGTAATGACATAATCGGTAACGATAGAGCTGTAATCGGAAATCAGTAGATCGGTCACGATCAACAGCTGCTGCACATCATCCACCACTGAACTAATATCCCGAATATGAGACAAGCCTTCGGGTACGATTAAAAATCGATCCCAGGGATGTTTTTTGATCAGCAAACAATCGTTATTAGTGGCTAATAGCGAATTGAGCTCTTGCCAAAACGGTTCCGTAAAATTAGCAACCGTAAAATGATCGCGGAACGTAGGTGCATAAGTAATGATCCGTCTAAACCCGACGATTCCTAATGCGGCACGTAACGCTTCTAAACCGGACTCTGACTGGAAAAAAACATCATTTCGAGCAATACCGGTTACTTGAGCTTTATCGGTCTTAAAATCATGATTATGCTTATTGGCATCGTACTCCGAAAGTGCAGTAACCAATCGATAAGTAGCAAAATGTCGCTCAAACAGACGAAGTAAATTTTTATCGGTATTTTGATTGGATAATCCTACATTTTTCAATCCGCATCCATGCCACAATTGAATGACCGAGAGCTGCTTTGAAATCAAATAAGGATTCGATCCATCTATAATGACATAGTCGGCTCTTACAAGTCGCCATAATAAGGACAGAGTTCCACTGACAGTGGGGTATGCTACTTGCTTAGAACCCTCCTTGGTTAAAAAAATGTAACTGCTATAATCAGGTTGATGGATAGCGATGTAATCATAAAATGACTTCAAATTGCCCGAAAAGCGATCTACTTGATGGGAAGGAATAAACAACAGCTCTTTCTCCTTTTTGGGAACAAATACCCGAAGAAAAGAAAAGAGCAGGTGCATGATATAGACCTTAAAGACTGTAAGTCTGATTAAAAGATCATTTTTCATAAGTAATTTCTAATTGTTGAAATTGTTTAATTTTCGTGATAAATTCATCCTGACTTATCGTATCGAGAATAGTGACGCGTCCAGGGCGCATTTCTTTGGCCTTTTCATAGATTTTGCACAGCGTTTCAATAGAACTATCGCTCAAGAAACGGGTGAAATCCAAAGGGATGGCCGTTGCTTGGGCATATTTGATATACCTAGACTTTAGCTTACCCTGTAGAAATAACGTAAATAGGCTGATAGAGGCTACTTGTGTACCATGCAGCACGTTATGAGAAAGTCCGTAATAATCGATCGCATGACTGATCAGATGCTCACTACCAGAACAAGGTCTGGAGGTCCCTGCCAATGACATAGCAAGTCCGGAATTGATCTGTCCCTGTACCACCAATCGCAAAAACTCTTTCGATTGCAGATCGACATTGTGATAATGTACGAGCGCGCTTGAGGCACTTTTGGAGAGATGAAAGGCAATATCATTCATGGTTTCATGCCCCGATTGAAAAGCAAGCACCCAATCATGAGTCGCAGAAATGTTAGAAAGAATGTCTCCAGCTGCCGCTCGAATATAATCGATCGGTGAATTTTTGATCACATCAATATCAATGATAACCCCCATAGGCATCATACCGGGTAGGCTCTCGGTCTTTCCCCGATCATTTTTAATAACAGCGATAGGTGAAATCAATCCGTCATTGGAGATGATGGTGGGCACAGCTAGATTATTTACATTAATGAGGTAACCAACACGTTTAACCGAATCTAACACTTTCCCCCCTCCTAATGCAACGATCAAATCGACATGATGCTGTAAACAATAGTTTTTCAGAGCATCAACGTCTTCCATCGTATTGTTGGGAAGCGTATACAGCTCCCAATTATTTTTAGCGACCAGCTCGACAGCAATACGATGGGAATGGGAAAGTCCACTCACCACCAGCACCTTGCTGAATAACAATTTATTGCGCACCAGATAATCTTGGACATCCAAAATAATACCCTCGTCGACCTGAAATATGATAGGTAAGTAAGAAAGTTGCTTGTAGATCATGTTAGTTACCTTTTATTTTCTGGATCAAACCCGAAGTACTGATACCCTCGGTGTAGGGTAATAAAACCAACTCGCAATCGTGCTCTTCTAGGTAAGCGTGTGATACCCTAATTTGCTCGATATAACTATCTTCTTCCCAATCGTCGCCGTGAACGATCTTATTGACCTTGTATTTTTCTATATATTCCTTATTGTCGTATTGACGAATAATAAAGGCTTCGTCTACATAACGACAAGCTGCTACAACGGCCAAACGGTCTTGCTCGTCCAGATAAGGTAAACGCTTATAAGAAGCTACCATTTCGTCGCCATTAATGGCTACAACTAACTTGTCGCCCAATGCTTTGGATCGACGCAACAGTTCTACATGTCCACGATGAAACAAATCGAATACACCGATTACATAAACTACCTTACTCATATTGATATATTAAGATATTGATTTTTCTAGGTTAAACCGACTGCCTGTTAAGGCGAATCGGAATAGAAAAGAATGAAAAATTGTCCTTAAATGGACATACAAAAGTAAGCCAAAAAAGAATGGAATAAAAAAAATGTTCATTTAGATTTTAAACAGATCTTTAAGACGGTAGGCTAATGATGTACTTTTTGGTATTGCTGATTTGATAATAAGCAATGGTACACGGTATTTCAGACCTGGCAGGTGACCCAAAATCTGGTCCAATAGATCAAAGCAAGCCTCCAATAGCGCTGGATGTGCATGCTTTTTGCTGTACACTGCTAAAATAAAGACACCATGATATAATTTTTGTAAAATCTCTTTGTCGCCAGGGTAAAGGCTCAACGCTTTTCGGTAAACAAATAACCGCGATTCAATATGACGGGCACTATTGCTGCTCATACCATTACTGATCGACCCTTCATGTTGCACGTAATAAAATAGCGGTTCTGTTATAAAACCGACCTCACATGGATCCAATCCCTGAAACAACCGCGTAAACAGCTCGGTCTCTTGCCCTCTACTGATCTTCTCGTCGAATAACGGTTTACCGATTAAAAAAGACCGTCTAAAGAATACACAGTTGGTGATGATCTTTAATTTCCACAAAATATGTTCCCGTAGAATATCAGCTACCGGTTCGACATCATAGCGGCTCATAACCGTGAAATGCTCATCACTTAAATAATATCCACACAGATTTAAGTTGAACCCTTCGATATGCTTGAGTTTGGTAGCTAAAAATTCGGGCAGCATGACATCGTCACTGTCAAACCAATTGATATAGTAGCCTTTAGATTGTTCGAAACCATAGTTTCGGCAATTATTTGCGCCTTTTTGCAGATGGCTCGGCCTCCGATACAGTCGGAAACGTGTATCATCTGCAATATAGGCTTCAACCACAGCATACGAATCGTCAGTAGAGTCATCATCTACAATAATACATTCCCAATGCCTATGGGTCTGTTGCTTGATGGAGTCAAGAGTCTTGACTATCATCTCCCCCCTATTGTACAACGGAATGAGAATAGAAACGAGAGAAGTTATGTTATTGCTCATATTATACGTTTCATCAATCAATAAGCCAAAAAATTGAACGCAGTGGAGGATTGTGAAACAGCTCTATGTTCCAAAGCCTGCCTCATGTATCCATTTTTTATTAATTGTAATTTATAATCAATTAGTTGTACTTGACTTTCATTTCTCAAAACGGCATAAATAATCTTCTTGCTCATTAACACTTGTTTACGTTCGTTAATTCTGGCCGTGTTTGGATCGGACAATTCTCTCAAATATTGTCTTTTCAACATTTCAAAATTATCATCATACTTGCTAGCAGCTCTATCTTCACGATCGTGAAAAATATTTGAACAAGGATATACACCAATTTTAAGCTTATGATATATGATACGATGGCAATAGTTATCATCTTCACCATAATGAAAAAAGGTAGGATTGAACCCCCCTACGAGCTTAAGCGTACTTTTGGGTAACAACCAACAGGCTGCACAAATAAATTTTGCTTCATAGAGCTTATTCAGATCTTTCTTTAAAAAGATATCAGAATAGAGCTGCTTGCATCTCTTTGGTTCTATCTGAACTGAAAAATTAAAGTCCAAAGCATCACCCCTACCATTTAAATGCATAGGACTAATAATACCGTATTCAGGATTATTTTGTGCTTGTTCAATCAAAACCTCAATCGTATCCTCTGACACTTGAGCATCCTGATTCAATAAAAGAAAATACTCGCCTCCTTTTCGCAAAGCTTCTTCTAGACCTTTATTATTTGCCCCGCCAAAACCAAGGTTAATATCGGACTCTATTAAGCTAACTTCTTTATAATTTGATTTAATGAACTGTACACTATCATCTGATGAATGATTATCGATAGCTACAATCTCACATGATACAGATGAATTCAAAATCGAATCAAAACACTTCTGAATCCAGTCATTCTTCATCCCATTATAAATCACTATAATGGCAAAAACTTTTCTCATTTTATACATTTCTATTGATAACAACCTCTATTTTAGGCAAAGACAATGAAATATCATACTTTTGAACCTCTCTTAATATAATCTGCGAATCTTGGAAGTATTTTTCCTGGTCATGGATATACATTTCAATAGCAGCTACCATAGCTGAAACATCCAAATAAGGAACCACAACTCCTCCTCCATGTGCTAATATTTCCCCTGGTCCGCCGCTTTTCTCAAAACAAATAATGGGTATACCTAAACTTCCTGCTTCTATGATAGATACTCCTAACGCTTCCTCTTTAGCTGTACTCAAAAAAAGAAACCAATCTTTCATTACATTCAATACATCCCCACTACTGCCTAAAAACTTAAAATGATCTACTAATTCTAATTTTTTAAGATCAGCTCCGTAGATAATTTTTTCATTCCCTCCAATAGGACCTAACCATTCAAATTTGACATTGGGATATTTTTTTACAATAATGTTTGCTACTTGAATAAATTGCTCAATCCCTTTACGCCAAAAAACACCACCACAAGTACCAATGGTAAGTTGAGATAAAATAGCTTTACTTGTATAGTCAACTTGTTTCAAATATGTGCCGCTGTAAGTCAAGTTTATCCTGGATCGGTCAATACCAAAACGATTAATCAACATATCGCCAACAGTAACAGATATCACATTAAACTCATCAACTTGCTTAAGGAGCTCTTCTATATCTTTGACACGACGACAAATAGTCTCCAGTTCACGTAAATGCAAAATAACACGGGACCCTGGCGTAAGTGATTTATAATGTACCGCATCGGGTAGACAAACGATAGAATTAGCATAAAATAAGGTGTATTTTTCCCTCTTTACAAAAAAATCATATATATTATACCGTAAAAAACGTTTCGCCAGCCTATCTAGAAATTGGACAATACCGATTCCTTTAATTTTTAGTTTCCTAACTTTACCGATATACATCTCCGGATGACTCCCTTTGGAAAGAAGCTGCAAATCCAGAAGGATATCTTTATTGTTATCGTTATAATAATCCAATAGTTCTACCAGTCTCAAAGGAGCACCATCTAAATTTGCTTCATTCCCTAAAAACAATATTTTCTTTTGTCTTTTTTCCATTTCAGTATTACTATACATTTGTAAAGATTCGACTTAATTCACTAAAATATAATAAATTAAACATCTTCGAGTCCCCTCTTTAATGAGGATAAATATTCTAAACCAAATTTTTTGCAAGGTTCTAAATGATTACCTTCTGCCCATTCATTCCATGCGTTAATAAAAAACAGATTTTCTTCAGATGATTCAAAATGATCAAAGTTCCTTTTTTTCCCTTTCACCCATTTTTCAAAAATGCTTGGCGTACTGTTTAAAAATATTGTTGCATTATTTTTTCTTCTAGCTGCATTATCCCAGGAAGGTGTCACACATGGAAACCGCTTATATCCAATATTTAAATGTGCCAAATCATATTCGACATACTCATTATAATCAATGAGTCTCAAATCAATTGAACTATCTTTTTCAGACTTTTCAGGGACAAATTTTTGTACTATTGTATTTACTTTACGCTTTGCTCTTCTAAAAAGAGATTGATTTATATAAGCAATAGCAGCGGCCTTTTCTTCCCTAATTTTTTGGTCCTTACCTCTCAGGTACCCTGAAAGATTACTACTTAATGGTTGAAAATCAATCGCAGAATCAAAACCCAAATCTAATATTTCCTGACCATTAGGCGTATTCCACCTGTCCATACGACAGATATATAATTCCAACCCATGTTTTAATGCTTCCTCACGCCAAATACGAATGGTTTCTCGAGGTTCTGGAAGATCCGCTGACTTATAAATAGCAATAACTGGCTTACCATCGATACAGATATAACGCTTATCTTTAAAAAATGGAATGAAATACTGAATATGAGCTAAATCGTCTTCTAAACTGTAATTTTGCTGAATTAGAATCTCTCTATCAGCACCATCCCATGCTCTCGTCCAATTTTCATTGGCCCAACAAAACATAAAAGGAAAATCCTCTTTGGGATTTGCCATCATACGTTCTATAGGATCTTGCATCAATAGTTTACCATTAAACCAATAATGATAATAACAGAAGCCATAAATACCATATTCCTTCGCTAAAGCAATTTGTTCCAAGCGAGATTCCTCTAAACGTAAATCATAAAAACCAAGATCTGCAGGTAGATGTGGTTGATAGTGACCTTCAAATAAGGGCTTAGACTTTGTCACATTCGTCCATTCGGTAAACCCTTTTCCCCACCAAGCATCATTCTCTTCAAAAGGATGAAACTGAGGAAGGTGTATAGCAATAGGTCTAACTTTATTTTTCTTCACTTTCAATAATTTCTTTATATATATTTAACCTATTTTGCACTAATGAATCTTGAGAAAAATTAAACTTCGTAAGTTTATATCCCTCTTGAGAAATTTTAAATGCGTATTCCATATTTTGAACCAAATCAACAATTGCGTTCTTAAAATCCATGATTTCATCCCTAATGATAAGCTGGCAGCCGTCCTGAGCGCCAAGGCCTTCACAGCCAATAGAGGTAGAGATTACGGGTAGAGATTGTGCCATAGCATAAATAATTTTCGTTCTTATACCACTTCCCATTCGTAATGGAACAATGACAAGACTATTTCTATTATGCATTTTAATATCAGAAACAAAACCATCAAACACAAGATAGGGTTTTGTTAAATTAACGATAGTTTCTTCACTCCATTTTCCTACTATATGAGTAATCAAACCAGTGGCAAGATATACTTGCTCTGCAATGGTATCATGATACCATAATACAGCATCATAATTGGGTTCATGAACCTCTGGTCCTATAAAAACAATTTTATTGATTGCGAAATCTTCTATTTTTTTTTCTTCAAAAAAATCATCCAAAACGGGAAAAGGTGAAGAAATAACTGGAATATCCAATACGCATGAAAGTTTCAATTTATCATCTTGACTAAAGGTCAGTACATGATCGTATTTACTCAGAAGATTTAACTCAATATCTCTGAGAAAATTTCTTTTATAAATTTCATAGGCCGTCTGAGGTGTTCTGTAGGATTCAAGACGAGCGTATTGAATCTCATGATGTACAAAAATTTTTTTTATATCATCGGGCAATACTTCTACGATACTCAAAAAGCCGCTATGCTCTACTTGTATGATGTCAGGCGCTAAATGAGCTGTAATATCCATAATCCCATTGACGAAACGCTCATCTATTTCTCTAAAAATATTAAACTTCTTTTGATAATCATCTCTCACCAATGAAGGCTTTATTACCGTATCTTTTCTCGGTTTAAAAATACGCAGGAATGCCTTAATTAAGTTCTTAATTCGTGTTTTCCCTAAGGTAGGAGTTGTAATTACAATTTTACTGATATCCAAAATATGCACCTTTGCATTTTTTAGCGAATCTTTAAATGCATTTGCATGTGCCAATTCCGATAAATTACCCGCTACGACAATATAATGTAAATCCAATAAATCTTGCAGCTTTTCAGCAAATGCATATTGGGAAATTTTCCCACCCTCATCCAAAGGATAGGGTAAATGGGATGTTAATACAAGAAGCTTCATCTTTTTGTTCATAAAAGACTATTCTCTCTGATAGAGAGAATAGATAGATTTCATCAATATTTTTAATGTTGGAAATTTCGATTTGAAAGCTCACGTACTCGCAAAAGATGATTTTGCAACTTAATTCTATTTTGCTCCAAATCCTGTAAGAATAATGGTAATACATGCTCAACTTGTTCCAGATTCTTATAATCTACAAGTGACCGATCTGGATCGATTTCAAAAAACCTTTGTAATCCAGAAAATTTATTTTCATACGTAATTCCAAACATGGGCTTGCCTAAAGATATTCCAGAGATGCCAAAATGCATACGTGATGTTAAAGTCATATCAACAAAAGGTAAAAAAGCCTTGAGTTCAATTCCATTTTGGATTTCTTCCGGAAAGAAAACACTAAGGGAATTACCTATTTTTTTAAAAATCGCATTTGAAATCTTCTTATCATCCCACCCTTTATTTAAGTCTCTTATGTCATGATAAAGCAAAACGAAAGCGGTAGGAACAATCTTTGCAAATATCTTTAAACAATCAATATACTGATCAACATAGGCCTCATCTTGATAACCACGCATATGAATAGAATTGGGACAAATAGCTACAATAAGTTTCCCTTCGAACTTTTGATGTTTAATCCATTCTGTATATGCTAAATTTTCACATGGTACTAGAGGACAATTAAAAGCTAAATCTGCAACTAAAGAAATCTTATCTTCAGGTAGAAATTCTGATGCTCTAGCATATGAATCACTTTCTCGTAGGTAAAAGGACGTAAAAGAGCTAATTTCTTTAAATTCTTTTTTCACAATATCCGTAGTTTTAGAACTCAAACTAAAACCCAAAATACTTGTTGACAACTTATGACGATTGGCCTCCTTTAAAATTGAAGTTTTTTCAAGCACTTCCTCATTTCCATAAGTACCGCTCATGTTGTCAGCTCCTAAAACATAACATGAGTTGTATTTATAATAATTTGGTGTAACCGACCATGGAAGATAACTCAAATTACTATATGATTTGAATAAATCTGAACGAATAATGACTTTCTGTGTATACAGTGTAACTGGTCTATCTTTATACTTCTCTAAGAAAGAAACCACCATAAGTTCATCGCCAAAACTTCCATTCAGCAACGTTGGTGGAATCAGAAGGATTTCGTTTCCATGTTGACAATAAATTGATTTATAGAAAATAACAAGTTTTCTAACCTTGCATTTTATGCGTAAAAATAAACTCTTAAACTTTCTTACTATCATTACAAATGTCTTTACAAAAAACTCATTAAGAAGGGAAACACCAAGATGAAGGTGTATAAATCAAATTAAACTTCTTTGAAATTATTGATGGATAATTCAAAATGCGCTCAGGTACAATCTCTATATTCAATACATTTTCAACAACATCAACGGCCTCTTTTCCATTAGTTATTGCTACAGTTAAGTAATAATTTCCATCAAAAATATTCAAATCCTTTATTACTATTTCTGCAATTAAATTTTTTCTAAACGGCACATGGATATTACTCTCACTAGTTCTCCAACCTGCTATTCCTTGACCATAAGCATCATTAAGGCGCACATTTAACCCTATATTGTCCAATGGGTCGAGAATATTACATTCAACTCTTACCTTAATTTCTTCCCCCATTCTAAATGAATATTTTTCTTCGTTTGAAGATACATCATGAAGACTAATGGAAGAAACGTGGCTAGAAAAGGGCGAATTAAATTTTTTAGCAAGGTTTTTAGATGATTTAACATTTACATTACCAATTAAATACCTATTAACCGCTTCTTCCAAATTTCCAGAAAATTTTACCGTACCATGTTCCATATATACAGCAGTATTACAAAGATTTTGGATACTCGCCATATGATGGGAAACAAAAATTACAGTACGTCCTTCTCCTTTCGATATTTCTCCCATTTTACCTAGACACTTTTTTTGAAATTCAGCATCACCTACCGCTAATACTTCATCTACAATCAGAATTTCTGACTCCAAATGGGCGGCGACTGCGAAGGCTAAACGGACATACATACCTGAAGAATAACGCTTTACTGGCGTATCAATATAGCGCTCGACTCCCGAAAAATCTACTATTTCATCAAACTTACGCGTGATCTCTTTTTTGGTCATACCCAAAATAGCACCGTTCAAATAAATATTCTCCCTTCCTGTCATCTCTGGATGAAAGCCAGTACCTACTTCAAGAAGCGAAGCAATACGTCCTTTATACTTAATACTTCCAGAAGTTGGTTTTGTAACTCGGCTCAATAACTTTAATAAAGTAGATTTCCCTGCTCCATTGCGACCAATGATACCTACAGCATCACCTTGTTCAATCTGAAAATTGACATCCTTTAATGCCCAAACATATTCGGAGCTCCCTTTTTTACTCCGGTCATTGGTTTCCCCAATCTTTAAATAGGGATCCTCCTTCCCTCGGATAGAAGCCCACCAACGATTCAAATCATGGGACAAGGTGCCTGTACCTACTTTACCTAAGCGATATTGTTTTGATACATTTTCAATATCTAATACTATATTTTTACTCATGATAATAATCTCCTCCCTTTAAACGGTGTCCATAAAAGATTTTTCAACCTTATTAAATATCAAAACCCCTAAAGCCAAAATAACTGCAGCAAAGATTGTCGGATAAATCAACATACTGGGTTCAAAATTCCCTTTTCCTAAAAAGGCATATTTAAAACCTTCAAAGATTCCAATCATTGGATTATACTGCAAATAGACCCTAACAGATTCCGGCATAATAGAGGATGGATAAATCACAGGGGTACCATACATCCACAATTGGATACAAAAACTCAAAAGCATCGCAACGTCTTTATACTTGGTCGTTAGGCTAGAAAAAATCAAACCCAACCCCATAGCAATAACTGAACATAGTATTACAAAATAAGGTACTGCAAGTAACCAAATATTGGGTTCAACTGCACCTTTCGACCAATAGTAAAACCAAAAGCATATAAACAATAAGAGCTGTACCCCAAATTGCATCAAACGCGAAACAATAATGGATAAGGGCATTACTAAACGTGGAAAGTATACCTTACCAAAAACATTGGCATTAGAGGTGAATACATTGGAGGTCAATGATAATGCAGATGAAAAATAATTCCATAAGGTAATCCCTGAAAGATAAAATAAAATCGGTGGAATTCCGTCTGTAGAAATACGTGCAATAACCGTGAAAATAATCATATATATTGCCGAAGTCAACATAGGACTGATAAAAAACCAAATAGGCCCTAAAACGGTTTGTTTAAAGGAGGTCACAAAGTCACGCTTGACCAAAAGACCAACTAAATCACGATATTTCCATACTTCCTTTAATTTTAGATCAAAAAGTCCTGTCTTAGACGTGATTACCTCATCCCAATCCGACTTCTTATCGATAATATTTTTCTCCAATTGTGCCATTTTTAAAAACCAACGCTACTATACTACTTTACTTATATTATTTAACCCCCAATATCAAAAATCACTCTCATGAGTTATTCTTCTTTCATTACCTTTTGGTAAAAGGAAAAACATAAAATCAACACCATGGTAATCATAACTCCGGCAATGCAACCAATGATGCCTTGGCGTATTTCTTTAGGGTAAGTTTTATCTAAAGGATAAAAAGATTCGTCGATAACTTTGATTAACGGAGTTTCTTTACTCAAACTGAGTTTGGTCATTTCCAAATTGCGGTTTAACTCCGCTAATAAGCTTTTATTTGTCTCGACTTTCATTTGAGCTTCCTGTGTTGGAATAACTCTCAATGCGCCTCTGGTCGGATTTAAATTGGGAGTCATGTCTATCGAAACGGCAGATGAAGAAATCGCACTATTCACAACTGCCCGGACCGAGTCTACTTTAAATTGTAGTGTCTTAATATTGAGGTAGGATTTTCCTGCTTTTATCTCCATATACAGATCATTGACTTTAGAAACCAGATAGGTATTGAAAGATTTAGCAAAAGCTTCATCTTCAGCATTGACATCTACTCGAATAATATTAGCCTTTGCATTGGGATAAAATACTTTAAAGTAATTATTACGAACAACCTTAGCAGCATTATTCAAAATACTATCGCGTTGCCTCATTTCTTCGCTTTCTGGATGAAGCAAAAAATGGCTGTTAGCAATTAATAATTGATCATCTGCTGTGATTTCTTCTTTCAACTCCTCATTAATCATAAATAACTTTTGGATAAGTAATGTACTGGAGTCCTGAACGAGTTGTGATAATAAAACTTCCTTTATGATGGAATTCGAACGATATAACTCCAATAAACTTTCTCCTTGAAAGAGGTCGTTGGTGGTACCTCCAACATCAAGACCAAACATGCTGGATAAATTAGATACATTTGAACGTGCACCTGCATTACCCGTTTCCAACACAAATGTAGTGGTAGCGGTATAGAGTATTGGTTTTTTACTTTCAAAATAATACGCGATACCAAAGCCTAATCCTCCAACTATGGTGATAAGCCACCATTTCTTTAAGACAATAAGGCAATAATACTGTACTTGAAGAAACAACTCTTTCAAGGACATTTCATCGTCTTGATTATTTTTTAATGTCGTCATATTATTTTAATAAAGAAACGATAATAGCAAGCATGGATACCACACCAGACGATAGTCCTACGATAGCTTGTGTAGACATTTTTTGTTTAGCAGGTTCTTGCGGAACGACAATCTCTGCACCAGGCATTACTTCTGGGTAAATACGACCGATACCTCTTTGGGTACCTTTAACAGCACCATTGGCGTATTGGATAAAGGTCTTTGATTTATGTGCTTTGGCTGTATATCCTCCGGCCTGATTGACATAATATTTAAGGCTCTTACCTTTTACATAAACAACAGAAATAGGACTTAAAACTTCGCCCACGACTTTCACCGTTTGCAATTGACGGGGTACAGTTAGAATATCACCTTGTTGTAATAAAATATTATATTTTGAGTCGGATTTTTTCACAATTCTAGCCAATTCAATCCCAATATGATTGTTAAAATATAGATTAGTTTTAGAGCTACCTTCTTTTACTTTGTTCAAAATGGAGTTTCTTATCTCTTCACTTTGTATTTCCATTTCATCGGTCAAAGTATCGGTCTTGCTCGCTTGTGAAGTTTGTACCGCAATCTCCGAACTCGTAGCTACACGTTGTAAAGAAGCTCCTTCTAAATAAGCAAACTCTGTAAAACCACCTGCTCTTTTAATTAAATCGGAAATCTTCTCACCTTTTGTCACTAAGGTATAGACCCCGGGATACTTGACCTCTCCTTCGACACGAACCTGTCGCTGAAATTGATATCCTGTACTTGTTCTAATATTGATAATATCAAAAGGTTTTAATTCGAAATCTGATTCTAAAGCTTCTTCTTTGCTATTAAATTTAACCAGCAACAATTCGGAAAGAACAGAATCACGTTCATTGGTATTCTTACGGATACGTCGCGCAATCTCTACGCGCTCTATATTGGCAGCATCGGTCAATCCGCCAGCCATATGGATGGCATTGCCCAAGGTCATATCATCGGCAAATTGAAATTTACCGGGATTACGGACTTCGCCATCAATATTGATATTAATTTCATCTCGCAAATCAAAAATAGAGGTCACGATTACTTTATCCTCGCGTCGCAATACGATATCTTCGATCTCACCATTCAATAATTTCTGCAGATCGAAAGAAATCAATCGTTGGGTGTTGTCGGGATTTAGACGGTTGATATAAGCACGAGTCATAAAGGCATCTTCTTTAATGCCATCCGCTTTGTCCAGCAATTGCATCACAGTCATACCGGGAGTCAATTCATAAAAACCCGAACGGAATACAGCGCCATCAACCTGAACCCGATTTTCATAGCGATCCAAAATTTCTTCTACAATATACTGATCGCCATTACTTGCTTCATATGCCGTAAACTCATCGGCATAAATATCACGGAGTTCACGATCTCTGCGCGTGACCTTAAATACTTTTACTTTAGCGGTATAAGCATTCGGCGCAAAACCTCCTGCATATTTAAGTAAATCAGAGAAATGCTCCCCCTGCTTGGCTTCAAAAAATCCAGGCCGCTTTACTAAGCCCTGAAATTCAACCCGTGTTTGATACACAGGGATATGGATGACGTCTTGATCTTCTAATCTAACATTGCCAGATTGGATACCATTGACTAAGAAGTTGTACGCATCAATATGCCCGATAACAATATTGTTACGAATAACTTGAATATCACGATAGCTTCCTTGATCGGAAGGACCCCCTGCAGCATATAAAGCATTGAAAACCGTAGCTACAGATGGCAAGGTATAGGTCCCTGGCTGTCTAACGAAACCGGTTAACGTAACTTTGATACTACGGATATTTCCCAAATTGAGATCCAAAGTGGTCCTCCCAGTACGAAGTGCTGGATAGGTACTTGACAATCGATTGCTCAATTTTGATTTTGCAGCTTCAATACTTAGGCCCGCTACGGGAATAATACCAACATAATCCACCTTAATCGTGCCTTCAGGGCTAACCTTTAGCTTATAACTCACTTCATTCTCTCCAGTGATATCCAGCAATAGCTGATCGCCAGTACCTATACTATAATTGGCAGGAGTGGCCATATTCATGTTGGGTTCAAACTTGATATTACCGTGGTTGAATAAAGAAGAACCAAATATTTTAGGCTTTCCGTCATCTTGAACTTCACCCACAGAAGTCTCTAATAAATCGCTAGTATTACCGATGCTACGCCCCTGCTCACCCGGATCAACCAAAACAGTTAAATTTTGATCACCGACATCATTGGACTTTAATTTGGACATACGTGCCTTTAACTTAACAAGCTCAGCCTGAGGCATACCTTGCTGCTGCAAAGTATTGTAAAATTCCACATTGGACATCCCTTGGCTCTGCGCACGGGTCATCATCTGTAGAATCTGTTCACTGCTCAATTGCTCCACCTTGATTTTGCTATAATCAACAGCTTGGGCAAATACCGATTGATTAGCACAAATGCTTCCTACAATCAGACTCATAACAAACAACCACAATAATACTCTTTTCATTATATCCCCTGAAATTTTCACAAAAATAGGTAAATTTATTTAATTGATAGGCACAGGTATTCTCCATAACCTGATTTACGCAACGGTTCAGCAATTTTTAATAATTGCTCTTTATCAATATAGCCCATACGATAAGCTACTTCTTCGATCGCTCCGATCTTCATCCCTTGGCGTTCTTCAATTACCTGAACAAACTGAGCCGCTTGCATAAGCGATTGTACTGTACCTGTATCCAACCAAGCTGTACCCCTATCAAAAACAGCAACCTTCAGCCTCTGGCGTTCCAAGTACACTTTATTGATATCGGTTATTTCCAATTCGCCTCTTGGCGATGGTTTAATCTGCTTCGCAATCCCTACAACATCATTATCGTAGAAATATAAGCCTGGAATAGCAAAATTTGATTTTGGTATTACAGGTTTTTCCTCTATTGAAATCGCCTTTTTATCTTCATCAAATTCCACGACGCCATATCGCTGAGGATCTGTAACTTGGTAAGCAAACACCATTCCGCCTTCAATATCAACACAAGATTGTAATAACTGGGACATACCCGAGCCGTAAAAAATGTTATCGCCTAAAATCAATGCCACTTTATCATCACCGATAAAGTCTTCTCCTAGTATAAAAGCTTGTGCCAATCCATCTGGGCTTGGTTGCTCTTTATATTCAAATCGACAGCCAAGCTGCGAACCATCGCCCAATAGCCTTTGAAATTGCGGTAGATCTTGTGGAGTCGAAATAATTAAGATCTCATTGATCCCCGCCAACATTAAAGTCGATAACGGATAATAGATCATCGGCTTATCATACACTGGCATTAATTGCTTACTCACAGCAAGTGTCATCGGATGCAAACGTGTACCTGAACCACCTGCTAAAATAATTCCTTTCATAATTTTTTTTCTATATGGTGAGAAGGTTAGATGATGGTGAGAAGGTTAGAATTTTTCTAACGAACTAATCTCTTAACGATCTAACTTCTTAACTTTCTAATTTTCTAACTAACTTTCCTTACAAACTATCCAAACAAGCAGCTAAGCTATCTCTCCAAAATGGTACGTCTACACCATAAACGGTTTTGATTTTGGTTTTATCTAACAAAGAATAGCTCGGTCTTTTTGCTGGAGTAGGATATGACGTGGTTGGTATGTCATTAATATCACAAGCCAGCTGTTTCAGTTCGCGAATGGCAAGGGCAAAATCATACCAGCTGATCTCACCTTCATTGCTATAATGATACAGGCCTCCCTCCCATTTATCTGAGTTGATGATCGTCACAATAGCCATGGCTAGATCATGTGCAGATGTAGGCGAACCGATCTGATCGTTAATAACCGAGATGGAATCCCGCTCGGACATCAAACGCAACATGGTTTTGACGAAATTTTTCCCATGAGTAGCATACACCCATGATGTACGGATAATAATAGCCTCGGGACACCATTTCTGTATCGCCTGTTCTCCTTTTAACTTGGTCTCACCATATACATTAATTGGGCTTACAGCAGCATCTTCCGTTAAAGGTGTACTGGAATTTCCATCAAATACATAGTCCGTTGAAATCGCAATCAATTGCACACCATGCAAGCGACAATACTGCGCAATCTCGTCTGAAGCAAGGTGGTTCACCTGATCGGCAAGAACCGGTTCTGATTCGGCTAAATCCACAGCTGTGTACGCTCCGGCATGAACAATCACATCAGGTTGATACATCGCCAAGATATCTTGAATCAGCATTGTTTGATCCAATGGAAGCTGTTTACGGTCCAAAAAGTAACATTCCTTACTTAGGTCCTGCTCCAAAATCACTTTCAACTCGCTACCTAACTGACCAGTAGCACCTGTAACAACTACACGTTGCTTCTGATTAACCGATGCCATGTTTCTCTTTAAATGATGCGAATGTCTGTGCTGTTTGATCTTTCTGCGACAAGATCATATCTGCCTCTGGAATACCCCAGTCAATGTCAAACTCTTGATCTAAAGGAAAAACACCATCTTCCGAAGCTTGATGATACTGGTTATCACATTTATAAAAGAAAACCGCAGTTTCAGACAATACGCTAAATCCATGTAAAAATCCACGTGGAACATAGAGCTGCTTCTTATTTTCGGCAGATAACTCCACTGCTACATACTGACCATATGTTGCAGACCCTGAACGTACATCGACAGCAACATCCAAAACTTTTCCTTCCAAAACACGAACCAGCTTAGCCTGAGCATACTCGTCTGCTTGCATATGCAAACCACGTACCACGCCATATTGCGATTGGGATTGGTTATCTTGGACAAATGCTGGTTTCGACCCTACAATCTGCTCAAATTTCTGATCATTAAAGGCTTCAAAAAAGTAACCTCTTTCGTCTTCAAAGACTGTCGGTTCTAAAATAAAGCAGCCTTTTAATTTTGTTTCGTTAAATTTCATTTTTTTATTATGGTTAGAAGGTGAAGAAGTTAGTAGGCTAGAACGGTCTAACTATCTAAACTCTTAATCAACTTCGCTAACATACTTTTTATATAATATACTCTTTTAAATATTTCTTCGTCTCGTTTCCAAAAAGAAAGTCTTTCTGCTAGTTCACGTTGTGTATCCAATTCACTTAAAGAACCCATCGCAATATATAGAAAACGCATAAATTCAGTTTTACCCCTACGTCCAGCTCCTTCAGCAATATTAGAAGGTACTGATGCTGAAGATCGTTTTAACTGACTCGTCAGACCAAATAGCTCTTCTTTCGGAAATGTAGCTGTTATTTTATACACATCTCCACAAGAATCATCGATTCCTGCCAGACCTTTAAGTCTTTGTGAGATTCTATCATAATTAACTTTTTAAAGTTAGACGGTTAGATGATGGTGAGAAGGTTAGTAAGTGAGAATGGTCTAACTAACTAACTAACTAACTAACTAACTAACTAACTAACCTTTATACTGCTTATCGTAATATTTTTGGTAATCTCCGGAAGTGACACTTTCTAGCCAGTCCTTGTTGTTCAAGAACCAATCGATTGTTTTGGAAAGACCTTCTTCAAACGTTACTGAAGGATACCAGCCTAACTCTTTATTTATCTTGGAGGCATCAATAGCATAACGCAAATCATGCCCTGGGCGGTCTTTAACGAAAGTAATCAACTGTTCCGCTGTACCAGCTGGACGACCTAATTTTTCATCTACCTGTTTACATAATTCTTTGACCAAATCAATATTCTGCCACTCGTTAAAGCCGCCAACATTATAAGAATCACCATTCTTACCTTCATGAAAGACAAGATCTATCGCTGTGGCATGATCAATTACAAATAACCAATCGCGGGTGTATTTTCCATCTCCGTAGATGGGTAGTGGCTGACCGTTCAAGATATTATGAATACATAATGGAATCAATTTCTCCGGGAAATGGTTAGGACCATAATTATTAGAACAATTGGTCAGTACGATAGGCAAACCATAAGTATCATGGTAAGCTCGAACAAAATGATCGGAACTCGCCTTCGATGCTGAATATGGAGAATGTGGATCATAAGCAGTCTCTTCAGTGAACAAACCTTCTGCTCCTAACGCACCAAATACCTCATCGGTAGAAACATGATGAAAACGCTTACCTGTAAAATCGTCTTTCCAGATCTGGCGTGCGGCATTCAATAAATTAACCGTTCCGATCACATTCGTCATCACAAATGCGGTAGGATCGGCAATGGAACGGTCGACATGGGACTCTGCGGCTAAATGTATGACACCGTCGGGTTTATATTCTTCAAAAACACGGAACATATCCAAGGCATCGGTAATATCGGCCTTAACAAAGGTGTAATTCGGCTCTTCTTCGATATCTCGTAAATTTTCGAGATTACCAGCATACGTCAAAGCATCTAGATTGACAACATGGTAGTCAGGGTATTTAGTAACAAAATTTCGTACTACATGGGAACCTATAAAACCTGCTCCACCTGTAATTAGGATTGTTTTATTCATAATATGAGTAAAATATTTCTTAACAGCTTAAAGCCCCTTAACGATAATTAAGGGATTAGCATCAAAAGTAATAAGATTTTATGAACAATCAATCACTACAAGCGAGCAAAACAAGCTAAAATGAGGTTTTCAGCTTATTCTTTGCCAAAAATCTATTTTTCTACTTGCTCTTGGTATAGTCCAGATATCGGTACAGCAACTCGAAAAGGTTTAGTCTTGCCACCTTCAAAATGCAATTTCCCGGAAATAGTGGTAAGTACTCCAGTTAAATCTAATGTTGTCAAGTCTCTATTCAATACCTTATAACGGATGGATACCTCAGGATGTGTTAAACTATTGTATTGAAAAGGAAGTGATAAAGACTGATCAAGCTGTATATTGACATCAGGGTGTTTTAAATTTACACTTTTTAGTGTAGCATGCTTTAATTTTTGATCACTGCTGCTGCCATGGATCACAATTACACCGCTCTTCACACTACGATCGCCACTATACTGTCCCGCACGCTCTTGAAAAAGGTAACTGACCGATAATGTGCCATGAGCCGCTAATCGTTGCTTCGAATGCTGTGCTGTCCAAAAATAATAACTGCCAAATAAAAATAATACAATTAAAATAATTACAATAATCATTGTGGGTAAAGGTTAAGGGTTGTAAAATAAAAGAGCATTTATAATGATGAGTAACGTTGTGACCGGCAACTAGTGACTGTAGTAAAAAGTAACGTAGTGGCAATCTAACTTTCTAACCATCTCAACTGATAAACAGTAACATTGTAATGCTCAAAATGGTTTTGCATATAGTAAACATGATTTGCATATATTAACGTAATGAAAAGCCACATCGTATGAATGTAAGCAGATTAATTAGATCTGTTTTGGATACACTCATAAAATTACGCATGCGCCATTTCGATAGCACAAATTTAGACCTAAAAAGTGAACTGTACTTTCTTTTAAAATTAAGTTTCGATGAAACTAGCAAGACCAAAATGCTTATAAACAAAAAAACGAGATAAATGGGGCCTTAATACTGTGATTACATTGGTTACTACAACGATTACTCGCCTCCTCGTGATCGACCACATAAATGGCTGCAGACTCCCGAGTATCATCGGTATCTTTTTTAAAGGCCCAGCCTAAAAATACGATTTTCTTACCATTGACCGTATTGTACATGGTCTTAATAATATGCTGTGCAAATCGTTCTTTCTGATGATCATTTAACAAAATGACCTGCTCCCAATAATCGGCCACAACAGTTAAGTTGTAGGAACGGGCGATATAAACGAGATTTAAAATATATCTCTGAAAACAGAAACCACCAAACCCCACAGATGCTTTCAGGAACTTAGATCCAACCCGGGAGTCATAACCAATGGCACGCGACACTTCATCAACATTCGAACCTACCACTTCACATATCCGAAAATTGCATTGATTGAATATAGCATACAACGACATATAAGTCTTAACCAACAAAATATAAGGAAGTTAAAGCAGCTATATGGATGCCGAAATTATTTATTTATTTGCTACAATTCAATACGAAGAGGAATAAATTTGTCAGACAACTGTGAGATCTATATCTTCGTAATGTTCAACTTTTTATAAAAAAGAGATCCATGAAAAAAAAAATATTGATAACGGGTGGGGCAGGTTTTATAGGATCGCACTTATGCAGAAGATTGCTCGACGCTGGAAACGAGGTGATTTCTTTGGATAATTATTTTACAGGATCGAAAGAAAATATAGCTCCACTATTATCAAACCCATATTTTGAAGCGATCAGGCATGATGTGACCATGCCTTATTTTATTGAAGTGGATGAAATTTATAATCTCGCTTGCCCTGCGTCGCCGATACATTACCAGTTTAATGCGATCAAAACAGTCAAAACTTCGGTGATGGGTGCGATCAATATGCTGGGATTGGCAAAACGGCTTAACGTAAAAATTTTGCAGGCTTCTACAAGTGAGGTATATGGTGATCCGATCATCCATCCGCAAACGGAATCATACTGGGGTAATGTCAACCCCATCGGTATCCGATCTTGTTATGATGAAGGAAAAAGATGCGCAGAAACATTGTTTATGGACTATCACCGCATGAATGATGTTAAAATAAAGATCATTAGAATATTTAATACCTATGGACCAAATATGCATCCGAATGACGGAAGGGTGGTATCGAACTTTATCACTCAGGCGCTAAATAATAAAGATATTACAATTGATGGTGACGGTTCGCAGACCCGAAGCTTCCAGTATGTAGATGATCTTATCGATGGTATGATTAAAATGATGGAAAGCCCTGTTGAAACGATAGGTCCCATTAATATGGGAAACCCCAATGAATTCAGCATTCGTGAACTGGCAGAAAAGGTGATCACGCTGACAGGTTCCAAGTCTAAAATTATCTTTCAGCCTTTGCCTTCTGATGATCCTAAACAAAGGAAACCGGATATTGATCTGGCAAAAGCAAAATTAAACTGGGAACCTAAAATCCAACTGGAAGAAGGACTTATAAAGACCATTGCTTATTTTAAAAATCTGTCTTAAATATGATTGCACCGTTTTTCTTTTGAAATACCGGGCACCTTTTACATAAAAATTGATAACCTCTAAAACAGACCAATTCCCATCTTGATGTAAAGTCAGTTTAACAACAGAATGTTCATGGCTGCATTTAACCGCATTGATCAACAGATTTCGGAGTATTCGTTTCATAATATCCACGTCAAAAAAGATATCCGGTCCCTGTTGTAGTTACAGATCGAAATTGATATTTTTGATTTTTGCAGACAACTGATAATCAGCGATCCACAAAATCACCACAAGCATATATAGGTACTTTATCGCTAAAAAAAATGGGAATCCACATACAAGTAGAATTCCCATTAATGCATAAAATATAAAAAGCCGTATGTTTTTTAATAAAACGTAATCTTACAAAAAAACACGTAACGCTTTTCAGTTTGTTGTATATTTTTAATCGATCAGTTTGGACTGGTGTCGTTCCAGTGTATTGTATATTTTCTTAACATCCTGAGAACTTTCTTTTTGTAAGATCAGGAAGGCATCTTTTGTATAAACCAGGATCGTATTTCTTAAACCAACGAATGCACTGTAAACATCCGTTCCGATCACCATGTTTCCATTTTCATCCGTAGGATGACCGGTATGCTTCAGATAATCATACATCGACTCAAATGAACCCAGATCGGACCAGTTAAAATATGTTGCAACAACGCGAATTTTTTTGGATCGTTCCATCACAGCATAATCAATACTGATCGAGGGAATCTCTTTGGATAATGCCTCATCCAAAATACCATCTTTCTTATGTTGCCAAGCGGCCAAAGCGGTGGCATAAACACGTGGCTCAAACTGCTGTAGTTCCTGCAATAAGGTGTCTGCCCGAAAACAGAACATACCCGAGTTCCACAGGAAATTGCCTCTTTCTATAAAATCTTCCGCTGTTTCTTTATTCGGCTTCTCGCGAAATGAGAGTACCTGATCACCTTTATACTCAATATAACCATACCCGGTCTCCGGTTTGGTTGCCTGGATCCCAAAAGTAACAATATAGCCTTGATTTGCCTTTTCTATTCCTTCTTGAATGGCCTTATTATAACTTTCATCACCCACGATAACATGATCTGAGGGCGTAACAACCAAAATATCATCAGCGTTCGCCGCAAATGCCGCAAATGCAATCGCCGCAGCTGTATTACGTGGAGTAGACTCCACGATGTCAATATACTCCACCCCGCTGCTCTCCATGACCTCGCGACTCAGTTGATTGTTATCTTTATTCCCCACAACAATAACCTGGTTGCATAAATCCCGATTACGATTGACAGTCATCTCAAACAAAGATCCTTCTTTAAATAGAGAAAGATACTGCTTAGGAAAACTTTTACGAGACAGCGGCCATAAGCGGCTCCCCACTCCACCCGATAAAATCACATGTACTATATTGCTCATTCTATTTTTTATATATCTTTTTTGTTATTGGCGTAGTGACTAGTAAAGTAGTACTTTCTTAGTAACGTAGTGACGATAGTGAACCCGTGACGAGTTATCTGCTACCTTCGTTACTCGATTACCTGACTTTCTCCGCTTCCTTTGCCGCAACCTCTTTACGTAGGCCTGTACTTGAAAAACGATGGCTGCGTTTGTTGTAATAGATATCGATAGCTTCTTCAACACAATATTTCTTTCCTGTAAAATCCATATCGCGGTATTCTTCTCCAATGATCCTAACCTGAATAGGCAAGGCTTTAATCATATCGATCAAGTCCTGCTCTGTTTCGTAAGGAATAATCTCGTCCACATAACGGCAACCTTCTAACTGAATATAACGCTCCACAACAGTTTGTGTCGGCGCTGATTTTTCAGGAGAAACTTCCGAAGGATCCGTATTGAGTCCAACAATGAGGTAATCGCAATTGCGACGTGCTTCTTCCAACATCATGATATGCCCGGCGTGTAATAAATCAAATACGCCAAATGTAATTCCTATCTTCATGTAATGTGTTCTTTCTTTTTTTAGTGACGTAGTAACTATAGTGAACTAGTGACGTGTTATGAGCTATCTGTTAATTCATTACCTTTGTTACTTCGTTACTCTGTTACTGCTTTACTCTTATACTTTCTAACCTTTTTCCACCTCATGTTCGGCAACGATACGGCGCAGACCTGAACTTGAAAAACGATGATCGCGGCTGTTGAAATACAACTCGATACCAGACTCTTCACAATACTGGCGTCCCGTAAAATCACGCTCGCGATATTCATCACCAACAATACGCACATCGATCTTGAACGAACGCAACACGTCCTGCAGATCCTGTTCTGTCGCATAAGGTACAATCTGATCCACATATTTACAGCCTTTGAGCTGAATATAACGCTCCACAACAGTTTGTGTAGGTTTATTTTTCTCAGGTCGGTCCAAGGTTGGGTCAGTTTGTAGGCCACAAATTAAATAGTCACACTGACGTTTGGCATCTTCCAGCATCTTGATATGACCTGCATGCAACAGATCAAACGCACTGAAAGTAATGCCGATACGCATTTCTTTAGCAGGTATTGTAATCATATTTAAAATTATAATAACATGAATTAAGTACAGTTTTATTACTATCTCAAAGATAGAGATTATTTGTAATACAAAAGCCATTCCGAAAAGTTCATAAAAATTTAATATTGAATTATGCTAACACAAAACATCGGATTATCCATATTCCAGCCTATACAATTAACAAGTTCTTTATTAATTCATTAAGAAAACATCAAACATTAAGCCTTTACGGTCATACCCTAAACCTGTGTTAAAATTTAATTCTAAAGATGAAAAAAATCAAGCAATTGTTTTTAACTTCACCTCAATTATATTGTATATCAATCACAATATCGCTAAGTTTGTTATCATTAAGCTAATTATAATGAAATGTGTACCCTTTAATGTGCTGTGTCTAGGCATAGCAATCACTTTGTTGTCCATAGCATGCAACCACAATCCAAAGTCTGATCAACAGGACAAGGCAACTACGGTCAACAAAGATATAGCCTATAACGGGGCGGACAGTGCTGTATTAAGCTACTGGGATAAAATTGATATGCAAGATACCTCAAAAATAAAAGATCCGAATATTGGGGAGCAGAAATTAGCGGACTTTATCTCGGCACTCAACTCGGTTTCGGATACTGTAGCGGATCATGCTGTAGCACGCATGTTGGATAAAGCAAAAGTAAACAAAGTAACTTTCGATCATTTTATTAAATTATACGAACACTATCTTTACGAAGGTAATTCGCCTATGCGTAATGATAACCGCTATGAATCTGTACTGCGCTACCTTATAAAAACCGATCAGCTCACAGACCTTGAAAAAGAGGCCTACCGCCCGGTTTATAAATTGGTACAGCGGAATAAAGTAGGTCAAGTAGCCGAAGATTTTAGTTTCGAAACCAGCGATGGCAAAACCCAAAAGTTGTCGGATGTGAAGTCAAAATATACACTACTGTTCTTGTACGATACGGAATGTCCGCACTGCAAGGAAATGATTGCTGCCCTTAAAGATACACCACAAGTTGTCGATCTTTTTGAAAAGAAACAGATCCAGATGGTAACCATCGAACCTTGGGGTGACCGTACTAAATGGAAAAACTTTCAAACGCATCTGGCAGAAAATTGGATCAATGGTTTTGATACCGAATCTGTCATTCAGAAAAAACGACTTTACGATACCAAAGCTTCGCCGACAATCTATCTATTAGATGCGGACAAAAAGGTGATATTAAAAGATACCGAACTGCAACAGGCTCTCCAATATTTCGTCCAGCTCACCTAAGTTAGGAAAGATGGATAAAACAGAACCACGTATCATCACGAATGAGCTGTATTTTGAAGAAGTACAACGTTTACTCCACGAAGGAAAAGAAGTTTGCATCCGCATAAAGGGCAATAGCATGTTACCTTTTATCAAGAATGGAGACCGAGTATTGCTTGAAGCTTATCATGGAACTCCTTTACCCTCAGGAGCAAACATCCTGGCTAAGCATGAAGGAAAGTTTGTTTTTCATCGCTATGTGGGTAAAAAGAATGGAAACATTGTTCTTGCCGGGGATGGAAATATCGCATTGCACGAGTATGTAACATCATCCGATATTATAGCGATTGCTACAAAACATTATTCACAAGACAGTGATCTAGCAAAAGATATCAACAGCACCTGGCCACGGTTTAGGGGTATGAGCTGGTACCGACTAAGGATCGTTAGGAGGGTAATCAGTGCACTAAAAAGAAGGTATCTGACCTAATTTCTTAGAATGCGAAGGATTGATTAACTTTGACTTTACTAATTTTTTAACTTTAACATAAATGAAATTAAGAACAGATTTAGTTTTAAGAACAATAGGTTCGGATCACATGATTGTGGATCCTAGTCAAGATATGGTCGATCTTTCTACAGTATATACATTAAATGATTCTGCAGCATGGCTTTGGGAGCAGTTGAAAGGAATAGAATTCTCAAGTGCTACTGTAGTTGAGCTACTCTGCGAACACTATGATGTAACGGAAACACAGGCACAAGCTGATGCTGAAATTTTAATTCAGGATTTCGAAAAACAAGGTTTGCTGCAAAAATAAATGCCCAAAAGAACCACTAGCTGTGACCAATAATAATAACTTGAAACAGCATATCCGCTGGGCCTGGTCGATAAGCCAGGGATACCGATCGAAACTGCTCCTGTATTTTATATTGGAGCTTATTGCTATTGTGCTCTCCCTACTTTTTGTGTATCTCTCCAAAAAAGCGGTAGACATGGCCATTTCTCCGGAAGACCTTCCGTTGAAGTGGACACTGATCGGAATTGTGACAAGTGTTGCTATTGGCATCGGAATACGGGCATATACCAGCTGGCTTAATGAAAGGATCAAAATGATGATGACCTTTCAGCTGCAACGGAATATGCTCGATGCACAGATGCTCTCGGTCTGGAAACTGATCAAAAACTGGCATACAGGTGATATCCAGATCCGAATCCAAACGGATTGCGAAGAAGTGGCCACTATGATCGCAAAATCGGCACTTTCATTTCTGCTTACCGTAATACAATTACTTGCTTCACTGGCGTTTTTATGGTATATGGATCCGATGCTGGCACTCATGATATTGGCCATATCGCCCCTATTCCTATTTTCGAAAATATACTTCCAAAAAATGCGCAAGCTGAGCAGGGAAGTAAAAAGTGAAGAGAGTAATTTCTCTAACATTCTGCAAGAAAATCTTCGCTTTCGACTCTTGATCCGGGCTATGGGTATCTTTCCAAAAAGAAGGCAAAAACTCACCGCCAGCCAGCAGGAGCTTTTCATTTTGAAAATGAAACAGCTCAATTTTTCGACCTATACCCAGAGTGCCATGAAAATCTGTATCAATGCGGGCTATCTGCTCACCTTTATCTGGGGAATCTATAGACTGCATAGTGGACAGATCTCATTTGGTACCATGACAGCGTTTTTGCAATTGGTGGCAAGGATACAAACACCGATTCTCGCACTGATCACCTATATACCGGGTTTTGTACGGTTCAGAGTTTCTGCCGACCGCCTCTTAGAACTTAAAGAAGGTGAGATAGAACCGCAGATCGAACAGCAAAGGTTACTGCAAACAACAGCGCTACAGATCCAGGATCTATCTTTTAGATATGAAGATAAATGGGTGTTAAATAACCTGAATTTAAACCTGATGGCGGGTCAGCCTACCGCGATCGTAGGTCCCAGCGGTAAAGGAAAAACAACCCTGATACGCTTATTGCTATCGCTGATCAAAGCAGAAAAAGGCCAGATATTACTCACGGACCACGAGGGTACCAGACCCTTAACTGCTGCACACCGCATCAATTTTGCCTATATTCCACAGGGAAATTCACTCTTCAGTGGAACTATTCGGGAAAACCTGATGCTCCATGTTAAAGAAGGCGAGCATATTGCTTTAGAAAAAGCCCTATGGATTGCTTGTGCAGAATTTGTAATGGAACTGCCTGATGGTGTCGATACCGTGGTCGGTGAATCGGGAATGGGCCTATCCGAAGGACAGGCACAACGCATTGCGATTGCCCGAGCGCTGATGCATAATGGTGATATCTGGTTATTTGATGAAGTGACTTCGGCACTGGACAGAAATACGGCCGACACACTGATCAAAAGACTTTTAGAATTTGGGCAAGATAAATTATGCCTTTTTGTAACACATGACTTAAACTTGGCCGATACATGCGTACAGCGTATCTATCTCGACTAATGAACGCGCTATGACTTTAACAAACCCTACTGAAATATCGAAAAAATGCTATAAAATAGCAGATCTAATACTGGAGATCAACTATCCGGCTAGCCTAGATCTGGAAAAATTATTACCCTCTTTCCGTGATTTTAAATACAATACAACAAAAGAAAACAGGACCATCCAGGTGAACCTGAGTATGGAGCAAGCTGCGCAAGGTGAAGACCTCGGGCAACTCTTAAGTGATCAGTCCATATCATGGGGAGACCGCTTCTGTTTTTATGAAAAAGAAAACACATTTATCACGACAATAGCCAATGATCGGGGTAACGACTTTTGGTATCTGTACAGTGAAAGAGATTTTGCTCAGTCGACCATTTATATCCCAGAAAGTACCGAAACAGAACAGAGTGCAGTTATCTGCTGGATGCTGATGATGCTTTTTGGTCAGGCCGCCCTGCTACACGATGTCATTATGATCCACGGATCGGTCATCAACCGAAATGGTCAGGGCATAGCATTCCTGGGTAAAAGCGGTACAGGAAAAAGTACGCATAGCCGCCTTTGGTTAAAACATATCCCAAATACATCATTGCTCAATGATGATAATCCGGCGATCCGGATTACAGATAACGGCGTGATTATATATGGTACTCCTTGGAGCGGTAAAACGCCTTGTTATAAAAATGAAGCGATACCATTAAAAGCATTTGTACGTCTGCAACAGGGACCAGAAAATATATTTGAACAATTATCTGGCGTGAAAGGCTTCATTGCTGTATTGCCAAGTTGTACAGCTATTAGATGGAATAAAGATCTTTTTGCAATGATGAACAGTACATTGGAAAAAGTAATCAGCCAGGTTCCTGTTGGTTTTCTAAAATGCTTACCGGATGAAGCGGCTGCAGAACTCTGTCATCAACGTATTTTTGAGACGCCGTCATAAGTCATAATGCCTCACACTAGTACCAGCTTGCTGTATCATGATTGAACATTGAATGAGGTGATCTGCTTCACCCCTATAAATGAAAAGCGGGATCGATATCGATCCCGCTTTTCATTTATAAAATCGGAATGATCAATCGATCACTCCCTATATGTTACAGCACGACTAGTTTTTCAAAAGACCTCTTTCAGGTAGAGCATTGACAGCACCACCAAGTGACATACGGGCATGTTGGCTTGCACGAACACGGGCCGACGTTTTCTTTGTACTTCCCGGTACTGCATCTTCCAGAGCCGTCTCTAACATCGTCTCTTGCGTATCACCTGTCGGCAAAAAGATATAATCATTTACATTAGGTTTATCTGCCACTAATCCATCCCAGTAATCTGCGAAATCATCAGCGTTTTTCAACTGGAAAGATGCTGGCCAGAAGGAAACACGGTCTTCAATAATCTGTTCAAAAAAACCAACAGGTTTACCGTAAGTATGTGTTCCTGTCGCGATAATCTGCACGTTCATATAAGGTTTTAAGACATTAATCAGCATCTCTGCAGCTGAAGCCGTTTTTTCACTTACCAAAAAATATACTTTACGCAGATTCAACGTACTTGTCTGACTGAAGTAAGTATCTCTGAACATACCATTGGCACCTTTCTGAGTGCGCTCCATATAAGCGTTACAGATATAGGTCACCATAAGGTTCTTATCTGAAACTTTTGTTCCTGCAATCTTGTTTGCAATATATACCGCAGCATCAACATAACCACCTGTATTATAGCGTAAATCTACGATCAAATCCTCAATATGCTTATCTTCAAACGTTTTAAAAGAAGCATCTACGCGCTGCTGGTTATAATTATTGCGCTCTATCTCTTCAAATGAAGAAAGAGCAAAATAGCCGACATTTTTACTTGGATATTCGTAAACCTCTTCGTGATAAATTGGATCGATGGTATATGATCCATAAGAAAGACTTACATTATAAGTCGTCCCATCCTGACGCAAGAGCGCGAGCTGAAGACCGCCACCTTCCAGTGCATTGGCTACACGGTTTCTCATATTATTAAGCGCATTGGGATCTACAGGCTTACAGCCTGAAGCATCACAATTGATCGCAACAGTAAAGTCGGTCTCGCCATTGATAGCCGTTACCATATCCGAACGTTTTAAACCGGCCTTATCTGCAGGTGAACCTCCTTCAATAAAATAGATAACAGGTCTTGCAACTTTAGAATCAACCGTACCCATGGAAATATATAAACCATAACCATCATTGCGATCCATTTTTAACTTAGCTGTAGCATTGATATTATAACCGTTAAGTCCATCGATAAAAGAAAAGCGATCATACACACCACCATACTGTGCATAGTTCGCATAGGCAGGAGTCATACCTTTCAGGGCATTGAGAACACTACTAGCAGAATTGTACTTATCTGTAAATTCGGATGGAAGCTCATATTTTGGAATGGATTTCTCTTCCCATATGGAGTACAGTTTATAATAATAATAGATACTATCCCGGATCTTTTGATCCGTGGTTCGTACAATTGGTTCAGGCTCCGGTTCTGGATCTGGTGTATTTTTTTTACAGCTAACGAAAAAAAATGCAACCAGAATAAAAACAACCCACTTTCCGAAAGGTTGCTGTAGCGCTATCTTCATATTTTTTAATATAATATTAAACAAACTTAGATAAATAGTATCTCATAAACAATAACATGATGCTGATTATAATACAATTATTTAATTGGCTAATGAAGTGATTGAGTAACGGAGTGAAGAAGTGACGGAGTAACCAGTAACGAAGTGACAAGTGAGGGAAGTAACAGAGTTACAAGGGTGATATGAACAATCTAACTCACTAACATGCTCACCCAATAACTATTTCTAACTTTCCAATCCATAAATAATAAGAGTGGGGAGCACGTGCATTACCGTGTGTCTCCCCTTCTTAAGTATGAATGTAACAAAAAAAACGAACCTATAAAGTAGTTACTGAAGCAACGGAGGCGATACGAACAGTCTAACGCATTAACAATCTAACTTTCTAACCCACTCACTTGCTAAAATCTAACTACTAAAATCAAACTTGACTAACCTGCTCCGCCTCAAGCATTCCAACTTTAATGCGGAAAGGCACACGTCCTGATTTTTCGGAAGTAATATAACCGATGACGGTCGCATGATGGTGGCTTAGGAAATCAGGTTTACGCACCGCACCCCGTATTCTAAAACGTACGGAAGCCTCATAGGCCTGGTTCGAATCAGCAGGAAAAGTGATCATAATGATCTGATCTAAACTTACACTGAGACAAGCATGATCCATGATCACATCTTTCACAACAATATTACGTGTATCCGCATCCAACCTTTCTACTTTAAGCAGGAGTGCCCCATTTTTTGATTTACCGTATTCCCGATCATCATTTTCTAAATGGTGAAAGCGATAGTGTACCTGTAAAGTAGCACGATTCACAAACTCATTTGACAAGCGCGACCTGCGCCAGTAATAAAAACCAGATACTAAAATTAAAGCAGTAAGTAGAAGATAGACGTAAAACATATTATTAAAAAATAAGATCCATTTGCGACAAATCTTTTCAAAAAGGCAATTTTTAAGCATTTTTGAAATGACAAAGGCAAAGATAATTCTGAACTGCTCCTAGAACGATTTTAAAGGGGGGACAAAGAGGGGACAAATAGGGAGACATCGCACGACAAAACACACAACAAGCTTATTATCAATAAAATAAATAATAACAAATTAAAATCGATGTGATACTAATATAAAGTAACGAAGTGATCAGTAACGGAGTGAAACAGTGATTAAGTAAAGTAGTGACGGAGTAACGAAGTAATTTTCTCAAATCTAATTATTAACTTCTAAGTACTAATTACTACCCCTCCACCAATGTCGCTACAAAAGGATGGCGCAAATATAATTCGGCACAGGCCTTCGCGTCGGATAAAGCCTCATGGTGATTGAGATTGATTCCCAACACTTCACAGCAGGCATTTAAGCGGGCTGGTTTAAAACCTTTGTTACGATAGATCTTATAAGTACACTCCCACATTTCGGCAAGCTGCAGTTCCTCGTAAGACAAACCATAATGTAACATCGTCTTGCGTAAAACATTGCGATCGAACAACTCGTTGTGTGCGATCATCAATTTATTCGTCAGAAGCGATTGAATGGAAGGAAATAACTCCTTAAAAGTTGGGGAATGTTGCGTATCACGGGGTTTGATGCCATGCACACGGGTCGTCTGCCACATATACTCATTGCGGGGTGGCTGAATCAAGGAGTAAAATTCATTTGTAATGATACCCGATTCCACTGTCACGATACCAACTGCACAGGCACTATTTTGATGCCCTGTTGCTGTTTCAAAATCTATCGCTGTAAATGTTAAATCTGATGTCATGCTATATTCCTATCCGAGCAAAGGTAAACAATATCCACTGAGATTTAAAATGTGGACAGAAATACTACAAAAGACTCCTTAAGGAAAACAAACAGTTTCAACTTACTCCGATAACGCCCTAATTAATACCGATATTTTTCCTTCCACTTATCGCGTAATCCCTGTCTTAACTTTTCTTCCTGTGGATTTTTACCTGGATCGTATAAAGTCATACCGCTCAGTTGATCGGGCAAAAACTCCTGCAACACAAAATTTCCAGGATAGGCGTGCGCATATTTATATTCGGCTCCATAGTTAAGCTCTTTCATCAATTTAGTCGGCGCATTTCGCAAATGAAGGGGTACGGAAAGGTCTCCCGTTTGCTTCACGATAGCTTGTGCCTTATTGATTGCTTCGTAAGAGGCATTGCTTTTAGGAGAGCTGGCCAAGTAAGTCACGGCCTGCGCCAAAATAATCCTCGATTCGGGCCATCCGATGACATTAACAGCTTGGAAACACGTATTCGCTAACAGTAGAGCATTGGGATTGGCATTGCCGATATCTTCAGAAGCCAATATCAGGAGACGACGAGCAATGAAAGAAGGATCTTCCCCCCCTTCGATCATACGTGCCAGCCAATAAATGGCTGCATTGGGATCTGATCCACGGATCGATTTGATAAAAGCAGATATGATATCGTAATGTTGCTCACCTGTCTTATCATAAATAGCCATATTCTGCTGTACCTGCTTCAGCACAAATGCATTCGTAATCGGTTCATGATGAAGTACTGCAGCATTACTGACCAGTTCGAGCACATTTAAGAGCTTACGGGCATCGCCACCGGAAAGACGTAAAATAGCCTCATACTCTTCAATCTCAATATTTAATGCTTTCAGGTATTCGTCTTCATGCAATGATTTCTCCACTAGGCCGATCAGGTCTTCGGAACTTAAGTGTTCAAGAACATAAACTTGACAGCGCGATAATAGTGCAGATATAACTTCGAAAGAAGGATTTTCTGTCGTTGCCCCGATAAGCGTCACTAAACCCCGTTCAACAGCACCTAATAAAGAATCCTGCTGTGATTTAGAAAAACGGTGAATCTCATCAATAAACAGAATGGGTTGCTCCTGATTAAAATTCATAGCTGCTTGTTCCTGATTTAAATTCATCAGTCGCTCTGCTTTATCAATAACTTCACGAATGTCTTTCACACCGGCCTGAATAGCACTTAAGGAAAAGAAGGGCCGCCCCAATTCTTTGGCCATCAAGAGTGCAAGGCTGGTCTTCCCAACTCCCGGAGGACCCCAAAGTAACATGGATGGAATATTTTTTTGCTGGATGGCATGATATAATACCGCATCGTGACCGATAATATGTTGCTGTCCAACATAATCTTCCAATTTCTTGGGACGCATGCGCTCTGCCAGTGGAATTCGTGTAGCCATACATCAAAAGTAAGAAGATATTGCCAAATGTCCATTTACTTCACAATCAATTTATGGAATTCAAAAATTTGGTTATTTTTGAATGAGCATTGAATCGATATGACCCACATGAGCTGAAGCAATCTTTAATACTTGGCTTAGGTTAGCTTCATTGCCATTAAAACCGAGTGAAACGAGCTCAATAATACAATGAAGAGCTAACACGCATTATTAAAACAAATTATTTAATGAAACCATCATGAGCTTCAAAATTTCTAAATCGCTGCTCATGATAGCCTCATTACCATTAAACCGAGTAAAACGAGCTCAATAATACAATAAAGTGCTAACACGCATTATTAAAACAAATAATTAAATGAAAAAAAACCGCATTTATATACAGGATTGGCTGGGACAGCACCCTTATCAAGGAAGATCGGATGCCGATCGTTTTTATTTAGAAGTAGCCAATGATATACAGGATGCCTTAAATACACTCTGGTTTGATGAAGAAGAAACCGATGCCCTGATAAGACCTGAAATGATTAAAACACTCAGTGTTTATTTGACCTGCTATCTGGAGGATGTGGTTTCCGGAACAAAACTTTTCGATGCTTTCAGAAAAGAACACCAGGCACTTTATGGAAAAATGCTCCCTTTTTTCGAAGATGCAGCATTGACAGACTATTACCCGGAAGATATCAATCCGCAAGATGTATTGGTCCTTTCATGGTTGTTTTTCAGTGAGCGTAACCCGCACCTTTTCTTGGATAAAGAAGGCCGTTTACTAGCTTTGGTGACCGATCTTGCTTATGCTGTTTTGGAAGAATATTATGAGACTGCACCTGAAAATACGCTGTTACAAAAAGAGTATACGCTAGCTACAGATGCCAATTATCTTGAAGTACGCAACTATGCTGAGAAGGTAATTGCGACCAATTACATCACCGGTGGCTATTATTATAACAGTTTGATGCAGCATATGGATATCGCTGACTTAGGACGCTATCAGCACGACCCGGCCTACTTAAATCAAATGACTTTCCGTGTTCGAGACAATCATTTCACTTTTTTCCGCCTGCACTTATTAGCGCTGAGATCCTGTGAATTTGTTGCTTCGACTGTAGATACTAACCATCCGCAACATGAGAATCTAAGAACCATCGGCAACAGAATTGATAGCTTTTTTGAATTTAAAAAAGTGGAAGAGGGCCGTTTAGAATTGAAACACCTGACAACTGGAGAAATTTTCTTGGTCAATCAAAATTCGATTCAGAACTTTCAGGAACCTACTGCTGATCAACTCTTTTATATGGAGATTGTACCATGGGAAGGAACCTGGAACCTATCGGGTATGATGTCTGCTGTCGAAAGGGATCAGATTGACCTAACTTCCGATCAGGAAATGGATCAAGCATATGTTGTCGAAGCATTGCACGGAAAAACAACACTTATCGAAAAGGCGGCACAACAAGTTGCAGACCTGAAGGAGCTGTTTGTTAAAAAACATCAGGGTCAGCTGGCATTTATGGAAGAATCTGAAATCAGCAACTATATCCGCGATCTGACCAATACGTACCGCGAGCAGGTGGGATTACCGCCAATCGAAGAGGTTGCAAATCCGAATGAGGCAAGAGCTATTCCAGTTACAGCATTCTATAATTCGAAAATAGGTCTAGAATTTTTCGGCGGAATAGAAACGCTATTCCCGCTACAGAATAATCCATACTATGTAGAAAATGAAAACGAACCGATCAGTTATGCGCAAAATCTATTGCAGCTCCTGGTTCAGAAATTTTACTCCGTTGGGCTTGTACAACATTATTACGAATTATACGAAAAGGAAATCAATGAGCAGTTTTTCTATCCACTAAACAGTGAAACGATTGATTTTCTGATCCGTTTCTATAAAAGCGAAACCTATCATCAACAGCCACATGTGATGATTAGATAGTAAAGAGGTGACAAGTAAAGTAGTAACGAAGTAGATAATTGCTTCGTTACTACTTCACGATTTACTTCGTTACTTCGAAACTAAAGGAAAATCACGCGTTTCCACATGTGCTTTTGCAATCATTTTACGTAATTCTTCAACTTTTTTCACATTACTTGTCGCTAAGTTATTTTGTTCTTTCGGGTCTAGTTTTAGATTATACAGTTCAGCAACAGGATTTCCACTTCTCACTTTTTGCAAAATCAATTTCCAGTCACCTTGACGCACTGCTTGACGGCCGCCATCTTCATGAAATTCCCAATATAGGTAATCATGCTGCTTTTGCTTTTTAGGTTTTCCCAATAATGTCGGAACAAAAGAAAGACCATCTGTATATTGTGGTTTACCTGCTTTTGCCACTTCAGCTAAAGTCGGCAGGACATCCCAGAATGCTCCTAAATAATTGGAGGTAGTGCCAGGAGCAACTTTTCCTTGCCAATAAACAATGAAAGGAGTTTTTACACCACCCTCATATAGATCACGTTTATAACCCCGTAAACCTGCCGAACTGTTGAAAAAATCGGGATCTGCACCACCTTCACGATGCGCACCATTATCACTTGTAAAAACGATAATCGTATTATCTGACAAATTTAAGTCCTTCAGCTTCGCAACAATCTGTCCAACCTGTGCATCCATACGACTTACCATACTGGCGTAAGTAGCTCTTGGCTTAGCAACAGAAGCATATCCTGGAATCGTAGCTTTTGGTCCGTAGTCATTTCCTTTATGCGCTTTTTCTTCAAACTTGTTGGCATATTGTTCATAATATTGATCATCAGGACCAGACAACTCGGCATGAGGAAGTACGGTGGGAACATATAAGAAAAATGGTTTATCCTTATTGTTATCAATAAATTCCAATGCTTTTTCTTGGATCAATTCAGGAGCATACTGCCCTTTTGCCAATAAACCGTTACCCTCAAGCTCAATACGCTCTTGATTATGCCACAGGTGTGTCGGATAATAACGGTGCGATTGACGCTGGCAGTTGTAGCCATAAAACTCATCAAAACCTTTATTACGAGGCGATCCATAAGTATCCACCATACCAAGACCCCATTTTCCGAATGCACCAGTCGCGTAACCTGCTTTTTGCAGTAACATAGCAATAGTCTGTACCGAATCGGCTAAAGGTTGCTGTCCTTCTGGTTCCAATTCCTTATTACCTCTCACAGGCGTATGGCCAGTATGTTGGCCCGTCATCAGTGCAGATCGGGATGGAGCACAGACCGAAGTTCCTGCATAGAAATTATCAAAACGCATCCCCTCCTTTGCTAAAGCATCCAGATGTTTCGTTTCAATAATCTGCTGTCCATAAGCTCCTAAATCACCATAACCCAGGTCATCTGCCATTATAAATACAATATTGGGGCGATCGGTTTTCTTTTGTGCTATTGCGATACTACTCAGTGCAAAAAATAACGCAAATAGTGCTGGTTTTTTCATTTTAGTGGTTTTTTATAATTCATGTCCTTAGTTTAATACAGAAAAAAAGAGGACATCTTAGACATAGATAAATGGTGGAGCAAAAGCCATACTGCTCGCCTAGATTGCAAATCATCAATACAGATTAATAGTTCATATGGGTGATCCGGATTCGAAATTAAAGAACACATTTGAAAGCTTAAAATTTGATCGTTACAAATTGCGGTTATCCATCAAAAAGTTACAATTTAATATGATTTTTTCTCAAATCATATTAAATTGTACTTAAGGACTTTTTCATTATTATAACTAAAACAAGCTAAAGATCGTTTGGAGTATCTTTAAAAAGAAACTGAAACCTATTCTGAACAACACTTTAACAATATTTCACATATTTTTTCGTCATATTTGCAATATCCTCACCAACAGCAGGTATTATACATGATTAAAAAGAAATTTTGGAAAATAGCCTTTCTCAGTAGTGCTTATATAGTGGCATTATGCTTCGTGTCTTATGCGCAGGAATTAACCAAAGATTATACTGGTTCAATAACAAAGTATAACAGTAATTTCAAAGGAATAGGTCCAAAGGTATATTTTGTCCCGCCACCTAAGTCAAGAACGGAGCAATTGATTGACATATTTGATAGCAATATGAGAAAAGATTATGCGAAAAAGATTGCTCAAGAACTTCGCTATAAAACGTTACTCACCCAAGTTAATAGTCTACCGAATATAGGACGGTTTCAATATTTAATGAATCCAGAACCTACGGACTTAGCAACATGGAATGAACTCTTGAACCGCATCAGACAAAATTACGATGATCAAGTAAACCTCGCGCTAGTAAATGAAGCAGGGCTATTTGCAATCAATAATAATTTACCCGATCAAGCAATTTCCTATTTTGAAAATGCAATCCTGATTGCGGCAAAAGAAAGCAATAAACTGGATCGTATTGTCTTACATCAAAACTTAGCGGCAGTGCTACTTTATTCCGGTAATTTTGAAAAAGCTAGTGTTGTAGCTCAGGAAAATTTAAATCTGGCAGTTCAATCTAAAGACTATCATGACCAAGCAAATGCCTGGATGCAAATAGCATTAGCCAAAAGTGGCAAGAGAAATTATCATGAAGCCGAACAAAATATCATCAGAAAAGCGATACCGCTCTATAATAAAGCGAAAGCTTATGAAGATAAAATAATTGCCTGGGAGCAATTAGCACAGGTTTATTTTGAGCAAAATAAATACACGGAGGCACAATGGTTTCTACTTCAGGCACAGCAACTAGCAGAAAATAAAAAGATCACAAATGAGTTACCGGCAATTGAATATCTGCTGGCTTCATCAAAATTGTTAGATAAAAACTTTAAAATAGCCAAAAAAGAATTTTTATCTACGCTTCTACTAGCCCGCGAAAGGAAAAATGTACCCCTTGAGCTCGCTGTATTAGATAAACTTGGTGAAGTGTACATACATCTAAAAGACTTTGAAGAGGCTGATAAAACTTATCAAAACTTCACAACCTTAAAAGCGACATTCAAGCAGGTTAAAGATTTATAAATGAAGCTGTAACCTGCTTGAATGATCTGAATAGATTTCAAGCTTTTATTTCAATATTTCCTGTAAGAATATGAGTAGATGTTTCCACGAACGCTGCGCTGCTAAAGGTTCGAAATCACTACTGGCAGGATTGGTAAAGGCATGTTTTGCGGCCGCATAATAGATCATTTGCCAATCTGCTCCTGCATGCTCCACCTCTTTTCTGAAATTAGCGATCTCTTCCGGAGATACATGAGGATCTGCAGCGCCATGTAGAACCAGTATTTTGGTTTTGATGGGGCCATCTGGACGGTTACCTTTACCAAGGTTGCCATGTATGGAAACAACACCTTGCACTTCCATACCGGCCCTAGCCGCCTCAAGCGCTCCCGTACCACCGAAACAATAGCCGATCACAGCCAAACGACGTGGACTTGCTCCAGCTTTTACAAGTTGTTCTAGTGCTAAACGGATCCTTCTCTGATATGCTTCAGGATCGTTCTTATACTTTCCAGCCTGTTGCCCCGCTTCAGCACCAGTAGTGGGTTTATTTCCTTCTCCGTAGATGTCTGCAACAAATGTAATATAACCTTCCTTGCTGAGCTGTACTGCCGCCTGTGTCGCTTCATCGTCAATACCCATCCAAGCAGGGAGAATCAAAACTCCAGGAGCACCCTCGCCTGCATCTGTATTTACTAAACCAGCTAATGCCTGGTCTCCGTCGGAGTAACGCACAGGCTTAAGCTGACCGAAACTCGTTTCTGTGGCACAAAAACATATGATTGTCATTATTAAGGCTTTCATAAGAAAAAATTATTTATTAGTGTTAGTTTTCAATGGTATAAATGAGCTCGTTGTACTCGGTTATTTATTAGTGTTAGTTTTCAATGGTATAAATGAGCTCGTTGTACTCGGTTATTTATTAGTGTTAGTTTTCAATGGTATAAATGAGCTCGTTGCACTCGGTTATTTATTAGTGTTAGTTTTCAGTTTTATAAATGGGCCTTCCTAAACAGTTTTATGTATAGACTGAATCGATCATTCGCAAGATATAATGATGCTATCTTAGGAATGATTGATTAGATAACATTATTATTACAGGAACGGTTGGTTTTTCAGAAAACATACTTAACTTCATTAAAATGAGTTATTATTAAAAGAAATATAAAATAGTACATATTTTTCAATTAAAATATCAAATAAATTTGTTGATTTGTTGAAATTTATGAACTGAAATTATTTAAATTTAGCTCTTTGGATTTAAAGCGCTATCTCAATATATAAAAATGACTATTAAAATTATAGAAAATATGTTTAAAAAGCTAATATTCACCCTTTTTGTTATTTCAATTGTCTCCTGTGGCTCGAAGCCCCGTGTTAATTTAAGCGAAGTAGAGGGAGGTCTAAAGCCTAGCGCGCAACACGAAGTCATAGCAAAAGAAGTTGCTGGACTTTTAGAATCGACCAGTTATAAAAAAGTACAGCTGAATGATTCCATATCTAAAATCGTATTTGATAACTTAATTAAATCTTTAGATCAGGGGAAAAACTACTTGTTGCAATCTGATATCGACGAGTTTCAGCAATACCGAAATTCAATCGCACAGGATTTCCGTAATGGTGACCTATCTGCTCCTTTTCATATTTTCAATGTATACTCTAAACGCTACTTAGAACGCATGCAATATGCGTTGAAGCAAGTAGATGTAAAACAAGACTTCACGATCGATGAAAGCTATTTACCAAGCCGTGAGAAGTTAGGCTGGTTCAAAAACACAGCAGAAGCTGATACACAATGGAAACACCGTGTGAAATATGATTTGCTGAATCTGGAAATGACAACTGTTAAAAAAACAGATAGTACAGAAACTAAACAGAAGGAAACCCTTCGCAAAAGATATAACAATTTAATTTCTCAGGGAAAGAAAATAAATTCAAATGATGCATTCCAAGTAATCATGACTTCATTAACTGATGCGGTTGATCCACATACATCGTATTTCAACCCATCATTTGCACAGGCTTTCAATGAAGGTATGGCTAATACATTTGAAGGTATCGGTGCACGATTGACAATAGACAATGAAATGGTGACTATTAGTGAAATCATTCCTGGCGGACCGATATTTAAAGATAAAAGCTTAGCCATTGATGACAAAATCGTTGGTGTGGCACAAGGGAAAGATGGCGAATTTGAGGATATCATTGGCTGGAGATTAGATGCAGCAGTAGCTAAAATCAAAGGTCCTGCAGGAACAATTGTTCGTTTAAAAATTCTACCTGCTGGTCAGCCGGTTGGATCTCACCCGAAAATAGTCTCATTAACAAGAGAGCGAATTGTAGTAGCAGAAGAATCTGCGAAAAAAGAAATCTTAACTGTTAAAGGTGCTGATGGCAAGAATTATCGTGTTGGTGTCATCAACATACCAAAATTTTACATGGATTTTGAAGCATACCGTAAGCGTGATCCAAACTATAAAAGTACGACCCGCGATGTGCGCTTATTGCTGGATACCTTAAAACAGGAAAAAGTTGATGCAGTTTTGATTGATTTACGTTTCAATGGTGGTGGGTCACTTCCGGAAGCTATCGACCTGACAGGTTTATTTATTGACAAAGGACCAGTAGTACAGGTACGTGATGTCCGAAATACCATCGATGTGGAAGAAGATAGAAACGCAGGCGTTTCATGGGATGGTCCACTGGGTGTTATGATCAACCGTTTCTCCGCTTCAGCGTCTGAAATCTTTGCTGGAGCAATACAAGATTATGGCCGCGGTGTTATCTTAGGTTCTCAATCATACGGTAAAGGTACAGTACAATCTGCTGTTGATATGGCACGTGTGATCAGTCCTACAAGTAAATTATTATTAAAAGCACAAAACGAAAAAGATCCTGATACACCAAATGGTGCACCAGAATATGGTCAGATCAATATTACATTAGGAAAATTCTACCGTGTAAATGGTAGCAGCACACAACATAAAGGTGTAAGTCCCGATGTGACATTCCCAACGCAGTATTCTGCAGAAAAATTCGGTGAGAGTTCCGAGCCTTCTGCTTTACCTTGGGATCAGATCAAATCAAGTACATATAAAAAAGTAGCGGACTTAACAGCATTGAACAAAAAACTAGAACAAGAACACGAAGCGAGAATGAAAAACTCGACTGAATACAAGTTTTTACTGGAAGATATTGCAACCTTCGAAAAACGCGACGAGGGAACTAAAATTCCATTACAACTCGATAAGTTTAAAAAAGAGCGTGATGATTTTCAGAAGAAAAATAGAGATCGTGTGAATGCTTTACTGAAACAAAGAGGGCTACCTTTATGGGAAGAGGGCAAGCCACAACCTAAAATGGAATTTGACTTTGTACAGGATGAAAGTGCTAAAGTGATGACAGATATGATCATCCAAGAAAAAAAATAAATATATTTCTATCCATAACAAAGAAGGGGCTTATCAATAATAAGCCCCTTCTTTGTTTATAAGAATTGCTGCCAGTTATTTACCCGCCGCGTACTTGAAATATTTATTGATGGTAACAGGTAATTTCCCTGTAGCAATATTTTGTCCTAAAATTGTTTTTGCTACAGCACGTTGCATAAAATCATCATTTTGATAAGCAACTAAAATGGTTTTACTTTTATGGACGCCTTTAAAACCATCCAATGCATAAGGATTGGTAAAGAAAGTAACAATTGATTTCTTAGCCAATTTTTTAATCAAATGCTTTACACCATCATTTGCTGGCACTTCAGGTCTTGGACGTGAACGTGTATCATGGATCGCAAGTATAATCTGTTTGTTTCTCTTTGCTTCTTTGATGATATTTTTTAAATCAGCCTCACTGGTTTCATCCGTAACAAAATATTGCGTTTCATTGGCGAGGGCATCGTCCATTATCCGCTGGAAAGTACCTGGGGATTTTAATCCGATATTGACAATTGCCGTTTTTTCTGAATTTTTAAATGATTTTATTTTATCCGTAGATTTCAAAACCGTGACCGATGATGCGGCTAATTGGTCTATCAGCTGCTTTGAAGAAGTTCTATTCAGATCCGCATATAGATTTCCGGTATTCACATCACGATATTGATCTAAGCCCAACCATAGCTTTGACGCGAGTACTTTTTTAACACGTGCATCCAAATCCGCTTGATTGATTCGGCCTTCCCCGATTGCTTTCAATACAAGGTCAATAGCGCGTTTACTATTTTCAGATACTTCCAACAAATCATGACCTGCAATAATAGCCATCACGTCAGCTTCACCATTTGGGAAAAATTTTTTCACACCATTCATATCCATTGCATCGGTTACTGTTAAACCACGAAAACCTAATTCTTCACGTAGTATCCCTGTCACAATAGGTTTTGAAATGGAAGAGGGAATATTGGGAGTAGGGTCTAAACTTGGAATATTCATATGAGCGACCATAATAGCAGGAGCACCAGCACGAATTAATTCTTTAAATGGAAACATTTCCAAAGCCTCTAGACGATCCTTAGTAAAGGTCAATTGCGGCAAGTCATGATGTGAATCAACATCTGTATCGCCATGTCCAGGAAAATGTTTTAATGATGATATAATACCACCGTTCATCATACCATCCATATATGCTTTAGCTTTTTTTGCAACATTTTCTTTATTGTCGCCGAAAGACCGGAACCCGATAACTGGATTTTTCGGATTATTGTTAATATCAACAACAGGAGCAAAATTAAAATGCATACCGATACGATGAAAATCTTTTGCAACTTCTTGGCCCATTTGATAAATCAATTGATCATTCTGTATAGCTCCCAAGGTCATCTGATATGGATAAGATAAAGTTGAATCGGGAAGACGCATGCCTAAACCCCATTCTCCATCAAAAGTGATCAATAAAGGCACTTTTGAAAGATGCTGATAACGATTGAACATATCCACATGACGAACCGGCCCGCCCTGAAATACAACAAGACCGCCCAATTGCTCATCTTGAACAACCTGTGCTACAGAATCAATATAACGCTGTCCCAGATTGGTATGGGCACGCACCAAAAAAAGTTGGGCGATACGTTCTTTAGGTGTCAAGCTGTTAAATACAGAATCAACCCAAGCATGGGGAGAATTAATATATTTCACAAAATCCTTCTTATCTTGAGCTTGTGAAAAAGAGATGGAAGATGCCAGTGCGGCAACACCCAAAGCTAGTTTTTTTAACATAATTTTTTGTTTAAAATAGAATACGAATTACGGGTATTTTTCACACAATAAAAAACAGTTTGTGCAACAATTTTATGAAACATGCATAAACTTGCATTGTCGAACAAAAAAATATAACTTATATCAAGTTATATTTCTCTTCCAATAATATGGCTAGTTCCATCGCATGATCAAGTTCACCATTAGCTTCCTTTTTCCATAAAGTATCAATAACAATTAACAAAAATTCCGTTTCCAGATCCGGATTTTTATATCCCAGTTCCTTAAAAGCCCGCACAATAATTGCCTGCACCGGTTTCATAAATTGTTCATGCTGCTGTCTTGAAAAAGGATGATGGGAAAGACGTTCTTGTAATTTCCAGAAGATAGGCTCATCAGCGACCAGCTTACTAGGTAAATTGATCATCTTACGTAAAAAGTCCTTCGAATCACGATAAGTCATCATACCTTTATGATGTGTCAGCACTTTCCGATAGCCCGCTTTAATAAGGTGCACCAACAAAGCATCCTTATTTCCGAAATGTTTAAAAATTAAAGCCTCAGACACACCTGCATTTTGAGCAATAGCTTTGGTAGAGGTATCTGCATAACCTTGTTCTGAGAACAAATTCAATGCCTCACGAACAATTTTCTCTTTTCTACTCAATACACTATCTTTCATTTTTTTATTCCCTTTTACAGCGTACAAACTTAGATAAATTTGCGTTTATACCCAATTATAATCTTCCTAAATATAAAAGCAAATTATTTGTTTCGTTCTTCATAATTGACACGCATCAATAGGGCGCAATTTTCATATCACTCCTTTAAATATACTTATTCTTTTCTTTTCGAAAGACCATCATTTGTAACTTGAAAATAATATTATCAAGAGGTGACAAAAGTCCAGAAAACATAGCACTTCATAGCTTTCAAATCAATTACTCAACAGAAAGCATATAACCTATACCCCGTATATTGGTAATTTTGATACGTGGATCCTGATTTAAATATTTTCGGATACGGCTTATAAATACATCTAAGCTTCTTCCAGAAAAATATTTATCATAACTCCAGTAGGCTTTCATGATATCTTCACGAGGAATTACCTGATTCCTATTTTCATACAGGCTGCGTAACAATTCACTTTCCCGGTAAGATAACTTAATACTGTCGCCTTTATAGCTAAGTGTCTGTCTCAAGCTGTCTAAGACATAATCTCCGATCATGAGATTTTGACTAAGCTGCATTTTAGGACTGCCCTTAACCAGTGATTCGATACGAACGACCAACTCTTCAATACGAAAAGGTTTTTTTACATAATCATTCGCCCCCAAGTGAAAGCCTTTAACAACATCTTCTGTCTGCACACGAGCAGTAAGGAAAATAATCGGCACCTGACTGTCTAAGGCTCTTATATGTGTAGCCAACGTAAAGCCATCCATCACTGGCATCATCACATCAATAAGCAAGATATCTGGCTTTTGCTTTTCAAATAAACGAAGAGCCTCCTGCCCATCATGACAATGTCTTACCGAAAAACCGTTCATCTCCAGACTATCAGCAACAATAAGTGCCAGGCTCGCTTCATCTTCAACATATAAGATATCAATCATAAATCTGCTTATTTAGGTATTTTAATAGTAAAGGTACTACCTTTACCTGGACTACTTTTCACTGTAATTTTACCTCCGTGCTGCAGTATTACCTGACGAACATACGCCAAGCCGATTCCAAAGCCTTTGACTGGATGTAGATTGCCTTCAGGAACCCGAAAAAACATACCAAAAATCTCCTTCTGGTACTCCAAAGCGATGCCCTTTCCTTTGTCGGAAACACTAAACTCTATATAATCGGAATGGTCACAGACATCAATAGTGATAGTAACCACATCTCCAGAATACTTGACAGCATTTTCTAATAAATTATTAACAACATTGCGCAGATGTGATTCGTCGGCATGTAACCTTAATGTAGGAACGGAACTGTTCACTGAAATCTTCACTTCCTTACTGACATTGATTCGAAAGGTGTCTGCCGCATTGTTTAAAACGAGCATCAGATCAATCTCGCTTTTGTCAAGTTTAAGACCTTTTCGTTCATCAACATCCAATTGAAGAACTCGATCAATCATATCCGAAAGGTGATCAAGCTCACGTCGGGAAATGGCCAAATAACGATCCATCTTCACCTGATCATTTTTTACCCCGTAGAGTTGAATCGCTTCGATAGCAGTCATGACAGTAGAGACAGGGGTCTTCAGCTCATGCGTCATATTATTCACAAATGCCTTTTGCATCTCAGCTAATCGATTCTGTCGAAAGATCGTTTTAAAGAGATAAAGAAATGAACCGATAAAAATACTGATCAAAAGTATAGCAATGCCCAGCTGCCATCCTAAATCAAACAAGAGATTTTTCCATACCTGCCTAAATTTGACGATTAAAAAGCGACTGTCCGAAGCGTCTATCAATATCGGTCTTGTCCACGATAACTTTTTTGCTCTATACTCCTTACGGATAGCAAACAGACTATCCCTCGGAAAAATATCGGTCGTAACATCATATTCTGCACGGACTCCCTTAGCTTCTAAAGCGGTGGCAAATTTTTCATTTATTTCTTCGATCATCGCTGGAGTGACACCGATCTGTGAAAATAAATAAGGCGCCATCATTTCTCCTCCAGATTTCCCGTGCGGATAAGATAATCCCATCGTCTTTCCTCCTCGAGATGACCCCGCTTTTGACTGTTTGTAATAGGATCCAAAATCTTTAAATAGCGTATCAATTTCAGCATCTGTATACTTTGCTTTTAATTCTTTCCGTAATTTCCCCAATGCCCCGCCCTGATCACTTTTTAGATCATTGCTATGGGCTTGATACACATCTTGCACAACATTAAACATACTCCGCTCTGCTGAAGAAAGGAACAGATCAAGCCGGTTATTGTAACTTCCGTAGAGCCATATACCCAAGATACTAATCATCCCGATACCTGTTAATACCGAAAGTGTTATCAATAATTTAAACTTATTTGCCATAATTAAAAACAAATTTAAATTACTAGATTTGCATTCGCCTTGGTAATTAACCATATTTAACAAAATATAACACTGATTAACAATGCGCATTGATTACATTTGCAATATTCAATTTTTAAGCATGATAAGAAATTTTAAGAGACGTAGTATTCAATTTTTATTCTCAGCGTTATTACTGATAGGCATTTCAGCTTGTAATAAAGATATTTCGCTCTCTTTAGACAATTCAAGAGATGAATCCATAGGATTAGTTCCTATCGATACCTTTCAGGTGAATGCATCTACTTATCTGTTAGATGATGTACCAACGTCTGGAACAGGAATGATTCTAGCCGGAAAAATTTCGAATACTACAACAGGATCTGTTCTTTCGACGTCTTATATGCGCATGGCTATCGATAACATTATAGCCGGTTCAATCCCAACAGCAGCAAAATACGACTCCATTACGTTTGTATTAAAGCCGAACAAATATTTCTACGGAGATACAACGAAAACACAAACATTATCTGTTCACCAATTAACGCAGCAGATTACATTAAAAGAAGTCAGTACGGGATCCGGTACAAATGAATTACCGTATTATGTCAATGGGGCAGCTGTTTATAATAATCAAAAATTCACTTACGAACCAACAGCTTTAGGGTCCTTGTCATTCAAACCTTTTGTCAAAAAATTAGATTCAATCGCAATCAGACTAAATGACAACTTAGGAAACACGCTATTTTCTTATATCAAAGATGGTCATGGAAATATTGCATCCAATGACAATTTCAATGAATACTTCAAAGGAATAGCACTTGTTGCTGGAAATAATAACACGGCAATGATCGGTTTTAAAGATACCGTGAGTATGCAGGTGCATTATAACTATATAAACGACGAAGGATTTAAAGTGAGTAAATCCACTTCATTTAATTTGGGTAACAAAGCCTATCAGTTTAATAATGTAGAAGCTGACCGTTCAGGTACAGCATTCAACACTTTAAGTGTTACAAATCCAGAATTGAAAAGCACCACGACGAACGGTGATGTATTTGTGGAAGGTAGCACAGGAGCAGTCGTTAAATTAACTTTTCCAACATTATTGGATTTAGTTAACGATCCAACTGTAGCGATCAATAAGGTCGAACTCGTTATAGAAACAGAAAACAAATATCGTAATTCATTTTTTATCCCGCCTGCTCGTGTCGTGCTGATGATCGCAAACGCTGGTGGAAATCCGGTAAGTATTATTACTACGCCTCCCTTCTTACAGCAACAAGGACAGCAGGATCCTACGCAATATGGGATTTTAGCAGGAGGTGATGAGTTCGGTGGAAATGCAAAATATACGTTTAATATGATCGAATATGTTAATAATATAAAAAAAGATAGCTACTTTAACACATCTTTATTCTTGAGTGTGCCGCAAAGTAGTTTATTCGCAACTACAGATCGACTTATTATTGCAAAGGATGCAAATAACAAACCAAGAATAAAATTAAACATCTTATATACTAAATTTTAACAGTTTATGAACAAGAAAAATTGGCTACTAATATTATTAGCGTGCGTCGTTACTTTCTCTACTTACTCTTGTAAATCAAAGGATGATGATACTACAGATGAGGTAACAGAATGGACTAAAGGTTCTGCTTTCGATGGTGGCGCAAGAAGTGGGGCAGTATCTTTCTTAATTAACAATATCGCTTATGTAGCAACTGGTCTTGCTACAGAAGGTCAAGTATCTGTGCCTAAAAAAGATATTTGGGCATATAATGCAACCTCAGGAACTTGGTCTCAAAAGGCTGAATTCCCTGGCTCAGCTCGTTACTCAGCTGTTGCTTTTTCAATTGGAAACAATGGATATGTAGGGTCTGGTTATGATGGAGCAAATGCATTGTCAGATTTCTATAAATATGATGTTTCAGCTAACACTTGGACTAAAATTGCTGACCTACCTGCTGACGCAGCTCGTTATGGTGCAGTTGCTTTTTCAATTGGTGGTTTCGGTTATGTAGGTACTGGTTCTAAAGGGAACGATAATAATACTAACGTTAAATCATTCTACAAATACGATCCTACAAATAATTCATGGACTCCTGTAGAAAGCCCATTAAAATCGAACAGAAGATATGGATTTGCTTTTGTGATCAATAACGTCGCTTACGTAGGTGGTGGTATCGACAATAGCTCATACCCTGAAGATTTCTTTAAATTTGATGGTACCAAATGGACTCCATTAAATGATTTAGATCGTAGTGATAACTCTTACACATACAACTTAACACGTTCAAGCGCATCTACTTTTGTATTGAACAATCTAGCATATGTAGTAGGTGGTAGAAAAAACACGACAATCAACACGATCTGGGAATATAACCCAACAACTGATGTTTGGAATGCTGACAACCAAGGTTTCCAAGGTCAAGTTAGACAAGATGCTGTTGGATTTGGAATCGACAATGTAGGGTATATCACTACTGGTCAAAACGGATCAAACAAATACTACGATACTTGGAAATTTGTTCCAGTAAAATAGTTAAAGAAAAATACTAAATAATAAAGCGGCTGTATTCTAATACAGCCGCTTTATTATTAAAAAAAGCTTTCCTAAGCAAGGTAACATCGAGAAGTGAGGCGAACCATTAATCGCACTTCGTTGATTCGGCTTTATTTTACAACTTAAGACTACTTTCGTTACAAGGTTACGAGGCATCTACGCCACAATAACTCCATCTCCCGCGAAATAATTACTGTTGGTTAGATTATTCATCCTGAAGCCAAATCGATATTTCTCACGCTCCAGAGATACGGAGGCATTCGCCAAAGAATAAGCATGAAAAGTAAACCAACCTATGAATTTAATTCAAGTATTGGAGTGTCTAACATATTATCCTAATATTTTCTATTACCACATTTTAAAAGATTGATTCGGAAGCGCATCTCAGATACGTCACAACCTATTCATTGACGAGAGACTCTAAGAGCAGTACCGTAAATTAAAGAATAAGAAGACAAATACAGTAGCTAGAATTAGCGCAAGTTTAACGGTAATAAAACCGAACAGCGAGGGAGCAGGTTATGACCAAATTTGTACCATGTTATAAGTTTAACCACGGTAAGTCCATATTACATCGTGCTTTCTCTTTGGGAACACAGTTTTCACACCCTACTCACATCTATAAGTTGGGCCCTATTTGGTTCTTAGCAGGTCCCTAGCGTAGACCTACAAGAAATCAATCCACAAAATAGCATTTGAAACACAAGCGCTAAGTGAAGAAATATTGCTTTTGATGTGGACTCCAATCACTTTTTATGTACATAAAGCAGTAATATCGTACAAGAAAGGTTGAAAATAAGAAGGGGCTTTAGTTGTAATGAGTAAAAGAGAGAAGATTATTTTAAAGTGGTTGATGTGCAATTAAGAGGAAATACAATGGTGGAGCAGGTCCCAAAACAAAAAAGAGCTATATCAATGTGTTGATATAGCTCTTTACGTATATGAAGATCAGATTAAATTAATCCCTTTTCTCTTAATGTTTCTGCAATTTGAATGGTATTAGTTGCGGCACCTTTACGCAAATTATCTGCAACTACCCACATATTTAACGTATTTGCTTGTGAATCATCACGACGAATACGGCCGACAAATACTTCATCTCTACCGTGTGCATCTTTTGGCATCGGATACTGCAAATTAGCTGGATCATCAACGACAATAACACCGCTTTGAGCGGCTAATGCTTCACGAACATCTGCTAAATCAAAATCACGCTCAAACTCAATATTTAATGATTCAGAGTGTCCACCCATTACTGGAATACGAACGGTAGTTGCAGTCACTTTAATGGAATCATCACCCATAATCTTATTTGTTTCCAAAATCATTTTCATTTCCTCTTTTGTATAACCATTTTCTTGGAATACATCAATTTGAGGAATAACATTTAAATCGATCTCGTAAGCATAAGCTTTCTCGCCATCCTTAATACCCGCACGCTCATTCATCAATTGCTCGACAGCTTTAACCCCTGTACCAGTCACAGACTGATAAGTAGAAACGACAACTCGCTTAATTTTATACTTGTCATGCAACGGCTTTAAAGCAACGACCATCTGTATGGTTGAACAGTTTGGATTGGCTATAATTTTATCTTCAGCAGTTAATACATCTCCATTAACTTCCGGAACAACCAATTTCTTGGTCGGGTCCATACGCCAAGCAGAAGAATTGTCAATAACTGTAATTCCAGCAGCGGCAAATAATGGCGCATACTCTAAAGAAGTACCTCCACCAGCAGAGAACAAAGCAACATCAGGTTTTAAAGCAATAGCTTCAGATGGAGTAACCACCTTATACTTCTTTCCCTTAAAATCAATTTCCTTACCCTTACTACGCTCTGAAGCTACTGGAATTAATTCTGAAACTGGGAAATTGCGCGCTGCTAACACTGTTAACATCTCAGTACCTACAAGGCCTGTTGCGCCGACTACTGCGACTTTCATCTTGCTACTTTTTCTTTAATTTGTTATAAAATGTATTACGAATGTACAAATGAGAACATTCTTATTTCTCAAACTTACGAAATTAAGGGCTAATATTTAATGATTATTGCAAAAAAATAGATTAATCAATAGTAATATCAATAGCCTAATGCTATTTTTAATAAAATATCTTAAAATAATATCCCGCTGAACTATTCTAAAATTACAACTTTTCATAATAAAATAAATCAACACATGTCACGTTACACAATGCAAAAATAAGCAATCGATTGCTCTCCTAGAAAAGCGTCATAAATGAAAAATAAACACTAAAAAAAAGAGCTAAAAAAAGCTCAAAAAAAAGCTAAAACGAAACAGCAAATGATCCGAATATCGTGACAGTAAAGACTTTATGAGACTAAAAAAAGAATATTCGACAGTCATTTCAATGGTTTCAAAGCATTGGTTAGGATAATAAAAATACTATATTTGCATCGATGAAAGAAAGCATTATTATAATCGGTGCAAATGGTCAAATCGGAACTGAATTGGCTACAGCTTTAAGAGAAAAATTTGGTATTGAAAATGTCGTTACTTCCGACATTAGAGAACCTCAAAATTTAAAGGACGGGGAAATCTTTGAAACCCTTAATGTACTTGACAAAAGTGCAATAGAATCCCTTTTCCAAAAATATAAACCAACACAAGTATATTTATTAGCGGCCATGTTATCGGCGACTGGTGAAATATATCCACAAAAAGCTTGGGACCTTAACATGAACGGTCTGCTCAATGTGCTTGATCTTGCAGTTGAATATAAGGTGTCAAAAATATTTTGGCCGAGCTCAATCGCAGTATTTGGACCTCATTCGCCTAAAACGAATACAGACCAATACTGTGTGATGGATCCAAATACCATTTATGGAATCAGCAAACTTGCCGGCGAACGACTAGTTGAATGGTATCAAGAAAACCGTGGATTAGATATCCGTAGCATTCGCTACCCGGGTATTATATCATGGAAAGCTGAACCAGGAGGAGGTACAACAGATTATGCTGTTCATATTTTCTATGACGCACTGAAGAAAGGAACGTATGAGTGTTTCTTATCTGAAGATACAGCACTACCGATGTTATATATGGACGATGCTATCCGCGGTACTTTACAGTTGATGGATGCACCAAAAGAAAGTTTAACGATTCGCTCAAGCTATAATTTAACAGGTGTAAGTTTTACGCCAAAAGAACTAGCTGAAGAAATTAAAAAAATTCTTCCTAATTTTACAATCACTTACTCGGAGAATGATCCTAGACAAGCCATTGCAGATTCTTGGCCAGCTAGTATTGAGGACTCTCCAGCAAGAGCAGATTGGAACTGGAAGCCTGCTTTTGATTTAGCAAAGCTTACTGTCGAAATGATAGAGAATCTTAAAACAAACAAAATATAACATGGGAAGAGCTTTCGAATTTAGAAAGGAACGTAAGTTTAAACGCTGGGCCAAAATGGCAATCCAATTTACGCGTTTAGGAAAAGAAATTGCAATTGCGGTGAAGGAAGGTGGTCCTCATCCAGAATCAAATTCTAGATTACGTACAGCGATAAACAATGCGAAAGCTGTAAATATGCCTAAAGATCGTGTAGAAGCAGCTATCAAAAGAGCTTCTGAAAAAGATTCCAAAGGCTATGAAGAATATGTATATGAAGGATACGGCCCTCACGGAGTGCCTATCTTAATTGAAACAGCAACTGACAACACGAATAGAACTGTAGCCAATATACGCAGCTATTTCACCAAAGCTGGTGGAACATTGGGTAAAACAGGATCTCTAGACTTTATTTTCAACCGTAAATCTCTTTTTAGATTTCCTGCAACAGAAGATCTGGATGTAGAGGAATTAGAATTAGAACTCATTGACGGCGGTCTCGAAGAATTGTACGTCGAATCTGATGAAGAGGGAAATGATGTAGTTGTTGTCCAAACTTCATTTGAAGATTTTGGAAATATGCAACGTCTACTTGAGGAAAAAGGTATAGCAGTTTCTTCTGCAAAACTAGAACGTATTGCTTTATCACATTCTGATATCTCGGAAGAGGATGCTGCAGATGTACTAAAACTAATCGACAAAATTGAAGAAGATGATGATGTTCAAGCTGTATACCACAACATGGCTTAATATTTTTCTGACAACATAAAAAAAGAGCGCTTGTCGCTCTTTTTTTATACCCAAAATTATTTCAAAATAGCACCCAAGCTATTAAAGCTTAATAAAATAGTATACATTTGTAATAGACTAAATACTTTCAGGATGACTTTTGAAGAATTTTTCGCTAAAAAAAAGATTGATTTAACTGCTTTAAAAAAAGCGGACAACTCACTTTATGAAGAATTTAAAAAGCACTATGTGGCCATGGGTGCAAAAAGTTTTGACCATACCAAGAAATTTTGGTTCAATAGACTCCGAAAAAGTTATCGATTAGAGGAGGTAATAGTTGACAAGAAAGAAATACAACAACCTGCTCCAATTGTAAAAGAAAAACAAGTTGTTGCGGCTGAAACGGCTACTCCATCTACAGGTTTTAAACCACGCTTTAAAACAATGGTAAAACCTGCCATAGTTCCTGCTACTGAAACAGAATTGAAAAATGAGGATGTCGAAAAAACGCAGAATGCTGCCATATCACAAGAAGTAACAGCAAAACCGGCCGGATTCAAACCTAGATTTAAGGCCGGAGTAACATCGTCACCTGTATCCGAACCCGCTTCCGGTACAGAAAACACCGACGATAAAAAAGAACAAGTTGATCTTCCAGCAGATATTACGACTAAACCTGCTGGATTTAAACCCAGATTTAAGGCCGGTGTAACAAAACCGGTGACTGTAGTAGAACCGACAGATACGGAACAAAAAGTAGATGCACAGCTTGATCAAACGGATCAACAGAACACACCTGCTGAAACGGCAAACAAACCTGCTGGATTTAAACCCAGATTTAAGGCTAGAGTAACAAAACCGGCGACTACAGTGAAACCGGCAGATGCGGAACAAAAAGTAGATGCACAGCTTGATCAAACGGATCAACAGAAAACGCCTGCTGAAGCAGCAAACAAACCTGCCGGATTTAAACCCAGATTTAAGGCTGGAGTAATAAAACCGGCGACTACAGTGGAACCGGCAGATGCGGAACAAAAAGTAGATGCACAGCTTGATCAAACGGATCAACAGAACACGCCTGCTGAAACAGCAAAAAAGCCTGCTGGATTTAAACCTAGATTTAAGGCTGGAGTAACAAAACCGGCGACTGCAGCAGAACCTACAGATGCGGAACAAAAAGTAGATGCACAGCTTGATAAAACGGACCAACAGGACACGCCTGCTGAAGCAGCAAACAAACCTGCTGGATTTAAACCTAGATTTAAAGCAGGACTAACAAAACAAGCTACTACAGCAGAACCGATAAATACGGAACATAAAACAGAAGAGCAAAAGGATCAAACTGTTAAAGAGGATCCCATTGAACCTGCTAGCAAACCGACTGGTTTTAAACCGCGATTTAAAGCGGGAGTAACGCAGATAAAAAATAAAGATAACGGTTAAAATACTTTTATTTTTTATACCTTCATTTAATTACATTTGTATATAAATTATTTCGACTATATAAACTATCTGTCATGTTAAAAGAGGAAAGACAAGCTTTTATTATACACCAAATAAATCTGCACAATAAAGTATTATCTTCAGATTTAAGCATTCAGCTCAATGTTTCTGAAGACACGATACGTCGTGATTTAAATGAATTAGCGGAAAATGGCAAAGTACTAAAGGTTTACGGTGGAGCCTTATCCAAATCTTTTCAATTTCCTTTTCAAGATGGAAATGTTTATGCGAAAGAAGCTAAAAAGGAAATCGCTAAAAAAGCAATTACTTTACTTCAAAATGGCATGACCATTCTTGCTGGCGGAGGTACAACGATGATTGAACTTGCTCGACTAGTACCTGACAGTCTACAATGTACCATATTTACGATCAGCCCCCTTGTTGCATTAGAATTAGCTGAAAAACCAAATTTAGAAGTTATTTTAATTGGTGGAAAACTTTCCAGGAATACAAATATCGTATCGGGATCTCAAGTAACTAATGAGCTCTCTGATATCAAAGTAGATCTTTGTTTATTAGGGACAAACAGTCTTTCCACTCAAGATGGCGTTACAGATTCTGATTGGGAAGTTGTCCAAATTAAAAAGGCCATGATTAAATGTTCAAGCAAACTAGTTATCTTAAGCATTGCCGAAAAATTAAACTCAGTGCAGAAGATGAAAGTTGTTCCAATTCATGATGTCAATTACCTTGTAACAGACCTTAATCCAACACACCCGAGCTTAATCGAATTCTCCAATACGATTAATGTATTGTAATAATACGGTGGGATTCTCATGCAAACCTCTAAAAAATCAGTAGGTTTGCATCATAATGAAAATACCGGCATTACCAGGATTTAATCCAGAGGCATTCGAAAAATATTTCAAAAACACGGGTTGGCTTTTAATGGCCCGTGTAGGATCCCTGTTTATCAAGATGTTGGTCACAACTGTTGCATTACCTTCCTACTTAGGGAGTGCAAATTTCGGTACTTACAGTTATCCATTAGTTTTGCTTGCTTTCTTTACAGGCATTTCCACAATGGGTACCGATGGCCTCATCACCCGACAAATCATTCAGCATCCTGAAAAGGAAAATGAGCTTTTAGGTTCGGCATTACGCATTCGTATCATAACGGGTTTACTCGTCTTGCCGCTTATTTACATCACTTACTTTTTCATCGCTCAGTACGCACCAGAAGCCCCAGCTGCTACTTTTAAACAGATTGTACTTGTCTCCTTTATATGCATCATACAGGCCGTTCAGATCATCGATAGCTTCTTTCAAGCGAAGGTGAAGGGTAAGATGATTATGATCGTACAGGTAGGAGGAAACATTCTTTCTGCTGCTATAAAACTGATATTAATTCTGTTAAAAGCCCCATTAGATGCTTTCATCTGGACTTTAGTTATTGATGTTCTTATTTTACAAATCGGATATTTAGCACTCTACCGTAAACTGGGACATCATATTTCCAAATGGAAATATGATGCCACTACCGCTAAAGAATTGATCAAACAAGGCTGGCCATTAGCCTTCTCTTCTTTGTTTATTACCTTTTACATGAAGATCGACCAATTGATGATCGACGCGATATTGGGTAAATCAGCATTAGGAGTTTATACGGTTGTGGTAAATTTTAGCGAAAGTTGGTATTTTATACCTGTTGCTATTTCCACATCATTATTTCCCGCCATAATGAATGCCCGAAAAGGGAGTCCTGAGTTATATCAAAAAAGACTAGGAAACTTATATGAGCTTATGGTTTTTGTTAGCGTATCTGTTGCTTTGGTTGTTACATTTCTCGCCCCTTTTATTTTTAAATATTATAAGCCAGAATATGCACCAGGACTGCATACGCTTCAAGTGCATATTTGGGCAGGTGTATTTACTTTCTTAGGAACAGCGAGTGCACAATATCTCATTGCTGAGGGACTTACAAAGATCACCTTATACCGAACAGCTTTTGGTGCAATTGTTAATGTCGTGCTGAATTATTTCTTCATACCAAAATTTGGAATTATTGGAGCTGCTTATGCAACCCTGATCGCCTATTTTGCTTCGACTTTTTTCCTTCTTTTCATTAAAAGGACTCGTCCGAATGCTATTTTAATGATAAAATCCCTCTTCCTGTTGGGGCTTTTATCTACGATAAAAGAAAGATTTTCGAAAATAAATCGTTAAGTTTATTTCCACTAATAAAATCTAAAAAATGGAAAAAACAGGTAGCTACCAATCATTATTCAATAGCAAATTAATTAAGGGGTTATTATCCTTGGCCTTTAAGGGATATTTCGTTCAGACAGGCTGGATCAACTCCTATTTAAACAAAGAATCATTAGATCCGAATGGAAATCCAATCCCTTGGCTCACTTACTCCTTTTTAGATTTTATTGATGGTCGCTTAAATAAAGATTTATTACTTTTTGAATACGGAGCAGGCAATTCAACCTTATTCTATGCAAAACATGTCAAAAAAGTAACTGCTGTAGAACATGATAAAAATTGGTTTGAACGTATCAAAAATCAAATGCCTGCCAATGTCGATATTAAGAACATTTCTTTAGAAAATGACGACTATATCAACGCAATAAATCAGGAAGACCAGCTTTTTGATATTGTTATTGTTGATGGCAGAAAGCGCGTTGCCTGCTGTAAAAGTGCCATTGAAAAATTGAGCACTGGCGGTGTATTGATATTGGACGATTCAGAAAGGGCACACTACCAACCTGCTATTGACTTTCTTTTACAACAAGGATTTAAACATATCCCTTTTTCAGGAATAGCAATCGGTGCAATACATCGAAAAGCGACATCTCTATTTTACAAAGAAAATAACTGCTTAGGAATATAACCATAATGTCAAAAGCTCCCATTATCTTATTCGTTTACAATCGACCAGATCACACTTTACGTACGTTAAAGGCACTGGAAAATAATAATCTGGCTTCCGAGTCTGAATTATTTATTTACGCGGATGCTGCTAAAAATGAGCAATCAAAGGCTGCAGTAGAACAAGTACGGGAAATTATCAGTAGAAATTGGAGATTTAAAGCTGTAACTCTTACTTTAAGGGAGTCAAATTGCGGATTAGCAGCAAATGTCATCGACGGTGTAACTAAAATTGTAAAACAATATGGTCAAGTGATCGTTCTAGAAGATGATTTAGTAACTTCCCCATTTGCTTTGCAATACTTTAATGATGCTCTAGAACTTTACCGACATCAAGATCAGGTCATGCAGATATCTGGCTATGGTTATCCCGTAAAAGATATTGAAACTCTACCTGAAACGTTTTTCTTTAGAGTAGCAAATAGTTGGGGCTGGGCAACATGGGATCGCGCTTGGAATCGTTTCAATAGCGATATTAATACCTTAACAGATGATTTTACTGCTGAGCAAATTCACCAATTTAGTATAGAGGGCAAAGAGAATTTTTGGAAGCAGGTGAAAGAATTTAAAGCTGGAAAAATCAACTCTTGGGCTATCCGCTGGTATGCATCTGTTTTTAAAAACAACGGATTAGTGCTCTATCCGCGAAATTCATTGACACAGAATATCGGTAATGATGGATCCGGAACACATACAGCAGCAGAGACGACCTATCAAGTTGTACTTGCGAATAAAAAAATAACACAATTTCCGCAAGAAATTCAAGAGCATGCCCAAGCTTATCAATCAATTAAGTATTTTTATGCCCATAGAAAAGGTTCGCTTTTACAAAGAGGAATCCGTTTTGCAAAAAAGAAACTCAACGAATTAAAAAAATAACATGTATAATAACCCCACATTTTCCATCATTACAGTCGTTTACAATAATGTGCGGGATATTGAACATACCCTAAAATCTGTTGTTAATCAAACCTACAAACATGTAGAATACATTGTTATTGACGGCTTATCTACAGATGGAACTTTGGATGTGATCGAAAAATATAGATCACAGGTATCCGTTATTTTATCCGAAAAAGATAAAGGGATTTACGATGCAATGAATAAAGGTCTAGCACAGGCAACAGGTGATTATGTTCTATTTTTGAATTCTGGAGATGAGTTGTACAGTAAAGAAACATTAGCAAACCTTGCTGAAGTAAGTGAAGGAGCTGATATTATTTACGGTGAAACTTTCTTAATAAACGAACAGCGAGAAATAATTGGTGAACGTCGACATAAAGTTCCCGCATATTTTAACTGGAAAAGCTTTCGCTATGGCATGAATATCTGTCACCAGGCAATCTATATCAAACGCACTATTGCCGAGCCTTATGACTTACATTACAAATTGTGTGCAGATATAGATTGGGTCATCAAAGCTGCAAAAAAGGCATCTATAGCAGTAAATGCCCATCAGCATGTTGCACGTTATTTAGTTGGTGGAATGTCCAAACAAAGGCACCGCGAATCCTTGAAAGAGCGTTATGACATATTTCAAAAATATTACGGCACAATTCCCAATCTGTTCAACCATTTTATAATTGGACTGAAAATGATTGTTTACCGTATCAAAAATGGTAATCCCGAAGACTAATGATGAATCCAGAAATACTTACTGAACTTGTAACCGTTAAAATGCCTTTTGGAAAATACCAAGGCTATACGCTCTGTAACTTACCCGAACCTTATCTGGTATGGTTCCACCAAAAAGGTTTCCCTCCAGGAAAGCTAGGTATTCAATTGGGTACATTATATGAGATAAAATTAAATGGACTCGAGTACCTACTAGAGCCATTAAAGAAAAAGTGACGAATATTATTTATTTCACCGTTTTATTTTTATGTTTCATCATGATATTTGTTCTTCAAAGGTCGATGAGAAAACGTTAAAAATTGTATAATTTCCAATTTTTAACTAAATTTGCCCTATAATTCATTTGCATTAAACGCCGTTTGCAGCGGTATCAATGAAAACTATGGCACAATATCAAACTTTACTGTACTATTGCTACAGTCCTATCGCTGACGCTGAAAAATTTGCGGCAGATCATTTAGAATTTTGTAAATCATTAAATTTAGTTGGACGTATTATCGTTGCAGACGAAGGTCTTAACGGAACGGTTTCGGGTTCACCAGAGTCTTGCCAAGCGTATATGGATGCCCTTTATGCCGATGGAAGATTTAATCATACCGAGTTTAAAATAGACGATGTTACGGAACCATCTTTTATTAAGATGCACTGCCGTTACAAAACCGAAATTGTTCACTCGGGTTTACGGGATCCAAAAATTATTGACCCCACTCAGAAAACAGGAATACATCTTGAACCTAAAGACTTCATGGAAATGAAAGACCGAGATGATGTTGTTGTTCTTGATGTACGCTCTAATTATGAACATAATGTTGGTCATTTTAGAAATGCAGTTACTTTAGACATTGAAAATTTCAGAGAATTCCCTGAAAAAGTTAAAGAACTCGAAAAATATAAAGGCAAAAAAATCTTAACCTACTGTACTGGCGGTATCAAATGTGAAAAGGCATCAGCGCTATTACTTGCAGAAGGTTTCGAAGATGTCTATCAACTACATGGTGGTATTATCAAATATGGTAAAGAGGCCGGAGGTAAAGACTTCGATGGTAAATGTTATGTCTTTGATAACAGGGTTACTGTTGATGTCAACTCTGTAAATCCTGTTGTAGTTTCAAAATGTAAGAACTGCGGAAAAGAAACACCGAAGATGATTAACTGTGCCAGCCCAATCTGCAATGAGCATTTCACACAATGTGATGAATGTGGTGAAAAACTTGAAGGCTGTTGCTCAACAGCTTGCCAAGAAGATCCGTTGAAACGCACCTATGATGGTACAGGCTACTATGTTAAGATACCTCAACCGGTCAACATCGAAAAAATAAGCAAAAGAAAACATAAAAACTTTCCTCCTAAAGCGCAAGTTGAAGCATAAATAAGAAGGCTCCATCCTAACCGGATGGAGCCTTCTTATTTATGAAATGCATTTCAGAAAAGAATTATATCTGATCAAATGACCATTTAACATAGTTTATATTTTTATCAACAGCCAAATATTTCTTCTCATAATATGTTTTAATAGACAGAACCTCATCTACTAAATCAGAATGATACAAATCTGCTGTTTCGACATGTTTAGGCAATCCTAAGATTTCAATCTGTTCTAAAGTATAATTATAAAAACCATCATTGTCAGTTTTCAGGTTCATAAATCCACCATCATTTAAAACAAACTTATAACGGCCTAGGAAAGTTGGATTGGTCAGTCTTTTTTTCTCACGGCTATCCTGCGGTTGTGGGTCTGGGAATGTAATCCAGATTTCGGAAACTTCATTTTCTGCAAAATATTCTAAAATCGTTTCAATCTGAATACGTAGAAATCCAACATTAGTAATACCTTCTTCAATAGCAGTTTTTGCTCCTCTCCAAATCCGGTTACCCTTATAGTCAACACCAATAAAATTCTTTTCAGGGAAAAGCTTCGCCAAATTGACAGTATATTCACCTTTTCCACAAGCCAACTCTACAACAATTGGATTATCATTTTTAAAATGCGTTTTAGCCCATTGACCTTTAAGCGCTTTACCTGCATCAAGTTCTACGACGTTGTCAAAAGTACCAATTTCTGCAAATTTTCTAAGTTTGTCTTTACCCATTATAATAAAATATCCTGCAAAAATAATCTTATTCTTGCAGTAATCAATAGTATAGTAAAATTAAGTGGGGAGTATGACCGATCAAAGTTTAGCCAGGAGGTCATGAAATCGTAAATGTCATTGCAACATTCAAAAATTCATCTTATAAAATAAGTAGGGATAGCTTTTATGAAACAGCTAAATATTATTAGCAATAGAATGACAAAAGAAAAATAGCTATCGCCAGCAATTCATTAATAAAGCCAACATCTGGCTTTGGTCAATAGTACTGAAGGAAACAGTTATCCTCATTAATAAGTTTCACTATAGGAAGGTATACCATATTCATTCACCTGATCTTCTACTACTGGAAGCTTCTCCATATCAACCTTTTTTTTCTTATTCTTTTTTGGTTTAATAAAATCTGTTACTTTCTCGATAATACTTGAAATTTTATCTTGATTAACCTGACCAAGAGCTTTTTCCGAAGCTAACAGAAGAAGAGCCTTTTTCAAAACACCAGCTTTTTTAAAGAAAAATCTGTTCATAACAAAAGGCACACCAATGCGCAGGGCTTTAGTTACCCAGTCTGAGTTAGTGCCACCGCTATTTTTTGTCGAAGCAAAAAGGCCTGATATGATATTTGCACCCGGAATATTAGATTTAAGCGCATTAAAAATACGTACAGGTGTCTCTATTTTATGATTCAATAATTTAACTTGAGACTTTAAATACGCTTCCTGTTCGTTCTTCAAAATCTTGAGACGCGCGATTTCTGCCTTAAGCTCTGCGAGGTTATGAATTTTGCTTTTTTTCGTCATCTTCTAAGTTTTCTTGTTTCAAATTATTTTCTTCTTCATCTGATTCATCATCCCATTTTGCAGAGAATCTGCGGATAGATAAATCCATAAATTTGGTCTCTAATTTTGGCTCTAATACACAAATCAGTAACAGTATCACCAAAAATATTACGGCTGTAGCTAAAAATCCTAAAGAATTACTACCTAATACTTCTCCCAAATAAAAACCAAGGGCAAGACAAAGGAAAAATATAATAAATAAGGTTAAAATAATTTTTGCTCCATCGACAATTAAGCTTGCGATCAAACGGGAAGATCGCTCAACGGTCTTTAGCCGAATTAAATTTAATTGCGAATCTAAATATTCCTTGGTCTTTTGGAATGTTCCACTAAGCGAGAATTTTTCTTCTTCCATTTATTTTTATTTTAACAATCAGAGGCTTTTTTAGCCTCTGATAATATGATCTATAATATTTTTTTAAGCTCTAAAACAACAGCCACTTACGCGTGTTCTGTTATTTCGTCTTCGAAGATTTCTTCCCCTTTATTGATTTTTGTTTTAAGGGTTGAAACTATTTTTTCCTTGAAGTCATTTAGCTGATCAAACTGCTCTTCTGCGCGTTCACGGATAGCATCTCCCAAATCTGCTAATGATTCATTTAACTTGTCTCTTGTCTCTGTTCCTTTATCAGGTGCGAATAAAATTCCTAAAGCGGTTCCTGCAGCTAACCCTGCCAATAATGCCACTACTACTTTACTAGTATCATTCATATTCTTAAACTTTAAATGTTAATTCTTTGCAATCCGTTCTATTCATTAATAATACAAATAGAGTAGCAAATCGTTTGCCAAAACCAATTATTTTTTGACATATGATAAATATCAATTACTACAATATAATGTATCTTATCTAAAACCACAACTTCATGCTGTTCTTCAAAGGAAAAAAATAATTCTCAAGAAATAGTTAAACCTTTTTATTAACTTTAATGATCAGTTAGACCAATTATATGTTAACAAAAACCTATAGTAGTGCAGTATATGGCATTGAAGCCACGAGTGTAGCTGTTGAAGTAAATATCACAGCAGGAACAAGATATTATATTGTTGGATTGCCCGATAATGCTGTCAAAGAAAGTTTACAGCGCATAGAAAGTGCCATTGTGTCTTGCGGTCTTCGTATGCCAAGGCAAAAAATCGTTGTCAATCTTGCGCCTGCTGATATTCGCAAAGAAGGCTCAGCTTATGATCTTGCAATTGCGACAGCAATACTGGCTTCGTCTAATCAAATTAATGCGGACAAATTAACGGATTATCTGATATTGGGAGAGCTATCGCTAGATGGTAAGATTCAAGCTATAAAGGGAGTGTTACCAATCGCTATTCAGGCGCTTAAGGATAATTTTAAAGGAATTATTCTTCCGAATACAAATGCAAGAGAAGCCGCAATTGTATCAAATCTTAAAATATTCGGAGTTGATAATCTGACGGAAGTAGTGGATTTTTTTAACGACAAGTATGACCTTAAGCCAACTGCTATCAATATTGAAGAAGAGTTTTTAAACAAAATCGATCATGCTGAAACTGATTTTGGTGATGTTAGAGGTCAGGAAAACATTAAAAGAGCTTTAGAAATTGCGGCATCCGGCGGTCACAACGTTATTTTAATAGGTCCGCCAGGAGCAGGTAAAACAATGCTGGCAAAGCGATTAGCGACGATCTTACCACCATTAACAATAGAAGAATCATTAGAGACCACCAAAATTCACTCTGTTGCAGGACAGCTTTTAGCCAAGGAATCGTTGATGACAACTAGGCCCTTTCGGTCTCCCCATCACACCATTTCTGATGTTGCTCTGGTCGGGGGCGGCGCAACTCCTCAACCTGGAGAGATCTCATTATCACATAATGGTGTTTTATTTCTGGATGAACTTCCTGAGTTTAAAAGAACTGTACTTGAAGTGATGCGACAACCATTGGAGTCTCGGAATATTACAATCTCAAGAGCAAAATTTTCGGTCGATTATCCAGCAAGCTTTATGTTAATTGCTGCCATGAATCCATGCCCATGTGGGTATTACAATCATCCCGAAAAAGAATGCATATGTGGAAGCAATACCGTGCAACGTTATTTAAGCAAGATATCAGGACCACTACTGGATCGGATCGATCTCCACGTGGAAGTTACACCGGTAGCATTTAAAGAGCTTGTATCTAATGAAACATCAGAAAAAAGCATCGTGGTTCGACAACGTGTCATTGCTGCCAGAAAAATTCAAAACGAACGTTTTAAACAGTATAGTGAAATCCATAATAATGCTCAAATGAGCAGTACTCAGGTTCGTGAACGCTGTCAGATAGATCAGCAGGGAACACAGCTCCTTAAAGTTGCCATGGAGAAATTAGGTTTATCAGCAAGAGCATATGACCGCATCTTAAAAGTAGCTAGAACAATCGCCGACATGGAACAAGAAACCAACATCCAGAATCATCATCTCGCTGAAGCAATACAATATAGAAGCTTAGACCGCGAGAACTGGGCAGGATAATGCTAAAATTGACTTATAAAATGTTTAAAAATCCATGGATAGAGCAACAAGGTAATAATCACTCCAGAGATTGCTCCAAATAAATGCGCATCGTGGTTGACACCGTCTTTTGAATTTTTAGATGCCCAAATACAGTAACCAAGAAAAAGTACGGCAAATATATAAGCTGGCATTGGAATGATCATAAAGATACCGAGCATCATTTTAGGATCAAACATGATATAGCTAAATAAAACGGCACAGATTGCTCCCGAAGCACCTAAACTATAATAGCCCGGATTATTTTTGTGCTGGAAAATGGTAGGAATATCACTCAGTATTAAACTGGAAATATAAATGATTGCAAATTGAAGGTGCCCCCAATCACTGACCTGGATCAATATTTTTTCTAAGCCAAATCCGAAATAATAAAATGTGATCATATTAAAAAGGAGATGCCCCCAATCTTTATGAACCATGCCACTGGTTAAAATAGTATAAATGCGTTTTTTACGATATATACTATAAGGATGTAACATCATCTCTCCCAATACTTGAGGATTTGAAAAACTATAGATACTTGAAGCCACTGTCAAAGCAAAGATAATACTCGCAACTGGAGTTAAAAAAAGGTATTCCTGTATCATATAATTAAAAACGATCCTCTAATAATAAAACATATAATTCTTTTGGTCCATGAGCCCCCAGGACCAGGCGTTTTTCGATATCTGCTGTACGGGAAGGTCCAGTGACTGTCGAAACCATTGTGGGCATTTCATTACCGTAGCGACGCTGCATATAGGATAATGCATCTTTAATATCCCAGACCATCTGCGAGGCTTTTGCAATGACAATATGGATGGGCGGATAGATTCCCAATCTACGTCCTGATGCATTAGCATTGCTGACCATGATACTACCGTTACGCGCAATCATAACTTCACAAGAAGTTATCCCTGCATCGGCTGCATCAAATTCAATTTCATCCGTATGTATAGGAAAACCGTAAGGGTTTAAAAGGTCTTGAACTCCTTTTTCCCAGGTAAATATCTTTTTAATATTATTTTCCTCCGTCAGATTAATCAAATTCTCAATCAGTTCAATCTCGCCATCACAATACAAAAACTTCCCCCCTACTGCTGTTAATTCGCGTGCAAAGGTCACATCCACAAGCTCATCTTCCTCCTGATATAAAGGTGTCTTCTGAAATTTGGGATGTGGATTTTCTGTCTTTTCTAACAGAGCTTTTCTTATTTTGCTAAGCATCTGCTCTTTGCTGCTGCTATTTTTAACATTCATTCGGTGGAATTGATAAAAAATACAGCGCTTCTTTTCAGAAGCGCTGTAGAATTAAAAATTTATGTGTTTGGATTATCCTCTTCTTTAATACCTACTTTTGGTTCTGCGCTGCTCGCCTCTTCAGGTAACACATCTAATGGAAGATCTGTTTGCGGAACACCGCCACCATCTCCACTATTCACAAACTCATCATACGTTGTTTTTGTATCAAAAGGGCGTTTTCCCAATATTTCTTCCAGATCACTTTGAAATAAGATTTCCTTCTCTAATAGTTTTTCGGCAATCGCAACTAAACCTTCTTGTTTATCTAACAATAACTGTTTTGTTCTTGCATAAACGTCAGTAATTAAATTACGTACCTCAGAATCAATTAACTCTGCCGTTTTGTCAGAATAAGGTTTATGAAATTGTTCAGATCCGTCACGGAATGAAACATTACCAACCTTATCATTCATACCATAGATAGCAACCATAGCATATGCTAATTTTGTGATTCTTTCCAAATCATTTTGTGCACCAGTAGATATACGTCCAAATGTAATATCTTCAGCTACACGGCCACCCATCGTCATACACAAACTATCAACTAACTGCTCAGTAGTATATAAAAACTGTTCCCTTGGTAAATACTGCGCATATCCCAGTGCAGCAACTCCACGAGGCACGATAGACACTTTCACCAATGGATCAGCATGCTCTAAGAACCAACCTGCAATCGCATGGCCGGCCTCATGGTAAGCAACAATTTTCTTCTCTTCTGGTGAAATGATTTTATTTTTTTTCTCAAGACCTCCAATAACACGATCTACCGCATCTTGAAAATCTTGCATATCAATCTCTGTCTTATTCTTACGTGCTGCAATTAAAGCCGCCTCATTACAAACATTGGCAATCTCTGCACCAGCAAATCCCGGAGTTTGTGCAGACAGTTTTTTAGCATCAACTTCTTCCGATAACTTTAATGGTTTCAAGTGAACTTTAAAAATATGCTCACGACCGATTAAATCGGGTTTATCAATAGAAACCTGTCTATCAAAACGTCCTGGACGCAACAATGCACTATCTAATACATCAATACGGTTGGTCGCTGCTAAAATAATAACACCTGAATCCGTTCCAAAACCATCCATCTCAACAAGAAGCTGATTTAGAGTGTTTTCGCGTTCATCATTACCGCCCATCATGGAGTTTTTACCACGCGCACGGCCTATAGCATCAATCTCATCGATAAAGATGATACATGGTGCTTTTTCTTTTGCCTGCTTAAACAAATCACGGACACGAGAAGCACCAACACCCACAAACATCTCAACAAAATCAGAACCTGATAATGAGAAGAAAGGAACTTGTGCTTCACCTGCCACAGCTTTTGCAAGTAACGTTTTACCGGTTCCTGGAGGGCCAACTAATAATGCTCCTTTAGGAATTTTACCACCTAAATTTGTGTATTTGCGCGGGTTTTTCAAGAAATCCACAATTTCCATTACTTCTTGTTTGGCTTCTTCTAAACCTGCAACATCATTAAAAGTAATATTAATGGAAGACTCTTTATCAAACAGCTGTGCTTTAGATTTACCAATATTAAATATCTGACCGCCACCACCAGCGCCACCTCCATTCATACGACGCATCAAGAATAACCATAATAATACCATCACAACAAGTGGTAAAATAAAGGTCACAAAATAATTAGCCCATGGGTTAGAACGATCTTCATAACTTACACTTAATCGCGGCGTACCTGCAGGAAGATTTTCTTGCGCCGCTTTTAAGTTTGAAGCTAAAATATCAGCCGAAGCTTCAGTAAAGTAATATTGAGGGCCTACTTCAGGGTTCAATGACAATGCATTTGCTCCTGGAGCCACATTTTTATATTTTTCATCTTTTAAACGATCTTTCTTGATATAAACATCAATATGTACAAGATCATTTTTCTTAGTACCTTCTAATCTTTCTACATCACCTGTTGGTAAAATGGTAGATTCAAATTCACTGTACGTGATTTTTTTAGCCGAATTATCACTAAAAACGTATTGTAGGGCAAAAAAAACCAATATCAAAGCAAAACTAAGCCACATGACATTAAACTTGGGCGGTTTTGGGGTTATTTTACCAGTTGGTATTTTCTTCATTCTTTCTTATTTATATCGTTTTAATTCTATTTTTTCTATCTTAATTAAGCACTTTGAAAGTCTTGAATTTGAGCGTCGCCCCATAGATCCTCGATCGCATACAGTGCCCTTTTTTCTTTCTTGAAGATATGAACAACTACATCTACAAAGTCAAGTATCAACCATTCGCCAAGACTCTGGCCTTCTTTATATTGTGGATCTTGACCAAATGTTTTATAGACTTCATCTTCTACACTTTTCGCGATTGCTTGCGCTTGAATATGGGAGTCTGCATGACAAATTACAAAATAATCGGAAACAGAACTGTTAATATTTCTCAAATCCAATCGCACTATTTCATTTGCTTTCTTCTCTTGCATTCCATATACCACCACCTCTGACAGTCGCGTTGACAATTCTGAACTTTTATTTTTATCCATTAAAAAAAATTATAGTTTTGACTATTGTATACAATTAAAAAATTATCACCTTGCAAAATAACACATTTTCAGGACTTATTATCGGTCAAAATGTAATTACTGTCGATCGAGTGGCATCCACAAATGATTATTTTAAAGAAAACTTGTCAAAATTCAAGCCACAGGACGAAGGTTCTGCCATTTTAGCAGTAGAACAATTCGCGGGGAAAGGTCAGAGGGGTAATATTTGGAAAAGCGAACCTGGTAAAAATATCATTACATCAATCCTCATTTACCCGCATTTTTTAAGAATAGATCAGCAATTTACCTTATCGTGCGCCATATGTCTCGGAATATTTAACTGGTTAAAAACAAAAACCAACCAAAAAGTGCAAATCAAATGGCCAAACGATATTTATGTTAATGACCAAAAAATAGTAGGTGTACTAATTGAGAACACGATAAAAGGAAATAAAATCGCAACAAGTATTATTGGGATCGGTATTAATATAAATCAGACGTCATTTGGCGATACCCAACATATTACCTCACTAAAATCGATCACCAAACAAGAAAAACCCTATCACATACGATCGCTAGCGACAGAACTTTATCAATTTTTAGATATAGAGTACAAACGGTTAAAAAACCAGGATCAAGATCAACAACTATTAGCATTCAATCAAAATCTTTTTAGAAGAAATGAGATGAAAAGATATATAGTCAATAAAACAAAAATTGAAGGGAAAATAATACAAGTACTTTCAAATGGCCTATTACAGATTCAAATCGCAAATGATATAAAAGAGTTCAATCTCCAAGAGATTAAATATGTCCTTTAAGCAACAAAATATTTACCCTGCTCCGATAAATATATTGGACCAAAAAAGTAAATTTGCTAAAAGAAATTAAACTTTAGCTATTTCCTAAGGTCTTATAGCAAGAGCATGATTTGTATAGAAAGTTTTTAATATTAAATATGCTGATGAAACCATCAATGCCTATCGTTTACTAAAAACAATAAATATGCTAATGATAGCTTTGTAACAATAAAAAAACAAATATATTCCATGAAAAAATTAACATTACTAATAGCAGTACTATTTTTTGCTATTTCAGGAGCAGTAGCTCAAATCCACGATCCTGTTAAATGGACTGTTGCTTCAAAAAAATTAAATGATAAGGAAGCAGTTATCTTTATCAAAGCCACTATTCAGGACGGTTGGCACATTTATTCTCAAAATGTCGGTGAAAATGGTCCTATACCAACCTCATTTACGTTCCCTGCATCTAAAGATTACGCGCTAAACGGTAAAACAGCTGAACCTAAAGCAGCAACAAAATACGAAGAAGTCTTTAAAATGAATGTAGGCTACTTTAAAAAAGAGGTAATTTTTCAGCAAAAAGTAAAATTAAATAAAGGAACAACAACTGTAAAAGGAAGTGTAGAATACCAAGCTTGCGATAAAACACAATGTCTTCCACCAACAGATTATGCATTTTCTGTAGCAATCAAGTAAAAATTAGCAACATATATTTGAACAAAACGCTATTCAGCTAATTCATTATGGTTAGTTGAATAGCGTTTTCTTATTAGCGTGCGAATTCAAAATCACTTCATGAAATGTTAATTTTCTGCGATTTATTATAATTACCCTTGTAATGAAGTATAAACGCCTGTAAGATTGCCTTTAGAAAGTAAAATTGACTTTACAACTACTAAACAATAAGGTGATTCTCAATGTCTTTTTTTAATTTTACAAATTATCTTAGAACTCTATATATAATGGCTAAAAAGAAACTATTTTTAATCTACTTCGTTATTTTCAGTTTATTTATTCCTGTTCTTTCTTTTGCAACAGCACAAGACTCTTTACTTAGTGTGGAAGGAATCGAATTTTCAGAATCTGCTGATACAACATCCCCTGTTGAAGTGACAGAGGATTTGGTTTTCTCTGAAAGTCCTGATACCCTCAGTCAGGATACAACTAAAGCCATGACGCAAACAGCAATTGATCAAGCTCCCGAAGAAAAAAAATCACTTTGGGGTATTTTCATCGCAGGTTTAGTGGGAGGTTTTATGGCATTATTGATGCCTTGTATCTTTCCAATGTTACCGTTGACTGTCAGTTTCTTTACGAAACAATCAGGATCAAGAGCCAGTGGAATAAGTAAAGCTTTACTATATGGATTATTTATCATCATCATCTATGTTGCGTTGGGCATGATCATTACCATTTTATTTGGTTCTGACGCACTTAATGCACTTTCTACAAATGGTATCTTTAACTTTTTATTCTTCCTATTACTAGTCGTTTTTGCAGCGTCATTTTTTGGTGCATTTGAAATTACACTACCAAGTTCATTTGTCAATAAAATGGATGCCAAATCGGACAAAGGTGGTTTGGTTGGTCTATTCTTTATGGCATTTAGCCTTTCTTTAGTTTCCTTTTCCTGTACAGGACCTATTATAGGTACGTTGTTGGTGGAAGCAGCATCTAAAGGCGAGCGCTTAGGGCCAGCAATCGGTATGCTTGGTTTTTCTATTTCTTTAGCAATTCCTTTTGCATTATTCGCAATGTTCCCTTCATTATTAAAATCCCTTCCAAAATCAGGAGGCTGGTTAAATAGTGTAAAAGTAGTCCTAGGATTTCTGGAGTTAGCCTTAGCATTAAAATTCCTATCAAATGTTGATCTTGCCTACCATTGGAATTGGTTTGATCGTGAAGTATTTCTTTCCTTATGGATCGTTATTTTCGGTTTAATGGGTCTCTACCTTATTGGTAAAATTAAGTTTTCTCATGATAGTGAGCTAAAATTCTTATCCGTACCACGTACATTTTTAGCGATAACAGTCTTTGCTTTTGTGATGTACATGATACCAGGACTATGGGGGGCTCCTTTGAAATCCATATCCGCATTTTTACCACCATCAGCAACTCAGGATTTTGATTTATCTGCTGGAATAGCAAGTGCACCGGTATACTCGGATGGCAAAGTAAAAAAATATGCAGAGATATTCCACGAACGTGGTACTCCAAAAGGATTTGATCCTTACTATGACTACGACCAAGCCTTAGAAACTGCTAAAGAATTGAACAAGCCTGTTCTAATCGATTTTACAGGCTGGAACTGTGTAAACTGCCGTAAAATGGAAGCAAACGTATGGACAGATCCTAACGTAGCCAAATTATTGAAAGAAGGTTTCGTAATGGCTGAACTTTTTGTCGATGACCGTACGGAGTTACCTGAAGAAGAGCAGATTATTTCAACTTATTCAAAAAAGAAAATCAAGAATATTGGAAACAAAAATTCAGATTTTCAAGCGTCGAAATTTAACAGTAATTCACAGCCTCTTTATGTGATTGTCGATACGCAAGGAAACGTGTTGGTTCCACCTTCAGGAGCAAATTACGATCCTATTGCCTATGCGCAATACTTACAAAGTGGAATTGACGCCTTCAATGCTAAAAAGTAACGGCTTCACGGGCCGTAGATTTTGTTGAATCGATCCCGATTCGAGCAAAGAATAAAAGCAATCGCAACTTATTTGGGTGATCAATTTACAAATAGATAACCCAAATAAGTTGTTTTTTTCATTCAACTGGTTTATATTGCAAACCGAAATACGATTTATTAAGTTTGAATTATGAGTAATATTAAAAATATAGCAGTATTAACTTCTGGAGGAGATGCTCCAGGAATGAATGCTGCCATTCGCGCGGTAGTTAGAGCAGGTATATATAATGGTTTAAATGTTTTTGGTGTTAAAAGAGGATATGACGGCTTGGTCAGTGGCGATATGTATGCTATGGACGTTAAATCTGTCGCTAACATCATACAACGTGGTGGCACCATTTTAAAAACAGCAAGAAGTGATGAATTCAGAACTATTGAAGGACGCCAAAAAGCTTATGAAAATGTAAAAGCGGCAGGTATCGATGCTTTAGTCGTAATTGGTGGCGATGGAACTTTTACAGGTGCATCCAAATTTCTAGAGGAATTTGATATTCCTATCATCGGTCTTCCTGGTACAATTGACAATGATCTTGCTGGGACTGACTTTACAATAGGTTATGATACGGCTATCAATACAGTTATACAGGCTGTTGATAAAATTAGAGATACAGCAGAATCTCATGACCGTCTTTTTGTAATTGAAGTGATGGGTAGAGATTCGGGATTGATTGCGCTAAGATCGGGTATCAGTACAGGTGCTGAAGCCGTTTTAATCCCTGAATTTAATGTGGATTACGATGCCATCATGAAACGCTTAGATAAAACGCGTAAAAGCAAATCATCACGTATCATCATCGTTGCCGAAGGTGATTCGGAAGGTGGAATGGTTGTGTCAGAAAGAATCAAAGCAAACTTTCCTAAGTATGATGTTCGATTATCGATATTAGGTCATATACAGCGCGGTGGAAGCCCGACTTGTATGGATAGAGTATTGGCCAGCAGATTAGGTGTTGCCGCTGTAGAGGCTCTACTAGAGGGTCGCAAAGGTGAAATGGTGGGTTTAGTTCATGGCGAAATACAATTTATATCGTTCAAAAAAGCAATTAAACACATTGATTCAATCAATCAGGATTTATTAAGAATAGTTGAAATTCTATCCTTATAAAAAATAACAACATAAAAAAACCGGGATTAAAACATTAACCCCGGTTTTTTTATTTCCTTAACACTTATAAACGCCAAGCTTTATATTGATTTATCAAACCATTTGTCGACGAATCATGCGTCGTAATGATATCTTCTGACTCTAATTCTGGTAAAATTTGACCCGCAAGCTGCTTCCCTAATTCTACCCCCCATTGATCAAAACTGAAGACATTCCAGATAATGCCCTGTACAAATATTTTATGCTCATAAAGTGCAACCAAAGTACCCAAAGAACGTGGTGTTACTTTTTTAAGCAAAATAGAGTTACTCGGTCTATTTCCTTCAAACACCTTAAATGCTTTCAGCTTTTCAATTTCTTCTTCCGATTTACCCGCTGCCTTTAGTTCAGCAACAACAACTTCCTCAGATTTTCCATTCATCAATGCTTCTGTTTGCGCAAAAAAATTAGAAAGTAACATCTGATGATGCTTGCCTATAGGGTTTAAGCTAATGGCAGGTGCAATAAAATCACAAGGGATTAATTTAGTTCCTTGATGTATCAGTTGATAAAAAGCGTGCTGTCCATTTGTACCAGGCTCACCCCAGATAATTGGACCTGTTTGATAATCCACAGCTTTACCGTTACGATCCACACACTTACCATTACTCTCCATATCTCCCTGTTGGAAATACGCCGCGAAACGATGTAAATATTGATCATATGGTAAGATCGCGTGACTTTCTGCTTCAAAAAAGTTATTATACCAAATACCCAACAAAGCTAGAGTAACCGGAATATTCTCTTCAAAAGCTGCTGTTCTAAAATGCTCATCGGCCTCAAATGCGCCCGTTAATAATTCTTTGAAATGATCAAAACCAACAGCTAAGCTGATCGATAAACCGATCGCAGACCATAGGGAGTAACGTCCACCAACCCAATCCCAGAATTGAAACATATTTTTAGTGTCGATACCAAATGCGGCAACAGCAGCGGTATTCGTGCTCAAAGCAGCAAAATGCTTCGCAACATCGGTCTGTTGTGCTCCACTTGTCAAGAACCAATCTCGAGCAGTATTCGCATTTGCCATCGTTTCCTGTGTTGTAAAAGTTTTTGATGCAATCAGGAATAAGGTTGTCTCTGGATCAAGGTTTTTAATAGCCTCGGCAATATGTGTTCCATCCACATTAGATACAAAATGCATATTTAAATGTGTGCGATAAGCCTTTAAAGCCTCCGTCACCATTACTGGACCTAAATCAGATCCTCCGATACCAACATTCACCACATCGGTAATGGTTTTTCCAGTATAGCCTTTCCATTCACCAGATAGAATGCGGTTTGTGAATGACTCCATCTGTGCCAAAACAGCATTTACATCTTTCATGACGTCTTGACCATCAACAAATATTGCTTTTCCAGATTGATTGCGCAAAGCCGTATGCAATACCTGACGGCCTTCTGTTTCATTGATTTTCTCACCCTGAAACATTGCTTCTATGGCTTCGCTTAATTGGCACTCTTTTGCCAACTGGCGTAACAAAGCTAACGTCTCATCGTTCACTCTATTTTTTGAATAATCTAAGAGCAAATCATTAAATTCAATACTATATTTCTCAAATCTAAAATCATCTGCAGCAAATAAATCTTTCAAGCTATGCTCGTTTATACTAATATAATGATCGGCTAAATAGCGGTAAGCCGCTGTCTGAGTAAAATCTATTTTTGGTAACATATTTTTCTATTTTAATCAAACTTAGATAAATTTGTTTTATTTACAATGTTAATTGTACCATATCTATAAACAAAGTTATCGATTTCTCCTCTTCCATTAAAAACTGTACTATTGAGGAAATATAAAAATTTATCCCGATCACTGAAGTTCATATCGCAGCTTTTTGGGCATTTCCTATAGAAAGCCGTATCTTTGTTATTATGACCAAAGAACAAATTCAAGATTTGAGGGATCGTGTAACTTCCCTGAGGAGGCATCTTTGACATCGATGTCAAAAAAGAACTGCTAGAAAAAGACCAAGAAATTACCTTACAACCTAATTTTTGGGACGATTCAAAAGCTGCAGAAAAAATATTACAGTCTATCAAAGTACAGAAGGTATGGACGGATCACTTTGATTCGGTCGCGGCAGCTGTCGATGATACGGGTGTATTATATGAATTCTATCAAGCCGGCGACGCTACGGAAGCGGAGCTCAATGAACAGTATCATATTGCTTTAGAAGCGGTGGAAGAATTAGAATTCAAGAACATGCTAAGCGCCGAAGAAGATCAGCTGGACGCCATTCTGCAGATTACTGCTGGAGCCGGCGGAACAGAAAGTTGTGACTGGGCGGCCATGTTGATGCGTATGTATATCATGTGGGGTGAGAAAAATGGTTATAAAGTAACTGAACAGGATTCGCAAGAGGGAGAAGTTGCAGGAATAAAAACTGTCACGCTCCAAATTTCCGGAGATTTTGCATATGGTTATCTAAAGGGTGAAAATGGTGTCCACCGTTTAGTTCGTATTTCACCCTTTGATTCAAACGGCAAGCGTCATACTTCATTTGCCTCTGTATACGTCTATCCATTAATTGATAACAACATTGAAATCGAGGTCAAAGATTCTGAAATTGAGTGGGATACTTTCCGTGCAGGTGGTGCTGGAGGTCAAAACGTAAATAAAGTAGAAACTGCAGTACGATTACACCATAAGCCAACTGGTATTATCATTAAAAATCAGGAATCTAGATCACAATTACAAAATAAAGAAAATGCCTTTCGACTCTTGAAATCACAACTGTATGAAATCGAAATGCGGAAACGCCAAGAGGCAACCGACGCAATCGAGGGTAATAAAAAGAAAATCGAGTGGGGATCTCAAATAAGAAACTATGTATTACACCCCTATAAATTAATTAAAGATTTAAGAACCAATTACGAAACCTCTAATACACAATCTGTGCTAGACGGTGACTTGGACGAATTCTTAAAAGCCTATTTAATGGAATTTGGAGGTTAAGCAGATTTCAAACGAAAAGAGCAAAGATTTTAAAATCTTTGCTCTTTTTTATTTTAAAATGAGTTTTTCCACATCATAGACTCCACAGGCTTGGTCGTCTTGATATTATATTTTGCATTACCCTTTGTATTATAAAGAGTTTCCACCTCTCCTTCAACTACGAAATAAATAAGTTGTCCTATTGGCATTCCTGCATAGATGCGAACAGGCTGTGCACATGAAATCTCCAATGTCCACGTATTACAAAATCCAACATCACCCTTTCCAGCAGTAGCATGAATATCGATACCTAAACGACCCGTACTCGATTTTCCTTCTAAGAAGGGAACATGTTTATGCGTTTCGGTATATTCTAACGTGACCCCGAGGTATAATGTATTAGGCTCTAAAACAAATCCCTCTTCCGGAATTTCAAAATGATCAATCTCATTATGATGTTTCGCATCTAAAACACGGTTTTTATAGGTCGCCAGATGTTTACCTAAGTGAACATCGTACGAGTTTGTCCCCAAGCATTTACGATCATATGGTTCAATAACGATATTGCCATTTTCAATTTCTTCTAGTATACGTTTATCCGATAAAATCATGATTATTCAATATTTATATAGGTTAAAGTTGACTCTCAATCGTTTAGAAAAGTGAACAGCAACCATTTTTTTCAAAAATACGGTAATCGTTGATATTTTACAGCATTTCCTAATATTTCTTCTGGAAATATTAGGTATTAATTTTTATCATGCTTCATCAGGTCCTAGTAAGTTCATATCAAAAAATAAAGCTGAAAAACCGCTTATTTACAGACGAAGCTCCTTTTAAATGAAAACAAATTTAACTAAGTTTGATTATGAGCTTAGTATATCTACGAGAATTGGATCAGCATACCAAATTTGCAATTTGGCGTATTGAAGAAGATGAACAAACATTGTCTAATCAACTGCAATTAGACGCATTAGAAGAACAGAAACTCATCAGCCTATCCAATGGCAAACGTCGTTTACATTGGCTCGCCACACGCGTCCTTTTACGCACGTTATTAAACACGACTGCTTATATTGATTGTCCTTCTGATGCAAATGGAAAACCATACCTAGCTAATTTTCCGCAAAAAATATCACTCACTCATTCTTTTGATTATGCGGGAGCGATCATCAGTTCGGTGGGCGAGGTAGGTATTGATATGGAGCTTATCAAATCTAAAGTGGAGCGCATTGCACATAAATTCTTAAAAGAAGAAGAACTGGACTTTATCACCTCGGGCGAAAACCGTATAGCGCAGCTCTATGCTTGTTGGAGTGCTAAAGAGGCTGTGTATAAATTGCAGGGTAATAGTGGCGTCTCCTTTCTACATAATATGACCATTGCTCCTTTTCAATATCAGGATGAAGGAATTTTGAAATTACATTTAAAAAGTGAATATCACGATTGTCACTTCGATGTTCATTATGAGAAGTTCAATGCGTATTTACTAGCTTATGTGGTCGAATAAGCTTGATTTACCCTCAAATAAAGACCTTGTAAAAAAATAATTTTATTCAAATTCAAAGAGTTACGTAAAAGAGAGTACATTTATTTTGCAAGAGTAAAAAATGCGCTTATCTTTGCATCACATTAATAAACAAATGGCCCGTTCGTCTAGGGGTTAGGACGTTAGATTTTCATTCTAGAAACAGGGGTTCGATTCCCCTACGGGCTACGAAAAGCGACTTCAAAAGAGTCGCTTTTTTTATTGATCAAAATTTGAGATGCAAATAATGCCACACCTTCCTCGTAATAAGATTGCGTAAAACATCTTATCTTTATGCAGTTTCTTAAATAATATTTCTTCAAATTAATGAACATAAAATCTTTCCTAACCCTATTTTGTCTCATCATCTGTTATAGAGCCGTTGCTCAAAAGCCAGCGATAAGCCACATTGTTACGCATAACCGTGCGACTATTATTTGCGATCCCATTAAAGGAGAAAAGCCATACCCTGCATGGGGTCTATTTCCTAAAACAGATGCTTCCATCAGAAAAATAACCATGCACGTTACCTTGGGAAGCCCCGATAGTCTCCATACTGCCCACTGGGATTATTTGGATCATATTATATTGCGTCGCAAAGGCGGTACAAATGGTTCTGAACTTAACTATGAACTGGGTAGGATGCTTACACCATATGGCAGTATTTACAACAAAGGATGGAACTGGAAATGGCAGGTTGATGTCACAGACTTCGCCCCGTTTCTCCGAGATAGTGTGGAAATTGTATATGTGCATTCAGGCTTTGAAGATAAAACAGTCGGTTGGGCGCTTACGATAGATTTTGAGATCTTATCCGGTCCTCCTGTTGTTACACCACTTGGTATAAAACCTTTATGGAATAAGGCCTATAAATATGGAGATCCCAACGAGAAGATTGAGGATAACCTTTTACCGGTAAATTATGAGTCTACAGCTGGAACGGCATTAAGCAGAATACGCATACAGCATACCGGTCATGGAATGGACAAACCACGTGGCTGCAGTGAGTTTTGCAGCCGCTGGCGCGAAATTTCTGTAGACGGAAAAATCGTTGATAAACGTGATATGTGGAAAAAATGTGGCGACAACCCACTTTACCCACAAGGTGGTACCTGGATATTTGACCGGGCGTACTGGTGTCCGGGCGACCTACAACAACCTGATGTGATCGATGTATGGACAAAGCCAGGCAGTCATCAAGTATCTTTATTAATGGAGCCTTATACAGCCACCGACAACATACAGGCTGCTGAAAATATAGCCGCGTATTTGTTTGAGTACACCGCCCCGAATCAAAAAACAGATGTCTCTGTGGAAGCTATAATGGTTCCCAATGATGAACAACGATTTTCCCGTTTAAATCCGGCTAGCTCAGGCCCTCGGATAATGTTTAGAAACTTAGGTTCAGACCCTGTTCGTTCACTCACTATTGTATATGGAACACAGGGTTTTCCGACTAAAACATTCCATTGGAAAGGAAATCTTCCTTTCAATCAAGTTGCCGAAGTGATACTCCCCGGGGAGATTCAGGAAAAAGATGGCGAAAATGTATTTCTTGTCACGCTTAATCAACCCAACGGAAAGAAAGATGCTTGGTCCGGAGACAATAACATGCAAGCCACCTTTACTGCTGCACAGAAATTTCCAGCAACTTTTGTTCTACAGTTTTTAACGAATAATAAGCCTAAAGACAACAGCATTTTCCTTTTAAATGCTAAACAAGATACAATCTTTCAAAAAACCGCAACGCAATTAGAACCTGTGACCTTATACACAGATACGATACACCTCTCGGAAGGTAAACATTCACTACGTCTCATCGATACTGCAAGCAATGGATTACAATTCTGGGCACAGCCGGCAAATGGAGATGGTCATCTTCGCATATTTGATCTAAAAGGAAATTTGATCCATGCATTCGAAAGCGATTGCGGGATCGGTGAAATGTTCAGTTTCAATGCTGTGAAGGGGTTAGAATTCAATACCACAACAGGCAGATACGCCTTTTCTCTCTATCCAAGATCAGTGGTCGACAATACGCAATTAAATGTCGTATCCAATAAACCAAGCGATATGACCGTGCAGATCACTGTTGATGGCACCGTATGGCAGAAACATGAGTATAAAGCTATTAAAAATGCTACATTCGACTATGATCTTAAACACCTCCCTTCAGGAAGAATAATTTTAGAAGCCTTTATGGATGGTATTAGCCAATTTAAAGGCCGCATCAACAAAAGATAATAGTAGGAAAGAAGTTACAATCTTCAACTTGCCCATCTAAAAAAAGCGACCTAGCCGTCGCTTTTTTTAGATGGTATATACTTTCATAACATCTTGTATTACTCTTTGCTAGGTCAAATAGTCGCTCACAACTTTAAATATGCAATTAACTCTCTTGCAGCTGCCCCTCCAGCACGATTAGCTCCAATTGTAGAAGCTGACGGACCGTAGCCCGTTAAGTGAATGCGTGGATCTTTTGTAACCTGCGTGGCCAATCTTCCTGATAGCTCGATACCACCCTTATCGTTGATCAAACCCAGTGGAGCAAGGTGATCCAGAGAGTGTTTAAAACCGGTATTCCAAAAAATAACAGCAGCATCCAAAGTCGTTCCATCTTCCCACCTGACACCTGTTTCAGTGATCTCTTTAAACATCGGCTTACGATCCAGAACACCATCACGTAACATTTTTTCAATAGCTGGTGTAAGAGGCAAGCCTGTGACCGATACAACCGAGTTTGGAGGTAAACCTTCACGCACTCTTTTTTCTACCAGAGCAACAGCCTCCCTTCCCACATCGGGAGTGAATTCATCTTTTCTAAAATCTACAGGTTTACGGGTTACCCATGTGGTCTGGGTAACTTGAGAAATTTCACCCAGCAGTTGAATGGCTGAGATTCCGCCACCTACAACGATAACATGCTTTCCAATAAACTCATCCGCATTTATATATTCTCCAGTGTGCAGCTGTCTGCCTTTAAACTTTTCCCAGCCCGGATACTTGGGGCAATTGGGAGTTTTCCAAGTTCCGGTTGCATTTATCAATCCGCGAGCACTAAATTGAATACCATTTGTATGTATCATAAATCGTCCATTACGCGCTGTTACTTCACTCACCCTTATAGGACGAATAATCGGAAGTTCAAACTTTTTTTCATACAGCTCGTAATATTTCGGAATAGCGGTATTCGCTTGCAGTGTAGTATCCATGGTATCTACAGCATCTGAAAATCCCATTCCTGGAAGATCATTAATCCCATTAACATTATCAAGCGTTAATGAATCCCAGCGATGTTGCCAAGCGCCACCTGCAGCAAACTCATCATCCAAAACGACAAAACCTTTTCCAGGTTCGATTCCTGCTTTTTTCAGATAATAGGCCGCAGATAAACCCGCCTGCCCTGCACCAATAACAACAATATCTACCTTGTAGAAAAAATCCGGACGCGTATTTTTTAGTGTTTTATGAGCTTCCATTCTGATTATTTTTGATACAATTTGGGCACTTTAGACATTTCAAGGCTTAGTACAATTTCTCCTCTCTACAATATACAGCATATAAATAGGAAATTAATTTTTTTTGGACAAATTTTATCGCTACTGTTCTACCGTAAAACCATGTTACCATTCGTAGAGAAGAGGCTATAAGTACAAATAATAACTAGAAGTTTGGCTTTCTCTTGGTTAAAAAGGCATCAACACCTTCTTTAAAATCACTCGTTACAAAAAGTTCAGCAAAATGATTAATCTCCACCTGATAGCCATCTCTTGTTTGTTCATTTGATGCATTTACCGCATCTATAGCTGCTGCCACAGCCGTACCTGACCGAGAGAATATGCGTTCCAAAACCTCCACTACCCGATCCATCAAATCAGCAGCATCCAGCACCTCATTGATCAGTCCTATTCTCAGTCCCTCTTCAGCACTGATCATATCGGCTGTCAGGATCATCTGTAATGCACGTCCGCGTCCTACCAATTGTGTCAATCTTTGTGTGCCGCCATAACCTGGTAGAAGACCTAAAGAAACCTCTGGAAGACCTAGTTTTGCATTTGCTGAAGCAAAGCGCATATGACAGGCAAGCGCTAATTCTAAACCACCTCCTAGCGCAAATCCATTTATTGCGGCGATGACAGGTTTCGGTGATTGTTCGATCAATTCCGTAAAAATATAATGACCCTTTTGTGAAAGAAGTTTAGCTTCGGCCTCACTTAAATCTACAAATTCTTTAATATCAGCCCCTGCTACAAATGCTTTCTCACCTGCGCCGGTAATAATAATTCCTTTGACATCATGATCCTTCTTTGCTTCGAGAAGCGTTGCCTCTAGCTCTGTCAATGTTTGTTGGTTCAAAGCATTCAATGCCGATGCTCTGTTGATTGTAATGTAAGCAATATGCTTATCCACTTGATATAAGAGATGTTGATATTCCATAAATTCTAAAAATTTAAATGAAGTGATACACCATAGGTATCACGGGATACATTTGGATAATTTAAATACGTTAATCTTCTTTTATATTCAACTCGAAAAATTTTAAAAATATTGTCAATACCTACTATTCCCTCCATGTAAGGTTGATTGCCCATAACCCGAGTTTTAACAAGACCATCGTCATCACGGTCAAACTGAATCTGATTCTTATTAAATTCCGGATTATTTCGATCACTGATTTGTCCATAGTAAAACTTGAAACCTGTCACCTCGCGCCACTTTAACCGTTGCAATAATGGGATCCTGTTGAATATGTAGCCATCCCAATGGTGATAATAAGCAAGCTTCACAAAACGATCTGCAACAAATTCCATATTTGATATCAAATCAAAATTTTGTAAAGGACCCGATTTATCCGTTTGAATATCTGGCATCTCTAACAATGGATAATAAATAGAGCCCCATATCTTACCAGCACTAAATTCGATATCAGCTGTTCCTGCGGGAGACATAAATATCTTTTTAAAGATCTTAAACCTCAAAGCATCATAGCGTTGATTTGCATTCCAGAAACCATCTAATCCTTTGTTATATTGCAAAGTCAGAATCGGAAATTTATTCCGGATCTGCGTCCGCTCTAAATTTCTATAATAGAACTGTTCTCCCGGTGCCCATCGTAATTTGATCTGTATATCATTTGTATTAATCGCTGCAATCGTATCTGGCGAAGCATTTCCTGTCACAAAAGACAATGTCCCAGCGGCCTGTCTTTCATGTCTTGTCAACATGGTACTCACACTAAAATGATTTCCAAATTCAATTAAATGTTCAAGACGGTAAATATCATTCCACAACCATTTGGTAGGTTTATTCTTTCGAAAGGACTGAAAAAAACCATCGCCCTTCAGGTAGCTTAAACCCCTACCAGGTTCCATCACATCATGTTGAATCGTTGCCGACAGATAGTGGGCAGGAAACTGTACGATAGATTTTCCATTTAAAGACTGTGCTACGTTGAGGTAATATTTAAATTCCTGATCTCGGGTACCATAGGCGACATAGCCCTCAAAAAAGAATTTATTCGAAAGCAATTCAGTTGTTCTACCCCCTAATCGAATTCTGCTTCCTTCTATTTCATTAAAACTATAGGTATATTCTAAAGGACCAAACTCAAATTTTCCAACATTATAATAACTTCTTACTAAAAAATATCCAATTGAGATTAATCGATTAATCGATTTCATTTCTGAAAGAGAATCAATATTGACGTAAGTCTTAGCTTCAGTTTCTGTAAGCGGCACTACTCTAACCCGATCCCATTGTACAGAATCTTTTTGTTCAAGATAACGCTTCTCAATCGGAATACCTTTAAATAGGTCATCACTTATCGTTTCATCTTTATATTTCGAAAAATAAGTTTCCTTTTTCCCGTACAGCGCATTCCCCTTATCTGTTCCAAATAAAATCTGTAGGTTAGCGCGTTTAGGCAACATTTGTCCCGCAGGATGCTTTTCAAACTCAAGACCTATATTAATTCCATTAACCCAATTAATATTGGCCTCTTCACCAAGTTCCATTTCTGCGTAATAAACGGCATAACGGTCATCATCGGAGACCCATATTGATCCCTTAAACAGCACGTCCATCTTTGATTTTGCTTCAAAATGCAATTCGATATAGCGTACACCATCTTTAACTAACGTATCCCTAATTGTATACTTATAATAAGAAGGAGCATTACCGGCTATCGGACTTAAAAAGGCTTTACTTATCAGCTGGATATTATTCTCGTAGAGATCAATATTTCGAAATTGATCTTGAAAATAACTTTGGATATTGGCATTATTGATATAACGCTTGTTTAATTCTGTAACCTTATGTCCTGTAATAATCTTTTTCTTCCGCGAAGGTTTAAAGGTAGAATAGACTTCTGAGACACTTTCTTCTAAGAAAAAAGGTAAAATAGAACTCCCGGGTATGCTAACTGTATCTTTATTTTCAAACAGAAATCTTAATTTACCTGGCAATCTTCCTGGCTTTACTTTAAAATCTACAGTACCAAATTGTGATTTTTCATATTCCTCATATTGAATATGATTTAATCTGGAGATATGATTTGCATCCTTATGAGAAATGACGTTTTCAATCAGTGCTAAGGCAGGGTCTTTATATTTTCGCCCTTTAGCATTGACCACAACCTCCCCGATTTTATTGTCTTTGCCAAATAGTAATACATTTAATACCGAATCTTGAACCTCATTAAGATCAATTAATTTAATCTCATAACCAACTGCCCGAAAGGCAATCTGGTCATATTCATTCCGGAGCACAATATTGAAATTACCAAGTGTATCTGCCGAAGTGCCTCCACTATGACCGCTCCAGGAGATACTAGCTAAAGGGATTCCTTTTCCAGTTTTACCGTCAATGACACGACCTTTAACATTTCGCTGCGCAAATCCTAGGCTTGTTAAAATACCCAGCACAACAGCAATAATAAAAAGTCTTTTTATTATAGTTATAATCGGTATTAAAAACTTCATGAATATCAGCAATTACTTATTCCTACTGACAATATACAATTTGTCTTTAAATTATAAGGCATGAAATCAAAATAAAAAATGCATAGTTTTTACAAACTATGCATTAAGTATATTAATTAACCTCCCTTTAAATTAACTCCATAAAGCAATTCGGATAGACTCCGATTAAAATCGTTAAAACAGTAGTAACAATAAATAGAATAACGTAATTGGCATTTATTAGTATAGTTTTCCCCTCTGCAGTCCTGAAATACATCGCTACAACCACTTTTAAATAATAATACACCGCAATCGCAGCATTTAAAACCGCAATTAGTAGTAATACAATATGGTATTGAGCCATCACTGAACTGAACATCATAAATTTGCCGATGAAACCTGCTGTTAACGGAATACCGGCTAAAGACAACATGGCAATAGTGAGGATTGCTGCTAAATAAGGATTCTTTTTCGCCAACCCATTGAATGATTCGAAATGATCTGAGCCAACAGCTCGTTTTACTAAAATCAAAGCTGCAAAGGCAGTAACAGTAGCCAAAGAATAAGAAGCTCCATAAACAAAAATTGAATTCGCAGAGCTAGCTCCAATACCAATCACCGCAAAAAGCATATAACCAGCATGTGAAATACTTGAGTAAGCTAACATCCTCTTAAATGAGGATTGCATTAAAGCTGAAAGATTACCAATAAATAATGTAAGCACGACAATTCCTAAAAATATAGGTGTCCAAAAATCTTGCAGTGGCAAAAGCGAAAAGGTAAATAATCTTAATAGGCCCGCGAAGGATGCTACTTTAACCACTGTGCTCATAAAGCTCGTAATTAAGATCGGTGCCCCATCATATACATCTGCCGTCCAGAAGTGAAAGGGAGCTGCACCAACTTTAAAAGTCAGACCGATAATCATCAACAACACTCCTCCGTAAAATAAAGGTGATATGGCACCCGGATGCGCTGTTACATAGTCTCTGATCATCATCAGATCAAAAGATCCGGATGCGCCATACAAGAGGGTTATTCCCAATAATAAAAATCCCGTAGAGAATGCCCCCATGATAAAATATTTGATCGCCGCTTCATTGGAAGCTGGATCTTTCTTACGTATTCCGACCAAGATATAAAGCGCAACAGACATGATCTCTATCCCTAGAAACAATAAGGCTAAATTGTGATAACTACTAACCAGAACAGCCCCAAGCAATGAGAACAACAATAAAGTATAATATTCAGCCACATGATCACTTGAAGACGTGAAATATCCTTTAGATAGTATAAAAACCAATATTGTCACGAAAGTACATAATATTGAAAAAGCAATAGCATAGTGATCAAATAAGATCATCCCATTGTATAATGGAGATGCATCTATTTTCCAATCTTTAATTAATAGTCCAATGACAACAAGCAGGCCCACTAAACCTACCGGTAATAATGATTTATTTGCCTTAAATAATCCTAAGTAAAGTACCAATAATGCTAATATTGATAATGTAATAATCGCCCCCATAATCGAATCTATTATTCGTAAAGTTTAAGTCTAAAATTATCTCCCTAGAAACGTAGCCAAAACGGATACAGACGCTGAAGAAATATGCAATAAGCTGTTTGGAAAAATTCCTAAATAAATAATCACTGCTGAAATGATGATCAAAGTATACAATTCGACACCAGAAATATCAACAAAATGCGCTGTTCTTTCGGACGTGGTGCCAAGCATTGTTTTTTGATATAAACGAAGCATGTAAACAGCTCCAAGAATTAGTGTCAATCCACCAAAAACAGCAAACCAAACACTATATTCATAGATCCCCTTCAAAAGCAAAAACTCTCCAATAAAACCATTTGTCAATGGTAAACCGATAGCTCCCATGATAATAATTAAAAATACGATGGCTAAGCGCGGCGCTTTCTTAGCTATACCGCCCAATTCTCGTAAATCTCTTGATCCGGTACGATCCTGAATAATATCCAGTACAAAAAATAATCCGACAACAGAAACTCCATGGTTGATCATTTGGATCATGGCACCACTCATTCCGGTGACATTCCAAGTAAATACCCCAGCACTAATTAGTCCAACGTGAGCAATAGAAGAATAAGCAATAAGTCGTTTCGAATCTTGTTGCTGTATCGCAATAATCGACGCGTACACAACTGCAAAAACACATAAAATCATAGCAAGCTGACCGTATATAGCAACCGCTTCAGGTACAACAGGCAAAAGCCAGCGCATTAAACCATAGACACCCATTTTTAACATAATTCCGGCCAAAAGCATCGTTCCCGCCGCAGGAGCATGTGTATACGTTGATGGTTGCCATGTATGAAAAGGGAAAATTGGAATTTTTATTGCAAAAGCAATAAAGAAAGCCCAAAATATCCACCGTTGTGTAGATGCTTCTAAATCTAGGGAAACAAATGAATGCCATTCAAAATCATTAGTCGCGACTTGCTGGTGTAGATATAAAATCGCAACCAGCATCAATAAACTGCCAAAGAAAGTATAGATAAAGAATTTCAAATTGACCCGGATACGGTCACCGTCTCCCCAAAGAGCACATATAAAATAGATCGGAATCAATGCAACTTCCCAGCCCACATAAAATGTGAAAGCATCCATAGCAGAAAAAACCAACATCAAACCACTTTGCATAAAAAACATTAAAGCATAGAAATTGCCTTTAAAGGCTTTCTTAAAAGTTGTGAGAACAATGAGTGGCACTAAAAAATTAGTCAGGACTAACAAAGGCAAGCTAATACCATCAACCCCAATATGGAAGTTAACACCAAAAGCAGTTATCCAAGGATAAGACTGTTCATAATTAAAGTCGCCTTCAGGATTGAATTGACAGATAAAAGGAATAGTCAGACCCAGCGTAATCAAAGACAGTACCAGTGCCCCTCTTTTCGCTAGTGTATGTTCACATACAAAGGACAAAAAAATAGCACCGATAATAGGAGTTAGAATAAGTAAAAATAGGTTATCCATTGATGATCAAATAGCTATTACAATGTTAAAAACTCAATAAACCGTATAAAAAGATGGCTATCGCTCCAACGACCATCAGTAAAAGATAGAAACCTACATTTCCACTTTGTAAAAGGCGAACTCCTTTTCCAGTCATAAAGGACGATTTACCAATTCCATTGACTAAACCGTCTATTCCTAAGCCATCAACTATTCTTGCTAGAAATACGGAAAGCCAATTAATCGGTTTTATAATTAATAATTCATAAATCTCATCCACATAAAACTTATGGTAAGAAAGTTTTGCAAGACCTGTTCTGGTCACCTGGTTATGTTCAGGCACCGATCCCTGTTTCACATATTTGTTATAGGCAACAAATGCCATGACCAAAACCCCCACAACAGAAACTCCCATCAACATATATTCAGTACTGTGAGTTATTGTATGAATATGTTGCAAACTTGCTCCATCAGCAAAGACAGGAGACAGAAATGTTGCTAGCCAAGTTTGACCTCCTAATACCTCAGGAAGATTAAGCACACCACCGAAGATAGCTAATATGGCTAAAACAATTAATGGCAAAGTCATTGATTTAGGGGATTCGTGGAGATGGTGCTTTTGCTCTTCTGTTCCTCTAAAAGAGCCAAAGAAAGTCAAATAAATCAACCTAAACATATAAAAAGATGTCATCAAAGCACCGATAAACCCTAGTACCCAGTAAACTGGATTAGCAGCAAAAGCATGTGCTAAAATTTCATCTTTAGAGAAAAAACCTGAAAATGGAGGTATACCTGAAATGGCAATGGTACCGATCAGCATGGTCATATACGTGATGGGTAAAGCCTTTTTAAGACCTCCCATTTTTCGCATGTCTTGCTCATCACTCATGCCATGTATCACAGAGCCCGCACCCAAGAATAGTAAAGCCTTAAAAAAGGCATGTGTTAAAACATGAAAGAAGGCACCCGTAAATGCACCAACTCCTAATCCCAAGAACATATAACCCAATTGGGATACTGTAGAATAGGCTAATACTTTTTTAATATCATTCTGTGTCAGTGCAGTTGCTGCTGCAAATAGAGCGGTACAAACGCCGATTATCGCAATGATCTGAAGCGTCAAAGGAGATAATACAAATAAAATATTTGAACGGGCAATCATGTAAATCCCTGCAGTTACCATCGTTGCTGCGTGTATTAAAGCAGAAACGGGAGTTGGACCAGCCATCGCATCGGGCAACCAGGTAAATAAAGGAATCTGAGCCGATTTACCGGTTGCTGCTACAAAGAGTAATAGCGTAATCGTTAAGATCGTCACATCTCCTATTGGGAAACTTTTTGCTGACTCAAACACGGTGGAAAATTCCAAGGATCCAAAAGTATTTAAGATAAAAAAGATCGCAATTAGGAAGCCTAAATCTCCGATACGATTCATCACAAATGCTTTCTTAGCCGCGGCACCATAATCACTGTTTTTATACCAAAACCCGATCAGTAAATAAGAACAAAGTCCAACACCTTCCCAACCAATAAACATGACCAAATAATTGGATCCCATGACTAAGATCAACATGAAAAAGATAAAGAGATTTAAATAAGCAAAATACTTTGCAAATCCTCCATCATGTTGCATATAACCTATCGAATAGATATGTATCAAAAAGCCAATTCCTGTTACTACTAATAACATAATCGCACTTAGAGGATCCACTAAAAAGGAAAGTGAGACTTCCAAATTCCCGATTTTAATCCAATCAAAAATATGTTGGCTAATCCTACCTGTTTCACCAAGTGCACGCGCCTCATAAATGGATACAAAAAGAGTACAGCTCAATAAAAACGAAATAAATACGGTACCGCTACCGATAAATCCAACTAAACTTTTTGAAAGCACCTGTCGTCCTATTCCATTGATGACAAAACCAATCAACGGCAATAAAGGAATTAACCAAATTAAATCACGCATAGCTAATATCTTTCTTTTTTTAATGCTTTAAATTACCAACGAAGTTTATGTAGTGATTCAATGTCTATCGACTTCGTATTGCGATACACCATAATAATAATAGCTAGACCCACCGCCACTTCGGCTGCTGCCAGAGCCATAATAAAAAATACAAAAACCTGTCCCGAAGCATCACCATGATGAACAGAGAATGCCGCTAATAAGAGATTTACTGCATTTAACATCAATTCAATTGACATCATCATAATGATAACATTACGACGTATCAATACTCCGATCACGCCAATGGCGAAAATCAATCCACAAAAAATCAAATAATGATTTATAGGAACACCTTGTAATTGTTGAACTGCTGTTTCCATTATATTTTTTTTGGTTCTTTTTTCCCCAATAATACTGCTCCAATAATAGCCGTTAACAAAAGAATTGAAGACAATTCAAACGGGAGCAAAAACTCTTTAAATAATACTTTTCCCAAATTTTTCACTAGCCCAATATCAGGATCTTTAGCGACCAATGGATTGGAGATGTCAAAAACTCGTAATGCACCAAAAAGAACAACAACAAGACAACAACCTGCAATAACACCCATCATTTTTACAAGATTTGATTTCATGGGTTCCGTATCCTTATTCAGATTCAGTAACATCAACACGAATAGAAAGAGAACCATAATAGCCCCCATATAGACGATAAAATTAACCGCAGCAAGGAATTGTGCATTAAGTAAAATATAATGAATGGTAAACGTGAAAAACGTAATCACAAGATATAAAACACTATGCACAGGATTTTTCGTGAAGATGGTCATCAGCGCGAAAAAAATCGATAAGAAAGCAACTAAATAAAAAACAGTCATAGGTTTGTGGTTAACTATTCAATTTTGTAATATCAAATTTTGGCTCTACCAGTTTATCCTTACCATAGATAAAATCTTTACGAAGATAATCGGCAGTAACATGTGGACCATCTAAATAAATGGCTTCTTTAGGACATGCCTCTTCACATAGACCACAAAAAATACAGCGCAACATATTAATCTCATACACGGCGGCGTATTTTTCTTCACGGTACAAATCCTTTTCTTCGTTAGTTCTCTCGGCGGCAGTCATAGTAATGGCCTCCGCAGGACAAGATAGGGCACATAAACCACATGCTGTACATCTTTCACGTCCCTCTTCATCTCGCTTTAAAGAATGTTGCCCTCGAAAGTTCTTCGAATAAGGACGCTGTTCCTCTGGATATTTAACAGTTGGTATTTTCTTAAAAAAATGCTTTAGAGTAATGGACAAACCTTTTATAATAGCTGGAAAATAGATCCGCTCCATAAAATTCATTGGTTGTTGTGCCAAAACTTTTTTTCTATTACTTAATGGTTGCATAACGGTTCCTTTCTATGAAAAATATGTATCCTTAATCAATGTAATTATTCCCGTCAACACAATATTTGCAATTGCTAAAGGAATCAGCATTTTCCACCCTAAATTCATCAGTTGATCATATCGGAATCGTGGCAAAGTCCAACGCACCCACATAAAGAAGAAGATAAATGCAAATATTTTGACGAAAAATGCGAGAACGCCTATAATCGTTATCCAATTTTCAGACAGTCCTAAGTCGTGCATGAAAGGGAAGTTATATCCTCCGAAATATAACGAGGCCATCAATGCTGAAGACACAAACATATTGATATATTCTGAAAACATGTACAGTCCCAGTTTCATGGAAGAATATTCGGTATGATAACCTCCGACCAATTCGGTCTCACATTCTGGTAAATCAAAGGGAACACGGTTACATTCAGCAAAAGCACAAACCATAAAAATGATAAATCCTAAAGGTTGCGCCCAAATGTTCCAATTTAAAAAACCTGATTGCTGGGCAACGATATCTCTTAAAGATAGCGATTGCGTCACCATCAAAAGTGCTATAATTGAAAGCCCCATAGCAATCTCATAACTGATACTTTGTGAAGCCGCTCTAACAGCTCCCATAAGCGAAAACTTATTATTCGAAGCCCAGCCACCTAACATAATACCATACACACCAAGTGCAATAACACCAAACATATAAAGAATGCCCACATTGACATCGGCAACCTGCAGTGAAATAACGCGATCACCAATCGTTAACGATTGCCCCCAAGGTATCACCGCAGAACTAATGCAGGCAGTAATAATAGCGATCGTGGGCCCAAGAATAAACAAGGCTTTGTGCGCTCCGGCGGGTATTATTTCCTCTTTAAAGAAAAACTTACCACCATCACATAAAGGTTGTAATAAACCAAATATTCCCGCTCGATCAGGACCATAACGATCCTGCATAAAGCCGGCGATCTTACGTTCTGCCAATGTTGAGTACATCGCAATCACAAGCGTGATCACAAAAACCAAAGTAACAAGGACGAATTTTTCTATGACAAATGACAACTCCATATTATTTCAATTTTTCTGTTCTAGCCAACTGTTCTAAATTTTGTTCCTGCAGTACAGGATCTATTTTGATAACAGCTGGTGGATTAAAGCGTGTATAATGATTAGATGCAATCACAGACTGGTCACTAATTGGAGTAGGTTCCTCTAGCTTCCAGTCGATGGTTTCTTTTTTATCATACCGACAGGTATTACAAATAAATTCTTCTACCTCTCCAAACTCATCTTTGCGTGCAGTGACACGTATCACGTCAGGTCCTTTGTACCATAAAGTCACCTTGCCCGAACAAGTTGGGCAATCGCGATGAGCATCTACCGGTTTTGTAAACCAAACCCTATTTTTAAAGCGGAATGTTTTATCAGTTAAAGCCCCTACAGGACAAACGTCAATTACATTTCCTGAAAAATCATTCTCTACAACATTTTGAATATAAGTTGAGATTTCGGAATGATCTCCGCGACCAATGATACCGTGCACGCGTTTATCAGTAATCTGATCTGCAACAAACACACATCGATAGCACAAAATGCATCGATTCATATGCAGTTGAATTTTATCTCCTATATCAATACGTTCAAATGTTCTTCGATCAAACTCATATCGCGTCTGCGCAGAGCCGTGCTCAAAACCTAAATCTTGCAATTTACATTCTCCAGCCTGATCACAAACAGGACAATCTAGAGGGTGATTAATCAGCAACATCTCCACAATCGCTTTTCTTGCTTCCACAACATCTGGAGAAGTGATGTTCTCTACTTCCATTCCATCCATCACAGTCGTACGGCAGGAGGCGACCAACTTAGGCATGGGACGTGGATCTTTTTCAGATCCCTTCGAAACTTTCACTAAGCAGGTACGGCATTTACCACCTGTACCTTCCAACTTAGAATAATAGCACATTGCTGGGGGAACGATATCGCCACCAATTTCACGTGCTGCATTCAAAATTGTTGTTCCTGGCGCAACTTCTACAGGAATACCATCTATAATAACTTTCAATTTAACCTCTTCTGCCATCTTCGTATCGCGTTTATCACAATCTAATTAAGAAACAATCGGTACTAAAGGATCTGCATAATGCGCCAATCCAAAATTACGAGTCAATGCATCCTCTGGATGATTGATATGCCATTCAAACTCATCTCTAAAATGTCGTATGGCCGCAGCCACTGGCCATGCCGCAGCATCACCTAACGGACAGATCGTATTTCCTTCAATACGTCTCTGTATATCCCAAAGCAATTCAATATCAGATAAATTGCCATGTCCCATCTCGATCTTGTGCAACACTTTCTCCATCCATCCTGTTCCCTCTCTACAAGGAGAGCACTGTCCACAACTCTCGTGATGATAAAAACGACTAAAATTCCACGTATTGCGCACAATACACTGATCCTCATCGAAAGCAATAAAACCGCCTGATCCCATGGAACTTCCTGTTTGGAAACCTCCATCAGCCAATGATTCATAAGTCATTAAGCGGTTATTGCCATTTGCTGTTTTTAAAATTAAATTCGTTGGTAAAATAGGAACCGATGAACCGCCGGGGACTACCGCCTTTAACCTTTTCCCATTTGCGATGCCACCACAATACTCATCTGAATAAATAAATTCTTCTACAGATAAGCCTAAATCAATCTCATATACACCTGGCTTTACTAGATTTCCACTGGCCGATATTAATTTTGTTCCTGTACTCCGATCTATACCGATCTTCGCATATTCTTCTCCACCATCATTAATAATCGGAACAGTAGCGGCAATCGATTCAACATTATTGACTACTGTAGGACAGCCGTATAATCCTGCTATAGCGGGAAAAGGGGGCTTTATTCTCGGATTTCCTCTTTTACCTTCCAAAGACTCTAATAAGGCAGTCTCTTCACCACAGATATAAGCTCCAGCTCCCGGCTGTACATAAATCTCTAAATCATAACCTGACCCCAAAATATTCTTACCCAAAAAACCTGCAGCTTTCGCCTGCTCAATAGCACGTTCAAGAATACGGATCTGAGGCATCATTTCACCTCGAACATAGATATAAGAAGTCTTAGCTCCTAAAGCATAGCTAGAGACGATCATTCCCTCCAACAAAGCGTGAGGAATATGTGTCATCAAATAACGATCCTTGAAAGTACCTGGTTCAGATTCATCTCCATTACACACTAAATAACGAGGAACACCCTCCGGTTTTGCTAAGAAACTCCACTTCATCCCAGTAGGAAAACCAGCTCCTCCTCTTCCACGAAGACCTGATTTCTTAACTTCTTCAACAACATCATCAGGGGACATCGTTTTAAGTGCTTTTTCAACCGCACGATATCCGCCATGTTGACGATAGACATCAAAAGTTTGAATCCCTGGAACATCAATATGTGTTAACAAAAGTTTACGCGCCATATTACTTAGTTTTTGAGCTTAAATCATCTATTAATTGATCAACACGATCTTCGGTTAAGTTTTCGTAGAAAGTGTATTCAGGTCCGATCTGTAAGACAGGCCCATAGCCACAGGCTGCTAAACACTCGACTCCTCTCCATGAAAACAATCCATCTGCCGTCACTTCTCCTTCTTTAACACCCAATTTATGTTCAAGATGGCTCATAATACGTTCCGCTCCGACCAGGCAACAGGGACCAGTTCTGCATATTTCCAAAACATATTTCCCCTGTGGTTGCAATAGATACATCGTATAAAAAGAAGCAACTTCATAAACTTCGATAGGCTCTATACTTAAATAATAAGCGACCTTATCCATAGCATCAGGACTTAACCACCCAAACTCCGCTTGTACTAAATGCAGTATAGGAAGCAATGCCGATTTTTGTCTCCCTTCCGGAAAACGTCCCACTACTTCAGCAAATTGATTTAGCAATGTTGAAGAAAATTCAACATATTCATTATTTTTTATACTAAGCATCTAATTCTCCTGCAATAACGTTAAGACTACTCATATTAAGAATCGCATCCGAAAGCAACATTCCTGCACTCATCGGAGCAAACATTTGGTAATTGACAAAGGAAGGCCTTCTGAAATGTAAACGATAAGGGGTACGTCCGCCATCGTGCACCAGGTAAAATCCTAATTCTCCATTGGCACCTTCGACAGCATGGTAAACTTCAGCCTTAGGGGTATCGACTTCTCCCATCACAATTTTAAAATGATAGATTAATGCTTCCATATTGGTGTACACCTGTTCTTTTGGAGGTAAATAAAACTCCGGTACATCAGCATGAAAAACTCCCTTAGGTTCTTTCTCTATTTTAGCTAAAGCCTGTTCAATAATGCGTAAAGATTGCCACATTTCTTCATTACGCACCATATAGCGATCATAAACATCTCCTTTTGTACCTACAGGGATATCAAAATCGAATTCATCATAGGAACAATAGGGGTTTTGAACACGAATATCATAATCCACACCTGTAGCACGTAAAATAGGGCCAGACCAGCTATAATCTAAAGCTTCTTCCGGCGTAACGGCCGCAATTCCAGATGTTCGCTCTATAAAAATTCGGTTTCGGTCAAATAGCTCCATAAATTCTGTCAGAACCGGAGGAAATCTTTTTAAAAATTCTTCAATCTTTGCAAATGCAATAGCATTAAAGTCTCTTTCAAAACCACCGATACGACCAATGTTGGTCGTTAAACGGGCTCCACATATTTCTTCAAAAATTTCATATATAAACTCCCGCTCCTGCATAACATACAAAAAGCCTGAAAATGCCCCCGTATCAACACCGAGAATACCGTTACAGATAATATGGTCAGCAATACGAGCCAATTCCATTACGATAACCCGCATATACTGGACACGCTTTGGAATTTCTATTTTTAATAACTTCTCAACGGTCATATGCCAGCCCATATTATTAATGGGGGCAGAACAATAATTCAATCTATCGGTGAGCGGGGTAATCTGATAAAATGGTCGATGTTCAGCAATTTTTTCAAACGCCCGATGGATATAACCGATTGTTGAAACACCGCTAACAATACGTTCACCATCAATTTGGACTACGTTTTGAAATACACCATGAGTCGCAGGATGTGTAGGACCAATATTTAAGGTTATCAACTCATCCTGGGGATCATTATCATCGTAAACAGGTTTATTTGGGGATATCTTGGTAATATAATCGTTCATAACTGGTTTCCTTTCTAACGTTAACGTCCAAAATAGAGATCTTTCTTGTCTACACGGTTGGGGTCTTCTAAAGGGTATTCCTTCCGCATAGGATAAACCTCCATCTCATCTACATTTAATATCCTCCTTAAATCTGGATGCCCTAAAAACTGTATACCATAAAAATCATACGTTTCTCGCTCCATCCAATTTGCACCTTTCCAAATGGTAGTAGCCGTAGGAATTTCCGGATTTTGTCCGTCTATCGTCACTTTAATCCGAATCCGAATATTATGCACGAGGCTATTCAGATGATATACCACTTCAAATGACTGTTTCTGCTGCGGATAGTGAACTGCCGTAATATCTGTCAAGTGAATAAACTGCAATTCCGCATCATGTTTCAAAAAAGTCAACACAGCATGAATAGCATCAATATGTACATTCACTGTTAATAGATCATAGTCATCAGCCAATTGTGACACATCAGCACCGAATTTAGACCCTAACTTCTCCCACAAATAGGTATTATCTATCTTATTCATAAGTTTCAATTCCGTATTTTTCTAATAAAGCGCGGTATTCAGGTGTATTTCTCCTATTCAATGATTCATTTTTAACAATATCCTGCAAGCGTAAGACGCCGTCTAATATTGCTTCTGGCCTCGGCGGACATCCAGGCACATATACATCAACAGGAATAATTTCATCGATTCCCTGTAAGACAGAATACGTATCAAAAATCCCTCCGCTTGAGGCGCATGCACCAACCGCAATCACCCAACGAGGTTCAGCCATTTGCATATACACCTGCTTTAAAACAGGAGCCATCTTTTTAGCAATGGTTCCCATTACCAATAACATATCGGCTTGGCGAGGAGAAAAACTTGGTCTTTCTGCGCCAAAACGAGCAAGATCATATGTTGAACCCATTGTAGCCATAAATTCGATCCCACAACAAGAAGTAGCAAAAGGCAAAGGCCATAAAGAATTTGAACGCGCCAAACCAATCGCTTTATCCAAACTCGTGGCAAAAAAACCAGCGCCCTCAACTCCCGGAGGTGCTTTGGCCAACTTAATATCGCTCATGGAAATATAATTTAAAGTGGTTTACAGTTGTGTGCTATCGCACATATCAAAACTAACATTTTCTAGATAAAAATCAAGCTGTTAGCGCAATTTAGAACTATTCTAATCCCAGCTCAAAGCTTTCTTTTTAATGACATAAATGAAGCCTAAAAGCAACATGGCCATAAAAATAAACATCTGGATCAAACCTTCAAATCCAAATTCTCGAAAATTAACTGCCCACGGATACATAAAGATAACTTCGACATCAAAAATGACAAACAGAATAGCAACAAGAAAATACTTAATCGAGAAGGGCTGTCTTGCATTTCCAACAACTTCAATACCCGACTCAAATGAACTAAGCTTATTTGCAGTTCTTACTTTTGGGCCAATGAGATGTGTGATGATGATCGTTCCAATACCAAATCCAGCAGCAACAATAAGCTGAAATAAAATTGGCAGATAGTCAATAGGTGCATTCGCACTAAATTGCTCCATATCAAAAATGTTTATATTGGTAAAACCTAAATTTAAGAAAAAATAGCCTAAAATCAAAAAAGGGGAGAACATTTGTTCTCCCCTTTTTATTTTAAAATACTAAGTCTATTTAATACCTTCTAAATAAGATTTAGCATTCTCATTTTCAGGATCTAATTTCAATACTTCTTGGAAACTAGCTTTTGCTTTAGCCATTTCATTTTTACTGTATTGGAAGAAACCAATATAAGTGTAAGCATCGATTAAATATGCTTTATTTTTCTCTTGTGTGCCTCTTTCGTTGATAACTTTAATTAATTTTTCGAAAGGAGCCACAAAATCACCTTTTGGAGTTTCCAAATTATCCGTACCTAAAGCAGAGAAAGCTTTGTAGTATAGCGCTGGAACCAAGTATTTTTCTAATACCTCAGGTTTATTCGCATTTTCGATAACGGTTAACTGTGCTTGCGATTTTACAAAAGCGGCAACAGCTTGATCTTTTAAAGCTTGATCGGTTACATTACCTTCCTCATCCTTACTTTCCTGATCTTTTTTAAAGCCAATTTGGTAATTACCTTCTCCAGCATAATAATTAGAATCGAAGTAATAATCAGTATCAGGATATTTAGCAATAATCTCAAATAATGCTACTGCAGTTGCAGTCTCTTGATCTTGATATTTTGCAAATGCTGTTTCAGCAACTTCTGCTAACAATTCTTTATCTTGATCAATTGCTTTTTGAATAAATACAATACCCGATTCAACTTTATTATTAGCGACATCAGATAAACCTGCATACATATTATCCAAAGGAATTACACGTAGAGGATCCATTTTTGCAAACATCTTTTGTATATTCTCAGATGCTTTAGCGTAGTCTTTATTTCTAAATGCATTGTATGCTAAATAACGATAAATCTTAGGATCTACATCTGGATTTTTCGCTAATTCTTCAGAAACTGCTCCTAACTCATCGTATTGTCTAGCATAAACCAAGAAATCGGCATAACGGATCTTTGCTTCCAAAGAGTTATCACCATTAACTTCTAAATACTTTTTATATTGCTCAACACCTTTTTTATTTAATTCCACATACTTCTCGTCAGATGTACCAGGTGCTTTTGACCACATATTGTAAGTCTCCGCCAGTTCACGGTAAGTCGGAGCATAAGTAGGTGACGCTGTAGTAATCTCTGTCAATTGAGCAACTGCCTCATCAAAAGCTTGTGCACCACGAACAATTACTGCAAGTCCAATTTTAGCGCGAGTTGAATTCGGATCCAAATCAGTTGCTTCACTATAACTTGAGTAAGCGCTACTTGCTTCCTTCAATCCTCTGTAAGCATCTCCCAATGCTAAAGGAATAGCAGCATCTTTAGCATTCTTTGCTTTAGCTTGTGTTAAATAATCCAAGGCTTTTGCATAGTCTGGCTCTGGCGCCTTAATATAAGCACGACCAATTTCCAACAATTCTTCGTAATCTTTTTTCTTTAAGTTTGCACTAGCTGCAGAAAATTTAGCTTCAGCCGAAGCCTTATCTTTTTTCAACAAATCAATGTAGCCTAAACCAACGTTATTAATCTGTGATTTTGGATCAGCAGTCAAACCTTGATTGAAGAAAATTGCCGCAGAATCAGGCTTATCATTGACTAAATAAATCTGACCTAAATAGAAGTAATTATCACCAACCTTAGCTTGTTTACTTACTAATTGTTGCAAAATTGTTTTTGCTTTACCGTAGTTTTCTGTTTCAATAGCCGCTCTAGCATCCTTTAAACTTTGTGCACTTGCTGTGCCAACAGAACCTGCTAATAACAGACTAAATAATAATTTACTGTTTGTCATAATCTATTGTTGTACTATTTTATACTCTAATTTAAACTGTTTTCTTCTCTAATAATAATATCACGTCCTGGCATTGTTGCAGGTAAAAGTCCAGCTTTTAAAAAAATACGCTGACCTCTATCTCCTGTCAAAAAGGCACTAAAGCCCAGGCCTAAGCCCATGTTCGGCTGATAATTCAATACATATATAGGTCTTGTAAAAGGATATACACCTAAAGATATATTGGATTGCGAAGGTTTGTAGAACAAACCGTCTTTCTTAGCTCCTAAAGCATTTTCTACGCTCAATGTACGAATTTTATTCAATAATTCAGATTTTTTTTGAGTCATATCCAATATCCAGTTGAAACCTACAATTCCGATACTTCCTTTATTCTCACTCACATATTTGATGACATCAGTATTATTCTCTAAGGCAGAAATCGCTGTTGGATCAATTTTATCAATAGATAGATATTCCTTTAAAAATCGTAAAGTACTTGAGTTTGCATTATCAAAAACTACTTTGTACTTACCTTTAAGTGTGCCGTTTAACAATGATTTAACGTCAGAAAGTGTGATGATAGTATCTGCATCACTAACATTATTTATCAAAGCGATTGCATCACTCCCTATTTGATATTCCTTTGGAACAATTTTTCGGTCCTTAAAATTTTTCCCCTCAGCAGCTGTCAACTTACGTGTTAAAATAATCACATTTGAAGTATCCGCCAATAACGCATTTATGGCTTTAATTTCAGGTTTGGCCAACAATTGTATGGTAGCATCTGAGTATGAACTTTGAAATACATCAACCTGTTCTTTAATGATTGGATACAAGGTCTCATCAACAAGTACATTTACTTTACCTCGTAGAATATCCTCACTGGGAGCTGTTGGAGCTTGCTTGCCATTACGATTACAACTCATCAACATAAAAACTCCAGAAATTGAAAATAAAATTATTTTTAAGCTGTTTTTCATAGGGCAATCATTTAATAAATAGGTTGCAAAAATTAAGGCAAATCTAATTTCGTAACGAGGCTAATTAAAATTACTTTGCCACAATCTGACGAAACGAAGGAAAGAATAAACAATCAGAACAACTCCAAACAATGTTCTATACGTTGGGTTGATGTCCAAGGGTAAATCTTTCCAAAAAATAACCAGTAAGCCCAGCCCAAAATACAAGCCAAACATAAATAGTCCTAAAATAGACAGAAATCGCTTTATAGGCGATTTCTGTCTGTAATTTGTATTATTCGAATTAAAGTTCGCCACTAATTACTGATTTTGTGTGTTTAAGCGAATAGGTAATGTATAAGCTACACGAACAGGACGACCATTTTGAATACCTGGTTTCCATTTCTTAGCTTTTTTCAACATTCTAACTGCAGCATCACCAGTTCCGTATTTAAGATCGCGTTTTACAGAAATATCTGTTAAACTACCATCTTTTTCAACAACGAAAGATACCTCAACTACACCCATGATACCATTTTCTAAAGCGCCAGAAGGATATTCATAAGTTTCTCCTACCCACTTCATAAAAGCAGCCATACCTCCAGGAGGCAATGGTTGAACCTCTACAGCATTGAAGGAAATTAATCCATCTGGATCACCATTTGGATCACCTTTCTTAACACCTGTAATAGCACCATCTTGTTTTTTAGTACCGAACTCACCACGAGCTACTGAAGAACCTGTTGCGCTACCTTTTAAAGTTAAACGAGCAGGAGTTTTTTTATCATCCTTAAACTCTTCTTGAGCAGCGACTTCTTCTTTCACTTGTGCAGCCGGAGCTACTTTTGGTTCTGGAAAACGTACCAAATCTTCTTTTGGTATGTCCATCGCCACTTGCTGAGGCTTCTCCTCCTCAATCGGAAGTGGCTCTTCTTCTTCTGGTTCAGGTGGTTTAATTTCCTCCAAATCCTCTAAAGTCACTTCAGTAACAACTGGAGGGGCTTCAACAGGTTTATCAGGAAATAAGCTACCTCCAAATAATCTAAGAAGACTCAATAGTACCACGGCAACAACTACAGCCAACAAACCTACGTTGGTAGCTTTAGGAGCAAGCTTACGAAGCTCGTAAGCACCATACTCCTTGTTTCTGCCTTGAAATACTACATCAAGCCATTCCTTTTTAAAAATATCTAATTTTGACCCAATCATATTTCTATAGTTTTCGTGATTTCTATAATAACTAACTTAGTCATTATAAATATTATCACGTTTTAAAACATCTATTTCTTCAGGACTAATCTTCGCAATCATATAACGCTTAATATCTACAATCTTCATCTCATCAAGAATATCAACAAGATCTTTTTGTGTAGACATATCGCTAGGTCTGATAATCACGATTACATCTTTTCCGCCAGAAACACGAGGAACGTAAGCTTTTTTCTCAATTAAAACCTTGCGTATTCCATCTGCTCCGAACCCTGTAACCGTTGGACCTTCAATAGGTGCTTTTACCTGTCCATAATACCAAGAAACTTTGTTGTCAGATCCTAATAAAATCGTTACGGAACGGTTATCTGCTGTTAGTACTTCAGATTGTTCATCCTTAATTTTATTTTTATCAGGCATCGCAACGTCCATTGCTTGTGGTTTATTTAAAGACGTAGTTAACATGAAGAAGGTAATTAATAAGAATGCTAAATCTACCATGGCTGTCAAATCGACTTTACCACCGTTTTTCTTAGATCTTACTTTTCCGCCTTTGCCACCCTTACCACTGTCTTGATTTAATTCTGCCATTTATGTCTTTTTATTAAATCAACATTATTTATCTTCAGCACGTAAACCAGTAATGAAACTGAATTTATTTTGCTTTTGATTACGTAATGTTTCGATTACCGCATTAATTGAAGGATACTTTTCCGTTGCGTCAGCTCTGATAGCAATTTTCAATGGTCCTGGATAAACAAAATCCTTTTCCCCTTCTTTTGCCTTATTTACCTCTTCTGCAGCTAAACGTGCTGTTTGTATCCATTGGTATAATTCATTAGATAATGTTTCTGTACTATCGACAGGAATACCATTCTGAACACCTGGCTCAAGACGTTTGCTTGGCTCCATTGCCAACACTTGCTTGATCGCTTTCATAGGAGTACCGACATTTTCCATCAACGCAAACTGGTCGTAATCTTGTTGAGAAAAGTTAACGCCATATCTTGATGACATTTTCTCTAAAGTTTTAACCCTAACATCGCGGTCTGTCGCACCAAAAAATATTTTACCTTTATCCCCAACCGTAATAATACCTACGTTTGAATCTGGTAATTTATCTTTCGTGGTAGACGCCGGCGTATCAACCTCGAATGCTTCCGGTTGTTTCGCTGTAGATGTCATTACGAAGAATGAAAGAAGCAAGAATGATACGTCACACATCGCGGTCATATCAATGGATGTACTGGCTCTTTTTATTTTTGCTTTACCCATTTTAAACTTCTTTATAAATTAATTATTCAATCTCTTTCTATATGATGCTAATGAAACAATTATTCCATAAAATAATTTTCAAAAACATCATATAATTACTATTTGTGGTTCGCAGCGTATGTTTGTACGATTGAGAATCCAGCTTCGTCGATTGAATAAGTTAATTTATCAATTTTAGCTGTTAAGATATTGTACATTACAATCGCAATTGTTGAAGTACCGATACCTGTCGCTGTATTGATTAGGGCCTCAGAAATACCGTTTGCTAATTTAGCTGAATCAGGAGTACCACCTGTTGCTAACGCACTGAAGGCCTTGATCATACCTGTTACTGTACCTAATAAACCTGTTAATGTACCGATAGAAACTAATGTAGCGATTACGTTTAAGTTTTTCTCTAACATCGGCATTTCTAATGCTGTTGTTTCTTCGATCTCTTTTTGAATTGCAATTGTTGCTTTCTCAGTATCTACAGCAGTATCAGCAGAAACTGATTTGTATTTTACTAAACCAGCTTTGATTACGTTTGCAACAGAACCTTTTTGTTTGTCACACTCAGCAATAGCTGAATCTAAATTACCGCCATTAATTAATACTTGTACTTTTCTTACGAAATTACCAACATTTCCTGTTCCAGAAGCTTTTCCAATTACAATGAAACGCTCAATAGAGAATACCCATACCATGAAGAATAAACCTAATAAAACCGGTACTACAGCACCTGCGTGATAAACCATTCCTAAATAGTTACCTGGTAAAGGTTGGTTCTCTGGATTATTATCAAGAAAGTTTGAAGGACTACCCATCACAAATTTCCATAAAAGGTAACCGAGAATGAAACAAATGATAATTGCAGCTTGTGCAAAGAAAGAACCTGAATTATTGCTCTCTTGTTTTGCAGCAGGACTTGTTTTAGGTGCGTTTGCCATTTTTCTAATTTTTTAGTTTTTTACTGTTGTTAAATATAATATGTTTTTTTTAATTATATGCTTGTTATATGTATTCGTTTTAAAATTTGTCAAGCAAATATAGTCTTTTATGCCATATTTAAAATCTTAAAGCGAAATATATTAGAAATATAAAAGAGACTTTAAATTCCCTTTACAATTCCTTAATATTAAGTTATCACCTCAGCGGTTCCGACTTTGAATCTATACGACTAATCCCTTTTATCAGGAGAAAGCAATAAATTTTTTACAATGAAAACCATTTTTTTTTTGATATGCAAGAAAACAAACGATTTAATTGCAAATTCAAGTAACCGCTCACTCACCTATCTACGTCTATCAAAAAACTTTCCATCTATGTTTAAACGAATATTACTTATTAATTTTCAGTCATTTACAAAGATTACCCCTGATCAATATGACCTTTTTAAGGCTAAAATAATGGAATACTAACCTCCCACCAATTTTACTTTGTATCCCTCAGAAAGTAACAGATCAGCAACTTTCTGTTTAAAATCTCCCTGTACAACTATTTCAGCATCTTTAGCACTTCCTCCAACACCGCATTTCTGTTTTAAAAACTTACATAACGCTTCAAGGTCTTCTTGTTTACCTTTAAATCCGGTAACGAGTGTGACAACTTTCCCTTTTCGCATCTTACGATCCAATTGAACTTTGAGCTGTTGCTTTTGATTAGGAAGTGTTTCTAGGTCCTCTAATAACTCTGAAAATTGATATTCAAAACTGTTATCTGTTGAATATACAACGCCCTCATACTGCTGTTTCTTATTTTTACTCATAACTTTTTTTAACAAATAACTTTCAATGCCTTAGGAATAATACCAATATCAAGACTCGACCCCAAGTCAACTGGCTCACCATCAATGTGAACAACCGATTTTACAATCGCTTCAATCTTAATATTTCTTCCCGGAATTATTTCGACGTAGTCGGACTGATCCGCTGACTTATTAAACAAATGAAACAACATTTTTGGTAAGATGTACATTGGAAATTGATGAACAATACACACATCTAATATCCCGTCGTTGACTGATGCCTGTGGTGCGATGTAAGCGTTATTACCATATTGTGGTGAATTGGCGACAGAAATCATAAAAGCTTTACGCTCGTACTCTTTACCATCAATCCATAGTTTATAATCGCACGGTTTATATTTACTAAGTACGTTTATTGCCGATTTCAAATATCCCAAAGGCCCACGTATATTCTCATTAGCGAAATTCTCGCTAACAGATGCATCAAAACCTAATCCAGCAATATTAAAAAACTTTCTATTATTTATCGTGCCACAATCCACCTCTACAAATTCAAATCGATTTATTCGACGAATTGCAGCAGTCTCATTTAAGGGAATACCAAGATACAAGGCAAGCCCATTACCTGAACCTTCAGGAACAATACCTAAGGGTATACCGCTCTCTGCTAATGCCGATCCTAACTCATTTATTGTTCCATCGCCTCCTACTGCTATCACTGCATCGTACTTTTCTTCAACAGCTCGCAAACCAATTTCGTACGCATGATTTGCATAGGATGTTTCCTGAAAAGTAGGATCAAACTTTTGTAAATCAAGCACATCCAACACCTGCTTCTTAAAAGATGTTTTGCGCTTCCCTCCCGAAATCGGATTGATAACAAACAGTATTTGTTTACGTTCTCCCATAAATCAAATATACGCTTATTCACTAATTTCTTGAAACAATGTCAAAATTCTTAAATACCATTGAAATTGATCCAGCTATTTTAAACTATTCTACAAGAAATCTTTAAACTTAACAGAAAGTATTGTAGTTTTGTGTCGACAATAAAAATGTGGACTGATTTGCGTAGTATATTCTTAATGAGAATATAACAGGAGATTGCAACCACAGTAAAAAAGTGCTAAAACCATCATATAGCAAGGCTATTTAGTACTTTTCTATTGAAATAACCTCTCCTCGCAAATCCTTATAATATAATATTAAAAAAGGTAATATGGCTTACTTATTTACGTCCGAATCTGTTTCAGAAGGACATCCAGACAAAATTGCTGATCAAATCTCAGATGCACTGATTGACAATTTTTTAGCTTGGGACGAAGATGCACGCGTTGCAATCGAAACTTTGGTTACAACGGGACAGGTTGTGCTTGCAGGTGAAGTGAAATCAAAAATATATTTAGATGTTCAAAAAATAACACGTGCAGTAATAGAGCGCATTGGTTATACCAAGTCTGAATATATGTTTGAAGCAAATTCATGTGGTGTATTATCAGCTATCCATGAACAGTCGGCAGATATTAATCAGGGTGTAGACCGTAAGGCAAAGCAAGATCAAGGTGCCGGCGATCAAGGAATCATGTTTGGATATGCAAGCAATGAAACGGATAACTATATGCCACTGGCCTTAGATTTATCGCATCGCTTACTTTATGAATTAGCGGCATTACGTCGTGAAAATAAGGAAATTACTTATTTACGCCCTGATGCTAAATCACAAGTAACGTTAGAATATACGGAAGATCATAAACCAGCACGTATCGACACCATCGTGATCTCTACACAACACGATGATTTTTCATCAGAAGAAGAGATGCGTGAAAAAATTACAGCTGATATTAAAAATATCTTAATCCCAAGGGTGAAAGCACAATTAAAACCTGAACTGCAAGAATTATTTAATGGTGATATCAAGTTTCATATTAACCCAACAGGAAAATTTGTTATTGGTGGACCACATGGTGATACCGGTCTGACAGGTCGCAAAATTATTGTTGATACATACGGTGGTAAAGGTGCACATGGCGGTGGAGCTTTTTCAGGAAAAGATCCGTCAAAAGTAGACCGTTCTGCTGCTTATGCAACACGTCACATCGCTAAAAACTTAGTTGCCGCAGGTATTGCAGATGAAATTTTAGTTCAGATTTCTTATGCGATTGGTGTAAAAGATCCTATGGGAATTTATGTCAATACCTATGGAACAAGCAAAGTGGAATTAAACGATAGTCAAATTGCCGATAAAATCACTGAAATTTTTGACATGACTCCTTACGGTATTGAAACCAGGCTAGGCCTAAGAAACCCAATTTATTCGGAAACCGCAGCATATGGACATATGGGTAGAACCCCAAAAACTGTAACGAAAGAATTTGAAAATTCTAACGGTGATAAAAAAACAGTTGAAGTTGAGCTATTTACTTGGGAAAAACTGGACTTTATTGATAAGGTAAAGACAGCTTTTGGTTTATAGTCATTTAAATTTGGCTACACTCATAAAAACACAGCAGGCTCATCATATGATGAGCCTGCTGTGTTTTTATGATATGGTAGTTTAATCTCTCTACAGACTGATTAGATAAGACCTCGTGCTTTAATCTCTAAGTATTTGTTAATCGAATTGATGGTTAGATTTTCTGGTGCTGTATAAATTGTTTGAATTCCGTTTCTATGCAATTCTTGAATAATGAGATTTTTCTCATAAATGAATTTTTCAGCAATAATTTGGTTATATATTTCAATCGTCCTGTAAGGCGAACTTTTCGCGAGTTCATCCAATTCTGTATTTTGAAATACAATAACCACTAAGATATGGGAACGATTGAGCATTTTTAAATAAGCCAACTGCCTATTAAGAGCGTCCAAAGTTTCGAAATTTGTGTAAATAAAGATAAGAGAACGTTTATTAATATGTTTATTCGCGTAAGTATATAAATTGCCAAATTCAGACTCTTGAAATTCGGTTTGAATGTGATAGAGTGCCTCTGAAATCCGCATCATTTGATTATTACGTTTCTCTGCAACAACCTGATTACCGATCTCTTTTGAAAAAGTAAGCATACCTGCACGATCATGTTTCAAAATAGCCGCATTTGATAAAACTAAAGTAGCATTAATGGCATAATCCAATAATGTCATCTCTTCAAACGGCATACGCATCGCTCGTCCAGTATCAATGAAACTATAAATGGGTTGTGATTTTTCTTCTTCAAATTGATTTATCATCAATTTCTTAACTTTGGCTGAAGCCTTCCAATTCATCCTTCTGTAATCATCTCCTTGCACATAATCACGCACATGATCAAACTCCATGGCTGCACCAATTCTTCGAATACGCTTAACACCCATTTCATTCAACCTGTTGGTCGTGGCTAAAAGCTGATATTTACGTAATTGAATAAAAGAAGGATAACATGGAATGCTTAAGGTATCATTTGTTGCAAACCTTCTTTCAAAAAAACCCAAAAAACGAGCCATAGCACAACATTTTCCAAAAGAATAAATACCCCGACGTGTCAATTTCAGACTATAATGAATTTCCTTTTCTAAGAAAGGGGATAATGTAATTTCAAAATCTTTATCTCGAACCTGTAATTCCACTGGAAATTCTTCTAATATACGAACGAATATCCGACGGGGATACCGACTTTCGGCTCTGATAATAAGTGGGTTTTCGTCACCATTAGAAAATTTTTCTGGATAATTCCGTATCACAGAAACATTCCCTTTACCAGAAAATAAGAATATCAAATCCCAGATCATCACGGCAGTTAAGATCCAAAAAAGAATAGCTACAGGAATAAACAACACTTTCACAAAAAATGAAATAACAAAAAATGTTGCAATGGTCAGCAGACCATAAAAAAATCGATTTGTGAAATACAGTTGTTTGAGCTTCTTCATTATCTCGGAATTTCTATACTAGCAATGATTTGATCAATAATGTAATCTGTTGTGAAACCTTCCATTTCCTTCTCAGGAGTCAGCATAACACGGTGTCCTAAAACCGCAAAAGCAACTTTTTTAATATCTTCAGGTGTGACAAAATCACGACCATTTAGTGCTGCTGAAGCTTTAGCAGATTCCAAAATAGCAATTGAAGCTCGAGGTGATGCACCTAATGTCAAATTAGGATTGTTTCTGGTCTTAGAAATTAAATGAGCGATATAAACCAAAATTTCATCATGTACATATATGGATTTGATCAAACGCTGAAAATCAGCAATTTCTTGCGAAGACACGACCTGTTGAACCAACGCTTCTTTATCTTGCGCCTTTTGTAAGTGATGCTCCTTTAAAATCAACAACTCCTGTTCTTGATCAGGGTAATGAACATCTATTTTAAAAAGAAAACGATCTAATTGTGCCTCTGGAAGTCGATAAGTTCCTTCGTGCTCAATTGGATTTTGTGTTGCAAATACAATAAACGGGGTCGGTAAAAAATAAGTTTCCCCATCAACTGTCACCTGGCGTTCGGCCATAGATTCAAATAAAGATGCCTGAGTTTTGGCAGGAGCACGATTTATTTCATCAATTAAGATGATATTCGCAAAAATAGGTCCTCTCTTAAAAATAAATTCATTCGTCTTTAAATCCAAAATAGAAGAACCTGTGACATCTGAAGGCATTAAATCCGGTGTAAACTGAATTCGTTTGAAATCACTAGCAATTGTTTTCGAAACCAATTTCGCAGATAATGTCTTCGCCACTCCAGGCAAACCTTCAATCAAAGAGTGACCTGATGCTAGGATCGAAATCAATAACATATCCAAGAGTTGATCCTGACCGACAATCACCTTCTTTACTTCAGCTTTTACAGCTGCCATTTTATCATACAGAACCGTCAAATCTAAACGATTCTCAAAGGGCATATATTTTTCAAATTCACTCATTACATTTCTGCTTTAACTTTAAATTCTTCTATTTTAGTATTGACATTTCTTAAATCTTGCTCTGTAAAATGACTTCCTTTTTGGCATTCTGTTATCAATTGAATCATTTCTGCTGTTATTTCTTTTGAGACACCAGAGCGTTGAGACAAGTTCTCTAAAAATTCTTCTTCATGAATAAGTAATGTATCAACATGAAATTTTTTACGAATATCATGTAAAAAATAATCAACTTTTTTGTGCACCATATTTCCTGGAGAACCATTTTCATAGTATAATGTTGCAATGGTTTCACAGAACTGTTTAGACAAATTAGGTTCTGGAAGAACTGTTTTAACAGCGCGCTGCTCTCTTCTACTCTTAAAAATTAAAAACAAGAGTAAACTGACTAGCAGTAAATACCAAGCTTGTCTCAATCCTATATGATTTAACAGAACACGAAGTGGTGTTTTCGATTCATTATATTTACTCTTAAAATCATACCACCCAATAGTCTCTCCATCCAAATAGCTAAAAGCTCTGGCGACATATTGATATTGCTTTTGATTGTTCAACAAATAATAATTACCAAATAACTCGGGTGTGATATGTAGCATAATGCTCCCTTTACCTATTTTCAAAGAAATAAAGTTCGGCAACAAATGTTCCTTATAGCGCAAACCACCTAAAATCGTTGCAGACTTTGGTAGTTTAGTGAACGAATAATCCAAAGTACTCTTATTAAAAGAAATAGGTATCCCATCTTGGGTAAGCTCTACTTTTATTTCTTCCTCAATATCATCTTGATTATCATAGAAGTATTCATAATCAACTTGTAACGTATCTAACAATTTTTGATTGATCTGCTCGGCAGCAATAAAAACTTTGCCGCCATTTGCCGCGAATTTTAATATGCGATTATTAACAGCATCACCAAGGTCAAACGCTTCTGAAATAAATAGCAATTGTTCTTTTGGAGCATTAAGTCTATTGTCCGATTCAAAGTATGTAAAAAGATCTTCTTTAATATTAGTGACCTTAACTTTTTTGCCAAGTATATGTGGAAGCTCTTCATGGGTCACATAAAGTCCGAAGGGATTTTTATCTTTTTGATCAAATGTTCTATCCCAAATAATAGGTTTCTTACTCGTTAGATCAATGATACCGATTGCAACGAATACTATTATAAAAATAAATATGCTAAATTTTAACGAGCCTTTCATGAGATTTTAGATTGAAAATTTTTAAAATCTTGTTGATAACGCTCAAAATCGGTAGCAGTTAAATTAAAATCACCAAACCAAACATATTCAAACACCCGAGTGCATTTAATAAACTCATTTTTTAAAACTGAATCTGAAATTTCATTTGCAAAATCATTATTTGTTTTACTATACTTCCACTTGATCACATGAGCATGTGCTAGTTTTTGAATATTTAACAATTGCATATAACGAATAGCGAGAGTATAATTTCTGTCCTTAATCGCATCAACGAGATAGGGCTTTAAATCGGTATTCATCAAATTCTTTTCTACATACCCCAAATTTTGAACACCTTCTGTTTCAGGCTCTTTATTGTCTTTTCTAAAGAAACTGTTGACTGAATAAATTAATTTATAAAAGATATAAATCAATACCACTAAACCTAATATTCCTAAGAAATAGAAAAACTCTTCATTATAATTAAAAGAAGAATTTGGCATCAAACTGCTTAACCAACGATTGAAACGGGTCATTAAACGATCAAAAAAACCAATTTTATCTTTAATATTCTCAGAATAGATAAACTCTTCGGATTGATAGCGATCCAAGACACTTTTATAATCTGTAATCGTTACTGTAGCAGCACGATTATCTTTCGGAATTTCCTGAAACAAATTCTTGTTCCAGATATCGACGCGTGTTTGTTTTATTGTATCTATACTCGGCATAGCCATACGCGTAGAGTCTTTATTTGCATAGCTAGCTGTCGTGAAAAATAAAAGAATAACAAAAAAATATCTATTCATCATTTTTCCTTCCCAAATTTGCAATCATCGCATAGATACGATCGCCATATTTAAAATCTTTCGCCGTTTCGTAAATAATCCCATTTGCCAGAACACCTCCCATATATAAAAAAATTGTCAGAAGAGTTACAAGGAGCCCTCCTATGGTCATTAACATTTTCCCAAAAGATCCATCGAAAAAAGAGCTATCAAATTCTAAGAAATTATAGGAAATTAGTCCGATGATTAAACCTGGAATGAAAGTTAACATCATCATTACTACTTGAAAAATGAAACTAACAATATAAGTGGCAATACCATATTGAACAATATTCTTTCGAATGACATTAAATGTCTCTAAAAAAGTCGTCGTCAAAGAAAAATATCCTTCCCGATAAAACAAGAACGAGCAGAAAAACCACAATCCAATTATTGAAAATAAGATTCCAATAGCAAAGCTGCCAAACAAAGGAATAAACATCAGAATAATCATGGCTATCCCTGCGGGAATGCCAATTATTACGACGACCAACAAAGAAGCGAAGAAAAATTTCACGTACATACCGATGTGGTTTCGAAATGCGTTCAATAAATCTCTACCTGTAAAGTCCGTATTTTTTTGATTCTTCAATAAAATAAAATATTCGATGCAGATACCGTAAATGTATAATCCTAATAATAAGATAGTAACACACAGAAGACTTACCCATAAATACACGTTAAGATCTTCAAACGAATCACTTTCGGATGAAAACGTAATCTTTGTAGACAGGAAATAATAGAGGATTGTCGTGATACTCAAGGGTATAATAGAAACACTAAAAACTGTTCCGACAAAATGACCCAAAACAATTTTTAACAAATCGATAAAACTCTGTAAAAAATCGCCAATTTTACGTTCCTTCTGAAATTCGAAATTTATTTCCATTGATTGATTTTAGCTAATTGAAAAGGACGGAGAATATAATAATATAAAATCATCACCAATGTAATTATTATGATCAGCAAGCACATGGTCATAGAAATATGATAGTAACGGGTAACAAACCCCTCCAATGTACCAGCAAGTATAAAAAATGGAATTGTACTCGCTAAAACCTTCATTGATAATTTTGCCGCTCGAATAAAGGCTTCCATTCTACTATAGGATTTTGGAAACAAGAAACTATTACCTAACATCAAACCACAACCTCCTGCTATGATAATAACAGAAATTTCTATAGTTCCGTGTATCCATATGGCAGACATCGCCTTTTGTAAAACCCCGTATTCATAAAACATATAATGAAATGCACCTAACATGATACCGTTAGAGAAAAGAATATAACCCGTTCCCACACTAAAAAAAACACCAAACGTAAAAGCTAAAAAAGCTACCCGTACATTATTAATGGTGATCGCTAGCGCAGATCCAAAATTATTCCCTGATGCATAAATGGCAGCAGGATCCCCTTTTCCGATATTATCAATGGACTGATCGACATAGGCATCTCCTAAAATTAACCTCACAAAATTTTCATCATAGTGAGCAGACAAAAAACCAATAATGCTCGCCAAAAGAAAAATCAAAAAAGAAAACAACAACGGCCGCCGCATTTGCCAAACAGCATAAGGTATTTCATATGAAAAAAAATGCTTAAGTTTATTTTCAGAAGCTTTCTGATCTTTATATATTTTTTGATGTGCTAAAATGGCCAACTCATTTAAATAATCTTTTGTCCTACTTTCTGGATAGAAAGTTTGTGCATAGGCTAGGTCATTGGTGAGTTCAATATAATTTGACGCCAGTTCATCGGGATTAACATCAACATGAATGGATAAATTATTTTCAATTGACAACCATTTTTCCTTATTTCGCTCGATGAATGATGCTTCTCTCATGAATATAAATTTTAAACCGGCTATTTCAAATATATGAATAAACTATTAATAAATACTCCACAGAACGTAAAAATAGAATACAATTTAGCTTCATTAGGTTCTAGAATTATTGCTTTTGCTATTGATTACTTTATTATTCTTGTTTATTATATCTTAATAATTGTCATTCTTGACTCTTTCCATATTAATATGGGAGATTCCTGGTTATTCTTTGGTATTCTATCATTATTGACACTTCCCGCCCTCTTCTATCCTCTTGTTATGGAAACCGCAATGTCAGGACAAAGCATAGGAAAGAAAATCATGAAAATTAAAGTGGTTAAGATCGACGGAACCCGCGCCAACTTTTATCAATATTTTGCCCGTTGGACATTTTCTCTGGTTGATATCTGGATGTGTATGGGCGGGATTGCAATTACTTCAATTGCCCTATCCAAATATGGACAACGTATTGGCGATTTATCCGGTGAGACATCTGTCATTAGTTTAAAAGCAAAATTAAACCTACAACAGACCATCTTTGAGGATGTCCCATCAGAAAAAGACATCATCTTTCCGCAAGTAATTAAATTGAGCGATCAAGATGCAAATAAGGTAAAGGAGATTTACGATGGCGCTGTCAGAAGGAAAGACTACAATATTCTTTTAGCCCTTACTCAGAAACTAGAAAACATTATGGATGTTAAATCAACGATGCATCCTAATGATTTTGTCAATCAAGTCATGAAAGATCATTATATCTTATTCCGTAATAAATAGAAAAAGCCGCCTATGGGCGACTTTTTCTATTTATTCTTAAAGTAATTACTCCGCAATACTTGCTGCAGAAGTCTGTACCTGACGGTTCACCTTTTTCACCAAACCTTGTAACACATTGCCCGGGCCTACTTCGACAAAAGCTTCTGCTCCGTCTGCTAACATATTTTGAACTGTTTGAGTCCAACGTACTGCACCAGTTAACTGTGCGATCAAATTCTCTTTTATCGTTGCTGCATCTGTATATGGCTTTGCATCCACATTTTGATAAACAGGACAAATCGGCGTGTTAATTTCAACCGCTTCGATTGCTGCCTGTAGCTCAACTTTAGCCGGCTCCATCAATGGAGAGTGAAAAGCACCGCCAACATTTAATTTCAAAGCACGTTTAGCGCCAGCCTCGGTCAAAAGCGCACAAGCTTTATCTACTCCGGCGATAGAGCCAGAAATTACCAATTGACCTGGACAATTATAATTTGCCGCAACCACTACATCATCCACTTTTGCACAAATATCCTCCACAACAGCATCTTCAAGACCTAAAATCGCAGCCATAGTGGAAGGCTCCAATTCACAAGCTTTTTGCATCGCGTTAGCACGTTGTGACACTAATTTCAATCCATCCTCAAAAGACAAAGCTCCCGCTGATACTAAAGCAGAAAACTCACCTAAAGAATGACCTGCAACCATATCAGGTTGAAATTGATCTCCCAAGGCTTTCGCTAAAATCACTGAATGTAAAAAAATCGCTGGTTGAGTAACGTTGGTCTGTTTCAGCTGCTCATCAGTTCCTGCAAACATAATATCGGTAATACGAAACCCTAATATATCGTTTGCTTTTTCAAATAAAGCTTTTGTTTCTTCATTCAGATTATACAGGTCCTGCCCCATTCCTACGAATTGAGCGCCTTGACCAGGAAATACATATGCTGTTTTCATATTTAAAATTATCTGTTCTAATGCACAAACTTAGATAAATTGTCTTTTATATACAATATCATAAAGTCGAATATCAGAAGCTGTACGCGTTACCTATACTTTAATATTTTAATTCATGAAATCGTATACAGTCAATCCGTTTATGCATCTCTTAAATTCCTTTAAGGAATAAAAAAATTAAACACTAAGATTCAGGAACAAAACTCAGTGATGTCATGCGAGCGGGATCTAAAATCTCCCGTGATGTTTCCAATAATTCTGTCGTTGAAATCGCTTTTATTTTATCAATAATAACATCTAGTTCAATAATCTGGTTGTAGTCCATCACATTCTTTGCCGCAGCAATGATCATGCTCATCCTGTTTTCCTCTGAAAGTGCGATCTGACCGATAAATTTGCGTTTTGCTTTCTGAAGCTGTACAGCACTCATCTCCTTTTCACAAAATTTATTAAGCTCCCTAAAAACAAGTTTTTTTGCTTTCTCTATCTTTTCTTCATCTGTTCCCAAATAAATACTAAATAAGCCCGAATCTGAAAACATGGTATAATTAGATTCGATTGTATAAGCTATTCCATATTTTTCACGAATGGAAAGATTCAATATCGAACTCATCCCCATTCCTCCCAGCATATTATTTAATAACAATAAACCTGTTTTTCGGTCGTCTCTAAAACTATATGCATGTGCACCGACCATATAATGGACCTGATTAATTGGTTTAGGAATCTCGACATGCGATACAGGCACCGCAACAACATCATTCCTCTCCCGCTGAATTTTATTTTCAGCAACGGATGCAAAAATTTTATTGGCAAGCCTTTCGACCTGTTTAACCGTATAATTTCCTGTAATCGAAATCACGATTTCATTTGTATCGTAATTTGACTGAATAAAATCATGAATATCGCTTTTTGTAAGTGCCAACAATTGATCCTCAAGACCGAGTATATTATGCCCCAAACCAGCTCCTTTGAATAATAGATCTTCAAAATCATCTACAATAGATTCTTCAGGACTGTCCAGATAAGAAGCCATTTCATCGACAATAACCGATTTCTCTTTATCTAATTCCTCCTCAGGAAAAGTCGAATGAAAAAAGATATCCTCAAATAGATCTAAAGCTTTATCCAAATACGGGGTCAAAAATGATGCATGTACACATGTATATTCTTTTGTCGTATAGGCATTAAGATCTCCACCAACAGCTTCCAAATGGTTTAAAATCTGATTCGTACTTCTACGTTCAGTTCTTTTAAAAAGTAGGTGCTCAATAAAATGTGCAACGCCAAATTTACCTTCTTTTTCATCTCTTGACCCTGCATTGATTAACATACAAGCATGTGTAATCGGTAGGTTTTGCGGTTGAAAAACCACACGGATACCATTGGATAAGCGTATTATTTCGTATTCCATATATTAATTTGGAGATTCTATTTAATTATTTTTAATGCCATATCGCATTATATTTCTAGGATGAAAACCAAAACCTTGACTTTCATATAATTTTTGTGCCGGTAAGTTATGCGGTTCAACCTCTAGCAGAACCAATTTACAGCCCTTGTCCTGAACATATTCTTTGACAAACTCAACAGCCTTTTTACCTAAACCTTTGCCTCTTGCATCAGCATTTAAATATAATTCGTCCAGCAAAGCTACCGTTCCCTTAAATTCAAAGCTAAAGAAATAAACAACAATAATATACCCCAGGACTAAATCATTTTCTTTAATTAGCCAAGACTGCCCCAGCTTTTCATCGTCAAGAAAAATTCTAAAATTTTCTCGGCTTACAATAGGATCGATATCATATCCATCAATTGCATAAAAATCTTGCATCATAGCAACAATGATATCAATATTTTCAGACGTTAATTTTTCAAATGTGATCATAATGCATTCGTTTAGTGGCAAAAATAACTAAATAAAAACAGTCGAATTCTATAACAGTCGAAAAATGACGTGGATGGGATATAGCACCAAACAAAAAATGGTTCTGATCTTACGATCAGAACCATTTTATCCACTTGTTTTTCGATAGGTAGGTGGTAAGCTTACATGCGTGGCGGGCGCATGCCTCCATGACCGCCACCATCTCCTGTCGGAGAGCCTAATGCAAATTTTTGAAATTTATATGTGAATAATAGCATAAAGTAACGTCCCAATCTATTAGTACGACTATCGACAACCATAGATTCACTAACTGTTCTGGAAACATTTGTTTGCTCATTTAAGAGGTCAAATGCCTGTAAGCGCACTGTTCCACGCTGACCTTTTAAAAACTTTTGTTCTACATAAGTATTGATGATAAATGGATTAGCATTTATACCATCCCCATAACCCTGATTGAATTGTTTTGACAAATCCGCCCCGAAAATTGTGGTAGGGGTAATATTTACAGAACCAATTAAGGTTGGTGTCCAAGATGAAATATTAGTGGTTCTATTTGTTAATGAATTTTCAGTATGATTATATTGATACCTAACTCCAGGATTAATCTCCAGATTCTCTGAAGGATTATATCGCAACATTAATCCTTGATTGAATACAATATTTCTAGACACATTTTTCAAACCAATATTATCAAGACTATCTGTTGATGAATAGCCTATTCTTTTGTTATAAGAAACACCTCCCATCAACATGATGTTATACGTCTTTTCTTTCAAAGATTTACCATAATGATAGAAGGAACTAATTCCAAATGGATGATCATTTGATTCATTGAGATAGCGCGTCTCAGAAATTAAAGTAGTATCGACTCCTCCTGTATTACTATTCTTTAAACGGCCCAAATATGATTTATTTAAACTTACAATTTTATTTTCTGCTAAATTTGCATTTACAAAAGCAAAGAAATTATTTCCCTTCTGAAAATCATTTTTACGAAATCTAATATTCATTTGATGATTAAACTCGGGATTTAGATTCGCATTACCCATAACAATACTGGTACGGTTGGTACTCATATCAAACGGAAGAATCTGTGTTACTGATGGCTCAGTTGTTGATCCACTATAATTTAGGGAAATATTAGATTGGCGCGAAAATTTGTATTCAAACCGTGCAATTGGCATCCAGTTCAAGTTATTACGATGAATAGGTACAGATAAATCTGAACTCAAGGCACTACCTCTTAATTGAGACGGTTGCGCGGCCGCACCAATGGAATAAGTTACTTTTTCTCCACTATACAAATAATTAGCTCCAACTCTATGCGTTGTGAACGAGTAGTCATAATTATAATCAAAGTTCAATTTAGGATCGTTAAGAATCTCATTTTCATCTTTATCATAACCCTGTTGTTGGTTTGAATTATCATATTTATTCTTATTGAAGTCATATGTAAATTCTAATTTACCGTTCTTTGACAAAGGTTCTGTGTAGTTCAATGAACCTCCCGCATTCCAACTCTTATTTTTTGCTTCTTGGATAGTTTTCTCGTAGATTGAATTTAAAGAGGCATCAGCATTATTAGGATCTTCCAATAATCGTTGTAATATTGCATTTTGATCCTTATCTGTTTTGGCGTTATTATAATTCATATTCATGAAAATATTACGGCCATTTTCATTCAACTTACGATTATATAAACCACTTATACCATAACGCGGGGCCGTTGAATTTGAAAAAATACTTTGATCTTGCGAATTATTAAATTCCTCATTTCTAAAAGTAATCGAATTTGTTACTGTATTCGCATCACCATCATCAAATCCAAACTGAGGTGTTATTTTAATATAATCCTTTGTCGATGGTTTCCATTCCAGATTGGCCTCGAAACGATGACTGGCACCAATATTATTTGAGTTTGACTTTATACTATCATTTTGCGTGATACCTCTCAAGGTAATCTCTTGAAATTGCTCGGACAAAGTAGTATTATCACTATGACTGTAGCTATAGCTTCCATAAACAGTCAGCTTATCCGAAAAATCTTTCCTTGCATTCAAACCAATTGAGCCCAATTTTGTCAAACCATCTGATCCACCAAACATACCGCCACCTCGACGACCTCCACCACCTTGTTGACGGCGAGCTCCCCCACCGGTAGTATTAAAATCAAATAATGGTGCATTTGTATTATTAAGATTTCCTAAAATAGAAATCTGCTCTCCTTCTCTCATACCCATCCACATACCGGTAGCTTGATAACGGTCTTCTGTACCGTAACCAGCACGTAAAGTTGCCATTTGCCCTTTATTATATTTGGGATCAATCTGGATATTCAAAACTTTCTCCGAATCACCATTTTTGTTGCCTGTTATATTGGCCATATCTCCATAGTCATCAACAATCTGCATCTTCTCAATGATATTGGCAGGAAGATTCTGTGTTGCAGTTTTGACATCCCCACCAAAGAAATCTTTACCGTTAATGCGTACACGTTTCACGGATTCACCTTGAGCAGTTACATTACCGTCTTTATCCACCTCAACTCCCTGTAATTTCTTCAACGCATCTTCGGCCACAGATCCATCTCGTAATTTTAGATCCTTCATGGTATATTCCAATGTATCACCTTTAACAACAATAGTCGGCACACCATCAATAACCACTTCTTCCAATAATTCTGAGGCCGGCTTTAATGTAAAGCTTGGAATAATGTATTTACTTTCTCCTTCCGGATAGGTAAACTCTTGCTCAAATCTTTCAAAACCTAAGTTTGAAACAGAAATTTTAAACTTACTCGCCTTTACATTATTAAAAATAAATATACCGGCAATCGAAGAACTGGTTACTAGGGAATCTTGATCTGAAATCAATTTTACTGAAGCTCCAGCGACAACACGAATCTTGTCATCTTTCAACATCCCTTGAACGGATTTCGTCTGTCCTTGAGCAACCCAGCTCAATAACATACTGCAAAATAAAAGGAAAGTAATCCTCATCATATACATCTTTTTGTAATTATCGGTTCTTATTCTGTGTGGTAATCCCACCAGGCTCAAATAAATCAACCCAATCTTCCCATTCATCTCATGATACGCTGTACTGAATCTTTCTAACATAAAGAATAAAGCCAACAGGTAAACAACGATCGTATACAGCACAGGGTTATATTCATTTGATACTTATACAAAAGAAGAAAATAGTAGTGTTAATAAACGTAAAACCTAAATTTTAACATAATAGTTACAATAAAACCTAATTTCACGACAGTTGGCGGGCTAATAAAAACTTTTTAAAGATGAATCGAAGTATAAAAAATCGTTCGCATTTTGTTCAAAAAATCAAATACCACAATTCATATATAAAGCTACTATAAACACATCCTTTTGCTATTAATAATATATTGTATTTTTGCTACTCAAAAATAAATAAAATGCTATTATCATATTTTCAAGATGAGTTTATAGAGGCGGGTTGTGATGAGGCTGGGAGAGGTTGTTTGGCGGGGCCAGTTTTTGCTGCTGCAGTGATTTTCCCAAAAGACTACCATCATGAAGTATTAAATGACTCCAAGCAGCTTAGTGCAAAAAAAAGAATGCAATTGCGCAGTATTATAGAGCAGGAGGCTTTAGCATATGCAGTAGCTAGCGTTTCCGCAGAAGAGATTGATCGGATAAATATTCATAATGCCTCTTATGTCGCCATGCATCGAGCTCTGGATCAATTAAAATTAAAAGCCGAGTACATTTTAGTCGATGGTAATAAATTTATTCCCTATCAGGAAATCCCCCATAATTGTATTGTTAAAGGTGACGGAAAATATTTATCTATTGCGGCAGCATCCATCTTAGCTAAAACGTACCGTGATGATTATATGGACAATATTGCAAAAGATTATCCTGAGTATGATTGGCTAAACAATAAGGGCTACCCTACAGTCAAGCACAGAAGTGCAGTACTTGCCAGAGGAATAACACCACATCATAGAAAAACCTTTAGAATAACTGATCCACAGCTCAAGTTATTCTAAAGGTTTTTAAAAAATTATTTTTAGCAACAATCTTTCTAGATTGTTGCTTTTTTATTCTTTTTGATTGAGAAGTAAATTGCAACAGCAATCCCTAATCCTAAAATTATGGACGCAATTAATGTCAATATATTACCGAGCTTATGAGATGCCGGATCGAAAATAAACTCGACCTTATGATTCCCACCTGGTAATTGTAATGCTCTCAGAATATAGTCAGCACGTATAATTGGCACCTCTTTACCGTCAACAAAAGCCTTCCAGCCTTTTTCATAATATACCTCAGAGAATACAGCAAATGCATCTGTAGGAGTAGAATATTCATAAACCATTTTATCAGGATGGTAAGAAGTCAGCTTTATCGATGCATTAACGGGCAAACCTAAACGTTTACCGTCAAATTTATCTTTAAATTCTTCACTAACAAAAGCCTCTTTTGAAGGAGTGAAACTACCAATCGCCTGCATCTCCTGCGCATTGTCTTTAACAAATGTTACTTGATCAACAAACCAGGCATTTCCAGCAGCAGAACTTCTACGTTGTATCCGTTGCCCCTTTTGTTCATCTCCTGTAATGACATAACGGACATTAAACATATCCAACACGTCTTCGTTTATAGCTCCATTAAATTGGTTCTCCAAAATCTCCTGAAACCGCATCAATTTCGCAGCATGGTAACCACCTAAAGATTTATGATAATATGACGCACGGGCATCTGAAAATGGATTTGTGGTTAAATCAATGACACGGTAACTCAAATCCTTGTCCATACGAATCAATTGATCGACCTCCCGCTCTTGAAAAGCCTGACCTGTTACCATGCGTTTCTCTACAAATGATTTGTCATTTAAAAAGCGCTTATCGACACTCCAGAGATCAAACAGAAAAACAACCGCCAATCCAATAATCAAAACATTTGCAGAAAGCTTCTTCTTAATAAAAAACCATACTGCTAAAAAGGTAATCAAAACGATGGCAAAAGAACGATACGCATCTGCACTCGCCACTGCCGAACGATCTTTTATTAAATTGTTTAACCACTGATTTGCAACTGCCTGATCACCGACCTGGCTTGTCAGTTGCTCCAGCAATTGCACATCCTCTTTCTTTTTAAAACTTAAAAATAGATCTGGTACAAAAGCAACAAGTAAACAAATAGCACCTAATCCGATAAAAGTATACAGTACTTTCTTATCTAATTTCTCAATTTTATCTGCCTTTGTGATCAACTCATTCAACGTTAACACCGCCATCAATGGAATCAAAATTGCCGCGATCACCAATATCGACTCGACCGCTCTGAACTTATTGTACATCGGGAAGTAGTCAAAGAATATGTCTGAAACCAATGTAAAATTCTTTCCGAACGACAGCAATAAAATTAGGACAGTTGTTGTAAGAATCCACCATTTTAGTCTATTGTTGACAATAAATAGACCTAAAATGAAAAGAAACAATACACCAGCTCCAAAATACCATGGACCAGAAGTAAATGGTTTGTCTCCCCAATAAACCGGCATTCTACTTGCGAATTCACCTGCCTGAACAGTGCTCATTCCCTGTGCTCCAAAAGTAGACTGCAAAAACTTTGCGACATTAGACTTTTCATCCAAAATACCACTATTTCCTCCTCCATACGCATTCGGAATCAAAAATGTCAATGTTTCTCCTACACCTTGGCTCCATTCGTAAGCATATTGTTTATCTAATCCCTTTTCTTTCGAGGCATCCACTTTAGTAATATTGGCGTGACCGCGTGTACTTAATTTACTGTACTCATAAGTCGGAATTAAAATCGAAGCATTCACTAAAATAGCGACAATTACTGCAGCCAACTGTAAACCCGAAGCAATAAAAAACTCCTTGATCTTTTTATCACGAATGGCGTATACCAAGGCAAAGATTACATAAACCATCAATGCGATAAGCATATAATAAGTCATTTGTAAATGGTTGACACGGATCTCAAGAGCCATAAATAAGGCCAACAGAACTGGGCCCCAAACTCTGCTCCCTCTAAAGCACATGATCACCGCTCCTATGACAGCAGGAATAAAAGCAATAGCATACGCTTTTGTGACGTGTCCAGCTTCGATATAAATAAAATTATAAGATGTAAACGCAATAGCAACGGCGCCTAATGCGGCTAGCCATGGTCGAACACGTAATACACTCAATAAGAAATACCCTCCCAATAAATAAAATAAAACGATATCAATGGGTTGTGGAAAAACGGTTTTGACCGCCGCTAAGATATAGGTTCCAATATTATTTTCACTTGCAGACCAGATTTGATAAGTGGGCATGCCACCAAACATTGAATTTGTCCACAACGGAGCTTTTCCATCTTGAGCTTTATAATCGAACATTTCCTTCTGTGCAGCTTGAGCCTGCACAACATCACTTTGTGCCAAAGTCTGCCCTTGCCACACTGGAGTAAAATAAAAGAATACAAGCGCTACAAAAATCGCTATCACGATAAGATGTGCTGAATTTTCCTTAAACCAATTTTTCATTTATATTATTAGGTTATTAAAACTTACGAAAACCAAAAATATACATTTGATTTTACAATTTATATTATTTTCCAAACCCAAGACTTATTTCTCCTATTCCCCTTTTTGGATAAGCTTATTAATATTCGACAATTCACCAAAAAGAACCAATATATCCCCTTCTTCCAATAATGTTTCCGAAGTCGCTATACCCGAAGCCTCCTTAATTTCTTTCTTTTTGATGCTATCTTTTACCTCGGTTATCTTGAGTGTTGTCATGACGATCACTTTAAAAAGATTAGTTAGGTTAGCTTCACGAAGGGTCATTCCAACATATTTTGATGGAACTTTTGTCTCAATAATACTGTATTTTTCAGATACTTTGAATGAATCTACAATATCAATATTGTCCAAACGCATCGCTAGCCTTTCTGCAGCCTCTTCCTCTGGCATAATGTATTCGGCGATTTCCATTGCTTCAAGCACTGTTTTCTGAAGGTCCGAAACAATTCTTCCTATGATTCGCTTTACTTTTAATTGTTTCATTAAAGCTACTGTTAGCAATGAAGCTCCTTCATCCTCTCCAATAGCAATAATAACGGCATGGCAGTCCTTAAGCGGTAAAGATGATACTGCCTCCCGGTCTGTTGTATCCAGACAGACCGTATGTGTTACTTTATCTTTTAATTGCTCAACAATAATCAGACTTTTATCCGCCCCGATCACCTCATGCCCCAATTCTGTCAAATGAACTGCAAGTGATCGTCCAAAATGCCCTAGTCCTAAAACGATATATTTCATATAAATTCGATTAATAGAGTATCTTTTCCTCTGGAAAAGTGTAATTTCTTCGTGTTATATTTTTAATAAAAGCCACCAATAATGTCAATGTACCGACACGACCGACAAACATCGTCATCATTACAATAAATTTACCTGCAACACTCAAAGATGGTGTAATTCCCAAGCTCAGCCCACAGGTCGTATAGGCAGATACTGCCTCAAATAACAATGCTTTAAAACTCTTATCAGGATCTGAAAAAACCAGCAGCATAAAACTCACACCGATCGTAAATAGCGACAATAGAATAATGGCAAATGCTTTATGTACAGATTCGCCTGCGATCCGTCTTTTAAAAAGTTCAATATGCTCTTTTCCTCTTGCCAAAGCAATGATATTCATTATAGACACCGCAATGGTCGTAACTTTAACACCACCACCAGTGGAACCAGGAGATGCTCCTACCCACATGAGTAGGATAATTAACAAGACTGTGGGCATGGATACAAATGAGAGATCAACACTATTAAATCCAGCCGAACGCGAAGCATTGGCCATAAAAAATGAGGTTATCCACTCGCCCATCTGCCCCTGTTCCAAAGAAAGAGTCTTGTTCCGCTCTAACAGAAAAAAGAATATTGTTGCCAACACAACGACAACCGCATTACACGCCAGCACTAATTTTGAATTAAAACTGAAGTTCCAAGCTTTATGCTTATAATTCTTCTTCGTCACCAACCGATGATACCAGTAAATACAAGAATCTTTTACATAGGAATAAATATTCAATACGATCCCAAAACCCAATCCACCTAGTATAAATAATACAGACAAAGCCAATTGGAAGTTGTAATTAAATTTATAGCCATCATTGGTGATTCCATCCGTTAGGATCGAAAAACCAGCATTACAAAAAGAAGATACAGAATGAAAAATAGCGAAAAACACCTGATTTCCCAGAGAAGGAAAAAGAGTTGCATCTAGCGTGCTAAAGATTAATAAAGCACCGAGAAGTTCAAATAATAATGTAATAAAAATTATCGTGAGAAGTGTTTTAACCACCGATCCCACTTTATTTTCACCAAGAATTTCGCCAAACATCAATTGATTCTTGAACGAAAAACCACCTGAAAAGAAGTATCCGAAAAAACCGGTAAAAGTCATAATTCCCAATCCACCAATCTGGATCAACACCAGAATAATTGTTTGTCCAAAGAGAGAAAAGTTAGTTGAAATATCTGTCACCGATAGTCCCGTAATACATACAGCACTTGTCGCCATAAATAGTGCATCAATAAAACTCAAAGGGGCTTCTATTGTTGTTCGGGGCAACATCAACAAAACAGTACCGATAAGAATCAATGCAAAAAAACTGATAACAAATAAAATAGTGGGATTAAAATAGAAGTTATCAAAAAACAAGGTACTCTTGGAAAGCTCTGCAATAAACACCAGATAAATACCTAGATAGATCCACTGATCTTTACCGAAAAGATCAACTGCGGGAACACTTGCAAATCGCGCTATTATGATTAAAGCAAAATAGCTTAGGATCACCAGCCCTGAATAATGTTCTACTTCAATTCTTTTCAACGCAAAAATAGAAGAAGCTGTACGAAGTCCTGTCATGATGAACAAAACATAGAACATTGCATTAATGATATGATCGAGGAGGTTTGCAAGATTTGGATCTCTTACATAGCCCACATTGAAAATAACGGCAAAAGCACAGATCATGCTGACATAAAACATGATTTGATCTACAATGCTATTCTTATACTTAAAGACGAATTTTAAAAAACTCAATATTGACCCCATCTGTCACAAACATACTGATAACTTAGGAAAAACAGAACTTCCTGCCCCGATGATCATATTTCACGTGAAACCCTCTTTTTTATTCGGCGACTTTGCTCTCTTCGTCACCTTTTTTCTTCTTAAAAAGCTTCGATACAAAACTTTTCGTTTTGCCAACAACAGTATTGGCTTTCTCTACTGTATGTTGTGCGCGGTCAGCAGTACGCATTAATTTAGCTTCCCGCTCCTTGCTAAGCCCCACACATTGCTTTATTCCATCCAATAGACTTTGCCAAAGGGTCTTAAAAAAAGTGTGGTCAGCATGCCTATGCCAATTGACCTTTCCAATAATATATTCTCCAGAAAGGTTTGGATTACTACCGTTAACCAAAAGTTCATTCACCAGTAAAGAGATAAAACCTTTTCTTTTAACAGTCCCATCTTCTTTCTTCTCTAAAATGGTGATTTTTAGATCATCATAATCAAAATTAAACTTTCCCCAATTTCTGTGATCGGTTGCTTCCATATCAAAAGCTATTTTTTTGATATTTCCCGAGGCTATTTCTACATTTAAGAGCGGCTTTAAAATTTTATTAAAGGCTGGTGCCTGCATTGCTCCTACTGTTCCTTTATAAGTATGAAAACCTGTTTTCGATGTCATATCAAATCCGAATAAAACATGTAAACGCCCACTATTCATCACTTTTGTCAGAACATCGACACGCATCCACTTATTTTTAGCCAGACTTGAAACATCATTGGTCATGTTACTAATAGTCGCATAACTCTTATCGAAGGTAATCTTCCCGACCTGGTTATATTTACCACTTAACTCCGAATAGCTTATATCAGCATTTTGTACCAATACCGTATCTATTGCTAATTGCGTTTTCATATGCATTAAAGCTTGATGCGGAGATCTTCCAACTTTATTTACAGGTGTTGATTTATAATGCTTGTCCGAATAAATATCCAAGAGTCCATTTTTCAGTTGCGCTTTTCCTGCATAGATCTTCTTATTACGTAACAAACTATTAAAATCAAAAGATTCAAAACGAACCGTGTCGAATTTCATGACAACATAGCTTCCTCCTTTACCCTTTGCTTTATAATAGGCCGACTTACCCAAAATAGGTTGGTAAGCCACCTTTGTCAACATGATATTACGATCCCTAGTATTGATTTTTAATTGATCAAAATCAACCTTATAAAATCCATCAGGAGTTTTATAAGTAAATGCAGGAACTTCTATATCAACCATTTTGGTATGATAGAAACGTGTCGCATCGGAAATTGATGTCGAGTCGACCAAAACATCCTGAATCTTTATATTGACTTTCTTGATCTCAAAATCTTGGTAGATACTTTTTTGAATCTGCGAATATTTAAAATTGACCTTATTCAAATCGATTCCGGTTATGCGGATTCTTTTTAGGGTATTCTTTATTTTATCATATAAGGGTTTACTCTTTTCTGTAGATGCTGTATCATTATAGGAATGATACTTATTGATCATATGGACACTCGGAGTATCTAAAACGACATTCTTTAAATAAAGCTCTTTATTCAGCAGCATATCCCGTATAGAGAAATTACGAAATTTTAATTTGGCGACTTCGATTTGAAAACGATTATCAGGAGCTTTATTTATTCCTTCTAGTCGCGCATAAACATTGCTGTCCGAGCGTAAAACCAGATTGCTTATCGTTACATTTCCTAAAGCAAGATTAATATCCAAGTCATCATAATCAACCGTGTACAAACTATCGGTAGATGCGAGCACTATTTCTCTGAATTTTTGGTCTACAATTGGCTTCCAATGCACACTAAAATACCAAACAACCCCACCAAGCACAATCAACAGTATTACGAAAATACCGATTATCCATTTCCAAACAGCCTTCATGTAAAACGCGCTCCTCTTTTAGTAAATTTATTTGGTTATTTTTATCTAATACAAAACAACTTATTAATACTTTTGTTTGATTTTCAATAAAAGTAGATTAGTATCGATTCTTTCACTTGGTCCCAAATTCATGACACCATATAAAATAAAGCTGTTCTTCTGTATCTCGCTTAGTATAATATTACACATTTCCTGTCAAAAAAAAGAACCCTCCGTAGGCTTTTATTATTGGAAGACAAACTATAAGTCCGACACCTTATCACAAAAGATGATACAAGATCTAAAATCAAATACATTATTCGTTCGTATAATGGATATTGATTTTACTGATGGGGGTATTGAGCCCGTTCCCATCTCTCCAATTTCTTTTGAAAAAACTCTTCCATCAAATCAAACACTTGTGCCTGTTGTATTTATCAACCAAAGAATATTTACAGAATTAGATAGTCTCCAGATTAGAGGACTTGCACATAAAATGATACCTTTTGTATCTGAAAAGGCTAAACAATCCGGAAAAGAAGACTTTAAAGAATTACAGATTGATTGCGACTGGACTAAAAGCTCCCGTGATAAATTTTTCTATCTGCTAGAATACCTACAAAAGATACCTGAATTAAATGAAGTGACGATAACCACGACATTAAGGCTTCATCAAGTTAAAAATATTCAGTCCAGTGGTATACCTCCTGTAAAAAGAGCAACACTGATGTGCTATAATATGGGAAATTTAAGACAATTTGGAGATCATAATTCTATTTTAAATCAGCAAGATTTAACAACTTACCTGAGTGGAACTCTTAAAGACTATCCTTTAGAATTAGATATTGCTTTACCCCTATTCGATTGGTATGTAGCCTTTCGCGATCATCAATATATTGGTATTTCTAAGTATATCGACAAGAGCGATTTGGATGATAAATCACTCTTTACAAGAAATCCAAAGACGGAATTATTTATTCTGAACCAGGACTTACAAAAAGCGAATCTAAAAAAAGGAGATGTGATCCGTCATGAATTTATAACGAAGGAACAGTTAATTGCAACCGCCAAATTTTTAAATAAAGAACTTCAAGGAAAAGAGAAAAGAATCATCTTCTACCATTTGGCCCCAGAAGTTTTATCGAACTATAATTATGCAGATTTACAAGAAGTTATTGCTGCTTTTTAGCGCTACATTTATGCTCTATTTCAGTGAAATTGCGATTAATATCGCTTGTGGTCCCGAAATAGACCCTTATGACAATCAACAGACCTATTTCCTACCAAATCTGGAAGATAATAGCTACTCCGCTTTTCAGTTTATTCCCTATCAATTTCTATATACAGAACAGGAACCTGTACTGGAAGCGTCTGTAAATGTTACAGACTGGGTAAATCATTTAGGAAAAAATGTGAAACCAGATGATCTATACGCAGTCATGTACCAATCAAACCCGGAAACAATACAGGTTTTAAAGAATACAGCAATCCTGGATAATCTTCCAGATTCACTTCGAAATAACACATTTATTCAAAGTCTATTTCTTCCTAAAAATAAAAAGGAACTCGCTTACTTTCATTTTACAAAAGAGCAAGAACCTGTCACCAATATTGCACAAGACCCTTGGAGTCCTGATGAGCGTAATTTCGATGAAATAAAGCAATTTGCGCTTGAGGCAGAAAGTAAAATTTCGGTCCATAAGAACAATAGTTTCTTATTATTACGTTACGCATATCAAGCGGCAAGATTATTTCTTTTTGCTAAAGAATATGAAAAAAGCATCACCGTTTATGATAAATACATCGCTCGGTCAAAACTGAAATCTCCCGTATTAGGTTGGGCATTATCCAATTATGCAGGTGCTGTCAGGAAAAATGGTGAACCTGCAAAAGCTGCCTTTTTATTTTCTAGCGTATTTACGCTATCGCCCGAAAGAAGAATACTCGCGTACAACAATTTTCATTATATACAAGCAACTGATGCTGAAATTTTTGCCTATACCAAAACTAAAGCAGACAAATTCAATATCAATGCAATCATCGGTTTCAACAACCCAAATAGTACTATTGAATATCTCGAAAACTGTTATAAGCTGGATCCTGCTAATACTATAAATGCCGTACTCCTCACACGGGAGGTTAACAAAATAGAAAATTTCTTCATTAAAGACCATACATTAGGTTATAATATGTCGCAGTGGTATCATGATGAAAACAAAGAAGAAATTCAAAAACACCTCCAAAACATCCGAGAACTTGCGCTAACCATGTATAAGGATAAAAAATATATTCAACCACAAATAGGCTTAGTTACAGCGGCCTACTTGAGTTGGCTCAATGCCGAAAATGATCTCGCAAAAAAATACTTAAAGATGGTAGAGCCCAAATCTTTAAATGAAAATCTGAAAGATCAGTTACGCATTACAGAAATGTTAACCTTATTGACAGATTGGGAAAAAGAAAAATCCTTAGATGAAAATCAATTGATTGCAACACTGAAGTGGTTGCAGGAAAAAGCTAAGAAGGAAAAAAACATGGAAAACAATAATTCATGGAGTTCTTTTGAGAATGGTTCTTACAGTCTCATTTCAAAAAACATCATACAAAATATCGTTGTTAACCAATACCTTACCAAAGGAGATACCGCACTGGCAAGTTTAGCAGCAGTAAAGGGAGATATTTTTTATAACCATGGATACGTTAATGACACACTTGAAAACAACATGCAATACAGTACCATTCGGTTTTGGCAAGAAGATTTAACTCCCAAAACCTTAATACAAGTTCAAAGGTATATACAGTCTCCTGAAAAACAGACGAAAATGGTCCAGTTTCTACTTGAAGATATTAAAAAAGTAAACAGTAATTATTTAACTGAATTGATAGGGACAGCATATTTAAGAGAATTAGACTTTACAAATGCCGTAAAAACTTTCAAAAATTTACCAGGAACCTATAAATCAAAAGAATACAGCAATTGGTATGCGGAAGAAACAATTGCTCCAAATCCATTTATCGTTACGATCAATGATTATCCTAAAAAGATTGGACAATCAAGTATGACAAAACTTGAATATGCAGCTCGAATGCTCAAGTACCAGACATTAATAAAGGATGAACAAAACAATGGTAAAAAAGCCGATTACTATTTTCATATGGCTAATGGCATATATCAAACAAGCACCTATGGTAATGCCTGGTCTTTAGTATCGTACAGTTGGTCATCATATGACAACAATGCCAAACCAGACAGGTATTGGGAAAGAAACTACAAACAGGCAAAAACTGCAAAAGAGTGGTACCTAAAAGCTCGAGAATTGGCTACAAGCCTGGACTTTAAAGCCAAGTGTACCTTTATGCTAGCAAAGTGCGAACAGAAAGACTTCGAGTTAAAAGACGACATGAGATGGACATACTATGAAAATAGTAGTGAAAACCCATTTTACAAGTTCTCATTACATAATAAATACTTTCATCAATTAAAATCACAATACAGTAAGACTGCATTTTACCAAACTGCAGTCCACGAATGTACTTATTTAAGAGACTTTATAGCCAGTAAATAATACATTTACATCCGATTGTTCTCGTTATGGTAGATACTTAAATAACTATCATAACGAGAGGATTCGATTTCTCCCTCTTCTACAGCTTCTATAACGACACAACCTGGTTCATTCACATGTCGACAATTGTCAAATCGACATTGGTTCATTAGCGCTCGCATTTCTGGAAAGAAATGTGATAATTCCTGCTTTTCGATATCGACAATTCCTAACTCACGTATCCCAGGAGTATCGATTAATTTTCCACCAAAAGGAAGGTCATACATCTCTGCAAAAGTTGTGGTATGCTTTCCTTTATCAGACCAGTCTGAAATATCACCTGTCTTAACGGCGTATTCTGGAACAATTGAATTCAGTAATGTAGATTTTCCTACTCCCGAATGTCCAGAAATTAAAGTGGTTTTATCTTTAAGCACTTCCTTTAATTGATCTATATTCACGCCGTTCAAAGCTGAAACTTCGTAACATGGATAACCGATTCGCTCATAGATACTCTTATAGTCCTGTAAAATAGCTAGTCCCTCATCACTGAACAAATCCAGCTTATTGAAAATCAAAACAGCAGGTATACCATATGCTTCTGTAGTAACTAAGAAACGATCGATAAAACCAAGAGAAGTAGGAGGAGAAGCCAATGTTACAACTAAAAAGGCTTGATCCAGATTCGCACCAATAATCTGTGTTTGCTTCGAAAGGTTGACAGATTTACGGATAATATAGTTACGTCTAGGTTCCAATTCATTGATAACAGCACTTTCAAGATCCGGTTCTACTTCAAAATGTACCCAATCTCCAACAGCAACAGGGTTAGTACTTTTAATACCTTTGGTACGAAATTTCCCTTTTATACGACAGTCATAACGTTGTTCATCCTCACCCAGCACCTGATACCAACTACCCGTAGATTTGGTTACTAATCCTCTCATATAAGTTCCTTTTGTGCATATATCATCTTACAAAAATCGTAAAAATTTATTAAACTTAAGGTTTATCGTTTTTATTATCTTTGTAAGAGTTACCTTAAAATTAGCATTCGTGAAAAAACTATTTCTTCTAGATGGAATGGCCCTGATTTACAGAGCCTATTTTGCATTAAACAAAACACCTCGTATTACCTCTAATGGTTTAAATACCGGTGCGATAATGGGATTTACTAACACTTTGTTAGAAATATTAAAAAATCAGAAACCATCTCATTTAGCAGTAGTGTTTGATACTGAAGCACCCACAGCACGTCATATTGAATTTGAATCGTACAAGGCACACCGCGAAAAGATGCCTGAAGATCTTTCAGCATCAATACCCTATATCTTCAAATTAATCACCGGTTTTAATATTCCCATTATTACAAAGGACGGTTACGAGGCCGATGATATCATCGGAACGCTTGCAAAAAAAGCAGAAAAAAAAGGCTTCACCGTTTACTGTATGACGCCAGATAAAGATTTTGGACAGCTTGTGTCTGAAAATATCTTTATCTACAAACCTGCCCGTATGGGTAATGGTGCTGAAATACAAGGGGTAAAAGAAATTCTTGAAAAATGGGAAATAACAGACGTCAATCAGGTGATCGATATATTAGGTCTTTGGGGTGATGCTGTTGACAATATACCCGGAATACCGGGTATCGGTGAAAAAACAGCTAAAAAATTGATCCAAGAATTTGGATCAATGGAAAATATCATTGCAAATGCAGATAAATTGAAAGGCAAACAACGTGAAAACGTTGAAAATTATGCTGAACAAGGTTTGATTTCAAAAAAATTAGCCACCATCCTGCTGGATGTCCCGGTAGAACTTGAAGAAGAAAACTTATTAATAGAAGAACCTAATAAAGAAATACTAGAACCCTTATTCAACGAACTCGAATTTAGAACAATAGGTAAACGTGTTTTTGGAGAAACCAATAGTGTAGCAGATGCTCCTAGAAGTACAAATGGTCAAATGGATTTATTTTCATTGCCACAACAGATAGATACAGAAGAAGGAGTACCCTACACAGGGCCAGTCAATAGCCTTGAGAACACTCCACATGATTATATTTTAGTGAATACCAAAGAGGAGCAAGAAGCACTAGCAAAACAACTAGCAACACTTTCCAGCTTCTGTTTTGATACTGAATCTACGGGTTTAGATGCTAATTTGGCCGCTATTGTAGGTCTTTCTTTTGCTTTTGAAAAAGGAAAGGCATATTATGTGCCAACCCCCGCGGATCGTGACCAAGCGCAGGAGGTGATCAATATTTTTAAACCTGTTTTAGAAAATGAACAAATAGAAAAAATAGGGCAAAATATCAAATACGACATTTTGTTATTAGCGAGATATCAGGTAGCAGTAAAAGGCCCTATTTTCGATACGATGCTGGCGCACTATTTAATTGATCCGGACACCAGACATGGTATGGATGTACTTGCCGAAAACTATCTTAATTATAAGCCCCTTTCTATCACAGAACTAATTGGTAGCAAAGGAAAACAACAAGGTAATATGCGCGATGTTGAGCTGGAGATCATCAAGGAATATGCCGCCGAAGATGCCGATATTACTTTACAGCTCAAAGAAATCTTCAAACCACTACTGGAGGAAACAAATACGCTAAATTTAGCAAATGAAGTCGAGTTTCCATTAGTATATGTTTTATCAGAGATAGAACGAAACGGTGTTCGGATCGATACCGATGCATTACAACAGTTCTCACAAAATCTTGAAATAGATATCCGACAATTGGAGGAGACTATCTATGAAAAAGCAGGTGTTAATTTCAATATCGCTTCACCAAAACAACTTGGAGAAGTGCTTTTTGATAAATTAAAATTAGATCCAAAAGCGAAAAAGACCAAAACAGGTCAATATAAAACAGGCGAAGATGTTTTATTGGCTTTAGCTTATAAATCGGATATCGTACAAGATATATTAAGTTTTAGACAGCTACAAAAACTAAAATCGACCTATGTAGATGCACTCCCTGGTTTAATTAATCCTGATACCGGTTTAATTCATACTTCATACAATCAAGCTGTCGCTGCGACCGGCCGTTTAAGTTCAACCAATCCCAACTTGCAAAATATTCCGATTCGCACAGAAAGAGGCCGTGAGGTTAGAAAAGCATTTATTCCGCGTCATGAAAATAATGTTATACTCTCTGCCGATTATTCTCAAATTGAACTGCGTCTCATTGCAGAGTTGAGTAAAGATCCAAATATGATGGAAGCATTTACTTCCGGTCATGACATTCACCGCGCCACAGCAGCCAGAGTTTATGGTTTAGAGCTAGAGGAGGTAACATCAGATCAACGTAGAAATGCAAAAGCAGTAAACTTTGGTATTATCTATGGGCAATCTGCATTTGGGCTATCCCAAAGTCTTGCTATTCCCCGCAAAGAAGCAGCAGAAATTATTGATCAGTACTTTAGTCAATATGCCGGGATAAAAAAATACATGAGCGAGGTTTTAGACTTTGCAAAAGAAAATGGATATGTGGAAACAATCCTCAAAAGAAGACGTTATTTAAGAGATATCAACTCGGCCAATATGACTGTTAGGGGCTTTGCTGAACGAAATGCCATTAATGCTCCTATTCAGGGATCGGCAGCAGATTTAATTAAAATAGCCATGCTTGGAATCCAGAAAGCGATTACCGAGCAGGGATTATCCGGCAAGATGATTATGCAGGTACATGATGAGCTTGTTTTTGATATCCCAGAAAATGAGGTAGAAATTTTTAAAGAAATCATCCAAACAAAAATGACGACCGCGATTAAGACAGAAATTCCACTGGTAGTAGAGATTGGACAGGGTAAAAACTGGCTGGAAGCACATTAATAACATTTTGTAAACAAGAATTATGAAAAAATTTCTGTTCATATTATCATCCTTGATTTTGTTGCTAAATTTTGCCTTTGGACAAGAAAAAGCAATCTATTATGAAAAATTAGATAGCAATATGTTCCGATTCTATTTTGATAAGAATTATTATTTAGCTGACAAATCTTGTGAGTTCAAATCCATAGAACGTGTTGCGACATTAAATCCGAAGACGCAAAAATTTGACGGTGCATTTAAAGACTTTAATAACAATGGCCGCTTAATTCTAGAGGGAAACTATATTAACGGAAGTAAAGAAGGTACTTTTAAAGCATATCATCCAAATGGGATATTGAAATGGGAAGCGACATTTAAGAATGATATGCCGATGGGTAACGTTATACATCGTTACCCAAGTGATAAAGTGGCTATGGAGCTTTTATATACCGATAGCGTTATTCTGATTCAAGATTTCTGGCTTCCGAACGGAACTCAAAAAATAAAAGACGGAGAAGGAAACTATTCCTTTTCAATACCATTTGAAGGCTACAATCAGTATGGTTTCGAATTTTATCTTGCAAAAGGAAAAATTAAAGATGGTAAACAAGAAGGAAATTGGCAAATTTTAGGTCATGACAAAGGAGGTAAGCAGACATTAATTGCATTGGAAAAATATCAAAACGGCAATCTACTAATCGGAGAGGATTACTTTTTGGACAATAATTACCGACATAGTAAATTTGGCATTATTCCCTATGATAATTTTTCTAGAGGAGAATTTCTTACATTCAAAGCATGTAATTTTGACGATTTCTCTAACTTCAATATACTCATTAGTAAAGAACTAACCAATTCAATGATCCTAATCAGTGCTGAAAACTTTACAGAAGAGAGTTTTGAATACAAAACTAAATTAGATAAAGAAGGGAATCCTTCAAAAGTAGATTTTATAAAAAAGACATCCTCTGAAAATCTTAATAACATACTGGAACAATTAATTGCGGATATCAGCTTCTATTATCCATCATTAGAAAATGGTAAACCAATAGCTGATATACTTACAGTAACAGGTAAAATGTACAAGAATTCGGAAGGTAAAATTGAAGTCCTACCGATAATAATTCATCGAGAAAAAGGACAATAGGACTATTTGATTATATTTGCAAAAAACTTATAGACATGAAATTTCACAAAGAAGGATATACAAGTCTGGCAATTACTGTTTTAGTAATATTTATTGCTAACGCAATCGCGGACTACTATGATGCTCCTGAAGTTATTAAATGGATAATTTACATCCTTTCAGCATTTCTTTTTATTACGATTGTTCAATTTTTCCGTAGTCCAACAAAACAAATCGTTGTACAAGAAGGAACGATCTTATGTCCTGCAGATGGAAAAGTTGTTGTGATAGAGGAAACAGAAGAGAACGAATATTTTCATGACAGAAGATTACAGGTTTCCATCTTCATGTCACCTATAAATGTACACGTAAATCGTAACCCGATTTCTGGTATGGTCAGCTATTTCAAATACCATCCAGGAAAGTTTTTAGTCGCTTGGCATCCAAAATCTTCAACAGACAATGAAAGAACAACAGTAGTTGTTAAAAATGCTAATGGCGTAGAGGTTCTTTTTAGACAAATTGCAGGAGCACTTGCCCGTCGTATTGTTTGGTATTTAAAAGAAAATGATGCTGTTACACAAGGTTCGGAATTTGGCTTTATTAAATTCGGATCACGAGTAGATTTATTCCTCCCCCTGGGAACACAGATCGATGTCAATATTGGCGATAAAGTGGTTGGAGGTAAAACGATCATAGGAAAATTATAACAATTTATTAATATAGGAATCACTAACTTAGGCTTTGGTATTTTTACTAAAGCCTTTTTTATTACATACATGAATTTTAGACAACTTGTTTTAAATTGTTCATTAGCCGTAGGATTAGCTATTTCTGCTGTTAGTTTTTACTATCATTCGGACTGGAAATCTTTCCTCATCATTTTCGCCGTTTCTACGCTGATCAGTTTTCTCATGTTCAACTTTGTATTTGAACGCTACATCTATAAAAGGATCAATACCATGTACAAACTGATTCATAACCTAAAATTAGGTAAGGATCTAAAGGACGCTTTGGGTGAACATGTTACAGCAGATCCTATAGGGGATGCCGAAAATGAGGTTAAGGCATGGGCAAAAGCAAAGAAAATAGAAATAGAACAACTTAGATCACAGGAGAAGTTTCGAAGAGAATTTTTGTCAAATGTTTCACACGAGTTTAAAACTCCCTTATTCTCTATACAAGGATATATAGAAACATTACAGGATGGGCTGATGGAAGAGGATATCGAGATGGCTAAGACATTTCTAAACAAAGCATCTAAAAATGTAGATCGTTTGAATTACCTCATTCAAGATTTAGACGAAATCTCAAAACTTGAATCTGGTAAAATGGTTTTAAATATCGAAAAATTTGATATCGTAGAACTTATTAAAGAAACGAAAGAATCTCTGGATGACAAAGCAAAAGCACATAATATAGAGGTCCAACTAAAAACTAAACCTGGTACTCCATACTGGGTGAAAGCCGACAAGCATAAGATTAGTCAAGTACTTGTCAATTTAATTGAGAATTCCATTAAATATGGTAAGAACGGGGGCAAAAGCCAAATCAGGATATTCCCACTATTTGAACAAGTTTTGGTGGAGATAACAGATGATGGTTATGGCATTGAAGAGAAAAATCTAAGCCGTGTTTTCGAACGATTTTATAGAATCGATAAAAGTAGATCTAGGGGGATAGGTGGTTCTGGCCTTGGTTTATCCATTGTTAAACACATTGTTGAAGCACATCAGCAAAATGTAAATGTAAGAAGTACAGAAGGTATAGGTACAACATTTGGGTTTACTTTAGAAAAAGTTTCGCAAATCTAATGTTAACAAAACACAACTTAACATTCCTCAAAACTTAACATTAACTTAACATTAACTTAGTAATTTCGCAAAAAATAATTAATAATGATATGTCTTTAAATAGCATTTTTCAGTATTTCGTTCCTAAGGATAAAAAGTTTTTCCCTTTATTTGAACAAGCAGGTAGTAATTTGATAGAAATGTCTAAGCTACTTAAAGAAGCCGTTAACGCTAGTGACGCGGAAAAACGTAAAGAAATCGTTCGCAAAATCGAAGATTTAGAACATAAAGGTGACAACATCACACACCAAATACACTTAGAATTAGGTAAAAATTTTATCACTCCTTTTGACCGTGAGGACATCCACGCATTAGCAAGCTCACTAGACGACGTTGCTGACTTCATCAATGGTGCTTCTAATAAAATGGATCTATACAAGGTTCAAAAAGCAACTGAACCCATGATAGAAATGGCGGATCTGATTGTTGAGGCTACTGACCATGTTGCAAAAGCAATTTTTGAATTAAAAGATTTAAAAAATATTCGTAACATCACAGATTCTTGTGTTCGTATCAACAGTGTTGAAAATAAAGCTGATTATATATTTGACAAAGCGGTAGCTGATTTATTCGAATTCGAGAAAGATGCCATTACTTTAATTAAACACAAAGAAGTATTATCTGCAATGGAAGACGCTACAGACAAATGTGAAGACGTAGCAAACGTATTAGAAAGCATCTTGGTTAAAAACGCATAATTGCGAATTTAGCATATTAACACATTCATATTATGATGTCAACATTATTAATTGTTGTAATTATACTAGCGATTGCTTTTGACTACATTAATGGTTTTCATGATGCGGCCAACTCAATTGCTACAGTTGTTTCAACAAAAGTACTAACCCCCTTTATGGCAGTATTGTGGGCCGCGATTTTCAACTTCGCAGCTTACTTTTATTTTACCGACCATAAAGTGGCCAATACGGTTGCAAAAACTGTATTAGAAGAATATATTACATTAGAAGTTATTTTTGCTGGTTTATTAGCCGCAATAGGTTGGAACCTTTTCACTTGGTACTATGGTGTACCATCCAGCTCTTCTCACACGCTTATTGGAGGATTTGCAGGTTCAGGTATGGCTTATGCTTTCATTGTAGGTGGAGATCCAATCCATGCGATTAACATTGATGCAACATTAAAAATCATTGCCTTTATTGTCCTCGCCCCCATTATCGGGATGATCATATCCATTATCATTACACTTGTCATTATTAATATTGCCAAAAACTCAAGACCTGCAGTGGCAGAGAAATGGTTTAAAGTATTGCAACTCGTTTCTTCTGCGGCATTAAGTTTTGCTCATGGTGGTAATGATGCGCAAAAAGTAATGGGTATTATCTTAGTTGCAATGGTTGCAGGAGGTTATTTACCCAACACAGAGCACATGCCCGAGTGGATTCCATTAACCTGTTACCTAGCAATTTCATTGGGAACAATGAGTGGTGGTTGGAAAATTGTAAAAACAATGGGTACTAAAATTACAAAAGTGACTCCTTTGGAAGGTGTAGCAGCAGAGACTGCAGGTGCCTTGACTTTAGGACTTACTGAACACTTCGGTATTCCAGCTTCTACTACACATACCATCACCGGTTCAATTATCGGGGTAGGTATTGTTAAAAGAGTTTCGGCAGTAAGATGGGGAGTTACTATTAGTTTATTATGGGCCTGGGTATTAACTATTCCTGTCTCCGCATTGCTTGGGGCGATCACATTGTTTATTATACACTACATATTGTAATAATTTAAAGTATTTTCTCAAAAAAATATAAAGTAAAACAAAAATTTGGTACATTCGTCCGGATTTTTGTTTTACTGCTTTGCAATAAAAGCGGGAAAAATGAGTTTTTATTATAGTAAGAATTAAAACAATTGATCCTTTTTTAATTTCGGCACGGTGTTTGATTATTTCAAACCGTGATTGCACTTTAAACAATTGCATACAAAACAAGAACAATTAAAATTTAATAATAACCTTAAAACAAGAGTATGAACTATTCTACAATTAAAAAAACAGCTGTTGCTGCTTCCTTAGTTGCCGCTTTAGGCTTCGCTGATGTAGCACAAGCTCAAACTGTATTTGGTGGAAGATCACAATACAGAACTTGGTCAATCGGTGTTCAAGGTGGTATCACTACACCTAACGCTTTGGTCGGTGGATCTAACAACTTCGGTCAGAAAGTTGGTTACTTCCAAAATAAAGTAGGTGAGTACTACGGATTAACAGTTCGTAAACAATTTTCTCACTTATTCGGTTTAGAATTAGAAGGTAACCGTGGTAAAGTTAAAACTTTCAACAAAAACAATGCAGTTGAAAGTACAAAATGGCTTTCTGGTGGTGCTAAATCTGCTGAAACTGAAGTAAACTGGGCTGCTAGCTTAAATGGTGTATTCCAATTAGGTACTATCGATTTCTTGAGAAGAGAAAATTCAGTAAACTTTTACGCTAAAGTTGGTTTAGGTGTTATGGCTAGTAATCCTGTTCAATTTGCGAACAATGACTTTACTGGTGCAGAATATTCAAACAAAGGTAAATGGGGTGAAGAAATTTTCGGAGACCGTGAAAAAGTTGGAGATAGAGATTTCAAATTGTCTGCTTACGTTCCGGTAGGTGTTGGTGCTAAATTCAAATTATCTGAAGTTGTTGCTTTAAACTTAGGTTACACAATGAACTTCACTGATGACAACTTATTGTTTGGCCCAGGACGTTCAGATGTTAAAGGTAAATTCTCTAACGTATACGGTGGTTTAGAATTCACTTTAGGTTCAAGAGACAAACAAAACTTGACTTTTGCTAACCCAGTTGCTACAATGTATGATGAATTGAAAGATCCTTCATTACGTAACGAAGTTGAAGCTTTAAAACAACGCGTATCTACTTTAGAAGGTACAGTTAATGCTTTAAATACTGATTCTGATGGTGACGGTGTTTCTGATAAATTCGATAAAGAGCCTAACTCTCCTGCAGGTGCAGTAGTTGATGGATCTGGTCGTCAAATCAAATTCCCTGAGCCAGTTGCAAATGAATTCACTTCATCAAACGGTTACGTTGCTCCTATTCAATTTGAATTTGATAGCTCTGTATTGAAAACTCAATCTTACGCTACATTAGACAAAGTTGCTAAAGAAGTTCGTGATAACAACTCTTCTGTTACTTTAGATGGTTATGCATCTGCTGAAGGTTCTGAAGCTTACAACGTTTCTTTATCTAAAGACCGTGCTAACGCAGTAAAACAATACTTAGTTAACGCTGGTGTTGCTTCTTCTAAAATCACAGCTAACGGTTACGGTGAGGCTAATCCAGTAGCATCTAATGCAACTGAAGAAGGTCGTGTTCAAAACCGTCGTGTTGAGATCAAAAAATAATTATAGCTAACATATAATTTAGAAAGCCGATTCTTGCGAATCGGCTTTTTTATTTTGCATACTTTAATCCGTATCTTTGTAAAGTGAAATTAATTTTGTTAGTAAATTAATTAGACATAGTTATTAAAAATCACTATTTTCAACTAAGTTGGGTTTATTGATAGATTAAATAAGGATGATGCAAGAGGAATTTGATTTTGAATCCCCTGAGGAAAGAAAAATCTCGGTGGATCGGTACGAAGAAATGATTAGGAACGAAGACCAATATTTCTTTGATTCCAAAGCATTTGAAGGGATTATAGACTATTACATTGAAAAAAATGATCCTATAAAAGCATTACAGGTTGCCGATTATGCAATTAATCAGCACCCTTTTGATATTACATTTTTACTCAAACAGGCACAACTCTATTCTTCAACACAGCAATTTGATAAAGCGTTGCATGCACTGGCAAAAGCGGAATTGTTAGAACCCTCTGAAGGAGATATTTTTTTTATCCGAGGCGGAGTCTATGGTTCTAGAGGGCAATTTAACGAAGCTAAGGAACAATTATTCCAAGCATTGAGCCTCTCTGACAATAAAGATGAAATCTATTTCCACATTAGCGTAGTTTATCAGGGAGAAGGTGATTTTGAAAAAGCGATTTACTATTTAAAGAAAACGCTAGAACTCAATATGGAAAATCAGGAAGCACTTTATGAACTCGCTTACTGCTATGACATATTGGACAAACAAGAGGAGAGCGTAGAGTTTTATAAAAAATACATCGATTCAGAGCCTTACTCTTATTATGCCTGGTATAACCTAGGTAACGCATATCACAAGCTGACGCAATATCCGGAAGCTATTGATGCTTACGATTATGCTATTTTAATTAAAGAAAATTTTTCTTCAGCATACTTCAATAAAGGAAATGCTTTAGTAAACCTTGATCGTTATCAGGAGGCTCTAGAGGTCTATAAACAAACTTTTGAATATGAAAAACCTAGCGCCGACACCTATTGTGCTATAGGAGAATGCCTAGAAAAATTAGAGCAAATGGAAGAAGCTCGAGTTTTCTATAAAAAAGCAGTCAAAATGGACGGTGATTTAGCTGATGCCTGGTTTGGGATAGGCGTTACACTAGACTTTGAAGAAAGACACTTTGAATCACTCCATTTTTATAAAAAAGCACTTGAACTTGACGATGCTAATCCAGATTACTGGTTTGCAATCGCGGATGCTCGCTATAAATTAAAACAGATTGATCTTGCACAAGAAGCCTATGCTAAGGTTGTCGCATTAAACCCGTTAGATGTTGATGCCTGGTTAGATTATTCTTCGATCTTCTTTGAACAAGATAAAGTAGATGAGGCAATTGAAATTGTATCGGAGGCTATTACGAATAACCCAGAAGCTGCCGAATTATATTTTAGAATGGTAGCCTATTTATTTGCTAATGGCAAGTACAATGATGCTATAGTTTTTCTTGAATTAGGCTTGGCAACCGACCCTGAAAAACATTATATTCTTTTTGATTATCTTCCGCAATTGCAAGGAAATCATATTATTTCAGAAATCATAAAAAAATATACTCCTAAATAAATGAAGAAATTAGGACTCATCGGTTTTCCATTAGGACATTCATTTTCTAAAAAATACTATCTGGATAAATTTGATAAAGAAATTATTACAGATATTAACTATGATTTATATAGTATAGAAGACATTCGGGAATTTGAACGGATTTTTAACGATCAAAACTTTTATGGTGTTAATGTAACAATACCACATAAGATCAATGTGCTACCTTATCTTCAGGAGCTATCTCCTGAGGCCGAAGCAATTCAGGCGGTCAACTGTATTCAGATTAAACATACGCCGTCAGGACCTTACTTAAAAGGCTTCAATACGGATGTTTACGGCTTTAAAGAATCGCTGAAACCACTCCTGGAAGAGCAACATACAAAAGCATTGATTCTAGGCAATGGGGGTGCAGCGAAAGCTGTGGAGTATGCATTAAATGAACTTGGAATTACTTATAAATTTGTTAGCCGGAATAAAAGTGAAAATAATCTGATTTACAGCGAACTTGATGCCGACATCCTCAATGAACATTATATTATTATTAACTGTTCGCCTGTCGGAACTTTCCCTAATATGGAAGATGCGCCCAATATTCCCTATGAATATATTGGCAATAAGCATTTATTATACGATCTTGTTTATAATCCAGCAGAAACCGCATTTCTTAAAAAAGGGAAAAACAATGGTGCAAAAATTAAGAATGGACTGGAAATGCTAGAACTTCAGGCAGAAAAAAATTGGGAAATTTGGAATGAATTGTAATTATAATTATTCATTCACAGTGGCCTTATAGAAGATCAGTTGAATACCTTACATTCGAAATAAAACTTTATTTTTACAAATTATGTTGCAGATCAAGACTTTTACCTTTAACCCTTACCAAGAAAATACGTACGTCATTTATGATGAACAAAAAAACTGTGTCATCATTGATCCCGGCATGTATGGACCTGCTGATGAAAGAACGTTAACAGATTTCATTGAGCAAAATAGTTTAAATCCAAAGATCTTATTAAATACACATTGTCACATTGACCATGTGCTAGGTAATAGATTTATATTTGACACTTATGGTCTTTATCCCCAGTTTCATGAGGGAGAACTTCCGGTATTGATCGAGGTACAGAACTATGCTCCACAAATGGGTTTCAGGTATGATATCTCCCCGATTGGAGAAACATTTCTTACTGAAGAAAATGTGATAAAGATTGGTGATCATGAATTGAAAATTATATTTGCTCCTGGTCATTCCCCTGCTCATTTATGCTTTTATAGTGAGCCGCAAAAATTTCTGATTGGCGGCGATGTTTTATTTAAAAACAGCATTGGTAGAACAGATCTTCCAGGAGGTAACCATGATTTGTTATTAAAGAATATCAAGGAAAAAATATATATACTTCCCGATGAAGTTACTATTTATCCTGGGCATGGACCGACTACGACCATCGGTTTTGAAAAAGCGACCAATCCATTTATTAGAGGCTAATCACAATGAACTTACCATACCTTTTTGCTAAAAGATACTTATTTTCAAAAAAATCTGTTAATGCGATCAACATTATATCAGGTATTAGCATCGTTGGCGTTATGGTAAGCAGTGCGGCACTCATTATCTTACTTTCTTCATTTAACGGTATGGAAAACCTGATAATTTCCATGTACAGCCAATTTGTGCCAGAAATAAAGATAGAACCTGCCCAAGGAAAGCTGTTTGATGCAAATCAACCTCCTATCCTTGCGCTAAAGAAAGATTCCAATGTAATCGATTACACCGAAGTACTGCAGGAAAAGGTACTATTGGAATACGATAACCGCCAGTATATTGGTACTATTAAAGGTATTCAGGCAAATTCAATAGACCATAAAAGCAAAGACAGTTTATTAATAAGTGGAAGTTATACCTTGCAAACTGACAGTATTCCATCTGCCGTTATTGGAGCAGGTGTTCAAGCAAACTTGGGCGTATCTATTCACGGTGGCCTCCGTAATATTGATGTATATTCACCTAGAAAGGGAGCTAAAAATGCAGCAAATCCTGCCGATGAATTTAATATCAGATCTATACAGCCAAAAGGAATATTAAAAAGTCAACAAGATTTTGACAATTTAATTATCACCCCAATTTCCTTTGCACAAGAAGTGCTTGGAGAATATGATCGCGTTTCAGCAATTGAATTTTATATAAAAGACAAAGCAAATCTTCAACATTTCAAAAAGAAACTACAGACGGATCTTGGAGAAAAATATGTTGTAAAAAACAGGGAAGAACAAAATCCGACTCTTTATAAAAATGTTCGCGTTGAAAGATGGGCCGTATTTTTTATTTTGACATTGATCAGTATAATTGCCCTTTTCAATATTGTAGGATCATTAACCATGCTCGTACTAGATAAAAAAGAAGATATGAACATCTTAAAGAATCTCGGTGCTAACAGCTCGTTAATACAAAGAATATTTTTCTATGAAGGACTAATGATATCCTTAGTGGGTTGTGTAACGGGCTTGCTAATTGGTTACATCTTTTGTTATTTACAAATAAACTATGGTATCATAAAAGTGGAAGAGGGAGCTAATATGTTAATTGACAGCTACCCCATTGCAATCCGTTGGACAGACTTTGTCATCGTCTTCTTTACCATAACAAGTATAGCCGGATTAATTGCCTATTTTACTTCGAAAATAAGTGTACTGGAATTAAATAAATTAGAAGCGACAGAATAAAGGATAGTTTACTTCCCTTTTTTCCCTTTGGAAATTTGTTGAATTAAGCTGCCCCAAGCAAAAGGGTTTAATAGAGGATTCGCATACCGCTGATTAATAACTTTATTATTCATACTGCGATGATTATCATTTACATTATAATTATGCATCTCATCGGCAGTTCGAGGTACTCTAGCTGCCAAAGCATCTAAAGATTCCTTCGACAAATTTCGCTTCGCACGAATAATATTGTCTGAATCAACCTCCAGATTCATAAATGCAATGTTAAATTCCTCAATACTTGCCCAAGGATAAGGTGTCACCATCGGTAACTCCGTAATCAGATTTTTCATAACGATCGCAGTGGACAAACGATCACCCTGAATATTTGGAATAACATACCTTAAGGTCTCATAACCGACAGATGTAAAACGGAGCGTGTCTCCGACATGCGCTACAAAAGAGAAAAAGCCCTCGTTATTGGCCATATAGGCTTCATTGCGAAAGCTTTCATTCGTTATAGTTGTATAGCCCACAGGAAGACCAGAGCTAATCGTTTCTACAATACCACTAAACTGCAAGATTTTACGCTCTTGGGAATATGAAGCATACCCAGAGAGGATGAAAAATAGAACAAAAATAAAGTGGTAGTTGAATTTCATAGCACAAATCTAAGACATTAACAGTTACACTGCTGTTAAATTGTGTTAATTAAAGCGGTCAATTATAATGCCTTAGGTGTCGGCAAACTAGCATTAGGGTCATTCATGTCCGTAATATTAATCGCTTCCACAGCAGTAATTTCAGGCACAGCCTTTCTAATAGCTTGTTCAAGACCAGCCTTAAAAGTCATAATACTCATAGAGCATGAAGCACATGCTCCTAATAATTTCAAACGAACAACATTATCTGCAGTGATTTCTTCCACACTAACATCACCACCATCAGTTTCCAAATACGGTCTAATTGTATCCAATGCTTGTTCAACTCTTTCTTTTAATGTCATACTAAAAACAATTTGAATGTAAATATAATCAAAATTTACTAAAATGATAAGAAGACTATCCGATTGATACTGTTTTTAAACAAGCAAATGACAATAGTATTAACATTCCAGAATTTATGGTTAAAAAAAGTTAATATGATTAAATTCATTGTATAGCTTCCAATATTGCACTATATTGCAACATAAAAATTTAATTGATTAGTATTACAAATTCACTTATCTTTGTAAAATGTTTTTAAATAGGCGTATAGCGGCTTTATGTGCCGGAATTTTGTTATTGGTATCGTTCAGTAGCTGTAAGAGTAAGTTTGAGAAGTTGCGAGCAAGCAATAATATCGCTCAGAAGTACGAAGAAGCGGTAAAACTATACGAAAACAAAAAATATAGCAAGGCTTTAATATTGTTCGAAGATTTAAGAACTAAATTTAGAGGACAGGCCGAAGCAGAAAATTTATATTATTTCACAGCTTTTGCAAGCTACAGACTAAAGGATTATACCTCTGCACGTTATCATTTTAAAGATTTCGCAGATGTTTATCCCAATAGTCCTAGAGCCGAAGAATGTCGTTTTATGTCTGCATATTGTTATTATCTAGATTCTCCAAAGTCAAGTCTTGACCAAGAGAATACAAGGAAAGCAATCGATGCACTACAGTTATTTGTCAATTTGTATCCTGAATCTGAAAGGGCAAAAGAAGCTGGTGAATTAATTCAAAAGCTGCGTGATAAATTAGAGCTTAAAGCATTTTCAAATGCTAGGTTGCTCTATGACATGGGATTAAACGATGACTATAGAGCTGCTGTGATTGCATTGCAAAATGTATTGAAAGCCTATCCTGATACCAAGTATGCAGAAGAAATTGAGTACCTTACGGTAAAGTCTCAGTATAAACTTGCAACTCAGAGTAGTCCTGTCAAGCAAGCAGATCGCTTTTCTGAAGTTATTGACTATTATCGCTCTTTTGCAATGTCATTCCCGAATAGCAAATATATGAAGGAAGTTGAATCTCTTCGTGATAGCGCCGAGAAAAAAATGAAAACTGCGGCGACCTACATGGCAACTGTTAATAAAGCCATAGCCGAACAAGAAAAAGAAAGAAAAGCAGCAATAGCCGCTAAAGAAAATAAAGATAATAAAGATAATACCCAAAAAAATGAGTCAAAAAAATAACAGCACTGTAGCAACTTCAACTGTAACTCGTGATTTAAGACAATTAGACACCGTTACCGACAATATTTATGAGTCAATCGTAGTGATCAGCAAACGTGCTAATCAAATTTCTGTTGACATCAAAGAGGAGTTGAACAGCAAACTTGCAGAATTTGCTACTAACAATGATAACTTAGAAGAGGTATTCGAAAACCGTGAGCAAATTGAAATCTCAAAACACTATGAGCGTATGCCAAAAGCTACACTTATTGCGATTGATGAATTCTTACACGATAAGGTTTATTTCAGAAATCCCGCTAAAGAGCAAGAATAATTTGCTTTATCTCAGTTGATATGAGCTTAGCTAAAAAAAATATTGTGATTGCTGTATGCGGTAGTATTGCCGCATACAAAATTGCACATTTGACTAGACTGCTAGTTAAAGAAAAAGCGAATGTTCAGATCATTATGACAAAAGAAGCGGCTGAATTTATTACGCCACTCACGTTGTCAACCCTTTCAAATAACCCCGTTTTAATCGATTATTTCGATCCTAAAACAGGGGAATGGAATAATCATGTCCATATCGGATTACAAGCTGATCTGATACTGGTTGCACCAGCAACTGCCAATACTATTGGAAAACTCGCAAATGGAATCTGTGATAGCTTGTTAACTGCGGTCTACCTATCTGCAAAATGTCCTGTGTTTATAGCTCCTGCGATGGATCTAGACATGTGGAAACATCCCTCGACTCAAAACAATATCCGCTTACTCCAATCCTATGGAAACAGAATAATTCATCCAGGTAATGGAGAACTAGCTAGCGGCTTAATTGGAGAAGGAAGACTTGCAGAACCTGAAGAAATTTTAGATTTTATTACGCAAAGCTTTTCTCCTCAACTCCCTTTAAGCGGAAGGAATGCATTAGTCACTGCTGGACCTACATATGAAGCGATAGACCCTGTACGATTTATTGGGAATCATTCTAGTGGAAAAATGGGCTATGCTTTAGCAAAACAGCTTGTAGCTCTTGGTGCTAAGGTAACCTTAATCAGTGGACCTACCGCTTTAGACGCCCCGCAAAACGTAGATCGTATTCAAGTTACTTCTGCACATGAAATGCTTGAAGCTGTCGTACAACATTTTTCACAATCAGACATTATTGTTATGAGTGCTGCTGTTGCGGATTATACTCCGATCGAAGTTGCTTCGCAGAAAATAAAAAAGAAAGAAGATCAATTCTCCATTGCACTCAAGAAAACGACAGATATTCTAGCATCTATCGGAACTAAGAAAACAGAAAAACAGCTCTTAATCGGCTTTGCTTTAGAAACAAATAACGAAGTTGAGCATGCAAAAGATAAATTAATACGTAAAAACCTGGATTTCATTGTCTTAAATTCAATGCAGGATAAAGGAGCAGGTTTTGCAACAGATACCAATAAAGTAACTGTAATTGACCGTTTTCAGCATATTCAAGAATTTACATTAAAATCAAAAGAAGATGTTGCAAAAGATATTTGTCAACTGATCGTACAACACCCTATTTTAACTCAAAAATAGTACTATTAACTATAGCTTCTCCTCAAAAGCCGAACAAGATACTATTCCATCATAATTAAAACTGATCAGATATTGCACGAGCTCTTACCAAGCTGTTCCCTGTTAGATCACCCCATCATAAAACAAATAACAGTTTTCTAAATATTTTCCAAGAGCCTTTTTCATTCAAGAAAAGATTAAAATAGATGAAGGCACTCTTTCATAATTAACGTATTTTTGTGCTATGAAAGATTTCAAAAAATATTATATAATACCTGCAGAGCCAGAAGAAATATACCTAGCACTGAAGACGGACATTACCATACGTCTTTGGACAGGTGATTTAGTAGAAATCGATCCTGTTATCGGTGGTGAGTTCTCGATGTGGGATGGTGCTATCACAGGAAAATTTATCGATTTGGTTCCCAATAAAACGATTGTTCAGCAATGGTATTTTGGAGAAGAAGAGGCTGATTCCATTGTTACCATCAAACTACATGAACACAAAAAAGGAACTTCAGTCGAGATAAACCACGTCAATATACCTGATGAAGCTTATGATGATATTGTTGATGGATGGGATGATCCATACATGAGCTCTTTATTAGACTTCTATACAGAAGATGGACGTTAAGAGCCCTTTTAAGGCTCTTAGCTTATTTATAAAAGAGTTAGAGGTCCAAGTTACCGACTAATTCTTTTAAACCTATCTCAGACAGCTTAGCCTGATAGCTAGCCTCTTTAAGCCTACTCATAGCATTTACATAGTTTTCTTGAGCATCTCTAAATTCAACTGCACTTATCGTACCTATCTTATACTTGTCTAAAGTTATATTTAAATTTTGCTTTGCGATTTTTTCATTTCGCTCTTCCAGTTTAGCTAAGCTGATATTTGTCACATAGCTTTGATATGCTTTCAAAATAGTGGCATTAATGAGTTCTTTGGATCTCTCAATTTGAATCGAGGCTTTTTCCACCATTTGTTTAGCCACTCGCTCACTCCTCCGTTGATTAAAACCATCAAAAATATTCATCGATGCCGTTACACCATAAGTCAAACCTCTTGCATTAGATTGAGAAACAAATCCCAAACTAGATTCTGATGACGAAAAGTTATAGCCAGAATTAAGACGAACAACAGGTAAGCGTTTCGAGCGGACATCCTTTTGCTCCAGCTCGGCCAAACGTTTATCCAATTTGATTAATTGGAGCTCGATGTTTTGATTAGTAGCCTGTTCTAGTAAAGCATTAATTTCCAAATTCTCATTGAATTGAAACTCATATTGAACCTCAAAATCTATCGTTAAATCCCGAGCCATCAATCTATTTAACTCCGTTTTCAAATTGGCAATTGTTTCCAATTTTTTTAATCGCAAGGATTGGTCCGCATTTAAGTTCACCTGTACATTGAGAACTTCCAATTTAGAAGCTTTTCCAATTTGAAAACGATTTTCTGCCGTTTTTAAACGATCAGTGGAAATAACTATTGAAGAATCTATGGTGTGCAAAAGATTCTCTTCCAGAACAATTGTATAATACATATTCAGCACATCGCCAACAGTCGTTAAAATGATCGATTTCAACTCGAGGTCACCCCTTGCTTTCAGTTGATTCAATTTCTCGTACCTCGCAAACATACCAAAGCCATCAAAAATGGTCCAGCCTAAACTAACACCATAATTCATGCTGTTATTTTTTGCGTTTTCCAACTCTCTCACCTCACCTGTACTTTGTGTTTGCTTGGAATTTTGATTACTGTTGCTCTGGCTAAAATTTGCAGTAAGATTTGGTAAGATTCCAGCATTCCCATATGTTGCATTTTCCTTAGCGATGATCACATCCTTCTTTGTCAACAATACATCAAAGTTATTTTCCATAGCTATAGCAACTGCATCGTGAGCAGTAAGTACATTTTGTGAGAAAGCACTGCCTACAGGAATAAAAAGCAAGGCTAGTAGATAAAAAATCTTATTCATATTAATCTTCAATATTCGTCAGTTCAGGATTGTGTTTCTTTATTCTAGACCACATTAAATAGATTGCAGGAATCACAAATAAAGTCAATACGAGTGAAAACATAGTTCCTCCTACGATAACAACGCCCATTCCTATACGACTTGTAGAGGCTGCTCCCAATGACAAGGCAATCGGCAATGCTCCAAGCGCGATTGCTAAAGACGTCATTAAAATCGGGCGTAATCGTCCAGCAGAAGCCTCAACAATTGCATCATATTTAGATTTCCCCTCTTCTCTTAACTGATTGGCAAATTCTACAATTAGAATACCATTTTTCGTTACCAGTCCAATCAACATAATCGTTCCAATCTGACTAAATATATTCCAAGACTGACCAAATAACCAAAGTGAAAATAATGCTCCTGCAACGGCTAGTGGTACTGTAATAATAATGACGAAAGGGTCAATAAAACTTTCGAATTGCGCTGCTAAAATCAAATAAATTAAAAGTAAAGCCAAACCAAAGGCAAACATTGTATTGGATCCACTCTCTTTAAAATCTCTCGACTCACCACCTAAATCTGTCGTAAAAGTCTCATCCAGTACCTTGGCTTTAATCCGGTCCATTGCTTCTATTCCTTCTCCTAAACTCTTTCCTGGGGCTAAACCAGCAGAAACAGTAGCAGACATGTAGCGATTATTATGATATAGCTGAGGAGGGCTGCTCCGTTCCTCAATCTTTACAATATTATCCAGCTGAATCAATTGTCCATCCTTGTTCTTAACAAAGATCGAGGCAAGGTCGAGTGGCGTACTCGTATCTTTTTTATCAAACTGACCAATAACTTGGTACTGACGCCCATTCATCATAAAATACCCAAATCGCTGTCCAGAAAGAGACATTTGTAATGTTTGAGCAACATCTAATATAGAAACACCTAAACTTAGGGCCTTTTCACGGTCAATATTGACATAAAGCTCAGGTTTATTGAATTTCAAATTAACATCAGAGATTGAAAAAGTTGGATCATCATTCACCGCGTCCATAAATTCAGGTATTTTCTCTTCCAACTTCTGAAAATTAGGAGCCTGTATAATATATTGAACAGGTAGCCCTCCTCTTCTATTCACAGAGATAGTCGGTTGTTCCATAACTGAAACCTTAGCTTCAGAAGAAGATCGCGTTAAACGGGACAAATCACGTGCTATTTCCGCCTGCGTACGCTCTCGGTCCTCCTGCTGTACAAGACCAAGACGAATCATACCACTATTAGCCGCGGCTGACCCAAATCCGGGAGAAGTAATCACCAAACTGACATCTTTTTCAGGAACTGAATCATTGACAAGAGTTGTTAATTCAGTCATAAAACGATCCATATAATCATAAGATACACCCTCAGGAGCAGTGACTCGCACTGTCAGATAGCTTCTATCGTCATAGGGAGCCGTTTCCTTTGGTAATAAGCTAAAGAAAAGATAAATAAGACCAAAACAAGCTAAAACAATTGGATAACTGATCCATTTCTTTTTCAAAAATTTTATCAGAGAACTTGCATATCCATCTGTTAGCGCCACAAAATAAGGTTCTGTCCGATCATAAAATTTAGTTTTCTTCTGTTCTCCGCCCTTCATTAAATAAGCATTCAACATCGGAGTTAATGTTAAGGAAACAAATGCTGAGATAAGTACAGCAGCTCCAATAACGATTCCGAACTCCCTAAAAAGCCGACCTACGAATCCCTCTAAAAACACGACTGGTAAGAATACAGCGGCAAGTGTAATAGAAATCGATATAACAGCAAAGAAAATTTCATTAGAACCTTTAATAGCCGCCTGAATAGGAGACATACCTTCTTCCACTTTCTTAAATATATTCTCTGTGACGACGATACCATCATCAACAACAAGTCCTGTAGCAAGAACGATCGCTAATAACGTTAACACATTAATCGAGAAACCACAGAGATACATCACAAAAAATGTAGCAATTAATGAAACAGGTATATCAATTAAAGGTCGAAATGCAATCGACCAATCCCGAAAGAATAAGAAAATGATGAGGACCACCAGTACAACAGAAATCAATAATGTTTCCGCGACTTCTAGAACAGCACGCTTAACAAAAAGCGTATTATCAAGCGCTATTTTCATGACAATATCATCAGGGAGGTCCTTTTTCAACTGATCAAATTCCTTGTAGAAACTTTTTGCAATTTCCAGATAATTCGTACCGGGCTGTGGGATCACAGCCATACTCAACATGGGTAATCCTGAGTCAGACATTTTAGTTTCGAAATTTTCAGCCTCTAGCGCAGCTTTCCCAACATCACTCAGACGGATAATACTATTTCCTGTCGATTTAATAATAATATTATTAAACTCCTCTTCCGAAGCCAAGTTACCGATGGTCTTTACTGTCAGCTCCGTGTTAGAACCCGTTAATTTACCAGAAGGTAATTCAACATTCTGTAGGTTTAAAGCAGATCGCACATCCAGAACAGTAACACCATAAGAATTCAATTTGACTGGATCTAGCCAAAGTCGCATAGCATATTTCTTCTGCCCCCAGATTTGTACCGAACTAACCCCTGGAATTGTTTGAAGACGCTGTGAAATCGTATTTTCAGCATAATCAGACAATTCCAAAATATTCTTTTCAGAACTTTGCACTGTCATGGTAATAATAGGTTCAGAGTCTGCATCAGCTTTTGATACCACAGGTGCTGCATCAATATCCTGAGGTAGACTTCGAACAGCCTGTGACACCTTATCGCGCACATCATTTGCCGCTTCCTCTAGGTTTTTACCTAGATTAAATTCCACCGTTATATTACTAGTACCTTGATTACTCGATGAGGAAATATTTCGGATCCCATCGATGGAATTAATAGCCTTCTCCAAAGGTTCCGTAATCTGAGACTCGATAATATCGGCATTAGCACCAGCGTAACTTGTCCTAACCGATATTTGAGCCGGGTCAATAGAAGGGAATTCTCGTACACCCAAGTAGGAATAACCAATGATACCAAATAAGATCAACATCAAATTCAGTACAATAGTTAATACTGGGCGTTTAATACTTGTTGTAGATAAACTCATATAACACGATTAACGTAATTTAACCTTCACTTTAACATCATTCTTCAGCGACATTACTCCTGTAGTCAAAACAGTATCACCGTTCATTAAACCAGACAATACATTCACCTTATCCTTAGTTCTTCCTCCTGTTTCTACAATCACCTCTCTTGCTTTCCCCTCTTTTACAACAAATACTTTCTTTCCATTCTGTATAGGAATTAGTGCTTCGGAAGGAACCATTAAAGCATCATCAATGCTCTCCAGTGGTAAGATCACATTCACAAAGACACCAGGAACAAATTTATTATTTGAATTATCAGCACGAGCTTTTATTAGTAAAGTTCGAGTTGTCAAATCAACAGCAGGATCAATAGCAAAAATTTCTGCTGCAAAAACCTCCTTAGATTCAGGAATTGTAAATGAAATCTTTTTACCCACCGACACTCTGCTTACATACTTTTCTGGGATCGCAAATGATAATTTAACACGATCTGACTTTACAAGTTTCGCAATAGGGGTAGTAGGAGTGATATATGCGCCTTTAGATACAGATCGCAAACCAATTATTCCAGAAAATGGTGCCCGTATGTATGTTTTAGATAATTGTGCTTCGATATATGCGATTTGCGATTTCGCCGTTCTATAATCAGCACTTGCAATATCATACTCCTCTTGACTAATCGCCTCTTTCTCCAGTAGCAGTTTTGCTCTTCGTTCATTTTCCGAAGTCAATTGCGTTCTTGTTTTAGCTTGCTCTAATTGTGCTAATAAATCTGAGGCAACGATTTTCACAAGTATAGCACCTTTGTTTACGCGACTTCCTTCAGAAAAATTTAATTGATCTATTAATCCAGAAACCTCAGAACGAATTTCCACTTGTTCATCTGGTTCAATGGTACCTGTCAGATTAAGGTTATCAGCGAACGATTCAGCAAAAATAACAGCACCATATACAGACATGGTAGCCGCTTTTCCTTTTCCGGCTGTCGGAACTTCATTCTTCTCTTTATTTGTCGTTATTCTTTGCCAGATCAAGTATCCAAATACAAGAATTAGTAGCGCAATGACAATATATTTAATTTTCATAATCCAGTATAGCATATAGAAATGCGTAAAATACATTTCAATATTCAAGTTTATAAAAATTTAACGACTAAATAAGTAGAACTTCGTAATATTGTTATGATAATAACAGAATAAATAATACCATTATAAATTCCAATTGTACAATTACAGATCTATAAAAAAGCATTATACAGCAAAAAGCCTCTAGAATATAATTCTAGAGGCTTTTTGCTGTATAAAAAAAGGCATCGACCTACTCTCCCACCTGTTACGGCAATACCATCGGCTCTGGCGGGCTTGACTTCTCTGTTCGGAATGGGAAGAGGTAGACACCGCCGATATAGACACCTAAAATATTTTGAATCAACAATGTTGATGTAAACAAATCAGATTAAAGCAAAATAGCCTTGTTAAAAGGCTA